>NZ_CZPX01000005.1:0-1390721 GCF_001457875.1 Actinomyces ihuae
GCCTGTCTCCAGGCCTGTACCCCACCCCCAACTCACGGTTGATTGCGGCAGTGTCTTACTCTCCCACGACCCCCCGGTCGCAGTACCATCAGCGCAAAGGCGGCTTAGCTTCCGGGTTCGGAAAGGAGCCGGGCGTTTCCCGCCTGCCATGAGCCACCGCAAAAAATGTCACCCACCCACCGTATGTGGGTTGAGTGTGTACCGCACAGTGATTGCAAGCACCACACCCCAAACATAGGGTGCACGTGTTTTCTCGCTTCGCCCCACACACTAGTGTGGAGTGTTGGTTTAGAATCGGCCCATTAGTACCAGTCGGCTCACAACACCTCACAATGCTTCCACCTCTGGCCTATCAACCCAGTCATCTACTGGGGACCTCCCACCCCCCAAAAAGGGGGGCACGGAAACCTCATCTCGAAGAAAGCTTCCCGCTTAGATGCTTTCAGCGGTTATCCCAACCGAACGTAGCCAACCAGCAATGCACCTGGCAGTACAACTGGCACACCAGAGGTTCGTCCATCCCGGTCCTCTCGTACTAGGGACGGGCCTTCATCAAGTTTCCAACGCGCGCAGCGGATAGGGACCGAACTGTCTCACGACGTTCTAAACCCAGCTCGCGTACCGCTTTAATGGGCGAACAGCCCAACCCTTGGGACCAACTCCAGCCCCAGGATGCGACGAGCCGACATCGAGGTGCCAAACCATGCCGTCGATATGGACTCTTGGGCAAGATCAGCCTGTTATCCCCGGGGTACCTTTTATCCGTTGAGCGACCACGCTTCCACAAGCCATGGCCGGATCACTAGTTCCTACTTTCGTACCTGCTCCACCCGTCAGTGTCACAGTCAAGCCCTCTTGTGCACTTACACTCACCACCTGATCACCAACCAGGCTGAGAGAACCTTTGAGCGCCTCCGTTACCCTTTAGGAGGCAACCGCCCCAGTTAAACTACCCACCAGGCACTGTCCCCAAACCCGATCAGGGCTCCAAGTTAGATGCATACTTGAACCAGAATGGTATTTCACCAACGACTCCACCACACCTAGCGGCACGGCATCACAGTCTCCCACCTATCCTACACAAGCACAAACACACACCAATACCAAGCTATAGTAAAGGTCCCGGGGTCTTTCCGTCCTGCTGCGCGAAACGAGCATCTTTACTCGTACTGCAATTTCACCGAGATCACGGTCGAGACAGCGGAGAAGTCGTTACGCCATTCGTGCAGGTCGGAACTTACCCGACAAGGAATTTCGCTACCTTAGGATGGTTATAGTTACCACCGCCGTTTACTGGGGCTTAAATTCAAACCTTCACCACAAAAAAGCAGTTAAGTCGTCCTCTTAACCTTCCAGCACCGGGCAGGCGTCAGTGCGTATACAGCGCCTTACGGCTTAGCACACACCTATGTTTTTAATAAACAGTCGCTTCTCCCAATTCTCTGCGACCCCAACCAGCACCACCCACGCACAGCAGGCACACCAGCAGGGCCCCCCTTATCCCAAAGTTACGGGGGCAATTTGCCGAATTCCTTAACCATGATTCACTCGCACGCCTCGGTATACTCTACCTGACCACCAGAGTCGGTTTAGGGTACGGGCGCTCATCTTCCTCACATCCAGGCTTTTCTCGGCAGTACAGGATCACCACTAGCCACCCCAACAGGCAGCCCCATCAGCCCTCACCCACGCGATCAAACGCAGCTTCCCGGATTTCACCCAAGAAACAGGCCACAACCTTAGACACACATAACCACCAGTGTGCAGCAACTACCTCCCTGCGTCACCCCAATGCTCACCACACACCCCACACCACACACAGCCACACTCAGCATCATCCCGAAAGACAACACCACGCACGGCAAGCACACGACGCGAAAGCATGCAGCGTTAGACGGAAAACAAACGGTACCAGAATATCAACTGGTCACCCATCGACTACGCCTGTCGGCCTCGCCTTAGGACCCGACTAACCCAGGGCGGACAAACCTGCCCCTGGAACCCTTAGTCAATCAGCGCGTAGGATTCTCACCCACGAAACGCTACTCATGCCTGCATTCTCACTCCCACCCCGTCCACCACCCATCACCAGGCAGCTTCACCCAGAGCAGGACGCTCCCCTACCCAAAAACAAAAAGTTATTGCCACGGCTTCGGCGGCACGCTTAAGCCCCGCTACATTATCGGCGCACAACCACTCGACCAGTGAGCTATTACGCACTCTTTCAAGGATGGCTGCTTCTAAGCCAACCTCCTGGCTGTCAACGCGACTCCACATCCTTTCCCACTCAGCGCACGCTTAGGGGCCTTAGCCGATGATCTGGGCTGTTTCCCTCTCGACCACGAAGCTTATCCCCCGCAGTCTCACTGCCACACCCACTTGAAATGGCATTCGGAGTTTAGCTGACGTCAGTAACCAACACGGCCCATCAACCAACCAGTAGCTCTACCTCCACCAAGCCCAGTGTGACGCTGCACCTAAATGCATTTCGGGGAGAACCAGCTATCACGGAGTTTGATTGGCCTTTCACCCCTACCCACAGTTCATCCCCCAGGTTTTCAACCCTGGTGGGTACGGGCCTCCACCACGTCTTACCATAGCTTCACCCTGACCATAGGTAGATCACCCCGCTTCGGGTCCACAACACGCGACACACGCCCAAAATTAAGACTCGCTTTCGCTACGCATCCCCCACACGGGTTAAGCACGCCACGCATCACTGACTCGCAGGCTCATTCTTCAAAAGGCACGCCATCACCCAACAAAAGCAGGCTCTGACGGCTTACAGGCACCCGGTTTCAGGCACTATTTCACTCCCCTCCCGGGGTACTTTTCACCATTCCCTCACGGTACTATGCACTATCGGTCACCAAAAAGTATTCAGGCTTACCAGGTGGTCCTGGCAGATTCACACGAGATTCCACGAGCCCCGCACTACTCGGGCACCCCTTTGGCACACACGCACACACACAGCTACACGACTATCACGCACTTCGGTCACCCATCCCAAGATGTTCACCACACGCACACGCACACACCCCCACCCCCGGCAGAAGATGAGAAAAAAGAGCCCCACAACCCCGCACACGCAACCCCCGCCGAGTCACACACGCACACGGTTTAGCCATCATCCGCTTTCGCTCACCACTACTGACGAAATATCTTCTCCTACGGGTACTAAGATGTTTCACTTCCCCGCGTTCCCCCTACCACCCTATGAATTCAGATGATAGTGACCAGGCACAACCCCAGCCAGGTTCCCCCATTCGGACACCCTCAGATCAACGCTCGCTCGCCAACTCCCCAAGGATTATCGCAGGCCGCCACGTCCTTCATCAGCTCTTGGTACCAAGGCATCCACCGAATGCCCACAAAAACTAAACACAACACAAACATGAAAACATGCAAAAACAACAAAACACAGAAAACACAATAAAGATGCTCACAACCACTATACAGTTCACAAACAACCCACCACACACCCAACCACCACAACAGCAGCCAGACGCAGGCAACACACACTTCCAAAACACACAGGAATTGAAAGAAAACCCGACAATGTGTCTGCTCCGCCAACACTTGCAACCCCACAACGCGCCCCACCCCAAAAAGAGCAGAAACAAACGCACAAACAGGGCTCCCTAGAAAGGAGGTGATCCAGCCGCACCTTCCGGTACGCCTACCTTGTTACGACTTCGTCCCAATCGCCAATCCCACCGTCACCTGCTCCCCCCAAAAAGGTTAAGCCACAAGCTTCGGGTGTTACCAACTTTCGTGACGTGACGGGCGGTGTGTACAAGGCCCGAGAACGTATTCACCGCAGCGTAGCTGATCTGCGATTACTAGCGACTCCACCTTCACGAGGTCGAATTGCAGACCCCGATCCGAACTGAGACAAGCTTTAAAGGATTCGCTCCACCTCACAGCATCGCAACCCTCTGTACCTGCCATTGTAGCATGCGTGAAGCCCAAGACATAAGGGGCATGATGATTTGACGTCATCCCCACCTTCCTCCGAGTTAACCCCGGCAGTCCCCCACGAGTCCCCACCATAACGCGCTGGCAACATAGGGCAAGGGTTGCGCTCGTTGCGGGACTTAACCCAACATCTCACGACACGAGCTGACGACAACCATGCACCACCTGCACACCCCCAACCAAATGCACACCTATCTCTAGGCGCTCAGGGCGCATGTCAAGCCTTGGTAAGGTTCTTCGCGTTGCATCGAATTAATCCGCATGCTCCGCCGCTTGTGCGGGCCCCCGTCAATTCCTTTGAGTTTTAGCCTTGCGGCCGTACTCCCCAGGCGGGGCACTTAAAGCGTTAGCTACGGCGCAGAAACCAAGGGCGGCCCCCACACCTAGTGCCCAACGTTTACAGCATGGACTACCAGGGTATCTAATCCTGTTCGCTCCCCACGCTTTCGCTCCTCAGCGTCAGTAACGGCCCAGAGACCCGCCTTCGCCACCGGTGTTCCTCCTGATATCTGCGCATTCCACCGCTACACCAGGAATTCCAATCTCCCCTACCGCACTCAAGCCTGCCCGTACCCACCGCACACCCCCAGTTAAGCCAGAGGATTACACGACAGGCGCGACAAACCGCCTACAAGCCCTTTACGCCCAATAAATCCGGACAACGCTCGCGCCCTACGTATTACCGCGGCTGCTGGCACGTAGTTAGCCGGCGCTTCTTTACCCGCTACACTCACCACTACCCAAATAGCGGCTTGCACACGAGCGAAAGAGGTTCACAACCCGAAGGCCTCCATCCCTCACGCGGCGTCGCTGCATCAAGGTTCCCCCCATTGTGCAAAATTCCCCACTGCTGCCTCCCGTAGGAGTCTGGGCCGTATCTCAGTCCCAATGTGACCGCCCACCCTCTCAGGCCGGCTACCCGTCAAAGCCTTGGTAAGCCATCACCCCACCAACAAGCTGATAAGCCGCGAGCCCATCTCCCTCCAGAAACCACAAAGGCCCCTTTCCCACACCCCCCATGCGGAAAGCGCAGAACATCCAGTATTAGCACCCATTTCTGAGCGTTATCCCAAAGAAAAAGGCAGGTTACTCACGTGTTACTCACCCGTTCGCCACTCTCACCACACAACCACAAAGGCCACGCAGATCCCGTTCGACTTGCATGTGTTAAGCACGCCGCCAGCGTTCGTCCTGAGCCAGGATCAAACTCTCCAAACAAAAAACAAAAACCATAATCTGCTCAGAAAACAACCACCCCACAACAGGGCAGCCAATCCCAACCAAAAAAAACTCAAAAAACAAAAACAAGCATCAACAAAACAAACACACTATCGAGTTCACAAACAACACCCCCACTACGCCCACAACCCCAAACAAAAGGCCACAAACGCGGGACAACCACCACAAACAACACCAACCACAAACAATCAGCACCGCCCGGGCGACAAGAAAATACTCTACGAACAATCGGGCGATCTGTCAAATGAGTGGGCCGGGATCTGCATCACAGATCCCGGCCCTTCGTCAGGTCTCACGTACCGATTGACATTCTCACCACGCTCGTTGACGTTCTCATCGCGCCGGTCGATGTTCTCAATACGCCAGCTGGCATCGTCGATTCGCCACTCGACATTCTCAACGTAGCACTAAGCCGTGCCGTGTCAGTGGCAAGCATCGCATTCAGGCCGGTTCACGGCCACCTGCACGCACCTCGGTTCAGTCAGCACTTGTTCACTGATTGGCATGCACAACAGCAAGGTTGCGGCGCCCTCGTCGAATGAGCGCCAGACCGCCGGCGAGCAGGTCTGATGCTTCAATCGGGGCGTCTTCGTCTTCGACCTTGACATTGTTCAGATACGCACCACCGGATGCGACGGTACGGCGCGCAGCAGAGCGGCCCTTCTCCAGGCCCGACGCAATCAAGGCATCCACAATCGTGTCATGGCCAACGCGAATGCTACCGGATGGTAGTTCGCCAGTCGCAGCAACCAGCGTCTCTTCGTCAACTTCACGCAGATCTCCTCTGCCCCACAGCGCTTCTGTCGCAGCCTGCACGCGAGCGACTGCATCTGCACCGTGCACCAGCGTGGTGACCTTTTCGGCCAGCTCCTTCTGTCCTTCGCGAAGATGTGGACGCTCGGCAACCGACTGGGCAAGCTCTTCGATGCGTTCGCGGGAATCAAAGGTGAAGACCTTCAGCAACTTCACGACATCCTCATCCGCGACCTGCAGCCAGAACTGGTAGAACGCGTACGGGCTCATCATCTGAGGATCCAGCCAGATCGCGCCGCCCTCGGACTTGCCGAACTTGGTGCCGTCAGACTTCGTGATGATCGGTGTGGTCATCACATGCGTGGTGGCGCCCTCGACTCGGCGGATCAGTTCCACACCGCCAATCATGTTGCCCCACTGGTCGTTTCCGCCGGTTTCCAAGGTGCAGCCGTAGTTCCGGAACAGTTGCAGGTAGTCATGCGCCTGGAGGATCTGGTAGCTGAATTCGGTAAACGAGATTCCCTCTTCAGAATTCAGGCGGCGAGCGACGATATCTTTTGACAGCATGGTGCCGACTCGGAAGTACTGGCCCACGTCGCGCAGCAGGTCGATCGCGGACAGCTGGCTGGTCCAGTCAAGGTTATTGACGAGGCGTGCCGCGGCCGGCCCGTCGAACTCAAGGAACTGCGAAAGCTGGGCGCGTAGTCTGTCCGCCCACTGTCCCACCACGTCGCGTGACTGAAGCTGGCGTTCACCGGACAGGCGCGGATCACCGATCATGCCCGTTGCGCCACCAACCAGTGCCAACGGCTTGTGGCCAGCGTTTTGCAGGTGCCGCATGAGAAGCACCTGCACCAGGTGACCGTGATGCAAAGAGGCGGCAGTTGGATCAAAACCGCAATAGAAGGTGACCGGACCAGCGTTCAGGTGCGCACGCAGCGCATCCAAATCCGTGTGCTGAGCAATCAGCCCACGCCACTGTAGTTCGTCCACTAAATCCTGTGTCACCGCTCTGCTCTCCTTATGATCGCGGTCGTGTTGGCTTTCTTCTCTCAGGCGCGCGCCAGGCAGGCGTTCACCTACTGCGGTTAGCTTAGTCGGGTCGGGCCACCCTCGTCACACGTGTCCACTACGAATGAGACGACGCCACGCCCTCCTGAATCCAGGCGCGATGCGTGCTGGCCAGACGGGTCGCCTCGGACAACTGCTCGCGCACCCGGTCCGGCGCCGTTCCTCCTCGGGCATTGCGGGCAGCAACCGATCCCTCAACGCTGAGCACGTCGCGCACGCGAGGTGTCAGGTGCTCGCTGATCGCAGCAAATTCGTCATCGGTCAGGTCCCACAATTCCACGCCTCGTGCCTCTGCCTGGCGCACGCACGCACCGGACAGTTCGTGCGCCACTCTAAAAGGCACTCCCTGTTTGACGAGCCACTCGGCAATATCTGTAGCCAGCGAGAAACCCTGTGGTGCAAGCTGCGCCATTCGCTCGAAGTTCAGGCGCATCGTGGAGACCATTCCGGCAATGGCCGGCAGCAGCACGTCAAGCGTGTCGATCTGATCAAAGACAGGTTCCTTATCTTCCTGCAGGTCTCGATCGTAAGCCAGCGGGATTCCTTTGAGGACGCTCAGCAGCGCCGTGAGGTCACCGATCATGCGCCCGGCCTTGCCTCGTCCCAGTTCGGCCACGTCGGGATTCTTCTTCTGCGGCATGATCGATGAGCCCGTGGAGAACGAATCATCCAGAGTCACATAGTCGAATTCTCGGGTATTCCAGATGACGATTTCTTCGCACAGGGTCGATAGGTCGATTCCGATCATCGTCATGACGAAGGCGAACTCTGCAACCACGTCGCGCGAAGCTGTGCCGTCGATAGAGTTGGCGACACTGTCGGTAAAGCCCAGTTCCTCGGCAATGGTCTGTGGGTCCATTCCCAGCGTGTTTCCTGCCAGTGCGCCCGAACCGTACGGGCTGACGGCAGCTCGTTGATCCCAGTCACGCAGACGTTCCACATCGCGCAGTAAGGGCCACACATGTGCGCCGAGGTGATGGGCGACCAGAACGGGCTGCGCGTGCTGCATGTGAGTGCGTCCGGGCATGATCGCATCCCCCGCCAGGCGAGCCTGTTCGAGCAGTGCGTCCACAACGTCAAGTGTCAGCGCTCCAATGTGTCGCGCCTCGTCGCGCAGATACATGCGGATGAGCGTAGCGATCTGATCGTTGCGTGAGCGGCCGGCGCGCAACTTCCCACCCAGTTCAGCGCCCGCTTTGTCGATCAATGCGCGTTCGAGCGCAGTGTGCACGTCCTCGTCATCAGGGTCAGGGACGAGGGCGCCCGATGCGACTTCTGCGCTGAGTTCGTCGAGAGCGGATTCCATGCCGTCCAGTTCTTCGTCGGTCAGCAGCCCTGCTCTGTTTAGGGCGCGTGCATGAGCTTTCGAGCCGGCCAGATCAGCCTGGGCCAGCCGCCAGTCAAAGTGAGTTGACACGGACAATCTGGCAAGCGCCTGAGAGGGGCCGCCTGAAAATCGTCCACCCCACAATGCGACGGGACGGGCGGGAGACGATTGGCGTTGTGCTGCATCAAATGTCGAGTTTGCGCTCATAGTTTCATGATGCCTGTTCGCACGCCGCGATGCCAACATCGACACAGACAAAATGCATATACTCAGCACTGCAGCAATGTGAGGAGGAACAGTGGACGTCAATCCCCGTGTGGATTCCGAGATCGGTCGGCTGCGTGAGGTGATCGTGCACCGCCCCGGTCAGGAAGTCGAACGGCTCACTCCCCTCAATCATGCTGAGCTTCTTTTTGATGATCTGATGGATCCGGGCCGTGCACGAGCTGAGCACGATCAGTTCGTCGAAGTCATGGAGGGCGAAGGCATCGAGGTGCACAAGCTGCGCACATTGTTGTCGCAGACACTGCACCACGAGCAGGCCCGCCAGGCGGTACTGGATCGCACGCTCAATGAACGCCGGCTCGGACCGGTGCTCACCCCTGCGCTGCGCGAATGGACGGCGGATCTGTCGGCAGATCGCCTGACCGCCATGTGTGTGGACGGTTTGACGGTCGATGAGTGGAAGAGCGTGTCGCCTGTGCGCTCGCTGGTGACACGCACGCTCGAAGATGAAGATTTCCTGATTCGTCCCCTGCCAAACCACCTGTTCACGAGGGATGCGTCTGCGTGGATTCACGGTGGTGTGGCCGTCAATTCGATGTCACGTCTGGCGCGCGAGCGCGAATCGCTGCACTATTCGGTTATCTACCAGTACCATCCACGTTTTGCCCCCTGGGATTTCCACTGGTGGTCGCGCGGCACATCAGGTGCTATTCGCAGTGCCGAGGGCGGCGACGCTCTGGTGGTGGGCGATGGGATCGGTGTGTTTGGCGTGTCGGAACGCACCACGCCGCAAGGTGTTGAGCGCTTGGCTGTCAAAATGTTCGAGGCCGGTCACGCCCACACGGTCCTGGCTGTCGTATTGCCGCATGTGCGTACCTTCATGCACTTGGACACAGTGTTGACGCAGGTCGACCGGGATGCTTTCTTGCTGTATCCGCGCTTGGGTGACGTGCGCACGATGACGTTGCGACCCGGCCCCGATGGGGGCGCTCCGATCGTCGAGGATATGCATTACGATCTTCGACGCGCACTGGAAGTGCTGATGGGCCGCTCGTTGCGTTTCATCAGTCCAGATGGCACCTTCTCCGACGTGGATCGCGAGCAGTGGAATGACGGTTTCAATGCGCTGGCGATTGCACCTGGCAAGGTGATTACCTATGATCGTTCCCCGCTGTGTAATGCTGCGTTGCGCCGCGCAGGCATCGATGTCATCGAGATTCAGGGGGCTGAGCTGGGACGCGGCCGCGGCGGTCCGCGCTGTATGTCGTGTCCTGTGGTGCGCGACCCCGTTGACCAGGACTAGGCGGGACCGGCAGGGACAATACCCCCACGCCCACTTCGCTGTCTTCCTGTTCGACCCTGACGACCAGCCATGTGGCCAGGGCGACGAACAGAATCCATGTGCCTTCGAATAGGAGGCGCGATTCAGTGAGGGACTGCACCAAAATGGCCGTCATCATCAGTGCCGGTGCCAGCGAGTACACGTCACCGTCGATACGGCGAATGGCGACGTGCAAGACGCGAATACCGATGACGCAGATGGCAATGACGAAGACGGCCAGGCCAATGAGTCCGGTCTGGAACGACACGTCCACGAATGCGTTGTGGGCGTGAGGCGTGGGCGCGCCGTCCTGACGAATCACCAGATCGCGATACATCGGGATCCACGGTGGCCACAGCATGACCCATCCCCACCCGCCGATGGGCCGTTGTTTCCACAGCTCAAACACTGCACGCCAGATGTCAGAGCGTCCCGTCAGGTCTGCGTCGCGACCGATAAACTCAGCGATCGGGGCGTACAGGAGCGCTCCGACGACGCTGACGATCAGCAGAGCCATCGCCGAAATTCGCAGGACGCGCTGCCGCCTGTGCGCGCGCACGCGCCGTAGAACGGTTCCAACCAGGAATACTCCGGCGCATGCCAGCAGCGCCACGAAAACGGTAGCTGACCGTGTCAGCGCCAGTGTCGCCGCGTAGAGGGCGAACCATGTGAGGGCACGCCTGGAGCTCATGCGTCGCGCGCGGAGCTGAATCACCGTGCAGATGATGCCGAACAGTGCGATTGCGGCCAGTGGGTTGCGGTTGCCGACAAACCCCTGGATGGGGCCACCTCTGAACAGTGCGGATTCAGTCCACAGCTGCGTGGCGCCCACGTTACCCTGGCCGCGCAGCCACACAGGAACGATCGGATGGCCGACAAAGATGGCGCACCATAGCTCCATCACCAGGCTGATTCCCACCGACCATCGCATCGCTGCGGCGAACGCGTCGATGAGGCGCTCCAGCGGCACCGCGATGGCGATCATGATTCCAATGAGAGCGCTCAGTGTGCTGCCCAGTGATGCTAACGCTGAGATCCCCGGATACTCGGCCCACAGGGCTGACATCCAGCACACCAGTAGGAATGCCGCGATCGTCCACGGGACACGGCGGATCGTCACGCGCCGCCCCGCAATGACAAACATCGCGATGAATACTGCTGCGGACAGCACGACGATGATGCCGTATCCGACCCATCCGATCAGCGCGCGAAATCCCGTTCCGCTGAATGTCAGGAAAAAGACCCAGGCAATCATGGGTTCGAGGTATTCGTTGGCGTGAGCACCCCACCGAAGTGTTGCATTCAGGCGTGCTCTGCGAATTGCCCACGTCAAGGTGCTGAGCGCCCAGCCGGCGTTTCGCAGCGGAGACGACATGGTGACGCGCAGCTCACGAGGGCGCACATCCGAGGAAGCCTCCCTCGTCACTGTCCGGTCAAGAAGACGCCGTGACGAGGAGGATGCGATCGCAAGGTGGTGCGCCATGTGTCCCCTCGAAAACCTGGTGGTGAAATGAAGAAGCGGAGGTTCGTGCCGTGGGCAGGGACAACCCCCGGCTTCGATGCCTCAGAATACGAGGGTACGAAAAACCGGGGGTAAGTCCTAATCGGTTCGATGAGGAGTCGGACGCTCTTTAGAAACGATCCGGTTACGGTTCGATCACGAGAGGAAGCGCCGACTAGTGCGCGTCCTCGTCGAAGTTCACACCGCGTCCGAAACGCACGTCGCGGGCTGCTGCCAGTTTGGCGCTCATTCCGTAGATTTCAATGAAGCCGCGCGAGTGGGACTGGTCGAAGGTATCGCCCGTCTCGTAGGTCGCAAGGTTGAAGTCGTACAGGGAGGAGTCGGAGCGTCGACCTGTCACCGTTGCTCGCCCACCGTGCAGCGTCATGCGAATGTCACCACTGACGTAGGTCTGCGTGTTCTCGATGAAAGCGTCCAGCGCATTCTTGAGCGGTGAGTACCACTGCGCGTCGTAGACGAGTTCGGACCAGCGTTCGTCCACGCGGCGCTTGTAGCGTGCCAGTTCGCGCTCGACGGTGACGTTTTCAAGCTCCTGGTGAGCGGCGATCAGGGCCACGGCTCCTGGTGCTTCATATATTTCACGCGACTTGATGCCCACCAGGCGGTCCTCGACAATGTCGATACGGCCGATGCCCTGCGCGCCAGCGCGGCGGTTCATTTCCTGAACGGCTTCCAGAGGAGTCACGGCACGCCCATCGATGGCGACGGGGACACCCTGCTCGAAGGTGATGACTACCTCGTCAGGAAGTGGCGGGTAGGTCGGGTCGTCGGTGTAGTTGTACACGTCCTTGGTCGGCGCGTTCCAGATGTCTTCAAGGAACCCTGTTTCGATGGCACGACCCCACACGTTCTGGTCGATCGAGAAGGGATTGTGTTTCGTCGTCTCAATGGGCAGATTGTGCTTGTTGGCGTAGTCGATGGCCACGTCGCGGGTCAACGCGAGGTCACGCACGGGAGCGATCGTTTTCAGGTCAGGAGCCATCGATGTGAGGGATACTTCGAAGCGGACCTGGTCGTTGCCTTTGCCGGTGCAGCCGTGTGCCACGGTGGTGGCGCCGAATTGCCGTGCGGCGCGCACCAGGTGCTTAACGATCAGCGGGCGTGACAGCGCAGATACGAGGGGGTAGCGCCCCTGGTACAGTCCGTTGGCTTTCAGCGCGGGCATGCAGTAGTCGAAAGCAAACTCTTCCTTCGCATCTGCGACGTATGCTTCCACGGCGCCGCAGTCGAGGGCGCGTTGGCGGATCACCTCCAGGTCTTCGCCGCCCTGCCCCACGTCAACGGCAACGGCAACCACTTCCATACCTGTCTGCTGTTCGATCCAGCCGATTGCAACAGAGGTGTCAAGCCCACCGGAGTAGGCCAGTACAACGCGGTCTTTGTGTTCACTCATTTCGTTTCTACCCTTTGATTGTCGTACTCGAATGATTCACGCTTATTGGCGAGGCTCGACCAGTGCGATCAGTGTTGACTGAAGTTCCACGGCGTCCTCAGTGCTGCGACATGCGACGAAAATAGTGTCATCTCCTGCCACGGTGCCAACGACTCCCTCGAGCCGCGCGGTGTCGATGGCTGATCCGAGCAGGTTGGCTGCGCCCACTGGTGTGCGCACAACCAGGAATGTGCCGGCGGTGTCTACTGCAACGAGCAGGTCCTGAGCCCATCGCTCCAGGCGCGCCAGTGATTCTTCTCCACGACGCGTCTGTTCCCCGTCCAGGTCCGGCACTGAATAGATCTGTTTACCTGAGGCCGTGCGAATCTTCGTGGCGTGCATCTCCACGAGGTCACGTGACAAAGTGGCCTGCGTCGTTTCGATACCCAATACGGCCAGTGCTTCACGCAGTTCCTTCTGAGAGGAGATCTGCTGATCGGCAAGGATGTCCACAATGGCTCCGCGTCGAGCGGTGCGTGACGACGGGATGCCTTGCGTGTCAGGGCCGGCGTGGTCTGTCATCAGTCCTCCTTGTGTGCGTGGCCGAGTGTCTGCCGGGCGCTGTGAACCAATGCAGGCAGAGCCTCAGTGAAGGACTGAGCCTGCTGGTGTGACAGCGTTAACGGTGGTGCCAGACGGATTGTATGGGCGTTTGGCGCATTAATGATAAATCCTTCGTCAGCTGCATGGCGCACAAGCGCACTGGCGCACGGTTCATTAAATTCGACCGCAATAAGCAGGCCGCGTCCGCGCACCTCGCGCACCGCCGCTCCGCCTGTCTCACGCAGTTCGGCGCGCCACTGTTCACCCAGCGTGAGGGCGTGTGCCAGCAACGCATCGTTTTCGATGGTGTCGATGACGGCCAGGCCTGCGGCGGCGCACACCGGGTTGCCGCCAAAAGTCGTGCCGTGCATTCCCTGGGTCAGGATCGATCCAGCCTGGCCGATACCGACGCAGGCTCCAATCGGCATGCCTCCACCTAGTCCTTTGGCGAGGGTGACGACGTCGGGCGTGATTCCTGCGTGGTGGTGCGCCATCCACTGTCCGGTGCGTCCCATGCCGCTTTGTACTTCGTCAACGACCATCAGTGCGCCGATCTCATTGCAGCGCAGACGCACGGCCTGAAGGTACTCATCACTGAGCGGGTAGACGCCTGCTTCTCCCTGGATGGGTTCAACGATGATGCCTGCCACGCCTTGGGTCAGGTGGCGGTCGAGTGCGTCCAAATTGTTCGGCTCAATGAATTCGATTCCTTCGAGCAACGGTGCAAATGGCGTGCGGTAAGCCTCTTTCCAGGTCACTGAGAGTGCGCCCGCTGAGCGTCCGTGGAATGCGCCAGTCAACGCAATGATGCGAGGTGTCGTGTCGGCAGAAAAGCCCTTGGTACCCTCGTCGATCTTCCTGTTGCCCCAGGTGCGGATCATTTTGATGGCGCACTCGTTGGACTCCGTACCCGAATTGGTGAAAAAGACACGTGATCCGTCTGGAACGGCGTCCGCGCACACGATGCCGAGAACACGTTCGGCCAGTTCAATCTGCGGCGGTGTGGCAAAGAAATTGGAGACGTGATCCAGTGTTGCCAGTTGCGTACTCACTGCGCGCTCAATGGCCGGGTGGCAATGTCCCAGCACGTTGACGGCAATTCCGCCCAGCAGGTCCAGGTACTCTGCTCCGGTGTCGTCCACAACCGTGCAGCCCTGTGCACGCGTGAGGATACGCTGAGGAGGTCCAAATGTGTCCATGAGCGCCTCATGGTAGCGATTTTCCCAGGTCATTGATCCTCCCCTTCATTTCCGTCGGTGGTGATCATCGTTCCGACGCCCTCGTCAGTAAAGACTTCCAGCAGCATGGAGTGCGGCTGGCGGCCGTCGATGACGTGGACACGCGGCACACCCTGTTCGAGGGCGGCCAGCGCAGCAGTCATCTTCGGCGCCATCCCCGAATCAAGGGTGGGAACGAGGGCGGCCAGTTCACTGCGCGAAAGGCGACTGATCAGAGAGTTTGGATCCGGATAGTTTGCGTAGAGTCCTTCCACGTCGGTCAACATGATGAGCTTTTCAGCACCGATCGCGCCAGCCAGTGCTGCTGCAGCAGAATCGGCGTTAATGTTGAGCACTCCAGATGGCGCATCCTGGTTGGGTGCAACGGAGGAGACTACCGGGATGAAACCCGAATCCACCAGCGCCATCAGTGGCTGGGCGTTGACGTGGGTAATAGTTCCCACCAATCCAATATCAACGGCTTCACCATCGACCCATGCGGGTGTGCGTTGAGCCTGGAACAGACCCGCGTCTTCTCCTGCCAGTCCGATGGCCCGGTAACCCTGAACGTTAAGCAGGCTGACCAGTTCGCGCTGTACTTTTCCAATCAGCACCATGCGCACAATCTCCATGACGTCCTCGGTGGTGACCCGCAGCCCTTTGGTGAAGGGCGCATCAAGGCCCACCCGGGACAGCATCTGGTTGATCTGAGGACCACCGCCGTGAACGACGACCGGCTTGACACCCCACTGGTGCAAGAAAAGGACATCCTGGGCAAATGCGTGCATGAGTGAGTCGTCCACCATCGCATTGCCGCCATACTTGATCACGACATACTTGCCGCGGTGGTGACGCAGCCACGGCATTGTTTCCAGCAAAATAGCGGTCTTATCCCGCGCTGTCAGTGTGGTCATGATGAGTACGCGCTGTTCTCGTGGACGTAGTCGTAGGTCAGGTCGGAGGTGATGACGGTGGCACTGGCTGAACCATTGTGCAGATCGACCTCAATACTGACCTGCCGATCCGTCATGTCGACGAGGTCTCGCGACTGCCCCACTCCCCCTGCCTGGCAGACCTGCACACCGTTGAAGCTCACGTCAATGGCATCCGGGTCAAATGGTGCGATCTCTTCAGGGATTGTGCCGATTTCTGACAGGACTCGCCCCCAGTTCGGGTCATTGCCGAATATGGCGGCTTTGAGCAGGTTCGATCGCGCGACGGCACGGGCGATAATCTCGGCTGCTTCTTCACTGTGTGAACCGCGCACGGTGATGTCGATGTCATGAGTGGCGCCCTCGGCGTCCGCAATGAGCTGGCGTGCCAGCGTTGCGCAGGCGCTGCGCAGATGTTCGGTCAGTTCCTGTGCATCGGCGCGGTGACCGGATGCTCCAGAAGCCAGTACAATGACGGTGTCATTGGTGGAGCGGCATCCATCTGAGTCCACGCGGTTAAACGTCGTGCGGACCGCTTCACGCAAGGCGGCGTCAAGTTCACGCTGGTCAACGACTGCATCGGTTGTCAGGACGCACAGCATGGTCGCCAGTGCCGGCGCGAGCATACCTGCACCTTTCGCCATTCCTCCGACTGTGTAGCCGTCTGCATGAATCTCGATCGTCTTGTTCACGGTATCGGTGGTTCGGATGGCATCGGCAGCGTTGGCTCCCGCTTCAGGCGTATCAGCAAGTTCGCCCACCGCCATATCAATTCCGCTGATTACTGCCTCCATCGGCAGCAGCTCACCGATCAAACCGGTGGAGCACACACCGACCTGCATGCTGTCGGCCAGGCTGAGTGCCTGCGCGACGTGGTCGGCCATCTGTTGGGCGTCACGTGCGCCCTGCTCGCCCGTGCAGGCGTTCGCTCCCCCGGAGTTCAACACGACGGCACTGACAGTGCCCGCGGCGAAGTGTGCGCGGGAAAGATGGACGGGAGCAGCGGCGACGCGGTTGGAGGTAAAGACTGCTGCCGAGGCGCGAAGCTCGGTCGGTCCGGTGTTGACGACGAGGGCAACGTCACGGTTACCGCTGGCTTTGATCCCTGCGTGAACCCCTGATGCGAGAAATCCCTGAGGTGCTGTCACGCCGGCCAATGGTGCTGTCTGGTTCATGGTGTCACTCCGATGGTGGGGATTCCGGTCAGTTCAGGCAGGCCGAGCGCAAGGTTTGCGCTCTGGATGGCTGCACTCGCAGTTCCTTTACCGAGGTTGTCGAGTGCGCAGATAGTGACAAGACTGTGGGCACGTTCGTCAATCACTGCATTGACGAGGGCACAGCCGGTCGCGTTGACAGGCGCAGTGGACGGCCAGGGTGCCTCGTGGCTGACACCGATCAGCGGCTCATTATCGTAGATGCTGTAGGCGTGGGCCACGTCATCTGCACTGACGGATGCGTGCAGCGGTGCCACCACTGTCGCCACGATGCCGCGAGCTGTGGGGACCAGAACGGGCGTGAATGTCAGGCGAACGTCGTCCGCCCCGCTGATGCGCAGGTTTTGGATGATTTCGGGGATGTGCCGGTGGGTCCCTCCCACGCCGTAAGGCACGATCGCGCCGAGTGCCTCGGAGGCCAGCAGATGCTGTTTGGGTGATCGACCGGCACCTGAATAACCCACTGACAAGGTGGCGCATAGGGTGGGTTCGACGATGTGCGCGGCGATGGCTGGCTGTATTGCCAGGGTGACTGCTGTCGCATTGCAGCCGGGCACGGCGATCTGACCGGCGTGTGCGAGGGCGTCGCGTTGACGTGTCATCTGTGTTTCGCCGCTGTGCAGCAACTCTGGCATTCCATAGGTCCACGGTTCGGCTGCGTCGGTGCCGTAGTAGCGATGCCATTCGTCTGCATCGGTCAGTCGATGGTCGGCAGCGCAGTCGATGATCAGTGCTGACGTGCCTGCGCGTGCGAGCTCATCGGAAAGTCGGGCGGAGTGTCCGTGTGGCAGGGCCAGGAAAATCACATCAACGCCGCCGAGAGCCTGGGCTGTTGTGTCCTGGATCACCAGCGCACCTTGGGGCCCGGTGATGTTCGGATGCATCTGTGCCAGGGTGTTGCCGGCGGAAGATGCTCCCGTAACTATGCTGAGCGTGATGTCAGGATGCGCGGTAAGGAGGCGTGCGATTTCGCCTCCTGCGTATCCCGATACTCCTGCAATAGCTGCCCGAAAATTCATATGCATGACTATACACAGTCATGCATAATTTGCATAACGGGTGTCCTCTATATGGACACCAGGACTACTGAGCGTCCGACTCCTGCGGTGCCGTATTACCCAACTTCAGATCCTGTGCTATCTCATCTGCCCACTGATCCACTTCGTCCCACGGCCGAAAATCACCTTCTACCGCACCGGCAAGGCGCGCGATGGTGCGCTCACGCAGTGACAGGCGCGAGGGGTCGTAACGACCCGGGAACTTCTGGTGGTGAACAATCGGCACCTTCATCAGCACCGGACCAATGCGCGAGGGATCCTGCAGCGAATGCTTCGGCACTCCGGACAGACCCACTGAAAAAGCCCACACTGGCATCGACAGCAGGTTCGGGCGAAAACGCTCCATGAAATCGTTAGCCTGCGCCATCCACTGCGTCATGTACACGGCTGAACCGCACACAACAGCATCGTAGGATTCCAGAGACTTCACATCCTCCGGATTGATCATCTCGACATCGAAGTCGTGCGAGCGCAGACGGTCAGAGATACGTTCGGCAACCTCACGGGTTGCACCATGTTTTGACGAAGCAGTGACGAGGATTTTCATAATCCCAGTATGGACGCTTTGGCGCGCCAATGTGAGCCGAATCGGTCAAGAAGTCGCAAATACTGCCCTGCTGTGCATACGTTTCAGACTCTGAGCAGGACTAACGCCCGAGCACACGCGTATGCGCCAGTGCGGCCGGCGCTTCACGCACCGGCCGCACTGATCACGATTCGCGCATTCGTTATGCGCGAAGTTGCGCCCCGAGCGTCTTACCTGTGCGAGAAATGATGTCGTTGCGTGTGCGCGTAACCTCATCTGCACTCAGAGTGCGATCATCGGCACGCAGTTTCACAGTGAAGGCCAGCGAGCGGTGACCGTCGGGAACCTGGTCGCCCTCGTAAATGTCAAAGAGGGATACCTCTTCGGCCAGGGCACCTGCCGCCTGGCGAATCACCTGAGCAACGCGGGCAACGGGAATGTCATTGGCGACAACCAGTGCGAAGTCTTCTTTTGCCACCGGGAACGTTGACACGCCGCTCACCTGGATTGGTTCTTCCGCCATATGCGCCACCAGCGCGTCGACGTCCAGCTCCAGTGCGCATGAGCGCTTGGGTAAACCGAATGCCTCACATACACGCGGGTGAAGTTCGCCGGCTCGCGCCACAACAGTCAGAGTCTTGCCGTTGCGGACGAAAACCTGCGCCATCCTGCCTGGATGCCACGGTGCCACTGCGTGCGGGTCACTGCTCGCCTGAGGCATCGGCGGCCCCTTGCGCACGGGGGTAGATTCAGGAAGCCAGCCGCGTGCTGTTTCCACCTTGACGCCCAGTGACTGTGCGACGCGCCAGACGAGGTCGATGGCATCGGCCCAGTCGTAGACGCGGGGCTGCTCGAACACCCCGTTACCTGTGGCATTTCCGCACAAGATTGCTCCCACATGCCACGGCTGCGAGGGAACGCCGGCCTGGAGCTGAGCTTCCACCTCGGCAGAGGGACGCTGCTCAGCGGACGGCAGATCGGATGGAACCGTTCCTGCCGGGCGCACAACCTTCGCAATCTCAAAGACCGCGATGTGGTTCATACCGCGTGACATGTTGCGTCCGGCAACATCGAGCAGCGTGTCCAGGATGCGTGTACGCAGCAGCGGCGCATCGTCGGCCAGCGGATTGCGCAGGCGCACTGCCTGACGGTTCGGGTCATCGGCAGCCAGCTGCTGGCGGTCATGGGCAGCAGTGGACATGAAGGGGTAGGACTCTGCCTCGGTCAGTCCAGCATTGGCCAGGACGCGTGCGACGTCACGGCGAGCCTTCTGCGCCGTGGTCAAGCCGTGTCCAGCGGGGGCTTGCGGCAGGATTGACGGGATCTCATCGTATCCGTGCAGGCGCGCGACCTCTTCGACCAGGTCGGCAGGCCCGGTCAGGTCAGGTCGCCAGCTCGGAGGTGTCACCTGCCATTGGGCCTCGCTGTCCTCGCCATGAACCTGGCAGCCGATTGTTTCCAGCAGTTCGCGAATGCGTGCCGGAGGCAATTCGAGTCCGGTCAGGCGCTGCGTCTCACTCACTTTCATGTCGATCGGTCGAGCTTCGGGCACGGTATTGACCTCGAACACGTGGGGGTCAGCCCGTCCCCCGCCGTATTCTTCAAGCAGCGCGCAAGCCCGGGCAATCGCGACGGGCGGAATCGCCGGATCCGAACCGCGTTCGAAACGCTTCGAGGCTTCAGAGGCCAGGAAGTGGCGTCGGGACGTGCGCGCAATTGAAATGGAATCAAAGTGCGCAGCTTCGAGGACCAGGTCTGTTGTCCCCTCAGTGATTTCAGAGTCGAGGCCGCCCATCACTCCGGCAAGTCCTATAATGCGCGATCCATGCTGGCCTTGTGGAGAATCCGTGATAAGCAGGTCTTCGTCGTTCAGTGCGCGATCTTCACCATCGAGGGTGACGAGATGTTCACCTTCTTCAGCTCTGCGCACCACGATGGGTGCTGCCACAGAACCGAGGTCGTAAGCGTGCATCGGCTGGCCCAGATCCAACATGATGTAGTTGGTGACGTCGACGGGCAGGCTGATTGAGCGCATGCCTGCCATCTCCAGGCGCTCCACCATCCATTTGGGCGTCTGAGCGTGCGTGTCGACGCCGCGCACGATGCGTGTAACGAAGCGGTCGCACCCGACGTGGTCGCGGATCGGGCGCTTGTCCTCAACTTCCACGCTCAAAGCTGAGTCGGAGTGTTCGGGCAGGTCAAGGCCATCGGGCAGACCGGGATCAGTCAGGGTTGCTCCCGTTGAGTGGGAGTATTCGCGCGCCACGCCACGCATGGAGAAGCAGTAGCCACGGTCAGGGGTGACGTTGATTTCGAGGACCTCTTCCCCCAGTCCCAGCAGTGGGATCACATCTGATCCGGGAGCGGGGATCTGGTCGGCATCGAACTTGTCGGTCAGAACGAGGATGCCGTTGTGGTCCTCCCCGAGGCCCAGTTCGCGCTCCGAACAGATCATGCCGTCAGAGATGTGACCGTAGGTTTTGCGGGCAGAGATCTCGAAGGGGCCGGGCAGAACTGCGCCCGGCAGGCTGACGACCACCAGGTCGCCCACATCAAAATTGTGAGCACCGCAGATGATGCCGCGACTGGGCAGGTCAGATGGCTCTTTCCCAGTTCCCGGCTCGTCGTTGTGCTGGCCGACATCGACGCGGCAGTAGTTGATGACTTTGCCGTTGGATTGTTCTTTCGGCTCGCGTGTGAGCACTTTGCCCACGACAAGCGGGCCCGTCACGCGGGCGGGATGAATTGTTTCTTCCTCCAGGCCCACTTTCACCAGCGCTGCGGCCAGTTGCGGAACCGTCACGGAGGCGGGAATTTCTACGTGGTCACGAAGCCACGACAATGGAACCATAGGCATGTTCAGTATCCCCTTCCGTTGAGTCCGAACTGCTGGGAGAAGCGCACGTCTCCCTCGACGATGTCGTGCATGTCAGCGATGCCGTGACGCAGCATGAGCGTGCGTTCAATACCCATGCCGAATGCGAAACCGGAATACTCGTCAGGGTCGACGCCGCAGGCGCGCAGCACGTTTGGGTTGACCATGCCACAGCCACCCCATTCAATCCAGCCGGGGCCGCCCTTCTTCTGCGGGAACCACAGATCCATCTCGGCGCTCGGTTCAGTGAAGGGGAAGAAGCTGGGGCGCAACCGCGTGCGCGCGTCAGGGCCGAACATCTGGCGCGCAAAGTGATCCAGCGTTCCCTTCAGGTGCGCCATCGTCAGGTGGCGATCAACTGCCAGACCCTCAACCTGGTGGAAAACAGGTGTATGTGTCGCGTCGAGCGCGTCGGAGCGGAATACCTTACCGGGGCATGCGACGTAGAGCGGAACACCGCGAGCGAGCATGGAGCGGGCCTGAACTGGCGAGGTGTGCGTGCGCATCACCAGGTGACCGTCATCCTCGTGGTCGCCACCGACGGAGCGGCCATCGACGTAGAGGGTGTCCTGCATCTGGCGAGCCGGGTGGTCAATGTCGAAGTTCAGCGCATCGAAGTTGAACCATTCGTGCTCGATTTCCGGGCCTTCTGCGATGTCCCATCCCATCGACACAAACAGGTCGGCCACTTCCTCCATCAAGGTTTCCAGAGGGTGACGCGCGCCCAGACTCTGGCGCCCGGTCGGCACCGTGACGTCCACGGCTTCCGTCTCCAGCGCGCGGGCTTCCTCTTCGTCGCGCAGCACTGATTCACGTTCGGACAGCGCAGTGGCGAGTTGCTTGCGGGCACCGCCCAGTGTCTTGCCTGCCTGCGCACGGTCAGCGGGGTCCAGTGACCCGATCGTGCGGTTAGCCTGGATCAGGGGTGCCTGATCACCCATCACCTGGGTGCGAACGGTCTTGAGTTGGGCCAGCGAACTCGCCTCACTGATACGCGCCAGCGCATCAGTGACGAGGGCGCTCACCGCTTCACCGTCAAGCGGATTGAGCTCAGGAGCACAGTCAGCCATATCCTGCTTCCTCGGTCGAAATTGACAATCGGTCATACGGGAAAACTCCACGTTTCCTCTTCCCCCATATTAGCCGTCGAAGCGAGTCCGCCCATTCGTCGCCATTGGCTGGACAGTTCACTGAGCGCGATCGCGTGTAAGCCCGGTGCACTGACGAAAGCGTCTAGGCTACAGATATGAGTTCACTTGCGCCCTCCGACGCTGCGGCCGTTGATACGGTCCCCGCGCCGACGAAACCGAAAAAAGTTCGCGTCCACCACCTTGCTCAAGCTAAGCAGCAGGGCCGAAAACTCACGATGTTGACAGCTTATGATGCGCTTATTGCCCCGCTGCTGGATGCGGCAGGTGTTGACATGCTGCTGGTGGGTGATTCCTACGGCAACGTGATGTTGGGGTATGACTCCACGTTGCGCGTCACGTTGGACGACATGGTTCGAGCAACTGCAGCAGTGGCACGTTCCACACGCCGCGCCCTGGTAGTGGCAGACCTTCCGTTCGCAACGTACGAGGCCAGTGCACAGCAGGCGTTTGAATCGGCTTCCCAATTGATGCGCGCTGGTGCCCATGCGGTCAAACTCGAGGGAGGCCGACCGCGCGTGGAAGCTGTCCGACTACTGAGCCAGTCCGGTATTCCCGTCGTCGGACACCTGGGGTACACGCCGCAATCAGAGAACACGATCGGCGGTCCGCGTATGCGTGGCCGTGGCGATCAGCGCGATGCGATGATTGCTGACGCGCTGGCTTTGCAGGATGCCGGTGCGATTGCCGTTGTGTTGGAGATGGTGCCTGACGACGTGGCCACTGACGTCACTGCTGCGCTGGAGATTCCCACTATTGGTATCGGTGCTGGCCCGCACACCGATGGGCAGGTACTGGTGTGGTCGGACATGGTGGGGATGCAGGAATGGGTTCCTTCGTTCGTCCATCGTTTCGCGCAGATCGGGCGTGAGATCACGGCGGCTGCTGCCGAGTATGTGGAAAGTGTGGAAGATGGCACATTTCCTGCTCCGGAGAATTATCACCAGCAGTGACATCCCAGCACTGGTCGGCAAAAGATCTAGGCTAGGGCTATGAGTAGTTCTGACAATTCTGGTCGTATTCCGGCATCTGCCAATGCGCGTCGCGCGCCGCTGGGCAACCTGACTGCCGGACGTATCTCCCCCATGCGCTCGGTGCCTGAGTCGATTGAACGCCCCGAGTACATGTTCCACGATGGCCCTGAAAACGTCACTGCCTCGGATATTAAGGATGCGGACACTGTGGAACGGATCCGCCACGCTGGCCGCATTGCCGCCGATGCGCTTCGTGTCGTGGGTGAGGCGGTTCGCCCCGGTGTGACAACCGATGAGCTCGACCGCATCGGACATGATTTTATTGTCGGTGCTGGCGCCTACCCGTCATGCCTGGGTTACATGGGGTATCCGAAGTCGCTGTGTACTTCCATCAACGAGGTCATCTGCCACGGCATTCCTGATGATCGCCCCCTCGAAGATGGCGACATTGTCAACGTCGATATCACGGCGTTTTACGAGGGTGTCCACGGTGACACCTGCGCCATGTTTGAGGTGGGAAATGTTGATCAGGAGTCGCGTCTGCTCAGTGAGAGGACACGCGAAGCGATGATACGTGGGATCCGGGCGGTCAAACCTGGCCGTGAGATCAACGTGATCGGACGTGTCATTTCGGTGTATGCGAAGCGTTTTGACTACGGCGTGGTGCGCGATTACACCGGACACGGCGTGGGCGAAGCCTTTCACTCGGGTTTGATCATTCCGCACTATGATGCTGCACCACTGTATGACACGGTGATGGAGCCGGGCATGGTGTTCACCATTGAGCCGATGCTGACGCTGGGCACTGTCGAATGGGAGCAGTGGGATGATGACTGGACTGTTGTCACGGCCGATCGTTCCCGCACCGCGCAGTTCGAGCACACGATCGTGGTGACCGAAGATGGCGCCGACATTTTGACACTGCCGTCGGACGCGTGAGAGTGCAGATGAGCCGGCCTGTACGCCGGGTTCTGTCCTGCTGACCGAAGTCGGCAGCGGCGACCATTCCTCTAGGACCAGTGTTGCCACTGGCCTCAAGCAACCTACCCGCAAGCGTGGAGCGGGCCGCTCGTACTTGCTGCTCGGTTTTGCTCCGGGTGGGGTTTACCTAGCTAGACCAGTCACCTGGCCTACTGGTGGGCTCTTACCCCACCTTTTCACCCTGACCGCTGGTGCGAAGTGTTCTTCGCGCCAGCGGCGGTCTTGTTTCTGTGGCACTTTCCCGCGGGTTTCCCCGGGTGGCTGTTAGCCATCACCCTGCCCTGTGGAGCCCGGACGTTCCTCGTCACCGCATCACGCGGTGCCGCGGCCGCCCGGCCGACTCATCTGCATCCTCGAGTCTACGACGCGCGCGGCGCCAGGGCCTACTTCGATCGGTGTGATTTTCAGGGGACGGCGTGCTGTCGGGTGATATCGTGCGGGGGCGGGGTGGAATAGCGTGCGGTCAGGCAAGAACCGCGCGTGGCCGGGGCGACGTTTAGGCGTCGGTTCGCACCACTATCTGGCCGGTGTCGACGCACCAGTACACCTCGTCTGCGGGCAATGCATTTATCTGCTGCAGCTCGGCGGGCGAAATTTCGCCGGTGGCTCCTGTGACGACGCCGCCTCGCACCTCCACGATGGCGAAGGGGCTGTGCCGCTGCCAGACCGAGTCGTATTCGGCGATGAGGTCAGAGGGCAGCGAGTCATTCAGGTCAGCTCTCTTGCACTCCAGGTCAGCCAGTTCGAGGTCAGATTGCGCGTTATCATCTTCGAACTGTTTCTTGGTTGCTTCCACGTCCTGCGTCAACGCCTGCGCTTCGCGGATCATGTCGTCTTGTGCTTTTTGGGCAGCTTCGAGGCGTTCTTCAACTTCAAGTTGGTCTTCTTCGAGGCTGTTGAGCCGGGTGCGCATCTGGGCGATTTCGTGTTCCATTGCGTTAATGTCGCGCAGGGGAACTTCATTGCGTTCGATGCGTCCTTCCTGGGCACTCTTGCGTGTGTTGACTCGCTCAATGTCCGCTTCGATGCGCGCCACGTCACGTTTCGTGTCGGCTATCACTGCACTCTGGTTGATCGCAGCACGCTTGAGGTCCTCTGCCCGTCCGGCAAGTTCACGCAGCTTGGCGTGCGCCGGGTGTGTGTCACGCTGGTGTCGCATCTTCATGATGGCGCGATCCAATGACTGCAACTCGAGTAGCGAGCGTTGATCTTCAGGTGATGCCTTCACTGAGTTCCTCCGGTTGTCTGCATGTGAGCCGTCCATGGTTCTGTCACTATGGTAGACGCTGTGATGTCGACGGAGACGTTGTCCGCCTCGGCTTGCTCGCTGAGTCGTTGCGCGAGCACCGGAACCCACGGCCATTCGGTCGCCCAATGGGATCCTGAGATCAGTGCAGGCGCTCCGCCTTCGAGGTGTTCGGACGAGGGGTGGTGGCGCAGATCAGCGGTGACGAACACGTCGGCACCGGATGCGCGTGCCTGCTCAAGCAGGGAATCACCTGCACCGCCTGACACCGCCACACGCGCGACGGTTGATTCCAGGTCTCCGCCCACGAACAGGCCGTGCGGACCGGCAGGCAATGCAGATGCCACTCGCTGCGCAAATTCACGCAGGGTCACCGGATCTATTGTTCCGACGCGCCCCAGTCCCACCGAGCGGCCGTCGCGGTCACGTCCCGAGGGGTCCAGCGGCTGCGTGCGTTCCAGTCCCAGCAGGTCTGCCAAAGCATGCGCGACTCCCCGATAGGCGATGTCGGCATTGGTGTGGGCGTTGAACAGTGCGCACTCGCCACGTACGAGTGTGGCGACGACGCGCCCTTTCGGGTCGCTTTCAGGTAGGAACGACACGCCTCGCAGATACAGCGGATGATGTGTGATGATCATGTCGATCTCATTGCTCACAGCTTCGTCGATTACCGCTGCCACGGGATCAACGGCAATGAGAACGCGGCGCACCTCGCGTGAGGGATCTCCCACAATGAGGCCTACCTTGTCCCACTCTTGTGCCGTTTCGGGTGGATACCACCGATCCATCACAGTAACGACATCGCTCACAGTCCACGTTGTAGTCATGGAATTACCCTAAGCGTGTTCGCATGCGATGTGCACAAGGTGGGACGAGGTGTGTCAGTTTGACGCTCTCCTCAGTCGCGCGTGAGACGACGGTGCGTGACGCGGTGCGGGCGGGCTGCATCAAGACCAAGACGCTCCACCTTGTTGTTCTCGTAGGATTCGAAGTTTCCTTCGAACCAGTACCACTTCGCAGGGTTTTCTTCCGTGCCTTCCCACGCGAGGATGTGCGTGGCAACGCGGTCGAGGAACCAACGGTCGTGGGTGACAACCACCGCGCACCCGGGGAATTCGAGCAGCGCGTTTTCCAGTGATCCAAGTGTTTCCACATCGAGGTCGTTGGTCGGCTCATCCAACAGGAGCAGGTTGCCGCCCTGTTTAAGCGTGAGCGCCAGGTTCAAGCGGTTGCGTTCACCACCGGAAAGCACGCCTGACGGCTTCTGCTGGTCCGGTCCCTTGAATCCGAATGCGGACACGTAGGCTCGCGACGGCATTTCAACGTTGCCGACTTCCAGGAAGTCGAGGCCATCTGAGACAACCTCCCACACTGATTTGTCCGGATCGATGCCCGCACGGTTCTGGTCGACGTATGAGATCTTGACGGTCTCACCGATCCTGAGGTCTCCCCCGTCCAGCGGTTCAAGCCCAACAATGGTCTTGAACAGAGTTGTCTTGCCCACACCGTTCGGACCGATCACACCGACGATTCCGTTGCGCGGCAGTGAGAACGACAGGTCATTGATGAGGACACGGTCACCGAAGCCCTTGTGCAGATTGTTTGCCTCGATCACGATAGAGCCCAAACGAGGCCCTGGCGGGATCTGAATTTCCTCAAAGTCAAGCTTGCGTGTGCGCTCCGCTTCGGCAGCCATCTCTTCGTAGCGTTCCAGACGGGCTCGTGACTTGGCTTGGCGTCCCTTGGGATTGGAACGAACCCAGTCGAGCTCTTCACGCAGCCGCTTGGCCAGTTTCGCATCCTTCTGTCCCTGGACTTTCAGGCGTTTTTCCTTCGTTTCCAGGTAGGTGGAGTAGTTGCCCTCATAGGGGTAGAGGTGACCGCGGTCCACTTCAGCGATCCATTCGGCTACGTGGTCAAGGAAGTAGCGGTCGTGGGTCACTGCGATCACCGCGCCGGCATACGTGGACAGGTGCTTTTCCAGCCACTGCACGGACTCGGCATCCAAGTGGTTCGTTGGCTCATCCAGCAGCAGCAGCTCAGGAGCTTCGATCAGCAGACGGCACAGCGCCACGCGACGACGTTCCCCACCGGAAAGAACCTTCACATCCTGATCGGCAGGCGGGCAGCGCAGTGCGTCCATGGCCTGCTCCAGCTGGGAGTCGATATCCCACGCGTTTGCAGCGTCGATCTCACTTTGCAGCTTGCCCATTTCTTCCATGAGCGCATCAAAGTCGGCGTCCGGTTCAGCCATCTCCTCAGAGATCTTGTTGAAACGCGCGAGCTTGTCGAACGTTTCCCTGGCACCCATCTGCACGTTTTCCAACACGGTTTTCGTGTCGTCGAGTTGGGGTTCCTGCTCGAGGATGCCCACTGTGTAACCGGGTGTCAGACGTGCTTCGCCGTTGCTTGGCTCATCCAGACCCGCCATGATCTTGAGGATCGATGACTTTCCAGCACCGTTAGGACCAACCATGCCGATTTTCGCTCCGGGGAAGAACGACATGGATACGTCATCAAGAATGATCTTGTCGCCATGAGCTTTGCGCGCTTTGATCATTTGGTATATGTACTCAGCCACAGTTCTCCATTTCAAGAAGGGACTCGTCAACTTCGTGTCACTCCATGCTACGGCACGAAGCCCACCCACGGTCAACGTGAGATAACCCGAAATGGCTGATTTTCACCACAAGCGCACTGCCCGCCGATTCGCCGCATTGAGGCAGCTCCCTGCATACAGTGCCCCGTTCGCACCGCCTCCCTTACACCGCTGCCGTTACCATCTGGGCCGCTGGAGCATCTGCTGCGACCGCATCGCCGCCATCATCGCGCGAGGTCCGGATCTGAAGGTTTCCCGTGCCTCCGTCGTCACGTTCTGCTTCTCCCTCTGGCCGTGATTCCTTTGGCCTATCGAAGTGCGACCACCCGTAGTTCAGGTCGTGCCCGGCGCTGTGCGCCACAATAACCAGTTCGCTCTTAACCTCACCCGCCGCATCCTTCCACGCATTAACGCTGGGCCGTCCAGTCAGCACGATGGGATGCCCCTTGGCAAATGAGGTCGACATATTATGCGCGAGCTTGTCCCATGCGCGGATCGTGTACCACTGGGGTTCCTGCTCATCGAATTCTCCCCGATCGTTGATGCGCCAACGCGGTGTGGCAAGCCGGAAACGTGTGGTCGTTCGTCCCGTCGCAGTCCTGATTTCCTTCACGTCCGTTCCGATGCGTCCGCGTAATGTCACTGTCATATTCGCGCTCATGAATTGTCCTTTCGTGTTATCGGCCCTGTGCCGTAGGACAATCCTCACCGCGCCAGGCCCTCGTCCAAAGGCTTCGCGGGCAATCTGTGGACACACACTCAGCCCGCCGCATCCCTGTGGACAACGGCGGGCTGGCAGTGAACTGTGGATAGGGCGTTCCCCTCGTCAATTCTGCTGGGCGGCACCCTCGACAATGCCCAAAGCGGCAACCTCGCCGGCAATCTTCTGGGCGTCTTCGCGACTGGGTCCCTGGTCAGAAGGGAAAAGTGCGCGACGGTAGTACTCAAGTTCCTGGATGGATTCACGAATGTCGGCCAGTGCGCGGTGGCCCCCATGCTTCTCAGGTGAGCACTCGTAAACGCACGGGTACCAGCGCTTGGCGAGTTCCTTGATGGAGGACACGTCGATAATGCGGTAGTGCAGGTGGTCGATGACGCGTGGCATGTTCGCGCTCAGGAACAGGCGATCCATGCCGACCGTGTTCCCCGCCAGCAGGGCGCGACCCGACACAGGGACGAACTTCTTGATGTAGTCCAGGACGATGCTCTCGGCTTCCTCCATCGACGCGATGCCGTCCTTGAGCTCGTCAAGCAGGCCGGATTGTGTGTGCATGTTGCGCACATAGTCGTCCATGTGATTCAGCGCCTCCTCAGAGGGCTGGATCAGAATGTCGATTCCGGGGTCCACGACGGTCAGGCTCGCGTCGGTGATCACGACCGCCACTTCGATCAGGGCGTCATGCGCCACGTCAAGACCGGTCATTTCGCAGTCGATCCACACCAGTGGATTCTTCAGTTGCTTCGTCATGTCTCCCAGTGTAGTGACCCGCGCGGGAATGCGGGTGACTAGCTTGGGTGTGCGGATGGTCAAGCGGACGCTCAGGGCCACAGGGACCGTCCGGATTGTCGAGGGAAACGAGGGCGACTGCCGCGACCTGCTGCGGAGTGTCGTACACGTGGACAGCCTCTCCGAATCGGCACACAGGTGAATACACTGAGTTCACGAACAACGTATACACGCAGATGGAAGGAGCGTTGCCGTGGCATCATCTCAGCACGTACCGCCACATTCAGAACTCAACGACACATCGACAGTGACGCTCAATGACATTATGCGTGCCAGCCTGTCCCTGAAAGACGTCGTCAAGCACACGCCGCTGGATGTGTCGGAACGGTTGACGCAGGAACTGGGCGTGCCCGTCTTGCTCAAGCGTGAGGATCAGCAGGTGTGCCGCTCATTCAAAGTGCGCGGCGCGTACGCGAAGATGAGTGCACTGAGCGCGCAGTCGCGTCAACAGGGTGTGGTGTGCGCTTCGGCCGGTAACCATGCTCAGGGTGTGGCGTTCGCATGCGCGCACCTGAACGTACGCGGCACCATCTATCTGCCGTCGACCACGCCGCGTCAGAAACGTAAACGTATCGCCGCCATCGGAGGCGAATGGGTGGAACAGGTCATCGTGGATGGCGGTTTTGACCGTGCGAACGCTTTGGCGACGGAGGCTGCGCGCGTCACGGGACGCGAATATGTCCACCCCTACGATGATCCAGGAACAATCGCGGGCGGAGGCACCATCGGTGTCGAACTGGCCGAGCAGATCCCTGCTGACACGTCCTGCGTGCTGGTGCCTGTCGGGGGCGGTGGCCTCATCGCGGGGATTGCGACAGCGCTCAGCCATCTGCGACCTGACGTGCGTGTCATTGGTGTGGAGCCGTACGGCGCTGCCTCGATGCAGCGCGCCTTTGACGAGGGTGGTCCTACCGCGCTGGATCGTGTTGATTCCTTTGTTGACGGGACCGCTGTCGGGACGGTGGGAACCTTGCCGTTCCAGCTGGCGCAGGAAAACGTGTCCTCTCTTGTGTCGGTGCCCGAAGGGGCCGTGTGCACGGAGATGGTGTCTCTGTATCAAACTGACGGCATCATTGCTGAGCCTGCGGGGGCGCTGGCCAGCACGGCTGCTCGCACGTTGCTGACCGATCCGAAACGGCGCGCTGAGCTCACGGGCAGCGATGAGGGATCCATTGTCTGTGTCGTGTCCGGTGGCAACAATGACTTGAGCCGTTATGCGGAAGTGGTGGAACGCTCGCTGCGTCATGAGGGGCTGCGGCACTATTTTGTTGTGACCTTCCCGCAGCAGCCGGGTGCGTTGCGCCTGTTCCTGTCAGAAGTGTTGGGTCCAGGTGATGACGTGGTGCATTTCGAGTATACGAAGAAGAACAATCGTGAGACCGGGCCTGCGTTGGTGGGGATCGATCTGAGCGATCCGGCAGACATTGAACGGCTGCGCACACGGATGGAAGCCTCTCCCCTGCATGTCGAAGAAGTTGCTCCGGATTCGGAGATTTTCCGTCTGCTGGTGTGAAGTGAGACCACTTCACCTGCCTGTATTCACACCCGAGGGTGCAGGCACGCTATCCTTATGCGAGTAGCCCCCGTAGCTCAATGGATAGAGCAAAGGCCTTCTAATCCTTAGGTTGCAGGTTCGAGTCCTGTCGGGGGCGCATTTCGTGAAGCGACTGGTAGTGCCGACACCAGTTCAGCTGGCGTGTTGTACGACAGACAATGTGCGTCAACCGGTCAAGGTAAACGAAGGGGCTTTTCGTCAACCGGTCAAGGCAAGAGACCACTACTGCCCCGTCTCACTATTCAAGATCCGCATAATAGTGCGGGAAAGTCACTGTCGCTGATAAGTGTTCAGTCCGAATCGTCCGCTCATACCTTGACTGGTTGATTCCAGACCGCGCGATGACCTTGACCCGTTGACTCCTACCTTGACCGGTTGACTGGCACTCGCTTCACTGACTGTAACCAGGGCACTGCTACCTCGATCCGATGATGTCTACCTCGACCTGTTGAATCCTGCCACAATCAGTTTGATAAGCCGCGTTCTCATACATGCGCTAAGCGTGTTCAATGCACGTGGACAGCACACGAACAGGGGGCCTGCTCTCTGCGGCCGGATTACCAATCCCGCCGCGTGGAGCAAGCCCCCTGAGTGAGCCAGTCTCACCGCTTATGCGTGAATGAACAGGAACGAGAAAATCACGTTCAGAACTGTTGCGGCGATCATCGGAACCGCTGTGCGCTTGACCAGTTCAATCGGATTGACGTTAATGGCGCCCGACACGATCAGGACTGCAGCGCACACAGGCGACACCTGACGCATCAGGTTTGACGTTGCCCACATCGAGTTCAGCATACGAATGGGCAGCACACCACCGCTTTCGGCCAAGTGAGGGACAACCTCGGAGAAAGCGAAGTACGGAGCGGTACCAGACCCCGTCAGGGTAGACAGCAGCGCGACCGACACGACAAAGATCAAGATGATCAATGCCGCAGCGCCGCTTGAACCTTCCGTCGCATCAGTCAGCATCTTGATGACACCAAGCTGCGTGATACCTTCCACCAGAATTGCGGCGGCGACCAGCAGCGCAACCACGCCGCCCGCTGCCTCACCCATACCGGTGAAGAAGTTCTTACCCGCATCGATCGCCTTGTTCAGTGAACGCAGGCGGATAGCCTCGACAATCATCGCAATGAACAGGGAGACAACGGTGACAGGCAGGATGCCAGCCTCAAACGGGATGACACCCAGACGATTCAGAGCCGCTGAAATGATGATGAGCAGCAGTGGCAGCAACGGCAACAATGCGTAGAACCACGGCAAGTTGGCTGCACGCTTGAGGGCATCCTGGATCGTTGCTTCTGAGGCACTGTTCGATGCGCCCGACGCAAATTTCTCACCCTTCTTCGCAGCCTTCATTTCAGCTCCGGTCGCACCGGTCGCTGCGACAATGCCAGCAGCCACGTCAGCACGTTTGCGTGCATCAACCAGATCGCATCGACGCTGCCACCACATATGAATGAAAGCCGTGATCAGCAGTGTCGGAATCGTCGCTAACGCCACATGGCCAAACACGTACTGCGTGACAGGCATACCAACCAGGTCAGCGCCCTGGATCAGGCCCGCTTCCAGCGGCGTCGGGACAATGGTCGACGACGTCACCACAATTGCGCCCACCGTCAGCGGCGTCAATCCTGATGCCACCAGCGCCGGCAACAGCGTGGCGATGAGCAGCAGCGACAGGGATGCGGCCGACGGCACCACCAGAGACAAGATGTTGCCCAGGATGAAACCGATGGGGATCAGCCAATATGAGCCGTGCAAAGCCCTGAGGGGTTTCGACAAGATGACGACGGCTTTGGCATCTGCGCCGATGTACCGCATGTAGGATACGAAGCCGAACAGCACCATGATCGCCATACCGATTCCGGTGAAGCGATTGGCGAAGATCGATTCGACTATCTGCAGCTCGTCGTAGAACGCATTGCCAGTGGCTTCAATTTCGCGTGTTGCGTTATCGATCTTGCCCATCGCTGCAGCGATCATCATGAGCACGATGCCGACGGTGAAAATTGACGCAGCCGGATGTACCTTCTTGATCACCAGGTATCCGACCGCAGCAATGCCCGCCAGAGCAATAACAATCACGAGGAAAGCAATCATGCGGACCCTTTCTTTCAAATGTTTTACATGCCAAAGCGGCATCACCCGTGCGGTGCCGCCGTGGGGACGAGTCGCACTGTATCAGTGGACAGACCCAAAACTGTGATGATGATGTAATTAATCAGCAAGACGGCGAGGCGTGAGTTGTTCTTCGACAACCTCATCCCCGTCCTTGAACGTGTGCCAGCCGTAGACCTCGTCCCGATCCGACACCACTTCGACAAGTTCCGTATCGCGGTAGACCAGGCCGATCCCGTTTTCTGACGAGTAGGCATCAGTGAAGTCACCCTCGGCCACCATGCGCTGCAGGAGTTCACGACGCTGCGGGTTCACTCCGTAGTGCACGCCGTTGCCGTAGGGAAGGAAGCCGAGGCCATCGGTTACGGGACGCAGGTCCGGCCCGAATGAATCCGTGGCTCCGCCGATGTGCCAGCACATTGATCCGGCGGACACGCCAGCCAGAACAATGCCTTTCTCCCACGCTTCGCGCATGACCTCGTCCAGTCCGTGTGCGCGCCACACTGCCAGCAGGTTCACCACCGATCCCCCGTCAACCCAGATGACGTCCTGGTCCAGGAGGTATTCGCGAGGGTCGTCGACATTCGGCATCATGAAACAGGTCAACGGGTTAAGCTGCCACCCGCGCAACCGCGCCGCCTCCATGCGTTCAGCGATTCGCGCCTTCTGGTCACCGCACGCCGTGGCGAGGTAGCCGATCTTCGGTGCCCGCCCTTCGACGCCTGCCAGCTCCACTGCGTATGCGGCAAGAGGACCATATTCAACGTCGCACCGCCGTCCCGGATGATATGTGCCTGACGTGCCCACAATAAAGCGCTCTCGAGTCATCCCTCACCTCTCAGATTCTTCATGCCGCCGCTGTGATGTGCGGCCACAGGCACCGGATTGCCGTGCTGTTCTTATGTTAACGGAAAGACACGTCCTGTCTGAGTGTTCGGCTGATCCTTCTGGGCACGCACAGCGCATGGATCAGCAGCGTTGCATCATCCACGGCGGCAGCGATCGTACACACAACAAAAGACCCGGACACCTCGCGGGGTGTCCGGGTCCTCACGTCATCGAGTGACGCGTAAGAAAAATGTCTCAGTCGAGATCGTCGACGCTGAGCAAGCCCTTCTTGTACGCCTTCGCCAGGCGACGGGGCACGCGAATCTCACGACCGGCAACCTTCAGATTGTCGAGCTGGGTGAGATCAGCCTTCCATGCTGACCGGCGAGTGCGGGTGTTCGCTCGGGACATCTTGCGTTTGGGAACTGCCATGGCCCTACCGCTCCTCTTTCTACATTCGTGGACATCACTACCGGCAATAACTGTGCCATGCCTGCTGACAAAATGCCAGCTGCTGACTCCAGTTTCGCTGTGATTTCACTCGCGTACCGGCAACCCAAAAACTCTAGCACGCCAGGGGCGTGACTTTCTTCCCTCTTTGTAGGACTTTGCCCACATTTGTGCCCTCCACTCCCCTCGTAATTGTCGTAATTGACGAGGACAACCATGCGCCGCTGCTGCGTGCCGACACGATAGAGTGACAGCATCATCAATGGAACCACGAGCAAGCGGAGGGGTGACACAGATTCCGTGAACGATATCCGAACGCTTCGTGCGGGAACGCTGATCACCCATGAAATCGAGATCAAACGCTCACGCTTCATCGCCACTCTGGCCCGCGCCGACACCGAAGATGAAGCGCGCGCACTCATCGACATGGTCCGTTCGGAGCACCCACAGGCACGACATAACTGTTCGGCCTACCTCATCAGTGCGGATGGCCGAAACGCAATCCAGCATTCCTCTGACGACGGGGAACCATCGGGCACAGCCGGCACGCCCATGCTCGAAGCCCTCAAAATGTCTGACACGTGGAATGTGACAGCTGTCGTCACCCGTTATTTCGGCGGAGTGCTGCTGGGTGCGGGAGGCCTCATTCGCGCGTATTCGTCGGCGGTGAGTGAGGCACTGGCCCGCGCACCTCACGTGGTCATCAAGACTCTCAACATTGCTCGCATCACTGTCGATCCCAATGATGCCGGTAAGTTCCAGTCGGAGCTGCACAGCGCGAATGTGCCGATTGTGGGCAGCACGTGGGATGCGCGTGTCCACCTCGACATCGCCGCCACTGACGACGACATCGAGCAGTGGGGAGACCGCGCGATGGTTCTGACCCACGGGCAGGCCAGCGTTCACGTAACGGGACGAACTCGAATAGAAGTGGACGCATGAGACAAAAGGCCGTACAGTGTCGCATGTGATTCACACAGCAACGAACCAGATGAACGCGACACAGGTCGCGCGGCGTTGCGTGCACGCAGTTTCTGCGTGCTTTTTCTGTATCTGCACGGCGGAGTGTCTCTAGGGCGAATAGCCTTCTCCGTACGTCTGTGCGTACTGCTGTTCGCCCGCATGGTGATTGAACCAGCCCATTTTTCTTCTTCTTTCCTTCCTGACTTTTTCTCTATGGAGTGATTTTTCATGACCGCTATCGCCGCAAACGTCACTGAACTCATTGGCCGCACCCCCCTCGTCGCTATCAATCGCCTCGCGGGCGACAACGCCCACGTCATCGCAAAAGTAGAGGCGTTCAACCCTGCGTCATCTGTCAAGGACCGTATCGCTGCCGCCATCATCGACGCTGCCGAGGAATCGGGCGCCCTCAAGGAAGGCGGAACCATCATCGAGGCCACCTCAGGCAACACGGGTGTCGCACTGGCAATGGTGGGCGCCTCGCGTGGTTACCACGTGGTCATCGCAATGCCCTCGTCGATGAGCATTGAGCGCCGCCTGCTGATGAAAGCCTTCGGCGCTGAACTGGTGCTGACCGACCCGAAGGACGGCATCTCCGGTGCCGTGGCCGCAGCCGAGAAGATTCGTGACGAACGTGAAGGCTCAATCATCGCCTCACAGTTCACCAACCCTGCCAACCCGCAAATACACCGCGTCACAACCGCGGAAGAAATCTGGGCGGATACCGACGGCACGGTGAATATCGTCGTTGCCGGAGTTGGAACTGGCGGCACGATCTCAGGTGTGGGCGACGCGCTCAAACAGAAGAACCCTGATATCCAGATCATCGCCGTGCAGCCCGCTGAATCCCCTATGCTGACCGGTGGCGCAAGTGGCCCCCACGGAATCCAAGGAATTGGACCGAACTTCGTGGCCGACACTTATAACGCGCAGGTCGTCGATGAGGTGATAAATATCGACACCCCCACTGCTCTCACCTTTGCCCGCCGCGCCGCTGCTGAAGAAGGCCTGCTTGTCGGCATTTCCTCGGGTGCTGCTCTGGCTGCAGCAGCCCAGGTTGCTGAGCGTGCTGAAAACGCCGGTAAGAACATCGTGGTCGTGTTGCCTGATACGGGCGAGCGATACCTGTCAACTGCGCTGTTTGAAGATCTGCGCGACGACAACGAGTAATACTGATACTGATCGGTCTCACGTGTGGGTGGCACGAGCGGTGTGCTCCTGTCACCCGCACTGGGGATCTCGGCCACTGATTGAATAAGAGGCATCATGGCACTTTCTCCCTCACGTGCGCTTAAGCTTCTGCGAGAGGACCTCGACACTGCGCTCAAACGTGACCCAGCTGCACGATCGCGCACTGAAGTGGCGTTGACCTACCCTGGTGTGCACGCCCTGTGGAGTCACCGTGTTGCGCACGCACTGTGGCAGCGCAATGTGCGTATACCGGCTCGCCTGATTTCCTCTTTCGCCCGTGTCATGACTGGAGTTGATATCCATCCGGCCGCGCAGATCGGCCATCAGGTTTTCATTGACCATGCGACCGGTGTCGTGATCGGCCAGACGACTGAAGTGGGCGACGACGTCGTGATCTTCCATGGTGTCACGCTGGGCGGTGTGTCGATGAGTCCGGGGAAGCGTCACCCCACAGTGGGGCACCATGTCATGATCGGTGCGGGCGCAAAAGTTCTGGGCCCGATCACCATCGGTGACAATTCAAAGGTGGGGGCGAACGCCGTGGTGACCCGCGATGTTCCGGAATGTTCGGTGGCCTTAGGGGTTCCGGCCAGGTCGCATCCTTCCCCCGAATCGGTGGAAGAGCCCGATGATGAGCTGATTGTGGATCCGAACTCCTACGTGGATCCATCCCTGCTGATTTAACCAAGGTTTCTCGGCCTCCGCGCTGCGCTTCCCCCTCGGCCCACACCGCATGTCGCACGCGCTCACGTCAATGCGTGTGACACCGGAGGTGACGTCACCTGCCAAAATACCCACAAACGTGCGCCAGGTCACGTAGGCTAAGGGCATGACGAAGCGAACGTTGCAAGCTTCTTTGAATACGTTGGCCGATGTCGATCAGCCCCAGGGCGTCCAGCTTGCCACCCTCACGAGGTACGACATCCCAGCGTTGGCATCGCTCCATGTCATCGCCTATGGAGCGCCCTCCACTGCGGAGAACCTGTGGGAATCAACGGATGAAATGCGTCTGTATTTTGAAGGTGCGTTTGGTCAGCCTCGTGACGACTCGTTCATCGGCGCGTGGCGTGACGGAAGCCTGGTGGGAGCGATCCTGTGCGTCACCGATGTTGTGTGGGATGATGCTCCGCGCGGTCCGTTCGTCATTGACTTGATTGTTGATCCTGAATGTCGTCGTGAAGGCATTGCAACGGTGCTCATTGCCGAGCTTGCCCGCCGTTGCGCGTCGTGGGGTGAAAATGACTTGTCCTTGCGCCTTGATCTGAAATCCGCGCCCGACGCGCAGAAGTTCTACGACGCACTCGGTTTTGTGGAGGTCAACGCCGAATCGGACGATTCCGCGTCCTAGGTCCTCCCCTGCTCGCTGCAGACGCCTGTCTACCCCGCTTCTCTACCGGCTTTCGTCCGTCTTCTATTTTGCATGGGCCTGTATGCCCGAGCTAGCTCCGGCTTGCATCCATGACCACTGCGGGTCACCGCACCTAGACGCCCTAACACGATTGACGAGGGCGACCCATCCGATGTTCGGTGCACACCACCAGTGCGTGAGTCGCCCTCGTCAATGTCGTATTCAGCTGAACATTACCTAGCCTGTCGGCGCCTTGCTGCAACCAAGGAGAGCCCACCAATCAGGCTGATTCCAACAAGTGCGGGCACGAGGCTTCCGACTGTGGAGCCGGTACGCGCAACCGTTGCCTTGTAGCCGGCTTGAGCGGATGCCGCTCCTGCCTTACCCCCGTTGCCGTTTTCTGGCCGGTTCACGTCGCCACCAAGATTGCCCTCGCCCTTTCCACTACCGGCATCGGCGTTCCCGCCCTCGTCTTTACCCGCATCGGCATCGGCGTTTGCATCACCATCTGCAGGCTTGGTGTCGGACTTACTCGGTCCAGTGGCCTTCAGAGACAAGCTATCCATCTGCACCCACTGGTCAGCAGTAGGGGCAGCGTCCACGAAAATATCGATCTGGCTGTTGCTTCCCGAGTCGAATTCCACAACAAAGCGCGTGTATCCGGCCAAGTGTGTGAATTCCTGAGAGGCAAGAACCTGTCCGCCTGGACCGGTTTGACGCGCACCCACCGTTCCCTTGTCAGTGCGCTGCGGGTTGTCAGGACCAGTCGTCACGAACGCTGTCATCTTGTAGTGAGTGTTGCGTGTGACGGTTACTGTCTGGGAAAGCTCCAACGTGCCTTGGTTGTTCCGCATCCATGCCTGGTGTTCTGACCCATATGCCCAATCCGGCTTGCCATCAAGACCGCAAGGTCCGTGGCATTGCCAATGGGGACTCATACCGCCATTCTCTACGCGCTCAAAACCGGGGTCCTTAACGAGGTTCGGGTGGATCACATTGCCATTCTTATCTACCTCGAATGCCATCTGGAAAATGTTGTAGGAGCCCCAGATTGACATGGCGAAATGCACTTCTGAACCTGAATTCCACGGGTGCATGTACGGTGCATACATTCCGGGATAATCCAGTGAGGTTGCCACTACTGTCTTGTCTGACCACGGGCCTTCCGGACGATCTGCCAGACGGTACACCACGTCAAAGATTCCCGCTTCGTCTGAATCAGTGGTGTACATCAGCATCCACTTGTTCAGGTAAGAGTTGTACTGCAAAGACAGTTCCGTCGTCGGAGCTTCAACGATGTCGACCGCGGCACCCTCGTCGGCACCCCACTCGCTGCCGTTCCAGTACTGGTACGCATCCTTTTCGAGGATCTTGTTCTCATCAACCCTGGCGATGCGGATGGCACCGAAGCGACCATTCGGCGTGCCCATCATGTAGACGAAGCCATCGCCTTGACCGTGAGCAAAGCCCACCATCTGAAAGTTATTGGACCACTTGTCATCGTTGGTCCACTGCGGGCCGTCGGTCGTATTCCAGGTTTCTCCCCCGTCATCGGAGTACGCGATACGGGAATAGTTCGTGAACCATTCTCCGGGGACGCCCCACTTATTGACGGACATGAACGCCAAATACTGCCGGCCGCCCACCGCGATGCCGCCGGTGGGAATAGTGGTGTGCTCGGTTTCAGGGATCTTGAGCGAGGGAATGATCTCCCGCGCTTTTCCGTTCTCATCGACCACGGCAGAATCGAACAGGATTCCGTCTTCAGCGAAGTTCCTGGTGGACGAACGCAGCAGTGCATTCGAACGCCAGTCTTCTCCGCCGCCACCATTGCCGCTCCATTCGCCGAAGGTGTCACCAACAGCGAATAACACATGACCGTGTCCGTCATCCCACATGATTCCAAGGTCGGTTCCCTGGATTTTCATGGTCTGGGCGGTGTTTGTAAAACCTTTAGCACCTGTCAGCTGAGCGACAACGCGTGCAGCCGAAGGATGAGCGTATGGCTTCTCCGCCTCGGGTGCGGCTGGATCGGCAGCGCACGCTGTTCCTGCCAGACACAGCGCGCCGGCGCATGCGCAGGCAGCAATGATTGCTCCTCGTCGAGTGAATAAGCAGCGCCCTGGTGGTGAGCTAGACTCACGCATAGCGTGTCCTTTCCTTGGATGGGTGTGTCGGCCGTGACCGTCGTCCTCATCGATGAGGACGCTCCTACTTCAGACCGGACATTTTGATGTTGCCAATGATCTGGCGCTGGAAAATAAGGAAGATGATGATCACTGGCGCCGCTGACAGGACAGAGCCCGCCATGAGTAAACCCAGTTCAGAGGTACGTTCCGAGCGGAACGTCGCAAGGTATTGCTGGAGCTGGTACTTCTCCGGGGACGTGATGGTCAGAATCGGCCACACGTATGCATTCCAGTATCCCAGGAAGGACGTGATGCCCATGACGACGAACGGAGGCTTCGACAGGGGCAGGAACAGACGCACGAAAATCTGGAAACGCCCGCACCCATCCAGCATGGCTGCCTCTTCGAGGGATGAGGGGATCGACAGGTAGAACTGTCGGATAAAGAAGATCATTCCCGCGTTCGCGATACCGGGAATAACCAGAACGGCCAGAGTATCCAGCATGCGTAACTTCGTCACAACGATGAAGCTGGTCAGCAGAATCGTCATACCCGGAATGAACATCGTCGTGATCATGACGACCCACAGGATTTTCTTGAAGCGGAACTCCAGGCGTGCGAACGCATAGGCAGCAAGTGAGTTGACGGTCAGGCTGGCAGTCATGAAGAGCAGCGCACCCAGAAGCGTCCACAGCAATGCGCGGATGAACGTGGGATCCTGCGCGATGCGCGCGTAGTTTTCCCAGTGCCACACTTCGGGGAAGAACTGGAAGGGGGTCTGAACAACTTCGGTCTTTGCCTTGAATCCTGCGATGACCATCCACAGCAGGGGGAACAGTGCAGCGAAGATGAAGATCGCACCGAACAGGCCTTTGATCAGGATGACCGGCCACCATTGTTTCCGGTGGAACTGCGGTGCTGCTGCCTGTTCTTTCTTCGTGGAGTCCGATGTCTCCATTGCGGTGCTGACACCCGTCGACGTTGACATTACTGACATGATTAATCCACCAGCTTCTCGGAGTTCACGAATTTGAAGATCAGTGCGGAGAGGGTTCCCAGAACCAGGAACATCAGCAGGGCTGCTGCAATCGAGTAGCCCACGTTCATGTCTCCGCGGAAGTGATTGAAGATGAACAGGTTCGGTGTGGTTGTCGAATCCAACGGCCCGCCGCCGGTCATGACCAGCGGGAGCTCGTACTGTTGGATCGCGCCGATAATGCCTGTTACCAGCAGATACAACCCCACATTCTTCATCTGCGGCAATGTGATGTAGAAGGTCTTTTGCCACCAGTTCGCTCCCTCGAGCGAGGCGGCTTCGTAGAACTCGCTGGGGATGTCAATCATGGCTGCCACCATGATCAGGGATGTGAGGCCCATTCCCAGCCAGATTGCCGGGACTGCGATGGCCAGAAGCGCCCACTGGGGGTCACCCAGCCATGCGATTGGTTCAACTCCGAAGAACCCGAGGAACCAGTTCAAAATGCCGCCGGAGTAGTCATAGATCAACACGAAGATGATCGAGGTAATAACGCCGGAAATAATGGTCGGCAGATAGATGCTGACCTTCAACGTGTCAGCAAATCTGCGCGACACAGATACGACAAGACTGGAAAAGAGGAATGCGAGAACCAACGTGGTGGGCACGGTGAACAGAACGAACATGAAACCGCGTTTAATGGCGGCGATAAACAGCGGGTCCTTGAGGACGTCCGTGTAGTTCTTGAACGCAACGAATACTGCGGGCTTGTAAAAGCTCCAGTCCTGGAATGACAGGTACGCTGCGTAAATTGCTGGCCACACCACGAAGATCCCGAGCAGCACAAAGGCGGGAAGGATCAAGAGGTATGCGAGTCGTCCATCACGGAAACGGAACTTCTTTGAGTCCTTCCGCACCTTTGTACTGGACATCGGGATTCCTTTCTTCAGCCTGGGAACAGTCCTATGACAGGGCTGAGTTACTTATCGCCGGGAGCAGGTGCTTTCTCGGGAAGGCTCTCACGATCGATCACGGTCTGGATCGCCTTCTCAGCAGTGTCGATCGCCTGGTCAGCGGTCGCGGCACCCTTCATCACGGTCTCCATCGCCGTGCCGACTGCCATCGAGACATCCCACGGGTAGGCAACGCTTGGAATGGCATCGGGAGCAATCTCAGTCATGATGACGTCTGACCACGGAGCGGACTTGGCCTCTTCAGTGGCGGCCACGCCTTCCTGAACGTCGTCGCGCGGAGGAATCTTGGTGAACTGGGTGGCAACATAGAACGGAACGAGGTTCTCAACGTCTCCGGCCAGAACCCATTCGAGGAACTTGCCTGCTTCTTCAGGGTGCTTGGCCTTTGCGTCAACAACCCACTTGAAGTCACCCAGTGTGGTGGTGGTTCGTCCCTCTCCGTTCGGTGAGCTCGGGAACAGGCCCAGACCCGTGTTCGTCAGCATGTCCTGGTAGTCGGAGCCAACCTCGGACATCATCCAGGAACCGGACACCTTGTAGGCCACCTTCTTTTCACCGAATTCCTTGGCTTCCAGGTAGCTGCCCAGAGGCTGCTTGGCCATGTAGCCGTTGTCCCACAGATCCTTGTAGAACTGCATGAGGTCACGGTAGCCCTGGTCGTTGATGTTCGGTGCGCTCCAGTCATCGGTCAGTGCGTTGTGTCCGGAAGCATTGAACTGCTGGCCCACAGATGCCCAGGCGAATGTGCCGGCATCAGATGCCGGGGAAATGCAGTACTGACCATCCGACAGGGTTGGCTGAATCTTCGCGCAGTTGTCGAGCAGATCCTGCCACGTCTTCGGTGCCTGCTCAGCGTCAAGGCCGGCAGCGGAGACCATTTCCTTGTTCCAGAACAGCACTGTCTGCGGCTCCAGAACCAGCGGGTATGCGTAGTAAGTGCCATCAATCTGGGAAACCGAACGTGCCAGGTCGGTCATCTTGTCCAGGCCTTCCTTGGACACGATCGAATCCAGATCGTGGAACTGAGCGGCATTCACGCCGTCATTGAGCGGTCCGGCGAAGGTGTAAATGTCGGGACTCTTGTTTGCTGCCTGCGCCGACTTCATCTTCTGATCCCACGCGTCGGCCGGTACTTCGGTGTCGACTACGGTGATCTCGTCCTGCGCTTCGTTGAACTTCTGAACGATGTTCTTGTACCACTCATTTTCCACGGGGGTGAATGTGCGGTGCCAGAATTCAATGGTCGTGCCGCCCTCGGATGATGACCCCGAGGCTGCTGCGCCGCTTTCTGAACCTGCGGGTTCACCTGGCGTTCCCGAGCCACATCCTCCTACGAGAACAGATGCCAAGGTGAACGACGCAATCCCTGCCCACGCCCACCTGCTCTTTCCTGAATTCATGGTGTCTCCTCTTCGATATGACTCAACGTTGAGTCCGTTAGTCCTATCTCGCGTTGTGATGATCTTTGAGCATTCCACCAGTGGAAAACTCGCTGATTATGGCACCTGGAAGCCAATGGCTAATTGACCCTGACTACCTGGTGCTCTACACTATACAGTAATCGATTACAACTCGTGAAATTTCGACACACATTGTGATATTTTCTCAGGAAAGGCGATCAACGATGCTCTCCCCCTTGACAGGTCTGACCACAATTCGCAACGTAGCCACTCGCTCCATCTCTCCGGAAAACTTCGACGGCACACCTGGGGATGGCGGCCGTGCGACCGAGGGAACCGGTGCGGAATGTGCACGCGACCTGGGACCCACGTGGAAGATCTCCCCCAGTATCGACGTTCCGGCTCGCGGCACATTCGAGCTGGCCAACATCTCAGGTGCCGGATGCATCACTCATATCTGGATGACCGCTCACACCTCACTGTGGCGTCGCCTGGTCTTCCGCTGCTACTGGGACGGCAGTGACGAACCTGCCGTTGAGGTGCCCTACGGCGACTTCTTCTGCAATGGCTGGTCCGTGTTCTCGCAGGTTAATTCTGTTCCGATCGCCGCCAACCCGCACGGTGGTTTCAACTCCTACTGGCCCATGCCGTTCAAGTCCGGTGCTCGCCTGACACTGGAGAACACCTCCGACGAGGATGCCCGCGTCTACTACCAGATCACCTACGACATTGACGAGGGTGACTCATCCGCCGCTGACGGCGCAGCCGCCAAGGATGATATCGCCTACTTCCATGCGCAGTGGCGCCGCTCCAACCCCCTGCCGACGCTCACCACACACCCGATTCTGGAAAACATCGAGGGCCAAGGGCACTACGTGGGCACCTACATCGCATGGTCAGTCAATGACAATGGCTGGTGGGGCGAAGGCGAAATCAAGTTCTACATGGACGACGACACTGACTATCCCACGATCTGTGGCACCGGCACTGAGGATTATTTCGGTGGTGCCTGGAACTTCGATGTCCCCGGCCGCGGATACACGACGTTCTCCACGCCGTATTTGGGAATGCCGCAGGTCATCCGCCCCGATGGCCTGTATATCGCCAATCAGCGTTTCGGAATGTACCGCTTCCATATTCAGGATGCAATCCACTTCTCCAAGGGACTGCCGCGCGTCGACATTCAGGCTTTGGGCTGGCGTTCAGGTGGCCGCTACCTGCCGCTGCATGACGACATCGCCTCGACCGCCATGTTCTACCTGGATCGTCCGGTCACGAACCGTCCCGAGGCGCCGACCTACGATTCCATGGAGGTCCACCTGGGAGCAGCTCCGGCCACTGACCTGGCCTAGTGTCATAGCCTTCCTGTCAGCGTCGGGCTTTTGCCTAGCGCTGACAGCTCGGACACCAGAAGAGACGCCTCGTAGCCATCAGATCCTCCGCAACGGGAGTGCCGCAACGCAGGCACGGCCTACCGGTGCGGTGATAGACATACCAGCGTGATGCTTCAGGATCACCCTCAAGGGGTGGTTCCGGAGCATCCTCGTCGCTCACTGTTTCGATTCTGCCCACTTCAAGGCCGTGTGCCATGAGTGGGCAGATCGTTTTCCACAGCAGGCTCAGGCGCGCCTCGGCCACTCGGTTGCCTCGGCGTCTGGGATGAATCCCCGTAATGAACAGCGATTCTGCGCGGTAAATGTTCCCAACGCCGGCAATCACAGACTGATCCATAACCAGTTCGCCGATGGTGCGCGATCGTGAGCGGATCGCATCGATGAAGGCGCGCTCCAGGTCGGGACGAGTCAACGCGTGGGGTGACAGCGGATCGGGACCCAGACGCCGCAGCACCTGGCGCTGTTCATCAGGTGTGATGACTTCGCAGCGATTGGGACCTGACAGGTCGGCGACCGCGTCATCTGTTTCGATGCGGACCCTGACCTGGCCAACCGGCTCGGGTGGAGTCCATCGGCCGTACTCGTCCGTTGTGCCGTTGTCGCCAGCCAGCCGCGGAGCTCCGATCGATACCGGAACCTCCACCGATTCACCGCCATATAAACGCCACGACCCATACAGACCCAGGTGGACATGCAGCCACAGGTCGTCGGTATATGCCACCTGCGTACCGTCGGGGTGTCCCTCGCGTACCGGTCCGGGCGCGCTCAACTGCATGAAGAAATGCTTGCCGTGCGCACGAACCGACGTCACTATCCTGCCGTTGATCAGGCGTGCTCCGCCGGCGAAGCGCCCCTGCGGCGATGACACCCGGACCGCACGTCCGACAAACAGCGTGTCGAATGTGCGGGTCAGAGCATGAATAACGTCGCCTTCAGGCATAGGTTCTCGCCACTACCAATCTGGCAGTGCGCGGCTAGTTCTTCGGCAGAACCAGGTTCACCAGTTTAGGTGCGCGCACAATAACTTTCAGCGGCTCACGTCCATCGAGGATGGCGCGGATCGGCTCCAGGTCGAGCGCGCGAGTGCGCAGATCGTCCTCGTCAATTGAGGGCGATACATCGAGGCGGGCACGAACCTTGCCGTTGACCTGCACGATCGCAGTAATCGTTTCTTCTTCGAGCAGTGATTCGTCCTCAACGACCGGGAACGGTTCACGTGCGAGCGACTCACCGTGCCCCAGTTTGTGCCACAGTTCTTCAGCGATGTGCGGCGCAACAGGGCTGACCATCAGCACCAGGGGTTCGATGATTTCGCGCGGTACCGCATCCATCGACGTGATGTGGTTATTCAACACGATCATGCGGGCAATGGCGGTGTTAATGCGCAGGTTCTCGAACTCAACCGTCACATCCGCGATCGTGCGGGCCAGCAGTTTGCGCGTGGCCAGATCGGCCGGTTCGTCACTGACAGTGACCTCACCAGTTTCTTCATCGAGGACATTGCGCCACAGGCGCTGCAGGAAGCGCTGAGATCCAACGACGGCTCGCGTCTCCCACGGGCGGGAAATATCCAGCGGTCCCATCGACATCTCATACACTCGCAGCGTGTCCGCGCCATAGTCCTGAGCGAATTCGTCAGGTGTGACAACGTTCTTCAGGGACTTGCCCATCTTGCCGTATTCCTGTGTGACGGGCTCACCCTTCCAGGTGAATCCGCTTTCCTCGTCGCCCGTCACTTCATCGGCCGGCACGTATGCGCCGCGTGAATCCGTGTAGGCGTAGGCCTGGATGTAGCCCTGGTTGAACAGCCGGTGGAACGGCTCAGATGCGCTGACGTATCCCAGGTCGAAGAGGATCTTCTGCCAGAAACGCGCATACAGCAGGTGCAAAACGGCGTGTTCGACGCCACCGACATACAGGTCTGCACCGCCGGATTCGCCCGGGTTGCGCGGCCCCATCCAGTACTGCTCATTGACCGGATCAGCGAAATGTTCGGTGTTATTCGGGTCGCCGTAACGGATTTCGTAAGCGCACGAGCCAGCCCAGTTCGGCATGGTGTTCGTGTCACGACGATACGTCTGTTTGCCTTCACCCAGATCCAGTTCAACGTCCAACCAGTCCGTTGCCCGACCCAGCGGTGCTTCCGGCTCAGACGCAGCATCGTTCTCATCGAATGTGCGCGGCGAAAAGTCATCAATTTCCGGCAGGGTGACGGGGAGCATCTCATCAGGCAGCGCGTGCACGCGGCCATCAGCCGAATACACCACGGGGAACGGTTCACCCCAGTAGCGCTGACGTGAGAACAGCCAGTCACGCAGGCGGTACGTCACGGTTTTCTTGCCCAGGCCGCGTTCTTCCAGCCACTGTGTGATGCGCTCAATGGCTGCTTCCTTGCCCAGACCGTTGAGGTCCACTTCCTCATTGGCCGAGTTGGTGATGACACCGTCACCGACCCACGCGGCTTCGTCGCGGTCGAAGTCTTCGGGTGGGGTGATCGTGGTGATGATGTCCAGGTCGAAACGACGTGCGAAGTCAAAGTCACGCTGGTCGTGCGCGGGCACAGCCATAATCGCGCCGGTGCCGTATCCCATCAGGACATAGTCGGCCACAAAAATCGGGATGCTCGTGCCGTTAACAGGGTTGGTGGCGAAACGCCCGGAGAACACGCCTGTCTTCTCCCCTGCTTCGGCGGTTCGCTCCGCATCCGTCATGCGTGCAGCGCGTTCACGGTAGGCTTTCACAGCCGTAGCTGGTGTGGCGTATCCACCTGTCCACGCTTCGCGTGTTCCCTCGGGCCACTCGGCAGGCACGTTCAGGTCAGCAGCGTCGCCCTCGTCCCCGAGCAGGGGGTGTTCGGGGGCAACGACCATGAATGTTGCGCCAAAAAGCGTGTCAGGGCGGGTGGTGAACACATCGAGCCGCGTGCCGTCAGCGTCAAATGTGACGCGCGCGCCGGTGGAGCGGCCAATCCAGTGATGCTGCATTGAGCGCACCTTGTCCGGCCAGTTCACTGTGTCCAGGTCAGCGTCCAGGCGGTCAGCGTAGGCAGTGATTCGCATCATCCATTGGCGCATGCGCTTGGTAAAGACTGGGAAATTGCCGCGCTCGGAGCGTCCCTCGGCGGTGACTTCCTCGTTGGCGAGCACGGTGCCCAAGCCGGGAGCCCAGTTCACGGGCGCCTCGTTGATATAGGCCAGGCGGTAGGAATCGAGCACGCGGGCCTGTTCGATCGCTGTCAGATCGTCCCACGCCTTGTCGAATGTTTCCTCGCCCTCAGATGTGGCGATCGGGCGCGTGCCGGAGCGGAATTCGTCTTCCAGTTCGCTGATCGGACGGGCGCAGCCTTTCGTGCCGGCCGGGTTCGTCGCTTCAGTGTCATACCACGCGTTGAAGATCTTCAGGAAGATCCACTGCGTCCAACGCACAAACAGGTCATCGGTTGTAGCAAATGAGCGGCGCTTGTCGTGCGACAGTCCCAGGCGCGCCAGTTGGCGACGCATATTCGCAATGTTGTCGTATGTCGTGATGCGCGGATGTTGGCCAGTCTGGATGGCGTACTGTTCAGCGGGAAGACCGAATGCGTCGAATCCCATCGTGTACAGCACGTTAAAGCCGCGCATGCGCTGGAAACGTGCGATCGTGTCAGTGGCGATATAGCCCAGTGGGTGTCCAACGTGCAGGCCTTTGCCTGACGGGTAGGGGAACATGTCGAGCAGGAAGTAAGGGGTCAGTTGCGCCAGTGGCCCTTCAAGGTCTCCGGTTGGGTTATCGGCATTGAATGTGCCACGGTCATCCCACTGCTTGTGCCACTTGTCTTCGATGGCGTTGGCCATCTGTGCGGTGTAGCGGAATTCCGGCTCCGAACCTTGATTCTGGCTCATTGATGGATCCCTCTCGAATTCTTCGGTCATGCTCGTCAAATTGGCCTGTTGCCAACCACTTAAGGGTATCTCATCGCGCCACTGGCTACCGGATTCGTTCAGCGTACGATCGGGCGCAGGTGCGGAGGGGTATCGCGACGAGGGTGGCCCATGCGGGCGCAAGATGGGTGACAATAGAGCCATGAGTACAGCATTTGAGAACATCATTGATGGAACATGGTCGGGACGCTTCGCATGGGCTGACGACGTTTGTGTTGTTTTTGCCACCATTGAGCCGATCCGCGCTGGTCACATGCTGGTGGTGCCGCGCCACCCTTACCCGTCGTGGACGGACGCGCCGGTGGAGGTTGCCGAGCACCTGATGCGCGTGGCTCACATCATTGGGCGAGCACAGATCGAAGCCTTCGACGTGGAACGAGCCGGCCTGATCATTGCCGGTTTTGAGGTACCTCACACCCATCTGCATGTGATCCCCATGAAGTCGGAAGCAGATATTGCATTCGCCAATGCTGCTCAGGCTAGTGATGATGCCCTCGACGATGCTACGACGAGGGTGCGTGAGGCACTGGTGGGCCTGGGGTACGAGGCGAACGTGCCGCCGTCGATGGGGTCAGCTTCCCTGAGCTAGCTCGGGTGCGCGGCTGCGACAGTTGGCGCGCGATTGCGCCCGTTACTGTTCGACGTGAAGATCGTCGGGGTCGGTGGCTACGAAAATGGCATCTGCGGCCACGTCACCGATTTCGACGGTATGCGCGCGCTCTTCACCAGATTCACGCACGTCAAGTGTGAGTGTTCCCAGCGCAGGTGAGCGGCGCACCACCGTGATACGGGCATCCAGGGCGATCCCCCTGCTGGCCAGATCGCGCAGCATCTGCGGATGGCCATCTGAGATTCGCACGATGACCGTGTCAGTTCCTTCGACAACGTCAGACAGCGGCATCATACCGGGAGCCAGGCGAGTGCCGTCAGGAGCCGGAATCGGGTCGCCATGTGGGTCGCGCATCGGGAAACCAAGCGCACGGTCGAGGTGCTCAAGCAGCGTCTCGGAGACCGCATGTTCAAGGATTTCTGCTTCTCGGTGAACTTCGTCCCACTCAAAGTCGAGCTTTTCGTACAGGTATGTTTCGAGGAGGCGGTGTCGGCGCACCACACCTACTGCTATTGCGCGGCCTTTTTCGGTCAGGTGAACCTTGTGGTATGGCTCATGTTCAACCAACCCCTGGTCTTTGAGCCTTTTGACGTTTTCAGATGCCGTTGATGCGACGACCCCCATTCTGGCGGCAAGATCGTTCACCGACACTCCGGCACCACTCCACTCCCCTGCGGAGTAAATGGTCTTCAAGTAGTCCTGCGTCATTTGCGTGATGGGCACGTCACGCAGATCGTCGTGGTGTTCCATCAGCCCTCCAGGTTTGTCAGTGTCAAAGACGCGTTGGCGCTCCGGTTCTTACTGTAGATGCCCATGCGCGCCTGTGCATGCGTCCTGCAGATGTGTCCTATCGCCTACTTTTCAAGTTGTCTGAAGCCCCTTGACACGAGTACAGTATTACTTCGTTACGAGACGTAGCGCCGTTAGCTCAATTGGCAGAGCAGCTGGCTCTTAACCAGCGGGTTGGGGGTTCGATTCCCTCACGGCGCACCACCTGTAACTCATGCGCCGTTAGCTCAATTGGCAGAGCAGCTGGCTCTTAACCAGCGGGTTGGGGGTTCGATTCCCTCACGGCGCACTTTTTATGCTTCCGCTCCTCCGAGAGAATTTGTCACCTCTTCATGCTTCTTCGGTCACGTGCACGTCTTGGCGGTCGACACCAAAGCCTGCACAGATACTGCGCAGAGTGAGCCGAGGGTCGGCCATGGTTGGCGTCTCAATGCGCATCCCCGTCATCGAGATCGGCGAGGCGATTGTCGTGATCCCCGTTCGAGTAGCTGACGCTGGATCGAGTGCGGATGAAACACATTGCGCATGAAAAGAGCGTCCGAACTTTCCGCCAGCAGCCTCAGCTCTTCGACAAACGGCTCATCAAGACTCATCAACGACACAGCCTTGTGCCTTCCTCACACACGTTATTCCTCGACGATAAAGGCTTCCAAAGCCGGACGACCATCAGGATCCAGAAAAGAGTCAAGAAGATCCCGAACCGGAATATCACAGATATAAGAAAACAGCACAGTCTCTGAATAGTCGTTGACGAGATCGTCATGCATACGCATCGGTAGGACCTGGCCAGCTGGCGTCTTAAGAGTGTACGTGTACTTTTCTACCTCCACCAGTTCATATCCGGGCCGCTGCTCGTAGGTATAACACGGAAAGTACAAGGACGCACAGTCAGCTCTTACGCGGAACGCCTCGCCTGCTTGGTAAATAAGCCAGCGAGTAGGCAGTTCAAGATCCGGGGAAAAGAACGTAAACTGGATACCCCCGCTTCGGGAGCTTTCCCCGTATGCGAACTGCCCGTCCTCAAGCTGAGCCACGTGATAGACAGGGTCCTCGTCGTTGTAACTGAGGCTGACTGAATTCGGATGAAACACATTACGCATGAAAAGAGCGTCCGAACTTTCCGCCAGCGGCCTCAGCTCCTCGAAAAACGGCTCATCAAGACTCCTGAGCGTCAATATTGCATCATCCCTTATTCTTAAGACATGTGAGGGAGTCTTATCCTTCATTATACGGTCTGAACATATGAGAGCCATCCAGCTCCGGGTGGAGCCTCCGCTCTCAGAGTTTTCTTGCGTTGGCTCTAAGGGGCAAGGAATTGGGAAAGCGAAGGTTCTCCGTTTGCGTTGGTCACTGAATCGACCAGGTCGTGTACCTCTATGTCATGAATGTGAGAGTAGCGCACGCATTGGGAGACGTCATGTACAAGGTCGTCGCTCATCTTCATCGGCAGAAGTTCGCCATCTGGAGCTCGCAGAGTCGAAAGTGTGCGCGTCAAGCGGTGGAGAGCATATCCTTCCCGTATCTGACTAGTTCGGTGAGGAATGGAGAACTGCAGGTAGGCGCGAGCGTATCGATAGGGGAAGCTGGCGTTTAAGATAAGCCAGCGTAGGGCAATCTGTGCGTCCATAGTGACAAGTGAGAAGGAAATAGGACCACCTCGACCGCTTGAACCGAATGCGAAAGATCCGTCGTTGTGGTGTACCACGTGGAGGGCGGGGTCGCCATAGTCGTAGCTCAGCGTGACAGATTCATGTGCTACCTCGTTGAGTGCAAATCGGGCCCATCGGCATTCAGCTAAAGGCCGTAACTCATCGAAACTCAGTGTATCCATTCGAGGAGAATTCCTTTCTCTATGCACTCTGCAATTGACACCATTTCACCTCGTTCATTTAAGAAGATGAATTGCTTACCTCCGCCTTCAAATCCTAATGCGGGGGCGATTGTACCCTCTTCAACAGAGTAGCCACGAGGCAGTTCACCCAGCTGATAACCGTAGAGACGGTCATGAGCTTTCGGAGGCGGCATTGATCGCTTTTCAAATGGAATATGACGGCCTTCAGGTGCCGATGCGACGAATTGTCCCCCTGGATGACCGATCCGGTCGACGAATCGTCCATACTTTTCCTTGATTTGTTGAAGGCTGCTATGGCGCACAACTGAGTCAGGCAAGGCGCCGTTTGTATCTTGAAATCTATAATTCGGAACACCTCTCGAGTTTAAATTCTTTGAAGCCCACGCGTCGTAGGTCGGATACGGCTCTCCGTGCGCGTTCTTCCCAAATGGCGCGGGGCTTGTGTCCCAATGGGGGGTTGCGTCGGAGCGATGCAAGGAAAACTCGGTATATTGAGCTGGGTCTACGTGAGGGGCAGAAGCGTTGATGCGTGTCGAGGGTGTGTCTGCGCCTTTGCGGAGGAGCCTGTTGAGGGTGTCAGAGAACTTCCTGAACAACTCGGTGAGCTTGCCGAGCAGTCCCTTGAGATTCTTGACTGAATCAATGACCTTGTGAACAGTTGTGCTGATCCTGGATGTCATCGTGGCAACACTGGTGGATATTTGCGCCGCGATTGCGGGAATACCCAGCCCAGCGGTGGCAACCGCTTCGATAATGGCGGATGCGAACTTGCCGATGATTTCAGATAGAGCATCACGCACCAGGTCGTGAACAATCTGAACAAGCGTGGCAGCAACGTTAAGAGCCTGCCCCATCGCGCTGGCCCACTTGCCTGCCTGCTCAATCAGCTTGCCCAGGTCGGCTTCCAAGACGGTGATCGCGCTGATGGTTTGCCCGCTCATAGATGACAGGTCAGAGCGCGTATACCCGGCCAACTGCTGGGAGCACGCGGACAGCTGAGTGTTAATGTTGCCCCACGTCTGAGCATAGGCCGCAACCTGGTCCGCATCGCCAGTGAACTCATCGAGCCACTGATCCAAAGGGTGAACATGCTCAAGCACCCATCCGGCACCCATCGCGATCAGCGAACCGATCGGGTCAGCGATAAAACTGGCCGCATCACCTACAGCAGCGAAAGCAGCCATACCGCCACTGACCCAGCTGCCTGAATTGAACGCGCCAACCAGCTGCTCGCCGTCTTCAAGAAGAAACGTGCCGGCAAGCGGGCTGGTCGAGTCCTGACGCTGCGCCACCAAAGGATTAGCCACGCCGACCTCGCTTCCCCCACACGCTCACCTCATTGTTGAAGGAGCGTGCCAGCTCGTCTTCGTGAGCAGTAAAATCCTCCACAGCAATACCCAGCTGACTGCACAGCCGGTCCAACGCGCTCGACGCGCTTGACAGCGCGTCACGCGCCTGACCTTCCACGAGCGACAGGGGCGGGACCAAAAAAGGCGAACACAACACGCCGAACGCACCATCACCCACACCGACCTGAACGGACGCATCACGGGCCATCTGAATTCCCTGCCCCACGTGAGCGACATGACACCGGTGCTCATCAAGCTGGTCAGTGTTAATACGCAGATCACCAGTCATTGGTCCGCAAGCTTTCGCACAGTCGGCGAATCAGCACCGAAGATCTCTGAGGCCACAGCAACCATCTGGGTGCGCACATCGCTCAACGCTGCCCTGTACGCCTCCATCACGCTGGACGTCAACTGGCTTTTCGACAAGGTCGACACCTGGGCGGCGAACTCAATCCTGTCAAGATGACCACTGTGATCCACATGCACCGTGACAATACGATCACGGCTCGAACCACTCCCACACGTATCCTCAGCCCGGCGCTGAAAACTCACCGCCGCTTGGGCATGACGCTCAGCGCCCGCCACCTGACAGTCAACCGCATCATGCGCCCCATCAAATTCATCCACACAACGTATATACGAGTTTGCACGGCATCCCGTCCATGAAACACACGTCACACCTTCAGCCGACACGCGCATAGAGCTGTCGCGCCTCGTTTGGGACACGGGCACCTGCCCTCCAGACCTGCAGGCGCAGACCGTCCCTGTACGACTCAGTCGATGCCGAGTTCCCTGCGCAGACGCTTGACGTGGCCTGAAGCCCTGACGCCATATTGTGCAAGGGCAATTGTGCCGTCAGGGTTGACGACAAATGTGCAACGTTTTGGTCCCAGAATTTTGCGGCCGAAACTCATTTTTTCGCCAAAGGCCCCATAGGCGTCAATCACGGTGCCTTCCGGATCTGACAGCAGCGGAAATGTCAGTAACTGGTTTGCCTCGAACTTTTCCAGCGCCGCCATGTCATCCTTGCTGATGCCGACAACCTCATATCCTGCGCCCTGCAGCGAGGCCAGCGAGTCACGAAAATCGCACGCCTCGGTGGTGCATCCGGGCGTGAACGCACGCGGGTAGAAGTACACCACCACGCCGCGTGCAGCACGAGCCAGCATGTCAGTCAGTGACACAGTGCCGTGCGTGGAATCCAAAGTGAATTCAGGAGCCTTGTCCCCCACCTTCAGTTCAGCCATGGCAGCCTCCTCATGTGTCCGCCGTATTTGTCCGTCGTCATCCACCACTGTAGGTCACGCCCGCTGCGAGCGCTCATGAAGGAACCATCCTGCCGCATCACGGCAACGCTAGAATCCTTTGGACTGCAGCCATCTCATCAGTTCACGTGTCCTGGCCTCCCAGTAGTCATCCCGGTCAGCCGCGTCGCCCTCGTGCCTCCTATCGAGTTTCCTGCTGTCAATGGCATCCACGATCACCCCGTCACGCAGGTAGACGATCCGGTCCGCGCGCGCAGCGCACACCGGGTCATGTGTCACCATGACAATGGTGGTGCCATCCTGATGTGCTTCCTCAAGCGCCTCCAGCACCTCACCGGTCATGGAGGTGTTCAGCGCACCGGTTGGCTCGTCAGCGAACACGATCGATGGCTGGGTGGCGAGTGCGCGACAGATGGTGGCGCGCTGGAGCTGTCCCCCGGATACCTGGGTGATCTCATGATCAGCTACTGCGCCAATGTCGAATCGCTCCATCAGTGCGTCGACGCGTTCCTCGGCCGCCCTCGTCCCTGACCGTCCGGCAGCTTTCAAGGCGGGCAGCGCAATGTTGTCGCGAATCGTAAAGTTCTTCAGGAAGTGCGCCTGTTGGAAAACGAAACCCATCTCGTGCAGGCGCACGTGGCTCATCTGCTGATCGTTCAACTCGGTGAGCTCATGCCCTGCCAGTTCGACGGAACCGCCGGTGGGTCGATCCATTCCGCTCATGCAATACAACAATGTGGACTTCCCCGAACCTAACGCCCCCATCACGGCCACGAACTGTCCGCGCGGCGCCTCCAGGTCGATGCCTCGCAGCACCTGCGTGGGCGGCTCCGTCGTCGAAAAGGTCTTCGTCAGGCCCTGCACGCGCAGCAGCGTCTGCCCCGCCTGCTGTGTGTGATCTGCAGGTTCGCGCGCTTCCATGTTGTCTGCGGCCATGCGCATTGTTGCCCACACCAGACCAAGTGCAACGGCGCAGATAATATTGCCGATCGCCATCAGGCGTGTGCGGTCAAATCGATCGGCAAGCACTCCGGCGGGCGGTGCCAACAGGACGGCGGGCAGGAACCCTGCCAGCGTGATCAGCGCGACCGACGTGCTCAAGCCGGTGTGCTGGTAGGCATAGATGGTCAGAGCGAACGGTGTCAAGCCGTTGCCAGTCTTGGCGATCAGCTGCGCCACCCAGATCAGGGCGAAGCGGCGTCGGCCTTCGCGTTCGTGTGAGTTGGTAAGCGTCGGAGTACTGGTCGGTGCAGACGAGTTAGCCCCTGAGGCCCGCCAGTTGGTGGCGGCGCGTCGGTTGGAGAAGGCGTGCCGGTGGGTGCAGCGGTACTCATCTCAGTCGCGTCCATCCAACATGGCTTGCGAGGCAGTCGCGCCACCCTCGGCGTTCGTGCTCTTTCCCTCGGTCAGTGCGCCGTCGGCCTCCCTCGTAGCTTCGCTCCAGCCGTACACCATTGCTCGCAGCGCATAGTCGTATTGACGGTCTGCATCGTAGCGCCACCCGCTGTTGAACACGGCTGCGAGGTGCGGAAACGAGGCTGGAAGTACCGTTTGGTGGCTCATCTGGTCGGCCTCGCCGCCCACTGGCTCCCCCGCCTCTGCGAGGACATGGCCAACCGTGTAGTTCACCAGAGCGTTCAGCTGGTCAGCGGCCTGGGAGTTCACAGGCATTCCTGCCTCCGCGAGAGACGTCAGCAGGCGTTCCATCAGGGCGAATAGTTCCGGTCCGGTTGCGGGGCGTGTGCCGACGATTGAGATGGCACGAGGGTGTCTGAGCAATGCGCGTCTCAAAGTGTGCATCACAGCGACCAGGTGCTCGCGCCACGAAGGTGTTGTCTGGGCGGCTGCCGGTACGGTGACGTCGCGCCACATGACCTCCATCAGGCCGTCAAGCACCGCCACCTTGTTGGAAAAATGCCGGTAGATCATCATCGGATCGACGCCGAGATCGCGTCCGAGCCGTCGCATGGTCAGTGCGTCGATACCGTCGTCGTCCACGATCTGCATGATGTATCGACGGGGAGGCCCCACAAGTCCTTCCTCCTCATCGTTCGTCGCACACAGGTCGGGACAACCGTCCAGCATGTCAGCGCGCAAATTCCGCTGCGATAGACAGCTGCTGACCAGCATCAGGGCTCTTGAGCAGCGCCAAGCTTGAGGCCGCTTCGGACAGTGTGTCGCGCATATTCAGCAACAATTTGCTCCGGCGCTGCTCGGTCCTGTGTCGGCGACGGTGGGTTTTGTCATGCCGGTGTGGTAAGCGGTGCCTTCGAAGGTGACGGGCACGTATGTGCCGTCGATCTGGACCCATTTGCCGTCTCCGTAGGTGGGGTCTGCCATGACGGTGACCTTGTCGGAGATGGTGCCGTTGTCACCGACTTTGGGGTCGGCCACGGTGGTGGCTTGGGGCTGGAAGTCGAAGATGACATTCCAGGTCGGACCGTCAACGTCACGGTACTCAGGGTCGTTGTGCGGGCGGTTGCCGTACGAGAGTGTGTCCTGAACGTTGCCGTTCGTGTCATACTTGGTCAGCGTGACGCGGCCGCCCTCATATCGTGCCTTGGATGAGACTTTGCCGTTTCCGGTGGAGCGCCACTCCAGACTGATCGGCGTGGTGCCGGTCTTACCGCTCCAGGTCGCCTTGCCGGTCGACTTGAACACAGCAGGACCATTGAGTGTGACAGACACGTTGCGCCCTGCGACCCAACCGCCGGAAGCGTTTTGAATGCCAATGTTGTTGATGACGCCTTCGCGCTGCTTGTCACCGGTGTACCCAGGGGACTTGAAGCCAACAGGCGCACTGTTGCGTGCTTCACTCGCGTACTGCTGTGCCAGGCGATCCACCTGGGGATGCTGGGAGCGGATCACACTGACCATTGTCGCCACGCGTGAAGAGCCACTGACTGCGCCCAAACCCTGCTCGTAGTTCGCATGAACAAGGTACGAGATCGCGGCACGCGAATCGGCGGTCGCAATGTGCTCCTTGTTTTGCAGCACCCACGCCAACTGGGGTGTGGTGAGCCGAAGTTCTGCGGGCTGACCGTTATCTCGCACGGTTCGCAGTGTCTGGACGGTGACCGCATTCCCACGCGTCGGAGATGGGACACCCTTTTCAATACACCATGCAAGCCAGTTGGCCCCATTGGGGTTTTCCAGTGCGCCGAACCATACCGGCCCCATCCCCAAAATACCGTTGACCTCGTAGCCGGGTTCTACCTGGCCGGGGAAATCAGCAGCTTTCGCGGGTTGGGGCGAGATCAGCATGGCGAAAGTGACAAAGAGCGCGGCACACATAGCGGTGATTTTCTTTCCGCCTTGCGCCACCAGGCGGCTGTATGAACCACCCCGTAGTCGAACCATCGTTATCCTCCTGTTTCGTATTCGCAGACGGCAAACAACCGCCTCACTCATGCGTAATGCGACAAACACATCTGGAGGCACAAAAAGCTCTCGAACAGACCAAGCTGAACGGGAGCCAATCGGGATGGATTCTCAGTTGCAGGGAACCTCCCATCCGTTGCCCGATGTATCCGCCTCGGAACAATAGTCCTGCTCGTTAGTAACCCATCCGCCGCTGGTGTTTCCGCCGCTGGGCGCGGGAGTGCTCGGGGCTGGTGCGGGCGCAGAGTAGTCCGGCTCCACGTAGCCGCCGCCCGACGTGTAGTCAGGCTCCGAATACGTCGGCTCCACGTAACCGCCAGCAGGCTCACTGGCCGCAGCCTTCGCGTCCTCGGCCTTCTTCCACGCGGCGTGAGAATCCGACACCTTCTGAGCAGCAGCCTTCACCTGGCCGGTCATCTCAGTCAGTTTCGCGCTCATCTCGTCAAACGGGTCAGCCGTCTCACCGCTCACAGCATCAGCCTGACCGATCAGGGCTGTCGCCTCGTCTACCACTTGTTGCGCCTGGGTGCGTGTCGCCTCGTCACTGACTTTGCCGGTCGTGTCGGACAGAACCTTGATTGCTTTGTCTACTTCCGCCTTGAGGCCGTCGCGCGCAGCCACCATCAGGTCTTTCGCGTGGGAGGCCATTGCGGAGCGAACCTTGTCACTGGCAGTGTCAATTTTCTGGGCGGCACTGGTGAACACTCCAGCCGAATCGTTCAATGACTGCGCACCATCAGCCAGCTCACGGGTAGTGCCCGACTGGGCGGCAGGCATCGTCAGTGCTGCTCCCTCGTCCAGTGCAGCGCGAAGGTCAGCCCGGCTCGAATCATCGTCAGCCACCTTGCCCTCCGAGTCGGCATACAGCTGCTCACCCCCACTGATCGCGTCCGTCAGGGACGTGTATGCGCCAGTGGCAGCAGACTGCGCCGCGTCAAACTCGCTGCGCGCCTGGCTTGCCGCGTGAGAGCGGTAGGCGCTCACGCCAATAATCGCCACCACCAGTGCGACGACAACCGCGACGCACACCGCCACGACCATAGCCTTGCGGTTCTTCACAAGCCGCGCAAACACGCCGTTTTCTTGAACTCCACCACTCGTACTCATTGCCCTCACGTGACCTTTCTTTTACCCGAGTAAGTTTTGGATTCACCCGAGTTGTGGGACGAGAACACTCCACACGCCGCACACGAACGCCATTCACACGATCCGCGCGCATCAGTGCACTCATAGCATAGCCAACTTCTTATGTAGCATGATCAAGTATGACAGCATTCCGAAAACCTCCGCCCGCAACCTTTCGTACAGAGGGGCCGGCCGAGGCGGCGCGATCGTTCAGTACACATTCCCCTAGATTCAAGACAAATTGTGCACATACCCCTAAAACTGCCGCGCAACGGTGCACATACCCCTAGATTTAAAGCAAATTTTGCACATTCCCCTAGCTAAACTCCGTGCTGCCGGGTAGGCCAACAAGGAACAAGGCTCTGACCAGCGGTTATAGAAATAGCGCGGAAACCGGATCACGAAGATTTAGGGGAATGTGCACTTTCGCGCTACTTTTTAGGGGCATGTGCACGGGAAGGCCCAAGATTTAGGGGTATGTGCATGCCGACCACTTAAATCTAGGGGAATGTGCACTTTCGCGCTACTTTTTAGGGGCTTGTGCACACCGGGCACTGGCAGAGCAGTAGCGTCAGTGCATTAGGAAGTTTATGAAGGACCGGACACGCCCACCCCATACACATATTTCGGGCATTAGCCCCGGATCGGGCCACCGCCACACACAAAAAAGCCGGGACACCGCCAACACAATGTCCACGATGTCCCGATACATCACAAGAGTGCGCGAGGGGGGACTTGAACCCCCACGTCAAAGACACTGGAACCTAAATCCAGCGCGTCTGCCAATTCCGCCACTCGCGCGCGACATTTATCTTACGCGGCATCTATTCTAACGGTTTCTAGCTGGCACGAGCTCCCTCATGGCTCACACCCCGCGAGACACCGGACACACTCCCCCGCCGAGCGGTCGACTCGATCGTTGCTTCAGCGATCACCTGCGTGCCTCGGTACAGCACCAGCGACTGGCCCGGAGCCACGCCGCGGATCGGATCAGCCAGATCCACACTCAGTGCAGGCGCAGCGTCGCCCTCGTCAATATGAACCCCGGCGACAACGGAGGGCGTTCCGTGAGCGCGCACCTGCGCGGTCAGGACATCCTCGGGGACATCTGCCAGCATCCGTCCGGCCAACGCAGACCCGAACGCGACGGTCGCCTCCTGATCAACAGTGGCGAGGGAGCGCGGCGCCATCCACACCACGTCGGTGGTCGAAATGTGATCCACGCTCAGCAATTCAGCAGGCCCCACGATCACCTGATTGGATTGCGGGTTGGTGCGCAGAACGTAGCGCGGCTTGCCGTCAGCGGCCGGTCGTTCCAAACGCAGTCCGCGGCGCTGCCCCACCGTGAAGTTCCAGTATCCACCGTGTTCACCCACGATGTTGCCGTCCGCATCCACGATCTCACCCATGTCCTTGCCAAGGGCGCGCTGCAGGAAGCCCTGCGTATCGCCGTCAGGGATAAAGCAGATGTCGTAGGAATCGGGTTTGTTGGACACGCCCAGTCCGCGCCGATCCGCCTCGGCACGCACCCACGCTTTATCGGGCGCATCGCCTAGCGGTGTGATAACACGAGAAAGCTCCTCGCGCCCCATGATGGCCAGCACATAGGACTGGTCTTTTGCTTCGTCGCGGGCGCGATGCAGCTCGGGACCATCCGGACCGTCGATAACGCGCGCGTAGTGCCCGGTGCACACGGCATCGAAACCGAGGGTGCGGGCGCGATCGGCCAGTTCACGGAATTTCACGAATTCGTTGCATCGCACACACGGGTTGGGAGTATGCCCCTGGCGATATTGATCGACAAAGTCGGTGACGACAGTTCGTTCAAACTCCTCTGCCAGGTCCCACACGTAGAACGGCACGCCCAGCGTCTGCGCCGCGCGGGCGGCATCCCCTGCGTCCTCCACCGAGCAGCATCCGCGTGAACCGATGCGGCATTCCTGAGGCTGGCTGGACAGCGCCATGTGAACGGCAACCACATCGTGGCCTGCTTCGACAGCGAGCGCACACGCCACAGCAGAGTCCACTCCCCCTGATAGTGCAGCCAGGACCCTCATCTGTCCTCCTTCACAACATGTCCCCGTTCATCGAATCCGTCCATTGCCTGCGCCTGCGAAAGCGCGTCAGGTAGAGCCTGACACAGTGCGCGCACATCGTCGAGGGTTGTTGATGTGGAGACGCACACACGTAGCACGCCCAGTGCTTCACGTTCCGATCTGTCCATAGCCATGACCACCTCAGATGGGCGTGTCACACCAGCATGGCAAGCAGAGCCTGCTGACACCATCACACCGGCTCGGTCCATCGCCATGAGCACCACTTCGGGGTGTACGGTCGGCATCGACAGGTGAATGATCGAGGGCACGGTGGGCGCATCCCCCACCGTCGCTGACACGCCCTCAGGCAGGTGGTCAAGGATCTCGCGACGCATCTGCGAGCAGTGCCGATGCATCTGATCCCGCTCGGAAACACATTCGACCATCGCGGCAGCCAGGGCGACCGCGCCCGCCACGTCCGGTGTTCCCGAACGGATTCCGCGCTCATGCCCCCCACCGGGTCGGTCCGTTGTCAACGGGATGCCGCGCCGCGCAACCAGGATGCCCGTCCCCACAGGCGCACCCACTTTATGTCCCCCGATGCTCAGCAGGTCAGCGCCGAGGGTGTCCATGCTGATCGGCAGGCATGAAAAGGCCTGAGCCGCATCCGTGTGAATGATGGGGCGCTGACCACGCGCAGCTCTTACCGGATCATTACCGGCAGCGCCGAACATGTCGGCAAGCTGGGCAACCGGCTGAATGGTTCCCACTTCCGAGCACACCGTGCACACCGACACCACCGCCAAGTGCTCACTGAGGTGTGCAGCGTCGAGCTCGCCAATGAATGTGATGCCCTGAGCGCTGGAAGGCAGTACCTGCCACGTGAATCCGGCAGGTTCAAGGACCTCGCGCTGATGTGCCACTGCGTCATGTTCGAGGGCGGACACTGCCACAACGCTGCGTGCAGGGTTGACAGCCCGCACCGCCCGAGCTGTCCCCGACACGGCGAGGGCGTCAGATTCAGTGGCGCCGGATGTGAAGAGCACTTCGTGCAGGTTCACACTCAGCAGGTCTGCGATCTGTTCACGCGCATCGTCCAGCATCCGGCGGGCAGCACGCCCACCCGCATGCAGGGAGGACGGGTTGCCGGGGGTGGCCGTCAAGTCATGTTGGGCTTTCAGCCAGGCTTCCCGGGCAACGGGCCGAAGCGGCGTGGTCGCCGCAAAATCCAGATAGTGCGTGGGCGTGGTCATTGGTCCTTTCGCGCCCGCAGATCCTCCAGAGCCTGCGGAACGACCTCGAAGATGTCGCCAACGATGCCGAAGTCAGCGATCTCAAAGATCGGAGCATCCGGGTCATCGCACACGGCAATGATCGTGTCGGAGGCTTGCATACCAACAGTGTGGTGGATTGCGCCGGACACGCCCAGGCCGATGTACACCGACGGTGCCACTGACACGCCGGTCTGGCCGATCTGGATGGAACGCGGTACCCACCCTTCATCTGAGGCAACGCGGGTTGCACCCACCGCACCTCCAAGTTCGTCAGCCAGCTGTTCGACCAGTGAGAAGTCTCCGCCGGTGCCGCGCCCGCCGACCACGACGACGTCTGCGTCGGTCAGTGACACGCGTCCGTCACCCGCGGCGTGAACGGATTGTGGGACCTGAACGGCGTCGGCTTCTGCACTGAACTTCACGGCCACGGTGGTCACGTCAGGCGTGGTCGCCGTCTCTGCGTCCTCGGCCTGAACAGACGAAGGCCGCAGACCGATAATCGGCGTGCCGCGAGTGATTTCCATTGTCGTTTCCCATGTTCCGGCCAGAACTGTCTTGGCTGCGTGGAGAACGCCGCCGCTGATATGCACATCTGACACGTCAACAGCCGCACCCGAGTCGAGCTGGACAGCCAGCCGAGCGGCAACCTCTCGCCCTCGGTAATTCGCCACACACAAAATGGCGGCAGCATCTGGAACGCGGTCGAAGCAGGCTCGAACCGCGTCCGCCACAACAGCACTGATGCGCGGCGAATGGCCGGCAAGGTCCGGGCTCAGGACGTGCGCTACGCCCTGCGCTCCCAACGCCTCCATGTCCGGCGCACTGTTCAGAGCGATCGCTGTAATCGGCCCGGTGGTCAGTGAGCGTGCCAGTGTGAGGAGCTGGTGCGATGCCGGGGTCAGCGTGTATCCCTGCGCGTCGTCACCCGTGTGGTCGGTCATCACCAGCAACGGCTGGTCAAGTGTTTCTGCCATAATCAGCACTCCTCCATCAGGTAGCGAGCCAGTTGGTGACCGCCGTCTCCCGAATCGGCCACGATCGTGCCCTCACCGTCGCGTTCACGTTCCTGCGCATCAAGGACGTTAATGGCACGCGGAGCGCCGTCCTGGCGAATCTCATCGAGCGACGCATCGTCCACATCGTCCAGTGAGAGCTCGTCGAGCGGCTTGGAACGCGCAGCACGCATCGTCTTGAACGAGGGATAGCGCGGCTCATTGATCTGGTCGGTTACCGACACGAGGACAGGAGTGGAACTGGTCAGCGTGTCATCGAAGCCATCAGCGGTGCGCTGAATCGTCACAGTCCACGGCCCTTCTTCCTCGCCCGTCAGGCTCATCTGATGGGCAAGACCCAGGTATGGCAGATGCAGGATCGTGGCCAGTGCCGCCGGCAACGCCGAGGTGAGAGAGTCAAGTGCGGCCATTCCGGTGATCACCATGTCGAGAGGCTCATCCTCGCGCAGCTGGTCGAGTGCGGCTCCCAGCACCCGCGCCGTGGTGACCACGTCTGCGCCTTCGAGACGCTCATCAGTGACGAGGATGGCGCGGTCGGCTCCCATTTGAAGTGCGCGCACGAGGGCATCTTCAGCGTCCTGCGGCCCCATTGTCACTGCGATCACTTCACCGCCGTGTTCTTCGACCAGGGAGACGGCAGCCTCGATCGCGTTTTCATCGAGTTCATTGAGCACGTCATCTTCTCCGCGTACCAACCGCCCGTCTTCGATACGACGCTCCGATTGGACGTCAGGTACGTGCTTGACACATACTGCAATTCTCATGCCTTTAGCGTGCCACACTTTGAGGCGAACCTCGTGGTGGCTTACGTTACGTCCACCAGGAGCGTCTCAGCTCCTCGCGAAGAAATGCGCGGTCAGAGCCGTCATTGAGACGCATGACTGGGGGTGATCACTTACAATCGAGACAGGAATTGTGCCTGCCTGACACACGTTTGAGAGTAAATGGATAGTAAAAGAAACATGGTGCCCAGCTCCGATCACGACTTCGCCGCTCCTGCACCGCGCATCCCCTCACCGAATCCCACACCTCGCCGGATCGGAGTGTATGCGCGTGAAGGCGGAATCGACGTTGCTGTTGTGGCGCGCCATGCGACGCGCGTGGATCTGTGCATCCTGGCAGATGACGGTACGGCACATGAAAAGCGCTGGTCATTGCTCGGACCCGAAGACGGAATCTGGCATGGGCACCTGGACGGCGCAGGCCTGGGAACGCACTACGGTTTCCGAGTCCACGGCCCGTGGGATCCTGACGCCGCAATGTTTCACAATCCGGCAAAACTTTTGCTGGACCCCTATGGGCGCGGCCTAGCCGGTTCGGTCCAGATGGGGGCTGCCGTTCACGCGCACACCGTTGACGAGGACCTGTACCCGGCAACCTATCCGCTGGAAAAGTCTGACCTGAACTCAGCACCCTACATGCCGCACTCGGTTGTCGTGTCCACGCAGTTCGACATTGCCGACAAACCGCGCACACCGTGGGACCAGACCGTGATCTATGAGCTGCACGTCAAGGGCTTCACGCTCAATATGCCTGACATTCCGGATGACCTGCGGGGAACTTACGCAGGACTGGCGCACCCCGCAGCGGTGGACTATCTGAAGAAGCTGGGCATCACGGCTGTGGAATTGCTGCCCATCCACGCCAAACACGATGAGACGTTCCTGATTGAGCGCGGGTTGACGAATTATTGGGGTTATTCGACGCTGTCGTTCTTTGCCCCTGAACCGTCGTACGCTACCGAGGCTGCACGCAGGCGCGGCGCTCAGGGTGTGATTGATGAGTTCCGAGGCATGGTGTCGATCCTGCATCAGGCCGACATCGAGGTGCTTCTGGACGTGGTCTATAACCACACATGCGAAGGGTCGGAAACGGGATCGACACTGTCGTGGAGCGGTTTTGATGCACCGCTGTACTATCGATTCGATCATGGGCGCCCTCGTCGCATGATCGACGTGACGGGAACGGGCAACTCGCTGAACACGGACGAGCCACTGGCCATGAAAATGGTGCTGGATTCACTGCGCTACTGGTCGCGCGAAATGGGGATCGATGGCTTCCGCTTCGATCTGGCGGCCACGCTTGGACGCTTCTCAACGGGCTTTGCGCCGATGCACCCTCTGCTTATCGGGATCGGAACCGATGAGGACCTGTGCCAGGACAAGCTCATTGCCGAGCCGTGGGACATTGGCCCGGGCGGGTGGCAGACCGGTAATTTCCCCTCACCATTTTCTGAGTGGAATGATCGTTACCGCGACACGGTGCGCGAGTTCTGGCTTTCCGATTTCAGGTCCCTGGCAATGGGTCGCGGTGCGATCGGCCCGATGAAGCTGGCCACACGCGTGTCCGGCTCTTCTGATCTGTTTGCTCACGGTGGTCACCGTTTTGACGGACCGCGGCGCTCCGTGAATTTCGTGACAGCTCACGACGGGTTCACCCTGGCTGACCTGACCGCTTTTGATCACAAACACAACATGGCGAACCTGGAACAGAACCGCGATGGTACGACGAATAATCATTCGTGGAACCACGGCATCGAAGGCACTATTGCGCAGACTCCGGTCGATGACGCTCACGACGCGCTGAACGGGTCGCCTGTCAGTTCTGACTTCCTGCAGGACATTTACCCCACGCGTCACAGGAGCCAGCGCAATTTGCTGACGACGCTGCTCACCTCGTCTGGTACTCCGATGATTGTGGCGGGCGATGAGTTTCAGCGCACGCAGTTCGGCAATAACAACGCTTACTGCCAGGACTCTCCCATCTCATGGATCGATTGGAACATGTCGGACTCGCAGAAGCAGCAGCTTGCCACTGTTCGCTGGCTGCTGGCCCTGCGACGTCATCATCCGGTCTTGCGTCCCTCCCTTTTCGCAGATGGCAGGATAGCTGAGGGCGATGTCATAGCCGATCTGGGGTGGTTTGATCGTGACGCTCACGACATTGCGCAGGATGGCTGGGCTCAGGAGCACAACCGTGTCTTCCAGATGCTCCGTTCGGGGTATCAGCTGGGTGACCGCGACGCCCTCGTTGTGGTGAATGGAACATTGGATGTTGCCACGGTTCGTCTGGTGAGCGGGCGCGGCTCTGACTGGTACGTCGTCATGGATACCTCCTGGTCGTGCCCTTCCGATGGCGGTATCAACGTCGAGGGAGACATCGAGCGCCTGGAACGCGGGCTTCCTGACAGACTGGAAGTTGTCCGTTGTGGGGACGAAGTGACGATCGAGCCACAGTCCGTGATCGTCATGTTGTCAGCACGCACCCCTCATCATTCGGTAGACTACGGGCGTGACTAGTAGTGAAGACCAACTTGAAAATTCCACCAACCACGCTTCGCTGGAACGGGCAAAGACTCGATCCGTTGAACTTGAGGAAGCCATTGATCAGGATCCGTCGCGATTCCGCATCCTCACCGGCGACCGGCCGACCGGAAAGCTGCACCTGGGGCACTATTTCGGCACGTTGAAGAACCGCGTGGAACTGCAAAACCGCGGCGTTGAAACGTGGGTTCTGGTGGCCGATTATCAGGTCATCACTGACCGCGACGCTGTTGGCCCGCTGCGCCAGCGCGTCCTGGGCCTCGTTGCCGATTACCTGGCCGTGGGTATCGACCCAAAGCGCAGCATCATCTTCAACCACTCGGCAGTGCCGGCACTGAACCAGTTGCTGTTGCCGTTCCTGTCATTGGTCACCGAGTCTGAACTGCATCGCAACCCTACGGTCAAGTCAGAGCTTGATGCGACGAACGGTCGCGCCATGTCGGGATTGCTGCTGACCTACCCGGTGCATCAGGCCGCAGATATCCTGTTCTGCAAGGCGAACCTCGTGCCGGTGGGACAGGACCAGCTCCCCCACCTGGAGCAGACACGCCTGATCGCTCAGCGTTTTGACCGCCGCTACGGGCGCGCCGACAAGGAGCATCCTGTTTTCCCGCGCCCTGACGCGTTGCTGTCGAAGACCCCGCTGCTGCTGGGCACCGACGGCAACAAGATGTCAAAGTCTCGTGGCAACACGATCGAGCTGGATATGACTGCCGATGAGACGGCGCGTGTGCTCAAGAAAGCCAAGACTGATCCTGATCGCGTCATCACCTATGACCCGGAGAATCGACCCGAGGTGTCGAACCTGTTGATGATGGCGTCACTGGCCACTGGCGAGGATCCCCACGCCATTGCCGACCGTATCGGCGATGGTGGCGGCGGCACGCTCAAATCAGTCGTGACCGACGCGCTCAACGAGTTCCTCGCGCCGATCCGCGAGCGCCGTGAAGAGCTGGCCGCTAACGAGGATTACCTGCTGGAGGTTCTCCATCACGGTGATGAAGTCGCCAATGAGCAGGCTGATCGCACGCTGGCTGAGGTGCGTCGCGCGATGGATATGGTGTACTGAGCGAGCCAAGGTTTGCGTAAGCTGGCCATTTTTAGATCAGCTTTTCCTTGCTAGAAACCCGCTTTGACCTGCGATAATGTGCTCTCATGAGTACTGTTGTCGAAGCGGTGCGCAGTGAACGGCAGGGCTTCATTTCCTCCAAGCTCAACTGGCTGCGTGCAGGAGTGTTGGGAGCCAATGACGGCATTGTGTCGATCGCCGGTCTACTGATCGGCATCGCCGCTGTCGACCCCACGAACACACATGCCATCGTGATTGCCGGAATCGCCGGTATCGCCTCGGCAGCACTGTCAATGGCAATCGGCGAATACGTATCGGTATCCACTCAACGTGACACTGAGCGCGAAATTGTCCGCCTGCAGCACGTGGCACAGAGCCGCAATCCCGGCCACGCTTTCAACGAGATCAAGCAGGTGTGTCTGCAACGCGGCATGAGCGAGGAGAGCGCGCACCAGGTTGCCTCGGACCTGTCCTCACATGAGCCGGTCAATGCCGTCATTTCATTCAAGTACGGCATCGATTCGGATTCACTGACCAGTCCGTGGGCTGCGGCCGGCAGCTCCTTCATCGCATTCGTCAGCGGTGCTGCCCTGCCGATGCTGACAATGGTTCTGGCTCCCCCACCGCTTCGCATCGTGTCAACCTTTGTGTCTGTATTTGTGGCTCTCGCATTGACAGGGTGGATCAGCGCGTGGCTGGGACGCTCTCCGCGCCAGAGGTCGGTCCTGCGACTGGTGTGCGCCGGCAGTGCGGCAATGATCATCACCTACACGATCGGTCGACTGCTGGAAAGTGCGTCAATGGTGTGATTGACGAGATCGCGATGCCCGTGCTACACTGCTTTACTACAGACTCAATACTAACGACGTAGTTGGAAAGCAGATACGGTTGCGCTCGTGTCAGACAGGCGCGCCGCCATGGGAAGAATCTCGATCAGTATGGGGAGTGATCCAGTACTCATGCACACATCCATCACGAATCACATGCGCGCCACGCGCATTCTTCTGATCGCAGCAGGACTCTTATGCATCACAGCGACCTGTCTTGCACTGTTCGTCCTCACGCCCAGCACGCAGGCAAACAGGACTGAAGCGCGCAATCCTGATCTTGCACAATACGCTCAAAGCGCCGATATTCCAGAGCAGATCACCACTCAGGCACAGCAGGAAATGGCACAAGTGGGCGAGGAATACCCGCCCGGCGCCACCCCTCCCACCGTTGCCGACCTGCTTCCGTGGGCAGTAGGCGCTGAAGTGGATTCAGTAAGCACCGATCACATTCAGTACACGTCCGGCGCCGATAACCCCGTAGCAATGCGTCAGGCACAGCAAACTGACCCGTCTGCCGACACTCCCGTCACAGTCGTCACCGCCGAAGGAGATGTTGCGGTCCTCGCAGCCCTTGACTGGGAGTGTGCCTGGATCAAGGAATTCGTTAACGCCACGAACAGTGGAAACGCGGACCGTGTGAACACAGCAGTGACGCAGATCAGCAAATTCCCCGATCTTGACGTCATCCAGCGTTTTAACCCTGAAGTCGGTGAAGGACACGCCCGTGACGTCATTCCCCGTATCCAGCAAGGAGACGTCGAATTTGCGAACTATTGGCTCGCTACGACATGTAGCGAGCCTGAATAGTTCAGCGTGACAGGATCACTGGTCGATCGGGGCTGCCTCAAGCTTCCACACCTCGCGCGCATAGTCGCGGATCGTGCGGTCCGATGAGAAACGTCCCGACTTCGTGATGTTGACCCATGTCTTGCGTGCCCATGCCTGGCGGTCACAGTAGTCACGCGCCATCTGGTCGCGAGCCGTGCGGTAGGCATCAAAATCACCCAGCACGTAGTACACGTCGGCCGGATCGTAACTACCTTCCAGCAGTGACAGACGCAGGTCATGGAAATCACCTGTGCCGCCGTCATCCAGCGTGCCGTCAGTCATTGCATCGAGCACACGCTTCAGTCCAGGTACGTTTTCATAGTGCCAGCGCGGATCGTATGTGCGGCGCAGCTCAGGCAACTCATCTTCCGTGGCACCGAAGATGTAGGCGTTATCCTGGCCAACAGCGTCCAGAATCTCCACGTTCGCGCCATCGAGCGTGCCCAGCGTCAGTGCACCGTTCATCATGAACTTCATGTTCGAGGTGCCCGACGCTTCCTTGCCGGCAGTTGAAATCTGCTCAGACACGTCAGCAGCCGGAATGATGTGCTCAGCAGGCGAGACGTTGTAGTTTTCCACGAAGACAACTGTGATGCGCCCGTCAATGTCAGGATCGTTGTTGACCAGATCCCCGATTGAGTTGATCAGCTTGATGATCGCCTTGGCGCGCACATATCCCGGCGCTGCCTTCGCACCGAAGATGAACACGCGCGGCGGCAGATCCAGTGACGGATCCTCCTTGAGGCGGTAGTACAGGTCCAGAATGTAGAACGCATTCATCAGCTGACGCTTGTACTCGTGCAAACGCTTGATCTGCACGTCGAAGATCGCATCAGGATTGACCTCAATGCCCTGGCGGTTCTTGATCCACTGAGCAAAGTCAACCTTGTTGTCATGCTTGATGTCGATCAGTCGCTGCAGAACACTCTCGTCAACGCTGTCAGTGAACTGTGCGAGGACGTCAAGATCGGTGACCCACTGGTCTGAGCCGGTCACCTCGTCAAGCAGGGCGGACAGGCGCGGGTTGCACTGACGCAGCCAGCGACGAGGGGTCACACCGTTCGTCTTGTTATTGAAGCGCTCGGGCCAGATGTCATGCCACTGACGCAGCGTTTCGCGCTTGATAATTTCTGTGTGCAGCGCGGCCACACCGTTAATCGAATACGACGCATAGCAGGCGATCCACGCCATGTGCACCATGTTGCCCTGGACCGGAGCCATGTAGTTGATGGTTCCCTCGTCGATGGCGCGCTCAGTCATGTCGATGCGGAAGCGGCGGTCGATTTCGCGCACAATTTCCATGATGCGCGGGAAGAGGCGATCAAAGATCGATGTCTCCCACTTCTCCAGCGCTTCAGCCAGCACCGTGTGGTTCGTGTACGCGAACGTGTGACTGACGACGTCCCATGCTGCTTCCCACGTCCAGCCGTACTCATCCAGCAGGATTCGCATCAGTTCGGGGATAGCCAGAACCGGGTGAGTGTCGTTGAGCTGAATCGCGTTGAAATCAGCCAGAGTTGTCAGGTCGCCCTCGTGCTGGGCAATATGGTTGGCAACAATGTCGTGCAGCGAGGCGGCGCAGAAGAAGTACTGCTGGCGCACGCGCAGGATCTTGCCCTCGAACGTGGAGTCATTGGGGTACAGCACGCGTGAAATGTCGGCGACGGCTTCACGCTCGACAATGGCGTCAGTGAAGCGCTGCGAGTTGAACGCGTCGTAGTCGAATTCTTCAACCGGCTCTGCACGCCACAGTCGCAGCGTTCCCACGTTGCGTGTGCCGTATCCGGTGATCGGCATGTCGTAGGGAATGGCTCGCACATCCATGTCGGCATAGTGAATGATGCGCTGTTCTTCCTCGCGGCGCACAATGAAGGGGTAGCCCTCCTCCATCCACGCATCGGGCTGTTCACGCTGGAAGCCGTCCTCAAACAGCTGCTTGAACAGGCCGTAGCGGTACAGGATTCCGTAGCCGTTCACCGGGTAGTCCAGTGTGGCGCATGAGTCGAGGAAGCAGGCTGCCAGTCGCCCGAGGCCACCGTTGCCCAGCGCTGCATCCGGTTCCTGTTCCAGGACATCGGACAGCGTCTGGCCAAAAGAATTGACGATCTTTTCTGCTTCGTTCGTCAGGCCGAGGTTCGACAGGTTATTCAGCAGGGCGCGACCCATCAGGAATTCGGCCGAAAAATAGTGTTCCCGTCGTTTGGTTGCATACAGACGGTTGGTACGATCCCAGTCGCTCGCGACGCGGTCAACAACTGCCGCAGAAAGGCCCTGCCACATTTCCATGAGGGTGGAGCGATCTGCTGGTCGACCTGAAAAGGAGCGGACTTGCGAAGTGGCTGCATCAGCCAGGCTATAAGACATCTAGTAATCAATCCCTTCAGTTAGACACGCTGCAGCAGCTGAAGCACCCGCGTGTAATACGCTGAATCATTCTCACACACAGCAGTCTAGTGGTCCCTGCATTCAGCGTCGAATGGTGAATAACTCCGCTGAATGCATGGTGAGAAAATTTCATTGACGTTTCACGTGGGGTCTCGAACGTGTCATGGCTCAGTCACGTTCAGCCTTGATGCGACCACAAGATACGGCATGGGAATTCTTCTCGGCGATGCGCACACCACCCATGGTCCCCCACGTGCCTCCCAAATTCAGTACCCTAACAATGTGAGCCACAAATCTTCTCGACCACTCGACATGACCGTGACACGCATCCCCGCGGTGGAACTCTCCCCCGTTGTGGAAGGCGGGCGACTTCCAGCCAAGGCGACCGCCGGTGAGCCATTCCCCATTCGCGCAACGGTGTTTCGCGAGGGACACGACGCCTATCAGGCCGAAGCGGTCCTGATTGACCCCGACGGACATGACCACACGATTGCTCCAATGGTGGATATTGCACCCGGTCTGGATCGCTACGAGGCATGGGTGATGCCTGACCGACCCGGCAACTGGTCATTTTGCATTCAGACGTGGTCAGATCCCTACGCTACGTGGCGACATGATGCCACCATTAAAGTCGATGCCGACATCGACGCTGACCTCATGCTGGAAGAGGGCGCACGCCTGTTTGAGCGCATGATCGAAGGGAGGGCACTGGCCAATTCTGACCAGCAGGGTCTGGCTGAGCCCCATGCGCGCGTCCTCCACAGTGCAATCTCCATCATGCGCGATGCCACCCGATCAAACCAGCAGCGCCTGTCGGCCGGTATATCGTCTTCTGTGCGCCACATTGTGCGTCAGTACCCACTGCGTGACCTGGTCGGTCGCACTGAGGCCTATCCGCTGCATGTCGCGCGCACCCGCGCCCTGGTGGGCTCCTGGTATGAGATTTTCCCCCGCTCAGCCGGAGCATTCCAGCGCCCTGATGGCACATGGGTCTCAGGCACACTGCGCACCGCAATTGAGGAACTCGATCGCATCAGTGCGATGGGATTTGATGTCATCTACCTCACACCAGTTCACCCCATCGGCACGACGTTCCGCAAGGGCAAGAACAATACGCTGAATGCTCTGGAAACCGATCCTGGTTCCCCCTACGGCATCGGGTCAGATGAAGGGGGCCACGACGCGATTCACCCTGACCTGGGAGATTTTGACGATTTCGATGCATTCGTCGCTGCCGCATACGAACGCGGCATGGAGGTCGCACTCGACTTTGCCCTGCAGTGTTCACCGGATCACCCGTGGGTCAGGGACCATCCCGAATGGTTCTCGCAGCGAGCCGACGGCTCCATCGCGTATGCGGAGAATCCGCCCAAGAAGTACCAGGACATCTACCCCATTAACTTCGATCACGATCCTGAAGGCCTGTTCGAAGCGATCCACGACCTGTTCCGCCTGTGGATCGCACACGGCGTGAAGATTTTCCGAGTGGACAACCCGCACACCAAGCCAGTGAACTTCTGGAAACGCATGATGGACACGCTGCATCGCGAATATCCAGACGTGATCTGCCTGGCTGAAGCGTTCACTCGCCCCGCCATGATGCGCACGCTGGGTGCCGTCGGTTTTGACCAGTCCTACACGTACTTCGCGTGGCGTACCTATAAGAAGGAGATCGAAGAGTACCTCAAGGAAGTCTCCGAGCAGACACCGCACCTGATGCGCCCGACATTCTGGCCGACGACGCACGATATTTTGACGCCGCAGATGACCGAGGGCGGCACCGCCATGTTTGCAATCCGCGCGATTCTGGCCGCATGCGGCGCTCCGACGTGGGGCATCTACTCCGGCTACGAGCTGGTCGAATCGGTACCGCGCCCCGGTTTTGAAGAACAGATCAACAACGAGAAATACGAGTACCGTCCGCGCAGGTGGGAGGATGCGGAGCGCACGGGTATTCCTCAGTTGCTCACCCTGCTCAACACTGCACGAGGGCGACATCGTGCCCTGCAGCAGCTTCACCAGATCAGCATTCACCGTACATCCAACGACCAGTTGCTGTGCTTCTCACGGCACATTCCCGGACAGTTCACACCTGATGGGAACCCGGACACGGTGATCGTGGTGGTCTCACTGGATCCGCATCATGAAGTGTGGGGCTCTGTTGACCTCGATGTCAACGCGCCCGGCATGGAGCTGCTCAACGCTGGCCACGGCGGCGGGTTGAACCTTGTCGATGAACTGGACGGCATGGAGTACCGCTGGGGTGCGTCGAATGTGGTGCGGCTGAGCCCGTGGACCCGCATCGGACACGTCTTTGGGGTTGAACAGCAACAGTAGAATGCACCGCGCGCCTCCAGGCGCCGCGGGTCCCACTCGCCGGGCATGAAATGCATACACACCGTGCATCAGCGCGCCGTAACTGGCAGTATGATGCCATGACCGTTGATGATTCATCGCGCGCTGAACTGGACGCCGCACCTGAGACGACGACCGCCACCTCCAGCCACTATGCGCAACTCTCACCATTCCACAATATGACGGTGGACCAGCCACACGAGGATGAAGCCGCCCTCGTCCCTGTGGCCGACGACCCCAGTTGGTACCGCCACGCAGTCTTCTATGAGCTGCTGATCCACTCTTTCCAGGACTCCAACGGCGACGGCGTGGGTGACATTCCCGGCCTGATCTCGCGGCTCGACTACCTCAAGTGGCTCGGTATCGATGCAATCTGGCTGCCCCCGTTCTTTCCTTCCCCTCTGGCCGACGGCGGCTACGACATTTCCGACTACAAGGGCATCGACGAACGCTTCGGCACGATGGATGATTTCCGTGCCCTCGTGGAAGCCGCACATGAACGAGGCCTGCGCATCGTGCTGGACATGGTCATGAACCACACGTCCGACCAGCACCCGTGGTTCCAGTCCTCACGCTCCGACCCGAACGGACCGTACGGCGATTTCTACGTCTGGCGTGACCGACCCAACGAATACGCCGACGCGCGCATCATTTTCGTGGACTCGGAAGTATCGAACTGGACGTGGGATGAGGAGCGCCACCAGTTCTTCTGGCATCGTTTCTTCTCACACCAGCCGGACCTGAACTATGAAAACCCTGCGGTGCGCGAAGCCATGAAAGACGTGGTGCGTTTTTGGTGCACCACCGGTGTGGACGGCTTCAGGTTGGATGCCATCCCCTACCTGTTCGAAGAAGAAGGTACGAACTGCGAGAACCTCCCGGCCACGCACGAGTTCATCGCGGACCTGCGCGCAATGGTCGAAGAAGAGTTCCCCGGCACCGTCATGATTGCCGAGGCGAACCAGCCGCCTCACGAGGTTGTCGCCTATTTTGGAACCGATGAGGCACCCGAGTGCCATATCTGCTTCCACTTCCCGATCATGCCGCGCATTTTCGCCGCGCTGCGCGAGGAATCCTCACACGGGCTGCGCGAAATCCTGGCTGCCACCCCTCCCCTGCCCAAGGGTGGCCAATGGGGTGTTTTCCTGCGCAATCACGATGAACTGACCCTGGAGATGGTCACGGACGAGGAACGCGCCAGGATGTATGAGTGGTACTGCCCTGAAGAGCGCATGCGTTCCAATGTCGGTATACGTCGACGACTCATGCCGCTGCTGCATGCCTCGCGCCGCGAGGTTGAACTGGCCTACGCGCTGCTGCTGTCCTTGCCCGGTTCCCCGTTCCTGTTCTATGGCGATGAGATCGGTATGGGTGACAACGTGGATCTGCCTGACCGTTTCGGCGTGCGCACCCCTATGCAGTGGGATGACACGCCGACGATGGGCTTTTCCGATGCCCCGCAGGATCAGTGGTTCCTGCCGGGAATTTCATCACCGACCTATGACCAGCGCGCAGTGAACGTGGCCGAGCACGCCACCCGCCCGACCTCGATGCTGAACTGGACGCGCAAGATGCTGAACACGCGCCGCAAGCATGCGCCGTTCGGATTTGGTGACATGACGCTGCTGTGGTCCTCTGACGATGCTGTGCTCGCGTTCTTGCGCCGAGACGAATCCGAAACGATTCTGTGCGTCAACAACCTGTCCACTGAACCGCACTCCGCGAAGATCCACCTGCCCGGCATGGCCGGCTGGCATCTGTACGATCTTGGATCGGGCAACGCGTTCCCGGATGTGCGTGACGATGAGACGGTGGACATCACGCTGCCGCGCCACGGCTTTTACTGGCTGGGCGTGACGTTCCTTGAACCAGAAAGTGAGGAAGAAGATGAGTAACGCACCGTCTTCCATTCAACTCCTGGAAGCGATCGCCCCGTGGCTCACGTCGAGGCGATGGTTCCCACGCACCAGCGACCGCACATTGCAGGTCATTGGCGAGCTCAATGCCGATTCAGGCTATCTGGAACCGCCGGGAACTCCGGAGTCCGATTCCGGTGATTTAGCGTCAGTTCGCCTGCTGATCATCCAGGCCGGCTCGCAACTGCTCAACGTCCCCCTCGTTCTCGTTCCGCAGGCCGGAGACGACGTTGCCGAAACGTTCGACAATCCTGCGACGGACGTTGACGAGGGCGACCCCATCGGATCGATTGGTGACCTGAGTATTCTGGACGGCGTGTCGGTGTGGGCATTTTGGGACACGTGGCTGGCGATGGGTCGTGCCGTTGGAACGGTGGATGCTGACACCGTTGAACGCATGCGCGACATGCGTGACCAGGTACAGGTGTATGGAGGCGAGCAGTCGAACACCTCGGTTATTTTCCGAGGTACCACAGACGAGACTCCTGGAATCATCGCGAAGGTACTGCGCGTGCTCACGGAGGGTGCTCACCCGGATGTTGAGGTGCCCACCGCGCTATGCGAGGCTGACTGGAACCACGTGCCACGCGTTTTCGGCTACGTTGCCGTCCCGGCACGCGTGCGTTCGTGGCCCAAGAAGGAATCGGAACTGTGTGTGGCGACCATTATCAGTGAGCTGGTACGCGATGGGCGCGACGGTTTCGTCTTCTTTGTCGATGGTGCCTCCCGCGGTGAAGATCTTACCGAGCAGGCACGTTCACTGGGTACCGTGACAGCTCAGATGCATGAGATTCTGGCGAGGGCTCTGCCCACTGCTGACGGGCCGACGCCATCGCAGATCGCTGCGCGGGTGCGCAACAACCTCGATGCTGCGCACGCTGAGGTCCCTGGCCTGACCGGCGAACTCGTGGATACATTGGGCCGCGAGCTGGACCAGCTCGCACAATGGGACGAGCCGCTTCAGGCGACCCGCATTCACGGCGACTACCACCTGGGGCAGACCCTGCTCAGCGATGATGGGTGGAAGATTCTGGACTTCGAGGGCGAGCCGCTGCGCCCCCTGGCCGAGCGCACCGCCCCTGACCTGCCGCTCAAGGACGTTGCCGGGATGCTGCGTTCCTTCGACTATGCGATGGCGCAGGCACGACGCCTTGCCGATGATGACTCAGCGATTGACGATGCCGTCGCTCACGAGTGGGTCAGCCAGCACCAGCGTGCGTTCCTTGAGGGGTATCACGCTGATTTCTCGGGTCGCGACGACGCACTCATGACTGCACTGATCATTGAGAAGGCAGCCTATGAGTCGATCTACGAACATAGGATGCGTCCAGACTGGCTGAGTATTCCCCTCGATGCGCTCACCGAACTGGCTGAGCGGTAAAACGGTCGACACGTGGAGCACATCGGACGGTCGTTTGTTGCAAAGAACGCCACGACCGTCCGAACGGCCACGCCGTGACCGTGTGCATGGGAAAATGAGGTCATGAACGCCTCACCGATTCCTCAAGATCCAGACCTCCTTGATACAGTGGCGCAGGGGCAGTACTACCTGCCTCATGCCGTGCTCGGAGCGCACCTCAGTGACGGGTCAGTGACGATCCGCACGGTGCATCATTTGGCCGACGCCGTCCAAATTGTCACGCCCGATCAAACAGTTGACGCTGTTCACGAACGCTCCGGCGTGTGGGTTGCCGTCTTTGAATGTGACGATATTCCCGACTACCGAGTGCGCGTGACCTACGGTGACCAGACGACACTGATGGACGACCCCTACCGTTTCCTGCCCACACTGGGCGAAATGGATATTTACCTCATTTCCGAGGGACGACACGAAGAACTGTGGAAAGTTCTGGGAGCACATCTGACTCACTACACCGGCCCGATGGGTGACGTCGAGGGCGTCGCATTTGCGGTATGGGCGCCCAACGCGTCTGCCGTGCGCGTCGTCGGCGACTTCAACTATTGGGACGGCAGCGCCAGCGCAATGCGCTCACTGGGATCGTCCGGCGTGTGGGAGCTGTTCATCCCAGGTGTGGGCGTGGGAGCGCGCTACAAATTCGAGATCCGAGGGCCGGGCGGTAACTGGTTCCAAAAGGCTGACCCGATGGCACGTGCCACCGAGATTCCTCCGGCAACTGCCTCTGTTGTCACCGACCGTTTCCACAGGTGGGATGACGATGAGTGGATGGACAGGCGTGCTCACACCACCCCGCACACCGCTGCCATGTCAGTGTACGAAGTCCACATTGGATCCTGGAAACAGGGGCTGGGCTACCGTCAGCTCGCTGATGAGCTGATCGCCTACGTCACCGAAGCCGGTTTCACGCACGTCGAATTCATGCCGGTGGCTGAACATCCGTTCGGCGGTTCGTGGGGCTACCAGGTCACCTCGTACTACGCGCCGACCTCACGCTACGGCACGCCCGACGACTTCCGTTATCTGGTGGACCGCCTCCACCAGGCAGGTATCGGCGTCATCCTGGACTGGGTGCCAGCCCACTTCCCGAAGGATGACTGGGCGCTTGCCCGTTTCGACGGCACTCCCCTGTACGAGGATCCCGATCCGTTGCGTGGTGAACATCCGGATTGGGGAACGTACGTCTTCAACTTCGGGCGTCGGGAGGTGCGTAACTTCCTGGTTGCCAACGCCCTGTACTGGCTCGAGGAGTTCCACGTCGATGGCTTGCGTGTCGATGCGGTGGCCTCCATGCTGTATCTGGATTATTCACGCAAGGAAGGCCAGTGGCGGCCGAATCAGTACGGCGGTCGCGAACACCTGGAAGCCATCCAGTTCCTGCAGGAAGCCAACGCAACTGCCTACAGGCGTCACCCCGGCATCGTAATGGTGGCTGAAGAGTCAACAGCGTGGCCCGGCGTGACCGCGCCAACGTCAGGAGGCGGCCTGGGGTTCGGCATGAAGTGGAATATGGGCTGGATGAACGACACGCTGCGGTACATGCAGGAAGACCCTGTCAACCGTCGCTGGCACCACGGTGAACTCACGTTCTCGTTGGTGTACGCATTCTCCGAGAACTACATTCTGCCGCTGTCCCATGATGAGGTCGTTCACGGCAAAGGCTCGCTCGTTTCGAAGATGCCCGGTGATAAGTGGCAGAAAATGGCCTCGCTTCGCGCACTGTACGCCTACCAGTGGTCGCATCCTGGCAAACAACTGCTGTTCATGGGACAGGAATTTGGGCAGGAACAGGAATGGACCGAGCAGCATTCTCTGGATTGGTGGCTGCTCGATGACGATCTGCATTCCGGGTTGCTGTCGCTGGTGTCGGCTCTCAACAGGATCTATCGCGACGAGCCCGCGCTGTGGGACGACGACTACACGGGCTTTGAGTGGATCGACGCGTCAGACGGCGATCACAACGTGATCTCCCATATCCGCAAGGGAATGGGCTCCGATGACAAGCAGCACCTCCTTGTCTGCGTCACGAACTTTGCCGGCACACCTCACGAGGGCTACCGCGTGGGGCTGCCGTTCAGCGGCCAGTGGGAGGAAATCCTCAACACTGACAGCGAAGAGTTCGGCGGATCCGGTGTGATCAACATGGGGCCGGTCATCGCTGAAGATGTTCCATGGAACGGCCGGCCAGCATCGGCTGAGCTGCGCGTGCCACCGCTGGGTGCGCTCTGGCTGCGTCCTGTCACATCTGAGAACTAGACACGGACGGTTGAGCGGACGGGCAGCAATTCCTGCCTGCTCGCTCAACCGCCCGTGAGATATGCGAGCAATGATGGAACTGATCAGCGGCGACATCACAACACTTGAGGTGGACGCCATTGTCAACGCTGCGAACTCGTCACTGCTGGGTGGTGGCGGCGTGGATGGGGCAATTCACCGCGGAGCTGGGCCCGACCTGCTCGCCGCCTGCAAGAAAGTGCGTGCCAGCCAGTTCCCTGATGGTCTTCCCGTGGGGCACGCTGTAGCGACTGAGGGTTTCAGACTGCCGGCGCGCTGGGTAATCCACACTGTCGGACCTAACCGGCATCGCGGGCAGACTGACCCGGATCTGCTACGCTCCTGCTTCACGTCGAGTCTGCGGGTTGCCGAGGACATCAGTGCACGCTCCGTAGCGTTCCCTGCAATTTCAGCAGGAGTGTACGGCTGGGATATGGAACAGGTTGCGAGTATCGGCATAGAGGCGGCTCGCACCTATGAAAGCGAACAGGACGAGCACGCAATCAGGATCGTGTTCTGCTTATTTGATGACCGAGCCCTGCACGTATGGCGCAGCGTCGCCGGCGAGCACTAGACTGCCCCGACGCGCGGACGAGCCGATTCGAGCTGCCTCAGGTGCGATCACCACACCAGCCTCTAGATCATGAGAGCGGTTGCCAGCCTGCGACGGGCAGCGTTGACTTCCGGTGAGGATCCGGCCACGCGGAACAAGTCCAGGATGCGTGTGCGCAGCTCTTCACGCCTGTCATCATCGGTGCTGTGCTCCAAAGCGCTGATCAGAACGTCGAAGGCCTGAGCGTGCTGGCCGGCGTTAAACAGCTCATCAGCATGATCCAGGTCGTTATCCGCATTCCCAGCCGTGCCGCGCTCAAGCAGACGCACGCGCGCCAACTGGGCTTCGGCATCGTGGTCGCGCGCATTGCGCTCCACGATCTTCTCCCACGCCGCGATCGCGCCGTCGAGGTCACCTGATTCTTCCAGGTCCAACGCATGCTGGTGTTCAGGCGGTACGGGCGCCTTCACGTCCTCCCCGCTGACTGCGACGCGGCCCGTAACCCCCATCTGCTGGGCTGCCGTCAACAGTTCATCCAGGACCGGCACGACCTGTTCTTTAATCGCATTTCCCTGGAAGAGCGGGATCGGGCGCCCACCGATCAGTGCACACACCGTCGGCAAGGCCTGCACCTGAAGTGCGCGAGTGATGCCCGGAGCTTTCTCCACCTCGATCTTCACCAACTGGAAGGCGCCGCTCCTTTCGCGGACGATCCCCTCCAGCATGGACAGAACGGACGATGACTCCAAGGAGCGCGATGACCACAGTGCCATCAGCACAGGAACAGTGCGTGACGTTGCCATGATGTCCTCGAACTGAGCGTCATCGCAGTCGCGAATCAAAGGCACGTTCAGTTGCACCCCGGCATCACCGTCGGCAGGAGCGGCAGCAGGGACGCCCGAAGCGGACAGGTCAACGGCACCGTGAGAATCGGCGACCTGACGCTGCACGTGAGACTGTTCGGAGGCCTCCGCGCTGTGCGCTGCACGCGAGGCTGGTTCCCGCTGCGAATTGTGCTGCGCCATTGATGGATCACTCTCTGCCACTTATTCTCCTTCGGGTTTGGTTGAATCGTCGCGCGTGACCTGCTCGATCACACGTTCAGCGCCGATGACGCGAGCTTTCTGATCGGATCCGGCCTGCGGCAGCTCAATCAAAACCGAGACCAGGTATTTTGCAGATGCCGATCCGATAACCTTGGGGTCTCCCTCGTTAATAGCCGCAGGGGAGCCGCCCAGCTGCATGGTGGATCTGGCAACCGTGCGCTGGTAGGTGTGCGTCATTGCGAACGATGCGGACACGAGGGCTGATCCGTTGTTCAAGACGAGTCCTGAGATCGGCAATCCCTCCGTCTGTGCGTGAGCCGTGACGGTACCGGCGGCCTGCACGGATTGTCCGAGCGATGCGATCTCGTCGAAGTGCGAGCGCGCATACTCGTCTTCTGCGAACATGTCGGATCCGGCGGTGCCAGAATTGAGCATTTCGACGTATTTTTCCACTGCTTCGCTGGGCGTCATGATGAAGCCGTCGGCATCGGCAGGTACGTATGCTGCACCCGTCTCCAGTGGGGCTGTCGTGAATTCTGAGCCGCCCAGAAGGCGCACCCAGTTCTCCAGTTCGTAATTGGAGCGCGCATCCTGCTGAGTGATGACGTAAACAATCGGCAGTTCCCCGTCCGAGCTTTGCTCGATGTCCAGGAACATTCGCGGCCACGTCGTTGAGTTGGTCGATGTCACCATTTCCCCGGTGAGACTCAGCTGCGGCACCGTGGTGTCCTTGGCTTTGGCGAGCACGAACTGTGCACCGCGCATGCGCAGAGCCGGGTCTTTGACGCGTCCGGACAGGGCTTCGGTCGTGCCCTCGTCACTGGCTTGGTCGAGTGCGGCCTGGATATGTCCGAGGATCGTGTTGATGCGGTTGGCATCCAGGTTGGCCGCACCGTTTGCGCCGGACGCTGGCTGTTCAGTGGCCGGTACTTCTATTTCTCCTGACGAGCAGGCGCTGACCATCGACAGTGATGCGAGCATCACCACGGCAGCGCAGATGCGGCGGCGTATCACTGTTCCTCCTTGGTCGATCCTGTTCCGTCACGATGCAGCCAGTTCGACATGATGGACGTCCATGCGCCCTTTTGGGAACGGCCAGTGTCCTGAGGTCGTTCGGCGTCAGCTTGTGTATCGTCGCCCCGTGGATCGTCGCCGTCCTGTGAACGGTCGGTTCGGCTCGCGTGTCCAGTGCCGCTCACATGGTCGGCTTCGTTTTCCGCACGGTCGCCGTCTGTCTGACGTACGAGGGTGTCGCCGCTGTCTGCTTGGTGCGCCGACGGGACGATCGGGATGAGGCCAGTGTTGAATTCGTGGCCATCGATATTCACCGATTCTTCGCCTCGGGAGCGCGCTTCGCGTAATGCGCGTCGCGTCGGGAAGACCATCGGTACACGAGCCACGGACATGTCAATGACACCCGAATCGGTGGGGGCCGAATGTTCGACTGGTTCGGCTGGCTTTGCAGTCTCAGCCGGCTCAGCAAGCTCAGCCGGTTCTACAGCTTCCTCCGACTCAGCGGGTTCGGCAGCCTGTTTCTGTTCGACGAGGTCTTCAGCTTCGCCGTTCATGGCCGGCTCGACAGGTTCAGCGGATTCAGCAAGTTCTTCCGGCTCTTCCGCTTCTTCGTACTGGTCCGCCTCTTCGGAGCGTTTCACCTCTTCACAGTGATCGTGTTCTTCCCGGTGAGCTTGCTCCTCAGGCAAGCCGTCAGCTTCATCTGTCAGGTCGGCTACCGGGACCGGCTCGCTGACATCAAGCGACTCAGCCTCGTCTGCTTCATGGGTACCGTCCTCAGCTTGCGACACGTCACCCTCATCGTCTGCCTCGTCAGAGGCTTCCTCGGCGTCTGGCATCTGGGAGATGTCGATCGGGGCGGTGTCGGTGGTATCAGCCTGGTCACGAGACTTCAGCTCGTCGGCACGTGCCGCGCGGCGACGCTGGTTGCGCCAGATGATGACCGCCATGACTGCGGCGATCAGTGCCAGGACAATGGTCAAAAGCCACACGGCGATCGCTGCGATATTGGTGCGCTCAACCGGCCAAGTCAACGTCAATGTCGGGGCTTTCGAACCGTCTGTCGTGGCCAGTACGGACACCGTGTCAGGAACGGCTTTCAGTGTGAGCGACGCGCTCCCCTGGCCGGCTGCCTGATCCAACCACATGTCATTATCCAACGGGTTCGCAATCGAGGCCCCCGACTGAGCTTCTTCCTTGGCAGTCTGAGCTTCGGACTGTGCCTGGCCATCGGCCGTTGACTGAGGAGCAGCTGCGGATTGCTCGCCATCAGCCACATCCGACGATTGCGCCTGATTCGCATCCGTTTCCGCATGGTCGGTTACTTTCAGCTGTGTCATACCAGCTTCCAGGCCCACAACTTCGGTATAAGCCTCGTCACCGAGCCACCCGATCACATCAGGAGTGGATCCAACCACGACACTGACGGGCGTCGACGCATCGGCAGCTTCGACGGTCACTGTCACGTCTTCTGCTTTCAAAGGGAGCACACGCGCACGCGTCATCACATAGGGCTGATCTGGGTCAGCCTTGGCCTCAATGTGCTGTCCAGGTGCCCAAACGGTCAGTGTCAAAATGCCGATGATGCCAGCAACAAGAGCCACTGCTGCAAGGGCTAAAGCGCTGGCGTAACGTCTGATACCACTCACAGTGTCCGCTCCTCCGCAAAAATTCCTCGTATGCCATTCACAATACAGTGCCCGTTGATGTGAGCGCAGAACCGATGGTAATAATCCATCATATCGCAGAGTCGAAAAGGGCAGTGCCTGACGGGCTCACGAGACAGGCCCAACAAGTCAGGCTCAGAGGGGCCGAAGCCGGTGCTCCCAGCAATGCCGGTGCCAATGACGTCTGGCTTCCACCCCCTGATCCCATCCAAAGGGTGCTTCTTCGGGCCACGCGACCACATGAGGTGTGCCAGGAGCAATCGGATGGACACAACCAGGACACGTGTACGTCTTCTGCGATCCCGACACGTACGACACCTGATAGTGCAGCCCACCAGGCCCCTCGGCACTAAGCGGCATGGAGGCCAGACGACTCATATCGAGGCGCGGATGTTCGCCGCCCCAAGGTCGTTTTCGTGACCGTCTGCCCCGCCCCATGTCGTGATCGCTCCTCTGGCCGCCTACGTCGTCTTGCCGCTCTTACTTATTCCTATCGCACACGACACCCGCGCGCCACACGCGCAAGGGGTGCAGCTCAGAATCCAGACAGACCACGTCAGCACGCTTGCCGACTTCGAGTGCCCCCACCGTCTCATCGCCAAGGATTCTGGCACCTTGAGCAGATGCCATAAATACCGCATCGACCAGCGGAATTCCAGCGCCTACTGCGACGCGCACGCAATCGAGCAGGTGAGCTGTTCCACCGGCGATCGCTCCGCCATCAGTCAGACGAGCAATCCCATCAGTTACCGTCACAGCCTGAGGCCCAAGCTGGTAGCTGCCATCCGCCATTCCGGCAGCAGCCATCGCATCAGTGATGAAGACGCAGCGCGACCGTCCGAGAACCTCGTACACACAGCGCACCAGCGTGGGATTGACATGCACACCATCACAGATCATCTCCACGACCGCATCACCTCGCGCACCCGCTGCAAGGAACTCTGCAATGGAACCGGGATCGCGGTGGTGCATCGGCTTCATGCCGTTAAACAGGTGCGTCACCGTCGCCAGGGGACGTGTATGGTCCGGGTCTTTCAGCTGATCAGCGTAGCGTCCTCGGGCGTCCTCAAAGACGGCTCGAACGTCGTCCGGCTCTGCATCCGTATGCCCCCACGATGGCAGAGCACCCCCCTCGCGCAGTACTTCAGCCACTGATCCCTCACCGCTGGCGTGCGGTTTCTCCGGCGCCACGGTCATGGTCACCGCGTGCCCGCCAGCCACGTCCAGCAGTTCAGCTGTCAGCACGGGATCCGGGTCGCAGATGAACTGTGGGTCCTGCGCGCCACAGCGCTCATGAGACACGAACGGACCTTCAAAGTGGATTCCAGCCAGCTCCCCTCGATCGGCCAGCGTGGCGAGCATGGCAGCACGTTCCTTGAGGGTCTGCGCGTCAGCAGTCACCAGCGATGCAACAAGGGAGGTCGTCCCGTGAGCGCGGTGCTCGGTAACAGCCGTCATCGCTTGCTCGGGGGTCTGCGCGTTCGGGAACGATTCGCCACCACCGCCGTGGCAGTGCACGTCGACGAGGCCAGGGATGATGATGTCATCGCTCGGCTTCAGATCATTGAGTTGTTCACGAATTGACGAGGGGGCCTCCTGCGCCGCCGCATCACCGACCCAGATAATGGTGTCGCGGTCCCACGCCACTGCCCCATCGTCGATCACCGTATCCGGTGTGACGACCCGTCCTCGAAGAGCAACGAGTGAAGTGGATTGATCAGTCTGATCCGTCATGGTCTCTCTTTTCCTAGAACAGGCGAGATTCTGCGTCATCGACGCCTCGCATTGCGTCGTAGTCGAGTACGACTACTTGGATTCCTCTGTCTTCTGCCAGTGTGCGTGCCTGCCGCGTGACCTCCTGAGCAGCGAAAATGCCGCGAATGTCAGAAAGCAGGGGATCTCTGGCCAGTAGCGACAGGTAGCGAGTGAGCTGTTCCACTCCGTCGACGCCACCGCGTCGCTTCACCTCGATAGCGATGGGAACATTGTGTTCGTCGCGCACCAGCAGATCCACCGGCCCGATTGGCGTGGGATATTCTCTGCGAACCAGCGAGTATCCCGTTCCTAGGATCAAGGGCACCTGTTCAGCCAGCAGAGCCTGCAGGTGGGCTTCCACGCCGTCCTTAATGAGGCCTGGATCCACGCCGAGGTCCTCGTTGACGTCGTGGAGAACGTCGAAAATACGGATGAGCAGCTGGTCGTCAGACTTGGCGGCCTGAACAGTCCACACCTCGCTCACGCCTAGATCCGTTTCATCGGTGCTGGGCTCATCGATGCGCATATGGCACGGGGCGCTCATCCAGTTCAGCGGCTTATAGGAGCCGCCATCGGAGTGAACCAGGACCGAGCCGTCTGCCTTCAGCATGATGACGCGCGGGGCTTTGTCCAGGTGCGCGGTTAGCCGGCCTGAATAATCAACTGAACATGTTGCTACTACGATACGCACGAAAGCGTGCCTGCCTTTTTGCTCGTTTTAGTCGATGGACGATTGCGAGGAACGCGGAGGGCCAGATTCTGCCCATGACACCAGGCCGTTGTAACTGGATGCGGCCATCGCCACCTGCCAGCGATCATCACCGGAGACCAGATGCACCTCGATCATGGTTCCGTCAACAGAGCGAGTGTCGGGCGCTGAGACTTCAAGGGTACGTCGAGGCATTGAGAAAACCGGCCGCATGGAAAACCCCACCAGGCGGTACCAGGTGAGGGTTTCGACTCCGTAATGGGCGACTCCGGCTGTCCAGCCGGACTGAGAGTCTCGGCGCGCCCAGCATCTAAACGATCCCAGGTAGGTGTCCAGCCGGCGGGCACGCACATTGATATAGCCGACGATCAGCATAGCGATGACGGCGAGTATGACGATGAGCCACAGCGCCCACACCAACGCAGTGTTCATGATGCTGTAGCTCCTTCCATGCAGTAATATCGCCTACGTCCGTGATGAATGCTCATCACGGACGTAGTTCTCAGTGTTCTCAGGACTCCATGCCTTCTGCAACAACGGTGACAACGTCAGAATCCACGGAGACGAATCCGCCGGCTACCGGAAATGTCTTCGTGTCGTCGCCAATGGTGAGAATGACGGGACCTTCTTTCAATCTAGCCAACAATGGTTGACGATGAGGCAAAATGCCCAGCGAGCCGTCTTCGACTGGGACCTGCACATACTGCGCAGCTCCCTGCCAGGACAGGCCTCGCTTCGTCACGATTTTGACGCTCAGCGCCCCTGTCTCGGCCATCAGGATTCTGCCTCAAGTTCGTGCCACTTGCGCTCCAGATCCTCAATGCCGCCGATATTGAAGAATGCCTGCTCAGGAACCTTGTCGTAGTAGCCCTCGGCAATGCGCTTGAAGGCTTCGATGGTTTCTGACAGCGGAACGGTGGAGCCTGGCTGGCCGGTGAACTTTTCAGCCATATAGATGTTCTGTGACAGGAACTGTTCGATTCGACGTGCACGCGCAACCGTGACCTTGTCTTCCTCGGACAATTCGTCGACACCCAGAATGGCGATGATGTCCTGCAGCTCCTTGTTCTTCTGCAAGATGGCCTTGACGTGGATTGCCACATCGTAGTGTTCCTGGCCGATCGCAGCCGGGTCAAGCAGACGGCTGGTCGATGACAGCGGGTCAACCGCCGGGTACAGACCCTTCGACGCGATCTCACGGGACAGTTCCGTGGTCGCATCCAGGTGCGCGAACGTGGTAGCCGGCGCGGGGTCCGTGTAGTCATCGGCTGGCACGTAGATGGCCTGCAGCGAGGTAATGGAGTGACCACCGGCAGAGGTGATGCGCTCTTGAAGCTGGCCCATCTCGTCCGCCAGATTCGGCTGGTAACCCACGGCCGAGGGCATACGGCCCAGCAGGGTGGACACCTCGGAACCTGCCTGAGTGAAACGGAAGATGTTGTCGATGAACAGCAGCACGTCCTGGTTTTGTACATCGCGGAAGTATTCCGCCATCGTCAGGCCGGTCAGCGCGATACGCAACCTGGTCCCCGGCGGCTCGTCCATCTGGCCAAAGACCAGTGCGGTCTTGTCGAAGACGCCTGCATCAGCCATTTCGTGAATCAGGTCGTTGCCTTCACGGGTACGTTCGCCCACACCGGCGAACACGGACACGCCGCCGTGATCCTGAGCAACACGCTGAATCATTTCCTGAATCAGCACGGTCTTGCCCACGCCTGCGCCGCCGAACAGGCCGATCTTGCCGCCCTGCACATAGGGGGTAAGCAGGTCGATCACCTTGATGCCCGTTTCGAACATCTTGGTGCGTGGCTCAAGCTGATCGAATGCAGGTGGTTGACGGTGAATAGGCCAGCGCTCTGTGATTTCGAGCTGTTCGCCATCTTTGAGGTTGAGCGGTTCACCGATCACGTTGAAGACGTGTCCCTTGGTGACGTCACCGACCGGGACAGTGATGGGGCCGCCGGTGTCGCGCACGCGGGCACCGCGCACCAGGCCGTCAGTCGGCTTGAGTGCGATTGTGCGAACCAGGTTGTCACCCAAGTGCTGTGCGACTTCCAGCGTCATGACGAATGATTCGGATCCTTCGCCCTGGTCAGGCAGCTCCACATCCACCTGCAGTGCGTTGTAGAGGGCCGGGATCCGGTCAGGCGGAAACTCGACGTCGACAACGGGGCCGACGACGCGGGCAACTCGGCCTTCGCCGGTTTCTGGTGATTCTGTCATGGTCATCTTCTCCATCATGTGGGCTCAGCCGTTAGCCAAGGCGTCGGCCCCGCCCACGATCTCACTAATTTCCTGCGTGATCTCCGCCTGGCGGGCCGAATTCGCCAAACGCGTGTACTTCGTAATCAATTCTTCAGCGTTGTCGGTTGCCGTGTGCATCGCTCGCTGACGCGACGCCAGTTCCGATGCGGCGGCTTGAAGCAGAACGTTGCGGATGCGGCTTTCCACATAAAGAGGCAGCAAAGCATCGAGGACGTCGCGCGCAGACGGGATGAATTCGTATTCAGGGAAAAGCAGTGATCCGTCGTCCTTTACCGGATCGACTTCATTTGTCTCGCCTTCACCATAGGCATCCACGACAGTCAGCGGCAGCATCTGCCTGACCTGAGGAATCTGACTCATCATGTTCCGGAATCGCGTGTAGACCAGGTGAACCTCGGACACGCCGGTCATCCTGTCCTCATCCAGGAACCGCTTCAGCAGTTCCTCGGCGATGCTGTGCGTCATCTCCAGGCTGGGTTCGTCCGATTCACCTTCCCACGAACGCTCGATCTCAGCGCCACGGAAGCTGAAGTAATTCTTGGCGCGACGCCCGCAGGTATAGAGGATCGGGGTCTTCCCTTCTTCGCGCAGCGTGGTGATCAGGTGCTCTGTTTCACGCAGAATTGTCGCTGAATAGGCACCCGCCATGCCTCGGTCAGAAGCGACCACCAGCACGGCCACGCGAGGCGTGTCGTTTCGCACGTCGGTCAGCGGGTGCCCCATATCCGTGTGGATGGCAACTGAGGCCACAGCCTGCGTGATCGCCTGCTCGTAGGGTCCCACTTCGGTCGCATCGCGACGCGCCGCGCCGATCCTGGAGGCTGCAATCATCTCCATGGCGCGGAAGACCTTGCTCAGCGTTTGCGTAGACGCAATGCGCTGCTTGTAGATCCTCTGCTGACCAGCCATCGATCAGGCCTTCTTCTCACGGCGACGACGGACAATCTCTTCACGTGAATGTTCAGCTTCAACCTCGCCGTCCTCCAGGTTCTCACCTGGCTGAGCGCTCAGCCACTGCTGCGTGAACTTCTCTGCGGCCTCACGCAGAGCATTCTCCGTGTCATCATCCAGCACGCCAGTCTCGCGGATCGTGGTCAGCACGTCGGAGTGTGAGCGCAGGTAGTCCAGAAGCTGATGCTCATAGGAACTCACGTCAGACACGTCCAGCTCGTCGAGGTAGCCGTGCGTACCCACCCAGATCGATGCGACCTGTTCTTCCACGGGGTACGGCGTGGACTGCGGCTGCTTGAGCAGTTCCATCAGACGCTCACCACGAGTCAACTGCGAACGGGTCGTGGCGTCAAGGTCGGAAGCGAACATTGCGAACGCCGCCATCGAACGGTACTGGGCCAGCGTCAGTTTCAGCGTGCCCGCCACTTTCTTCATGGCCTTGATCTGAGCGTCGCCACCCACGCGGGACACCGAGATACCGACGTCGACTGCAGGGCGCTGGTTCGAGTTGAACAGATTCGACTGCAGGAAGATCTGGCCGTCGGTGATTGAAATGACGTTGGTCGGAATGTAGGCCGATACGTCGTTCGCTTTCGTTTCGATGATGGGAAGACCCGTCATCGATCCGCCGCCCAGTTCATCGGAGAGTTTGGCGCAACGTTCGAGCAGACGTGAATGCAGGTAGAACACGTCGCCGGGGTATGCTTCACGCCCCGGTGGGCGACGCAGCAGAAGGGACACGGCTCGGTAGGCCTCGGCCTGCTTGGACAGGTCATCGAACACGATGAGGACGTGCTTGCCCTCGTACATCCAGTGCTGTCCGATAGCGGATCCGGTGTAGGGCGCAAGGTACTTAAAGCCTGCGGGGTCGGATGCCGGTGAGGCAATGATGGTGGTGTAGTCCATCGCCCCGTTTTCTTCCAGTGTGGAGCGCACCGATGCGATCGTCGAACCCTTCTGGCCAACCGCCACGTAGATGCAGCGCACCTGCTTGCTCGGATCGCCCGACAGCCAGTTATCACGCTGGTTCATGATCGTGTCGATCGCGATGGTGGTCTTACCTGTCTGACGGTCACCGATGATCAGCTGACGCTGGCCACGTCCGATCGGAATCATCGAGTCGATAGCTTTCAGACCGGTCTGGAGCGGCTCGTGGACCGAACGACGCATCATCACGCCGGGTGCCTGAAGTTCGAGGGCGCGTCGACCCGTCAGATCCTGGATCTCGCCCAGACCGTCGATCGGATTGCCGAGGGGGTCAACGGTGCGCCCCAGGTATCCGTCACCAACCGGCACAGACAGAACGTCACCTGTGCGGTGAACCGGCTGGCCTTCTTCAATGCCGCTGAAATCACCCAGCAGAACGGCACCAATTTCGCGCACGTCGAGGTTCATGGCCACGCCAAGCGTGCCGTCTTCAAAGCGAAGAAGCTCGTTTGCCATTGCACCGGGCAGGCCTTCCACGCGGGCAATGCCGTCGGCCGTTTCGGTGACGTGTCCGACTTCTTCGACTGCCGCTTGAGTGGGCTTGTAGGAGTCCACAAAAGAATCGAGAGCCGAGCGGATCTCTTCGGAGCTAATCGAGAGTTCAGCCATTGAGCGTTTCCTTTGTCTGTGTATTGTGGTGCGCCTTCATCTATCAGTGCGCGAGGGATTGGTGCAACTGTCGTAGTCGCGTTGCTATCGATGAATCTATGACGAGGTCGCCGGAGATGATTCGGAATCCTCCGATCAGGGAGGGATCGTATGTCATGTCGATGCTGACCGTTTCGCCCAGTTTCTCGTTGAGCATCGTCTGGAGGCGATGCATCTGAGTATCTGTCAACGGGCCGGCACTGATGACGGACACCAGGTTTTCATCTTTCAGGGACGCTGCGTCCTGCGCGATATGGCGCAGATGCGACATCAGCTGTCCTTTGTTGAGCCGTCCGACCTGGCGGCGCACAATCCGCAGAGTCCATGCGCTGACGTGAGGTCCGAAAATCTTTTCCGCCAGAGCTGCCCGATCGTCAGATGATCCACGCCCCAGCACCGACAGCTGCGTGCGCAGCTCCCGGTTGGACAGGAGGACCTGGTGAATGTCGGACAATTCGGAAAGAACCCGGTCCAAGCCGTCATGAGACTTCGCGTCACGCAGAAGAGCGTGAATACCCACCTGCTCCAGACCCTCGATAATGTCACTGGACGATGACCACTCGCCCTCAACGAGAGTGTGAATCACCTCGAGCGTCTGAGAGGTGACCGTGGCGGCGAACAAGTCGTCAGCCAGACGCACCTTGTCCTCACGAGCGCGCGCCGGATCGGTCAATGAGCGACCCAAGCGTGAATCGTCCCTGACCATATCTGCGATAGCGAAGAGCTCTTCCGCCACACGCAGTCCCTGGTCAGTTTCAGAGAACGTGGGCGACAAGATGCGCGACACAACTGACTGTGCGGCATCGACGCTCATGCGGCTTGATCTGCGCATTATGCGTTCGTTCCTTGCGGCTGTGCGGAGGTCGACGCAGGTGTGCTCAACGACATGTCATCAAGGTCATCGAGGAAGCGGTCCATCACCCGATGTGACAGATCCTGATCCCTGAGCTGCTCAGAGACGATGCGTTCGGCCAGCTGGGTTGCCAGCTCACCAATGTCCGAGCGCAGCGAAACCACTGCTGACTGGCGTTCAGCCTGAATCTGGCGCTGAGCGTTCTCCTGAATGCGGGCGGCTTCTTCCTGGGCGGATTCGCGAGCCTGAGACTTGATGCGTTTCGCGTCAGCATTTGCCTGCTCGCGAATGGAATGAGCCTCAACGTTGGCCTGCGCCAACGCCTCTTCGCGTTCGCGTTCAGCAAGTGCACGGTCTTCACGTGCCTGTTCAGCAGCATGCAGACCGGCCTCGATGCGCTCCTCGCGCTCATCCATCATCGCGTAGATGCGGGGAAGAGCGAACTTGCCGATGACAAGCCAGATTCCCAGCAAAATGATGGCAGACAGAAAGACTTCGGCCACTGGTGGGACGAGGACGCTCGTCCCAGCCGCCGCATCTCCTGCTTCTTGCATTGGCAACATGAATATCACTGAACGACGAAGGGCATTGCGAAGCCGATCAAGGCGAGGGCTTCGACAAGTGCGGCACCGATGATCATGTTGGTGAACAGACGGCCGGCAACCTCAGGCTGACGGGCGGTTGCTTCCTGGGTCTTGCCCACCAGCATGCCAATACCCAAACCAGGTCCGAGGGTTGCAATTCCGTAGCCGATGTAGGCGATTGTTCCGGTCATGGATTCTTCCTTTTCTGTGTGTGTGCCAAGCGGCTGTGTATTTGACTAATGGGATTCCACCGACAACTTGATGTAGACAGCAGTCAGCGTGGCAAAAATGTAGGCCTGCAGGAAGGCGACGAAGATCTCGAAAAGCGTCATTGCAATGGCTGCCGCGAATGTGGCGACCGCCAGAGCCTTGAGCGAGCCTGCCGCCGCCAGCAGGGCTGACGTCCCGAAGAACGTCAATGCGAGCAACAGGTGTCCCGACATCATGTTGCACAGGAGTCGGACCGCCAGCGTTGCAGGGCGGACAATGAATGTTGAGAAAAACTCGATGGGAGTGATCAGCAGGTAAACCGGCTTAGGGAGTCCCTTCGGCAAGAGCTGCTCAGCAAAGAACGTGCCGACACCGCGGGTACGGATACCCGCCCAGATGAACGACACGTAGGAGAAGATTGCGAACACCAGCGGCACAGCGATTACCGACGAGGCGGCAATGTTGATACCGGGAACGATGCCGGTGATGTTCATTGCGATCACGCCGAAGAAAAAGACGCCGATCAGTGGCGCGTACTGTCGCCCTCGCTTCTCCCCCAACATCGGGATGGAGATCGAATCGCGGATAAACAGGGCGCATGCTTCAATCAGTTGCTGGAAGCGAGTGGGGACGATCTTCGCCCTCATTGCGCCCGCAGCAAACAGAGCGCAGATCAGCACCGCAGCAATGATGCGTGCCAGTGTCAGGCGGTTGACCACCGTACCGTGTTCAGGTCCGAACAGCGATGGCGGGAAGAAATCTGTCACACCGGGACTGTGGGGATGGCTGCGCAGCGCAGGAATAGCTGTCAGAGCTATCAGAAGAACCAGACCTGCCGTGACAATCCAGTACCAGAGCGGAAGGTTACGTCGCCTGGGCTCAGCGGAGCGTGACGTGACCTGTGTGGACACCTGGGTCGTTGACATCGCCGAGGACGGCCTCCTTTCGATCCGCATGCACTGCGCTACAGGCTAGCCGACACGTGGTGTCACGAGCGTTGCAGCGTCCCTACTCTAACAGGGTTCAGACCCTCTTTAGTGCCAAAACTACCTGATACGCGGGACAAACGTCACATTGAGGTGTCAGCACCCGGATCGTGCTCACCTAACCGCGTGCGGGAGTAGTCGCGAGTTTGCGCCACTTGACCGGATTGCGTCGCAGCTGGGACCACCGTGGGGGTGCGCGTACGCATCAAAATCACGAGTTCAATCACCATCAATGAGAGGATTGTCACGATTACCGTCATCGCGACAACGCGGTGATTGAGCCCCAGGGGGCGCGATGCCAAGAGCGCGACCGCCACTGCCACAAGCTTGAGCAAATATCCCCCGCCGATCCACGCCAGGAACAGATTCGGTCCCTGCGCGACCATGCGCGGCAGTGCAACGAATTCGGCGGCGCACAGGACTGCCACAACCAGGATGCTGACCAGCGCGGTCGCCCAGCCGACCGTTGACATCAACGCCCAGCACACCAGGATCCCGCCTGTCATCACGACGCCTGCAAGCACTATGAACCGGCGCAGCGCTGTCATGGCGTGATTCATCGCTGGCTGAGTAGCTGCGCGGGTGGGCGTGTGGTCATTGTCGAGTGACATGGCTACCTTTCGGATCTCGGGTCGGGCGCATCTGCCTCGGACTGTGGCGGGCGTGCGCGCGCTGATATCTTCCACGGGAATTCAGATGCGGTCAGGATCGTGGCCAGGACAATCAGCGGCACAAAAATCATCACTGTCCGGTTCCATTCAACCAGCAGCAAGGACAATGCGGCAGTCGAAATGATCGCCGTCCATAAATACAAAATCATGACAACGGCGCGATGGGAACGTCCTCGTGCCAATAGGCGATCGTGGAAGTGGGAGCGGTCGGCGTGGAATGGGCTCTTCCCACGCATCATGCGTCGAACTGCCGTCACCATCAGATCTCCGATGGGGACGACGATCACAGCCAGGGGCAAAATAATCGGCATGAGACCGGCGATGATCTGGCTTCGCTCCAGCACGTTGGGGTCGATCTGACCGGTGACGATGACACCGGAGGCAGCCAGAATCAATCCCAGCGTCTCAGCTCCCCCGCCCATCATGATGGACGAGGGGTGATAGTTGTACCACAAGAACCCGGCGCAGATCCCGACCAGTGCAATCACGATCAGTGACGCGGTTGTCGCATATGACTGTGCACCAAGCTGGCGTGACAGCAGGTAGGAATACCCGAAGAACACGGCCGCACCAATCCCCACGACTCCGGCCGCCAGACCGTCCAGACCGTCAATGAAGTTCACGGCGTTGATGATGCCGACCATGACGAACACGGTGGCAATCAGCGACAACCGTGACGACCCGATCGTGATGCCGAAGATGGGAAATGAAACGAGTTGAACACCCTGGAGTGCCATGAGACCGGCGATCAGGATCTGTCCGGTCAGTTTGGTCAGCCAGTCCAGCTCCAGCAGGTCATCGAGCACGCCCAGCACGCACATGGCTGCAGCACCTGCCATCACTGCCCACGGGATGCTGGTCGAATACACGGGCGCCATGTACGGGATTCGTGAGCCGATCAGCAAAGTGATGAGCAGACCGACGGTCATGGCGATGCCACCCAGTCGCGGTATCGGTGTGACCTGAATATCGCGTTCACGCAGCTTCGGCACAATCCCCCACCGCAGACACGCCCATCGCACCAGCGGCGTCATAATCGCGGTGACACCACTGGCTATGAGCATGAGCAGCAGGTAGACCTTCATCGGTGGCGGCCTCTACTTGTCCTCAGGACTTTTAAAAGTGCAGCCCGCCGTATCTTCCAGGTCGCGCGGGTCGATGACGCCCAGGCGGATCAGTGTGGGCTGCTCCGTGGCCATATTGATGATCGTCGAGGGAGTCGCCCCCGCCGTTGGACCACCGTCAATATACAGGTCGACGTGATCCTCGAACGAGGCAGCGGCCGCCTCAACACTGGTGGCGGGAGGCTCGCCCGTCAGATTCGCTGATGTGACGGCCATTGGACCGCATTCGCGCAAAATCGACAGCGCCACCTCACTATCAGGCATGCGCAGTGCGATCGTGCCGCCCGTGTCGCCCAGATCCCAGCCCAGGTCGGGGTGGGCGCGGACGATCAGCGTCAAACCTCCAGGCCAGAACCGTCGCGCCAGTAAACGCGTGCTCTCACTGATGTCAGTGCCAAGCACGTCCAGCGCTTCATTATCTGCGACCAGAACCGGCGGCGGTTTGGAGCGTCCTCGCCCCTTGGCGTGTTGAACAGCTTCGACGGCGGCAGGGTCGTGTGCGGTTGCGCCGATCCCGTAGACCGTGTCGGTCGGCATGACGATGAGGCCACCACCGTTGACACATGCGCGGATGCGCTGCAGATCCTGCGCTGAGATGCCATGTGAACAGTGAAGAATAGTCGAATGTGCCACGCGGCTATTGTTCCACGACGGGGGCGGTTGCGATAACCATGCGGGGCCGTCCCGTCAAATCCGGTGCCGTATGCGCATTCGTGAAGCCCTGAGCTGTAGCGTATGCCACCAGATCCTCTGCCTGAGATTCGGCGTGCTCCATAACGAGTGTGCCGCCCGGAGCCAGCAGGGCGCGCGCCCGGGTCATGATGCCACGTGGGATCACCAGCCCATCTTCTCCCCCGCCATACAAGGCACGCGGCGGGTCCAGTTGCGCTTCGCGTTGCGTAGGGTGGGCGCTGCCGGGAACATACGGCGGGTTCGACACGACAACGTCGGCCCTCCCCTCGTATTCGACGAGGGCGGATAATGCATCGGCGCGTACCAGATGAACGCGCACCGGCTCGATGTCAGCGATATTGCGAGCGGCAAGCTGACAGGCAGCCTCGTCAATCTCCACGGCAAGAACGCGCGAGGCGGGTACCTCGGTGGCAACCGCAAGTGCGATGGCTCCCGACCCTGTACACAGGTCCACCACCACAGGCTCATCCGCACTGCAGGTTCGCGCCGCGTCAATGGCGTGCTGCGCGACCATTTCGGTTTCGGGTCGAACAACGAATACGCCGGGCTCTGCGCGCAGGGTGAGCATCCGAAAATACATGCGACCTGTGATGTGCTGCAGAGGAATGCTGGTGCGCCTCGATGCGATGGCGCAGCGGTAGCGTTCTGCTGCGCGCGCGCCCACCTGGTCCGGGGCACTCACGAGGCTGTCACAGCCCAGTACCCATTCCAGCAGCTCACGGGCATCCTGGTCGGCGTGTGCTCCCTCCAGGTTGACTGCTTGAAGGGCGCGTCTGCCCCACGCGAACAATTCGCGTGGCGTATAGGTTGCTGAACGCGGCAGCACCAGCTGCTCGTTCAGTGCCCTATTCATCGCCCGCTTTGCCCAGGCGCGCTGCCTCGTCAGTGTCGATCGCTGACTGGATGACAGGATCCAAGGAGCCGGACAACACCTGGTCAAGGTTGTAGGCCTTGAAACCGGTGCGATGGTCAGAGATGCGGTTTTCCGGGAAATTGTAGGTGCGGATGCGCTCCGAGCGGTCAACGGTGCGTACCTGAGACAGGCGCTGTGCGCTGGCTTCAGCCTCACGCTTGGCCCTGGCTTCAGCAGCAAGTCTGGATGCCAGCACGCGCATAGCTGCGATACGGTTTTGCAGCTGCGATTTCTCATTTTGCATCGACACGACGATGCCGGTCGGAATGTGAGTGATGCGCACAGCCGAGTCCGTCGTGTTCACTGACTGTCCGCCAGGCCCTGACGAACGGTAGACGTCGATGCGCAGATCGTTCTGGTCGATTTCAACTTCGTCATCTTCTTCAACTTCCGGCATGACGAATACGCCGACAGCAGAGGTGTGGATTCGTCCCTGCGATTCGGTGACAGGAATGCGTTGGACGCGGTGAACGCCACCCTCGTACTTGAGATGAGCCCACACGCCTTCTTCCGGGCTGGGTGTGCCTTTGGCGCGGATCGCCATCGTGATGTCCTTGAAGCCGCCCAGCTCGGTGGGCGTGGAGGACAGTTCGGTGACCGACCATCCCTTCGTGGTGGCGTAGCGCTCGTACATACGTGCCAGGTCTGCTGCGAACAGGGCGGATTCTTCGCCGCCTTCACCGCTCTTGACTTCCAGGATCACATCGAGCGCGTCGTCAGGGTCGCGCGGCGTCAGAATATCGACGAGGGCATCGTGCGCCTGGCGGGTCTGTTCCTCCAGGCTTGTCACCTCATCCGCGAATGAGGGATCCTCCTCAGCGAGTTCGCGAGCTGCTTCCATATCATCAGTGGCTGCGCAGTAGCGCTGGTAAGCCTCGGCAACACGGTTCAGTTCGGCGTAGCGCCGCCCCACTTTACGAGCCTTTGCCTGATCGTTGTGCAGTGCAGGATCTGCCATTTGCTGCTCGACACTATGGTGCTCTTCGAGCAGTGCCTGCAGCGTCGGGAATTCATCTGCGTGTGATGCCGATGCCATGCGAGCTCCTCCGATTGTGGCGAAAAGATGTGCGATACAAAGACGCCGGTGCCCTGACGGGTCACCGGCGCTGAAGTCAAACGCTACTTGCTGCGTTTGCCGTAACGGGCTTCGAAGCGAGCCACGCGGCCACCAGTATCCATAATCTTCTGCTTACCCGTGTAGAACGGGTGGCACTGGGAGCACACGTCCACGCGCATCTGACCCGACGTAATCGTCGAGCGTGTTTCAAACGAGTTGCCGCATGTGCACGTCACCGTGGTGGGAACGTATTCGGGGTGGATACCCTTTTTCATGGTTTTCTCCTTACGGGATTCGAGGACGCCGGGTCCGCATGCGCAATCATCGACATCGCGCATTACGCGGTGAACCGGAACCGAGTTGCAATTGTGCCACTTTCCGGCCGATAGATCCAGATGATGTACCGGCGGTGCAGGTGAGATTACCCACCTGCACCGCCGGTGTGTGATCTAGTCAGCGTTCGGCGTGGTCTTCTGGATCAGCATGAGGAACTCAGCATTGGACTGGGTTTCCTTGAGTTTGTCCAGAACCACTTCCAGTGCCTGCTGTTGCTCAAGGGATCCGAGGACGCGGCGCAGCTTCCACATGATGCGCAGCTCTTCAGGCTTGAACAGGACTTCCTCGCGACGAGTGCCCGAGGCGTTGACATCGATGGCCGGGAAGATTCGACGATCTGCCAGCGCGCGCGACAGGCGCAGTTCCATGTTGCCGGTGCCCTTGAACTCTTCAAAGATGACTTCGTCCATCTTGGACCCGGTCTCCACCAGGGCAGAGGCCACGATGGTCAGTGAGCCGCCTTCCTTGAGGTTGCGGGCTGCGCCGAAGAACTTCTTGGGCGGGTACAGCGCGGAAGCGTCCACACCACCGGAGAGGATACGACCTGACGCCGGTGCCGCCAGGTTGTAGGCGCGTGACAGGCGCGTGAGTGAATCGAGCAGCACGACAACGTCCTGTCCCAGCTCGACCAGGCGCTTGGCTCGCTCAATGGCAAGTTCGGCAACCGTGGTGTGGTCGGAAGCGGGGCGGTCGAAGGTGGAGGCGATGACTTCACCCTTGACAATGGAGCGCATGTCGGTGACTTCTTCAGGACGCTCGTCAACCAGGACGACCATGAGGTGAACCTCAGGGTTATTGACCTCGATTGCCTTGGCGATCTGCTGGATAATCATCGTCTTACCGGCCTTCGGCGGGGAGACGATCAATCCTCGCTGTCCCTTGCCGATCGGTGCCACCAGGTCGATGACGCGAGGCGTTACGGCCTTCGGGGTGGTTTCCAGGCGCAGCTGCTCATTGGGGTACAGCGGCGTCAGTTTGCCGAATTCGCGGCGCTCGCCGGCTTCCTCGACAGACATTCCGTTAACGGTGTCCACCTTGACCAGTGCGTTGTACTTCTGGCGCTGGCGCTCGCCTTCGCGAGGCTGACGCACCGCACCGGAGACGGCATCGCCTGCGCGCAGGTTCCATCGGCGCACATTGCCCAAAGTGACGTACACATCGTTCGGGCCGGGCAGGTATCCCGAGGTACGAACAAAGGCGTGGTTTTCCTGAACGTCCAGGATGCCTGCGATAGGTGCCAGCACATCGTCTTCACGAATTTCCGGCTCATTGTCGCGACGGCGGTTGTTGCGCGAATTTCGCTCCGAACGATCTGAGCGGTCTCGGCGCTCGTCACGGTCTCGTCCGCGGCGGCGCGCATTGCGTTCTCTGCGACCGCGCCCACGGGAGTTGTTCGCGTTGTCGCCTTCAGGCAGTTCAATCTCATTGAGTTTGCGGTGAGCTGACTCGCTACCGGACTGCTCGGCGTCGGCCGAGTCATCATCACTGTGAACACCGGCGAGTTCAGCACGCACATCGAGGGCAGCCGCGCGATTCTCACGCGCCTCGTTGCTGCGGTCATACTGGTTGGAGCGTGAACGTCCGTGACCATTGCCCTTGCGGGCCAGTGGCTTGCGTTCGCGGTGCTCGTCAGATGAGTCGCCCTCGTCGTGGCCGTCACCCTTGGGAGCCAGCGGCTTGCTCTGGAAGTCCGACCCAGGAAAGTCGAGTGAGAATTGACGCGGCTCGACAGCACCGGCAGTGGCGACGCGGCGACGTCCTCGTGACCGTGTCGGTGTCGAGGCCTGTTCGCCTGTCGATTCAGATTGGTGGCGTTCAGAGGCGTCAGCGGCAGGGCGTTTGTGCTCTGAGCGTGCTTGAGACAAATTGTTGCCGCGGCGGGCGGCTTCGATGGTGGAGACCAGATCGGCCTTGCGCATGGTCGAGACTCCGCGGAGCCCCATCTGCGCTGCAAGTGCCTTCAGCTCCGTCAGCTTCATGGCTGACAATGGCGCGTGATTCGATGCGCCATCAGTGTGATCGTTGCTCACTAATTGTTCCTCACTTGATCGCCCTATGCGGGCAGATGAAATCCGTTGAAAGATACACAAACGGAGGTGTACACGTCGAACAAGTCTTGTGACGAGTACCAGGATGGCCGACACAGCGGCTATGACTGTACAACACAGTCACCGCTGAAAAGTTTAACCACTTCTCCCCCCACTATGCCATCTTTCGCGTGGCAATGCGAGGATTGTTGAGCGGAAAATCACACATTGGGACGCTGCGGGCGATCTGTTCGGATTCCATCCCCGCTGACAGCCAGAGAGCGCACAGTCCAACCCGACCGCTGCGCGCTCGCACGCATGTCATCATCCACGTGGTTCAACGCCATGACAGTGGGTCCTGCGCCGGAGACCACTGCCGCCACGCCGGCTTCACGCAGCCAGTCAACCAGTGCCAGTGACGGCTCCATCACGGCGCGCCGGTATTCCTGGTGCAGATGGTCCTCAGTTGCGTCGAAAAGCCAGCGGCTGATATCCGCATCGTCCGAGCCGACAGTGCGCGCATTGTCGGACATGACGGCAACCAGCACAGCTGCACGTGAAATGTTGGCAACAGCATCGCGATAGGGCACGACGTCGGGCAGGACCTGACGCGCCTTCGACGTGGCGAGTGGGAAATCAGGAATAAACACGGTGGGCGTCATCGACGCGGGGGGCTCAAATCGCAGGGCCTGAGCGTCATCATCACCCATCCACGCCACTGTCATGCCGCCTTCGATTGCGGGGGCCACATTGTCCGGATGCCCTTCCATGTGCGTGGCGAGCTGCAGGATCGTGTGATCATCCAGCGCCTCAGCGTCGCGGATCAGCTCGCGCGCCAGGGCCAGTCCCGCCACGACGGCACTGGCCGATGAGCCTAATCCCCTGCTGTGCGGAATGACGTTATGGCAGTGCATTCTCACGCCTACCTGCGGCGCGCCCACATGATCCAAGCCCACTCGCATCGCACGCACGATCAGGTTGTCGTCGCCCTCGCTGACAGTGCCTACCCCTTCGCCCTCGACAACAATGCTGGTCGGGCCGGCAGTGGCGTGAACGGACACGATGTCGCGCAGATCCAGTGCGATCCCGAGACAGTCAAAACCCGGCCCCAAATTGGCGCTGGTGGCCGGCACGCTGACACGAGCAAAATCCGCACGCAGTTGCACGATGGTCTCCCACACATTGATTAACAGTGAACGAGGGCGGCGCTCGCCGCCGTTCATGAGGCGATGAAACTTAGTCTAGACCGCACACGGCGCCGAATCGCCCACTAACGGCACAGCGATGCGCCTGCGTGCACCTCGATAACGTCGGCTACTTCAACCCCAGCAGTTCAGCAACTTCGTGCGTGTCGGGTGCAACGACTTCGGCCTGCACACCCCCGTCAGGCAGAGCCGCGAGCGCCGTCTTCGTATCCTTCAGGCCATTGCCCGTCACCGTGCACACAATTCGTGCGTCGCGCGGAACGCGTCCGTCTTCAGCTGCGCGGAGCAGCCCGGCCACGGATGCGGCAGATGCCGGCTCGACGAATACTCCGGCTTCGCCGGCGATGATCTGCTGGGCGCGCATGATTTTCTCGTCGGGAACAGCGGTGATGAGTCCCTTGGAATCGTCGCGCGCACGTGAGGCGAAATCCCACGACGCAGGGAATCCGATCCGGATGGCGGTCGCAATTGTTTCCGGGTTGTCGATGGGGTGTCCGGCAACAAATGGTGCCGCTCCGGCTGCCTGCACGCCCCACATCTGCGGTACGTGTGTGGCAACGGCTGGAAGGTTTCGGTAGGACTCTTCCATCGTGGTGACAGCTTTCTGGCCAGCGTATTCGTTGTAACCCATCCAGTAGGCGGAAATGTTCCCGGCGTTTCCCACGGGCAGTATGTGAATGTCGGGCGCATCGCCCAGCGCGTCAACGATTTCGAATGCGGCGGTCTTTTGCCCCTGTAGGCGGTAGGGGTTGACCGAGTTGACCAGTGCGACAGGGTAGGTTTCCGTCAGCTTGCGCACGATGCGCAGCGCATCGTCGAAGTTTCCGTCGACCTGAACCAGGCGGGCACCATGCATGATGGCCTGGGCCAGCTTTCCTGCAGCGATTTTTCCGGCGGGCAGGATCACGACGCATTGCAGTCCGGCAGCCACAGCATAGGCTGCAGCCGAGGCTGACGTGTTGCCGGTGGAGGCGCAGGCGATCATCTGGGTGTCAGTGGCGGCGATTTTGGACACGGCCATTGTCATGCCGCGGTCCTTGAACGAGCCAGTCGGGTTGGCGCCTTCCACTTTCAGCCAGACGCGCGCTCCGACGCGCTTCGAAATGGCAGGAGCTTCTACCAGTGGCGTACCACCTTCCAGCAGCGTGACAACCGGGTCGGATTCTTCCAGTGGGAGCCGCTCAGCGTATTCACGCAGCAATCCGCGCCATTGATGAGCCATGTGTTATTCACCTTCCATACGTAGGAGCGACGCCACGTCGATGACGGCGTCAGATTGACGGAGTGCTTCAGCTACTGCCAGCACGTCAGCCTCACGGGCACAGTGCGTGGCGATCACGATGGTGGTTTGCGCACCCGGTTCACCGTCACGCTGGTCGACCGAGTGGATGGATACGCCGTGACGGGCGAATACGGAGGCCACGTCAGCTAAAACACCCAGATCGTCATGAACATGCAGACGAAGCTGATAGCGGGTGCGTGTCATGCCCTGTTCAATGATAGGCAGATGCGCGTAGGTGGATTCGCGCGGAGCATGGCCACCGTGCACACGGTGGGACGCCCCGGCGACCAGGTCGGACAATACCGCTGAGGCAGTTGGCGCACCGCCTGCGCCTTGCCCGTAGAACATGAGCCGTCCGGCAGATTCGCCTTCGATGATGACGGCGTTGTACACGCCGTCGACAGTGGCCAGTGGGTGTCCTGTCGGCACGAGGGCGGGGTGGACGCGCGCGTTGATCACTTCATTGCCCAGATCGTCGAGGCAACGCTCAGCCACGGCGAGCAGTTTGATCACGTGATTGGTGCGCGCCGCTTCCATCATGTCGTCAGCGGTGATCTGCGAGATGCCTTCGACGCTGACATCGTTCATGGATACGCGTGAATGGAACGCCAGGGAGGCCAGCAGTGCGCACTTAGCGGCAGCGTCATACCCTTCGACATCAGCAGTGGGGTCAGCTTCCGCGTAGCCTCGTTTCTGCGCGTCGGCAAGGGCTTGTTCGTAGCTGGCGTGTGCGGTGAGCATGGAATCAAGGATGAAGTTCGTCGTGCCGTTGACGATGCCGACAATACGGCTGATCTTGTCACCTGCCAGCGATTCACGCAGACCGTAGACAACTGGGACGGCTCCAGCCACTGCCGCTTCGAAGTACAGGTCCGTATCCGCCTGGGCCGCAGCCTCGTACAGTTCCGGGCCGTGGGCGGCAAGCAGTGCTTTGTTGCCGGTCACGACCGTTGCCCCACCATTCAGGGCCCGCAGCACGTATTCACGTGCCGGTTCAATGCCGCCGATCAGTTCGATGACGATGTCTGCATGGTCGATCGCTTCTGCCGCATCCGTTGTCAGCAGTTCCGGATCGATGTCAACATCACGCGGAGCGTGCACATTTCGCACGACGACAGCTGAGATTTCCAGCTGCGCTCCGCATCGTTCGCTCAAGTCATCGCTTCGTTCGTGGATCAGTCGAATGACCTGCGAGCCGACGGTTCCCGCTCCCAGGATGGCGACTCGCACTGTGCGCGGCTGTTCCGACATCGTGCACCCCTTCATTGATCAGACGTTTCGATAGTGATCCTAACCAAGGCCACAGGCCCGATGCGACAGTGTCCAGTGTGCGGCACATGGATCCGCGTCGTTGATGCTCGCTCCTCGTCAATGGCGACCGTCACTGCGAGCGAGGGCTCCCTCGTGAGCGTCATCACGAGGTATATGGCAGCAAGATTGCGTACAGTAAAAGATGCGCCGCATGTATGTGGTGATTCGCAGATCGATCCTCGACGGTTAAGGAAAAAGACGCAATGAACGTCGCAGAACAACTCGTCAGCCAAATGGTGGAAGCTGGAGTACATCGGATCTATGGAATCGTGGGCGATTCGCTCAACCCAATTGTTGATGCGGTGCGCAAAACCGGAGGATCCGCCAGGGGCGGTATCGACTGGGTGCACGTGCGCCACGAGGAGTCGGCCGCGTTCGCCGCTGCCGCTGATGCTCAGGTGTCCGGAAAACTGGCAGTGTGTGCGGGTTCATGCGGCCCGGGAAACCTGCACCTGATCAACGGCCTCTTTGATGCGCAGCGTTCCGGCGCGCCTGTCCTGGCTATCGCCTCACACATTCCCAGCGTGCAGATCGGACAGTCTTACTTCCAGGAGACCCACCCCGACCGGCTTTTTGTGGAGTGCTCGTCGTACTGCGAAATGGTTTCCACCGCTCAACAGGCTCCGCGCGTCATGAACGCTGCGATCCGTCACGCGATTGGCACTCAGGGTGTCGCAGTGGTGACGATTCCCGGTGACGTGTCTGACCAGAAGGCGCAGGCTCCCACACCCCAGTTCGTTCCGGCTCGCCGTCCGATTCTGCACCCCAACCCCGATGATGTTGCTCAGCTTGCCACCATGCTCAACAAAGCCAAGAAGGTCGCGATTTTCGCGGGTATCGGTGTGGCGGGCGCACATGATGAGGTCATTGCACTGGCAGACGCACTGCAGGCACCAATCGGGCATACCCTGCGCGGGAAAGACTTCATTCAGTACGACAACCCCTTCGATGTCGGCATGACCGGCCTGCTGGGATACGGCGCAGCTGCAGAAGGCATGAACGATGCGGATGTCCTGCTGCTGCTTGGAACAGACTTCCCGTACAACCAGTTCCTGCCTGACACGCTGACCGTACAGGTCGACAACAGCCCCGAAAAACTCGGACGACGCACCGACGTGTCCCTGCCGATCTGCGCCGATGTCAAGGCATTGATTGACAGCCTCATGCCGCAGCTCAAGGGGCGCCGCTCATCAGCATTCCTGAAGAAGCAGCTCAAGAAGCACGCCAAGATCATGAAGGCACCCGTCGGCTCCTATACGCGCAAGGTCGAGCACATCAAGCCGATTCACCCCGAATACGTCGCACACGTCCTGAACGAGATTGCCGCACGCGACGCGATCTTCACCGCCGACACCGGCATGTGCAACGTGTGGACAGCCCGCTACATCGATCCGCTGGGGTCGCGCCGACTGATCGGCTCCTTCCTGCACGGATCAATGGCGAATGCTCTGCCTCAGGCCATCGGCGCTCAGGAAGCATTCCCGGACCGCCAGGTGATCTCCATTTCAGGCGACGGCGGCCTGTCAATGCTGCTCGGCGAGCTGGTCACAGCCCGCATGCATGACCTGCCCATCACGGTCATCGTGTTCAATAACTCAACGCTGGGCATGGTCAAGCTGGAGATGCTCGTGGACGGAATGCCTGACTTCGGCACCGACGTGCACGACATGCACTATGCAGATGTCGCGTCCGCAATGGGATTCCAGGCTGAACGCGTGGACGATCCTCAGGATGTGCGCAATGCCTTGACGAGGGCGCTCAGCCATCGCGGTCCCTCCCTCGTCGAAGTCATCACCGATCCAAACGCGCTGAGCCTTCCACCTGAAATTACCGGCGAGCAGCTGTTCGGCTTTGCCACGGCCATGTCGAAGATCGTGTTGAACCGCGGTGCCGGCGAAGCAGTGTCAATGGCAACGTCAAATATGCGCAACATTCCACGCTTCTGATCCGGCGCGGACAGGACTCCCTCGTCGCTTACTGCATAATGCGACATTCGTCATGGGACTTTTGTCCCATTGCTCAGAATGCCGTCAGCATAACCACGCGCAGTGAGACGTAGTCCATAGGTCCTGATTCAGGATCCTCCTAGAAGGCCCAGCGCTTTCGAGAGACAATAAGGTCAGATGTCAAACAGACATACATTGGCTGGCCGCGAACCACGCCACCGAAACCCTTCAGATCGAAGGGACCGGAACCGGAGAAGAGGGATTATGACCACCCAGATGACCGCTCCAACATCCGTCAGCGAAGACCCGTGGGATGGGTTCGAGCGCGGTGCATGGACCGAGCACATCGACGTTCGTGATTTCATTCAGCGCAACTACACGCCATACGAGGGCGACGCCTCCTTCCTTTCTGGCCCTACAGACAAGACACTGCGCCTGTGGGACACACTGGAGAAGAATTACCTGTCCGAGGAGCGCAGGAAGCGCGTACTCGACGTTGACACGGATACACCGGCAGACGTTGACGCGTTCGGCCCCGGATACATCAGCGACGACGACAATGTGATCGTCGGCTTGCAGACCGACTCACCCCTCAAGCGCGCGATGATGCCGTTCGGCGGATGGCGCATGGTGGAAACCGCCATCAAGGAAGCCGGTAAAGAGGTCAACCCTGACGTGAAGAAGATCTTCACTCAGTACCGCAAGACCCACAACGATGCCGTGTTCGATATTTACACACCTCGTATTCGCGCAGCCCGTTCTTCCCACATCATCACCGGCCTGCCGGACGCCTACGGCCGTGGCCGTATCATCGGTGACTATCGCCGCGTCGCTCTGTACGGTGTCGACGCGTTGATCGAAGCCAAGCAGGTTGACAAGGACCGCTACGCTGATCAGCCGTTCTCCGAGCACTGGGCCCGCTACCGTGAAGAACACGCCGAGCAGATCAAGGCTTTGAAGAAACTGAAGAGCATGGCTGCCAGCTATGGCTTCGACATCTCCGGCCCCGCGAAGAACGCGCAGGAAGCTGTGCAGTGGACCTACTTCGCTTACCTCGGGTCCGTGAAGTCTCAGGACGGCGCTGCAATGTCAATCGGCCGCCTGTCCGCATTCTTCGATATCTACTTCGAGCGCGACCTCAAGGCAGGCGTGATCACCGAGCAGGACGCTCAGGAAATCATCGACGCCCTGGTTGTCAAGCTGCGTATCGTGCGTTTCCTGCGCACCGAGGCGTACGATCAGATCTTCTCCGGCGATCCCTACTGGGCAACCTGGTCAGATGCCGGTTTCTCAGAGGACGGTCGCACACTGGTCACCAAGACGTCTTTCCGTCTGCTGCAGACACTGCGCAACCTGGGACCGGCTCCCGAGCCAAACATCACGATCTTCTGGGATGAGAACCTGCCCGCAGGTTACAAGGAATTCTGTGCCTCGATCTCGATTGAGACGTCCTCCATCCAGTACGAATCCGATGAGCAGATCCGCGCTCACTGGGGCGACGATGCAGCGATCGCATGCTGTGTGTCTCCGATGCGCGTGGGCAAGCAGATGCAGTTCTTCGGCGCGCGCGTCAACGCCGCCAAGGCTCTGCTGTACGCCATCAACGGTGGTCGCGATGAGATGACCGGCAAGCAGATCGTTGACGAGTACGAGCCCATCAAGGGTGACGGCCCGCTGGACTTCGATGAGGTCTGGGCCAAGTACGAGGACATGCTGGACTGGGTTGTGGGCACCTACGTTGAGGCCCTCAACATCATCCACTACTGCCACGACCGTTACGCCTACGAAGCGATGGAAATGGCACTGCATGATTCGGATATCGTGCGCACCATGGGCTGCGGTATCGCCGGCCTGTCCATCGTGGCCGACTCCCTGGCTGCCATCAAGTACGCCAAGGTCGTCCCCGTGCGTGATGAGACCGGCCTGGTTGTGGACTACGAGGTCGAAGGTGACTTCCCGACCTACGGCAACGACGATGATCGTGCAGACGAAATCGCCGCCACCGTTGTTCACACCATCATGGACAAGATCCGTCAGATCCCCCTGTACCGTGATGCCATCCCGACTCAGTCGGTGCTGACCATTACCTCGAACGTGGTTTACGGCCGCGCAACCGGCGCGTTCCCCTGCGGACACAAGGCCGGCACACCTTTCGCGCCGGGCGCCAACCCGCAGAACGGTGTGGACACGCACGGCATGGTCGCATCCATGTTGTCGGTCGGTAAACTGGACTACAACGATGCCCTTGACGGCATTTCGTTGACCAACACGATCACGCCATCAGGTCTGGGTCGGAACAAGGGCGAGCAGGTCACGAACCTGGTCGGCATCCTCGATTCCGGCTTCATTCCTGAAGACTGATTGAGACGACGAACAGTTCTTTTGAGATACTAGAAACAACCTGAGAAGGAGAGATCATGGCAACGAAGACGTTTGATGAGCGCCTGGCCGACATGAAGGACAAGCGTGAGGAGAACGGCGGCATCAAGGGGCTGTACCACGCCAACATTAATGTGCTGGACCGTTCCACCCTGGAAGATGCGATCGACCATCCTGAGAAATACCCGAACCTGACGGTGCGTGTGTCCGGCTACGCAGTGAACTTCGTGAAGCTCACCCGCGAGCAGCAGCTGGATGTTCTGTCCCGTACGTTCCACCACTCAGCCTGATCCCCGCAGGTACGAGGGCGTCCTCGGCACTGCGCGATGACACCGCAATGCGAAGATCAGAAAACTGAAACGTGCCGCTTGGTTGCCTGCCGATCGATTCAACGATGGCAGGCAGCCAAGCGCTTTTTATGGCAGGAGGTGCATATACATGACGACACAGTCACAGCCAGTGGCTATTGAGCTGCTCGGCGACCAGGATTTTCAGCCGCCAGCTAATCGGATGGCCGGGGCGGGCACAGCCGGCCTGCAGGAGCTGACCGACCTTGAGCGAACAGATCGTCTGCGCCGTATGCGCGAAGGAACACTCGGGTCGATTCACTCGTGGGAACTCGTGACCGCGGTGGACGGACCTGGTACCCGCATGACGATTTTTCTCAACGGGTGCCCGCTGCGCTGCCTGTACTGCCACAACCCTGACACTCTGAATATGCGCGACGGCCAGCCCATCGAGTCCGATGAACTGTTGCGCCGCATTAAGCGCTATCGCAGAATCTTCCGTACCACCGGCGGCGGAATCACGCTGTCGGGCGGCGAAGCACTGATGCAGCCTGCTTTTACTGCACGCATCCTGCGCGGCGCCCGTGAAATGGGTATTCACACGGCGCTGGACACTTCCGGCTTCCTGGGTGCGATGGCAACCGATGAAATGATCGAGGACACGAACCTGGTGCTGCTCGACGTGAAGTCCGGTGATCCTGATACCTACCGAAAGGTCACTGGCCGCGACCTGCAACCCACCATCAGTTTCGGAGATCGCCTGGCTCAGCACGGCACCGAAGTATGGGTACGTTTCGTCCTGGTGCCGGGTTTGACCGACGATCCGGACAACATCGACCGAGTGGGACAGATCGTCGAAAAGTGGCCGAACGTGTCCCGTCTGGAAGTCCTTCCGTTCCACCAGATGGCGATTGACAAGTGGAAGAACCTGGGGATGACGTACACGCTGGAGGACGTCAAGCCCCCGAGTGTGGAGCACGTGGATAAGGTGCGCGAGCAGCTGCGCCGCTTCGATATTGCAGCGGTGATGTAGCAGTGCCTCGCGCCACCCTTGGCGTGGGTTCCGTCACCCTCGCTCGGGGTGTCAGCGCAGCGGCCTCGAGCCACTACACTGGAAGAAATCTATGACGATTGCCAGCACAGATGGGTGGGAACGATGACACGCACACTTTCCGGACACGATATTGCTCTGCGCGCAGGCGCATACACCGCTCACGTGGTGTCGGTGGGAGCGGCTCTTGCTTCCCTGACGTTCAACGGCCGCGATGTCACGCTTCCGTTCGACCCGAACGTTTTGACGAAGGGCTACTTCGGCAAGACGCTGGCACCGTGGCCCAACCGCATCACCGAGGCGACGTACACGTGGAACGGTGAGCGCATGGACGTGCCGCGAAACGAAATCGAAACCGGGGCAGCTCTGCATGGGCTGGTGTCCTGGACCGACTGGACCGTCGTACACTCCGATTCTGATTCAGCGACCATGAGCACATTCCTGCCGCCGCAATACGGCTACCCCTTCGCCCTCGACCTGTCGGTGACGTACGCACTGAGCGCGGAGCGCGGCCTGAGCATCACGATCTACGCGAAGAATGTGGGCAGCGAACCTGCCCCCTATGGTTGCTCACACCACCCCTACATCACGATCGGTCAGCAGTCGATCGACGCGATGACGCTGACGGTTCCGGCCGGCAAGGTTTTCGATGTCGATAAGCGTTTGGCACCCGTCGAGCTGAAGGATGTGGAAGATCTGGATCTGGATTTCCGCTCCGGGCGGCTCATCGGCAGCCAGTCGGTCGATCACGCGTTCACCGAATTGCCCGACGGCACGTGGCAAGTCAGCCTGTGTGACGAGGGTGGCTCATCCGTGTCGGTCACCTCTGACGCGCCGTGGGTTCAGGTGTACTCCGGTGATCAGCAGGGACGTATCGCCACCGCTGTTGAGCCGATGACTTGCCCGCCTGATGCGTTCAATTCCGGGATCGACCTGATCGTGCTGGAACCGGGCGAGGACTACTCGATGACGTTCATGATCAGTGCTGACTTCGTCGAGTGAGCACACTGACACTGTGACGGATCCGGGGTTGAGTGCCAGCGAGCCCCGGCGATCGCTGTTTGATCTGATCACACATCCACCGGACCTGCCTATCGTGTCAGTCCTCGATCAGGTGACGCGCGCCGCGCACCCGGGGACGTTTGCCGTCGTGTCAGCCACCACCGGGTCCGGTAAGACGACGCTCATTGCGCCCGCTGTCGCAGCGCGCGTCAGCGGCACGGTGGTCTGCACGCAGCCGCGACGTATGGCTGCGCGCGCTTCCGCCCGACGAATTGCCTCCCTGCTGGGTGAGCGTGTGGGGGAAACGGTCGGGTTCACGGTGCGCGGCGAGCGCGCCGTCGGCCCGCACACGCGTATCGAGATGGTCACCCCTGGCGTGTTGGTGCGCCGCCTCCAGACTCATCCGGATTTGCCGGGAGTGAGTGCCGTAATTCTGGACGAGTTCCATGAGCGTGCGCTCGACTCTGATCTGGCCCTGGCGTTCCTGCTCGATGTACGGCAGACACTGCGTGAGGATCTGACGATCTTCCTCACCTCGGCAACGCTGGATATGGCGCCGACACTGACTTTCGTCCGCACCCACGCCTGCGAGTGCGAGGGTGCAGATGTCATGACGATTGAGGCGCCGGGCGTGCTGTTTCCACTGGAACAGTCGTGGGCGCCTGCCGCACCGAGCGTTTCTGCTCTCGCACCTGTCGGTGGCAGTGGTCGAGTGGGAGTAAGTCGAGAGTTCCTAGCTCACATGGGTCGCGTTGTCGATGAGACTGTGCAGCGCACCAGCGCAGATGTCCTGGTCTTTGTGCCAGGTGCACGCGAGATCCGCATGCTGATTGATGAGTTGCGTGCGCGTCTGCGAGGCGACGTGGAGATAGTGCCTCTGTTGTCTGCTCTGTCAGCGGCCGAGCAGGACCGTATCCTGACACCTGTGCCTGAGGGCTGCGAGCGACGGCGACGCGTCATCGTGTCCACGTCGATCGCTGAATCGTCACTGACTGTTCCCGGAGTGCGCGTCGTTGTTGATTCTGCGCTGGCTCGCCACCCGTCCATCGACCCGGCACGCGGTGTCACCACCCTGGTCACAGTGCCAGCGTCACGAGCTGAGATGGTCCAGCGTTCAGGGCGTGCAGCCAGGCTCGGCCCTGGTTGGGCGGTGCGGTGCTGCGCGGAAAATGAGTGGGCGCGCCGCCGGCAGACCCCGGCCCCGGAAATCGTGGAGTCTGATCTGACTGATGCACTGTTGCAGTGCGCGGTGTGGGGCGTGCGCGACTTTGCTGACTTGCCGTTGATGGATCAGCCCCCCTCGGGCAATGTCCAGGCTGCTCGCGAGGCGCTGGTCGCTATCGGGGCGCTCGACACTGAGGGCGCGCCCACACCTCATGGCGAGATGATTGCGCGACTGCCGGTCGCACCCTCGCTTGCTCACGCACTGGCAGCCTGCGCGCCGGTCATCGGGGTGGAGGCCGCGTGTGAGTGTGTTGCGATCATTGATGAGCAGATTCGCTGTGACAACGCCGATCTTGCTGCCAGCGTGCGCCGTCTGCGCCACTCCTCGCACGCCGAGTGGTCGCATATACGCGACCAGTCGGCGCGACTGACACGCCTCATGGGTCGATACGCTGCCGACATGTCGCGCCACGCCCCTGCAGACCAGCTCAGCCGTGATGACCAGCTTGCCCTCGTCGCGGCCACCGCTCACCCGCAGTGGATCATGCGTAGGCGCCGCGATTCTCCCTTGTCCTACCAGTCGGTGTCCGGTCTGGGAGCGTCCCTGCCCGCCACCAGTCCCCTCGCCGGACAGCAGTGGCTGGCGGTGAGCGATATGACACGGCCGTCAGGCAGTTCAACCGCGCTGATCCGGGCGGCGCTCCCCCTCAGCGAGGATGATGCGCTGGGGTGTGCGGGCGCCCTTGTCCATGAGGACACGCGCGCCTGGTATGATCCGGCAGCACAGCGATTTCGCGGCGAACAGGCCACCATGCTGGGTGCTATTCGACTCGCGTCACGGTCACTCAGGACGCTGCCGCCGCAGACTGTTCAAGATCTCATGGAGCAGGTCTTGAATGAGCACGGAATGTCAGCGCTGACGTGGACACCGACCGCCGTGCAGTTGCGTGCCCGCATGGCAGCGCTTCACGAGACTGTCACAGATCCGTGGCCGGATGTGTCGGATGCAGCATTGGCCTCGAGTTTTCCGCAGTGGGGAGCTGAGGATTTACCTGCCTTGGCTTCGGGAAAACCACTGACCAGCATCGATACGATGCGACTGTTGCGTTCGCTGTTGCCCTGGCCTCAGGCTGCGCGACTGGATGAACTGACTCCGCCCGATATTGAGATTCCAACGGGAGCACGTCGGCGCATTGAGTGGACTGAGAACGGGCCGACGCTCACGCTGCGAGTCCAGGAAGCATTCGGGTGGACGTCTACGCCCAGATTCGTCGACGGCCGAGTTCCGCTGATTATTCGCCTAACCGATCCGGCCGGTCGTCCGGTGGCGATCACTTCCGATCTTGCGTCGTTTTGGGCTGGTCCCTACCAACAGGTTCGCTCCGAGCTTCGCGGCCGGTACACGAAGCATGCCTGGCCTGAAGACCCCCTGTCGGCTACTCCCAGCTCGCGCGCAAAGGGACGAGGGCGATCCCGCTGAGAGTGTTGAACGGCGGTTGTTGAACGCCGAGGGTTCGCCGGGGCGGCTCAAAGAGCGAAGGATTCCCGCCGGCGCTGCCTGTGGTGGCCTGGACAGACAACGTGGCGCCCACACCACACGGTGCAGGCGCCACGTTTGAGTGCGACATCGGCTGCGGTTACACCCGGTGCCATCTTCACTAAATCAGAAACGCGTCATGCGCCGCGAAGCTGTCAACGCTCCAGCCCCAGCAAGCGCAAGACCGGCCAGTGCCATCGCGGGCACCGATGCGCCGGTACGGGCAACGCTGGGCTTTGCACTGTATGCAGCTGGCTGCTTATTTTGCTCGTCGTGCTTGCGGGTCGTGTCCAGAGTTCCCTGAACAGCCACCGTCACATCGTCATCAGCACGCGCATCGTTATTACGTCCCCACGCGTCGACTGCAACATTCAGCTTCCTGTCCGCAGTGAATGCCTGAGCGACTTTCAACTCAGCTTCCAGAAAGGCAACTTGCGAGTCGAAGGCGCCAGTCCCGTCAAGGGTGGCCACGGACCGACCGTTGACTCGCAAAGCAGCTTTCGTGTAGGGCCCGGCCACTGCTGCACGAATCCTGACGTACTCACCCTGGGGCGCAACTTTCGCATCCGCAATGGCCTTCCACGACTGGCTCTCAGAGTCCCAGTACTCCACTCCCGCAACCGTCGGCTGAGGCTGATTCACTGTGACAGCTGCCAGTGCGTCCACCAGACCGGTGCCGCGGTATTCCTTGCCGTCTGGCGCCTCTGCGTTGTTCGGGTCGGCCAAGACCTTGTAGCGCCCACCTGCCTGTTCACGCAGAAGGTTTGCTGCCTGGTCAGCACTCAGTGTCGGGTTAACGGACCGCAAAAGTGCTGCAACGCCTGCGGCATGTGGCGACGCCATAGATGTACCGCTCTTCGATGCGTACAGTGCAGTCTCATCCCTCCAGTCGAAACCAAGTGGAATCGTTGAAAAGATTCTCGATCCAGGTGCGGCGACATCAATAGCATTCGCGCCGTAGTTCGAGAAGTATGAGCGAATGAAGGGTCCGTCAAGCGGATCTGAACCCTCTGGCTTTGCCACCGAAGAGACCACGACCACTCCGGAAAGATCGCTGGGAAGGTCCACGCCTCCCACTGACGAGCGGTTCTCAATTGCAGCTCCAGCCACATCATTCGGGCTGCCACTGTCTGTCGTCGCGTTGTCAATGTCGCGATCGTCATTGCCGGCAGCCGAGATGTTGAGCACGTCGTGGTCGTGGGAGTAAGCAACCGCGCGAGTCACGGCCTCCAGGCCTGCAGCCTGGTTTTCTTCAGTGGGAAGCCAGTGTTCCCACGGATCGGTGAAGTATGAATTATTGGTCACCGCGATGTCGTGTTCTGCAGCCCAGATGAAGCTGCAGGTAACGTATTCGGGGTAGAACAGACCATCAGCGTTTCCTGCCTTAATCGCGGCAAGTTTCGCATGCGGTGCTACACCGTCAACGCCGATCCCATTGTGCGCTGCAGCAATCGTTCCGGCGACGTGTGTCCCGTGATCAGATCCAGATGTCGGGGAGGGCTGCCATGCCTCAAACGAGGTGTCAGGAATACCATTGTGAGAGCATCCAACGGATTTGCTGTGATCGATCTGGTCCTTGAGGTCTTCGTGAGTTCCATCGATACCGGAGTCGATGACACCAACCGTGACCGGCTCAAGCATGACATCGACGGCCGCTGCCTGGTCGGCACGGACAGCCTTCAGACCCCACGCTTTTTCGGATTGAGGATCGGGTGTGTACTCCTGGTCCAGTTCACTGTTCTTTTCAAGCTGGCTGCGACCCGTCATCCTCGTCGATGTGCCTGGCTGCCCTGACGGGGCTGAGTCTTGAGCCGCTTCCACGACAATCTCGTCACCTTTAACCTTGGCGTAGCGGGTGGGTCCGACGTTCGTCAACGGCACCTTCTTGTCGGCCAGTGTTGTGCGCACGTGCTCCGCAAAGTTTCTGTCAGCTGTCTGAGCAAAGAATGAATCGATCTGCGGGTACTGCTGCAGGATCACGGCACCCGTCTCACGCACGGCCGCCACGGCAGAGTTAAACTGATCTGAACTGACGCCGCGCTTGAGGTTAATCGCAAAATTCTGGACGTAGGGAACACCTGGCTCAGGATCGCTCGCATCGTTCGCCTGGGGGGTTCCCTCGTCTGCCGCCCTGTCTGTTGCGGCCGGCTGGTTCGCCGCTACTGGCTGTCCTGACTGGGCGCCATCAGGTGACTGAGGGGCATCTCCAGATTGAGCAACTTCCACATCTACACCGTCGTCAGCTGGTGTTCCAGGCTGGGCACTCCCCACTCCCGTGACGACGCCAGCGCTGGCCACGCCAAGAGCAACCGTCACTGCTGTCAGCCGGGCAGCCCGCGTTACATTACGCTGCACACGCATTCTTGACCTCACTTTTACCATGTTGAAAGAAATCTGAGAGTTTAACTTCAGATAAACCGCAGGTTAAGTCAGATGCATTCAAGAAAGGCGCAAGGTTTCACATTCTGATTAGTTTGTCCACAACGTGATCACACACTACAGGTGTCAATATCTTCTGGTCTAAACTACGCCTGAACTGCCGCGACACACAACAACCCCTACGCAACACGCAGTTCTGCCAGTTTAAACGCTCTTTACTCAAATTCGTCCGGATGCGCCCCGATTCGGCCGCTTTCACTGTGGAGGGCATCGATCGCCTCCAAGTCAGTTTCCGGCAGGCTCACACCAGCTGCAGCCAGGTTTTCCTCCATGCGCTCAGGCGACGTGGTCTTGGGAATGACCACGCGACCACGTTGCATATGCCACGCCAGAACAGCCTGCGCCGCGGTGACACCGGCACGCTCAGCGATGTCGAGGATCACCGGGTCCTCGAGGTCGCGCGCCTGGCCCAACGGTGAGTACGCTTCGATGACCATTCCCCGGTTACGAGCATCGGACAATACGTCAGGCTGCGAGAAAGACGGATGAACTTCGGTTTGTAAGATCACCGGTGTCACGCCCGTCTCGTCGCGTAGACGGTCGAGGTGATGAGGCAGAAAGTTGGAGACGCCCAGCGCGCGCACGGCTCCCGTGTTGAGCATGCGGATCATGGAACGCCACGTTTCGACAAAAAGATCTTTCGAGGGAACCGGCCAGTGAATCAGATACAGGTCGATGACATCGAGACCAAGCGCACGTCGGGAATTATCCAGCGCCTCAATGGCTCGGTCAGCACCGTGATCGCTATTTTGCAACTTCGTCGTCACGAAAATATCGGAACGCTCCAGACCTGAACGTCGAATCGCCTTACCAACGCCGGCTTCATTGTGATATCCAGCGGCAGTGTCGATGTGCCGATATCCCGCCTCAATCGCCTGTTCGACCCGTTCTGCAGTTTCCTCAGGCGGTATTTGGTAGGTACCAAAACCAACTTGCGGGATGGTCATTCCCTGTTTCAACACAATGTCATTCACGTGAGAGGTCGAATCAGCCATGCATCGACCATAACGCACTGCGCCGCTGGTGCAAGTGGCATTGACGTAATAGGGCGCACAGCTGCCAGTGATCCTGAAGCTTCACCCAGCTTCACGCAGGTCAGGCGAGGCCCACGTCGCAGGCCAGTAGATCTTCCACGCTTTGGGAACGCACGATAACCTCAGCATTCCCGTCGCGCACGGCCACAACGCCTGGCCGCGGCACCATGTTGTAATTCGACGCCATCGACCAGCCATAGGCTCCCGTCGCCAGCACCACCAGCAGGTCACCGCGATGCAGGTCAGCGGGCAGGTCGACGTCCTTCACGACGATGTCACCGGACTCGCAATGCTTTCCAACCACTCGGCAGCGCACCAGCGGAGCACTAAGCCGCCGATTCGCCAGCGTGACGGAATATTCCGCGTCGTACAGTGCGGGTCGAATATTGTCCGACATTCCCCCGTCGACAGCCACGTAGCGGCGCACCAGATCGTCACTGACCTGCACGTCCTTCACCGCACCCACCGTGTACACGGTGACCGTTGTCGTGCCGATCACGGAGCGTCCTGGCTCCACGCTCACTCGCGGGACTGGTTCGTGATAGCGCTCAGCTTGTGCTCGAACGGTTGTAGCCAATTCACGCGCCACCTGCGCAGGTGTGGGTGGAATCGGGTCGGTTGACGTATAGGCGATGCCCAGTCCCCCACCCAGATCGATGTCATCGACGAGGACACCCAGTTCCTCATGAATCCTGTGGCGGAAAGCCATGACTATCCGTGCGGCGTGGGCAAAAGGCTCAGCCTGAGCGATCTGCGAGCCGATATGGTTATGCAGACCCATCAGCGTCAGGTTCGGAGCATCCAGAATCGCACGGACGACGCTCATCGCATCGTCTCCTGCCACCGATAGACCAAATTTCTGGTCTTCGTGGCTGGTTTGAATCATCTCGTTGCCACCTGCATGGATGCCGGTCTTCACTCGAACCATGACACGCGCTGTCACGCCGCTCTCGGCCGCAATGCGTTGAATCTGATCCACTTCACCAGGTGAGTCCACGAAGATGCGGGCAATGCCTCGGCCGTTACCAGCAGTGAGCGCCACACGGATTTCCTCGTCCGACTTATTGTTCCCATGCAGGCCGATCCGCTCGGGGTCCACGCCGCTGCGCAGCGCACTGGTCAACTCCCCGAAGGTGGAGGTGTCGATGCCCATGCCACGTTCAGTGGCGGTGCGGGCCACGTGGGAGCACATGAAAGCTTTGGCGGCATAGAATGCGTCGCCACCGTTCATGCCGTATCCGTCCCAGAATTCCTCGGTCATGGTGGACGCCCACATACGAGCGCGAGCCTGAAGGTCGCGGTCATCCAGAACAAAAAGCGGCGTGCCGAACTCTTCGGCCATCTCCGTCAGCGCGCACCCACCGATTTCGATGACACCATCATCTGTGCGGCGAGCTGACCACGGCCACATGTCCGCACGCTCGGAAGGCTCGGGACAGACGAGGGTATCAACGGTTGCTTTTGCTGGCACGCTGGGGATCAGAGTCGGGTCGTCCTGTGCATCATGTGCTGACATCGTGGTCCTCTTTCTCGATTCCTGGCGCTGGACAAGCTGCGTGCACTACATGCGCTCAGGGGCGCTCACTCCCAGCAGTGCCAGTCCGTTACGCAGAACCCGCGTCACCGCATCGTTGAGCCACAGGCGGGCCACGTGGGACTCGGTCACGTCCTCGTCAGCGCGAGGGGTGACGCGGCACTGCCCGTACCATGCGTGGTACGTCGCAGCAAGTTGTTCGAGGTAACGGGCCACACGATGAGGTTCACGCATTGAAGCGGCCTGCGCAACAAGCGCCGGGAATGTGGCAAGCACTCCGAGCAGTTCACTGTCGGCAGGATGGTCCAACGCGGACGGGTCGAATCCGGCGTCTCGGCTGACACCGTGTTCAGCTGCATTACGCGCCACGTTGCAGGTTCTGGCGTGTGCGTACTGCACGTAGTAGACAGGGTTTTCGTTTGTGTGCGAGGACAGCAGGTCCAGGTCGATGTCCACGTTTGAATCCATCGATACGCGCACCAGTGAGTAGCGCGCGGCGTCAACGCCCACAGCATCCACCAGGTCATCAAGGGTGACGATCGTGCCGGCTCGTTTCGACATGCGCACCGGTTGTCCGTCCTTGACCAGGTTGACCATCTGGCCGATCAGGATCTGCATGTTGACACCTGGCTTGTCACCAAATGCTTCGCACATGGCCATCATGCGGCCGATGTAGCCGTGGTGGTCAGCGCCGAGCAGGTAGATTGCTGCGTCTGCTCCGCGGGAGCGCTTATCCAGGTAGTAGGCCACGTCGCCTGCGAAGTAGGCAGCCTGGCCGTCCGACTTGATGAGGACGCGGTCTTTGTCATCACCGTAATCGGTGGTGCGCAGCCAGACGGCGCCATCCTCGTCAAACACTTCGCCGCGTTCGCGCAGGATTTCGATGGCACGTGTGACGGCTCCGGAGGTATGCAGGGAGTCTTCGTGGAAGAACACGTCAAATTCGGCGCGGAAGGCGCGCAGGCGATCCTTGATCTGCGCGAACATCAGGTCAACGCCGCGAGCGCGAAATGCCTCGACAGCCTCTTCATCCGGCAGTGTGGCAGGATCAGGCTCCCCTGCTGCCGCCGCATCGTGACGCACCTGGTCTGCGATGTCCTGAATGTACTGGCCGCCATACCCGTCCTCGGGCGCTTCCTGACCGCGAGCGCGCGCCACCAGTGAGCGGGCGAAACGGTCAATCTGGGAGCCGTGATCGTTGAAATAGTATTCGCGCGTGACTTCTGCGCCGCTCGCGCTGATCAAGCGGGCCAGCGAATCGCCCACGGCCGCCCAGCGTGCGCCACCCAGATGAATCGGGCCGGTCGGGTTGGCCGAGACGTATTCGAGGTTGATATGCGTGCCGGCAAGTGAGTCGTTGCGCCCATATGCTTCGCCTGCTTCCACGATGGTGCGCGCAAGCTCGCCGGCACTGGCTGCGGCCAGTCGGATGTTAATGAATCCCGGACCTGCGATCTCAACGCTGTCGATCCCCTCGTTCTCACGCAGTGCGTCTGCCACGACGGTGGCCAGAGCACGCGGCGCGGTGTGTGCTTTCTTGGCCAGTTGCATCGCAACGTTGGATGCCCAGTCTCCGTGTTCGCGTTGCCGAGGGCGTTCCACGGTCACTGTTTCAGGGATGTCAGCCTCATCCAGGGTGATGGTGCCGGCGTGGGCGGCATCGCGCACAATACGCGTGATCAGTGCAGAAAGTTCTTCAGGCGTCATGGTTCAAGATTAGACGGCATCGGCACCGTGCTTCCACTCGTTACCGCACTGTGGCGCACCCCGCGTTCAATCTCTCATTGAGCGCCTGCCTGTGAGCGCCCCGAACAGGACTCGAACCTGCGACCTTCTGCTCCGGAGGCAGACGCTCTATCCGCTGAGCTATCGGGGCCAACGCCTGTCGATTTTAGCACTTCCGCCTGCAGTGGCGCTCCCCTGCTCACGCGCACAGCCAGTGGAAAGGATCACCCGGCATTTAGTCGCGCGTAGGCCGCCCTCGTGCATCGTTGAAATTGTCGAGGGTGTCCGCGTCGCTGATGATCTCTCGTTCGTGACGACCTGATCGTGGGACGCGCTGTAGGGAGCGGCGCACCGTCACGATCGCCCACGCCATGAATGCGATGACAATGACGACCAGGATCAGAGCAATGATGGGGGCGACCACGGCGAGCAGTGAGATCCCCAGGGACGCCGTGTCCTCGCCTGCGGAGATGAACGGAGTGGCCAGGCCTGCGGTTGCCACATTGGCGATCGGACGCGCGGATGCTTTCGTCAGGTGGACGACCAGCGCGATCACCAGTCCGATGACGATGGGCAGCCAGTTGGACGTGTCGGCAAAAAACGAGTCCGGGTCGTTGGTGGCAACCGTTTGTGCACCCACACCAGAGGCGAAGACAATGCCACCGGATGCCGGCCGAATGAATGTGTGCACGATATCGTTGACTGAATCGAGGGCCGGGATCTTGTCAGCGACGACTTCGACGACTAGAAGGACTGCGAGGATTCCCAGCGACCACCATGATGACAGCCAGTTCCACGCGGGTGGCAGATTCACCCACGACGTGAATTTGTCCAGTACGCCCATGATGAGCAAGGGAATGTACGCGTTCAGGCCGGCAGCACTTGACAGGCCGGTGGCAGTCAGAATCTCCATAGGTTGATTTTCGCACCGCCGGACGTCGCATCGCTACTTCTGTGTGCAGTAAACAAATATCAGAGGCGCGCGAGTTCCAGGGCCATCGTGGGCCGGTCGGTAATAATGCCGTCCACTCCCATTCGCCTGACGTGTTCAATATCCGCGGCAGCGTTCAGTGTCCACACGTGGACAGCCAGGCCATGTCGGTGTGCCGTGGCAATGAAACGCGGCGTGACCACGCGAATCCCTCTAAATGCCAGTGGCACTTGTGCGGCAAGCACTCCCTGGTCAGGTCCAGGAACGTTCCATGTGCGCGCACTTGAGGCGGTCGAAGCTGCGCCCATGAGCCTCGCGATCCCTGACATTCCCAGCGACGTGGAAGCGAAGGGGCGGGCGTGGCGAACGCGGCGCAGACGCGGCTCACTGAACGAGGCAAGGACAACTCGATCCCACGCCTCTGCCTGATCAATGACATGGATCAGCGGGTCGACGACCTCATCAACCTTTGCATCAATGTTCCATCGCGCCAGCGGCAGTTTGCTCAGCACGTCTTCGAGTCGTTCAACCGGCTCACCGTTGGCCGTATCAAGGCTGCGGATCTGGTCGAACGTACGTTGCGCAATAGTGACCGGTTCACCGTGTGTGACCTGTATGGAGGGGTCGTGGTGGACGACAACGACACCGTCCAGCGTCAGGTGCACATCGGTTTCCTGGTGGATCACGCCCGCGTCGATGGCTCCGCGGAAGGCGCGCATCGTATTTTCGGGCCTCTCGTCAGCTCCGCCTCGGTGAGCGATGATGAGTGGTCCTCGCTCATCTGCCCGCTGGGAATTTACTGACATACCTGATCCAGGAAATGTGCCTGATGCTCCGGCATCCACTGCATCGGATCGACCGGCGTGTCATCTGCCGTACGGATTTCAAAGTGCAGGTGCGGCCCTGTGGACCATCCTTCATTGCCCACCGCACCGATCACCTGACCGGCCGTCACGGTGTCGCCTTCCTTCACCAGCACGTCACTGGAACTCTGATGGGCATAAGCCGAGTAGTACACGGTTCCGTCAGGGAGGCGGTGCTCAATACGCACGTAGGATCCTGAGCGGGAGTCCTGGCTGAATTCGACAACCGTGCCGTCAGCAATCGCGTGGATTGGCTCTCCCAGCGTGGACGCCATATCAACGCCTTCATGCATGAGGAGCTGGCCTGAGATGGGTGAGACGCGCATGGAGAACGGTGAGGTCACTTCGTAGCTGCCCTGCTTCAATGGCCACATGACATTGGCAGATTCACGCACCGCACGGTTTCCGTCAGCGGCACCTTCTGCTTGCACACACGGGTCGACGTCCAGTGGCTGGCGTGCTCGTGAACGAGATGCGGCACCGGCGTACGCCTCGAGCGTCCCAGCATGCGTGGTCGTGCTTCCAATCGTCGCCCAGCTGGTCTGAGCAGGCCCGCTGTAGGTGGCTGCGACCGGCTGGTTGGACACATCCTGCGGGCTGAGGAATGCACTCAGCGGGATCGCAATTCCAATAGTGGCGACAGCCAGGACGCTGAGAGCCAGCGGTTTGCGGGTGCGTAGGCGGCTCGACGGCGCATTATTCTGCCTCGTATAGGCTGTCGTGGTGCGTCGCACGCGTCGTGAACGTGTTGGACGAGCGTGGCGATCAGCCCGTTTGGGAAGCGCGGCCAGTCCGACCAGAGCCTCATTTCGCGAGGTGTCAGCCGCTTCGTCGTCGATTGACGAGGGCGACGCGTCCGCATGCAGCGAGCGGCGAGATGGGAAAGGTGAGATCACGCTGAGCGCGTCGATGGACTCAGGGCGTGTGTGCTGGTGGATCGTGCTGCGACGAGGAAACGGGGAGGCGATAGTGTGACCCTGTTCAGGTACCGTGTGTGGCGCATCGATTTGCGGTGTCAATTCCGCAGATCCCATGCCCGTTCCTTCCTGAATTCCACAGATATCGCCCTCGACGCATCGTCTTGTTGATTGCGCCGCATAGCACTGACATCAATATAACCCGCGACAGCTCTGATCACAAAACTATAACGGCCTGTGACCGAGGCTAGCTGATGCACTGCCAGATGGGAAGCCTAATCCGCGTGAGACGCACGGGTCATTCATCACATCAGGTCGCCAGTAGGCACCATCACGCACGTTGCACTCCCCCGCCGAGATCTCTGCCGCACAGTGTCACCCGATCTGTCCGCGCTGCAGGGAATCCCTGACTTCACCGACCAGGTCTTCGAGTATGTCCTCCAAGAACAATACACCGATGACTGCCCCCGATTCCCCCATCACCAGTGCACAGTGTGTCCCCGACTTCTGCATGCGTCGCAGGGCGTCTTCCACTTCGTCATTTTCATGGACGCGATCCATCTTCCGGATCCTCCATGCGGTGATCGGCTCCAGACGCTCCTTTTCAGTATCGGCATAGAGGATGTCCTTGAGGTGAATGTAGCCGATGATTTCGTCGCCGTCTCCAGTCACCGGGAAGCGTGAGAATCCCGTTTGCGCCACGAGGCGCTCGACATCGTGGGGTGTCGCGTCGCGAGGAACCGTGATCAGATCGTCGAGGGCGACCATGTCCGACTTCGCGGTTTCTTCAGAAAACTCGAGTGCTCCGCTGAGCAGTCCCAGGTCGTCCGAGATTGTTCCTTCGCGCTCCGACAGCTTGACGATCGAAGCGACTTCTTCGACGGTGAAGGTCGCGGAAATTTCCGACTGTGGCTCGATTCCGCGGATCTTCAGGAACCAGTTCGCTGCGTTGTCCATTGCATGAATAACACCGTGCAGTACGTGTCCCATCGCGACGAGCGGCGGAGCCAATATCAGCAGCGCGGTGTGCGGCATGGCGATCGAGATGTTCTTCGGCACCATTTCCCCGAACACCACATGTGCGAACAGGACGATCAGGAGGGCCACAACAAACGCGACAACGTGAGCGCTTGCTGACGGCATTCCGATTGCCACCAGCGGGTCGTGAATGAGGTGCGCGATCGCCGGTTCAGCAACGAATCCCAGTGACGTGGAGGCCACCGTAATACCCAGCTGGCAAATCGCCAGCATGAGGGAGACATGTTTGAGCGCGTACATCGCCTGCTTGGCGCCGCGCACGCCTTTGTCACGCAGAGGCTCAATCTGTGATCGCCTGGTCGAGGTGGTGGCGAACTCACCCGCCACGAAGAACGCGTTGATGGCCAACAGCAATATGGTCAGAAAGATGCCAAGTGCGGGGCTCATATCAGCTCATCCTCCTGCTCCTGGTCATCGGTCCGGGGAGGCTCCACTTCAATTTGCGTGACGCGCCGGCCCTGCATCTGCGTGACAGTCAGGCGCACACGATCGACCACCACTGTGTCGCCTGTTTCGGGGACGCGACCAATATTGTCAATGATCAGCCCAGCCAGGGTTTCGTAGCCGCCCTCGTCGGGGACGATAATTCCGAGCCGGTCGGCCAGCTCGTCGGGCCGCAGCCTGCCGGGCACCAGGTATGTGCCGTCAACCTGAGTGCGTATACCGAGACGACGATGATCATGCTCGTCGGATACCTCTCCGACGATTTCTTCCACGACGTCTTCCAGGGTGACGATGCCGGCAACTCCGCCATACTCGTCCACCACAACAGCCATCTGCAGGCCCTCTTCACGCAGGTGAAGCAGCAGCGGAGCTAGAGACATCGTCTCGGGCACTTTCGGGGCGGGGTTGAGCAGAGAGGACGACAGGACGGACACGTCAGAGCGTTTCTCCCACGGCACAGCAACCGCGCGGCGCAATGAGACAAAACCGAGCACGTCATCACTGTCATCACCAATGACGGGGAAACGCGAGTGACCAGTTTCCTTCGACAGTGCCACGACGTCAGCAGCTACCGCGTCGGATCCAAGCGTGCACAGCAGTCCTCGATCGGACATCACGTCCACGGCGGAGAGCTGACCGACTCGAATAGAGTTCGTGAACAAAGATGCGGTGGAGGTGTCCAGTGTTCCTTCTTCTGCACTGTGACGCACGAGGGCGGCCAGTTCGGACGCCGACCGGGCAGAGGAGATCTCTTCCTGGGGTTCAATGCCTATTAGCCGCAAAATCGCGTTCGCTGTGCCGTTGAGCAGGAAGATGATCGGTTTGCAAATCCACGTGAACGCCATCTGGAATGGCACCACCATACCGGCGGTTTTCAGCGGATGCGCCAGAGCAAGGTTCTTGGGCAGCAGCTCACCGAAGAGCATCGAAAATGCATTGATGAGCACGGCTGAGACGAGTACGCCGATTGTTCCAGCAATGGCGCTGGCTAATCCCACGGATATCAGGCCGTCGTTGATCAGTCGGGTCAGAACCGACTGAGTTGTATAGCCCAGCAAAATAGTTGTCAGCGTGATTCCGACCTGGGAACCAGATAGCTGGGTGGACAACGTGCGTGTGGCTTTCAGGACTTGTGCTGCGCGCTTATCGCCTGCTGATGCTCGCCGTTCGACGGATGCCTGGTCAAGTGCAACCAAGGAAAACTCCGAGGACACAAAGATGAAGGTGCCGAATGTCAGCACAACTCCGAGCAGCAAGAAAATGATGTTTAAAACCACGAGGCAACCTCATGTGTGTGCGACTGACTGGGCACACCGCTAGGCATCATTAAAGTGAATGTCAAGGGGCAACTGTCACTGTCCATGATGACCAATAGTGTACAGGCAAATGTTCGGGCATGAACAGTGGTGGACATGCGGCGCGGCCACCCTCGTACCAATATGTAAAGGAATAGACAAGTATTGGGTGGGTATTTGGCCAGCACACGCACAGTTTGACAAAAACTCGATAAATTATCTCAATATCGAGAGACTTCCCCACAAAACCCTCTATGCTGGAGGCGAGCAAACCTCACGTTTCCACGATAGGAGTGACCACGGTGGACGCCTCCGATCAACACGAATCAACTCATGAGTCCGAAAAGGATCAGCAGTGGTGGATTGACCACATGAGGGTCCAGTACGACGAGGATCCCAGTTCAGTTGACGACGCCTGGCGCGAGTACTTCAAGGCTGTCGACGCCCTCGAAAAGGCTGACGAAGCCGATGTACGCGTCACAGCTGAAGAGGACATACAAGCCAGCGAACCGGACGGCGACGAAGCCGACCGGACTTCGGCAAGTGACGTTGCCGACGAGTCGGAGGAAGAGCGTCCAGCCAACACGATGCTGGTCACACGATCCGACCTTCCTCCCGCACCACTGGCGCAGACCAGTGAAGCCACCTCGCCCTACACGCGCATGACGGCGGCGCGCGCGGCCACTGAGCTCAATGAGGATGCGCGGACCGAAGATCGTACCGATCTGTTGAAGGGCATTGCACGGGCAACGGCGAAAAACATGGACCAGTCGCTGACGATTCCGACCGCCACATCTGCCCGCCAGGTACCGGCAAAACTGCTGATCGAAAACCGTTCACTGCTCAACCGCCACTTGGCTCGCACGACCGGCGGCAAGGTCTCGTTCACTCATCTGATCGGATACGCGCTGGTGGAAGCCATGTGCGAGATGCCGTCAATGAACGTGCGCTACTCCACCGACAAGAAGGGCCGGCCGCAAATTGAGCGTCTCGCGCACGTCGGTTTCGGGCTGGCGATCGACGTGGCGCAACCCAACGGGAAGCGCTCGCTGATGGTGCCGGTCCTGCAGGAAGCGGACACACTGACATTTCTCGAGTTCGTTGCCGCCTATAACGACACGGTGCGTCGTGCTCGCGATGGTGAACTGACCCCGGATGATTTCCAGGGCGGCACCGTGACCCTGACGAATCCCGGCACGATCGGCACGACGACATCTGTCCCGCGCCTGATGACAGGTCAAGGATTCATCGTCGGTGTCGGCGCGACCAACTACCCCGCCGAATTCGCGGGCGTGTCCCCTCGCCGTCTGGCTCAGCTCGGCATCGGCAAGACGATGTTCCTGTCCTCCACCTATGACCATCGCATTATTCAGGGTGCGGCATCCGGCGAGTTCTTGCGGTTGATGGACAACAAGCTGTCCGGCAAGGACGGATTCTGGGATCGCGTCTTCGATACCTATCATGTTCCCCACCCGCCTTATCACTGGGAGCCTGATCGCGAATACGACATTGAGCGCGAAAAAGGCAAGCCTGCACGTATTGCGGAATTGATTCACGCATACCGCTCGCGCGGGCACCTTGCTGCTGACACTGACCCGCTGGCTTATCGTGTGCGGCGCCATCCTGACCTGGATATCACCAGCTACGGCCTGTCGGTGTGGGATCTGGATCGTCAGTTCCCCACAGGCGGTTTTGGCGGGGAATCCTACATGACGCTGAGGGAAATCCTCGATCGTTTGCGCGATACATATACGCGCACCATCGGCATTGAATACATGCACATTCAGGATCCTGAGCAGCGCAAATGGGTCCAAGAGCGCATCGAGAAGCCCTACTCCGTGCCCTCGCCTGAGGAACAGCGCCACATTTTGTCTACTCTCAATCACGCGGAGGCTTTCGAGGAGTTCCTCCAGACCAAGTACGTCGGGCAGAAGCGATTCTCACTGGAGGGCGGCGAATCGCTGATTCCACTGCTTGATGCGATCCTGTCGGATGCAGCACAGGCCGGTTTACCTGAGGTGGCTATCGGCATGGCTCACCGCGGCAGGTTGAACGTACTGGCCAACATTGCCGGCAAGTCCTACGGGCAGATCTTCTCTGAGTTTGAAGGCAACGAAAACCCGCAGGACGAAGGCTCCGGCGACGTGAAGTACCACCTGGGCACTGAAGGCGTGTTCAGCCGTGAAGACGGTGTGGCCACCAAGGTGTATCTGGCTGCAAACCCGTCGCACCTGGAGGCCGCTGACGGCGTCCTCGAAGGCATCGTGCGCGCCAAGCAGGATCAGCTCCATGACGATGATTTCTCGGTTGTGCCGATTCTGATCCACGGCGATGCCGCCTTCATCGGTCAGGGAGTCGTGCAGGAAACACTGAACCTGTCTCAGCTCAAGGGATATCGAACCGGCGGCACCATCCACCTGATCGTCAACAACCAGATCGGTTTCACAACCGGCCCGACATCGGGACGCTCAACCCGTTACCCGACGGACCTGGCCAAAGGCCTGCAGGTGCCGATCCTGCACGTCAACGGCGATGATCCCGAGTCAGTGGTGCGCATGGGACATCTGGCAATGGCCTATCGCGAGCGCTTCCATAAGGACGTGATCGTGGATCTGGTGTGCTACCGCCGACGCGGCCACAACGAGGGCGACGATCCGTCGATGACGCAACCCGTCATGTATGAACTGATCCGTCAGATCCCATCAACCCGCACCGTCTACATGCGTAACCTGATCGGACGCGAGCAGCTGACCGAAGAAGAGGTCGAAGCATCCATCAAGGAATACGAAGACGAGTTGAACAAGATCCTCACGCAGACCCGTGAGGAAGGCTGGCAGGTTCCTGAATCCCAGCTGCCTGGCCAGGGCATGATGATCGGTTGGGAATCCCCCGTTCCGGTAGGCGCCATCGAACGCATCGGTGAAGCATTCAACACCTTCCCTGATGGCTTCGTTCCCCATCCCAAGATGCTGAAGCTGTGTGAACGGCGTCAGGAAATGGCGACGGGCACGCGCCCGATCGACTGGGGCTTTGGTGAGCTGATCGCTTTGGGCTCGCTGGTCATGGAAGGAACTCCGGTGCGTTTTTCCGGACAGGACGCCCGTCGTGCAACGTTCGTCCAGCGTCACGCGGTTCTGCATGACCACAACAATGGCCGCGAGTTCACTCCGCTCAACTTCCTCACCGACGATCAGGCGATCTTCGAAATCTACGATTCGCCCCTGTCTGAGTACGTCGTCATGGGATTTGAATACGGCTACTCGGTTCAGCGTCCTGATGCGCTGGTCGTGTGGGAAGCACAGTTCGGTGACTTCGCCAATGGCGCCCAGTCAGTGATCGATGAGTTCGTCAGCTCATCTGAGCAGAAGTGGGGACAACGCTCCTCGGTAGTCCTTCTGCTCCCCCACGGCTATGAAGGGCAAGGCCCCGACCACTCGTCAGCGCGCATTGAGCGTTATCTGACTTTGGCCGCCGAAAACAACATGTGGATCTGTCAGCCGTCGACACCGGCACAGCATTTCCACATGCTGCGCACGCAGGCCTACAGGCGCCCTCGTAAACCCCTCATCGCGTTCACGCCCAAGCAGCTGCTGCGTCTGCCCGCAGCCAGCTCGTCGATCGACGATTTCACGTCCGGCCGCTTCCTGCCCGTCATTGGCGAGGTCGACCAGCGCGTCACCGATGTCAATCGCGTGGTGTTGTGTTCAGGCCGTCTCTACTACGACCTGGTCAAGGAACGTGAGGCGAAGGAAGCATGGTCGACTGCGATCGTGCGCGTCGAGCAGTACTACCCCAAGCCGATCGATGAGATTCGTGAGCAGCTGGATCGCTACCCGGGTGCTGAGGTTATGTGGGCGCAGGATGAGCCCCGCAACCAGGGCGCGTGGCCGTTCATGGCGCTTAACGTGTTCACCGAACTGGGCGTGCAGCCCACCGTGGTGTCGCGTCCTGCGTCCGCTTCCCCCGCGGCAGGCCGAGCCTCCACCCACAAGCGCCAGCTCGCGGAACTGCTCGCCACACTCTTTGGCGAGGACTGACCTGCTCGCTTCATAGACGCCTCGTGCTCCTCGATTTGCGCCTCTCGCGCTCGAGGGGCACTTGGCATGTGAGCTCCGCTTCTGTACCATCCGCCCCGTCATCTAAGCAGGACTCTGGGCATTTAGCGCGCGGGCCTGAATCTGCGGAACTTCTTCCTCACTCCTCACAGGCCCGTGCACAGCTGGTGTGTGAACCTCGATCTGCGGAGCTTCTTCGTCGTTCCCACATGCCTTTGAACACCTGTCGCGCCAGAATCTGACCTGCCAGCTTGCGTTACATGTGATGGGCGCTGCGAGCGGCTAATCTAGTGGAAGGTGCATGAAGGAGGAAACCAGTGAAGCGCATCTGCGTGATCGGTGATGACCTGGTTGCCGGAATCGGTGACCCCCGAGCCTTAGGGTGGGTTGGACGCGTCATTGCACGCACCCGTTTTGCCTCAGCCCCTGCCGTCATGCCCCTCGCCGTTCCTGGAGAAACAACCGCAGGTCTCGCTGCCAGGTGGGAAAGTGAAGTCAACGCGCGGATTTCCTCATCCGACACATTGCACATGGTGGTAGCCGTTGGTGCGGCCGACGTGCCCAGTGGGTTATCTACACCGCGGTCACGCCTGAATCTGGCCAATATTGTCGACCGTGCGCGCGAGCGCGGCATCTCCACGCTTGTGGTCGGCCCACCGCCTCTGGCCGGCGCCCAGCAGCAGCAGCTGGCGGCTCTTGACCGAGCATGTGCGGAAGTGTGTGACCGCCGGGGTATCACCTACGTGACGTGCCTGGAGCCCCTGGTCGCACATGACCAGTGGATCGCTGACATGGCCGCATCCACTGCCCGCTCCCCCCATGAGCTCACGTTGCCGGCGCAAGCCGGATACGCGCTGATGGCGTACCTGGTTCTTCACCAAGGCTGGTTTGAGTGGGTGGACGCTGACCCGATGCCGTAACACCCTGCCGGCCGCGGCGAGGTTGCCGCGCTGATCAGAGCCACCCTCCAACGATTTCGAGGATCAGTTTCAGGTTGAGGATTGTCAGCACGATGGTGGACACCCATCCCAGGATTGCGACCCATTTCGCGTTGACGAAGCGCTCTCCCATGATTTTCTTCGACGATGTCAGCCACACCAGCGGCACCATTGAAATCGGCAATGCGATGCACAGGAATACCTGCGATCCCACCAGGAGTTCTTCGAGGGCGACCTCGGAACCATTAAATGCAATCGTGCAGACCAACACAGGAATCACAGTGATGACGCGGGTGATGACGCGGCGCGCCCACAGCGGAATGCGCAGCCTGATGAAACCCTCCATCACGATCTGGCCCGTCAGCGTGCCGGTAATCGTTGAGTTCTGGCCCGAGGCCAGCAGTGCGACAGCGAAGAGCGTGGACAGAACCGGGCTGGCAACTGTACCTGCCAGCGAGGGATTCTGGAGCGCATCGTAGAGCGAGCCGAATGTGGACAGGTCCTCGCTGGAACCGAAGAAGAGCGCAGCACCCAAAAGCAGCAGGAGGCAGTTGATCACGAACGCTGCACCCAGCTGGATGTTCGAATCCCACGTAGCGAAACGTACGGCGCGAGCCTGGTCGCCCTCGTCATGTCGGTTGTAGGAACGAGACTGCACGATGGATGAATGCAGATACAGGTTGTGGGGCATGACGGTTGCGCCCACAATGCCAAGTGCCATGGTGAGTTCGCCGCGGCTCAGCGTCTGGGGTGACGGCAAGAAACCCTTCGCCATGTCGGGGATGCTGGGTTGCGCAAGGATGACCTCGTACAGGAAAACCGCCATGATCGTCAGAATCAGCGTGACGACGATGGCCTCAATCTTCCTGAAACCGACGCTCATCAGCAGCAAGAGCAGCAGCACGTCGAGGACGGTGATGAGGACACCGACGATGAGCGGCAGTCCAAACAATAAGTGCAAGGCGATAGCTGCGCCGATGACTTCCGCCAGGTCGGTCGCCATGATGGCGAGCTCGGTGACGACCCATAGGACGAGCCCGAGTGTGCGCGAGGTGTGGGCGCGCGTAGCCTGCGCCAGGTCCATGCCGGCAACGATGCCAAGTTTGGCTGCCATGTACTGCAGCAGCATCGCGATCAGCGAGGAAACCAGAATGACGTTGAGCAGCAGATACCCGTATTGCTGACCGCCGCCGATGGAAGTTACCCAGTTGCCCGGATCCATGTAACCTACCGCGACCAGGGCGCCCGGGCCCGAAAAAGCGAAGAGTTGGCACAGGAAGCTCGCATTCTTATCAGGGATCGCCACAGTTCCGTTGATCTCCTGCAGAGACGGCCCGTTAGCAAGGGTCACTAAATGTCGGCGACCGTCTGTGCGCGGTGCTGCATCGTCGCGTCCAGTCGTGCGCACTCCACTCTCACGTTTCACGTGCATTTTCTCTTTCTCTTTATCAATCCCTCGGTGCGAGGAATCCCCTCAAACGCCTGGCCTCGAATAAGCCCAGGCAGCTTCCCAGAGGCACGGCGTGAGAACTCCTCGCAGGATCTCACGGATATACGATACCTCGTTTTCGGCTAACCGTAATTCATCTGGAGATCGCTGCGCCACATATCACAGCGGCTCTCATGGCCTAGGACCAGCGACCCCAATGTGGATCTCTCGATGCACATACCCCTAGATTTAAGGTCTCTCGTTGCACATACCCCTAAATTTGACTCGCAAAATGCACATACCCCTAGATCAAGCGTCAGCGAAGATGCCCACAGACAGCCTCATAGGCTGTGACCAGCGCTTTTGGAAACTGGCCCGAGGACAGGGTTTTTAAATCTAGGGGTTCGTGCACAAAAACGCGAAGATCTAGGGGAATGTGCACCTGCCCAAGTTAGATCTAGGGGAATGTGCACCTACTCGAGCTAGATCTGCGCTTGCGGAGCCGAATGTCAGCCCTTCAAGTCCACAACCGGCGTGTACCGCTCACGCCATACAGACATTCGCGCATTAACCCACATTTCGGGCATTAACCCGGTATTAACCCCATTCCAACGCGCTCCCCGCCCGCGACCGCCTGTCGCCCCAGGCACATAAAAAAGCCCAGCACCATGAGATGCTGGGCTTTACTCGCACGGCCTCAGGATCGTGAGATCCGGTCAGTGACGTGCGTCAGATTAGCTTGCTCGCACACCAACTAGCAGTTGGGACGCTTGCCATGGTTGGCAGCGTTCTTGCGACGTGCACGGCGCTTACGACCACGCTTCGACATCACGGCCTCCTCAAATTGTTGAATCAACTTGCCCAGTTTTCCATAGACTGACCCAAGTCACAAATATCTCAGGCTAATCGAAACCAATCTCACGTCCCCGGCCTTGGTACTCTCCTCCACTGCCCCGGCATTCACGCCCGTCGACCCTGGCTCTCAGGTCCACAAGCCCTGCCAATTACTCCTGTTCATACACGCTGCAGATCCGCATCCGCAGCGATTCAGGCGCACGCACCGTGCGCGCCAAGTAGGCCCGCTTGAGCATCTGCCGGAACTGGCGCTCACGTTGGATGGCTCGCTGACAGGTCTGACAGCGCTGCACATGAGCAACCAACAGCTCAGCCGCCCGCTCATCCAACGCTTCGATCGGGATCGCGCGCGCAGCGTCGCCCTCGTCGTGACAATCCGACCACGTGCGCATCTCGACATCCACGATCTCGCCGACGTGTGCACGCAGTTGGGAACAGGTGATGTGAATGAGTGATCTCATGCGTTGTCTCCTATCCCGTATTCGCGCGCAAGACCTGCCAAAGATTTCCTCAATGCCGCCCTGCCGCGATGCAGACGCGACATTACCGTGCCGATTGGAATGTCCAGCGTCTGAGCGATTTCTTTGTAACTGAGCTGCTCGACGTCCGCCAGCCACACGACCACTCGGTAGTCCTCTGACAAGTCCTCCATCGCGTCGCGTACCTGGTCGGACGGAATGCGGTCAAGTGCTTCGGCTTCAGCTGAGCGCAACCCCTCTTCCGAATGAGACGCGGCATCGACCAGCTGCCAGTCCTCCACCGTTTCCGTGCCCGAGCGTTTCGGGGAGCGCTTGGCCTTGCGGTAGTGCGTGATATACGTGTTGGTCAGGATCCGGTACAGCCAGGCCTTGATATTCGTGCCCGGCTTGTACTGGTCGAACTTTGCGTAGGCTTTCTCAAATGTTTCCTGCACTAGGTCCTCAGCATCAGCCCGGTGGCGCGTCATCGACAGTGCCGCGCCGTAGAGCTGGTCAAGCAGCGGGAGTGCTTCAGCCTCGAAACGTTCCTTCTTCCCCGCCGGCGCAGACTCTTTAAGCGCAGATCCATTGGCCACAGACTCATTGACGAGGGTGACCTGCCCGCCGTCAGATTCGCCATCCACGCGCGTCGACGGATCCAGATCCGCAGCCGTTTCAGCAGCGGTATCCTCGGCGCTGTGGGTGTGAGTGAATGTGTGTGCCATCAGCATCCACATTAGTGCCAAATGGCCGGCCAGGCCGGTCAGGCCGGTCACGCCCACCTGATATCGCGTGTCACCTGCCTGAAAAGCCCCGCGGATGCTCTGTTGCCTCATATACTTCATAACGAGCGGGGAACTGAATTTGTTCCATCGCTTCTTCACAGTCGCCAGATCATCCAGAAGGGCAGACCATAGGATCATGAATATTCTTCGCCTAGTCGCACGACCATTGCTCGCACTCCCATTCATTGCAACCGGGGTGAGCGCAATCAGGAATCCTGACGAACACGTGGAGCGCATTGAACCGGCACGTCCGCTGCTTGACAAGACCGGCCTGACGCTGAGCGATGGCCAGCTCAAACTTGCCACACGCGCACTGGGCGGCGTGACCGCTGTCGCCGGAGTGTCACTGGCTCTGGGCAAGGCCACACGAACCTCTGCAGCGGTATTGGCTCTGACCTCCATCCCTCTGGCTCTGGTGAACAACCCCGTGTGGACGGAGGGAACCCCCGATCAGCGCGCTGCGTGGAGGAACGGCCTGATCAAGGATTTCGCTTTGTTCGGCGGCCTGGTCATCGCCTCGACCGACCGTGAGGGACGCCCATCCGCCACGTGGAAGCTGCGCAACTGGGCCGATCACCGCTCCGAGCTGCGTGCGGCACGAAGTCAGGCATGGGATGACGCTTCGGAGGTCTATCAGGCATGACGGCGGGGGCTTTGCTTCCCCTCTGGTCCGCGCCTTTCATCGAACCTCACCAGCGAATCGATGCCAGCGTCACAGTTCCCGGTTCAAAATCGCTGACCAATCGTGCATTCATTCTGGCCGCTCAGAGTACGAATGAGTGTGTGATCGACGGAGCTTTGGATTCGCGTGACACACGCCTGATGGCCGATGCGCTCCAACAATTGGGCTGCACTGTCGATTGGGATTCCACAGGATCGGCGCGCGTGCGTCCCTCTCGGCACACGATGGGCGAGGCGCGCGCACACATTGACTGCGGCCTTGCCGGAACCGTCATGCGTTTCGTGCCCGCCCTGTGCGCCGCGGCCGGCATGCACGCGTTTTTTGACGGCGACGAGGGAGCACGCGTACGCCCTCTGGATGCACTCCTGAGCGCTCTGACCAGTGCCGGCGCTCGTATCACCTGTCATGGCGAACCAGGTTTCCTGCCTTTCGAACTCGACGGGATTCCCGCTGATATTTGCGGCAGTGATGGCGTGACCAACCGCCATGCACCGATGACGATTGACGTTGATACACACGAGTCGTCACAATTTGCCTCAGCGCTGCTGTTGAGCGCTCCCCTGCTCGCCACCCGTATGAACAGGCCGGTTCAGATTCGACTCACTGGCCGGGTGGTGTCTCTGCCGCACATTCAGATGAGCGTGCGAACCCTCCAGGAATGGGGTGTGACCGTTCGCTCCGGCACAGACGAGGGTGGCCTGAACGGCCCTGACAGTGCGACCTGTGGCAGCACAACACCAACCGACGCACAGGCTCCCTCGTGGATTATTGAGCCGGAGCTACCGATCCTGAGCCGCGTTGCCATCGAGCCCGACCTGTCGAACGCCGGGCCGTTCATCGCTGCTGCTCTGGTCACCGGTGGGCAGGTGCGAATCCCGCACTGGCCCGTGCACACGACGCAACCCGGTGACGCGTTTCGTCAGATCGCTCAGCAGATGGGTGGGCAGGTCAACGTGGATGCCGACGGGATCCTCTGCGTGAAGGGCCCCGAGCGTGGCCGGTTGCTCGGCGTTGACCGTGATATGAGTGACATCGGTGAGCTGACGCCGACCGTGGCGGCGCTGGCAGCTGTCGCATCGACCGAGTCGCATCTATCGGGAATCAGTCATCTGCGAGGGCATGAAACGGATCGTGTGAGCGCTCTGCGCACCGAGATCGAGCGACTGGGCGGTGACGTAACAGAGCACCCTGATGCGCTGACGATTCGCCCGCGAGCGCTCCACGCAGCGGACCTGCACACGTATCACGATCACCGCATGGCGACGTTCGGAGCAATCATCGGACTGGTGGTGGACGGCGTGCGCGTCTTCGATATTGGGACGACAGGTAAGACACTGCCTGATTTTGTCGCGCTGTGGCAGGCGACGGTCGCATCGGCCGAAAGTGGGGATCAGTGAACAGACGCGATATCGGCACTGATGATCCGCGGGTGCGAGTGCGTCCTGGTCGAGGATCCCGGCCGCGCACCAAGAAGCGCCCGGACTGGTCGACCCGCCCGCTGGGTCGCGTTATTGCGATTAACCGCGGGCGTTTCATTGTTGCCGCCGATAGCGGTGTACGCATTGTTGCAGTGCAGGCTCGCGAGCTGGGTCGCGGCTCTGTCGTTGTCGGTGACCGAGTGCGGCTGACGGGAGACCTGTCGGGTGCGAAAGATACTCTGGGGCGCATCGTCGCTGTTGAGGAGCGCTCATCGGTGCTGCGGCGCTCGCGTGAGGATGTGCCTGAACAGCGCGAGAAGATCATCGTGGCAAACGCGCAGCTGATGGTGATCGTTACGGCGCTGGCCAGTCCGCCGCCTCGGATCGGGATGATTGACCGGTGTCTGGTTGCCGCACATGAGGCAGGTATGGAATCCCTCGTCGTCCTGACGAAGTCTGACCTGGCGCCTGCTGACGACATTATTCGTACCTACGACGGCTTTGGTGTCCCCTTTGTCGTGACGACAGCTTCAGGAACCGATGAAGGCGGCTGTGGGCAAGTCACGACTGGTTTGGAGGAACTGCGCGCTCACGTGGAAGGCAGGACGTCGGTGCTCGTCGGCCATTCGGGAGTGGGTAAGTCCACGCTCATCAATGCGCTGGTACCCGATGCGCATCGCAGTGTGGGTCACGTCAATGCCGTGACTGGACGAGGGCGGCACACGTCCACGTCGTTGGAAGCTTTCATGTTGCCGTCAGGCGGGTGGGTGATTGACACGCCCGGGGTCCGTTCCTTCGGCCTGGCCCACGTTGACGAATCCGATGTACTGGCGGTGTTCCCTGAGCTGAAGGATGTGTGTTCGTGGTGCTTGCCGATGTGCACGCATCTGGAGTCGGAGCCTTCATGCGCGCTGGACGCATGGATCAGTGGGCAGGAACCTTTCAACGCGCAACCGGTCAGCAGTGACGAATCGGACAGGCGGCGCAGGATTGTCGATTCGGCGCGCCGACTTCTCGAGTCCACGGCTAGCGCAAGAGCTCACCACTGACGCGCGCCGATCGGCGCACTCGGGCTAGCCGCCCCTGAGGGGCCAGACCGACTGCGGGAGCTGAGCCGACCGCGAAGATCAGCCTGGCAGCCAGAAGCAGTTCAGCCCCGGCGGAAATGGCGAGCGAAGTTTTGCAGGAATAAGTGCGCGCCCGACACATCGGCCGACGCGGTTTCCGACTCAATGCGGGCACGTTCAGTCGGCGCATAATAACCCCGGTCCGCATATTCGCGGATTCGCACGTCAATACCTGCGTGATCAAGTTCGGGGTGGAACTGGCTGGCCCAGCACGACTCCCCTACCCTGATCAGCTGCACTGGCGCGATAGACGGTCCCTGCGCAATGAGCACAGCACTGTCAGGCATGGCGGTCACGGCCTCGTGGTGGCCGACGAATGCGCGGAACGTGTCGGGCACTCCCTCGCACAGCGGATCCCCTGCGGCGGCAGACGTGAGTGTCATCTGCGGTGCGGAGATCTCCTCGGCAGCTTCAGGTCCGACGCGTCCGCCCTGATGCACAGCAAGTAGACCCAGGCCGTAGCAGATTCCGAAAAAGGGGAAGGACTCGTCGAGGAGGCGGTCAAAGAGTGCGAAAAGATTACGCTCAATATCGTGCTGTACCTGACTTTTCCGGTCTTCAGGAGCGGCCACGTCAAACGGTGATCCGCACAGAATGATTCCGGAATACTCGTCGAAGTTGACTGATGGGAAGGGGTCAGCTTCCATTCGCACATGGACGATCTCATCGGATGACAGGCCTGCCAGGCGCGGCAGGTTAATCAGCTCATCGCGTGCAACGACTTCTTCGCTACGTGAGGTCAGCATGAGGAATGGTTGTGACATGTCCATACTGTAAACGGAATGTGTCCCGCTGCGCTCAGCGAAGCGCCGCCGTGAGATAGGACTTTACACGCCAAATGCCGATACTGTAGAAGCATGTCTGATACTCGCCGTTACATTGAGGACCTCCGCCTGGCGCACGTCCTCGCAGACCAGGTGGATGCGCTGACGATGGATCGTTTCGGTGCGCAGGATCTTCAGGTTGAGTCCAAGCCCGACCTCACTCCCGTAACCGATGCTGACCGTGCGGCGGAGGATTTGATCCGCTCCCAGCTGTCCCACGTGCGCTCGCGCGACGCGGTAGTCGGTGAGGAACGAGGCTCGTCGGGCCATTCTGCCCGCCGGTGGATCATCGATCCGATTGACGGGACGAAGAATTTTGTGCGCGGTGTGCCGGTGTGGGCAACGCTGATCGCTCTGGTTGAAGATGATCGGGTCGTGATGGGACTTGCCTCTGCGCCCGCGTTGAAGCGGCGCTGGTGGGCTGCTGCTGACCAGGGAGCGTGGACCGGCACCTCGTTGATGCGAGCGAAGAAAATCTCCGTGTCGAAGGTGGATTCGATCGAGGATGCGTCCCTGTCGTATTCCTCGCTGGACGGATGGCTCCACCATGATCGAGGAGGGCAATTCCTCCAGCTACAGTCATCATTTTGGCGCACCCGTGCCTACGGTGATTTCTGGAGCTACATGCTGGTCGCTGAAGGTGCGGTCGATGCAGCATGCGAACCGGAACTGAACGTGTGGGATATGGCGGCGTGCTGTGCGATTGTGACTGAAGCTGGCGGTTCTTTCACGTCGTTGACCGGCGAGGACGGCCCGTGGGGTGACAATGCGTGTGCCTCCAACGGACTGATTCACAAGGAGATTCTGACCCAGCTGGATTGGCCTGACAGCACCTCTGATTAGGGTGTTTGCCGGGGCGGTACGCAAATGCACATGGCATGGGGCACACTGACAGCATGTTGATTGTGCACACCTCTGACTGGCATGTTGGCCGCACCCTGCACGGGGCCGACCTGTCCCCAGCGCGCGACCTCTTCTTCGAGTGGCTCATCGATCTGGTGAAGTCGCGCCACGTCGATGCGCTCCTCATCAGCGGCGATTTATTCGATCGAGCAGTCCCTCCCGCCCACGTTCTCCGTCCTCTGTCGGACGCCCTTGTTCGCCTATGTTCACTGACTCGTGTCATCATCATTCCCGGCAATCACGATTCCGCCATTCGGCTGGGCTACCTCGCTCCTTTTCTTCAAGACTCACTCACGATTGCTTCCACCATCGAGGACATTGACCGCCCCATCGTCGTCACGTCCAGCGACGGTGAGCATGCCACCATCTACGCGATTCCCTACCTCGAGCCTGACCTGGTGCGCGAACCCCTGTCTGACATTATTGACGAGGATGGCCAGGCGATTCCGTTGGTGCGTTCGCATGAGGCCGTCATAAGTGCTGCGTTGCGCCGAATCGGTGCCGATATCGAGGCTCGCCACGGTGGACACGGTATGCGCAGCGGTGAGGCGACCGGCGGACATGACGGCGGGCGTGACAACGATGAGTCCAGTGGCGCTCTGAACAGCGATGACGGCGTGCGAATCGTCATGTCGCACGCATTCTTCACAGGCGGAGCCCCATCTGAATCAGAACGCGACATCCAGGTCGGTGGGGTCGCCTCGGTGCCAGCGGGTGTCTTCGACGAATACGGTATTGACTATGTGGCTGCCGGCCACCTCCACCGGCCGCAAAATATCAGCGGAAGCAGCGCCACGATCCGCTACAGCGGATCACCTATGCCGTTTTCCTTTTCTGAGGCTTCCTCCACCCAGTCGGTGACGCTTCTTCATATTGACGGAGGCACACTCACCGACATTGAGGCCGTTCCCACCCCTATCTGGCGCAATCTCGACGTGATCGAGGGGCCCTTTGAACAGGTTATTTCTGACCAGTATGCGGAGCAGAGAGACGACTTCGTCTCGATCACGGTAACTGACGACATTCGTCCGCGTGACCTGATTGCACGCATCCGTCACGTCTTTCCCTACGCGCTCGCCATCTTGCATGCGCCACCCGTGCCCGCCAGCCAACGCCTTACCGGTCCGAGCAGACAGGCCGCGCGCTCAGATCGTGCCGTCATTGACGAGTACTTCGAGCAGACGATCGGCCGTTCCCTGAATGAAGCAGAGCGGTCAGTCATTGATTCAGTGTGGGAGCAGATCCAGGTCAGGAGCGTCCAATGAAAATTCGTTGCCTTGATCTGGAAGGTATTGGCCCGTTTATCTCTCACCACACAGTGGACTTCACGCGCTTCGACGATGGTGGGCTTTTCCTGCTGCACGGCCCGACCGGGGCTGGAAAATCGACGATTCTTGACTGCGTGAGCTTCGCGCTTTACGGCACAGTTGCACGTCAAGGCGATGCAGATAATGCACGTCTGCGTTCAACGCTGGTTGATGAGAAGGCACCCTCGCGCGTGTCCCTGGTCTTTGAAACAGATGCGGGTATCTTCCGCGTGACGCGTACTCCCCAGTTCACGCGTGAGGGCCGTAAGACTGCCATCAACCAGAGTGCTCACCTGGAAAAGGTTCGAGCCGACGAATCCGGCACCTACGTCACCGTCGATGCGCTTTGTTCCGGAGTCAAAGATACGAATATTGAGATCACTCACCTCATCGGTCTCAACGGCGTTCAGTATCTGCAAACAGCGATTTTGCCGCAGGGAAAATTCTCCCAGTTTCTCACTGCCTCATCTGAAGATCGTCACGCACTGCTATCCAGCATCTTCCAGACTTCTCTTTTCGTCAATTTCGAAACGGCACTGAAGGAGAAGGCCAAGGCGGCGCGAGGAAGCCTCGAACACGATCAGCAACGGGTCAGTTCACTGATTCACTCACTGCCCGCGCAGTTATGGCAGGCACTCGGTGGCACAGACCCTGATTCGACACCGCCGCCCAGCGCCCAGGAAAGTGGGTCCGACGAAAACCAGTCGACGGCAGAGCTCAGCGCACACGATTCTCCACCGATCACTGCCGCCATGCTGGTCGAGTTGATCGGCATTGACGATGCTGCCATACGTACGCATCTGGAGGATGGTCAGAGGATTCTTGAGCATCAAGCACACGATGATCTGAAACGCTCGCATGAGTGTGCGCACACTGCAGAAGAACTGGGCAAGCAGCTGCAAGCCGCGACTGACCTCGCCCGGCGTGTGCGTGAGCGCATCGAACTGGAAAAACGCGCGAGCACACTCAACGCTGAGCGTCACGACATTGACGCAGTGCGCACCCAACTGGCTCGAGCACGCCAGGCAGCTCACGTTATTCCTGTTCTCCATCGCCTGGACGAGGCTCGAACGCGTCAGGTCGACGCGCGCGATGCACTGGCGGACGCGATGGCTGCTGCCCGCAGTGCCCACGTCGATCCTGCTTACCTGTCAGGTCTGGACACCGACGAATCGCGCGAGCCTTCCCTGGCAGATGACAGTGAGATAGCTGCCACGGTGCTCACGCTGACCCGCGCCCATGACACTCTGCACACTCGCCACATCAAAATCTCTGAACTGGCCGCCGTGGAGGCCGCTTTGCCAGAGCGACGCGAAGCCTTGCAGGGGCAACAAAGTCAGCTCGAGCAGCTTAACCGGCAGCAGGAGTTGCTGCGTCAGCGCATGCGCAACGATGCCGAACAGTTGGAAGCCCTGGCTGCGTCCGATGAGCGGGCAACGACCGCTTCGATCGACCTCACCGCGGCTCAAACGCGCCACGAGGCTCTCGACAAGCGGCTCGACGCCGCGCGCCGTGCCGTCACTGTTGCTCAGAAGTTAGAAGACACGATACGCGAAGCTGAACAAGCTCAGGCGCGCATCGACACAGTTCATGACACTATTCAGCAGGCGCGGCGCGCACTGCTCGCGCAGTCAGCCCTGCGTATTGCTTCGACTCTGGAATCCGGCAAGCCGTGTCCGGTGTGCGGCTCAACCGAGCACCCGTCCCCTGCCCAGGCAGGCGAGGCGGGCACCGTCGATCCTGCTGACATCGACCAGTTGCACGTGCAGTATCAGCAGGAACAGGATGCATTCACCCAGTTAAGCGCGCAATGCGCATCGATTCGTTCCACATGGGATGCCCTCGGGCAGCAAGCTGACGGAAGCGTGGAGGATCTGACAGCCGCACTGGCAGACGAAGCACGCACAATCGACGCTCTGAAAGTTGCTCTACAAGCGGTGCAACACGACCAGAAGACCGCCGAGAAACTTCGGACGCAGCGCACACGTGACGACCAATCATGCCGTGACCTGCTCCGCCGCAGTGATCGCCTGACTCACGACATTGAAACGGCGCAGGCAGCTCTAGAGACTGATGAGAAGCGGTGTACAGCGGCGCGCGTCCACGGCGATGGCGAAGCGACCTTGCAGGACATAGATCACGACATCACAGTGCAGATCGACGCCATTGACACATTGAGACAAGCCTGTGAAAACGCCATCCACGCGCGAGCTGCCGTCGACCAGGCGCTGGCTGAACAGGCGGATGCCCTCGAACGATACGGCTACGCTGAAGGCGATGGTGGCACCGCCCAGGTGCGCGCTGACATGCGCACCGACGTGGCAATCAGCGAAATGGATGCTCGCATCACAGCGTTTGATCGAGATGACGCACACGTGCACAATTCCCTGCAATCCGAGCGCCTGAAAGACGTTGACACGTCCCGGAGTCCCGACGTTGACGCCGCAGCGCGCAGCTACGAAGACGCTCAGTCAGTATCGCGTGAAGCAGCCCAACGTGCCGGCGCCAGCTCGCAGGTTGCTGCCGATGTGAAAAAAGCTGTGGCAACTGTTCAGGAACGCCTCGACACACTGGTGAAGAACCGCGACGCGTTCGGGCCGCTTGACTACCTCTCGCAGCTGGCATCATCGGGTCAGCTCTCGGCGGACTCACCGCAAACTTCTCTGTCCCACTGGGTGCTCGGTAGACGACTGGATGACGTTCTGGCCTGCGCTAACCCTCGTATCATGACAATTTCGAACGGGCGCTACGAGCTGATTCGTTCAGACAAGGACTATTCGCGCAATAAAGCTCAAGGCCTCGGCCTGACGGTACTCGACCATGAAACAGACAAGGTACGCTCCCCGAAGACGTTATCGGGAGGAGAAACATTCTACATTTCCCTTGCTCTGGCACTGGGCCTGTCCGATGTCGTGACCACCGAAAACGGTGGCATCGAACTGCGCACGATGTTCATCGATGAAGGCTTCGGGTCACTTGACTCCTCCACCCTCGACACGGTGATGGCGCAGCTGGCGTCCCTGCACACATCAGGGCGTACCATCGGCGTGATTTCGCACGTCGCAGACATGACGTCGCGGATCTTAGACCAGATCGAAGTCATACCAGTGGCTTCGGGAGGATCAACACTGCGGGTACGCGCATAGGCACCTCGAGAATCACACGTGGGTACGGCCGCAGCTGACGATGCCACCACCAGCGCACGCGGTGCGCTCACTCGCGTCAAACCACAGCAACGGTTCATCCCACAGCGCGTCAAGAGCCCCGGTCACATCGTCCTCAGTGAGGGCCTGCGTGACGCGCTCAACCAGCGGCGCCGCCTCCGCGTCATCAATGAAGAAAGCCACCACATCATCCCACCGGTACGTCTGGGGACGTGCCTGTGCAACATGCACAGCGGCCAGGTCGCCTGCCTCATCGCTGACCTCAGCCTCAGCCTCACACGCGATGACAACTCGGCGTGCCGGCACACAGAAGGCAGGTGAATCAGGGCATGCGCGAGCCTCGTCACCATCTTCTTCGTCCTCTGCATCGCGGCGATCGCGGATCAATTCGAGTGAGGCGAGAGCAGCCTGGTTCATCGCAGAGTCTTCACGCTCCTCAATGTCGTCGCCTCGAAGCCCATCCTCAAGAATCGCCACATACCCTGGTCGAACAGGCGGCTGATCGGCAGATAACTCGTCTAAAACCGCTGGCACATACAATCGCATGCCTCCAGTGTCCCACATCAGTGCCGCGCGCTTGCCGCGGTGAGCATCACGCAGCATGTTCAGGAAGCACAGCCAACACCACCTGGGTCAGCGCAGCCAACGCCTGACCGATCGGCTGATCAGGTTCGGCATGAACAATTGCCCGCGCGTGCAGCAGGGAGGCGCTCACGCGCGAGTCCTCCGGGACAAGTTGAATACTGCGCCCGGGAATCACCGGAGCGAGGGCCTGGACAATCGCGTTGACAGGTCGAGGCCCTGCTCCCGACGATGACACATGGTTGGCCACCAGGATCGGCTCGACGTGCGGGGCGATCTGGCCTACCCACTGATACGCGTCCACAAGCCGATTGATCCCCAGAGAATCACCACGAAACACGCACATTACCGCATCAGCGCTCCGCACAATTGCCGCGACCAGGTCATCGCGCGACCCCTGATGCCGATTCCCCGGTGCCACCGGATCCAGCGTTGCTGCAGCCACGTCCACGATGATGAGGTCATACAGCGAGCGGGCCGCCGACAGTGCGCTGACCACCGCTGCCGGTGATACCTCACGCCACCGTTGCGGCGACGTGATTCCCGTGAGAATGTCGAGGGAATCGGTCAGTGGTACTGCAGCTCCCCGAATCTCGTCGGCTCCGACATCAGTGCGCGCAGCAGTCCGTGAGAGCACAGCGATACCCGACGCATCCTGCGCAATACCCGCCATATGAGCCAGGGATGGTGCACACGTGTCAGCATCGACGAGGAGGACGCGCGCACTGGCTGACGCACCCGCCGCCACGTTGAACGCGATTGTCGACCTTCCGGGAGCACCTGACGGCCCCCACACACAGACGATCTTCCCGAATTCCGCAGTCCCGTCAACGCTGCGCTGCCCGTCTGATAACTCGTCATCACCGTCGGCAAATGCGTAGGAGCGCTTTTGATGCGCTATCTGGGCTTCCCGTCGGCCGGACGCATCCTCCCCCGTTTGGGGAAGCTCACCGCTCTCCGGAGAAAAAGATGCACTCATCCCCAAGGCGCGCAGCGAATCCACGATCCCATCAGGTGAATCGGGCTGAGCAATTCCATCAGCATGCAGCGCACGTAAGGACGGCGCATCAGCCAGGGGCGCGAGAACAATGACACCGATATGGTGCGCGTGCAGGTCCTCCACGATGCGGGCATCAAGGTCAGGATCATCAGCATCAATAATGGCGCATTGTGCAACCGATGAGCGCGCGCATGCCCGCACTTCCGTCAGGTCAGCGCACCGGCGCGACACAGTAAACTCCTCGCTTTCGTTGATCGCCTGGACGAGGCGCCCCTCCGTCTGGGTCGGCGCGCACACGATCACACCGATCGGCCCGCTCATTGTCCGATCGGAACGGCCGTGATCGTTCCGTTTCCTCCCGTAGCTTCAAGCACGGCTGAGACGTCAGAAAATGGGATACGTACTTCAATTCTGTGCACCGATGCAGCACCAATTCCTGCGGCGCCCTCGACACTGCGAATAAAAACGGCGTTGCCCGATACGACCGTTGGGTGGGACTGATGGTCTTTGCTCATGGAGGCTGAAGGGATCGACCACAGTTCAATGGATGTGCCGGTAGCAGTGGACTCCGGTAGTCCGGCACCTATGTCGATCACGAGGCGGCGATAATCGTCGTCTTCGTCCGTTGTCACTGCTCCCGTTGCAATCAGCTCACCTTTTCCGATGCTATGCGACGCCAGCGCTCCGTCAGGAAGCTCATCGCGCTGCACATACGCATTGCTTTCGGGCCGTGCATCCACGATCTGCAGATTCGACGTGTCCAGCGGTTCTCCCGGAGCGATGTCGCGCGTTGCCTGATAGATGCTCACTCCGCCGCGGGCATGAGATACAAGGAGTGTGCACGCAAGGATAGACAGCGTGACGAGTGCGATGCCGATCAGGAATCGCGGATCACGTATGACGCTGCGCCGGCGCGGTATTCGGGCGGTGTTCTTCATATGTGGCACTCCCACATCATGCCCGGTTTTTTCCTCGATGTGGAGTTATCCACAAAAACTTCCGCTCGCCCCCACACACTGCCTTTGCGGTCAGTTCGCTCTGACCTGCATCTTCACACATGAGGCCTCGTCGAGGAGTCCTCTCGCCTCGTCCACATGCTCACAAAGTGGACACGCAACTTTCGATGAACACCGCACTATATCCACAACAAGTGAATAAAGCTTTACTGAACTGAAAGGAAATGTCATGATATGGGTATGACTTCACGATTCCTGACACTGGCCGACGTCGCTGAAACACTGAACCTGACGATGTCCGCCGCCCGTTCACTGGTGACGTCGGGGGAACTTCCTGCAATCCAGGTTGGCGGCAAGAAGGCATGGCGGGTCGAAGCCAGTGTTCTCGAGCAGTACATTCAGGATCAGTACGCGGCTACTCGTGAGCGCATGAAGGTCGAATCGGCTCACAGCTAACGGCGCGTCAGATCATCAGCGAATCTGCCATCTGGCTCGGCGCACGCAGTGTGCGTATCCCACCCGTCGACAGCGACATGACGACTGGAGTGGTGAAGTCACGCGTGTCAAGAGCCTGCCCGCTGGACATGCTTTCAAGATCAAAGTGGTCACCCATGACGGCACAGACATATCCTGCGTGCTGGCCGCCTTCATGGTCGATGACGACGTACACATTCTCATCTCTCAGCGCGCGCAGAACGTGACTGATCGCCACCTCATGTGCCAGCGCTGACTCATCGGCTGCGCGACTTCCCAGCGGCCAGGCTGCGACAATGGCGTGAGCCGGGATGAGCACCATGTGTACCCCATTGTCGATCACAATCCACTCACGCGCGCAGTCTCGAACGATTCCTGCCATGCGCTCACCTCCGCGCAGTAAGACGTTCAAGTTACTCCCCCGCGTCGCGAGCAGGCGCGCTGACATCGTTACACGCGCACACTCAACATCTGCGAGCTCGTCGACAAGAATGTCCATTTCCTCGCGCCGTTCAGCATCGAAGCGCGCACTTAAGTCTGCCAGAAGGCGATCCAGATCCATGCGCACAGTGTGGCACAAACTAAAAGGAACTGCCACCACTTGACATCAATTATTCTTTCGTGCACACTCTAATCAATTCTTACGAACTAACATCAACTGATACGAAAGAAGTTCGATATGAATGGAGACAGCAGGTCTGGATACGTAGCCGAGACGGATGTCATGGATGGAACTGATTGCAATCGTGGGCTGGTGACGGTCACTGCCTGGGCAGGTGTACCTCTCCTCGCACTGACCGCCTACCTCGCTGTCCTCATTGTGCGATCAGGTGATCTGTATCGACCGGAGCTGTTGATTGCTCTGATCATCGCCGGTGTTGCAACGGTTTTTCTGGCATGGAACCAGCTCTGCGTCTTCCTGGCACTCCTCGCGACAGCTTCGTCGCGCACTGATGCACTGTCGCGGGCTCTCATTCGTTTTATTCGTCGCTTCGGCACGCAGCAGGCACGCGCAGTAATCGCGCGTCATGCTCTGGCGTTGAGCGTGTCGACCACCGCGATCAGCGCTATTGGAATGCCGGTTTTTGCCGCGCCACTCACGCCTTCCACCCCTTCTCTGACCAGTACATCATCTGCCACGCACGTTCTTACCTTTTCTTCCATCGACGAGGGTGACTCCGCGATTCCCGATGATCTGACCTGGCCAGCGTTGACCGCACAATCCACTTCGACAGCGCAATCAGGAGGTCCAAGCGCACAGCTTCCCTCCCCTTCTCACCAGATGCCACACGACACTCAACCAGAAGGCAACGCGATGGCACCCTCGCACTCTGGGCCGTCGACACAGACCGAGCACTCTGCACCATCTGCGAAGAACACTCCGCCTCAAGTCAGCCACCCTGCTGGATCATCGGCTTCCCAGGGCACCGACTCATCCAAGCAGCCCGCCTCCCCCTCGCACGCATACAGCACCGATTCCTCGGGGAAGCCTGCTTCACCTGTTTCCTCCAACGGTTTAAGTTCTGCCGGACAGGCAGCCCCATCCGTCCACTCACACGGTGTTGGCGCCGCAGGACACGATGCTTCGCCCGCCCCCACCCACAACACCGCTTCGTCCAACACGGGCAGCGCCACCCACTACGAAATCCAGCCTGGCGATTGTCTGTGGACGATCGCTGAAACATCCCTCCCCGCCTCAGCATCCGATGCCACGATCGTCCGCCATGTCGAGCGACTGATCCATGCGAACGCTGAGGTAATCGGAGACGATCCTGACCTGATCCACCCAGGAACAGTTATCACGATTCCCCCTAAGGAGAACTCATGAGCACGATACGCGCAGCCGAACGTTACTCCCGCAGCACAGATGGCTGCCTGAGATGGGATATACGTCGAGATATGCCCACCCCGCTCGTCCTCGATTTTGAAGAGCGCCTCAAGCCCGATCCGGCGCGCCCCATTGCGCGCGACACGTTGCCCGACGCAGGGACGTGGGCAGCCAACCTGACGCGCGGCATCATTGAGGTTCTGCTGGGACGCAGACCCATCATGCAGCTTCGACGGTGGGTCGTGCCGGGGCTCTACGACCAGATTGATGCCACGGACTTCGATCCGGGCGGCGCGCTCCCCGCGCGGCGCACCAGCCCTGCCCCATGTCGCGTCATGTCAGTGAGCACGTGCGCCATCAAACCTGGGACGTTTGAAACCACCGTCGTCTTTGCGGTGTGCGGCCGGATCAGGGCAGCAGCGCTGAGGCTGGAAGATTTTCGAGGGCGATGGCTCGCCACCGCTCTCGACATCATTTAGAATCTGCCCGCGCACTACCTGTCAGGAGGCATAGGGAATTCGCCTGCAAAGAGAGCGGATCTCTCGCCTGCCAGGTATCGATGCCTTAGCGGTTTTTCCTCCGCTTGGCCGCAGCACGACGCTGCGCACGGTTCCCGCCGCCAGACGAAGCCGCGTTACCGCTCCTGCCTCGTCCAGCAGCCCGACCGCCAGCAGGCGACGCCTCGCCAGCGGTGTTACTCGATGAATACTTCAAGCGTGCTGCCTGCTTTTGCTGGCCCACATCACCCATCACAGATGTAGCACGCGCCAGCGCTGCAGACGAAGCTGCAGCTTTTTGCTCGGCTTCCTGCTGCATCTGACGAATCCGGCGCTGCTGTTCACGTTCAGCCTCTGACGCCTCGTCTGAGTTCCCTTCCTTGGCGTCATCCTCCGAATCCCACAGCGCTGAAGCAGTTTCCAGCGCTCCGGTCGTGTCTTCTTCAGCAGCCTCATCGTCCTGTTCACCAGCAGGTGAAAGCACGCCCTGTTCGCGCAGACGCTGCCACGCGAGTTCGAACTGGTGCAGGTAGCCGAAGATCTGCTGAACCGATTCTTCGCGGATACGCTCCATCATCGCCTGGAACATCTGCGCGCCCTCAGCCTTGTATTCGACCAGAGGATCGCGCTGTCCCATTGCACGCAGGCCGATGCCTTCCTTGAGGTAGTCCATCTCATACAGGTGCTCGCGCCACAGGCGGTCGACCGTCGCCAGCACGACACGGCGTTCGAGGTCACGCATCGGATCTTCCCCGAGCTGCTGAATTGCCAACGGATTCTGTTTGAGCTGCTCCTCGCCCAGCTCATAAACCGTGTGGATGTCACCCCTGATTTCAAAATTCAGGTCATCGCGCACCAATGAGTCCTGCCCGCCGTGAGCTTCGGCCACCTCTTTGGCGCTCACTGATACCGGGTAGTAGGAGCGCAACGCTGCCCACAGCTCGTTCAGATCCCAATCGTGAGCCGAATCTTCCTGCGTGTGCTCAGCAATGAGTGATTCAACCAGACGATCCATGAACCAGGATACCTGATCCTGCAGGTCAGCACCCTCAAGGACCTGACGACGCTGGTCATAAATCAACTCGCGCTGGTTGGTCATCACGTCGTCATATTTGAGGACGTTCTTGCGGATCTCAGCGTTACGGCCTTCGATCTGCGATTGTGCACTGGCAATCGAGCGTGACACAGCCTTGGACTCCAGTGGCATATCTTCCGGGTATGCGTTCGAGGCCATAATGCGCTGCGCAATCGTTGAATTAAACAGGCGCATCAGGTCATCTTCCATTGACAGGTAGAAACGAGACTCGCCCGGATCTCCCTGACGGCCGGAACGACCACGCAACTGGTTGTCAATGCGTCGCGACTCATGGCGCTCAGTGCCCAGGACGTACAGGCCACCGGCCTCGCGCACCTCTTCGCGTTCAGCTTCAACTGCCGCTTCGGCTTCCTCCAGTGCTTTCGGCCACGCCTCGCGATACTCCTCAGCGTTCTCAGTCGGATCGAGACCCTTGGCAGCAAGATTGGACTGCGCAATGAACTCCGAGTTGCCGCCCAGCATAATGTCGGTACCACGGCCAGCCATGTTGGTGGCAACGGTGACTGCGCCCTTGCGGCCAGCCATTGCCACGACTTGAGCTTCACGCTCATGCTGTTTGGCGTTCAACACCTGGTGGGAGATGTGATGCTGACGCAGCATATTGGACAGCACTTCGGATTTCTCCACAGACGTCGTGCCCACCAGGATCGGCTGTCCAACCTTGTGGCGTTCCTCAATATCCTCAACGATCGCGTTGAGTTTGCCTTTCAGCGTGGGGTACACAAGGTCGGAGTGATCCTTACGGATCATCGGCCGGTTCGTCGGGATCGGAATGACACCCATCTTGTAGGTATTGGAGAATTCGGCGGCTTCCGTTTCAGCCGTACCCGTCATACCGGAGCGTGACCCCTCAGGATACAAGCGGAAGTAGTTCTGCAGCGTAATGGTTGCCAGCGTCTGGTTTTCAGCCTTGATCTGGACCTTTTCCTTCGCTTCGATCGCCTGGTGCATACCTTCGTTGTAGCGGCGCCCGGGCAGCACACGGCCGGTGTGCTCATCGACAATGAGGACTTCGCCCTTACTGACGATGTAGTCCTTGTCGCGGTGGAAGAGTTCCTTAGCCTTGATGGAGTTGTTCAGGAAACCGATCAGCGGCGTGTTGGCGGCTTCGTACAGGTTCTCCACGCCCAGCTGGTCCTCGACTTTATCGATGCCGGGTTCCAGGATGCCAACCGTTTTCTTCTTCTCGTCGACTTCGTAGTCCACGTCGCGTTCCAGCAGCTTCGCGATGCGCGCGAACTCGGTGTACCACCGGTTGACATCACCGGTCGCCGGCCCGGAAATAATCAGAGGCGTACGCGCCTCGTCAATCAGGATCGAGTCAACCTCGTCAACGATGACGAAGGCATGGCCGCGCTGCACCATGTCTTCAGTGCGCTGAGCCATGTTGTCTCGCAGGTAGTCGAACCCGAACTCGTTGTTCGTGCCGTAGGTGATATCGGCGGCGTACTGTTTGCGTCGCTCGTCTGGGGTCTGGCCGGTGAGGATACATCCGACGCTGATGCCGAGGAAGCGGTAGACGCGTCCCATCAGCTCTGACTGATAGTGCGCCAGGTAGTCATTGACGGTGACCACGTGGACGCCTTTGCCGGTGAGGGCCCGCAAGTACGAGGGCATCGTGGCAACCAGAGTTTTACCTTCACCGGTTTTCATTTCGGCAATGTTGCCCATGTGCAGGGCAGCGCCGCCCATCACCTGGACGTGGAATGGCCGTTGACGCAGCGTCCGCCAGGCAGCTTCGCGAACTGTGGCGAACGCTTCCACCATCAGTTCATCCAGCGTCTCGCCGTCTTCGTAGCGCTTCTTGAATTCAGGGGTCTTAGCCTGAAGTTCTTCATCGGTCAGTGCCTTAAAATCCTCTTCAAGTGCATCCACGTGGTTCGCGATACGCTCGAGTTTCTTCAGCGTTCGTCCTTCTCCAGCTCGGAGGATTTTGTCAATCAGTGACACCGGTTCTCCTGACGTCTCATTCGAGGCACCTTGCCCCTACGTGCACGCACTCTAGTTAAAAGGCGCATATCACGCTTATACAGTCTACGAAAAATCTGCCACAAACGATTAATGGCATTCAACTCTTTCGCTCTCAGTCACACTCAGCACCTTGTCGTCGCGTATTCGACCGTCCTCTCACTCCCCCACAACCCCAACTGTCGATCTCGCGCCCTACCGTACGGATGTTCCACTACATTCGCCTCTATTCATGCAGGTCACAGACGAATAGGTCCATTCGCCCTTCGCTGCAGGCAGCTGAGATCGACACATGGGGCACGGGGTGAGCATGGGCGGAAATGCCGACTGCTGGCATAGGTTTCGCATCTACAGCTGGCACGGCTTTCGCATAGACAGAGGTGTGGCCCGCTGCCTTGGCAGCGGGCCACATAAGGGGCCAGTCAGCGCTTAAGCCGACGCCAAGACCTATCAGGCCGGCGCTGTGAACTAACAGGTCAGCACGATGAACTGACAGCACTATGAACAACAGGCCAGCGCGATGGCTATCAGGTCAGCGCTTACACCGATGCTTTGACCTATTTCGCCTAGTCGTCTCGCGATTCGCCTTCTCCGATTCGAGTATTCAGGCGGATCACACCGTACGTCCAGCCGTGACGGTGATACACCACGCACGGTTGGTGCGTTTCCTTGTCGACGAAGAGGAAGAATGGGTGACCAACCAGTTCCATCTGGTCGAGCGCCTCATCCACACTCATCGGCTCAGCTTCATGGACTTTTTGCCTGACAATGACGGGAGAATCACCCAGCTGTTCTTCACGGGCCTCACCCGGCTTGAGGTCGTACGCGCTCTTCAGTTCGGCACGAGGCGCGGCGGCTGGCTTTGCCTCGGGTTCAAGTTCGGATTCAAGGGTGCGCGGATCGAACTCCTCATGCGGGTGTGGCTGGTAATGGCGCCGATGATCTTTCGCGCGGTCGCGCGCACGACGCAGCCTTTCAAAGAGCTTTCCCGCTGCGATATCAACTGCCGCATAACGGTCCGCTGAGGTTGCTTCGGCACGGATGACGGGGCCTTTCCCGTAGACCGTCAGCTCGATACGCTCAGCGGTGTCGGCTTGCCGCGGGTTCCTTTCGTGGGTCAATTCCACGTCCACGCGCTGTGCCCGCGGATAGAACTGCGTTGTCTTCGACACCTTCTCTTCAACGTACTCACGGAAATTCGGATGGATTTCGGCATTACGTCCGACAATTGTGATGTCCATGTCTCCTCCAGAGATTCAGTGGGCCCGGTGCCCACGTCAACAGTGCTCACGCTTCATTGCGATGAGCGGTGAGTGTTGCTATCACCCCCTGTATCGCGGCAGGCCCGACGTTACGGAACCGACCTGCCTTCTGTTATGTGCCTTCCATCATAATGCATGGTCGTGACGTATTTCACGTTACTGGGGTGTGCCTGTCGCACTGACCCGACACAGGGTGACGACCGCCTGAACCGACGGTCCCAGCACTTGCGCCATTTCACGCACCGTCGCCCCCGTCGTCATCACATCATCGACGAGGATGACGTTCACTTTGGGCACAATATCGACACGCCGAATCATCGACCCGCTGCGTCCTGCGGCGCGAGCGGCCCCGCTTTTCCCAGACTGGCTGCTGCTTCCCACACGCAAGCGCACTGCATCGATGACGCGCACACGCATCCACGAGCGCCCATCATCAGCATCAACGCGCGCATGCAACAGACCCACCGCTACTCCGTGCGCCACATCGAGCGCCACGAGTTGTCCGCGAAAACGCCTGGCAAAGCGTGACGGAGCCGGCACGACCCATATTTCATCCGCATCAAGTGTTCGCCACGCCGCCTCGCGCGCCACATGTTCCCCCAGCGTGATCCCACAGCGCCACAGAAATTCACTCAGATCTACGCGTGGACGATGCTTGGCAGCCAGAACGATCGAACGCAGCGCTCCCGCATATTCGCCCAGTGCCCACGCCATGATCATCTGCTGTTCGTTCACCTCAACCGCCTGCCAGGCGCCCGGATCATTCGTGGCAATGGCACGGCAACGCTCGCACAGAATCGCATCCCACTTACCGCACCCCACGCATTGCACGGGCAAGATCAGGTCCGACAGTGCATGGGACACCCTCGTCAATGTGTGATGCAAAAGGTGAGTTGCGTCGGCGTAATCCACTCCTCCAGCAGACCTCATTAGGTGCCTCGTGTCGACTCACACGGGCCGTTCTGTGGATAACCCGTCTCAGCCCGGATAGGAAATCTCGCGAACGGGGGCGCCCACGGCCTGCCACACCGACCCTGAACGCGAATACAGGTTCCCTTCTCGGGTGCGGATGTAGATGTTCGAGGGTGTCGCCCCTCCACTGATCATCTCGACCTCACCAGGCACAGGCATGGTGGAGCCGAATCCACCCAGGGGCTCGATGCGGATCTGAGGTGAAGAATCCGAGGCGGACTCGTCGAACACGAGCGTCACGGTGCCAGCCCACGACACGTCATTGACCGTGGCAGACGTGGCGCTGACCTGGATGGGCGTGCCCACGCTGGTCGGCACTCCCTGAGGGTCACGCACGATCGGCGCGACCCACACCGAACGGGTCGTACCGACTTCGCGGATCAGAGCCAGGCGCGCACCGTCGGGTGAGACCTCCACCGAGTGAATAGTGTGGGAGTGGTCAAATGGTGAGGGGAGCTCAATGTAGGTGCCGCCCAGCCCCATGATGTAGATGGGAGAACCTGGCGTGGTTGACGACGCTGCCCACGCCATGTCGAAGCGGTCGACTGAGGGCCATGATGGCGAGGCGACCGGATGCGCGACCTGCCCGCCATCACCGTCAGCAATATAGACAGTGTCCTGCCCCACCCACGCCATCGCAGCATCAGAGGTGGGTCCAATTGCCGGCTTTGACGCGTCTGGCCCAATTTGCTCCGGGGTAAGAAGCAGGCGCGTGGAATTGCCAGATACGCTGACAAAACCTGTATCTGAAATCCCCACCGCACTGTCCATGCGATAGTCGGGACCCAGCGGCACTGCCAGGTCCTCGATCGTCGCACCCTCAGACACAATGCGCACCGAGGTGACGGACGTGGATTGCGTTAACGTGGTGTAGATCTGCCAGTACAGTTCCGTCGGGTCCTGTACCGGCGCGACCTGCCCGTTAAGCGCCACGCTGGCCACCTGGTTGTCAACGCTGATTCCTCCTGCGCCTAGGGCTACGCCTTCTGGAATCGCCGAGGTGACGGCCGGCGCGATCGACTGGGATGGTCCTGCGAGGAGTCCTTCCATAAGGTGAGTAGCCAGGCGGCGGATCGGATACCATCGCGGATCAGGCACCAGCGCTCCCCCGTCATTGGACGGGAAATACAAGGAAACGAGCTGGTGGGAGGCTGCCAAGGATGCTTCCGACACCATGACCCCATCGTCCAGAGAATCGATGCGCCACTGACCATCTTCCTGGACCAAGTGGAACGACCGTGCGATCTGAGAACCCGATTCGGAGGGTGTCAGCACACCGTTGGCGTCGATTGTTGCGACCGCGGGGGCAGTGACCTCTGTCGTCACATCGCCCGTACCTTCCTGCAACTGTGTCGAGGGTGTCGACGCGGTCGCATACACCTGAATCATTGTGGTCGGCTGCCACGTCTGGGCAGCTTTTTCGGTCAGATACAGGCGCGCCGCTGCAAAATCGTCAGTTGTGCCGGCAGCGCACGCCAGCAGGAAATCGGACACCAACATGTCCGGGGTGCTGCCCTGAGCCGGGCCACCTGCCGCCACTTCAACCGGTTCGGCTGATGGCGTGGGAACGTCGAACGGGTGGGGCGAGCTGGCAGTCGGCAACACTGAGCAGGCAGCAGCTGACAATGCCATCGCAATGCCTGTTGCGCATGCGAGTGCACGCATAAGGACCGGCGACTGCGAGACGGGCGAACCTGCTGACCGGTGCCGCACACCGCATGCACGCGCGATTCGATTCAGCCTCATTCCGCCTCGCCTCCTTCGGACGAACCATCCTCGCGTCCCTCGCCCCATTCATCCTTCCAAAGTTCCAGCGGGCGGGATGCCACGGCTGTGCCCACCTTGCGCGGCAACGTGATGACGAATGAAGATCCTGCTCCCGGCACGCCCCAGGCTTCAATGGTGCCGCCATGCAGGTTGATGTCCTCGCGCGCAATTGCCAGACCCAGCCCGGTTCCACCCGTTGTGCGCGTGCGAGCGGGGTCGGCTCGGAAGAAACGGTCGAAGACATGGGAAACGGTCTCTTCACTCATCCCCACGCCGTGATCGTGCACCCGCAGGGCGACATCGGTGTCGGTGGCGGCAATGTCGATATCAACGGCGCGGCGCTCCGCGTGTTCGATCGCATTGACAACGAGGTTGCGGACAACTCGTTCGACGCGGCGCGAATCGATCTCTGCGTCGCATCTGTTTTCTGGGTTGTGGATGATGATCGGCACGTTGAGACGCTCAGCCAGTTCATTGTGATCGTTGACCACTTTCGCTGCGAGTGCACGCAGATCCGTGGACTCGGCATCCAGCAGGGCACTTCGGGCGTCGTAACGGGAAATCTCCAGCAGATCAGCCAGCATGGAGTCAAAGCGTTCGACCTGTTCGTGAAGGAGCTCGGCAGATCGCTTCGTCGATGGGGATAAGTTGTCGCGATCCTTCCAGATCATCACTTCCGCCATGCGGATTGTGGTCAGCGGGGTGCGCAGTTCATGTGAGACATCGGAGACGAAACGCTGCTGGAGTTTCGACAGCTCGTCATACTCGGTGATGCGGTGTTGCAGGGAATCCGCCATGTTGTTGAAGGCCTGTCCCAAGCGAGCCATTTCGTCGACACCTGTCACCGGTACGCGTGCGTGCAGGTCGCCCTCGGCCAGTCGCGATGCGGCGGACGAGGTGATGCGCACCGGACCCATCAGGTGATACAGAATCAGGAAAACTGCCAGCGGCAACACGATCGCAATAGGGATGACGGCCCAGCCCAGAGAGCGCATCACCATCGTGATGATGTTCTGTTCCTGTTTGAGCGAGTAGATAATGTACATTTCGTACAGCCCGGCGCGCGGCAGGTTGACCTGAGAGCCGACGATGATGCCCGGCTGTTCACTGCCATCCCTGTCGTGCAGCGCCACGGATTGCCACTGACCGCTGGTCGATTCAACAACCGCGTCACGCAGTGGGTCCGTGATGGTTGTCAAGTAGTCGACGTTGATAATTTCGTTGATGCGGAAATTAGTGTCGGACGAGGGCGAGCGAAGCACCATCACCGACACTGCTCCGGCGCCGGCAGCTGAACCACGCACATTAGCCACCATTCGACGCGCCAGCTCCTGAACCTGGTCAGGGCTGGAGGCTGTCGACTGGTCGAACATGGATTGCGCGGAAGCGAATCGAACACCAGCGTCCTCCAAGATGGCGTCTTTCCTGTTATCGAAGACACTGTCGGTGAGCTGCTCGGACGTGATCAGAGCAAAGATAATCAGCAGTGCCAGCGCCGAGGCGCACAGTGACAGGGCGATACGCACTGAAAGCGAGCTGCGTGCCTTTTGCCAGAGCCACAGGCGTTCATGCCAGCGCGGTTGCCGAGTGGCCGCGTCCGATTCCGGTGCAGTGTCACGACCCTGTTCCGGCACGATACCCCACTCCGCGCACAGTAATGACGATTTCGGGGCGCTCCGGATCGCGTTCAATCTTCGAGCGCAGACGCTGGACGTGGACGTTGACCAGACGAGTGTCGGCAGCGTGACGGTAGCCCCACACTTTTTCCAGTAGTTCCTCGCGCGTGAACACCTTCCACGGGGCGCGGCACAGCGCAACCAGCAGGTCGAATTCGAGCGGTGTCAACGCGATGGTCTCGCCGCCTCGGCGCACCACGTGTCCGGCCACATCAATGGACAGTTCGCCCAGGCGCAGGTGTTCCTCGGCGCTTTCGTCTCGACCTCGCAGGCGGGCCTTCACACGGGCGACAAGTTCCCTGGGTTTGAACGGCTTGGGTACGTAGTCATCTGCACCGGCTTCGAGTCCGGCCACCACGTCAGCAGTGTCGGAGCGTGCCGTCAGCATGACGATGGGAACGTCGGATTCGCGCCGAAGCCTACGACATACTTCAATGCCGTCAATTCCCGGCAGCATCAGGTCCAGCAGCACCAGATCTGGAGCATCGGTGTGGAATTCATCGAGCGCACGAGCACCGTCTTCCACTGCGGTGACGATGAAGCCTTCAGATTCGAGGACGATGCCGATCATCTCCGCCAGTGCGACGTCATCATCTACCACCAGGATATGTGCTGCCATAATCACAATAGTGTCACGAAATGGACAATTTTTACAGCCGACCCGCTTTCAACTTCCGTTCCTTTTGTGGCACTCACGGTCGTGAAAAATAGAATTGTCCATGACTTCATGGCACGATTAAAAACGATCACTGCACTGACACTAATGTCCAAGGAGTCAGACCATGAGTGAAAGCGATCAGTCGCGTACATTCGACCAATCGGCATCGGAGGGCGCATCGTCGTCTCCGCCTTACGAGGCCAATCAGACCGCGCCCGAAGCCGGCCACGACGCTTCCTGGTCAGCACCAGGTTCTGGATCCGCGTCTTCCGCATCACAATTTGATTCCACCGCTACCGGCGGGGCATCTGGCCACGCCGGAGCCTATAAGCCAGGTTCCGACTCACGTGAAGGGCCTGATTCATCCTGGGGTGCTCCGCCACCGCGGTGGGGACAGCGCACGTCGTTCGCTCCGCCTGCCAATGGATCTGACCAATTCGCCGCACCCAGCCAGCCAGCCTCACAGGCTTCCGCCCAGTGGTCGCATGCAAGCGACCACTCGGCGCCAGGGGGCGGTGATCAGAACTTTGCTCCCGGTGCCGGCCCTGCCCCGCAGAATGCTCCTCGGGCGCAGCAATGGGGCCTGGGTGACCCCAAGCCAGGGGTCATTCCGCTGCGCCCTCTCCAGATCGGTGAACTGTTCGAGGGAACGTTCCGTGCGATGCGTTCGAACCCGTCTGTTGTTTTCGGTTTCACCCTTGTCGTCGTCCTGATCGTCGCAGTGATCACCGCGATCATCTCGTCTTTGACGGTCGATTCGGTCTTCAACAAGCTTTTCCCGCTGATCGACCAAACTGACGAAGACCCAACCGTTCTCATTGACTTCATCCTGTCCGACCTGTCCAGCATCGCCACCAACCTCGGTATCAACGCGGTGACTACCACCGTTCTTCTGACGATCTCCACCGTGCTGGTCACCGGCGTGCTGTGCGCAACCGTTCAGGACGCTGTTTTGGGCAGGGCGTGCACACTGGCGGAAGCGTGGAACCAGATCAAGTCACGCGTAGGCGTGCTGTCCCTGTACGGTTTGCTCCTGTCGATCCCCAGCATCGCCATCGGTGCGCTGATGATCTTCGTGCTCACTCAGTTGGGAAGTGCTCAGGAAAGCGACATGCAGCGCATTGTCATCATGCTCCTTGTTGCCACCGTCGCGGCACTCATTTTCTCACTGGTCTACCTGTTCCTGCTGATTCGACTCCTGTACGTCGAAATCGTCATCGTCATCGAACGCGCCGGCCTGATCGACTCCATCAAACGCTCATGGAAGCTGACCAAAGGCAGTTTCTGGCGCACATTCGGACGCTACGCGCTGATCTACATTCTGCTCACTGCGCTTGTATCTGTCGCCAGCGGCGTGGTCGGTGCCGTCACGGGCCTGCTCGCATTGACCGGCTCCCCCACCATTTTGTTCGTCTCGTCCGTCCTGGGCACAACGATCGCGCAAGCCATCACGCTGCCGGTCGTCGCCTGCTTTACGACACTGATGTATGTCGATGAACGCATGCGCAAGGAAAACCTCGGCCCCGCCCTGGCTCAAGCTGCCCGCGCCTGACTGGCAGGCCACTGATGCGAATCGTCAACCTGGACGTGCCCGTCACTCCGGATGCCCCAGAGGCTCAGGAGTGGCTCCAACGCGAGCTTTCCAAGACGCGCTATCAGTTTCCAGACCCCGTCGACAAGTCCGGTGAGACACTCCTGCAGCGCATCCTGCGATTTCTTCAGGAGCAGTCTTTCCCTACATTGCCCGGCTTCAAGATTCTCATGGTGGCGCTGGCTGTCTTTGCCGTGCTTCTCATTGTCGCGCTGATCCTCAACCCCATTCGCCTACGCAACCGTGTGCGTTCTCATTCGGTCATGTCCGACCAGGACGTCTCCGCACGCCAGGCGCATGACAACGCATCTAGCTATCTGAAAGAGGCGGACTTCGCACAGGCGTTCATTTGGGGAATGCGCTACCTGGTCCTGAGTCTTGACGAGCGTGACGTCGTGCGTGCCACGCCTGGCCTGACCGCTCATGAAGCGGCCACGGCTGCCAGCGCGCAGTTTCCAGACTCGCGCGACTCCCTCGTCAATGCGGCCGCGCTGTTCGATGCTGTCCTGTACGGCAGGTCAACTCCGACACGTGACGATGTCACCCGCCTGATGAAACTGACGAAAGCGCTACGCACTTCACGCACCTCCTCAGGCGAATCACTCGCAGGTGACCCACCGTCAGGCGACTCGTCTCCAGACGGCTCAGTATCTGAACACTCACCCTCAGACGCTGACCGTGTTCCCTCAGCCCAGGGGGCCAAGTGAATCAGCAACGAGCCACGGTCGCCACGCTGTCCGCACGGCAACGACTGCGCGAAAGCAAACCCCTGCTGATCCTGATCGGCATCATTGTCGCGTGCATGGCGCTCCTGCTGATTATCCCGACCAATTCGCAGGATCGGCGCCCATTTTCCGCCGGAAATCTGCACGATGAAGGCTCGGCCGCCCTCATTGAAGTCCTGCGCGAACAAGGGGTGAATGTCTTCGTCACGTCTTCGCCGGAGGACGCTATCGCCCGCGCTCAGCAGCCTGATACCACGCTCGCAGTCGCAGGAGATGTGGTGCCACTGAATTTTCAGATGTACACCGACCGGATCGACTCAATCGTGTGGATCGCGAACGGTCAGATGACCGGCCCGGAATTCAACGGCGTCAAGTTTGCCGGCACGTCCCAGCTTCTGCCTGGTGTCCTGAAACCGGACGTCCCTGCGACGGTTCGTTTGCTGGAGGATTCAACGTGCCGGTCCGAGGCGGCCAAGCGGGCCGGAAAGATTTCGAAGTCCGAGGTCACAGTCAGCGTGCACGAACCGTGGACCGGGTGCTTCGAGCAGTCTTCCGGCCAATTTGTCTACGCTGAGAAGATCGAGGGTGACCAGTACCGCGCCATTATCCCCGGCGGGGCGGTGGTGCAGAACAAGACGATCGCTCAGGCGGGTAATGCTGCGTTGGCGTTGAACACCCTGGGCCGCAACGCGAACCTGGTGTGGTTCGTGGGCTCACTGAACGCCGGCACGACGGTTGCCGCACCTGCCCCTCCGATGCCGCTGTGGCTCAAATACGGAATTTTACTGCTGGGCCTGACGATGGCAATGCTGGCGTGGGTCAAAGGCGTGCGTCTTGGTCGCCTCGTTCCTGAAAACCTGCCCACGCCTGTCCCCGCCATTGAAACCGTCCAGGGACGAGGACGACTCCTGCGTTCCAACCGTGCGCACGCCCACGCAGCCACGTCGTTGCGCGTCCACACGGCACGAAGGATTGCCCGCCGCCTGGGGGTCACCGACCATTCCTCACGCGCCGCGCTGACCGAGGCGATTAGAGCCTCAGGTGTGGATGTGATGCGTGCTGACGACACATTGTGGGGGCCGGCCCCCGCCAACGATCAGGATCTTGCCCGCCTTGCACAGGAACTCAAACAATTGGAGGCTGATATTCGCCATGAGTGACCAGATGACCAATGACCAGATGAGCACCCCACCTCACCAGTCTTCTCACGAGTTCTCTCAAGAAGAGTTCGAGTCAGCCCAGCAATCCTTGCTGCGGATCCGCTCCGAGATCAGCAAAGCGGTTGTCGGCCAGGATCAGGCCGTCACCGGCTTGATTATTGCGCTCGTGGCAGGCGGACATGCACTGATTGAGGGTGTGCCCGGCGTTGCGAAGACACTGCTGGTGCGCTCCCTTGCTGCGGCTGTGGATCTTGAGATGACACGAGTCCAGTTCACGCCCGACCTGATGCCGGCTGACATCACCGGGTCGATGGTGTGGAACGCGGGCGATTCGTCCTTCGAGTTTCGCGAAGGCCCGGTCTTTACGAATATCCTGCTGGCCGATGAGATCAACCGCACCCCACCAAAGACCCAGTCCGCTTTGCTTGAAGCAATGGAAGAACACCAGGTCAGTGTTGATGTCACGACTCATCGTCTGCGTGAGCCGTTCATGGTGGTCGCCACGCAGAACCCCGTTGAGCAGGAGGGAACCTATCCCCTGCCTGAAGCGCAGCTGGACCGTTTCCTGGTCAAGCTCGACATGCCGCTTCCGCCGGCAGATGTGGAACGGGAAGTGCTGGCGCGTCACCAGCGCGGATTCGATCCTCTGCAGCTCAGGCAGGCGGGAGTGGAACCTGTCGCCACGGCTGATGATCTGGCTCTGGCCCGAAAGGCTGCTGCGCACATCAACGTGGACGACGCAGTAATCGCCTACATCGTCGATCTTGTCCAGGCAACCCGTCGTTCCCCGGCAACATCGCTCGGTGTCTCGCCACGAGGCGGTACCGCCCTGTTGGCCACGTCGCGGGTGTGGGCGTTCCTGATGGGTCGATCATTTGTCACTCCTGATGACGTCAAGGCGATGGCGCCGGCAACTCTTGCGCATCGTCTCTCACTGAATGCTGAAGCAGAACTGGAAGGTACGACAAAAACGGCAGTGATCAACAACGTCCTGGCGACGGTGGCGGTTCCACGGTGATTATCCCTTCGTGGAGAGCTGTCGCCCTCACGGCGCTTGGCATCATCCCCATCATCTTTTTCCCCACGATGGCATTGACGGTCGCGTGGTTCCTCCTCGTGGTGGCGATGGTGCTGGTTGACAGTGCGCTCGCGCTTTCGCCGCGAAGGCTGGAAGTCACGAGGGAGACGCCTTCACCTATTCGTGCCGGCACTGATTCAGTCTGCACCCTCACTCTGGCAAATCCCTCCGGCAGGGTCGTGCACATGGATGTGCGCGATGCATGGCCGCCGTCGGTGCGCCAGGAGCCTCGTCGTCACCATGTGCGTCTCGAGGCGCACGGTAAGGCGCGATTGCGGACAGCGATTTTTCCTGCCAGGCGTGGCACGGTTTTTTCTGATTTTGTCACCGTGCGCGCGTGGGGTCCACTTCGGCTGGGGTCCCGTCAGGTGTCGTTGCGAGCTGACCTGACGCTGACAGTGATCCCGGAGTTCCGCTCGCGCCGCCTGCTCCCGTCCCGACTGCAGCGCCTCCACGATCTGGATGGGTCGACGGCCACGGTTCTGCGCGGACCGGGCACCGAGTTTGATTCTCTGCGCGAGTATGTCATCGGTGATGACCCTCGTGACATTGACTGGCGTGCCACTGCCCGCTCACGCGACCTCATGGTGCGCACGTGGCGCCCTGAAAGAGATCGCCACGTGGTGATCGTTGTGGATACCGGGCGCGCAGGATCCCTGCTTCTGGGCCCCACAGATGTGGAGATGATTCGCAGCAGCGACCTGTCAGTAGTTGAAGAACATACGCATGACGCTGACGTGGTGGATGTCGGGTCGGCGCCTCGCCTGGATTCAGGTATTGAAGCGACGCTGCTTCTGGCGGCTTTAGCTGATCGAGGTGGGGACAAGGTGCACGTGATGGCGGTTGACCGTCAGGTGCGTGCCCGTGTCAGCGGTCTGACGGGGCCGCACCTTCTCAACCAGTTGGCGATCGATTTTGCCGGCGTGCAGCCCACCGTTGAACCTACTGACTGGAATAAGGTGATTGTGGAAGTAGGGCGCATGGTGCATCACCATTCGCTGCTGGTCCTGGTTACCGAAGTTCCGCCGTTGGGGTCAGATCCTGACTTTGTGGATTCTGTGGCAGCCCTGTCGCGCAATCATCGTGTGGTCGTAGCATCGGCGCGTGACCCGCATCTGGATCACATGCTGTCAGAATCTGACACGATTGATCAGGTGTATGGCGCGGCAGCTGCTTCCGCTGCCCGCCGTGAGATCCGTCAGGCCTGTGAGGAACTCAATCGCATCGGTGTGATGACGCTCGACGTGTCGGCGGGTCTGCTCAGCGCCAAACTGGCTGACTTGTATGTGCAGCTGAAAGGCCAGGGACTGGCCTAGCACAGGTCAGGCAGCAACGGGTTGCGCGTACCCGGCATCCGATTCCAGATCGCCAATGATCCCGAGCTTGTGGGCACGCCCTCCGAGGATGAACGTGTACAGCCACAATGCGGTGATGACCAGTACCCCACTGCCGATGCGAATCCAGTTCGGCAATGATGATGGCGTCACAAATCCTTCGATGAAACCGGAGATTGCCAGGAGGATCACCAGGCCGCCGCAAATCACCACCATTGACCTGCCAGCTCGCGCAAGGGCTCGTCCGCGGGTGGTACCACCAGGGCTGATCAAAGCCCAGAACAGGCGCAGCCCTGCCGCACCGGCAATGAAGATCGCCGTCAGCTCGGGCAGACCGTGCGGAAGGATGTAATGCAGGAAGAAAGCTGGCCCCGCATAGTGCACAACCAGCGCACCTGTTACCCCCATGGAGACAGCATTGTTGTAAATGATCACGAACGGCATGATTCCGGTGATACCCGCGCCGATCATCTGGATGGCGATAAATGCGTTGTTAAACCATACGGATGCGCCAAACTGGGCGTTCGTGTCTTGTGAGTAGTACTCCACGAAGTCGTGGAAGACGAATGATCGTGCTGCTTCCGGCTCCATCAGCGTTTCAATGGCAGCGGGGTTGCGTCCCAGCCACACAATTTCAGTAATGGTAATCGTCAGGAACAACGCCATGATGCCGATTGTCCACCACCGCACTTCGTACAGTGCGGCAGGCAGCGTCACTTTGAACCATCGAGCCATGCCAACCAGGGACGCACCTGACGTTCCGGTCAGGCGTGAACGCGCCCGCGCCAGGTCGTTGGACAGTTGGTGGATGAGATCCGGATCAGGCATGGTGGCGCGTATCATCGCCAGGTCCGAAGATGCACGCCTGTACAGCAGGCTGAGTTCGTCAATCTGATCGCCGTCCAGGCGGCGCATCCGTGCAAGCGTATGGAGTCGATCCCATGAAGGCGACCGCGAAGCTTTCAGCGCATCTATGTCCACTCGAGCTAGCATGTCATACATGAGCCCAAACGTCTCGCCCGTACGCAAGATTTCCGATAACCGGTTGAAAACCGGCGAGGGTGTCTCCCTGGACGTCTACCCCGCCTCCCCCGTGGTGCGTGGGTTGGCTCTCCTTATCGATATGTATGTGTATATCGCCGCCTTCGGCAGCGTGTTCTTGCTGATGGCGTTTCTGGGCACCTTTGACTCAGGGTCACTGGAACGCATCGGTGTCATCGGCACGATGGTGATGATCTTCCTGATCGCCCCGATGACTGTGGAGTTTTTGACGCATGGTCGCTCACTGGGCAAATGGGCGTTCCACCTGCAGGTTGTTCGAGATGACGGTGGTCCTGTCACGATGCGTCAGATCGCGATGCGAGCGGTGTCCGCGCTCCTGGAAATTTTCATGACGATGGGGTCGGTTGCCGCGGTGACATCGCTGGTCAACAAGCAGTCAAAGCGTCTGGGTGATATCGCTGCAGGAACGATCGTGGTCCGACTGCCTGAGCCGGCACATTTTGTTCCCCTGGTGATGCCACCGGAGTTGAAGCGATGGGCTGACACTGCGTTGTTCACTGATCCTGGAAGTGACGTGAGGGCGTACGGCCTGTATCTGATGCGCACGATCGCAACCATGTCGCCAGCTCAGCGCGCTCAGCTCACATCGGAGTACGCCCACTCGTTGCTGGAGTATGTCTCACCTGCCCCGCCCACGGCTGATGCGGAGCGTTTCATCGCGGCATTCCTGGTGACATTGCGTAATCGCGAGTATGTGCGCGACGTGCGTCGCCATCACCGTGATGAAGTTCAAAGGTCACGCACAGGCGCCGTGCCTTTTGAGATCGGTGCTGCCTGAATTATTCCTTGTCCTCAGGAGTCATTCCCTGTGTCGTAATCACATGGAACCGTGATTTTCTGGCCTCGTGATCACCAGCGAAGGGGCCGCGTTCAGCCTGCCAGGGGCGGTTGGGTGTGTCTTTCCCGTCAATTGACGAGGGAGCAGCCGGGTCGCCTTGTTGGGCGTGGTGCGCGACGCATTGAGCCACTGGTGAGGCTGAATCGGTGTGGGCGGCATCGCGGACTGCGTCAACGAGCGCCATCAGGTCATCGCCCGATGGTGGTGCCGGGTCAAACGAGCTCTGCAAACGCACGATTTGCCATCCTTGAGGGGCAGTCAGATTATTCGCGTGGCGTTCACACAAGTCGTATGCGTGCGGCTCGCTCGCTGTTGACAGTGGACCGAGGACGGCCGTCGAATCGGCATAGTCATACGTCAATGTTGCAACAGGAGCCCCTGCGCATCCGGGTTTGGAACAGTGTCGAGCCAGCATCACGCCTTCTACTGTAGGGTGGCCTGACGCCGGTTGCGTGGAGGCACACCCAAGGTTGACTGCCATTTTCGCCATGTCATCGCTTACAGTGGCCATGTGCCTACACGGAGTCAAGGTCGTCGTGATCGCCACGGACGAGGGATGCGCGGACCACAGTTTGTTCCGGGCATCCCTGCGCGCATGACGCGGCGCGCACAGTTTGTGCGCTGCGTTCAAGATGCTGTCAGTGAGCTGACTGAACGGTGGCCAGCTGTGGCGACCATTGAATTCGGTGTGGAGGATGTTCCACCGTCCGATCCTGCTGCGTGGGAGGACCATTCGGTGGTCATTGCCCGCATTTTTCCCGCTGATCGCCGGCGCGGGCTGCGTGACCGTATCGTCGTGTATCGCCGGGCGATGGAGCTGCACAGCGCGCGCTCAGACATGGACACAGTGATGCGTCAGATTCTGGCTGACCGTATTTCGCATATTCTGGCGATTCCGCCCGACGAGCTCGAAGAGTATTTCGACATGTAGTCGCTTCAGTCCGGTCCGCTTATCGGCTGGGCGTCATGAGGATCGTTTCCTGGCCTTGTCCTAATCCGGCGTGATCCAGCCCTGTCACCGCGTGAAGCATACCTGTCGGTGTCTTCACACTCAGTGCGAGGCTGACGTGGACCGGCTGGCTGGCTTCGAGTGTCTGCTCAGCTGCTTCGTCCAGATCGATCTGCGTGCTCGTCCCGGCCGGCAGGTCGTATGTGAGATCCCCGATACTCACCTGTGTGGCGTTCGCGCCGGTGGTGACAAGCACGGACATGGTGCTCAGTTCTGCACCGCTGGCAGTTTCGAGGGCTGTTGGACGAGCCACCTGCTCCTCAGCCAGAATGTCGCTCAGGAGTGCCCCGAGGTCCTGGCGAGCCGGGATGGTGAGCGTCGTGACGGGAGCGACCCCGACGGATGCATCTTTGTCTTCCCAGTGCGTCTGCGACCCGTTCCATTGGCTCCCAACCGTCTTCACCATCACGGTTGTCGCGATGGGCACATCTGATTGGACGCGAATTGCACGAGCCTGGTCATCCAGCGTGGAAATATCCACATCCAGAACTGTCCCATTGTCCACGGTGAGCTGGTCGGTGCCGGCCAACGGCGTTGTTCCCACGGGGTTCAGCACGCTCAACGTGACCTGCGCGTTCTCTCCGCTGGGTACGGCGATACGGATGGCTGCTGATTCGAGTGCGGTGCGATCCGGCAACGCTACGACGGAGTCCAGCGATGCTGGCTGCCCTGCAATTCGCGTCAGTCCCAACGGTGTCTCACCGTTCATGCCGGATGACTGTGCCCAGGCGATGACGCCGGGACCGTCGGCTCGAACGTGCAGTGCAAGGCGCTCATATCCTGGGAACCAGGAGGCTGCCAGCAGCGACATGCGTGATTGGGGCGGGACAACGACGGCAGGTCCTGGCGTGGTGGTCGGGCCAGATTCGCTGATTGCATCGATGGAAACCTGTGTCGACTTGTCGGATGGGTTGACCAGTTGGAGCACCACGTCCTCTCCCACGAGAGTACTTCCGAGCGCAACCCACTGGTCTTGCAGAGCTGGTCGGCATGTGTCGAGCACCAAGGAGCGCAGTTCTCCTCCGCCGTTTCCTGACAGCACCAGCGCGGTGGCACGTTGCACGCGCTCTCCTGTCACGGTGAGTGCCACGTGTGGTTCGTTCTTTGCAGCATCGTTCCCGCCAGCGTTGACACCAGAGGATCCGGCAGGTGACACCCACCATTGCGCCGGCATCCGCGTATTGCCGACGGCTTGCGGGTCGTCCAGGCCTCCCGGGCAGCCCAGTGTCACTGACGAGGGGGACGCCGTCACAACCGGAGCTTCAATACGGGCCGGGCCGATGGCACTGGGCTGCGTTGTGGCGGAGCGTGCGGCCAGGTAGCAGATTGACGCGATAGCCATAATCGTGATCAGTGCGGCGACCATCGGTCGCCGTGAGCGTGCCAGCTTCGTGCGGGGCACGGCTGTGGATGTGTGCGCGGTACTCATGTGCGCCTCCTGAGTGGCACGAGGCCCATAATGCAGGCGGCTCCGGCCACAGCGAGCACAACGCGCCACAGGGTCTGCGGCCACCACGACCAGGTGATGACAAGGTGCCCCGATTCTGGCAGTGCAAAGCCTTGAGCCCAGGTGGCTTCCGAGGGTGTCACGTATTCAAGTGCGCGCCCGTCCACAGTGGCATGCCAGCGCGCATCTGAACGCTCCGCCCACACCAGGGTGGCAGGGGCTCGCTCGTCCACCCCTGCTCCAGTATCAAGGGCGACTGACGTGCCGAGTTGAGTGGAGTCAATCGGCGTCGTGCCGATCCGTAAGTGTGCGGGCTGGGCCGAATCTGGTCGGACTCTCCACAGGGCACCCGCATCCGTGTTACCTACTTTTTCCAGTGCCGCCACTTTGTCGAGTGATTCTTCGACGTTGGCCTGGCAATGAGAAGCAGCCGCGTGGGAACCTTTCGATCCGGTGCACACCACTGTGTCGATGTTGTGCTGGTACAGGATGCGCGCAGCCTGCTCGTCAGGGGTCGCAACCAGCGTGGCGAGTGCGCTGAGAAGCTGCGCGGATGCGGGGTCTGGGAGGGCTGCATCGCCATCCGCCTCGCTCGGACTGACTGCGATCAGACGGGCCCATCGTGTCAGCGCTGAATCATCGGTCCATGACACGTCCTGGGCGCGCAGGATCCACGCGGCCAGTGCGCCGTGAGCGCGCGTCGCGGCCTCGTCTTCCTGATGATCATGTGGACTGGCCGCGCCTGTCCCCTCGGCTGAGCCAAACGCTTCAGCGGACGGTTCGAGTGGGGCGATCACGAGGGTGCGTCCGCCTCGCGGTGATTCCTGTGCGTGAGTGGACACAGCTGGCAGGGCCGGGCGCGATGTGGCGGTGACTCTACTCGCCGTTGGGGGCGCCATCATCATCGTGACCCACACGATCATGGGGACCAGCGCGGTGCAGGCAACCAGTGCGGTGGCTGCGCTACGGATGAGAGGCGGGCGCTGCGACCATGCGCGCATGCGCACAGTCAGCTCACCGTCTTCAGCCTTGGCCGTGTAGTACGGACTGTTGCACGTTGACAGCGCGAGGGTCATGCCCAACAGTCCCAGTGAAATAAAGGGGCCGGGCCACGCATAGGCTACCGTGTCTGCAGCGAGCCATCCGACAGGGGCATGAGCATCGGCCCCCAGTGCCACTGGCACTGTGCTCACACCGTAGGCTGCGAACAGGCTCAGCGCTGCCACGGCCATTCCCCACATGCGGGTGAAGGGCTCATGGACACGCACAGGGAGGATGCTCAACAGGGCGCACACCGCCAGCATGACAATAACGACCGCCCCGCAGATGAGCGCTGTGGTCAAACCGTGAATATTCAACCACGTCCATACCGACGGGTTGTGTCTGCTGAGTTCTCCGTAGGGGGCACGAATGTCAAAGGGCAGACCCAGTGCAATCTGCCAGGCCTGTGCAGGAGGAACTGCAAGTGTTCCACCGCCAGGCGTAATGAGCGCATGCCAGCTTGTACCGCCAGTGCGGATCGCCGCGCTGACCAATGGGGTGATCACAACTCCAGCAGGCACGAGGGACCACGCGAGGGTGGCGGCACGCCTCCTCCACCTCACCAGTGCAACGACGGCGATCAGCACAGCCGCACCCATCAGGGCAGGCACCGCGCTCACGATGACGGCCAGGCTGATTGCCGCAATCCCCCACGCTCCGCCGGCACGGGCATGGCGGTCAAGAGTTGCCACCCCATCAGCGCTCGGGACGACCAGTGTTGGCTTTGCGCGGCTGATCAGTCGTATCCAGCCCCACGCTGCCAGGGGCAGGAAGACGTGGACGAGGGAAGCACTGAGACGTCCGTGGAGTAAAGCCAGCAGCAATGTCGGGGGGCAGGCCCACACCATGCACATGACGACTCGCAGGCGCACTGAGGTCGTCACAGCGCACGAAAGGGCCCACATTGTCAGGCACGATGCCGGTATGGCTGCGGCCAGCAAAAGAGCAGTCGCACACGTTGGGGATACTCCCAAGGCGCACAACGGCGCAATGAGCACCGTGAGAAGAACGAGGAACGGGTCAGGAACAGCAGCAATTCCACTGCCTGACGGCAACCACCATGTCAGCGCGGCTTGCGCCGTCTGTTTCCATGTCGATGGCAATGCAAGCCAGGCACCTCCGCGCAGGGTGGACAGATGCGAGTGCCAGAGGACGATGCTGAGTACGACAGTGATCACGGTCATCACTGTGAACGTCACAGCACTGGTCATGCGGTAGCTGCGCAGTGAGGCATGCTGGATGGGGTCGCCCTCGTCCATGTCGTTGCGTGCGCGAATGGTGCGGGCTCGAAGTTTACGGGCGCGCCACACCTCGCGTGGGCTGGCTTCCACTGATGCGAGTACTCGTCGGGGCAGTGTGGCGGTGCGGGCGGCGAGGTGGCGTGCGCGAATCAGGTCGGGCGTGTGTGCGATCAGCTTGAGCCAGGCGCTCAGCTCAGGTATCGCCAGGTGGGCGGCACTGGTCATGATCCTGCCGATGGCACGCAGCGGTGTCCACACGGTCAGAGCCACCATGAGCAGCGGCAGTTGCCACCACGGCACAGCCGCCATCCAGTTGAACAACTGGGCATATCGGCGTGCCTGGAAAGACGCGTCATCGGGATGGTCAGTGCCTTGGTCATGCAGGCTGGCCTGTTCATGTCGTACTCGTGCCTTCGGGTCAACGACGACGCGGTACCCGGCGCGCCGCGCCCTGCGGCCGAACTCCAGTCCGTCACCGAAAGGTCCGAGGTAGGGGCTCAAGCCGCCCAGTTTCGTCCATGCCTGCCTGCTCACCAGCATGCCGGCGGTGCCGACCGCGAGGACATCGGACGTGTCATCGTATTGACCTTGATCGATCTCATCGGGCATTACTGTGTCGACTCGCCGTGCTGAACGGGTGGCGCGAATACCCAACTCAAGGAGGCGTGAGCCGTCCATTGCGACCTGTTTGGCACCGACCACGCCGATTGTGCGTCCGCTCTGGGCGGTATTCCACTGACGAGACAGACACTGTGGGTGCGCCACACAGTCATCGTGCATGATCCACAGCCACGTGGAATTATCGATCAGTTCAGCCACGCGATCGTTGTCGGCATATGCCCGGTGGATGGCGTCAGAGAGGTTGCGCGCACCTGGTGTTGAGACGAAGGTGGTCGGAACCGTGAAGTCACGAATGGCATTGTCGAGCGTGGCGTGTTCGTCAGCCTGGGCGGCAGTGTGAGGTGGCCGGGAATCCCCAGCTTCCGCATCGATGATGACGAGGTGTTCGGGCTGTTCGGCCTGGGAATCGATACTGACCGCGGCTGCGCGGCAACGGTTGTCATTCGTCGAACGGGTGACCAGCACGGCGACAACGCCGTGAGCAGTGTGGCTGCGCGCGCGGCGTGAACCTGGCTCATCGCCATGAGGTGAGACGTCAGCGTCTGATTGTTCAGGGGTGGACGAGGGTGGCGAAGTGTGCGCCGAGCGGTGCGAAGCGCTGGAGGTCATGTTGTCAGCCAGCGGCACGGCGCAAGCGGCGACGCTCCCGTTCGGACAATCCGCCCCAGATTCCGAATCGCTCGTCATGAGCTAATGCGTATTCCAGGCACTCTTCGCGCACTGAGCATGATTGGCACACAGCTTTCGCTTCGCGCGTCGATCCTCCCTTTTCCGGGAAGAAGGCTTCTGGATCTGTCTGTGCGCACAGCGCATGCTGCTGCCACGCCAGCGGGCCATCAGCACGGGCAAATGCCTCGACATCCGCAGCCTCGGACCATGTCAGAGGTCCGTCACCCAGGATGTTCCACACGATTTATCGTCCCCTCGCCGTAAACAGTTCGTACCTGAATTACACCGTTGTTATCCGCCGGTGTCAAGTTCGCTTGCGATTTTTTCTCCGCCACTCGGCGTGTCGAGTTGTCGCTGTGTCGCATCGCGGGTTAGCGTGGCCACTCACGGTGACCTAACCGTTATTCAGCCTGCAATGTCACGGGTTTGCGCGGGCACACCCCCCGTTCCCCCGCCTTTTTCGCTAACGTACCGAGTATGACTCTTCATCAGCTGGTCAGCCTGCTTCAAAGACAGCCGCTGCCACTACTGACGTGGTACGACCTTGCAGCCTCCCCCATTGAGCGCACCGAGCTCTCCGGCCCTGTTCTGGCCCGCTGGTTCTCCAAGATCGCGAACCTTTTGATGGAGTATTCCGCGATGAACCAGTGGGGTGACCTTGCCGGCGCCGGCAGCGGTGACAGTCGCAGCATCAACGCGCCGAGCGGGCAGGTCCCCCTCGACGATCAGGACTGTCAGCCGCGCGGACGGATCTGCGTGGACATGCCGTCTTCGTGGCAAGGGTGTCTGTGGGCGGGTGCCTCGTGGCTGTGCGGGTGGCGCACCGTTGACGTGGCCCTCATGGACGAGGGGGACGCCGACATTTTGATCACGGGCGAGGTGTCTGAGCGGGCGTGCGCCGCTGATGAGGCCGGTGTGAGTGTGTATGCGCATAACTTGTCTGCGCTGGCGTTGCAATGGGACGGGGACCTGCCCGGCGCGATGATGGATGCGATCGCTGAGGTGTCGGGGTACAACGATGTGCCGGACTTCGGTGTTGATGAGTTGCCTACTTTTTCTGCCGGCTGGCGGGTCGATGAGCCCTCGAATCTAGCGTGGGGGCAGTTGTGGGAGACTGACGGCGGCGCGCCTGGCGCTGCGCACGATGAGGGCGCTGCGTCGGAGTCTGTGAATACGGACGGCGGTGTGACGGAGTCCCCACGCGGTGACAGTGCTGTGCCCGGATCTCCACGCACTGACAGCGCTACGCCGGCATCCCTGCGCGGCAGCATCGACCTGCCGCCTCGTATCGCTGTGATGAGCCGGGGCCTGGTTGCAGATACGAGTCTGCTGCTCTGGGCGCTGAGCCGCAGCCGCCCTCTGGTCATCATCGCCTGCGGCGGGCTTGACCGAGACGATCCAGCCGTTGCCGACCAGATCGCCCGCATCGCTACCCAAGAACGCGCGCAGCTGCGCCCTTAGCCTTCTGGCGGCTTCGCACAGCGCGGGTGGCCCCCACTCCGGCGGCACACTGGTTCTTATCGAGAGGCGCGGAGGAAGTCGACGGCCTCAACGATTGACCCATCGAACTTCTTGACTCCATGATCCAGCACGATGCCGCGCTCACAAATGTTCTTAATCATTTCGAGGTCATGGCTGACAACAACAAGCGTCTGGCCGGTACCCCGAAGCTCTTCCATCTTCGAAATACACTTGCGTTGGAAAGGCTCATCTCCCACGGCGAGGATCTCATCGACCAGGAAGACATCAGGCTCACAGTGGACGGCAACGGAAAAAGCAAGCCGCATGTACATACCTGAGGAGTAGAATTTCACCTCAGTGTCGATGAATTTTTCGATCTCGCTGAACGCCACGATCTGATCGAACTTTTCGTCGATCTCCTTTTCTTTCATGCCCAGAATCGCCGCATTCAGGTAAATATTTTCGCGTCCGGTCAGATCCGGGTGCATTCCCGCGCCAACTTCAATTAAACCGGCGATTCTGCCACGGGCCAGAACAGTGCCCTGATCGGGGCGCATCACGCCACTGATCAGTTTGAGCGTGGTGGATTTTCCTGATCCGTTGAAGCCGAGCAGTGCCACGGACTCACCCTGGTGGATTGACAATGACAGGTCGTCAAGCGCTTTGAAGGAATCGTCCAGTTCGTCTTTGCGCCCCTTCAAAGTCCACACCACGTACTCCTTGATGGAACGGGTGTGACGCAGCCGAAATTCCTTGTCGAGGTGTTCAAGCCGGACCATCTCGAGGGCTTCGGACCCAGAATTGTGAGGATCGTTCATTTACAACTCCTGTGCGAACTTACCTTCAAGACGGTGGAAGACCAGTTGGCCGATGAGCAGCACACCAAACGCAATGACGAAGGATCCCATCATCAGTGCGGGCATGTTTGGGGCCATGAGGTCCCAGCTCGTATGGCCGGCTTCGACAACGCCTTGCGTCGGTGCCCAGAAGCAGAAGTGAGACAGTTCGACGCCCATCGCAAGAGGGTTCAGCATGTAGAGGTTGACAAGCCACCGAGGGAAGACATCCGCCACCATATGCCATTGGTAGAACACAGGCGAGACCCAGATAGCAACCATCGACAGCAAGTCAACGAAGTTTTCAGCGTCACGGAAAAAGACGTTGAAAGCCGCGAAGAGCAGACCTAAACCGAGGGAGAACATGCCGATCGTCAGCACTGAAAGTACACCGACCAGAATGTGCACTGGGGTTGGTCTCCATCCGAAGAGGAGTGCTCCGACTATCAGCACAACGATCTGCGGAACAACATGGACGAAGGCGACCCACAAGCTTGAGACCGGGAATAGCTCGCGTGGTAGATAGATCTTGCCCACCAGCGGAGCGTTCCAGATAATCGATCGCGTGGTGTTGGACAGGATCTCGTTGAAGAAGTTGATCATCACCATGCCGGCGAACAGGTAGACCACGTAGCTGGGAATGGAACGACCCAGGCCCATGAATTTACCCATTGCGATGTAGTAAACGACCAGTTGGACCGCTGGTTTTACATAGCTCCACACCATGCCCAGCGCGGACCCTCTGTAGCGTACCCGCAGTTCTTTCTTCACCAACAGGCGCAGGAGGAAACTCCATCGTCCCAAGTCGAGCAAACCGGCCGAATGGCCGGGCGCTCGAAGTGGGTATTCACTCAGTTCTTTAGTCATCAATAGAAGAATTCTGTTCGATCAGTACTCCGCGGCGGCAGTTTCACTTGGTTCATTGGACGTGATACCAAAAGTCTTCGCCCACTCGTCGAGCGAGACGATATGCGCAAGAGCCTGTCGATATTGCGCCGAAAGTTCATCCCAGCGGCTGATCAGTTGGCTTCTGGCCGAAATTGACTGACTCAGGAGCTTGCGCAGTTTCCGTGGATCTCGTTTGTACCATGCTGTGCCAGAGCCGTCCGCTTTCGTGACGAGGACAGAGTCAAACTGGCTCAAAATAAAGTACTTCGAGTCAGCGTGTGCAACAAATCCTTCCGGATGCTGTTTTGCGCTTTCTTTCGGAGGCGTCATCAACCGGATCAGTGTTTTCAGTGTCCAAGGCCCCAAGGTCAGCATATTTGGCCCCTTGGGTAGCCCTTTCTTGAAACGCGAACGGCTCAGACGATTAATCGGCGGGAAGGCATCCGGCTCTGACTTGTACTGCGCGTCAGTAAAGTTCTTCGTCATTTCACGAAGCTGTTGCATGCGCGTCTTGAGGGTGCGGTGGAGATGCTCAGGGCCAGACAAGATATCGCGCACTGCCATCAGTCGCGCTGACTGGGCGTAGTATTCAGCAGATACAGAGTGCTTCACGTCAAGTGTCGTGAGCTCGTACGGCAGGCGGCCACCGTGGTCATATGGCGAATGCAGAAGAGCCGTCAGGATCCTGTTGTGCTCGTGGTAGTACGCCTGCCAGTCGCGTGCGTCGTCTTTGTCACCCCACGCTACGTGCCACAGACCTGCCCCTGGGAGGGTCACTGTGCTCACGCCATGCTCGGAGGCGCGCAGCGAGTATTCAAGATCGTCCCACTTGATAAAGATCGGCAAGGACAAGCCAATTTCTTTGATCACTGAGACAGGAATGAGCGTCATCCACCAGCCGTTGTAGTCGACGTCGAGTCTGCGGTGCAGTTCACGACGCTGACGGAGATTAGCCAGTGCAAGATCAATGCGATTCTCAGTTCCCGGAACAGGTCCCCACAGCCAGCGCCACGTATTGATTCCCTCGCCAAAGGAGTGAGCAACTGCACGGTCGTTAAGATCGAACATCTGCCCACCGACGATCGTGCGGTTACGGCACAGTGATGCGAAGCGAACCAAACGTTCGACTGATTCGGGGTTCACGATGACATCGTCATCAAGCAGCATGTGGAATTCTGTCTCGTCAGCTTGTACCGATTCGTACATGCCGCGCGAGAATCCACCGGAGCCTCCCATATTTCCCTGGTGGATCATGACGAGCCTATCGCCAAGCGACTCCGCTGCTTTCGGATAGAGCTCATCATCGCTGACGTACTTGTTGCCCTGATCGACGACGTATACCCGTTTGAGGATATCCTTCAGGTTTTCGGCTTCACCAAGGGCGAGGATTGTCTTTGCGCAGTAATCAGGGCGATTAAAGGTGGTGATGCCGATCGACAGGGACGCATCACCGTCAGGGCACGCGTCCACTTTCCAGCATCCGGAGAGGAACTGCGCGTCTTCATCTGATGCAATGACGTCGAACCAGATCCAGCCGCCATCGGCAAACGTCTTCAGTGAAATGTCGAACTCAACGGTCCGCGAATCGACCGTTGCGGAGTCGATACGGATGAAGCGTCCCTGAGCATTGGACTTGTAGACCAGGACCGATGCACGTCCTTTGATCGTTACTTCGAGACGTGCTGCTGTCGCACGGGTCCACTGGCGCCAGTAGCTCGCGGGAAACGCGTTAAAGACTGACGCGAATGAGACTCGAAGACCTCCAGGCAGCCTCATTGTCGAGTCCCCGTTGATCAATGCGCTATGGTCTTCGCCCCCATGGCGTTGCATGGCAAGACTACGCAGTGTGGCATTGCGCGCCTTCTTGCTGCCGGCATCAATGGGTTCTGTCGAATTGTGTGCCCGGCCGAAATCTACATACAGGGGCAGCAGATCCTCTTCCCCCTGTGCGGGAAAGACTATTCGCGCGACCTGGGTGTAGTCCTGGTGTGACGTGATGCTCATCAGTTGTTTTCTCCTGACTTTAGCGGCGTACCATCAGCGAAGTGAGGCTGAAGAACGTTGTCGAACATCGTCAGCGCAGAGGCGATCGCCATGTGCATGTCGAGGTACTTATATGTTCCAAGCCTGCCGCCGAACAACACATTGGGCTCTTTGTCAGCTTTGGCGCGGTACTTTTCCAAACGCTCGCGATCATCGCTGGTGTTAATGGGATAGTACGGTTCGTCGCCTCGTTCAGCAAAACGGGAGTATTCGCGATGAATCACTGTTTTGTCAGTCGGGTAGTCGCGTTCGGGGTGGAAATGGCGGAACTCATGAATTCTGGTGTACGGAACATCCAGGTCTGCATAATTCATCACTGATGTTCCCTGGAAATCTCCGGTGTCGAGGATTTCCTCTTCCAAGTCGATGGTGCGCCATCCAAGGTCACCCTCGTCGTAGTCAAAGTAACGGTCGATCGGGCCGGTGTACACAACTGGAATCTTGCCGACAACATGGGATCGGCTGAGTTCGTGTGAATCGTCGAAAAAATCGGTATCGGTGTACACCGTGATATTCGGGTCGTCCACCATTTTTTCCATCCACGCGCCATAACCGTCGGTTGGCAGCCCTTCATAGGTGTCGTTGAAGTACCGATTGTTATAGGTGTATCGAACTGGCAGGCGCGAGACGATCGATGCGGGAAGGTTCTCTGGCTCTGTCTGCCACTGCTTGGCTGTGTAGTTCATGAAGAATGCTTCATAGAGCGGACGCCCGACAAGGGAGATTCCTTTTTCGACAAAGTTTTCCGGCTTCTTGTCACCCAGTTCGGCGGATTGCTCTTTAACGACCGCGCGCGCCTGGTCGGGAGTGTACGCCGCGCGGAAAAACTGGTTGATGGTGCCCAAGTTGACCGGCATGGGAAACACTTCGCCGTTGTGAGTGGTGTAGACATGATGCTGGTAATTCGTAAAAGAAGTGAAGCGATTGACGTATTCCCACACCCGCTCGTTGGATGTATGGAATAAGTGAGCGCCATAGCGGTGGACCTCAATGCCGGTGGTTGGTTCTTCTTCCGACCATGCGTTTCCACCAATGTGGGAGCGCTTCTCAATGATGGCGACTTTGAGTCCAAGCTCTTCTGCAGCTCGTTGTGCGATCGTCAGTCCAAATAGGCCCGCACCCACCACAACGAGATCCGGTTGGTCCTTCTCCACTGCATTCTCCTTAATCCTTAATTGGCGCGGTTGCCTACCGCAGGATGCACTTAGCTCTAAATGCTAGCGCCTTTCGGCTCTGATTTAAGGTAAGCCACCACAGACTACTCAATCGCACAGGCATCGTCATTTCTCCTCGCAAGGTGTGATCTTCCAGAGCGCCGCAGTTCCGCCTCGATCAACCAAGCGCATATGCCTCGTCAAGAATCGACCTTCGCGCAGTCCCACAGATAGTGGGCGCGTATCTGCTTCTTCCGGCCAATATGTCAACGAGTCGGTGTAATAGTACTGAATGTCGTGCGCATTCAGGACGCGACAGATTTCAGGATCTTCCAGCATGTCTGAGATGTTATAGGCGGCATCAAGCAGGTCAGGATCGTATGACCCGGTGATGTGGCGGAAAGTGACATCAACATTGGCAACCGCATACAACAAGGACGAACCATTCATCGGATCTCCGATTACCTCGGCATCCGGGGGGATTTCTTCCTTTATTCTCGCCATCATCGTTAATTCAGCATCAGAGACCAGAGAACTGTAGCCCTGTTGGTTCAGCTGCATATAGTTCAGGTACAGTTGGTGCGCTCCTACTGTGCGCCCGTATTTACCCGTTGGGACGTATAGGAGCCCGATCGTGACTCCGAAACAGGTCAGCAATAGCAGGGGACGCAGTGAGCGTCGCTTGTCGTCCGCTCCCAACGCACGCGCGCAGTGCCAGTGCACGACATGAATCACCGTCGCCAGCGCGACTATAGACACCGGCGCAGCTATGAGGGGAATTGCTGAGCCTATACGAGCAGGATCTGTGTACCACAGGCCCACGAGCTTCAGGCCCGGTTTCCACAGTACTGCAGCAATCAGATATAGGGCTACGATGGATGCCCAGGCCGGAAGGACCCATCCCTGTTTCTGACCAACGCAGACGAGAATCCCACCTATTGTCAGAATTCCCAGTAAAATTATCCCTTGCTGATTGCCGTGTATTTGATCGGGAAGCTGGGCGTCAATTAGCGCTCCCCTCAGCTCGCGCTGAAACTCTCCAAATGGTTTCAGACGTTCATATCCGGTAGTTGATCGCCAAAAACTTGTGCGTGTCAGGCCGAAGAGTCCTCCGGCGAGGACAAACGGCATGCTCCACGCTAAGATTTTCCAGCTTGCTCCCGCACGGACCCGGTTCTTTCCAAGCGCCGCCAGGTGTCCGATAAAGCGCCACACGACAAAGACAAAAGCGACGATGACGCCCGTCGGATGGGCGATGCCGATAGCACCAAGGCCCATCACCATAAGGACGAGCAGTGAGGCCCTACGTGAGCAGTGATTACGCAACATTTCAACAATGATGCTCGTTACCAAAGGGACAAGCACGTATGACAACGCAGTCGGCCACAGTGTTCCATATGAGATCAGACGTTCGGGAAAGGCCGTAAAGCAGCTCGCGACTATAGGTCCGATCGCCCATATCCACGTTCTGCGCTTACTCAGTGTTGCTGCAAGCATCGTTGCAGTGAAGGGCCATAGAAGCGCAGCGATGACCAGTGCAGAAACGTTTGCCGCAGCCACCACGTCTCCCGCTGTCCCTGGAACAGCCAATACTGCCCAGTCATGCCACCCCGCAGGATAAAAGACTGGTGTACCATCTGACGTCGCCACGGCACCGAGATGCAGAGTCGATGCGTCCCCTGTATCGAGGATCCACCGTAAGGCATTCAGGTGGAAAACAGCATCCCAAGTTTGTGGGGGGCGCGCCGGGTTGCCTATGGGAGCAATCACTCCGTAGGCGCTGACCAAGATGGCCAGCATACCGCCCAGAGAGTACGCCACGATATTCGCAGGTGGTGGAATTCGAATGCAGGCAGTCGAGCCAGATACTCGCGCGTGGTTCGCACTTCGTCGGCGACGTATGAGTTGTTGGGCTCCTCGCACAACGTATGCGCCTACGACCCACAGGAGTGTCCAGCTGATGTAAGTTCCCCATCCCCATGGACGAACAGCCCTTTGTGCCACGATCGCTCCCGTCCCCATGAGGAACACTGAGAGCAAGGGAGTGGCGATCAGGAAGATACGTCTCCGATATCCCATTGCCCATGCAAGCAAGGCGCCCGGAAACACGATCGCAATGAGTAAAAGAAGGAAGCCGGGGAAGACATGGATCCATGGTGACAAGTCAGTCATTCTGATACATCAACTTCCTTAGGCAGCAACGAACAGTTGGGCGAATTTCAGGCTTGCGGCTGGCTTAGCTGTCTCCATAGACGATATCCCGCCCGTCTCAAACCGGTTGGCACAATTCGGTAGGTTGCACGTATTGCAAGATTACGCACTAGCTGGCCTCGAGTCGTTATTCCGTGACTTCTTAGCCGACGCTGCAACTCGACCTCACTTTTCAGTAGCCGAAGTCCTCCGCGCCGCTGGTAGGCCCCCGCTCCCACCCGATACTTCACGAGGACGTCGGAAAGATTGGTAACTCGCGCACCGCTAGCAACCATCCGCGCGAAAAGCCAGTAATCCTCCATCAGGTCCAGATGCTGATAGCCACCAACTTCCTTCACTGCACTTGCACGGTAAACGACCGCGGGATGGTTGAACGGGTCATGAAAGGTAAAGGCGCTCACGATGTCATGCTGGTGAGTCGGCTGCCTTCTGATCATCCCAGTGCCATTTTCGTCTACTGAAAACTCCACGATCGCCGCTCCCACAATGTCAAATCCCTGCTCCATGACTGGCAGCTGGCGTGCAAATCGTTCAGGAACAGAGATATCGTCGGCATCGGCTCGGGCGACAATGTCGTATGAACAGTGCTGCAAACCCGCGTTCAAGGCTGCTGAAAGGCCTCTGTTACGCTCCAGTCTGATGACTTTGACCGGTATATCAGCGACGAGGTGTGGCGATCTGCCATGACGCGCAGAATCTAGGATCTCATCTATTTTCGGGCTCACGGGACCGTCGCACACAATGACGATCTCGTTAGCAGCAAGACTCTGGTCTGCACCTACAGACTGGAGAGCCCTCTGGAAATGTGCTGGATCGTCCTTGATGTATACAGGCAGGAGAACTGAGAATGGCAGTGTCTCATCTGACGCGGCGCCTTCCGCCACGAAAGTATCTGCCTGCTCCTGCTGTATACGCTCGCATAGGTCACTTGTCCCGTTTTGCCCCTGCCTGCTTGCTCGTCGATCCAACTGCGCTGCTTCACACGCCACTGGCGTATCCGAAAGCACATCGGCGGTAGAGGACGGCTCCTCGTTTGCCTGCTCCACGCCCTCTTTCAGGTAGTTCCACAGCTGAGTGCGATCAGGGGACGTGGCCAGCAAGCGTACCCAGCGCATCGTGGTCATCGCCATGAATGCGCACCGCTCGATCGGCCCAAAAGCCTGCGAACGTCCGAACGCCCACATCTTGTTTCGCACCTCGTTGACGAAGCGTGCGCCAGGGCTTGCCGTAGAGTTTCCAAAAGTTTTCGTGCGGTGTTCGACGCGCGCGGCATCAACATACAAGCCCACTCTGCGTCGAAGAAGACGCGCTGTGTACTCAAAATCGTCATTCCACAGGAAATATGCCGCTTCGGGCAAACCGTCTTCGCGGATCGCTCGCACGTCAAGCAGGATCGCCACAAAAGATGCCGTTCGAATCTGGTAGCTATCTGCCGCCTCAGCATGCTGATGCAGGACAGGTCTCAGGAAGGCGCGGCGACGCGGCTTGTTCATTGGATGCTCACGCCCATCGAACCATTCCGCCCGACACGCCATAACTGCAGGTTCGCCCGGATATTCTGCCCGTGCTTCCAAAAGTCGCTCGAGGGCGTCCACGTGTGGCACCGTGTCGTCATCCATAATCCACACAAAGTCAGCGCCTCGGGATACTGCTCGGGCAATGCCGGCAGCAAATCCTCCAGCGCCGCCGAAGTTCGAGGGAAGCGTGACGGTGTCTGTGACGGCCTCACTGCCTTGAATGGCCTGCGGTGTGTCATCCGTCGAGGCGTTGTCTACCACGATGATGTCGTCAAGCGGCCGGGACTGTTGGGCTAGCGCTCCAAGCGTTTCGCGTAGGAGCTCGGCTCTGTTCCAGGCAACAACGACGGCAGCAATTCGCGGGGCAGTCATAGCGCTCATCTTAGGCGAGGTAGGCGGATTCTCGGGGCACCTCGCCCAAGGCCTCATTCACCGATTACCATGCGTGGGGTTCCTGCCCATGTGGCAGGATCGGTCACCCGGCGGCCGTCGAACAGGAGGCGAATGCCGGGCAAGTCCTGAGCAGTCATGTCCTTGTACTCAGGATGGTCCGCCTGGATAATCGCAGCGTCGACCGGCTCACCCAGGTGGTAGGCGTCCCATCCGAAGTGTGCGAGTTCATCATCGGTGAACATCGGGTCATGGACCAGCACCTCAGCACCACGCTCACGCAGGGCGTCAACTGTGGCAAATACACCGGAAAATGCTGTCTCCTTGACTTTGCCGCGGTACGAGGCTCCCAACACAACAACTTTCAGATCTTTAAGGTCTCCGAGGACGCCCTCAACTCGCGAGACCACGTATTCAGGCATGCCCGCGTTGAACTGGCGAGCTGTGCGCACCACTGACGCGTCGGGGTCAGTGGACAGGTACAGGCGCGGGTAGACGGGAATGCAATGCCCGCCAACAGCGATTCCGGGCTGGTGGATGTGGCTGTATGGCTGTGAGTTGCATGCGTCGATGACACGCTTGACATCGATGTTGGCCTTGTCGGCGTATACGGCGAACTGGTTGGCAAGCCCGATGTTCACGTCACGGTAGGTCGTTTCTGCAAGCTTCGCCATTTCTGCAGCTTCGGCGCTGCCCATGTCCCACACACCGTTGGGGCGGGGAAGGTCGTCACGCTCATCGAAGTCGAGGACGGAGCGGTAGAACTCCATGCCTTTGTCAGTGCCTTCCTGGCTCAGACCACCTACCAGCTTCGGGTAGCGTCGCAGGTCGGAGAACACGCGGCCGGTCAGTACACGCTCAGGTGAAAAGACGAGGTGGAAGTCCTCCCCTTCTTTCAGGCCGGAAATCTCCTCGATCATCGGCTTCCAGCGTCCGCGGGTGGTGCCCACCGGCAAAGTCGTTTCATAAGATATCAGTGTGTCTTTGGTCAGGTGCTCGGCCAGCGAGCGTGTGGCCTGATCCATCCATCCGAAATCAGGTGCCCACGTCTCATCGTTGACAAACAGTGGAACAACTATGACGACTGCCTCCGCTTCTGGGATTGCTTCACCGTAGTCCGTGGTGGCGCGCAGTTTTCCGGCGGGTACAAGCTCAGCGAGTTTTTCAGCCAGGTGAGCCTCCCCCGGGAATGGTTCGCGTCCCTCGTTGACGGTTGCAACCGTTTTGTCATTGACATCAACGCCGATGACGTCGTGCCCTTTGCTTGCAAACTGGACGGCGAGCGGCAGCCCGATCTTTCCCATAGCCACAACTGCAATACGCATGAAAACTTCTTTCCATCTGTCAGCGATAACGCACACATTCTAACCGCTTCCACACGATCATCCCAGCATCTCAACGTCTCCACTGATAAAGTGCCCACATGCGCGTTGTTTCAGTTGTCGGGGCACGTCCCCAATTCGTCAAGTTGGCGCCGATTGCCCACGCTTTTGATAAAGCTGGGATCGATCACGTGATCGTCCACACGGGGCAGCACTATGACCCTATGCTTTCAGATGTCTTTTTCGAGGACCTCGGTATTCCCGCGCCTGACGTTCACCTGGGCGTGGGATCAGCTTCTCAAGGCGTGCAGACAGGGAAGATGCTGGCCGCCCTCGACGATGTGTTTACCGGCCATAATCCTGACTGGGTTCTTGTGTATGGAGACACAAATTCCACCTTGGCTGGGGCTTTGAGCGCTGTGAAGCTCCATATTCCAGTCGCACATCTGGAGGCGGGACTCCGCTCCTTCAACCGCGCGATGCCCGAAGAGATTAACCGCGTCATGACCGATCATGCCGCAGATCTGTTGCTGACGCCCACTGATGAAGGTGCCCGCCACCTTGCCGATGAAGGTTTGAAAGAGCGCACCGTCATTGTCGGAGACGTGATGACTGATGTCCTGCTCCAGATCCGCGACCAGGTGAAAGATCTGCCCTCCCCTGTCATGAACGAGCTTGGGTTAGCTGAAGGATCCTACTCGCTGGCCACGATTCACCGGGCAGAAAACACCAATGATCGCGATCGACTGCTGTCAGTGCTCGATTCCCTAGGAGACGTTGATCATCCCGTTGTGCTGCTTGCCCACCCCCGCCTTGTTGCCAAGTGCAAGGAGCATGGCATCGAATTGTCAAACGATCACCCGCGCGGGAACCTACTCGTTCATCCCCCGCTGGCATATCCCGACCTTATTGCCTCAGCGCTTCATGCACGTGGTGTGATCACTGATTCGGGTGGACTGCAAAAGGAAGCGTTCCTGCTGCGCGTTCCCTGCACGACGGTCCGCCCACAGACCGAGTGGGTGGAAACCGTACATCTTGGCTGGAACAAGTTGGTGGAGCCTGGTTCGGATCTGGCGGCGGCTGCTTCACGTTCTTATCCGGCCGAACCTGCTGAAGCTGATGCCCATCCATATGGTGATGGCCACGCTGCCGAGCGCGTGGCAGAAGTACTGTCAAACTGGGCAGGGCGCGTCAGGTGAGTCGCGTCGTTCTTGCCACCCGGGTCTTCGCCCCCGAGCCTGCGGCGGCCGCCCTTCGTCTGCGCGGGCTTGCGCATGCGCTGGCGATGGATGGGCACGACGTCACCGTCTTGACCTCGCGTTTTGGTTCCCTTCGCGGTTCGGTAACTGACGAAGGAGTCCTGATCAAACGCTTCCCTGTTCTGCGGGATTCTGCTGGCGCCGTGCGTGGCTATGCGCAGTACATGTCCTTTGACATTCCCCTGTTCTTCCGTCTTCTGACATGCCGCAGACCCGATGCTGTTGTGGTTGAGCCTCCTCCTACGACCGGGTCCGTCGCGCGTATCGCATGCAGTCTCCGGAGAATTCCCTACGTTTATTACGCGTGCGACATTTTGTCTGACGCTGCCGAAGCCGAACATATGAAGCCTCTAGTTGTCAGGGTCCTGCGCAGTATTGAGCGTTTTGCTCTCACAGGTGCAGAACGTGTCATTGCTGTGTCTGAGGGGGTTGCTCAGCGCGCTCGGGAGCTGGGGGCTGTCAATGTGAGCGTGGTGCCCAACGGCGTTCAAACGCAGGAGTTGCTTGACCGCACTCCCCTGCCCGACGGTTTTCCTCACGCTGGCGGCCCGGTTTACCTTTACGCAGGTACCGCCTCATCGCTGCAGTCTCCTGACGCCTTTATCAGGGCTTTTCCGCGCGTCAAAACCGTGTTTCCGAAGGCTGTTTTGGTCTTTCTTGGACAGGGAAACGCATGGGATGACCTGGTTGAACTGGGTCGAGCAGCATCCACGGACATTGTTTTCCATGAGCCTGTTCCTCCTGATCAGGCTCAGCGCTGGTACGCCAGCGCCGATGTTTCACTCGCATCGATTCGCCCGGGTGGTTATGACTATGCGTATCCCACCAAGATCCTTGTCTCTCTTGCTCAGGGAACACCTGTTGTCTATATCGGACAGGGACCTCCTGCCAACGACATTCGCAATTCCGGTTTAGGGCGTACCGCAGGCTTCAGCCCGGACGAAGTAGCTGACGCGATGATTCAGGCAGGAAATATGGCAATGCACCGCGAGGCAGGCGAGCGCGAGAGGCTGCGCCAGTGGGTCATCTCGCATCGTTCGCTGCCAGCGACATCCAGGCGCGCTGCACAGGTCGTTGCGCAAGCCTTTTAGGTTCACGGTATTTAGACAGAGCACCATGCCTTGTCAAAGGCAGAAAGAAGCGAGCACATGAGTCAGAAGCCACGTATTTTGTGTCTTTCGTTTTCTCCTCTTGCACGCGACGCACGCGTACTTCGCCAGCTGAGCGTACTTCAGGAATTCGGTGACGTCACAACCGTTGGATACGGGCCGACAACCCCGTATTCAACCGAGCACCTTGAGGTTCCTCAATCTGCTGCCTCTTTGCCTCAGACACCATCCGGTGTCGCCAAGCTTGCGCTTCACCGTCACTCTTCGGTCGACCTAGATGCTCCGGCCACGAAGGAAGCGTTGCGTCTTCTGGAAGGACATTCATTTGATGTTGTCGTGGCCAACGATGCACGGGCACTGCCTGCCGCGCTGACAGCGGCTCACGGCGCGCCGGTGTGGGCAGACTTGCATGAATGGGCACCGGAGGAACGCACTCAGATTCTCTCGTGGCGCCTGCTCGTTGCTCCCTGGATTGATCACATCTGCCGCACATGGCTTCCACAGGTGAGCGCAGCGACAACTGTCGGGGGGAGAATTGCCTCGTTGTACGAGCAGCACTATGGTATCCGGCCTCGTCTTATGAGGAATGCGGCGCCATGGGTCGATCTTTCCCCTAGCCCGGTTAACGACTCCGGTCCTATCAGACTGGTTCACTCAGGCGGCGCAGTTGCAGGCCGCGCGCTGGACACTGCAATTGACGCCGTGATTGAAGCCGGTGACAAATTCACGCTTGACCTGTATTTGGTGCCAGCGAATGATAAAGGTAAGTATTTACGGGAACTACAAGCCAAAGCCAGTGGATGCGATCGAATTACCTTTCATGACCCTGTTTCCCCTTCTGATTTGCCTTTTGTCTTGAACCAGTTCGATGTTGGTGTCTACTGGATCAAACCGATTACAACGAATGCCCGCCTAGCTTTGCCAAACAAATTCTTCGACTTCATTCAGGCGCGGCTTGCCTTGGCCGTCGGCCCTTCTGTAGAAATGACGGACGTAGTCAATAAATACGGTTTAGGAGTGTTATCTGGCGGCTTCGATATTCCGCAAATCGTAGAGTCTTTGCATTCACTTGATTCACAGCAGATACAAGCATTCAAACAGGCTAGCCACAAAGCTTCACATGCCTTGAGCTTTGAGAATGAAGCTGCGGTTGCTCGGACTATTATGGAAGAACTATTGGGCTCCTAGCTATCGGAGTCCCGAAGGAAAAGCTTTAGGCGGATATCCAATTTTCATATAGCGCACGCGCGCTCAGTTCACCATCGTGGACAAGCGCAAGATAGCGCTTATTTTCTTCGAGGATTGATTCACGCCTGTTCTTATCGCGAGCAAGAGTTGCAATGGTTTCTTCCAACGTGTCCGCTTGCGCCTCGACAATGGGGCATTTGATTCCGGTAGTTTTCTCGATATATGTGCGAAAGCGGGTATCAATATGCGCTATCGGAATGCATCCCGCTCCGATCGCTTCGAGCGACGTTGTTCCATAAATTCCCATCGTGATTTGTTCAACCAGAAGATCTGCACTTCCCAAGGCTACGGGCATCTCATTCCGAGGCACTGATTCGAGAAATCTACTCTCCACGATTCCTTTCGCATCAAGGCGCTCGAGCACGGGAACTATTTGTTCAGAGCCCTTCAACCAAGAGCGACTTGGAATATGTGCTACCTGCAGGAGGCTTCGTCTTTCGCTCGACGTTTTGTCTCCCATTCCGCTACTCTTTGATCCCCACTCGTCAGGGTTAATCGCGAGTGGGCACCAATGAGCCTGCGGAACATCGTCAAGCAGATCTGGCGTCGAAACGAAAACTGGTACTCCTAAACGCTCGATCAGCTGCCGGTTACGATCTGAACGTCGTTGGAGTAGTTGCGTCTTAGGGTCGTTTTCATCGAAAGGAGAGGAGTGGATTCGCCGCGCATGCGCGCGAGGATTTCGCGTATCAGAACCATGGGACAACACGGCGACAGAAACTCCCCGCGACTGTAAAGCTCGCACTTCTTTTTCAACGCTGAAGTTAAATAGTGGCCCGAAAAGAGGCTCCTCCGCCTCGACCAGCACATGCGTAAACTGTGAGACCTGTTCGAAATACTTGCGTGCCCAATCCTTTGAGAGCGTGAAAACGCCGTAGGGAATAACTCGATCGGATCGGAATGGTAACGCTCCAGGAAAGTCAACCATCACATTTTGTGCATTTATGTTCGGATAAGAACGTTCTAGAGCATGTGCCCACTGCCACGCCTGTTCCGCAAAGTTTACGGGCGCAATCAGTACTCGAATAGGCGCGTCGGGAATCGCAAGCGGGGATGGAAGCGGGTAGGGCTTGTATCCTTGAGCTCTGCGAATTACCGGATATAGGGGGCTACCCGGCCCTGCAAGCTTCATGACAGTATCAGCCACAGGCGCAGGTAGGGAAAATGCGGCGTCGTGGAGAAAATCAAGCAGGCGGGCACGAAATGATTGATTCATCTTTGTCACTTGCTTTCTGTCAAGACTTCGGCAACAGAGCGAGCACGGTCTCTCCACGTATTAGTCTGAGCCGCTATGCGAGCATTCCTCGCTTTCTGCTTAACGTCCTCAGGGTGAGCTTTCAAGAAAGTCAAGATCTGGGCAATATCAGCAATTCCGTAATTGACCTGCCAGCCTGCATCCAGTTTGTTGACGATCCGTGCGGCCTCGGTTCCAGCTGTCACGAGAACTGGTCGCCCTCGCGAAATATACTCGAACAGTTTCGCCGGCGCAGCAAACTTCCGGTAGTCACTCGGCTCAACAGCAAGAATGCCGATGTGAGTATCCGCATACAGCGGATCAAGTTCACTTGAATTCAAGTGATGCACATGAATCTGGTCGCTGCCCAATGAAGAGTCCTGAGCAAGGGCTGCCTTCCATTGTTCAGGCCTCGTCACTAGCTCCAGTTCAATACTTGGTTCTTGTTTAAGGGCTGCGAAGAGCGCATCAAGACGATAATGCCCGCCGAGCCCACCGACATAAAACAATCTCAGCGGACCTGTTGGAAGCGGCATTGTGCGTCCACTATCCCCTGCGGGTGGAAGAGCAGAAAACATTGCGTCGTTCGGCAGGTTGAGATAGGTTGCCATGCCTTCAGAGGGCAGGAAAAAATGCACATTATTGCGGAGGTATCCACGCATATCGAGTCGGTGAAAAAAAGGCGACAGCTTGCCAATGACAGTTTTTGCTGGGGCATGTGCAAATTTCCAGTAGATATCGCGGTAGAAAACACCCGATGGGATGCCGTGCCTGTGCACAAGACTCAAGATCGCATTATCAAGCATCGGCGCAAATCCTGACTTCACGCTCGTAGCGAATACATTGGGTTGCGTGGAGTTCTCGCTGTAGAGAAACTCCGGCTTCGTCCCCTGCCGAAGCTTCCTTCTCAACGCTGCCAGTTTTCTGCGCCTTTCGAGCGTCGTCCCTGACATGTCAATCACGTGGTAGCCGATTTCCGCGAAAGCCTGCCGCATCCGCAGGGGACGCAGACGCGAGGCTGCAGTGGGATTTGGCTCCATCGGATAGGGCGCATGAAAAATCATCGTCGGTGTGGAATGCACTTTGAGCCTCGCATCATCAGGAATTGGATGACACTATCCTACAGGGCGCCAGGATAGCTCGAAATCCTCTATGCTCAAAAGATGACAGGGTCCTCAGTCAGCTCGTTATCGTTTTCACCTCATGTGCTCCTTCTCCCATCGTGGTATCCGAGTGCCAGTTCTCCTTTGAATGGAACTTTCTTCCGCGAACAGGCCCAGATGCTGAAAAAAGCCGGCTTCACAGTTGGTATCATCGCACTCACGTCCCAGCAACCCTGGAAAGCGGCCGAGCCACTCAATTTCACTATCGAGGAGGGGATTGGCGTTGTCCGCGGTTCCGTCAGAAATATCCCCTCAGAAAAGCTGCCCGGTGAATTCTCCGTGATTGCACTTCAAGCGAAAAAGGCTTTTCAACTGTATGAGGCCCATTGCGGTAGACCAGCAATCGCGCACGCCCATTCAGTTTACCCAGGAATTTATCTCGCTGCTGCTGCGTCAAGACGTTGGTGTATTCCTTATTGCCTCACCGAGCACCGACCTTCGTCAATAAAACGAGCACATAACTCACCGCGTACCCGCGAAATTATGCGCCTTGTCAGAGCAGCCCAGGGACGCGCCACCGTGTCTCCACTCTTTGCAAAAAAGCTTGAATCGTATTATTCCACATCTCCTTGGACAGTCATCACTTTGCCTGTTCCTAATGACGCCCAGAGCGTTCCCATACCTTCCTATGTCTCCAGAAGTGACTTTATTTTCAGCCATGTCTCACATCTTGGCGACAACAAACGTCCAAAACTCACTATCCGAGCTTTCGCCCGGCTACGCAACACCATTCCGCATACACGACTTGTAGTAATAGGAGGAGGAGTATCAGGAGAAATAGCTCGCCTCAAAGCGTATTGCACAGATCTCGGCGTCGCGGATGCGGTTGACTTCCTCGGCTCTCGGCCCAGAAATGAAATCTTCAATCTGCTGTCACACACACATGCGTTTGTGCTTGCGAGCGCTGTCGAATCAGCCGGCGCAGTGTTCGCAGAGGCGCAGATGGTAGGCCTGCCCTGCATCGGAACCCGAACGTGGGGAGGACAATACATGATAGGGCCTTCGGAAGGCGTAACCGTTTCGATAGACGATGAAAGCGAGCTTGCACAAGCAATGCAGTTTGTCGCCTGTGATGCCCTCTACGGCAATCCACGCATTTTTGAGCCAGAACGAATCCGCAAACGGGCACGCGAGCGATTCAGCGAAACGACGTTTGCCACTTCATCAGGCAAATTCTACCGTGACAGTCTCGACTGCTTCCGCAGGCATATGTCTTAGACCTACGAGATAGAAGATTCACAAGCAGGCGGCTTCCTGTCAAAATCCACGGCGCATTTCCACGCTAGCAACAGCATCACACCCAGCATTAGTGCCATAAGCCCGCCAAGAGCAAATACGGTCGGGAGCAAAGCCAGCGGCGAGAACCACAACCACAATAAAGGAACAACACAGTACAAAACAGCAAAAATCAGCATTCGACGTTGATTTTCGGTAACGACAAATATGTTCGATATGGGAGAAGTCAGGACCGTCATATACAGCCATGGTGTAAGTGCTTGAGCAAAATAGCCAGCCTGATCCCACTGGGCGCCAAAAACGAATGGAAATAGCCATGGTGCCAGAACGAATAGCAAAGCAAATGGCCCAATTGCAGCAAACGCTGCTCGAATCAAAGTAAAACGTACAAGACCTGACATCTTCCCATGTTCAACAACTGCAAGCTTCTTGAGAAATACCTGCGAAACTGAGCCTGCGATAAGTCCAACGGGAACTTGCATAATGGCCCACGCTAGTTGAAATTGGCCAAGAGCGGCGACGGCCACTGAACCAATCAACAAATTAATCCCCATATTGCGAACCGAGTCTACAAGTACGTTTGGACCGTTTAACAAGGGCATCTTTCTATAGCGCCTCATTAGCGAAAGCATCGAAGGCGCATTATCCGGTATGGGTCCACGGAGCTCTGGAGTGCGGATCTTTATTGCGACAAACCCGACCAACTGACCCATGATCGTTCCCGTTATAAGACCGACCAGACCTCCCTTCCACAACAGTCCCATTATAAGTTGAAAGAAGACAATACTTGTCGACTGAAGAACCTGGTTGGAAGCAAGAGCTCCGAATCTCTCTTTTCGCGTCAACCAGTACTGAATATTCGTTATCTCTGCCACCAAGAAGACAGTCAAACCGGAAATCATTAGCCATTTCGATAATTCCTGGGATTGATGATACCTATCTTCAAGAAACTTCGAAAATATAATACAAAATAGTGAAGTCAAAAAAGAGGAGACCACTATCGAACGAGTTGCAATCTTTTTCAAAACACGAGCAACAGTATCTGATTTGGGCAACATCTGGGTAACATCAAATCTCAACGCTGCTACGGCGATAACGAAGGAGGTAATGGTTCCATATATTCCGAAAAGCCCTTTTTCGTAGTCAGTATAAATTCGATTGATAAAAATTTGAAATATAAAAATGACGATCTGGGAGATCATGGTTCCCGTCATCAGAGTCAAGATCGCAGATACCACTGGACTACGATTCTTCTCGCGCAGCAGCTTTTCATGTAGTCGATGCCAGATCCCCCGCAATTCTTTCACCTCCTCAGATAGAAGATTCTCTCGTTTTCACCGGCATTTCACCGTCCTAAGTTCTTCTAACGTGAGTGTCTTGAAACGTACCAACCGTACCCATAACAACTGAGATAGAATATTGGCCAATTGAGCCTCACTATTCTCTTGATATTAGACTCGGGTGTGAAGCCGAAAGAAAGAAGCTTCGGGTCTAGCTGCTGGAAGAGCGATTTATGGAGCTCCTTGCGGACGCGTTGCTTTCGCGGGATCTTGATCCATTCCAAGATAAGTTCTCGACAGTTTGACAGTGTAAGCATGTTCACACCACACATGCCATAGGTAATATCACTTTGAGTACCCCATCTACAGCAGTCCTGTTCCCAGGCTAAAACATCAAACACATCATTTCCACAATTTTGCCTCACGTCCCTAAGATAGAGTCCGAGTATCTGCAAGGCTGGTTTGCCGCTATTGTAAATACGGGAACGAACAAAGGATGGCGAAGCGAGTCTATCGGGAACGTTATTACCCGTAACACTTTTACCTATTTGGTCGATTATATTCCCGTTGAGAATCGCTCTATTACCGAATGTTTTTCTAATGGTAAGCGCTAGATTAAGCGAATAATCAGTTGCATCTCTACCGACAATTCTTTTATAATAGCTCTTTTCAGATTCCTCCATACGGGAGTCCATAACTATAGAGTGCGGCACGCCATAATATTCAGATATTACATGAGAAATCTTCAAATCCGGCGTTTCATCCGTGAATGAAGGATGCCGGAAGGTGAATGTTGCCGGGTTATCACCCAGTTCCTTCATAAAGGCAAAATTAATCCTACTGTCATATCCAGCAGTTAACGGACACAGCAAGTCATAATACCTATTATATTCTCGATATATATTCTTCATAAGAAGAAGCGTTTTCACTACGACCTCATCGAGAGCTGTCCGTCTGACCAGACCCGGGGTCCTCCACACACGTTCGGCATATTGTTGACGAACATAAAGTATATGATTCGGGAGAAGAATTCTGACATGGTCAAAGCTGGTCACATTGTTCGGAAGGGGCTGACCATCAGGAGCATTCGTTGTAATCTTCACCATCTGAGAATCCGAACGGTTGCTCACATAAGCACCTACCAGATTCTCTGACACACCACAGGCCACCACGGGATCCTCGTGAGTATAGAAGACGGACATACTGCATGTCGCGTCCCCCCAGACTACCTCTACGCCATCAACACTTAAGTAGACGACGTATTTGCCTGCGAGACGGTTACACAGCTCATATGCGTACTTGATTCCCGACTCGGCTGCAGCCTCGAGAATCATCTGCGGTATTTCGTCACGGGATCGCTCACCATGCGCATCAACACAAAAACCAATAACAACAGCCTGTGAGGACCCTTCCGCATTTGTGAATTCTCTGCTCTCAGTCTTCTCGGTTGTATTGAGAAATAGAGAACCAGCGAGCTCTTCCGACTGGGCAAAAGCTTCATCAGGCTCCTGGGTAATTGAGTAAGCAAAAACTGCGTCGCCTGGTATCTCCAGCATGAACTGTCCTCCTGCATATCTCACTGGCAAGTCCGCGAGTCTAGCAAGACAATACTCTATATTGTCTAACCAGTTTAGGTCCCGTCACACAGAACTGAAGCAGTACTTGTGGTTCTCTTCTGTATGATGTTGACTGCGATTCCTGCTCTTCCACATTCGCTCGTCGAAGGGAGCGTTTAATGAAGTTTTTCGATCTCAAACTGACATCCCCCCGGTGGGTCACAGACTCTTCAGGCAGGCTCCACGTCTGGTCAATGTCCAGCGATACGCAGCTCATCATGCAGATGTTATCCAGTGGCGTAAATGAAGACGTTTTGGCGAAACTTCCTGGCCACTGGACTATCGTCGATGAGCGAGAGGAAAACCCGATTATAGCCAGTGACCGGATTCGTTCCCATCCGCTTGCCTATGCATTTGTTAACGGAACGTGGTTAGTTACCGACGACTTCGAGGCTACTCGCACATTGAAATCACTCGAGCGGAATGACCAACAGGCTCGGATATTTGAGAGTACAGGCTTTTGTATCGGCCCTTACACTCTCGCAGAAAGCATTTGTTCAACTGAGGCCGCCCACTACGTCATCCTTAAGAAAGATGGGGAGAAAGAGTCTCGCCTTTACACGCGATATGCCTTCTCTCCAGACAGTGTTACCGATGCTGAAGAATTTAGTGACTTATTCAAGCATGCGCTCGATAGCAGCATAGGGCGCCTCCTCGACGTCGTCGGGGAAAGGCAACTTGTCATTCCTCTATCCGGAGGGCTCGACTCACGGCTTCTCGCATCCTACCTACGGTTGAAACATGTCGAAAATGTGATCGCATTTACGTACGGAAAAGATGACAGCGATGAAGTCAACATCTCGCATCTGGTTGCAAATGAATTAGGAATTGACTGGTTTGTGGTCCCCCTTGATACTTCAAAAGTCCACAAAGCTGTGACAGGATCTGATTTCGAGCACTTTCTCAGAAAAACCTGGAAAGGAACATCACTCCCACACATTCAAGATTGGTATCCACTTAGTGTTATTAAAGAAAACAAGCTCGTCGAGGACGATGCTGTTTTCCTGCCTGGCCATACGATTGTCGGCAATATGCACGACGAAAATCTTTGCGAAAAAGGGCATTCGTACAAAGAGATCTTGGCCGCAATAACTAAACACCACGCTAATCTTCAAGGCTGCTATCATGCCATTGGCCGCGATCCGGTTTGGCAAGCAGAACTTCAACGAGCAGCTTTAGAAATTGGTTCCAGAAATAATCCCCGAGCGACACAAGAGCTTATCGAATGGTTCAACCTCAGGGAAAGACAGGCTAAATATATCAATAATTCAATGTCGACGTACGAGTTCTTTGGCTATTCGTGGGCACTGCCGATGCTGGACCATGAATTTTGGATGCTATGGCTAAAGGGCGGATCGCACCTGACTCTTACCCGCGAATGGTATTCAAGATTTACCTCCCATCTTTATCAGGAAGCAACCGGCCGTGACGCACGGCTATTTCATCAGGCACCCATCCGACTGACACCCGCCATAAAGCGTCCCCTACAAGCCGTAGCAAAAGCTACGCGTGCCGACAACTTTATTGCCAAGTATCGTTCAGTCCGCATTATGATGAACCATCCTATGGCTTTCGAAGCTTATTCAAGTCTTTCACGCCTACAGCAGCTCCGCGCATATCTGTGCGGGAAAAAGCAAGTCGGGCTATGGGCAAAGGAATTCGTGGAAAAAGGGTGGTGTGGGCATGAGAATCTACTTCCGCCAGCCGACCAATAGATCTCGCTTCCTATTCTCAATCATAAGAAATTGCCGATGCATAAACGCCTTGATTCCCTGACCGGCTTACGATGGTGGGCAGCATTTGGCGTCTTCGCATACCATATGGCGAATCTGGCACCCCTTCGGCATCAGTCGCTCCTGAACGTGGGATATACGGGTGTTTCATTTTTCTTCGTTCTTTCCGGTTTCGTCCTCACTTGGTCAGCCGCGCCGTCAACGGGCATTCGACAATTCTGGTGGAGAAGATTCGCCAGGATATGGCCGGCCCATCTCGTGGCATTGATACCCTGTCTTTTCGTTTTCTATTCTTTTTCCACACCGCCTGATGATCAGTCCTGGGTCAAGCAGTTCTCACTTCCAGTCATTGCACTGTCAATCATCTTGCTCCAGGGGTTTTCCACCCAGCCTGCGGTACTGTTTTCAGGAAATCCCGCGGCTTGGACTCTTTCGTGTGAAGCATTCTTCTATTTCCTTCACCCCTTGGTGAATCCGAGCAGAACGATGAAAAAGAAAGCTTCCTCTGCCCTGTTGACGAGTGCCGTTGGGGTAGGCGTTGTCATGTGCCTGCTTCGTGCTTCAGGAGTTATGATTTCTCCTCCGTTGGAAAGACTCTGGGAATTCTTTCTCGGGATGACGCTCGCTCATCTTTTGCGCGCCGGCGTACGCTTTCATCTTCCTGCGTGGTCTACCTACGTCATGATTTCTGGCGTCATCGCCTTTTACTGGCTCCTGAATTCGCGATATCACGACCAATCAGGCCCTTTCATCAGCTCCTTAAGGACTTTCACTCCCGTCATCCTGGCACTCGCCTACACCGTAATGATTGGTATCTGCGCATCGGCGGACATCGAAGGGCACTATTCACCCCTGAGGCACCGGTTCCTCGTGACAGGCGGTGAATGGTCGTATGCTTTTTACCTCGTCCACGCTACTGTCCTCTATTCCTTCAAGAGCTTCACTGGACTCATTTCGTGGGGAGTGTGGACTATCCCTGTGTGGTGCGTCGTATTCATCATCGCGCTTGCTGCGGCCGGCGGACTCCACTTATTGATCGAAAAACCTCTAGAAAGGAGGCTTCGTAGGTGGGGCGATTCTCACCTTTCACCTAAGGCATTCTGAGCCGAGGCCGTTTGAAAACGGAAGTGCTTTCAGCAACCGACCATTCAGTCAATGGGCTTTTCAAGAGCCCATTGGACTAGCGGCGCGCCCGATTCTTTTCCAAATGAAGGAATCGCTGTCATCAAATGGCCTCCGCTGAAGGGAACAGAAAATCCCTCGTTAGCACCCAGGGCGGTAATACTATCGGTCATCAGGTCCCATCGATACATTTCAGAGCCGACATTTCCTGACCCATTGCCCCATACTGCGACTGAATCGTTCAACGATAACGCAATTCCATCGGACTTTTGATAGACCCACCCCGTGAAAGCATCCTTTTCACGATCGAAGCGCCCCAGCCAAGAACGCGCGGAGCATTGATCCTGGAAAACTATCACAATAAAGTGTTCGTCGCCCGCAAGCCACTGTACTTTGAAAAAGTCACCTGTCTGAATTTCAATATCGTGTCGGCTCGGCTTCGCCCAGTGAAGGGTGAATACGTCAGATTCTGACTCTGGTCCGTTCCCGGTCGTGTCACGAATCCATCCCACGTCTGTACCAATGGCAGCGGGCAAACGCCCCTGTTCGCGCGAGATGACAGTTCCAGGATTGTTCAAAGCGACCTGGAGGATTTGTTCCTCATATGCATTGTCCTGTCCATCGGCCGGAAGCACAGCTGGTACATACGCATATGTGCCATCGAAAGCAGGTGGAACCCATCCGGAGGCGACGGGAAGACTGCTCTGACCAGTCAGCGCCCATGATGAGAGCAATTCGGTCGCCATCTTCTGACCCGTCAGCGGCGCTCCCATCACACGCCACGCCATGGACCACGCGTTGGACGGCGTCCCGTCGAAAAGCTGTTCGGTCCATATCGCGTGGCCATGTGCGATTGTCCCTGCAAGAGGAGCCGGCGTGAGCGCGGTAGGCGGTTGCTCCGGCAGCAGTTTCGTCGACACAAATGGATAAAACTTCTTGCCTTCAATGATTCCTACATGAGTCGGACTGGAATGTTCAGCACGCGGCAGTACCTGCACAACCGCCAGAGCTTCGCCCCTTTCGCCCATGCCGATCATTTGCAGTGGAGATCCGCTGTCAATAGTCGACCCGACAGTCGTGCTTCGGAAGGGGGCGATTGCTTGCGAGGTCGTATCAATAATGACAGATTCCGTCGAGATCGGTTCGCCTAAGACAGCCAGCACTGCACGAGAAATATCAGCGGGTTCACGCGCCTGTCGTTCACACGTGCTGGGATCCCGCAGACCTCCTGCTGCGGGCAGGGATTGCGGCTCGCTTTGCTGAGCCACACCGGTATTCTCCTCAGGCGCGCCCGATTGGCCATGGTCGCTCTGGATACTCCCCGTAAAGGAACTTGTACATGCGCACAGCCCCGACATCGCAGCACACGTTAGTGCTCCAGCTACAAACTGCAGATGGGTACGGCGCATCAATACACCATTCCATGGCCGCCGCCGCCATAATTGCCGAGGAAATTCTCCGCAAAACGGTTAGCGTCAAAGTAATCAAAGTAACGCTGCGCGCTATATCCGGTAATAGCAGATCCAGGCCCTCCCGGATCAACAAACCCCACTGTCGCATTTGATTTGTGGTAGCGATACGCAACAATGATGTGCGAACTGGTCCCAGTGTGACCGTTATAGTGGGGGCCTCCATAACTCTCAATCGTGTCCACCAGAACCGGGCGCCCTGTCTGAAAACTGTCGAGAACCTTGCTTCTGAAATCCCACCCACTGGGGAATGTTGTCTGTCGGTAGGACTGAGTTCCCATCCATCGGTTCAGGCCGACAGATAACCGGTGGTGTTCCCACGATGTTCCCCCTGAGGCACCACTTCCTACTGCCGCGTAGCTTGAAGATGCGAGATTCCAAATCGATAAGCTGTGCGTCGCATAGCGAGATTGCTGGTAACCCAGGTAATTGAGAACCATGTACATCGACGTCGGCCCGCACGTTGATCCGTCAGGTTGTCCCTGCCACGAAATGGGATGCGTGAGCCACTGATCGGTTTCCTGTACCCGATGAGCATACGTCGGTTTCGGTAAGGGAATACTCCTGAAGGAGCGGTTAGTTCCTCTGTAGGTGAAAGAGTACAGGTGCAGGATCCCTCGCGTGTCCACAGCAACAAGCTCCTTGGATGAATGCGAGGTATTTCCAACAAGAAGTGGCGACATACTCTGCCATCCCCACCCTATGAGTCGTGGTGGTTCGAAGCGTCCGCTCTGGCTCTGCTGAAGAACGTACAGGTGACCATTGTCATCACGGGAGATGAGATCTGAACGACCCGAGCTATTCCAGTCATCTGCAGAAAAAGCATGAGAGAGCAGGTCATCGACTTTTCCGAGGTTGCGTGGCGGCAGGAACGTTCCTTGGCCATTTGTCGAATAGAGCATGAGACTTTGATCAGAGTCCAATGCGTAGATAGCCGGGTGGTGATTCGGCCCATTGCGTAGCAACCAAACTTTCGCGAAGCTGCCCCACCCCTGACCAACGTAGTACGGCGCAAGGAATCCACCGCGTGCATCGCCAGGATACAGTCGCAGCCTTCCATCTGGCATGCGGGCTAATATATCGCTGCGATTGTCCCCATTAAAGTCAATTCCTGTGTAAATGTCTCGAACTGCATTCCACCCCTGACCAATAACGCGCGGACTGCCAAAGCGAGTAGATGAGTTCATGGGATAGAAAGTCAGCTGACCATTCGAATTAACCAAAGCGAAATCTGCATGGCCATTCCCATCAAAATCGCCCATCGAATACACCCTTGACTGCGGCCAGCCCACTCCGATCATTTCGTGGGTCGACAAGCTAATGTCGTACCACACGTCGTCAGGTCCAGGAGATTCAGGTGCTGGATGCGACGGCTCCGAATCACTTGATCCACTCAAGCCTGCAACCTTCACAGAATAAAGAAGGCCGCGAGCATCGGCAATATCGATACTCCCCTCACCACCGCCCGCATAACCGTTGGACTGGGCGAAAACAGGTGCCTCGAAAGAGGTTTTCAACGAAGCGTACGACGAATAAGCCAGTCCATCGGTCGTCGCATGCATATTAATATCACCATCTGATGACAGGCAAATAATCGATGAATGACCCGTGTCGAAAAGATCGCTCGCCGGGAATGGCGCGCAATGATGATTCGGGAAACTCCCGGGACGAGGCGCTTTCCACGTTCCTTTACCATCTGTTCCGTATACGCTCATCTGGTTATCTCTGAAAGCGAGAACTGCTGCATTGCCACCTGGACCACGCTGAATCGCAATCAACCGATCAAAAATAGCCCAACCCTGTCCAACCTGTCTGGATGCCTTGAAGGATCCTGATCCCGACCCCGGGTACAAAACAAGCGCCCCATTGGGGTGAACGCCCAGCACATCTGTGTGGCCATCACCATCAAAGTCGATGCCAGCCATCACATGCGGCAGTGTTGCCCATCCTTGGCCGACACGTTGACGTGGTTGAAAGGTTGTGGGAGAGGAACGCGGATACAGCCACAGCGTTCCGTCACCCGTGACAAGAAACAGGTCGCCGCTTCCGCTGGCGTCAAAATTCCCGGCGTTGTATATGTCCCCGACAGTCCAGCCGTTGCCGATGACTTCTGTTGACTGGACGGACACGATGCCGCCGTCATGTGATCTCACAGAAGTCTGGGGCGAAAAGTCGTCAGGTGGATCTTGCGGTTGAGAGGAATCTTCTTCGCGAGCACTGGTCTCTTCTTCAAGCCCGCTGCCTTCAGGATCTTTCCACTCATCAGCTTGGCCAGTATTCCCAGCCTCCTCAGGAGCTCCTTCTACCGCACCAGTATGTGCTGGATCCTCAGAAGAAGATGTCGACCTGTCTTCTTCGGTCGATGTTCCTTGGCTTCCTGCCGTCTGGTCGTCTCCCAAGTAGTCGCTATCCGTTGCGAGAGCGGCGACGGGCATACTCGCAGCCGCAAGAGAAAGGAAAACAGCGGCACTGAAATAACGAGCGATTTCTATCATTCCACCTCATATCATCAACGTGCTCATAGCATTCTAATATGCACATATTGGCGGTTCTTCAGGTCACTCAGGGCAAGTCCCCCACATAAAGGACAGCCAAATGTCACATCACTTTCGCCCTTTCCAAGCCGCATGACGATACGCTTTCTGATCTACCCCGTGATAGCTTCGATAATTGTGAATGTTGAAGCACACCCGCGTTCGGCATTGAGCCGCGAGCGCCCACAAGGCCCTTCAACGCCTCCTCATGTAGCCGCGCAGCCCATCAAAGCGTCTCCCCGTCGCTTCGATATCCAGGGTCTGCGGGCGATCTGCATGGTGCAGGTGCTTCTCTACCACGCATGGCGCATCGGCTCCCCCATCGGTGTTGACGCATTCATCATGATTTCCGCTTATCTGATGACATCCTCATTCATGCGTCGTTCAGAAGCTGGACGCATGCCGTTTTTCCTGGAGCGCTGGGCCAACACATTCAAGCGGCTTCTTCCGCCCCTCGTTGTCACTGTCTTCGCCACCGTTATTGCCTCCTTCATCATTCTTCCGCGCTCACGGTGGATCGAACAGGCCATCCAGGGATTCGCGTCAGTGACCTACTGGCAGAACTGGCGCCTGGTGTCGGTTGCCGCCGACTACTACGCCAATGACTCCGGGCTTGCCAGCCCTCTGCAGCACCTGTGGTCCATGTCAATGCAGGGCCAGGTGTTCCTGCTCTGGCCATTCCTCATGACGTTGTGTGTTCTGCTGGCACGCAGGAAGCGGCACCTGATTCGCCCTGTCGTCTGCACTGCATTCACGCTAATGACCGTTGCGTCACTGATGTGGCTCCTGACTGCGGCCCCAGATGACGCGAGCATTTATTTCGATACACGTGCACGAATCTGGGAGTTCTCCCTCGGCTCAGCAATCGCAGCCGCAGCGCCATGGCTCCGTCACCTGCGCCCCTGGGGCCGCCTGATGTCATGGGTGGGTCTGGTCGTCCTGGTGATCTACAGCCTGGTGAGCATCGGCACCTATCCAGGTCCCATGGCCGCAGTCCCCATGCTCGCGGTTTCCACAATCCTTCTCTTCCCCAGCAAATCGCCTCGCTCAGCCGCAGCATTTCTGTCCACGCGGCCGCTGCCGAATCTGGGCGACATTTCCTACGCCGTATATCTGGTTCACTGGCCCATTTTCACGCTCACGCTGGCTGCCCTCGGCCAGCACCGACTCACGGTGATCGAGGGACTGCTTGCCATCGCAGTGTCCATCGTTGTCGCAATAGTTCTGACCCGTGCAGTCGATGATCCGGCGCGCAAGGGTCGCTGGGTCAATGCACGTACCCGCAACAAGGCGATCGTGGCGTTGGCAAGCGTTCTGGCTGGAGGTGTGCCTCTGGCCGCCACGTACTGGACTCTGCATGTCAAAGCTCAGGACGACCTGATGAACCTCACGGATCTGCAGAATAACGTGGTCTCCGAAACTCACCCCGGTGCCACGATTTTCGACACGAGCAGTGAGAGCACATACTCCGCATCTGACAGCGATGCGACCACTGACGGCAACATGCAGCCGGTTGTTTTTGACGAGGATCCGCTGCCCAGCCCGTTTGCCTTGGACAAGCAGTGGGCCTCGTATTCCAATCCGTGTGACGCGGATGGACAACGCCTGTTCAACACTGACGACGGGTCGTGCCGAACCTATGCGGCAGATGACCAGCACTCCGAAGGCCACATTCTGATTGCCGGAGATTCTCACGCTGAACAGATGATTCTGACGCAGGTCAGCATGTTCCTGGACGCGGCACAATGGAATGCGACTGCCGTCCTGCAGGGCGGGTGCTCGTGGGGAATGCCGGACAGCTACGAGGGGACCTGTCAGGAACGCAACCAGAATCTGCTGGACTACATGGACATGCACGACTTCGATGCGGTGATGCTGGTCAGTACGGCCGCTTCTCCTGATTCCCATGATGAAAGCCTGGTCAGCGGTCTGGAAGACCTCGTCACCTACCTGAATGAGCGTGGGATCCCGGTGGTCGGTGTGCGCGACAATCTGCGCTCAGAGCGGAACCTCTTTGACTGCTCTGATTCCAATCCAACCGACGGGACGTACGGCGGATGCCTGTTGGAGCGCGCTGCGTATTTCCCTGACGCTGATCCGACCGACCAGCTCAGCTCCAGCCTTGACTTCATGCAGATTGACATGACGGATCAGGCTTTCTGTTTCGATCAGGTGTGCCCGACCCTCATCGGAAACATTTCCGTCTACCTTGACGACAATCACGTCACGCTCGACTATGCGAAGACAATGGCTCCCGCATTCAGCAGGAAAGTTGGTGAGATTCTGGGCGCATGAACGCCCTCGCCAATCCACATGGAATGAACGAGGGCGTCCGGCGGTCACCAAGTTAAGTGGTGACCTGACAAGTGCGTCAGTATTCAGTTATCGAAGTGCACGACCTCATTGGATGAAGCGGACTTCAGGATTGCTTCGACTACGCGCAGCGCAGCAAGGCCGTCATTCATCGTGACGTGCTCATCGCCAACGCCCCAAATGGCGTCACGGAAGTGCTCCTGCTCCACGGCGATCGGCTCACGCTTGGTCAACGCGTAGCGCGTCATGGTACCTTCGGACACTCCGCGGAATGCGGCGATCTGATCCCACTGGACAGGCATCTGGCCATTTTCGAAGAAGGTCAGATCCCCCATCACGGTGTTGGCGACCAGCGCGCCATGCTCGCCGGTGACGATCGTGGTGCGGTCCTTGTACGGAGTGAGCCAATTGACCAGGTGGTTGACCAGCACTCCGTTAGCGAATCGACCCGACACCGTGACCATGTCCTCGTGTTCACGCCCTGACCGGTATGCGGTCTGAGCGAACAGTTCGGCATAGGTGGAGCCGGCGACCCATGCGGCCAGATCCACGTCGTGAGTGGCCAGATCCTTGACAACGCCCACGTCTGAAATGCGTGCAGGGAATGGGGACTGGCGACGCGTGACGATCTGGTAGACCTGACCGAGCTGGCCGTCCTGAACGCGGCGACGCATCTCCATGATCGCCGGGTTGCAACGCTCCACGTAGCCAACAGCGCCGACAAGTCCTGCTGCGTTGAACGCGTCAGCCAGACGCTGTCCGGCCTCGACACTTGCGGCAAGCGGTTTTTCAACCAGTGTGTGAACCTCAGCTTCAGCCAGTTTGAGAGCCGCTTCCTCGTGGAAAATGGTGGGGACAGCAACAATGGCGGCGTCAATCCCGGTTTCGATCAGAGCATCAACGTCTGGAAGAACAGGCATGTCACCGGCAACGCCGAAGCGGTCACCGCTGGGATCGGCAATGCCGACCAGTTCGAACCCTTCGGTTGAGCGTGCATTGCGCACGTGGTGACGTCCCATCGAACCGATGCCGAGGACACCTACGCGAATAGGCTGTCCTTTTTCGATGCGATGCCGCTCGGGTGCTGATGATGTCATGCGACTCACGCTCCAGCCTTGGCGCATGCGGACACGGCCTCAACGATGCGATCCAGGTCTTCAGCCGACAGGGAGGGGTGAACCGGCAGGGAGACAACCTCGCGGGCAGCCTTTTCCGTGTTCGGCAGTTCAAGACCCTCAGCGTAGGGTGCCAGGGACTGCAGGCGGTGATTCGGGATCGGGTAGTACACGCCGGAGCCGACCTGCCATTGGTCTTTCAGTGCGTCGCGGAATGCATCACGTTCCTCGCCGGTCGCGCCTTCCAGACGGATTGTGTACTGGTGGTAGACGTGTGAGTAGCCTTCCGGCACGGTCGGGGTGACCACTCCGTTCACAGAGGCGAGACCCTCGCTGAGCTTTGCAGCGTTCTCCTTGCGGGTCTTCGTCCAGCCTGCGAGTTTCTTCAGCTGTGTGCGACCAACAGCAGCAGCCACATCAGTCATACGGTTGTTCAGACCGACCAACTCATTGGCGTACTGCTTTTCCATGCCCTGGTTACGGATCAGGCGGCAGCGGCGAGCAAGCTCATCGTCAGCGGTGGTGACCATGCCGCCCTCAAGGGACGTCATGTTCTTCGTCGGGTAGAAGGAGAAGGATCCCCAACTGCCGAACGTACCCACCGGCTTGCCGTTGATCGACGCGGCGTGTGCCTGAGCGCAGTCTTCGAAGACCAGCAGATTGTGCTTCTTGGCGATCTCAAGGATGGCTGGCATGTTGGCCGGCAGGCCGTACAGGTGCACGACCTCGATGGCTACGGTCTTGTCAGTGATTGCAGCTTCAACGCTGGCCGGATCGAGGGTGAACGTGTTGACGTCAATATCAGCGAACACAGGGTTGGCTCCGGCGATGGCAACGGAGTTGCCGGTGGCAGCGAAGGTAAACGACGGAACGATGACTTCAGAGCCTTCCGGCAGCTGTGAGGCCAGCGTGGCGACGTGCTGAGCTGATGTGCCGGAGTTGACGGCCACGCAGTTCACGCCTGCGACAACCTGCTCAGAGAATTCTTCTTCGAAAGCCTTGACCTGAGGGCCCTGAACAACCATTCCGGTTGCGAGCACATCGTCAACAGCCTGACGCTCGTCGTCACCGATCAGTGGCTTTGCAGGCGGGATAAATGCACGTTCCATTAGTGAGAAACCTCTTTCAACGTTGTCTGTCCATCACTTGATTGTTCTTCGTAGTACAGGTCACCAGTCAAAGGGCAGCGGTACAGTGTCTGCCCCTCGTTCACCGGTTCGAGAGCGCTGCGGGCGCCCTCGTCAATGTCATGTCGATCCACTGGTTCAAGGCGTGCGCCCGAGCGGCCGACCCACCCAATGCGCCTGGCTGGCACGCCGGCAACAAGGGCGAAATCAGGGACGTCCTTCGTGACGACTGCTCCGGCAGCGACTGTGGACCACGCGCCGATCGTCACGGGCGCCACGCACACGCTGCGAGCGCCAATTGCGGCGCCTTCCTTGATGGTGACGCCAACCGGCTCCCAGTCAGATGCAGATTTGATGGTTCCATCCGGGTTGACGGCCCTGGGGAAGTGATCGTTGGTCAGGACTGCTGCCGGACCGATAAAGACACCATCGGCAAGGGATGCGGGCTCATAGACAAGGGCGTAGTTCTGCACTTTGCAGTTGTTCCCCATGCGAACGCCCTCGCCGATATAGGCGCCACGGCCAACGATGCAGTTTTCACCGATGTGAGCATCTTCGCGTACCTGGGCGAGATGCCAGATGCTGGAGCCTTCGCCAATGGACGCGCTCGATGCAACATCGGCAGTATCAACAATTCTGGGCATATACCCTCCTGACGTACTGTAGCCACTTAATCATACGCACTCACAGCCCAAGATCACAGGCACCACCCGCACACTTCGGCAATGCGCAGGCAGAGCGTGCGCACCGGTGTGGAATAATGCCAGCATGGAGCGATATGAGGACACGTGGCTGATTGTGCCTTTATATAACGAGGCCACAGTTGTCGGACAGGTGATCCAGCAGGCGCGGCGCACGTTCCCGAACATTGTGTGCGTGGATGACGGGTCAAAAGATGATTCCGCCAGACAGGCGCGTCTAGCCGGGGCACACGTGGTAACGCATCCCATTAACCTCGGTCAGGGCGCGGCGCTACAAACTGGATTCGAATACTTCCTCACCCGCACCGACGGCACCTACGCCGTCACCTTTGATGCCGATGGACAACACCGTGTCGAAGATGCCGTTGCGATGCGCCGCACCTCAATCGATACCGACACGCCGATTATCTTCGGCTCCCGCTTCCTTGAAGGTCACGTCGATATTTCCAGTTTCAAGCGTGTGGTGCTGAAAACGGCAGCGCTGGTGACTCGCGTGCGCACCGGAATGAAACTGACCGATGCGCACAACGGTCTGCGATTACTGCGCCGCGACGCTGTCGAACACGTGCATTTGACGCAAAACCGTATGGCACATGCTTCTCAAATCGTTGCCCAACTGGCGCGTTCAAAGATGAAGTGGCTGGAATTTCCGGTCACGATCATTTACACCGACTACTCGCGCTCCAAGGGACAGTCACTGCTGAACTCCATTAATATCCTCGTCGAATTGCTGATGGGGTGAGCGACATGTTGACAAATTACTGGCTTATCAAGCTACTCCTGCTGGCGGGGCTGCTACTGCTGGCATGGTTCGTCATGCGTCCCATACGCAATCCGAACCAACTGGCGCTCAAACGCCTCGGCATGCTGCTGATGATCGTCTTTGCAGCATTCGCGGTGCTCTTTCCCGGTCTGCTGAACCGTCTGGCCGCCTGGCTGGGCGTGGAGCGAGGCATCAACCTCCTGCTCTACGCGTTGGTTTTGGCTTTCTTCATGCAAGTTGCCACGACGTATCGGCGCGATGCCGATACGGAAAAACGTTTAACTCAGTTAGCTCGCGCTATCGCGCTGTCAACACACCCGCCGCTTCCTCACTATCGTGATGACGATGCATATTCTGGGACAACCTCTGACAGCGTTTTCCCTGCCGATGCCAAGGATTCAACGGAACCTGTGCCAGATGGCGATGAAACGAAAGATGCCGGCGCCCCCCTCGATAATGACGCTGACGACAAGTAGCATCGGCGGTCAATCTGGGCAACGATGGCGCTTTGACCTCGGGCTGCGTACGCTGGCACGCCAGGGGCCGCATATGCACGAGGAACGACACGACAAACCTTGCAGTCTCAATAACGTTTGGATAACGATTTTCCGGTACAATCACACTCAATGAGTACAGCCAAACGATTTCTTGCGTTTCGCGCAATGCAACATAGCGCCACTGAAGTTCGATACTTCAGCGCGATTCGCGCTGTCCTCGGCGTGCTGGTCTCGCTTGTATTGTTAGCAGGCTGTACAGGCTTCTTTGTGATTAAAGATTTTCGTGACCAACTCTCCGAAAACATCATCGATATCAGCGATTTCGACAAGGGTGGCAAGACCGACGAAGAGAAACCACCAGGGGATCCTTTCGCCGGCAAAGCACTGAACATTCTGGTTTCCGGCATTGATTCGCGTAACAACGCAGACTACGCGTATGGCGATCCCGACGAGATCGACACCATTCGCTCAGATACCACGATGATCGTGCACATCTCGCAGGATCGCTCGAGGGTACAGGTGGTGTCGATTCCGCGCGACCTGATGACGACGATCCCCTCATGCCAGTCAGCCGAAGGCTACGAGACCTACGAACACTATGGTCAGTTCAACTCTGCCTTTGCTGACGGGGCAGGCAAAGATGACATCGCCGGCGGGATCGCATGCACGAAAGCGACTGTCGAGTTATTGACAGGACTTGAGCTGGACGGGTTCGTAGTCGTCGATTTCGCTGGTTTTGCGCATATGGTGGACGCGCTCGGCGGAGTCTGGTTTGACGTTCCTTCATACATTGAGGACTACAAGTCGGATATCTACTTTGATCCGGGCTGTCAGCACCTCGATGGGCGGCGAGCTCTTGATTATGCGCGCGTGCGCTACGGAGTGGAGGATTCTGACGGGTCCGACATTGAGAGGATCAGCCGACAGCAGGCACTCTTTAGTGTCATATTCAACACACTACTGTCCAAGAACTTCATCACCGATATGCCGGCATTGCTGTCGTTCCTCAAGCAGACTCTGGCGGCACTCAAGATGTCCAGTGAATTCGCTGACATCACTGATGACGCGGGACTGCTCATGTCACTGGCAAGTATCAGCCGTGAAAACATCCAATTCCTCATGATGCCGAACACGCCAGACGACTACGACCCCAACAGGGTCGTCGCAGTTGAGCCCGACGCCACTGACGTGTGGAACGCTCTTGCCAACGATGAGCCGTACCCACCTGGCAGTGAGTACCGCGACGGCAACGGCGTGATGCGCACAGTCCCCTACCCTGAGAGTGATGGACAATCCAGTGATGACAGCTCCGGGGCATTCGACGACTCTGATAACACCGAGATTGACGGCGGTAATGCAACCAACGAGGCGCCGAGCCCTGATCCACTGTCAGAGGATCTCTCAGATGAGTCAGCTGAGAGCACCCCAAGTTGTCCTCCGACCGGCCACTAAAGGTCAAGCCGATACGTTTCGCACGCGTCCTCGTCTTTTTTGTGGTGCCGAGTGGTCGCGTGCAAGCGACCACTCGGCGCCACACTGAGCGACAGGATTTGAGACACCGATCAGGCATACGAGCACCTTGAGCCCAATACAACGTAAATTAGACACCGGTACCCATTGGCGTGCCGCGAAGTCTCTCGCTTCTATGATGCTGTGCATTCTCGATTGCATGCGACGCACTGCCGAAGAACTCAACGAGTAAGGAATATTCGACGTGACAGACCATCCCCCGTCATTTGCACCTGACCCGGGTCGGTCTCGCCCTCGTGCCAATGATGCGCACAAAACCTCCGAGCATCGCCGCACGCCAGATGCGCAGCGCTCGCCAGGCCGCAGTGCAGCGAGCCACCTCCGCACAGCATCTGATGCTCCCGCAGATCCGAACCCCGCGGCGGTACCTCAGCGCCGTTCCTTCCGTGATCCGTATGCTCGCCGTGGTACTCCTGACCCATCATCCAGCTCTTCTCGCGTCCAACAGTCCGGAGGAAGCAGCGTTACTCACGCCGATTCACATTCGCGTGCAGATCGTGGCGGCCCTGTCCACCTGGGCCGTGCGTCCTCACACAGCTCCGGCACCCAGTCCTCACAGCAATCCTCCGCTCACAATCAGCCGGTGGAGCCAACCAGGCGCATGCCATCACACACCACGCCGCGCAATCAGCGGCACCAGCCACCCTCGTTCCTGCCGGCCGACCAGGTGCGTCAGCTTCAATCTCAACGCGCTGCGCTCTCTGGCACCAACGATGACGGGACGCCCGCGACGCCGCGCCAGCAGGCTTTTCATCCGCCACGCCAATGGACGATTCCTGAGCGTTCGCATCCAGCGCAACAGTACAGCTCGTCCGGCCCTTATGGCCCCTCAGAACCCTCCAGCTCATCCGCGCGCGACCGCGCACGCCCGCGACGCCGGCGTCACAGGCGCTGGCCACTCGTCCTCGTCATCATTCTGGTGCTCATCATCGGATGGCCGGCATTCCTCGTCTGGGATGCGAACCAGCACCTCGGGCGAGTTGACGCACTCACCACGAACGCGGACACTCCTGGCACCACATACCTGCTCGTCGGTTCAGATTCCCGGGCCGATGGAGCCGTCGCTGACGGTACCGAGGGCGCTCGAGCCGACTCGATTCTGCTGATCAACGTCGCGCCCAACAGTCAGGCCACCGCAATTTCACTGCCTCGCGACACGTACGTGTCGGATCCGGACTACGGCGACATCAAGCTCAACGCAGCCTACTCCCTGGGAGGTCCCAACCAGCTGGTCGCAACGGTCGAATCGCTTACCGGACTCACCGTGGATCACTACGTCGAAATCGGAATGGGCGGCGTGGGAACAATCGTTGACGCGCTGGGGGGCATCAATTTGTGCCTCGACATGGACGTGAATGACGAGCTGTCCGAGCTGAACTGGCAGGCCGGATGCCACGACGCCGATGGTCGCACCGCGTTGGCATTTTCACGCATGCGTTATTCAGATCCGCTCGGTGACATCGGCAGAGCCGAGCGCCAACGCCAGGTCATCACCAAGACCATCAGCACGGCCCTGTCCCCCAGTGTCCTGCTCAACCCGATAGCCACCCTGAGAGTTGAACGCGCCGGAGCGAGTTCACTCACCGCCGACAAGTCCGCATATTCAACCGACCTTGCCCGATTGGTGTGGGCATTCAAGTCAGCCAGTGACGCCCAACTCATGGGTGCACCGCCCATCGAATCCATGGGCTTTGAAATCGGATCTGGCTCAGCCGTTTTGCTGCGCGATACAACCGCGCCCGAGTTCTTCGCCAAAGTCGCACGCGGCCAGATCACGCCAGAGGACCTCAACCAGCTTGACGGGTAGGTCGCTAGTGCGGTCCACCTTGTAGTCGGCCGACACTCAATGGTGCGCGCCACCTGCAGACTAAACGAGCGCCACCACGTGCGCACGCTCCCCTATCCTTGGCGGCGACATGACAAAGCCGCCCTCGTCACTGTCGAAAACACCAATGACGAGGGCGACCCGTGAGCCTGTAAACTCCGCCGGCTCCTAGTTGCTGGCGGGAACCTCAAAGTGACGAGGGCCGGCCTGCCACGCTTCCCATGCGGAGCTGAGGATGTCATGGACATCCAGTTCGGGCGTCCAGTTCAGGTCCTTGCGGATACGGGACGAATCGCCGATGAGCTGAGGCGGGTCGCCGGCGCGGCGATCCAGCTCCTCGACCGGGAAGTCCCAGCCCGACACTTCGCGCAAACCGTCTATGACCTCGCGAACGGATGTGCCTTTCCCAGTGCCAACGTTGAACACGCGATGTTCCGGCTTTCCATCTTCAAGAGCATCAAGTGCGGCGATGTGTGCCTGAGCCAGGTCGCGCACGTGGATGTAGTCGCGGATGCAGGTGCCATCCGGCGTGGGGTAATCTGTGCCGAAGATCTTGGCGGACTCGCCCTTGGAAATGCGATCCAGCACCATTGGAATCAGGTTGAGGGTCGCGGGGTCTTCCAGGTCGTTCCACCCCGCACCTGCCACGTTGAAGTAGCGCAGGCCGATCCAGTTCAGGTCCCATGCGCGTTCACAGTCCGCCATCATCCACTCGGCGATGAGCTTGGTCTCGCCGTATGGGTTGATTGGTTTCTTCTCGATGTCTTCGGGGACGACCTCGACGGGCGGCATGCCATACACCGCGGCCGAAGAGGAAAAGATCATGCGGGTGACGCCTGCGTCCTGCATTGCCAGAAGCATGTTGGCGAGGCCGCCGATGTTCTGTTGGTAGTACCAGGCGGGGCGCTCCACCGATTCGCCAACCTGCTTGCGGGCGGCGAAGTGGATTACTGCGTCCACGTCCTCATCGACCATGGCGTTGGTCAGAACGCCGCGAGCTTCATCGGATGCGCAATCGATTTTGATGAGTTTCGCGTCGCCGATACGGTCAGCCGTTCCATACGACAAGTCGTCGACGACGATGACGCGTTCACCGCGCTGCTGGAGAAGCCGTACTACATGTGCGCCGATGTAGCCGGCGCCGCCACATACAAGAATACTCATGCCACTACTGTATTACGGATATGCATGCCAGGTCACGCGCGTGGTGCGTGACCGTCCGACGAACTCTCAGTGTGATTCGAAGGGCGGCGCGCATCGGTCCGAACGCTGGGCCAGATAGATGCAGGTACTGGTTGGTGGATCGACAACGGTAGTGAAAGGTGTTAGTGCTTCTGGCCACCCAGTTCATCGCGCAGGCGTGTTCCTTTGTTCATGGCAACTGCGCGCAGATCCTGCTGGAAAGCTCGCATGTGGGCGCGAAGATCGGCAGCAGCCTCGTCGGTACCGACGCTGAGGATACGTACCGCCAACAATCCAGCGTTTCGTGCACCGCCGATTGACACCGTGGCGACCGGGACGCCAGCAGGCATCTGCACAATCGACAGCATGGAGTCCACACCATCCAAGTGTTTCAGTGGTACCGGAACACCGATGACGGGCAGTTCGGTGAGCGCTGCGAGCATGCCAGGCAGATGCGCTGCACCACCGGCACCTGCGATGACGACACGCAGACCTCGTTCGGACGCTGACCTGCCGTAATTCACCATGTCTTCAGGCATGCGGTGCGCAGAAACGACACCGACCTCACAGGCGATGCCAAACTCTGCAAGGGCATCAACGGCAGGTTTCATCGTCGGCCAATCTGAATCCGACCCCATGACCACCCCGACCAGTGGATTCTGACCGGTTGGGGTCACGATAGGAAACGCGTCGCCACCCTCGCCGCGCCGAGTGGTCGCTTGCATGCGACCACTCGTGGATTCCTCTGATGGTTGTAGGTTCATGGTGCTCCGTGTCCTCTCGTGTTGTTCATTGGTGCTTTGCGCACTCACAGCGCGCCGCCACCTCATCATCAGGCAGACCCCTGTCTTAATCTCAACGTGCCACGCCGCAGAGCGTCGCCCTCGTCAATGCCGACCAGTGTGACGGGCCTAGCCGTCCTCCTCCTCCGGCTCGCCGAACAGCGCATCGACCGCCGCCTGAGCTGCGGCCTGAGCTTCTTCCACCGTAGTCGCAGATACGTTGACATGTCCGAGCTTCCGGCCGGGTCGCACCGACTTGCCGTACAGATGGATCTTTGCTTCCGGACTCGATGCCAAAGCCTGAGACAGGCCCTCGCTGGGATCGTGTCGATTCGACCCCAGTAGGTTCACCATGACCGTGGCAGGCGCCGTCATTCGCGTGCTCCCCAACGGCAGGTCGAGCACAGCGCGAAGATGCTGTTCAAACTGACTGGTCACAGACCCGTCGATCGTCCAGTGACCCGAATTGTGCGGTCGCATGGCAAGCTCGTTCACCAACACGCGCGCACCGTCAACCCCATCAGCAACAAAGAGTTCGACAGCCAAAACACCGGTGACTCCCAGCTCAACTGCAATACGCTCCCCAAGATCTTCCGCCTGCCGGGCAAGCTCGGCAGAAATACCTGGTGCAGGCACCCGCACAATGGAGCAGACTCCGTTGTGTTGGATCGTCTGAGCAACTGGCCATGAGCGCACCTGACCGGATGGATTTCGGGCGACGAGGGCGGCCAGCTCCACCGTGAATGACACCTTTTCTTCAGCAAGGAGCGGCGCTCCACGGTCGAACCAATCGTCAACACCATGAGCATCGCCGACAACCCGCACGCCATGACCATCATAGCCGCCAACCGGTGTCTTCACGATGACCGGCCATCCAACCGCGTCGCCAAATGCTGCCAGTTCCTCGGGTGTGGTGACCTTCGCCCAACGGGGGCACGGAATCCCGGCGTCAGTGAGGCGTTCACGCATAGCGAGCTTGTCCTGCGCGTACAGCAAAGCCGATGCAGGTGGATTGATTGCAATGTCGGATCCTACTTGCCTGAGGATGTCCTGCGGAACGTGTTCATGCTCGAACGTCAGCACATCCGCGCCGCTGATGATCGTGCGCACAGCATCGATGTCCGAGGGGTCCCCCACCACTGAATGCACAACAACTGAGCCCGTTGCACCATCCTCAGCTTCAACCAGCGCATGTAGGTCGATTCCCAGTGCAATGGCACTTTCCTGCATCATGCGCGCCAGCTGACCACCACCAATCACAGCGATGACAGGGCGAGGTGCAGAAGGCGCTGGCGCACCGCTAGGTGCCCCGGTGGTATGAGACGCCACGTGACCATTTGGCGCTTCGAGGTTGTCGACGGCTGCTGCCGTGTTTGCGGATTCTTCGACTGGTGACTGCGCAGTATTTGATGAGCTCACACATAGAATCTACCGCTCACCCGCGGCTTCGTCACATCCCAGCGCACTAGGGTTGTGTGTGCCGAGTGGTCGCTTGCACGCGACCACTCGGCACACACAATAAAAATCAGAAGCGCCGCGAGCGCCTTCCCATTGATACCAGGGGTCCCTGCGGCATGACTCGGTCGGGGTCAATCGACGCGGGAATGGCCGCGAGTGACACGGTGAATACCGGTGGCGCTGCCTGCGTCAGTTCCAGTCGCCCGCCCATCGCTTCGGTCAGGTCGTGCGCTAATCCCAGCCCAATTCCACTGGACCCGTGACCGGATACGCCGTAGTCAAAAATCTCGGGAGCCAGTTCCTCAGAGACACCCTCGCCCTCGTCACTCACATCGATCATCACACCGCGCTTCGTGGGTGACTTGCGGGAAACCACTCGCGTTTCGCCGGCACCGTAACGCAAGGAGTTTTCGATCAGTGTTGCCAGCACCTGCCCGAGCTTCGCTGCATCGGCCAGCACCGAAGCACCCGATTCATCGGTGAAAGTCAAAGTCCGACCGGCCTGCGTGAAAGCACTCTCCCACTCTTCGCGAGCCGTGTTGAATATTTCCACCACATGGATAGCCTCCGTGTGCCCGCTGGTGCGTTTGGACGTGTCGAGCAGGTCCGTCACCACGGTCGTCAAGCGCTCGACCTGTTCAAGACAGCTGGATGCTTCTTCACGCACTTCGTCTTGCTCAGCGATCATCTCGATCTCCTCGAGCCGCATCGACAGAGCCGTCAGAGGCGTGCGCAGCTGGTGAGAAGCATCAGCGGAAAAACGGCGTTCTGCCGCCAAGCGCCCCGCCATGCGCTCTGCTGTTCTGGCCAGTTCATCCTGGACCAAGTCAATTTCCTCAATGCCGGATGGCTTCACTCGCGCACGCACCATACCGGCGCCAATTTGCTCGGCCTGAGCAGCCAGATAAATCAGCGGAGCGGACAGTCGGCGTGACAGCCGCTTCGCCAAAGCCCAGCCAACTAGCATCGATAGTGCTGCACCACCGATGAACAGGACAATCACACCGATAACGCGACGTATCGCGGGCATCGCGGAAGTTTCCATCGTCACGATCGTCCCCAGCGAAGATGATTCCGACGACCTGAGTTTAGGGCCCGAGATGGTCTCACCCACCACGATTTCCTCCTGCCCGCGCGCCTTCACACGTGTCCACGCATCAGCCTCTTCCACGACCAGCGGTTTCGCCCAGGCTTCAACCAGATGCTCAGAAATCTGCGTGCCCTCCGAAATGCGGCGGTCAGATGCCCGCATGAGGGATTCGACGCGCGCGTCCAGAGCATTTTGCTCACTTTGCCACGCCATGATGGAGCCGATCGTCGCACCCGGAATACCCATCAGCAGGACAACGACTGCTACGGCAGCCAGGATCATTTTTGCTGCTCGGCGTCTCATCGTTCCCTCCAATCTTGGCGTCAGCCCATCGTTTTGTGCAAGCGCTGACCGGTTGCACCGCAACGTGTCGACACTGGCTGACTGCGAGCACGTGCATGCGCCGGCAGGGACTAACAGGCGTCAGCGTTGGCTCACTGCTAGGATGAGCATCCACCAGTAGGCCACGCCAATTCCAAACTCAGCGCAGCAAGGGGAGCGCAGCAAGGCTTCGAGCAGGAGCGGCCTAGTGACCGTTCTTTTCGAAACGGAAACCCATTCCACGCACGGTTGTGATATAGCGCGGCGACCCGGCATCGTCTCCGAGCTTGCGGCGCAGCCACGACACGTGCATATCCAGCGTCTTGGTCGACCCTGATGGGTCAGACCCCCACACTTCACGCATCAGCGCTTCACGCTCGACCACGTTGCCGGCTTCACGTACCAGCACTCGCAGCAGCTCGAATTCTTTGGCAGTCAGATGCAGTTCACGCGATCCGACGAACGCCCTGTGTGCAGAGACATCGATTGTCACGTCCTGAGCGCTGATCTCATCCTCTGACACGTCACCGACCGAGCGGCGCAACAAAGCGCGCACACGAGCCAGGAGCTCAGCCAGGCGGAACGGCTTGGTCACATAGTCATCGGCACCGGCATCCAGGCCTACGACCATGTCTACCTCGTCAGTGCGAGCGGTCAGAATCAGGATAGGTGTGGTGCGGCCTTGCGAGCGGATTTCACGCGCAACCTCAAGGCCGTCAATGTCAGGCAAGCCCAAATCGAGGACAACTAGATCGGCGCCATCAATCTCATTGAGAGCGCCTTTACCAGTGCCATGAGCTCGGACCTCGTAGCCTTCACGCCCAAGGGCGCGAGCCAGAGGCTCGGAAATCGCGGGATCGTCTTCGACGAGCAGTACTGTAGTCACGGCTTAATGGTACATCCTAGGAGCGCTCTTTCACATTACTTGACCTTTTTCATCTCAATTTGCACCGTTCTTTAACGAGGAGAACGCGGCCTTTGAGCGAGCGAGGTCACACCGTTGTCTCACGTGGCAGGTGTTTTGAGCAGGCCGGAGGCGAAGGCAACGAGATGGAATTTTATGCGCGCAGCTTAAAACAGACGCTGTAACTGACGCGGCGCTCTCCCCTCGTCCACCACCGTTATTCGTATTGACGCGAGAGCAGGTATGGAGAGACGAGGCCGAAGCCGCGAAGTTCTGTGCTGGGGAAGGTTTCGATCGCATAGCCTTTGCCGCCTTTACCCGCGGAAACTGCCGCGGCGGTAGTCGGGTCAGTCAGGATTCGCCCAACCGGCGCGATATCCACCAGACGAGACGCGAGGTTCACCGGCGGTCCAAATACATCACCTGAACGGGAGAACACGTCACCCCGTACGAAGGAAGCGCGAACCGGCAAAATGTCATCATCGGCGTTAAGGCGCTCAATCAAGGAGGTCACCACATTCAGTCCGGTGGGCAAATCGTCAGCAATGAAGAACACGGCGTCACCAATCATCTTGACGACTCTGCCGCCTGCTTGAGTCACAGCGATTCGGCTCGCGTCCTCAAAACGTTGGATCAGGCCAACTAGCTTGCCGCCCAGGATGGTCGAGGAGGCCGTGTATGAGACCATGTCGACAAAACCGAGGGATCGGTTCAGCGGGAATCGACGCTTGGCTGATTCGTGCCCGCGCTGCGAGACTTCATGGTCGACGCGATCCAGGAGCGAGTGCAGCTGTCGCTGCCAGGAGTAGACGAGGGTCTCGCCCAGCAGGTCGACGTACTGGCGCATCTGGTCGAGTGTGACGAGGCGGGCCGCTGTATCATCAAGCCTCAGGCGGCGGACAGAATCTTCCACGAACGCTTCCACCTGCCACAACGCCAGGCGGTCGGTGATGTGGGAGTGGGCTCGGAGCAAAGACTGTGCGGTGGATCGGTCGACACTTCCATCGGCGACGAGCTGAGTCCACTTGGCGTAAATTTCCTGGTCACGGTGGGTGAAGAGCGGCGATTCGGGGTCGGCGTCCGGGAAGCCCATCGTCGTCCAGAAATCATTCACGTCGTCAACGGTTCCGCCAACCGCGTTGGCAAGGTCTTCAACGGTCAGATGCGGGATTTCGCCTAGCAATTGTTCCTCGTACTCGCGTATCGTGGCTCCCGCCCCGCGGCTCACTCCCGCCTGCACGCTTCCCCGTTCTTCCCCCGCTTGCGCCGAGTGGTCGCGTGCAAGCGACTGCTCGTGATGCATAGAAGATGGCGAGCCCGGCTGCGCGGACGGTTGATCGTCTTCTGAGGGCACAACTGAACTGGCCGGACGTGAGGGCGGGTGCTCAGAAGTTCTGCTCGACGAAGCATCACTGTGACCGTCTCGCTGATCATTGTTCATGTCGCTAATGTCAGCTTCGCACTGTCCAGTCACGCATCATTCCTCCCTTCCGTACTCGCATCCTTCTGCATCAGTATTCTGCATCGCGCAGCGTAAGCCGTAGCGTTATCTCTTCGCCTGACACACTTGTGAAAGTAGCGTTCGTATCGCCCCAACGCGGAAATTTTCCGCGATTGGCATGCCACCTGCATGAATGCAACCTTCCATAGCATAGCGCCTTATGTGTCGATCGTCACGTTCCCCGTTATCCGCGAGTGGTCGCGTGCACGCGACCACTCGTCGAAGTGACACACTAGGCGGTATGCATCTAGTTTTGGCTTCCCGTTCGCCGGCGCGCCGCGCGACGCTCCTATCAGCAGGAATCACACCGATTGTCATGGTGTCAGATGTTGATGAGAACGAAGTTCTCCGACGGCTCAAAGAAGCCTTCTCTTCGTCAAGTGACCCTGCACACGAAGACCCATCGCCTGCCGACCAAGTTCTCGCTTTGGCTCAGGCAAAATGCCTCGCGGTGGCAGACAGGCTGGCCTGCGTTTCCCTCGACAATACGGCCGTCGACGAGGTTCGTGCCGAAGATCGCACACACGAAGACCTTATCGTCGTGGGCTGCGACTCCATGTTCGAACTGGATGGCGTCATGTATGGAAAGCCGCATAACCGCCTGACTGCCATCGAACGCATCAGGTCGATGCAAGGACGCAGCGGCACGTTGTGGACAGGGCACTGCGTCGCCCTCCTGACAGCGCAAAGCCACAATTCGATTGACGAAGAGAGTGCCTCTCCCCTTGCTGGCGTGAAGCCGTCCCGTGCCCCCGAACCCGCCGCTAACACGCCCAAGTCGACGGACGTGGCCTATCAAGTTGCGCGAACGGCCGGGCGTTCAGCTTCCACAACCGTATATTTCGGCTCAATGACCGACGAAGAAATCAAAGCGTACGTTGACTCGGGTGAGCCGCTTGAGGTGGCGGGCTCATTCACGATCGATGGTCTTGGAGGGGCATTCGTCCGGGGCGTCGAGGGGGATCCCCACTCCGTTGTTGGTATCTCGTTGCCGCTCCTTCGGTCGATGCTGGCTGAGCTGGACGTATTCTGGCCCGACTTATGGGATCAGCACAACAGGCCCAACGGGCACTGACACCCATTCAAACCATTCGACGATCTCACAATATGGGAAAACCTGATCGCGTTTCAATCCTCTTGTGTGCCGAGTGGTCGCTTGCAAGCGACCACTCGGCACATGCCTCGTCGACTATCGCACCCACCTGCGAGCCGCCTGCAGCCCTCCCCCTCGCCAAAGTCCTTCCGGGAAATGCCAAGCACCGTAAACTGAGACCATGACTGAGGACACAACTGAGACCCACAATATGAACGCATGGGGAATTGGGCTGGCAACAGTTGCCGACGATGGTCACACACTGGACGTGTGGTACCCGCACCCCCATTTGGGCGAACGTTCTAACTCGGCCCCAGACGCCGAGCTCTTCGATATGCTCTCCGAACTGGAACGACGCGATGAGGCTCGCGGAGTGCACACACAGGTTGTCACATGCACCGCCGACCTAGAGGATCGCCCTCAATCCACCGCCGATGCCTACCTTCGCCTGCATCTTTTGTCCCACCGGCTCGTCAAGCCCAACACGATCAACCTCGACGGCATTTTCTCGCGCCTCCCTTCAGTTGTGTGGACGTCGGCAGGCCCGTGTCCGATCGATGACTTCGAAGGAACTCGCCTTCGCCTGCGCCAACACCTCGGCCGTCCTGTCACCGTAACCGGCGTGGATAAGTTCCCCCCGATGGTGAACTACGTCGTGCCAGATGGAGTCAGGATCGCTGACGGTGCGAAAGTTCGCCTGGGTGCCTACCTGTCGAAGGGCACAACAGTCATGCATGCCGCGTTCGTGAACTTCAATGCGGGCACGCTGGGCCGCAGCCTGATCGAAGGCCGTATCTCGCGCGGCGTTGTCATCGGTGATGGATCCGACGTAGGCGGCGGAGCTTCGACCATTGGCGCTCTGAGCGGTAGCGGCGACGACCAGGTCCGCCTGGGCAAACGCTGTCTGCTGGGCGCAAACTCCGGCTTGGGCATTCCGCTGGGTGATGACTGCGTGATCGAAGCCGGACTGTTCCTGACAGCCGATACCCAGGTGGCGCTCATGCCTGGAGGCGGCGTCATTCCGGGCGCGAACGGTCTTTTCGCAGAACCGCGAACAGTGGAGGCTCGTGAACTTGCCGGAGCCTCGAATGTTCTCTTCAAGCGCTCCGTGTCCGGCAGAGTTGAAGCCCACGCGCGCGGAGGCCGCTCAATCGAGTGGAATGACCCGCAGCAGCATCATCGTGAAAACCACGAGGACGACTAGCCGAGCCGCATACTTGAGCTCTCCCCCACCGTTAGGTCTTTGAATGGAGGTCAGCCTCCTCGTGACGTGATCGTGATGCTGGGTGCAGCGACGCGTGGCGGCACGTCCGGGTGCTAATAAGCCGGAAGCCGCATCGCATTTGAGCGTCACGTGGAGATAGCGGGGTAACGTCATGTTCCTCGCTCCCAGCAAATAGGACCTCCGAGATCAGTCATTTCCTAGTGGGCCAGCCAGCTTCTAGGTGCCTGGCTATTGCAGGGGTGCTGGGCGCTGCTTATGCCCGTGGTTGATACTGCACGAGGGTGGCTCACGCTATCCACAATTTCGTCATTTTTCTCATATTTTCTGTGGATTACTGCACCTTTTCAGTAAGGTCACACCCTGTAGCGCACCCAAACTTAATTGTCAAATTGGCGTCTTTCCAACGATTTCCGGGACTGCGCCGACTGGTTCCACACAGTCCACAGTTTTATCCACAGTCCTCGCGTCCAGTCGCCCGCAACTAGGCCACACAGACCGAAACGCGGAAGGAGAAGTCCCCCAGCCCTCAACAAGATCTCGCGAGTGGTCGCGTGCAAGCGACCACTCGCGAAAAAACAAAAACTGCGCGGACTAGCTACGCTGGCGTAACGGCACGTAGTCGCGTTCAACCTCACCAATGTAGACCTGACGGGGCCGACCGATCTTCGTTGCCGGGTCCTCCGTCATCTCCTTGTACTGCGCAATCCAGCCGGGAAGACGCCCCAGTGCGAACAGCGGTGTGAACATCTTGGTTGGGAAGCCCATCGCCGAGTAAATCAGGCCAGTGTAGAAGTCAACATTGGGGTACAACTTGCGTTCCTTGAAGTAATCGTCATTCAAGGCAATATCCTCGAGCTCCATCGCGACATCCAGCATCTCATCGCGTTTGCCCAGACGAGACAGCACATCGTGAGCCGTTTCTTTTACGATGGCCGCCCTCGGATCGTAATTCTTGTACACACGATGGCCGAAGCCCATCAAGCGCACGCCCTCTTCCTTGTTTTTAACCTTCTCAACGTAGGACTGAACTGATTCGCCCGATTCGATGATCTGGTTGAGCATCTTCAGCACGGCTTCGTTGGCACCGCCGTGAAGCGGACCTGCCAGCGCGCCAATTCCCGCTGCCACTGATGCATACAGGTTGGCTTGCGAGGAGCCGACGAGGCGGACGGTGGACGCCGAGCAGTTCTGCTCATGATCGGCGTGCAAAATGAACAATGTGTCGAGAGCATGCACCAGCGCCGGATCAATGTCATAGGACTGGTACGGCATGCCGAACGTCATACGGATGAAATCCTCGGTGTAGGAACGTTGAGCATCTGGGTACAGCAGTGGCAGGCCGGCGGCTCGCTTCGCGATGTAGCTGATCATGGTGGGAAGCTTCGCCAGCAGCAATACGAGCGCCACGTTGAGTTGCTCGGGGTCGCGCGGATCCAGCGTGTCCTCGTAATAGGTGGCGAAACCGGCGACACCTGCCTGGAGGATCGCCATCGGGTGCCCGCGGTGCGGGAATGCTGTAAAGAACGCCTTGAAATTCTCGTGAAGCAGGCGGTGACGCTGGATACGACGGATGAACAGCTCAAGTGTCTGCGCGTCGGGAAGTTCACCATAAATCAGCAGGTAGGCAACCTCGAGGAAGGAGGAATGCTTCGCGAGCTGTTCAATGGGGTATCCACGATAACGCAGGATTCCTTTCGCGCCGTCAATAAACGTGATGGCAGACTCGCACGATCCGGTGTTGACGAAGCCGGGGTCCAACGTCACAACGTCAGTGTCTGAAAGCATTTTCGTGATGCGTACGCCATCAGAGCCGGCGGTCGCATGGACGCGTTCAAGCGGCAGCGTCTTGTCACCAATAGTCAGGCAGCCGTCCGGTTTAGCTTCGGCGTCATGTGGCTTTGACGAGGACGGGGCTGCTTTCGTTGACTGATCGGAAGCTTCAGTGCTCATCGGTATGTACTACCTCCTCAAACAGGCGCGACTACATCGACGCATGGGCTTATAGTCCTACTTTAATACCCCCGAGGTCAGCTCGCGCAGGGATCTCACATCCAGTAGCGCAGCCCCATCCTCGTCGCATTGGATCTTAGCGACTATTCGCGCTCGCAAACCCGTCAGAAATGAGGCGGCGGGCCGCAGTTTGGATGCGTTCGTCGGTCGCGGTCAGGGAGACTCGTACGAAGTTGGTTGAGCGTTCTCCGTAGAAGTCGCCTGGTGCCACGATCATTCCACGCTCGGCAAACCAGTCGACAAGGTCCCAGCCGTTCATGCGTCCACTCGGATCGCTTACCCATAAGTAAAGACCTGCTGCCGAGTGCGGGTCGACGCACAGCCCCGCGTCCTCAAGGGCACGCATCAAAATGGTGCGGCGAGCTCCATACAGGGCGTGCTGGTGCTCAACGTGGTCGGTGTCCGTGAGTGCGACAGCCATCGCGTGCTGTATGGGCGCGGGGAGGATCATTCCCGTATGGCGTCGCACGGTGAGAACTCGAGAGATCAGGTCGCGATCCCCCGCCATCAGTGCGGCTCTGTAGCCAGCCAAATTGGACTGTTTCGACAGGGAGTATAGGACTATGATTCCGGTTGGGTCACCGTCGCAAATGTCGCGATCAAGCAAGGATGGGACACCCTCGGAAGTAAAAGGAGCCTGCCAAGGCAAGGCGGCGTAGCACTCATCCGAGACCACTATCGCGCCCTTCTCTCTCGCCCATTGGACGCTTGCATGCGACTTCTCGCGAGTGAGGACGTGCCCAGTGGGGTTCGACGGCGAGTTCACCCAGACGAGGGATGCGTCAGGCCACGTGTCGACGCGCTCTGGATCCACGCGGATGCATCGCGCACGGATGAGGCGGGCGCTGATGTCATATGTAGGGTAGGAAACTTCCGGCACAAGGATGGTGTCATCGCTAGTCAACCCCAGTTCGAACGGCAGCCATGCGACCGCTTCCTTCGACCCGATCGTCGGAATGACGGCCGCCGATTGTGCAGTTGCCTCCCGTGGAGATTGGAGAGGAACCATACCTCGCTTCGATGCCCACAGAGCCATTGCCTCCTGGAGTTCCAGCGTGCCTTCAACCCGAGGATATCCAGCAGCATTAGTGGAATTGGCGAGGGCGTCCTGGATGATCGTGGGTGTGGGGTCGACCGGTGTGCCGATCGAAAGGTCACACACGCCACCGGGATGCTCCGCGGCGCGTGCGCGCGCCGGTTCCAGACTGTCCCAGGGAAAGTCAGGCAAATTCAAGGGACGGAGCAGAGTATTCATACAAGTCTCCAGCAAATAAGTGGCGAGTGGTCGCTTGCACGCGACCACTCGCCAATATAGTCATCACAGCGATGCACTGATGGGACTGCCTCAGTTTTGGGACAGGTACTCCTCGTTTTGAGGCGGAAGATCCTGAATCATCTCATCGTCGAATTCTTGTGCTCCGACACGCTGCGCGCCGCCTGGCGAGCCGAGATCTTTGAAGAAGTCGACATTCGCGCGGTAATAATCCGACCATTCTTCGGGAAGGTCATCCTCGTAAAAAATGGCCTCGGTCGGGCACACAGGTTCGCATGCCCCGCAATCAACACATTCATCGGGATGAATGTACAGCGATCGTTTCCCCTCGTAAATGCAGTCCACAGGGCATTCATCCACGCAAGCACGGTCTTTGACGTCCACGCAAGGTTGCGCGATGACATACGTCATGAGATCCCTCCCTCTTCTCAACGCGACGTGCACTCGAGGCCATCACATATCCCACGGGACTGCCGGCTCATCGCACAGCTCGACGCGTTGACTATATTAGTGCCACTATTATCACTCATATGCGACAGCATTCAGGCTGCGACCACCATTTGCGCGTGGACTCTCAGCGATTTCTCCTGTAAAGACGCCACTTAGTCGCAGTGGCGCCCAATCAATCAAAGAAAGCTCATGTTCTCAGAAAACACGTCACAACCTGCCAATAGGGCTCAACACGGCTTTCCTAAACAACCGCCTGAGCTTCCTTGGATGAGATGGGCAGTTGGCACTCGGGTCGTGGTGAGGTATCGCGAAGGCGAAGGCTTTCGCGATGCTCTGGGGACTTTACTGGAAGTTGCGCCCGACCACGTTACTATCGAGGCGCGGCGGGGAATCGTTCGTGTCGAAGCGGACACGATGGTGACCGGAAAAGTCGTCCCTCCTGCGCGCTGGTAGCAGGGCACGAAAAGGCAACCATCCCTGAAATTTCGCCGAGTGGTCGCTTGCACGCGTCTACTCGGCGAAAAAACCTAGACTACTTATCTTTACGACGTTGACGCGCTGCGATCTTAAAACGCTCCTGCGAATCCAACACGACCTTACGAATACGAATCGCCTCAGGCGTGACCTCAACGCATTCATCATTAGACGCGAACTCCAGCGACTCTTCCAGCGTCAGTTTTCGCGACGGAGTCAACGTTTCATACACATCAGCGGTGGCCGAACGCGTATTCGTCTGCTTCTTCTCACGCGTGATATTGACGTCCATATCCTCGTTACGGGGATTCTCCCCTACAACCTGACCTTCATAAACCTCTGACCCCGGCTCAATAATGAACGATGCGCGCTCCTGCAGGTTGGTCATCGCGTAAGGCGTTGCCTGCCCTGCACGGTCAGCAACCAAGGAGCCGGTCAGCCGCTGCTCAATCGTCCCCTGCCACGGAGCATATCCCTCCGAAATTGACGAGGCGATTCCCGTTCCACGAGTTTCAGTCAAGAAACGCGCACGGAAGCCAATCAGCCCGCGGGCAGGGATCGTGAACTGGAGGCGGATCCAACCACTCCCGTGATTAGCCATCGAGTTCATGCGGCCTTTACGCTGAGCCATCAGCTGGGTCACCGCGCCCAGATACTCCTCAGGAATGTCGATGGTCATCTGCTCCATCGGCTCGTGAACTTTACCGTCAATTTCCTTGGTCACAACCTGTGGTTTACCGACAGTAAGCTCAAACCCTTCACGCCTCATCTGTTCGACGAGGATTGCGAGCGCAAGCTCGCCTCGTCCCTGAACTTCCCACGCATCGGGCCGAGAAGTCGGCAAAACCCGCAACGACACGTTACCCACCAGTTCACGATCGAGACGGTCCTTAACCTGGCGAGCAGTCACTTTCGCACCCTTGACACGCCCAGCCAGCGGCGAGGTGTTGATTCCCACGGTCATGGAAATCGCGGGGTCATCCACCTTGATCAAGGGAAGTGGACGAGGATCGTCGAGGTCGACCAGCGACTCACCGATCGTAATATCGTCGACGCCGGCAATTGCAACGATCTCGCCGGGGCCAGCCTCTTCAGCAGGCACGCGCTCCAAACCTTCTGTGCGTAGTAGCTCCGTGACGCGAACAGACTTGATGGTGCCGTCATGACGGGCGAGCCCGACGTTCTGTCCCTTTTTCAGGGTGCCGTTGTGCATGCGCAGCAACGCCAGACGCCCTAGGAAAGGAGAGGCATCGAGGTTGGTGACATGGGCTTGTAGAGGAGCCCCCTCGTCGTAACTGGGACCGGGAATACGTTGCAAGATGGTTTCAAAGAGTGGCTCGAGGTCTTCTTCCGGAAGCTTGCCGTCGCCGGGATTCGTCAATGAGGAGACGCCTGCTTTAGCTGATGCGTAAATCACGGGCACGTCCAGCAATGCATCAACATCCGCTTCCACGCCTTCGTTCATGAGGTCTTCAGCCAAGGACAACAGAAGGTCAGTGGTTTCCGAGACGACCTCTTCAATGCGCGAATCGGGGCGGTCCACTTTGTTGACAACAATGACTACCCGCAGTTGAGCTTCGAGGGCTTTGCGCAGGACGAAGCGTGTTTGCGGCAGCGGACCTTCAGAGGCATCGACGAGGAGGACGACGCCGTCGACCATGGACAGCCCGCGTTCAACCTCGCCGCCAAAGTCGGCGTGACCTGGGGTGTCGATGACGTTGATGGTCACGCCTTCGGTCAGACCGAGTTTTTGCGCAGCGGGCCCGCGGTAGTGCACAGCAGTGTTCTTGGCGAGGATCGTGATGCCTTTTTCACGCTCAAGATCACCCGAGTCCATGACGCGTTCGCCGGTCTTTTCCACCGAATCATGTTCGGAGAAGGCTCCTGATTGCCAGAGCATTGCGTCGACAAGCGTGGTCTTCCCATGATCCACGTGGGCGACGATAGCGACGTTACGAATGTCCTGACGCACAGGCATTGCCTGCCTCCTTTATGGCGACGATCGAAGAAAATGCGCCGAGTGGACCCGTGCAAGCGACCACTCGGCAATAAACGTCTGGGGTTGCCAGTTGAGTGTAGGGGTCGATTCCTCTTCACGCAGCTGTGCACACGAAATACCAGATTAATCACTCATCGGCGTCTCCGATAGAGACGAGCATGCGAAATCGAACACTTTACGACACACAATGTGTTCCGTTTCATCCTGGAACTGCGGCTCTTATCGATCACGACGTCTCATCGTGTACTTGTTCTCATCCCCTAAGGTCGAAGCGGCTTGGTCAGCATCGCGACGTTTCGGCCGCCGCTCGGTCTAGGGTCAGCACACCGCCGCCACTTGCCAGCTATGGCTCACCGACTCGTCCCGCGTCCACGCATTTCGACGCCGATCAAAAAGCGCTTTCTTCCACGAGCGCCGCATGGGAATGGAAGCCGAATGGCCTAACAGCTGGGCAATCCTTCTTTCGAGATACGGCGTCTCGCCGCGAAGATCTTTACGACGAACCACGAGGATAGTCCACCCAGCCTCTTCAAGAACCTGGATCCGCCAGCGGTCATGTTCGGCCTGTGGACCAGTTTCCGGATGGAACTCCTCGCCAAAATATTCGACACCTATCTTCACCGCTGCGTTTTTTAACCCGCTTGAGATCTCACCAGTAGCCCCTCCGGGCACATGGTGCGCGCCCTCGCTCCGCGCCCCTGTCGAGTCCGCCCTCGACCGTCCGAGGCTGCATATTTGCAGCTTCGAGCGCCCACCATCTTGTGCAGGCAGGCACCATCCCAGATCGATTCGGAACGAGCCTTTACCGCTGGCATGCCCTCCACACAAGTTGGTGCTGTTCTGCGGGCAAACGAGGGACTCTTCGCTGTCCGTCACCGAGTCCCGCGCCTCACTCATGCTCCTACTTTTCGCGATTCGGCCTTGCTGTGTGGCGCTGACACGCACAGGGATTTGAAGAATTGGACGGGGAAGGCCTGCTTCACGTAAACGCAGACGAAGGGCAGTTTCCTGAACTGATTCGGATCTGATGTCGGCATTGTTAATCGCAGCACGTAAAATCCGTACACCTCGCCTGCCAGCCCTCGCCTGCGCGGCCTCTACCAGCTCGTCCACTGTTACGAGTCCCTGGCGCAAAAAGCCTTCAATCCACGCTGTCGCGAGGTCAATCGTCGCCCCCATCGCAACATCGCACACTGTGCGCAAAGCGCTCGTGACGCGCATGCCCTCCATGCTCACGATTTCGCTTTCATCAACTTCCATAACTCTGCATGCAACACCAGGTCGGCGTACTGCGCGAGTGCCGGCCGGGCGAAGCACACAGATCCGAAAGGCGTCATCAGCCTCATGGCTATCCCGCACACTAACCCCATACATTAAAGCGGCGGTTTCACCGGCAAAAACAGCATCATCAGGCAAAATCGCCGCGACCGCATGCATCATTTCGCCGTCGAATAGCCGGCGCGATACATACCATCCGCGCGCCAGGTGAACAATGTGTCCAGAGCGGCACGCGCTCTCAATTTGTGAGGTTTCCACTCCAGCCCGCCGCAGTTCATATGTCGATGTCACGACGCGCGAGCCAACCATTTCACGATCGGCACACATGACCGAGGGAGGCTGCGTCACTCCGCCGAGTTCTTTAAGGTCTGTCTGCCACTGCTCGAGGGTGCGCGAGCGGAAACGCAAAACTGGTGAACCACGCGAGGCAGCAAAGCGCTCGCAGTGCGTCAAGGTTCGGATCCCCTCGCGAATGGGCCTCGTAGCAGATGAGCCCGGGTTCTCGCCGTGGGTATCGCCACGCGCCTCTTTCGACTCCGTGGGGATCGTGACTGTGCCATTGCGACGGAGTTCTGGCTCGCTGTTTATGCCTTTCCTAGTGGTCATGGCAGCCACTGTGCAGTACGACACGGCCACCTGGCAGTGGCCGTCACCGAGTTGTGGACGTGGCCTCCACGGGTGAAAGTAGTGTGGATAAGACCATAGCCAGCCACATGCCTGTGGATACTGCTCATCCACGCACACGGCACCTCCCCAGAATTACTGATTCACCAACTCCGCCCCCTCCCTCGCACCGCTTCGGGCTCCTGTAGTTCACGGTGAAGGCAACAGCGCATCAGCCTCCCTCGCCAATGCCCCACCGAATGGCGCACAGCCCGAATGATGTTATTCCTTCTTGTGCAGCCCGCATGGCGAATGCGCCCATGAAAGCCTGTTTCGCTCTACTCTTAAACCATGACGGATTCATCAGCACTTCCCACTCCCCTTAACCTGGAAGGTTCATCCTCGCGGGCGTCGATCTCCCCGTTCGGCGCTCAGGTGCTCGAGTGGACGGTTGACTCTGATACACCCGTGATCTGGATGTCTCCGCTGGCAGCACACGATGGTGTCCGTACGCCACGAGGAGGGGTCCCAATATGTTTGCCGTGGTTCGGAGCTCATCTGAGTGATCCTGAAGCTCCCAAACACGGTTTCGCGCGCACCGCTATGTGGACTCAGATCAGCCCAGATCCTGCCGACAAGGACATTGCGCGCGGGGAAAGCGACTCCACGTATGCCGAATTCGCCCTGGCTCATTCTCCTTCACAGAATTCCAGCCAGTCGGACCAGCCAGTCCAGCCAGGCGCCGACGGCTATTTTCCTTTCAGTTTCGAGGCGAACCTTTCGATCGACGTAGCCGATTCCCTGATGATGAGGTTGACTGTGACGAACACAGACACTCGACCGTTTACCTTTCAGGAAGCTTTCCACACCTATGTGGCGGTTGGCGACATCAAAGACGTCACGATTGAGGGCCTCGACGGCGCTTTCTACGACGACAAGTCGCTTGCACGCGACCACTCGCGCAAGCAAATTGGTGAGGTGACGTTCGTACGGTACACGGACCGGATCTATCACTCTGATGCGAACGTGCAGATCCGCGATCCCCGTTTCCGGCGGATCGTCTCGATTGAAAAGTCCGGCTCGGCCAACACGATCGTGTGGAACCCCTGGTCAGACACGGTTGGCCAATTTGATGATCTTGAATCGCGCGCATGGCAAGAGTTTGTTTGTGTCGAGTCCGGCAACGTTGCAGACGAAGCGATCGAACTCGAACCCGACCAGTCTCACACCATGACTGTCTCGATTTACGTTGACTCGATGGAGTGAGCAGCGATCCCTCACCGAGAAGCTATGGCACAGCGCCTCACTCGCGAGGTCGCGCCAGATCCTTGCTCACCAGTGTCACCTAAACCTCACTCTCCGAAGTGCCCTAGATCCTCACTCCCCAATACCGCCGCTGAGCCCCACCGAACAGCGCTGCCCCACGGCCTCAGTCGACCTCGTTAGGTTCTCCCGCGCTGGGTAGAAGCCACTCGGAGTCAGGACGAGCGACGAGACGGGCATTCGAGTACGCCATCTCCAATGTCAACACGGTGTGTCCGCGGTATATGCGCTCATTAGCCTTGGACACTACCAGCGCCAGATCTGCTCGACCATCACTGTCAAGATCCAACGGCATCAGGAACTGTGCCGTATCTTCAGGCGCGGCCGGATACCACTGAGGCACGACCACTTTATAGTTGCGGCGAGTCTTGCGCAGCGCCCAGTTCACCGCAGAATCAAGCGCCTGTCGCGCGCGGACCGGGTTCGCCTGCAAATCCAGTGGAAAGCGGTCAATGTTATCGCCCAAGATGTGACTGTAAGCCAATTTGAGTTCGCAGCTGCAGTCGTATACGAGGTCGCCAGCTGTTCTCACGTACTGTGTCATCTGCGGCAAGGGGTCAAAATTAGCCAGAAGATCTCTGTTGGACTCGGTAACCCATCCCTTGAAAAACCAATCTTGCGCGTCATCGTTGCGGAAGTGGTTCCTCTCAAAAAGCGCAAAGAGCTCCTCTGAAAGTGCAGTCAGCAGTCCAGTATTAAATGCAGCGTATTGCCCATCAGCGCTCACATCAATCTTGTCTTCGGTGACGAGGCGCTTGTACGTGTAGTTGACATAGTTGTTGAGGATCGGATGGTCGAGTGACCGGGTCGCCTCGCCCCAGTCTTCGTCCTCGGCAAGCGCGGCAAGCTCGTTCAGTGTCTGGTTCCACGCCAAGAGCGGACTGTAACGAGGCGCAGCGCCGCGCTCATATTTCACACGAAACGGGAAGAAAGCAAACTCACGGAGCCGATCCGGATTTCCATTCGTCACGTAAGCCTCCTCAGCAGGTTCGAGGTTTTCCTGTCCTCGCATATAGTGCGTCACTCCTGATCTCTTACTCAGCGCCTGCGCCGACGCGCGCTCGCACCCAACTGTGCGGCTGGCTCGCGCCCAAGCTGGCGATTGCCACGCCTCTCTCTCGGTGAGAATCCGACGTGCGCAGAGACCACTCTATTCACACGTTGAACCGGAATTCGACCACGTTTCAGAACAGGGTAACCTCTGGATCGGTAGGTGGTGCGTCCGCCGCAGTCGCCCCGGCAGCACCGGGGCAGGAGCGTAAACCGTCTTCAAGCTCTACCCGTGACTGCCAGCTCGTGGTCCCCATTTGAGACTCGCGTGTAACGGACGTTCCTGAAGTATCTATGTAAATCTTAGTACTCTAGAGCTATGTTTCGAAAGCCGTCTCGGCGCGGTGGACGACGGACCACCGAGGGCCATCCGCACGACGCGACCACGCGCGTCAGCTCACCCGAGCCTAACCCAGATCACGCATGGAAGACTCTCGCTTTGGTGAACGAGTGGATTCGCCACTCAGATGCGAAGGCCAGCGTGACACTTGCCTTCACCGGGGTGATGGCAACAATGACGTACAACCTCGCAAAGGACTTTACTTCCCGGACTGCACTGTTCGACACTCTCGTTGGGATGGCCTGCTTGTTTCTTTTTATTACCGGCGCTTGGTGCGGATGGACACTGACACCGAGAGTCAAGGATAAGGATGCAGATCAGGACGCGATCAACAGGCTGTTTTTTGGAAGCATCGATCGAAATTTCAGGGGCAAGAGACATGAGTACAGCGAAGTGCTCCATGTACTGACCTCTGACCCTGCTGAGCTGACGAAAGATCTCGCTGACCAGATACATGTCAATGCTCGGATTGCCACGGTAAAAGCATCCGCCGCAAAGTGGGCCATCCGGTGTGCTCTCGCTGCAGGAGCCGCTATCGCAGTCCTGGCCCTCGTTGTCGGCATCACGAACAGTTAGGACGCAAATGGACGGAAACTACAGACCGTATGACTGGAGGGCCAGCTCGGCCCGGATCCAAGCGATCTTGGACCAGCCGGCAGGAGCGTATGAGGAGGTAGACGGGCTTCCTGACCGAAACAAGCTCACGTTCTCCAACGGCTTCTACGGCATGTGCTCGGCGATCTTTATTGACATCCGAGACTCGTCCGGCCTGACGTCGAAGCACAAGAGGCCCGTTCTTGCGAAGATCTACCGGTCGTTTATCTCGGAAATGGTCGCAGTCCTGAATTCGGACCCCTATGTGCGCGAGGTGAATATCGTCGGCGACTGCGTGTGGGCCTCCTACAAGACGACGCAGGTCAACCACATCGACGATGTGTTCGCTACCGCAGCGCAGGCCAATACCCTCTTGGAGCTCCTCAACCACCACTACGAGAAGGCAGGGATCACCCAGCTCCGCATCGGCATAGGCGTGGAATACGGGAGGGTCCTCATGATCAAGGCAGGGTACAGCAGCAGCACGATCAACGACGTCGTGTACATGGGCGACGTCGTCAACAGGGCAGCCCACCTAGCGCACCTGGCGGGGCGCGGTTGGGGATCGAGCCCGGTTGTCGTCGGGGATGTCTTCTACTCGAACCTGAACGATCACAATCAAGGCCTACTCCGGCCGCAGTGGACGTCCGGCATCGGAACCGTGTACCAGGGAAATCCCATCATCCCGCAGATGGAAGAGTGGATCAGCTCCCTCAGTTGACATCCCCCGTCAGACCGGCCACCAGAACCCCGACCCGTAGATCCGATAGCCCATGTCGGAGGTCCCCAGGTCAGTCCACATGTTCCGCTTCGGGTTACCCCCTAGCTTCAAGGTCTCATTCAGACTGCTGTAGACATCGGCAGTGATGTAGGTCGGATAGCGAGGATCGAGCGTGGCCAGCTTCGCCGCTTTGTTTGCTGCGTTCCCAACCCACACTAAGTCATTGCTGCCTCGGATGCCTGTTCGGGCGACGAAAAGCTTCGAGGTATCGATGCCGACTCGCTGCTCTAGCACGAAGGTGCTCTTCGGGTACTTCTCAGCGATCTTCGCTGCCACGATATTCTTCGAAGCCCAATTGATCTGGAGCCCACACTTCGCGGCGGCGGTGTTCTTCGAGTCCCCGATGAACACACCCATGACGCGGTCCCCATCGAAGGCCGTGACGATACCACCCCGCGCTCGAATGATCTTTGCTGCACAGTAGAGATAGCTCTTGTAGACCTCCGCAGCGAACCAGTCCTTGTACCCCTTGACCATCTTCGTCGACGACGCAAGATCCGCGTAGAGGACAGTTGCGTCGAGCTCGACAGCAAGATTCTTCAGCGGAAGGTCATCGGCGTCGGGCACCTTCTGGCCTGCGCGACGTTCCCACTGCTCGTCGACGGTCTTCTGGACGTACTCCTCCAGTTCATCTTTCAGACTCATGCCGAGGCTCCTCCCCACGCTCACTCTAACTGTTTGCTCATTCAGCTTAGCCATTGCGCGGTGTCAAAAGGGTTGCTGCGATAGGTCTGCTCGCGACCCTTCACATACGCCAGAGGTTATATGACGAAACGGAACTCCACGGAGAGGCGAAAGAACGCTACATCGCTCCCCGTCATGAAGAGCTAGCATCGCCGAAGTTCCCCTCGAGTCAGATTCGGACTCATTCTCACAGTCAGTCGCGGAACGAAAACCAACTCAGTACGGTCCCGACTGCAACTAAAACTGTTCCTGCCGAAACTAAATGCCACCTTCTAACCGCTGGCGAAGCACGACTTCCTCTTCATCGCTGAGCCCAGCGAGTCTTTCACCCTGCTGTTCTTCTTCAAATCGCAGCGCATCCGCCAATGTCTCTTTCAACGGGCGAATCTGCAGGCCCGCTTCGTAGGCTGCGGTGCAATCGAGTAGCGCGATGTTGCGAAACTGTTCACCTGGTACCCACAACGGCAACGATTTTGGGCCCATCCACGGGGTTACATCATTAGCGAGAAGCAGTTCATCAGAGCAAGGTCGCTCCGTAGCCTCCGATGCGGTTAACTCACGCGAAATCTTGAACACATCGGACAAGGAAGTAGCAAACCCCGTAGCATTAAAGGTTCCGAAAGTCCCAACTTCTGCAGACTCAACTATCCAGCCTGCAAGGTCTTTCACATCAATCATAGCGACGGGAAACGCCGGGTCTGGGACGATCACGTTCTCACCCGTGGGATGCGCGAAGCGCCACGGATAGTAACCACTGCGCCCTGTTTCGTCGCCGTAGCCAGCGATCAGACCGGGTCGAACTACCATTACCGACCGATTTGTGCTGCGATAAATCGTTTCGCAAGCAGACTTTGCGGCTGGGTACTGCCCCATGTCCTCCATGTAGTCAATTTCAAGCGGAGTGACTACGGAATCAGACTCGGAAGAAATACTTCCCTGATCCTCATATACGCTGCTCGAAGACACAAATATACGATGCTTGGCCTGGAGTTTCGCCGCCGCATCCCGCGCATGCTTCGGCTGACTCGTCAGATCCACAATGGTATCCCAAGTTTTCCCCGCAACCTCATCGTACGCACCGTCACGGTCACGGTCCGCACTCACAAACTCAGCTCCGTTGGGAGCCTTCCCGTTACCTCGTGCAAGGCAAGTAACTTGATGGCCTCGGTCGACTGCTGCAGCCGCAATGTGTCCTCCAAGGAAACCGGTACCACCGAGCAATAAAAAGTTCATGTCACTAGTTGTACACGAAAACTTCTCACACGTGACCAGTCCTAATCCCAGCGCACCCAAGCTAGATTAAGATGTCAGAGCAGGATTGCCCCACCATCTGCCAGAGCTTCTTATTCGGCTAACCTACACATTGAACTTAAACTCGACGGAGTGTCGTCGATAAATAACTATTCGATGCGCAAAGTACAACGAAATACCGCTAGAAACAGACAACATATGGGGGTGCACAGAAACACATATAGGTTCTGCGGAAAACCTATAGGGTGCGTCGCTAAAAACCGCTGTGCGCGAAAAACATAAAGGGTTTACGGACCCGGTCCCAGACCCCTCAATACTCTGAGCCGGAAGAATGGAAAGTGGAAGGTTGATGTATCCCCACTATTTATTTTTTCCGTTTTTCGGAGTACATCGGGAGCTACAACTGCGGACCAGCTCTGTGTGAACTAGATGAGAAGGCGCAGCAGCGAATCATCGACGCTGGACAGTTGGTGCTGCGGGCACGCGAGCGGCACCCCCAGCGGTCACTCGCGGAGCACTACAACCCGTTATCGATGGACCCAATTCTGCTCAAGGCTCACAACAACTTGGACCGGGAAGTCGATAAGGCTTTCGATGTGGCACGCAAACTCACCAACGAGCGCCAGCGCCAGGAGCTACTGTTCGCCAGCTACGGGGAGTTGGCGAGGGGCTATGTCTCCTCGCTTTCATCAAAATCGAAACCACCAGCAGGGTCGTTCCCCGTGCGGGTGATTTTGATCGGTCCCGCTGCTGGGTGTAGAACCCTGTCGCTGGCAACGCCGGGAACTATGACTGTGCCCGACGAGAACACGTCACTGCCATAACGCGGCTCACGGTAGACGAACATGGGTCGTTCACTACTACTGGTGGATTTCGGTTTTGGTGGTGGGGGGATTACCGCCGCCGGCCTCGATTTTTCCGTTGAGGAGGGCGTTGACTACTTCCCGATTGTGAAATGGGCCGATGGCGCGGTGAAGAGGAACCAGTCACCTGGAAGAGATCGATCCAGTCGCTGGTGTGCAATCTGGGAGGTAGGGTTGCGGGGTCGATTCCTCGCGAGCGCAACCATGATTGTGTCTCTGAACGTGATGAAAACAACCCTGCCCTTCGGAGAATTTCCCCTATCCCGCGTCCCCGGGCGGTGAAAACGGTGTGCACCATCGCCTGAAAGGCTTTGCGTTGCTCTATCGGGATCTTCGGGTCACCCACCCGGCGGATCACTAAGATCCCCCCGTCAACGTTTGGCTGTGGCCGGAAAGCAGACCTTGGTACTCGGGAACCAAGGTGAAACGTGAACCATGGGGACCACTGAGCTGTCATCATCGTGCTTGCACCTACCCCGGCCCGGCGGCGAGCGACTTCCCACTGCATGAGGAGTACAGCGGCAGTCCATGCCGGCGCATGCAACAACTTTCGAAGAATGGCAGTGGTGAGGTGAAAGGGAATGTTTCCCACAATGACGCAGGGAGTGGCGGGTAACGGGAAGTTGAGGAAATCATCATGGACCACTTCGACCGACGCCGAGGCGGTCTTTTTTGTGAGTTTGGCAGCTAGTTTTGCGTCTACCTCAACTGCCGTTATTGCCCTCCCCAAGTGGGATATCGGGTGAGTGAGGGCACCGCTTCCTGGCCCGATCTCAATGATGGGGCCGGAGGTTTGTTTTACAAGATCGACGATGGAGTTGATGATCTTGTGGTCTGTGAGAAAATTTTGGCCATGTTCGTGACGGCCGTATCCGTATGTAGACATCAGGTGTGCTCCGTGGAGTTGAAACGGAGCCGGGCATGGCAAATGGCCGCCCGGCTAAAGGACCGGAGCGGTTTCTAACCTGCGGGAGGGAGAAAACCGCCTTAGCGGCTGGTGAGCGGCCGCATGAAAACGGAACCTGAAATCAACATGGGCCTATCGTATCCAATTAATTTCGCAGGGTCCAATACGGTGAGAAAGAAGACAACCGCACCGCAACAGTGCAAGACCTCTCTGGATTGGAATTTAATTGAACATGGGTTTGGGGTACGACGCGCCCTACTCGGAGTGGCACGGACACTACGGCTGCGCGCCCACACACAACAGTAAAGAGCTCGGCAATGCACAGACACGTAACGAGAGCGCCACAAATGTATGTACGTTTAAGTTACAGCATCGACACTGACGCTCCACATGGAGGGACGGCCGCAGCCCTGCAGCAAGCACACGGCAGGGTGTCTGCTTCGGGCGACGTGAAATTACGCAGAAAAATACGAAACACATCACCGCAGGTCACGGTAGGTATTTGCGGGTCATTTCGTAATCTCGTAAACGAAAAGAACAAAACTACGAAACACAAAAACATACGTTGAGCAGCGTAAATGGTTTTCGTTTCGTAATTTTTCCACTTTTTGAAGAAAATCTAAATAAGAAGAGACACCTTGATTGCGATTGTGTCCCGTGTCACATAGCTGCAACCCCTGCAGCGTGCCCTCAACGAGGACGCTCTGTGTCGTAGACATGTGCCTGCAATGCGTGTCTGTGTCTCTCTCTTAAAAGGTTTGGGTCGAAATACCGCAAAATTACGAAACACCGCCGAAATGTGACGTGTCTATGCAGGTCACAGCGTTATCGCGTGTTTTGTAGTTTTGTTCTTTTCGTTTGCGGAAATCACGAAACCGCAGGTAGAGCGTTTCGTAATTTTTTCGTATTTTGATCGGCAAATTACGAAACGAGGTCAAAACTACGAAACGAGCGCGCTACAGACGTGTCACAGGTCATAAAAAGGCGCGCCCCTTGCGTGTCACCGTGACGCAGCATCCCGGCCGTGTCACATAGCTACAACCCCTGCAGCGTGCCCTCAATGAGGACGGTCTATGTCGTAGACATGTGCCCGTAATGTGTGTCTGTGTCTCTCCCTTAAAAGGTTTGGGTCGAAATGCCGCAAAATTACGAAACATCCCCGAAATGTGACGTGTCTGTGCAGGTCACAGCGTTATCGCGTGTTTCGTAATTTGGTTTTCCGATTTTCGTAGTTCTACGAAACCGCAGGTAGAGCGTTTCGTAATTTTTTCGTATTTTGATCGGCAAATTACGAAACGAGGTCAAAACTACGAAACGAGCACACTATAGACGTGTCACAGGTCACAAAAAGGCGCACCCCTTGCGTGTCACCATGCCGCCACACAACAGCTGCCCCACCACAACACCCCAGCCGTGCCACGTGGCGTGTAGAAACGTGCTCGGTTCGATTCGTAAAGATTAGGTCGCAGGCTATTGTGCGCGACGCATAAGTTCCGTACGATGGCCCCCAGACCGTATGTGGCGTTTTAATTCGTTTTTGGTTTAGCCAGCCGCATACGGGGGATAACCCCGAGGATAATTCATAAAGAGACAGCCTCTCGACCGTGATAGGCGCGGTTCCTCCGACGAGATAGACCGGTCGGCAACGGCATTGCCAACCACAAAAGCGGTCAGGTAGGGAGTAAGCGCTCCCGTAAAGCGATGGGACGGCAGACCACCGTTCTAGCGAGTTGAGCACGGCACTCCAAGCCGCCTGAATAGCAAGCCGGTAAAGCACCCCGCTCCGGGACAGATCAATCTGCCCAGGAGCGTTTTTCTATGTCCGAAAAGGACACGACTACCGCCGTCGCGCCACGCTTTTACACGCTGCAGGAACTCGCCGATCTCGGCGTCGGCTCCGAGTCCACGTTGCGAAAAGCTATTAAAGAGGGCCGTCTTTCATTCCACCGTTTCGGCACCGCCTATCGGATTCGCCAAGACGATCTCGACGCCTACCTCGCGGCCGCACGCCGCCCTGCCCCGCAGCTATTCGACGGCTTCGTCGATGCCGTCGTGAATGCAGCGCCCCAACTGACAGATGAGCAGCGCCAGCAGCTCGTCACGGTGCTGGGCGGTGTGAAGCACTAATGCGGACAAACCCGCCTACGACGAGATCCCGCCGCTTAGCTCAGCTAGTCAGGCTGGGTCTTGAACTGAGTGCGAGGGCTGATGGGTGATGGCCGTGCTACTACACACGCGCGCTCCACCGTCGTGCCCCGAGTCCAAATAAACAGTTCATTCAACCAAGGAGAACAAACCATGTCTTTCAGAGACGATTACGCAGCAGCGCTGCGCGATGAGCAGCAAGCAAAAGATACCGTGAACGAGGCGCGCCGTGCACACAAAGCGACAAAGGAGCGCCTTGCGCAGTTGCGCAAGTATGCCGAAGAGTTCGAGGTGAATCTCGACGGTGACAAGTCCGCCAGCACCGAAGGGGACGGTGACAAGTCCGCCAGCACCGAAGGGGACAGCGATACACCTGAGAACGGTGACGGCGACACGCCTGAGAGCACCGAGGGCAGTAAGCCGAAGCGGCATCTAGAAGTTGTACCCGACTAACCCTTTAGCCGTACACGCAATCACCTCATGTGTGTACGGCCACGCGGCGTGACGACGTACAGCCGTCACGTTTGATGTCGCCACACACCCCGCTCGCAAGGGCGGGGTTTTCGCGTGTGTGCGGGTGGCTGCGGCACCGCTACACGTGACACTGTCACGATGCTTGCGCCGGTATCGGCGACGGGGCATATACACGTCTGCCCCGTCGCCTGGATCATCCGCCACATGGCTGGCGGTATGTCGCGCTGCTGTCATGCGCGGTTCCGGCCGGCATAGTCTCGTGTGGATGTGAAATATGCCGAAGACGGGACTGTGGGCGCAGCAAAGACAGCAGCGTGGACAGAGCAGATTTCAGCAGCTGTGCTGCTGAAGATGCAACCGCGACGGCAGATGATATGCGGCGCATGCCGCATAATGCCGCGTCGTGAGATACGCCAATATCCATCTCGGCAGGCTTGCCGTGATGGAGCGTTTCGTGATGACCCAACCACGACACATCGATGCTGGCATATCCGACTGTATATCGACGGGATATATCGGATTGCCGGCAGTGTCGTGACGTAAAGCATGGGTCATCACACAAGGTGCAGCGCCAGCTGCACTATTGGGCATCTTGACCGGAGCGCAAGCGGAGGGAAAGGTAGACCCAGCCAGACCGAGCGAGCGAGGTCTGAGTCTGGGGCTATGAGGGGCGGCGCGCCAGCGCCGGGCACCGGGTTATGCGAGCGCCAGCGAGCGGTAACACCCGGTGCAGTGCCTCGGCTATGCCGAGCGCCGGAGCGCAGCGGAGGCGTCGCACCCCCTTATGCCCTTTTCCCCCTTCTATCCCTATAACGACAAACTCATAGGGGTTTTGACACAGAAGGGGGCTGCGACCTGCGTGTTTCGGGTCTTTATGCGGTCTTCGACCCTTACCCGAAACGGCCCGTTGATGCGCGAAGCGCACATGGTGCCTACGCAAAATCTGCAGGTCGCCACGCTGTGCGCACCACATACGGCGTCAGTCGTTGTATGTCGGTCTTAAAGTAAGGGCCGATGACGGGTGGAAACGCCGCTTGCGGCGTCTTCCCGCGTCATCGCGCACGCCGTGTGCAACGTGAGCTTGCGAACGTGCCACGGCGTCGAACCGAACGGCAAGACCGACATCGTTAACGTGGTGCGCACAGCCACACCCTGCATAACGACACCGCCGCTAGGCGGTCATTGCAGGGTGGTGAACATCCCGCAGCGAGCCATCCGCCGCAAGGCGGTGTTGATGCTGCTGCGGGTGATAACAACACGGGTCGAATAACACACTCCATATCGGCCCGTGCCATAAGCACAGTATCTGTGCAGACGCATCACGTTCGCGGCGGCCATATGCGCGCAAGCGCATGTAACGAGCACCGCCAGCGACGTGTGTTTCGCAGCGCGTCGCGCTGCAGCAGATCCAGCGGCAGCTGTTGATGCAAATGTGTAGCGCCGCGACTCGATTGGTTCATCTTTGTGGCAGCGGCTGTACGGCCCTGTGGCGGCCGTAGACGCCTCGGATGGACGGAGTGCGCGTGCAGAAGAACAGTTTCAAGACGTCGCTGTTCGTCGTGTATCTGCCGAAGTCGATGTGCAAGGAGATCCCCGACTACTACACCAGTGAGGTGGACGGGCGCGAAGTGAAACGTCCGCGCTATGTCGCCCGCGACTACGAGGAAGCAAAGCAGTACCTCGAAGAGTCAATGCGCTGGCTTGCAGAAAACTTCATCCCCGGCGGTATCGACGCAGTCGCTGGCGGTGATATGAACTTTGACGAATCAACGCCACACATCCAGTTCCAGGCGGATACGTTCTCACCGAAGCCCGAAGATCCCGACAAGCTCCGTTGCCGCCCCGGCATCGCGTACAACACTGACACCTCAGTGCGGTACACATCCGGCCCGAAGAAGGGCAAGCAGATCTCGGGTAACCAGAAGTTCATCGACGCGCAACGGGGCCTGCGCGAACACATGCACTCGCTCGGCTATCCGGTGGAACTAGAAGTCTCCGAACGTCATGACGAGTCACTCAACCTCGACCGCTACACCGAGCAACAAGACCGGGAGCGCGATCTCGCCAAGCGCGAGGATGATGTGGAAGTCAAGAAGCGATCCGTGCAGCGCGACATGGACGCAATTGATCGTGACCGCGAGCAGGCTGCTAAGGAACTTGAACAGGCGCAAGAAGCCCGCGAAGCAGCCCAGCGCGTACAGGAGAATGCTGAAGCACAGGCTCGCGAGGTTGCCGAGCGTGTGCTCAAGGAAGCACGCGAGAAGGCCGAGCAAGAAGCCGAAGAGATCCGCAGCGAAGCACGCAAGGATGCTGAGCAGGAGTTGGGCCTGGCCGAAGCGCAAGCAGACGAGCTGCTCGAACGAGCCGAAGAGACTGCGCGGGCCAAGGCGGGCGATATTACAGCCGCAGCTCGCAGCGAAGCAGAGACGATCACTCGCAAGACCGACGAGGCCCGTAAGCAGGCTGAGCGCGACGCCGAGACGATCCGCAGCAAAGCACGAGATGAGGCCACGAGCATCCGCGACGAGGCCACACGCGACGCTGCAGTAACGCGCAAGGATGCCCGCGATGAGGCTGATCAGATCCGCCGCAACGCGCACACGGACGCCGAAGATGAAGCCGCCATCATCATCGAAGAAGCGGTGAAGTCAGGACAACAGTTGGAGCACTTGGATAAGAAGTTCCTGGTGCAAGAACTGCATCGCAGCCCAGAGTTGCTTGAGCGTTACACGCTGTTCAGGCAGTCGCAGACCTCAGGCAAGAAGGGCGGGGCGCAGCAGCGTGCACGCGAGCGCATCGAGAAGCGCCGCCAGCAGCAACAGCAGCGTGATCGTGATGGCGGTATGGAGTTGTAGCACTGCTCTCCCCTGCCCTGTACGGCCTTCTGCGGGCCTAACAGGGGGCCGTCGGCGTCGTAGGTCATTGGCGGCGGGTAAACGGCTGATATTCAGCGAAAATCGAAGAAATCTCGGCTAGGCGGGGCCGGTGTCACTACGTTGCGCAGTGAATTGGCCTGTTGAGTGGCGGAGATAGTGCGCAGCACGTCGGTGTGTACGACGGGGCATGTGCTGCGCAGAAGAGATGTCCGTAGAAGGGCCGACAGAATGTCGTTGTCATTCTGTTGCGTAGTAAAGGTGTCAATAGGATGACAAACCACTTCACTGCCCAATTCACATGTCATTAAAGTGACAGGGCATTTGATTGCGCAGTAAACGTGTCGATGAAATGGGTGCCCAATACACAGTGCAACCTACGTGTTAATGAAATGTCACAGACACTACATAGTGCAGTGAGTTGCGCAGCAGAAACGCCAGTAAAAGCACCGCACCACTGCACCGTAAAACTGCACAAGTGATTCGCAGCAAATTGGCGTGTGAAATGGTTGAAAAAATAACCCCGCAGGTTTCCCTGCGGGGTTTCGTAGTTAGAACGGTACTTCTTCGCCCTCAGCGCCAGCCAGGGCGGCGGTCGCCGCCTCGCCTCCGCGACGGACAGCGCGAGCAGCGGACTCCTTCTTGGAATCGATCAGCTGCACCGTGTCGATGCGCGCCACCAGCGGGTACTGCTTCACACCGTCCTTGTCGGTGTAGACGTCGGTCTTGAGCGAGTAGCTCACCGCAACGCGATCGCCGGAGCCGATGCAGCCGAACACACCGGGGTTCGCGGCGTCCTGGACGTAGCCGGTCAGCTCCACGATCTCGCTTTCCACCTTGCCGGTGGACTTGTTCTTGAAGGTGTTGCGCGCATAGACGCTGAGCTTCACCGTCGCGCCGCCGTTTGCGTGCTCGAACAGCTTGGGTGCGCGAGCTGCGTTGCCGACGATGGTGCCGTTGTTGAAGGGGTTGGACATGATGGTTCTCCTTACGTGAGTGGGTGTGATTTGCCGTGCAATTTGGGTACTTAAGCAGCGGCTTTGCCGCTGCGGGGGTTGAGCTGTCGTTACAGCACTGCCCAGGGCAGCGGTGTGCCTGCCGCCTCTAGGTCGCGCAGTTCTTGTGCTGCGCCCGGATCGGCGTCCTCGCCGTCGATGCCGTCGGCGAGCTGGTAGAGCAGTTCCAGGTCGGTGTGGGTGATGTCGCGCATCAGGTGCCTCCTTGTTCGGATGGATGGTCAATCCGTCTGTTGGAGACAGCTCTGCTGTCTAGGGGGTTCTCCCCCGCCCCGCTAGGTGTGCATCTCTGCTGGCCACGGCCCCGCGAGAAAAAGAAACCCCGTTGCATCGCTGCAACGGGGTGTGTGGTGTTACTCGGTGAACAAGATCGTGCGGGTCTTCTCAGCGCCCTCGCGGACGAGTTCGACCATCCGCTCGCCCTGGCCAATGTCGGTCAGCTTGGCCACCAGAGACGGGAAATTCTCGTCTGGTCCGATCTCGGTGGCTCGCTGCGCAGCCACGCCAGCTAGTCCCGGCTGGCCTGTGGCGTGAGCGAGCACGGCAACAGTGGCGGTGAGCTGCGCCCGCATCCCCGGCCAGCTGGTCGGGACAGCGCGCATAACCTGCTCTATGAACGCAAGGCCAGCCTGCGGCTCATCGAGCAGCGCTGCGAGCAGCGTGTCTCGCAAGCGCGGCGTGGTGAAGCATTTCAGCGCAGACCGAACAGCACGAGTGCTCGGCTGGGTGATCCCTGCCGCCGCCTGCTCGTATTCACGCTGCAGCACGTCCGCGAACATGGGCGGGATATACGCCAGCGCGTCTTCGATGATGTCGGCGTGCTCGGCAGCGTCGATGCCGTGATCGGTGCTGTTCAACCGTGCTTCGATGTCGTCTTTGCTCGGCTCCGGCAGCTCTCCGGTGTGCTCTAGCATCTGCTGAAGCGCCGCCGATGCGGCGACCTCGCCGACAACGCCGTGGCGTGGCTCGTCGATGAGCGGATGCTGGTACACAGACCACCACGCGGCCCCGGTGACGATTTCGGGCACCTGCACCACCCCGAGCAGCGGCGGTAGGTGCACTGCCCCGCTGGTGAGGTACGTGGCCGTCTCGTCGAAGACCGGTTGCGCAATGTCATCGCTGATCATGTACGCGATAACTGCGTCGAGTTCGAGGTGGTGGACCCACGCTGCGAACCGCTCGCGGCTCTCGTTGAGCTTCTCCACGGCCTCGTCCAGGTCGAACCGTGCGACCGGGCCGAGGCGGACGGTGTCGACGCCCTCGTCGTCGACGAAGAACGCGAGGATCAGCGAGTTGTTCGGGTAGAAGCCGAGGATGCCGGGGAGGTTCGCAAGGATCTCGCCGTGAGATGCAAGCGTGTGGGAATGAGTGGACATGGCAGTGCTCCTTTGCACGAATACGGGGTGTATGTGGTCAATCCCGTATTCGGCCCGGCTCTGCCGGTCGCAGGCGTATCCCAGCAGTACAGTGCCTTTGTGCGCCGGGCGTCGCTAGCGCAGCCTGGTGCCTTCTCGCCGGGTGCGAGCGCTAGCGACGCAGCCTGTGCTTAGGCGTCGGCTTCGATGCGCTTGAGAGCGCGATAGATCGTCGGCCGCGAGACGTTGAATGTCCTGGCTACTGCACTGACGGACTTGCCGCCCTCAATAAGCTCCTTGGCGATCTGGGCTTGTTCTTGGTCGAGCTTCGGTTTGGGGCCGGCGACCCTGCCCTGGGCGCGGGCGTGCGCCACGCCCTCACGGGTGCGCTGGACAAGAAGGTCACGCTGAGTGTCGAGCTACTGTCTCTGCTTGGAGGTTGGAACGTAGGCGTAACCGATGAGCGTTAGACACCCACCTCACCAGTGATCGCGGCAGAAAACGGTAATCCTTGCATAAAGCCTTCCATGTAATCCCAGTCAGGCTTCCCGGTTGGTGCAGCTGGCAACCGAAGTGTCATCTTCCTCATTCGAGCCAAATTCCACTTATACCCATACGTGAATCGGTCCTTCTCGTGACGAATCATGGTTGAGATGAACAGCATTGCCCAGTAGGACACTTCTTGTTTAGGGATTAACACCTGAATGTCGTCTGAGGCGAAGTACGGTTGATCCTGGTAGAAGGAATAACCAACCGATCCGTTGTAGGGAACTGTGATGGTCCCTGCGGGGAAGAGTGGTTCAAGCGCGCTCCAATCGGTAATCCCATTGTTACTGTCCGAAGCACCTATGAAACGTGTTGTTCCCGGTTGCCTATTTGCTTTGGTGACTCGCTTACCCTTCTTGATCTCAAATAGCTGTTCTATCGGGAAATCGCACCAGCCACTGGGGTCGGTCAAAGCCACGGGATCGCCTGTAGCTGCCCGAAGCCCCTCATGAGTCGGAACCTCACTAATTTCGACCCAATCGGGTATCTCGGTGGGAACCTCAATAGTCGCTAGAGTGCGGTTTGCTTCCCTTCCGAAAGCGCTATAACGAAAGGCGTTCTTGCGAATACACATCGCGTAGAAGAGACGCTCGTTGAGACTCATGGTGTCTCGCTTTGGACGAAGGACTGCCACGTTCTGAGCTGTATAGAACGGGCGCTGCTGAACATAGGAAGACAGCAGTCGCGACCCTCCGAGGGCAACTGTGATTAAACCTGTGGGATAAGGGGTCAGGTCAGGTAGTGCCTCGACGTACCCGGAGACACCTGATTTTCCGTTCAGGCCACCCACTCGTCCTACAAATGCGATGCCTGTCCGTGGATCGGTTGGTGTCATCTTGTTCATGTCGAGTTTGTTTCCGTACTCAACATGAAATAGGTCACCTAAAGGTTGGCGAGTCACGCGTCCCCGCCTTCTTCGATATCGACCCCGCGCAAGGTGAACAGTGCGTAGTCGAGAAGGACCTTCTCGAAGTCCGACTGGGTAAGAGTCGAGTAGTCCGTTTCCATGTAAGCTTCCGCGACCCATTCATCCTCGGCATCCACCTTTTGCATGACAGATTCACCAGGCTTGACTTCTCGATTACGGAACATCTCAACCCAGTGGTCGCGTATCTCTGGCCAGGTTCCATTTCGATCGACGCGGCCGAGATTCTTAATTTTGACGAACCCGTCTTCGCGCCAATAACCAAACCAGCTTTTCCGGTCAGATCTTTCATGTGGAATGTGTGCAGTAAACACCATCACACAAGTGACGACACCAACCGGGTAAAAGACTTCCGGTGGCATTGACATGACTGCTTCCAGTGTGTGGTTCTTCAGGAGGCTGCGCTTGCGGATGCTAGGCGCAGTTGCGCACGAGATAGGGACAATGGCAATACCGATCGCCCCGGGAGTGAGACAATCAAGCATGTGTTCCACGAATCGCAGCTCGTGCAGGTCTTCCTTAGTTTTGGCGTAAGGCGGGTTAATCAAACCAACTGTCGCTTTGTGGGACTTGACGCCTTTGGTGATGGCGGTGTCAAAACAAGACCCTTGGTAGAGGTTGGCCTTCCCGTCACCGCGCAGGATCATGTTTGAAGCCGCTAGGGCGTACATGCTCGGGTTTTGTTCGACGCCGATCAGTTGGTTTTTCTTGATCGACTCAATCTCGTCTTGCGTGATCGCAGTACGGACCATCTGGTTCATTGCCGAGATTAGGAAGCCTCCAGTACCAGCGCAGGTGTCAAGCACGATGCTGTCCTTATCGACGTTGGCAAGCAGGCTAAACAGCTCAGTGATGTGCTTCGGCGTGAGTACAATCCCCAACCCTTTGCCGTCACCGCCTGTGTACTTCAGGAACTCACCGTAGAAAGCTCCCACAACGTCGAAGTCGTGATAAACGGTGATAAAGGGCAGCACCTTCTCCGCAAGCAGGGTCACGATTTCGTGTAACAAGCCCTGCGGATAGGCTTTGGTAGCTTTACCCAGCTCTGGGTGCACTTGGATGCCAGTAAACGGCTGGGTCATGTTCGTTATCTTGGCGAACGGGATTTGCGCAGACCCGATGACTTTCTGGATCGTTTGCATCCAGAAGTCGGGCAAGTCTTTCGCACCATATGCTTCGTAGGTCTTTGCAAAGACAGGGTCGTTGAGCGCGATTAGGCTACCCGCGACGGCGAGAGGCTTCTCTTTCTCTTCTAGCTCCGCTTCATCCCTCATGAAAGCGTGCATTTCCTGAGAGAACGAAATGAGGTCTTTTGTTCGCTTTGCCTGAACAGAAGGATCGAACGATGCGGCGGTAATGAGGTCATCAAGGCTGACAAGTTCGGTAATCGCTGCACCGCTCGGGGCCTTAAGCGGGCGTGCTTCCTTCTCTCCTTTGGTGGTGACAAAGAAGGACCATTCACTATGTGCAGGCGTGCCCGAGACTGCAATCGAGATCACGGTGTATTTGTGTGTCAGAAAACTTGCGTAGTGCAGAACACCGTCAACCGCGAAGTCTTTAGGGCGATCACGATTTTCCGACTCGTGCCAACGTGTCTCTGCCTTGCACTCGATAACCACGATCATGTCGGGGGTGTCGGGGGCAGTGATGATGAACTCCGGGAAACCACCACCGCCGCCGCCAGTTTTCGACGCCTTCGACAAAGACTTGCGAACCAGCTCAATGGCGGATTGCTGCTTCTCAACGATGATCTTCTCTGCATCCTCGTAATATCCGAGGTTGCGGAGCTTTTCATCGACTAAGTCTTCTGTAATCCGCTCGTTTGCCATGCGGGCACTCCCTATCCAAGTCTGGCCGATCCTCCACATCTCGCCCCTGAGATGTAACGATGTACACATGGCAGGATGCGAAGCCGCCCGGGATCGTTGCGTGAAACGCGGCGTGTAACAAAAACGCAAATTACCGCTACCGTACAACCCGGGTTCTTGCTTTCGGCGCTCGACATGCGGGGTGGAAACAGTCGTGTAATACTTTCCCCGAACGCCACGGTTGAGCAGTGTCACCCCCGATACACGAAGGCAGATCTCCCCCGAACTGCCGGCTCCTGTGGCGTTCCTTCGTAGGGGCGTTGCGCACTACAGCACATGCGCGCGATTGTTGACGTGTCACACACTGCAACCTAGTTCCACACGATCTGGACTGATTCGGGGTTAAAAGTCTTGCTGCCACGCACACCACGGCGCAGGCGCACCTGGCACAAGGTGTTGATGACACGGCGCTGCACGGCGAGCTCTGCGTTGTCGAAGGCATCCACGGGCGAGGCGTAGCCGGTTGTGTCGAGCAGCGCCGATGCGCCAGCAAGGCGGGCACGGCGCGTTTCGAGTTTCTCGATCTGCGGCTCATAACGGTTTCGCGCGCGCTTGAGGTCACGGGCCTCGATAAGCTCCTCGTCGTAGTCAGCCTGGACGCGGGCGAGCTTTGCGCGAAGCTCAGCGAGTTCGTCGTCGATGGCGTCGACCTCGTCGTCATCCGCAGTCGGCAACAGGTCTGCTAGGTCGTCACGACCAAGGCGGGCGCGGATCACGGCGAGCACAAAATCATCGACGCTATGCGTGCGCACTAAGCCACAGGCGGCGCAGCGGTAGCGGTCGGCATGCGTGCGCACGGGATTGCCACACTCGTCGCAGACATACAGACCCGAGCCAAGATGGCGGCGAGTATTACGCCGCTCCTTGTTGGTCAGCCGGTCGGGATCATCGAGCACGTTCTGCACGCGCCACCACAGATCGGGTGTGACGATCGGCTCCCACTGCCCTTTCACCGGCTCGCCGGTATCGGGGTCGCGGACGATATGCGTGACACGGCGGTATTTGTTCTTCACGCCTTTGCGCTTGGCCTTCTTATAAGTGGAGTAACCCGCATACACGGGGTTGCGCAGGATCGAGTGCAACGACGTGTAGGCCCACGGCTGCGCGTCGGGAACCGGCTTTTCTTCCTGGCCTTCAGCGCGGCGTCGAGCGTTGCGCTCTGTGACCACGGTGTACATATGGCGCGGCGTGGTCGGGATATCCGGCAAGCCCGGTTGATCGACCCCAGATAAGGCGCGCGCAATGTCGCGCATGGAGTTGCCCCTCTCGACAGCGCGGAACATACCGAGCACGGCGGCGGCTTCGGATGGAATGATCTCGCCGGTGGAGGTGTAGCCGATAGGGCGCACACCGCCGGAGTACCAGCGGCCCTGCTCGGCGCGTTGCTGTTGCGCACGAGACTGGCGCATGCTCTTTCGCTCGATCTCGCCGCGTGCCACGGCTGCTTTGATGCGCGCGTACATTCTGCCGCCGTCGGTGGCAAGGTCAGCATCACCGTTCGCAGTGACGAGTTTCAGCCCCTGCTCCTCTGCCCTGTCGATCCACTCTTCGAGCTGCCAGGGCTGCCGTGTGAGGCGGTCGAGGTCCCAGCAAATGATCGCGTCGATCTCGCCGCGCTCAAAGGACGCCACCATCGCGTCGTAGTCGGGGCGGTCCACGTCCTTCTTCGACGCGGAGATCGACTGATCGACGTAGGTATGCACGACGTCCCAGCCGCGTTGCTCGGCAAGGGCTTCGCAGTCCTGGCGCTGCCGGTCGATGGCGAGGCCGTCCATGGCAGCATCGAGCGAGATACGGAGGTAAATAGCAGCACGTGTTGTCATGCCGCTAACACTAGCGCGCCTCAGGTTACATTGAAACGAAACTCCACCACGTCACCGTCCTGCATGACGTAGTCTTTGCCTTCCATACGCACCCGCCCGTGAGCGCGCGCCTCCGCCATCGAGCCCAGTTCAACCAGCTCGTCGTAGCTAACGACCTCGACTTTAATGAAACCTTTCTGGAAGTCGGTGTGGATGACGCCGGCAGCTTCGGGGGCGGTATCTCCCTGGTGAATCGTCCATGCCCGTGATTCCTTGTCACCAGCGGTGAGGAATGTTTGCAGTCCGAGGGTGCTAAATCCCACGCGCGCCAGCTGATCCAAGCCAGATTCTGCTTGCCCTGACTCTTCGAGCATTTCGCGGGCGTCATCCTCGTCAAGTTCAATGAGTTCGGACTCGAATTGGGCGTCCAGGAAAATGGCGTCAGCGGGTGCGACGAGGGCGCGCAGTTCATCCTGCTTGGCGCGATCTGCCATCCCCTCGGAATCCATATTGAAGACATAGATAAACGGTTTCGCCGTCATCAGCTGGAACGATTTAAGGGCATCCTGGTCGAGCGCTGCTCCCTCGGGCCCGGATAGTACGGTGCCTTGTTCAAGAAGTTCGAGGGCGGCTTTCGCCGTCGCCAGAACTGCCGGATCTGTTTTCTTACCCTTGACCTCTTTGTCGAGGCGAGGGATTTGCTTTTCAAGGGTCTGAATATCAGCAAGGATCAGTTCTGTTGAGATGGTCTCAATGTCACTGGCCGGATCAACTTTGCCTTCGACGTGGACAACGTCGGGGTCGTCGAATGCGCGTGTGACCTGGCAGATTGCGTCTGCCTCGCGAATGTTGGCAAGAAACTGGTTGCCCAGGCCTTCGCCTTCAGAGGCGCCACGCACGATGCCCGCAATATCAACGAATGAGACGGTGGCGTGAATGATCTTTTCTGAGTTGAACATTTTTGCTAGAACGTCCAGACGAGGATCAGGCAGCGGTACCACTCCCACGTTTGGTTCGATCGTGGCGAAGGGGTAGTTCGCTGCGAGCGCTGATGCGCGCGTCAGGGCGTTAAAGAGGGTCGACTTGCCGACGTTGGGCAGTCCCGCAATTCCAATAGTCAAAGACACGTGCCCTATTGTAGGCATTCCTGTGCGCGTATGCGGAAAGCCGTGTCCTGCGCCTCATTCATGTGTGTGCCGAGTGGTCGCGTGCACGCGACCACTCGGCACACACCAGAAAATTCGCGCAGATATCTTGTGGTGAGTCAGCAGCGTCTCGCGCCTTCGTTGCACCGGGCGTCACCGTCAATGCGTGTGGTTCGCACCTGACTGCCGCGGCGCGTGCGGGCGCGCATCGATCAGCCCCGACTTCTTGAGCTCCATACGCAAATTACGCGGCAATGCAAACGTTGTCGTCTCGGTTTCGGTGCGCACTTGCTCAACGTGCGTCAAGCCGCGTTCTTTCAGCCACGCGATGACGTCTCGCACCAACACTTCCGGCACGGACGCACCCGATGTGACACCAACCGTCTGAGCACCTTCAAACCATTCTTCGCGCAGCTCACTTGCTCGGTCAACACGATGAGCTGAACCGGCACCGGCATCCAGCGCAACTTCCAGCAGCCGCACAGAATTCGACGAATTCGCCGATCCCACCACGATCATGACATCAACGTCAGGCGCAATCGACTTCACTGCAACTTGCCGGTTTTGCGTCGCATAGCAAATATCGTCACTGGGAGGATCCGTCAGCTCCGGGAATCGTTCACGCAGCCGGTCAACCGTCTGCCGCGTCTCGTCAACAGAGAGCGTGGTCTGCGAAATCCATACCACGCGCGAGGGGTCACGCACCGTCACCGAGTCAACCTCGTCAGGCGATCCAACGACCTGAATATGGTCGGGAGCCTCACCAAACGTCCCCTCGACTTCCTCGTGCCCCTGATGGCCCACCAGGATAATGTCATAGTCTTCGCGCGCAAAACGCACCGCTTCGCGATGCACTTTCGTCACGAGCGGGCACGTCGCATCGATAGTGGCGAGGTGACGCTCCTGCGCTGCGGCCACCACCTGCGGTGACACTCCGTGCGCGGAAAACACGACCCGAGCTCCCTCGGGAACTTCGTCGACTTCCTGCACGAAAATCGCGCCGCGCTCAGACAGAGTTTCCACCACGTATTTATTGTGAACGATCTCTTTGCGCACGTAGATAGGCGGCCCGTACAGTTCGAGCGCTTTCTCCACGACGTCGACCGCTCTGTCCACGCCCGCACAGTACCCACGCGGCGCAGCGACGAGCACGCGCCCGCCTTCAGGCGTCTGGTCCTGGCCTGATCCGGCCCCACCATCATCTTGCGGCGGCCGTGGGAACGAGGGCGACGGAAGCGACACGGGAGATGCGCGATGCGCAGCGGCGTCCTGATTCATACGTCCAATCTAACGTCTATGACACCTATTGACATCCTCAGCGTAATGAATCCCACGTCACGGCAGCGCTCCACCGTCCGCATCGTCGTGTGATGTGACATCCTTGGATCGTGTCATTTTCACAGCCTCCGCATATGCCAGATGGACGCCAGCCCGGAAGCGGCCGGCCACCCTCGTCAATGAACGCGGGCCAGCCCGGTGCGCGCACGCTCGCCCCCAAGGCAGCGATGACGACGAGGGAGAACCCGTGGCCTCTGCGACTGCTTACTGAGAACATCAAGACCTATGTCGAAAAGATGTCGACACTGTGGGTTGAAGGCCAGATCGTCGAATACAAGCCGCGACCTGGCACTCGTATGGCGTTTTTCGTGCTGCGTGACGTGCAAGCGGATACATCCATGACTGTGACCGCGTTCCCTTCGGTACTGGACCGCACCGGTCCGGGCTTTGAAGAAGGGGCGCGCGTGGTGATTCGTGCGACTCCTGTGTTTTGGGAGAAGCGCGGGACGCTCAATCTGCGGGCTGAGGAGATCCATCTGCAGGGACTGGGCGATTTGCTCGCGCAGATTGAGATGCTGCGCCGCAAGCTTTCGGCCGAGGGCCTGTTTGCTCCCGAACGCAAAGTCCCGCTGCCGTTCGCCCCGAAGGTGATTGGTTTGGTGTGTGGCCGCAACGCCAAGGCAAAAGATGACGTCGTGGTCAACGCGAGCGCACGCTGGCCTGCGATCCGCTTTGAGATTCGTGAAGTTGCTGTTCAGGGCGTGCACGCGGTGCGGGAGGTGTGCGCGGCGATGACTGAGCTGGACGGGCTGAGCCATGTTGATGTCATCGTAGTGGCCCGTGGTGGCGGCTCGGTCGAGGACCTTTTGCCGTTTTCTGATGAGACGATGGTGCGTACTGCGGCAACGATTCGTAAACCGCTTGTTTCAGCCATTGGGCACGAGGCCGACGCTCCTCTGCTGGATCTGGTTGCTGATTTTCGTGCGTCCACGCCGACGGATGCGGCCCGCCGTGTCGTGCCGGATTTGGCGCAGGAGACTGCTGGGCTGACTCAGGCCGCCTCGCGCATGCGTTCTGCGGTTGCGCGCGTGGTAGGCAGGGAGCGCGAGCGTCTCTCGTTGGTCACCTCGCGTCCAGTGATGGTCGAGCCAAGGGCGATTGTCGAGCGCCACGTGCAGGTTGTGGACGGTTTGCGCGGCCGTCTGTCAGTGGCGCTGTCGCGAATGCTGTCCCGCGAGCAGACGGGGTTGGCTCGAGCGATCGGCACGTTGAGGGCTCTGTCCCCTCAGGCAACGTTGGATCGCGGGTATGCCCTGTTGCGCACGCCGGGTGGAGATCTGATTCGCTCCACTGATCAGATAGCGAAAGGCGATTTACTTGAGGGCGTCTTAGCGTCGGGCCGACTGGTCGCTCAAGTGTTCGGCTTCACTCCTGCTACCTCGGATACCTCCGCATCAGAAGATGATCCCCTCGCCAATTAATGCGCAAAGCTTTGTTCATTGTGCCGAGTGGTCGCGTGCACGCGACCACTCGGCACGCACAAGAAAACTGGGAAGGAAAAGTCTATGAGCCAGAATGGCACCTCACCTGTGGAGAACCGGCCGGATGCTTCCACTATGGGATACGAGCAGGCACGCGATGAACTCGTTGAGATCGTCGGTGTTCTTGAATCAGGCAAGGCTCCCCTCGAAGCAACCCTTCAGCTGTGGGAGCGAGGTGAAGCTCTCGCCACGCGCTGCCGCACGATCCTGGACCAGGCTCAATCCCGCCTTGAACAGGCAGACGCCTCAGACCAGCCACACGACGATGCGAGCGGCTCATCTGAACAAGCAGACGGCGCTTTCAGGTAGGCGACCACTCGCGGTCACGTCGCCTCTAGCACCGCCCGAGCGCACACAGCCCCTGGCGCCACATGACCGCACTCCGCCCCGTTCTCCTCGACCATGGAGTCTGCAGGCGTTGCCAATTTCCGCTGCATACCCACATTCGATAGGCTAAGCACAGAACGCACTCGTGCGCTCTTCCCCACCAGTTCGGGCGCACCCGCACAGAAGCGTGTACGTCACCAGTCAGGAAGTTTCAATGGATATCTTGTCTGCCCCGCATATCCTCGCCATCGGCGAGTCTCTCGTGGATATTCTGCACCGCCCCGACCGCCCCGATGATGTTGTGGAGACACCCGGCGGCTCTCCCGCAAACACGGCGATGACACTGGGTCGCCTGGGTCGTCCGATTGTGCTGGAAACGTGGCTGGGCCGCGATGAACGAGGGCGGACAGTGACTGAACACTTCCGCGACTCCCACGTCTATATTCCACCGGAATCTTTCGGCGCAACACGCACAACGACGGCGACCGCCACATTGAATGAGCGAGGTGCCGCGACCTACACCTTCGATATTGAGTGGGCTCCGCGCACGCCTATCCCTGTTTCTCCCAATGCCCGCATCGTGCATGCCGGGTCGATTTCCGCTGTTATTCGGCCAGGTGGCCCCGCCATTCTTGACGCGCTGCACCGCGCACACGATCAGGCCATCGTCACCTACGACCCGAATATCCGCCCCGACATTATGGGCTCACCGGAAGAATCGATCGACACGATCCTCGACTTCGTGCGTGCAGCTGACATCGTGAAGGTCTCAGATGAAGACATCGCATGGCTGACAAATGATGCACCACTGGACGAGGTCGTGTCTGATTGGCTCGGACTTGGCCCGTCGCTTGTCATCGTCACCCGCGGAAGCAAGGGTGCCATGGCTCGTTCAGTGAGTGGCATGCAGTGCGCGGCCACCCCTGCTGATATCCCAGTGGTTGATACTGTCGGCGCGGGTGATTCGTTCACTGGCGGCATTATTGACGCGCTGTGGGGTCTTGGCCTCGTGGGGGCTAACGCGCGCGAAGCGTTGCGGACCCTTGACGAGGCGACCGCAATGAAGATTTTGACGCGAGCCTCACGAATTTCAGATATCACTGTTTCGCGTGCCGGCGCCAACCCACCGTGGCTGTCGGAGCTGAGCGAGTCGGAGCTGAACGACTAGCTCGCCTGCGCGCAATCAGCGCCCCATACGCCGTTCACGTTGCGCATAGGAGCGTAGCGCGCGCAGAAAATCGACGCGTCGGAAGTCAGGCCAGTACGCCTCACAGAAGTACAACTCGGTGTGAACACTCTGCCAGATCATAAAGCCGGATAGCCGCTGCTCACCCGAGGTGCGAATCACAAGGTCCGGATCAGGCTGCCCTTTGGTGTACAGATGATTCGTGATGTCCTCGTCAGTGAGCGAATCAGCAACTTCTTCCAGCGTGCGCCCCTGCGCAGCCGCATCTCGCAGCAAAGAGCGCACCGCATCAGCAATCTCATGACGCCCGCCGTAGCCAACCGCGATGTTGACGCTCAGGCCATCCATATCTTTCGTCGCGTCCTGGGCGCTGCGCAACTCATCGGCAAGATCCTCGCTGAGCAGTGACAAATCACCGACAACACCGATTTTCCAGCGACGCTGAGCGGCCAAGGCGCGCACGGCCTGTCCAATAATGTCAAAAAGCTCGTCGATCTCATGCTGATCGCGCTCCAGATTGTCGGTAGAGAGCATCCATAGCGTGACGATCTCAACTCCGACCTCTTCGGCCCACTCCAAAAATTCTGCAATTTTCCCGGCACCGGCGCGGTGACCGTGAGACGCTGTGGTTCCAATGGAACGCGCCCAGCGGCGGTTTCCATCCAAGATGACCCCGACGTGACGGGGAATCGACCCATGAGCGATTTCAGAGCGTACTCGCCGTTCATACAGGTCGTAGAGCAAATTCCATTGCGCCATCGGGACCTCCCATATGTTCTTGCACCAACTGTATACCTCACGCCTCGAACTCAGAGGGCGAAGGATTGCCCCGTGGATTTCGCCTGTGGAGATTGTGGCGGTCCCGCTACCTAACTTACGGTATCGTAGGGAAGAGGGCGGGGTGGTAGAGGGCGGGGTGGTCATCACGGCCCCATCACAGCGCCACCGCGGCGCCCCGCGGCCTCCACCAACGCGTCACTGTCCCTGCGAGAATGCGAGTTCGGTAAGGAGAGATGTCAGACATGAAGATTGCATCTATTCACCCCACCCAGTGGGTTCCAGAACAGCTCATTAGCGTCAAGCCGCACTTTCGCGGATGGCTCCATCTGGTCGCCACTCCCCTGTCACTGGCCGCCTCGATCGTTCTCGTGTGCCTGGCACCTACCACAGCGACTACATGGGCCTCGGCTGTCTACCTTGCCGCATCGCTCATCCTGTTCGGCATCTCGGCGCTTTACCACCGTTTCTACTGGGCTCCCAAATGGGAGACGCTATGGCGCAGACTCGACCATTCAAACATTTTCCTGCTGATCGCCGGCACCTACACACCGCTGGCTGTCGCCCTCCTGTCCCCGCATGATCAGGTTGTTCTGCTCTCGATCGTGTGGACAGGTGCCATCGCAGGCATTCTCATTAACCTGTTGTGGCCGGCAGCGCCCCGCTGGCTGGCAACGCTGCTGTACGTTGTGTTGGGCTGGACCGCCATATGGTATCTGCCCGCTCTGTGGTCTGGTGGTGGCCCCGCCGTCGTGTGGCTCGTCATTGCAGGTGGTTTGCTGTATACACTGGGTGCCCTCGTCTATGCGACGAAATGGCCGAATCCCTCGTCCAAGTGGTTTGGGTTCCATGAGATCTTCCACTCGTTCACGATCCTGGCGTGGGCGTGTCAATGCGTCGCCGTGTACATCGCGGTCCTGACTGCTTAAGCGTGTGCCGCCAGCGGCGTTGGTTGTTTTGTCGTCATTGACGAGGGTGACCCATGCGCCGTTTCGTCCGGAGATGAAAACGAGACTTTCGCCGCTTTGAATATGGCTTTAGTCGCTCTTATTGTTACACTGACCCCAGTTCATCGTTTTGTCGCTCCGGCACCACACCACGGTGCCGGACTTTTTCATTGAAAGGAAGGAACCATGGCGGACACTCAGTGGCTGACACGAGCCCAATATGATGCCCTCAAGGCAGAGCTGACTGAGAGAATCGAGCAGCGTCGCCCGGAGATCGCCAAACTGATCGATGCGGCTCGCCAGGAAGGCGATTTGAGGGAGAACGGCGGCTACCATGCTGCCCGAAATGAGCAGTCCATGAACGAGACACGAATCCTCGCACTTCAGGAGATGCTCGAGCATGCGGAGGTGGGAGAAACTCCCGCCAACGATGGCGTGGTGGAGCCTGGAATGGTCGTCACTGCAACGGTGGCTGGCCGTGAGCAGAAGTTCCTGCTCGGCTCACGCGATGCCGGCGGCGATCTGGGTATCCAGGTGTTCTCCGCTCGCGCACCGCTGGGTGCAGCGGTGATGGGACATAAGCCTGGCGACAAGCTGACCTATGAGGCGCCCAACGGTAAGACCATCGAGGTTGAAATTCTCGAGTGTGTGCCTTACGGACAAGAAGGATAATTACTCTCCAGACGGGTGCTCCCCGAAAGAGCGGCTGACTGTGTTCAACCGTCTCTTTCGGGGAGTTTGCTATATGAAGGGCCCACGCGCATGCACCTGCCAGCCTGCGAGTGAACGTTTAATTAGAGTTTTGGCTCACCGCGTCGATGCCGGCTCAGCGTGATCGCCGAGCGCATCAACGCTTGCTCGAGGCGTCAGCTCACCGCGTTGAGGAGGATGAGCCTGCTGGGTCGCCCTCGTCGCTGGATGATCCACCCCGGGCTGCAGCAATTTCGTTACTGTCACCCTGCGCTCGATCATCGTCAGCGTGAGAATCATGAGTGTCAGCGTGGCTGCCGCTATGGGAAGTATCCTCGTCTGAATCTGACGTGACGGCTTCGTTCTTGTTGTCCTTGATGCCGTCACCGTCTTCGTCATCATCAGAGGCATAGGACTGCGCGACCATCTCATCCAACATTCCTGGCGGGCCTCCAGGTCTGTCCTCCTGATCGCGAAGGGCGGGTATGGGGTCATATCCGTGCAGGTAAAGGAACGTTGAGTTCAGGAATGCTGCGATCGGCACGCCGAAAAGAGCGCCGGGAATGCCGGCGACCGCGCCGGCACCTGCCACAACCAGCAGGACGGCGACTGGGTGCAGGGATACTGCAGAGGACATGAGCCAGGGCTGCAGAATATTACCTTCGATCTGCTGGACGGCGAGGATGATCAGCAGCATGAACAGTGCGCGCGCCACGCCCTGATCCACCAATGCAACGAGGACGGCAATGGTTCCAGACACCAGGGCGCCAACGATCGGGATGAACGAGCCGAAAAAGACAAGCACGGTGATGGGGATCGCCATCGGCACGCCCAGTGCCCACGCACCGATACCGATACCGATTGCATCAATTGCGGCAACCTTGATCTGCGTGCGCACGTATGCCGACAGGGTGACCCATCCGCGGATCGCTGATTCGTGGACCGGGCGGCGCGCTGGCGCCGGGAACAGGCGTACCACCCATAGCCAGATCCGCCTGCCTTCGCGCATGAAGAAGAACAGGCAGAACAACATAATGAGGGATCCGGTCAGAACTGACGCAAGAGAGCTCGTCAGGCTCAGTGCGCCTGTTGCGAGGGCCGAGGAGTGTGCGCTCAAGAACTGGGTGACTTCTGTGCGGATTGTCTCGATGCCCTGTTCAATGGTGGCCGTCTCAAGTCCGAACGGGCCGTTAGATACCCATTCGACCGCTTTATCGAGACCTTGGGAGGCTTTGGAGACTAGGGACGGGACCTGCCGGATGAGTTGTCCGGCGGCTCCAGCGATGATTGTCACGACGACGAGGAGGGCGACGACCAATCCGGTGGCAGCTGCGGCTGTCTGCGGAAGGCGAACCTTGACGTGCAGGAAACGCACCAGCGGCTCCAGCAGGACTGTCAGAAGGACGGCAATCGCAACCGGAAAGACAATCAGGGACAGTTGGACCGCTCCCCACGCCACGACGGCAACGGCAGCGATAATGATTAGGAGGCGCCACGACCATGCTGCAGCCACACGCACAGACCATGTCACGCCCTCGCTTGCGTCACGAGACCGAGGCGAGACAGCAGGCTCGTGGAAGCTCACGACTTCGTCGTGGTCGCGAGACGATGAATGGAAGCGGCGTCGTGGCCATTTGCCCATCCAGTTATTCAGCCGTTCGGCATACGGCGTGTCGTGGCTTTGCGCCATGGTGATCCTCACTTTCAGTGGAGCGTCAACAGTCAACCTGCATCTGGCTGGCGCAGTTCGCGTCGCGGGCTAGCGTGCCCGACCTCGTCAATAATGCACGGTGTCTCTGATCTGAGGCGGCACGTGCCAGCTCGAGACAGTTCTCATCGTGGGATGTGTGCGAGGAGAGCTTGAGGCACAGGTTAAATGTCGCACGATAGTCTACGTGACATTCATGCTCTTAGCGCAATTAAGGGGAAGCGGGTGGGCATTTACATACGGCAATGAGACAATATCGGCACCAAGAGAAAGCGAGCCACAATGTTTGAGTTCCACAACGCCATCAATGTGCATGATGATCCGAACCGTCACGTTGTCCTGGGAACTCCGCTGGATATGGAACCTGGAGAGGGTCAGGAGCTGATCTATTTCGCTGCTGGCTGCTACTGGGGAGTCGAAAAGATTTTCTGGGAAACACCGGGGGTTGTGGCCACTGCCGTCGGCTTCATGGGCGGGCATGCTGATCATCCAACTTACAGGCAGGTGTGTGCCGGCGGAACCGGGCATCTCGAGACTGTGCGCGTCGTGTATGACACGTCGAAGATTTCCACCGGCCAGATCATTGCCACGTTTTTTGAAATTCACGATCCCACGCAGGGCGATCGACAAGGCGGCGATATTGGCCATCAGTACCATTCGGCGATCTGGACGACCACTGATGAGCAGTACGACCTTGCCGTGCGCACGCGCGAGGCCTACCACGACACAATCAGTGAGCATGGCTTCGGAGCCATTACCACCCATATTGCGACGGCGGCCGATGGCGGGCAGTTCTGGTTCGCAGAGGATTCCCACCAGGGCTACCTGTTTAAGAACCCCGATGGTTATCAGTGCCATTCACGCACGGGCTATGCGTGCCCCGTTCTGAAGTCCCGTTCCTGAAGCTGGCGCTGCTGCTCGGGTCGCTCTGATCTCAGCCGAGGTCTCAGTCTTTTAAATCAAAAGGGTCCTTGCGGATGTGTCCGCAAGGACCCAGTGAATTGAGACGTATCGATGATGCCTCAAGGTGGTGCTAGTGCACTCCCAGAATGTCAGTCACGAAGACCAGGGTGTCTCCACCTTGGATACCTGCCTGCGGTACCCCGTGGTCGCCGTACCCGTATTCTGCCGGAATTGACAGCAAGACGCGTGAGCCAACACGCTGCCCCACCAAGCCATCATCCCATCCGCGGATCACCATTCCCACACCGATCTGGAAGCTCAGTGCCTGGCCTCGGTCATAGGAGTTGTCAAAAACCTGTCCGTTCCACACCTGGCCCAGGTAATGGCACTGAATCGTGTCGCCCGGCTCCACTTCCTGGCCATCACCCGCGCGCAGCACTTCAATCAGCAGCTCATCGGAGGGCTGTGCATCTGTGAATGCGACAGTCGGCTTGCGTCCAAACTCGCCTTCGACGTGAACGTTTTCCATAGTGCGTTGTCCTTACTGTGACGTGTAATGATGAAAGCGAGTCTACTCGCGGAAGTATGACAGGAGGCGCAGAATCTCCAGATACATCCACACGAGAGTCACCATCAGCCCAAATGCGCATGTCCAGGCAAACTTTGATGGAGCCCCCTGCTCGACGGCCACCTTGGCCACCTCGAAATCACCAATCAGGCAAATCGCGCCGATGAAGACGCAGAAGACACCGATGAAGACCCCCAGCGGGATTCCCATAACCGTGATGGAGCGCAGTGACGAGTCGAGCACGCCGGTGATGTTGAGCAGGAACGACACGATCGAGAAGATGATGATGCCGAACAGAGAAATCATGGCAAACCTGGCCATCTTCGATGAGTAGCGAACTTTGCCAGACGCATACAGAGCCAGTGTGACGCCAAAAACGCTCAGAGTACCCACAACCGCCTGAAGGACGATCCCGGGATACACGATTTCCATGACTGATGACACGCCGCCCAGCGCGAGGCCTTCAGCAGCTGCGTACACCATCGTCAGTCCCGGCTTCGGTGAACGTGAGAACGAAATAATCAAAGCCAGCACGAATCCGACGGCCAGGCCGCCAAACATCAAACCAAGCCCCATCGACGGGTTGGCACGCGTGACAGCCCATGCTCCGGCAGCTGCGACAAGCAGAATCCCAAAAAGGATTCCGGTCTTGACGATGACATCGTCGATTGTCAGTCGGCCACGATCCACCGCATCAGCAGACGGCTGGTTGTAACGCTGCTCAAATTCCTCAAACTGGTCCGCCTGCTGGGGGTAACGAGGGTACCCCTGCTGCGTTGCAGTGCCGGCCGAAGCGCCAGCGCCAGCCTGATGGGCGTAAGGATCAGCGTACTGCTGCGACTGGTAATTGGTATATCCGCTGTTGCCGGGGGCATACCCTGGCATTCCTGGATAGCCAGCTGGAGTGGTCTGCGCCGAGCGCGTCTCGTCTTTCACCAGCTTCTTCAACACGGGGTTGGACATTGTGCCTCCTTCTGGCCAGCGCGCCCCGGGAACAGGCGTTGCCGGAAACAGACTGACCCACTACTACCTGTCTTAAGGTTTTCACGTTTGCGGCCCGACCGCTAGCCCATCGGGGTCTTTCTTATTGAGCCGACAGCGAGATCTGGCGATCCCTTTCGGCGCACCTCTCGCCCTTCACCAATCCAAGGCCAGCTCTCCACAGAAGAGTTTCCGAGTCAGAATTCGCATGGGACTCCCTCGTCAATGAACCTGCCGCGTCCGGCAAAGACCCGGCGAGCATCATTTCTGCCGCTTGCGTGCCCGACTCCGTACCCCCAGTCAGATTCGAACTGACAACACATCGATTTTAAGTCGATTGCCTCTGCCAATTGGGCCATGGGGGCATGCCAACCTCACAAGCCTGGCTCATGGCTCGTGACGGCAGCGTGCCTAGTTTACACGCACTTCCGGCCGTCATCCCACACGAGCCGCGCCCACGCCTCGACAACGCATTACCCACACATTGCCTGTGCCTTATGATCGAAGGTAGCCACATCTCCATCACAGCGGTTCCTCGTCGCGAAGGAAGGTTCGATACGAATGACTCTCGGCTCGTCTGAAGAAACTACCTCCACCGGTGGAGCCACACGCGAAAAGCGCGACATGCCTCGAATCCCGTATCGCAGTGATGGGATTGTGCATCGCTCACGTCATAACTTCCCTGGTGCGCGCCTCCAACAACGCCCACCGATCCTGGTATCAGCTCTGCCGCGCAAACGAGTTTATGCATCCTCGTCGAACGCGAGTGTGGGGCACCGTATTCGCAATGCTTTCCAAGCCATTCCGCGATTCCTCGCTGACGAGACGCGAACCGGTTTGCTGCTCATTGTCGTTGCACTCATCGCTCTCTTCCTGGCAAATTCCCCCTGGGAACCGATCTACAGCGCTATTTCGCACTATGAATTTGGCCCTGAATCGCTCGGACTGCATCTGTCAGTTCACGAATGGGCGGCCGACGGGCTACTGACCATCTTCTTCTTCGTTGTCGGCCTGGAGTTGAAGTCAGATTTTGTGACCGGACCGCTGCGTGACATCCGGGAAGCGGCACTGCCCATGTTGGCGGCCGCTTTCGGCATGGTCGGACCTGCCACCATCTATGTGCTGATCCAAACCATCACTGGTTCCGATCACTTCCACGGGTGGGCCGTGCCAACTGCAACTGATATTGCCTTCGCGGTGGCACTCCTGGGGATCTTTGGACGAGGCCTCCCACCTGCCGCGAGAACCTTCCTGCTGACTTTGGCAGTTGTCGACGATCTGCTGGCCATCATCGTCATTGCAGTGTTCTATTCATCTGGCCTGAACTGGCTGGCGCTGGGCGGAGCACTGCTGACGATCGTGGTCTTTGGTTTCCTGGTGCAGCGCCAGATCACCAAGTGGTGGCTGCTCATACCTTTGGCTGTGGTGGCGTGGGCACTCATGCTGAACTCCGGCGTTCACGCGACGATCGCAGGTGTCTGCCTGGGCATGGTTGTGCCTGCCAAACGCATCAGGAACCGCCAGCTCACTCACGAGTTTAATGAGAAGCTCAGTCCGTGGTCAGCGGGCCTGGCTCTTCCCGTTTTCGCATTCTTCGCCGCTGGCGTACCCGTCATGGGTGGCGAGGGTGGCCTGAGCGCAGCGCTAACCGACCCAATCACTATTTCCGTCGCAGTCGCACTGCCGCTGGGCAAGCTGATCGGCATCTGGGGGTCGGTCGCTATTCTGACGCGCTACACCCGCCTGCGCTTGGGCAACGGAGTGGACCTGCCCGACATTGCCGCGATCGGCATGCTGGCCGGCATCGGATTCACGGTCGCGATGCTGGTAGCCGGGCTTGCGTTCCCGGGCGAAACCGAAGTGTTCCATGCTCGCTTCGGCGTGATTCTCGGTACATTTGCTGCCGCGTTGTTGGGGGCTATTGCCCTGCACCAGCGTACAAGCGTGCGCGCCCGTGGAGCGCACGCGTCAAATCAGCACTGAACGTCCGAGCACGGCGATCCGGCACCGAGCGATCGCGGCACGAGGCACAGATCCAGCCTCGGTCAGCACTGCGTGGTTTACGCCGCCGGCGCACTAAACACCTGCTGAGCGTCTACTCTTTCATCTGAGACAAGGCGATCCCGTCCAAAATGTCGTGCTCGGACGTCACCCAGCGATCGATTGTGCCGAGTGGTCGCGTACACGCGACCACTCGCGCACAAATGCGGGACCAGATCAGTGCGCCGCCGGCGATCACGTCTTCGCGTCCTTTCGGCATGAAGCCGAGGGCGGCTTTCACGTCGACAGGCTGATCGATCATGAAGCGGATGGCGCGTTCCCCCTCGTCCATCGTGAACACGGCACCGTGGATGCGTTCAGGCATGTAGCGATCCAAGCCCAGCGCCTGCGCGGCAATAGTCGTCACCGTGCCGGCGACGCCCACCAATGTTCCCACTGCGCCAAAATCAATGACCGAGGCAGCACGATCCAGCTGCTCGTCGATCCACCGGGTGGCCTCGGCTTCGGCCTGCGGATCAATCCCCTGCTCAGAGTCACAGTGCGCGAAGAAACGTTCCGTCACTCGCACAGACCCCATGTTGAGCGAGATCGCCTGTTCGACGCCTGTTGTGCCGATGACCAGCTCAGTGGAGCCACCACCAATGTCCACCACCAGTGCCGGACGCCTCGCCTGAGAATCCAACGCGCTCATCGCTCCAGCAAAGGACAAAGCGGCCTCTTCCTCGCCGGGCACCACTTCAGGCTCCACGTTGAGCAGTTCACGCACCCCGTCGACAAAAACATCGCGGTTCTGCGCATCTCGGCTAGCCGAAGTCGCCACAAAACGCACGGAATCCACATTGTGACGCTTAATAAGCTCCGCGTATTCTCGCACCGCTTCCAGCGTGCGTTCAATTGCGTCGGGGTCGAGACGCCCTGTCTTATCAACGTTGTAGCCCAGACGAACGATCCGCATCAGGCGCGTGATGTCCCGCATCCGCACAGATCCCGTATCGTCTCGCTCAACGTCTGCGATCAGGAGCCTGATTGAGTTGGTCCCGCAGTCGATGGCTGCCACACGCCGAGGGTGGCGCAGCTGTTCTGGTTCAGTCATAGTCACGGCGCTCATTGTGTCACGTTTGAAGGCGGCGTGGATGCCTCGCTGCAGGCCATCGTATTGTCGCGACTCGTCTAGCACATGCAGCGGTCAGACTGCCACAGATTGCGCTCGGCAAGGATTTCGAGTGCTTTGTCGCCCACCGGGTTGCCTCCGGGGCCTGCGACGAGGGAGTGCGCGACAAGCGCGTGCAGACATTTCACGCGAGTTGGCATGCCACCGGCAGATACGCCGTCGATCTCCGGCACTTCACCCAGCGTCCGACGAAAAGCGATATAGGAGTTGTGAGCATCGCGGTAGTGCCTGGCTGCGTCCTCGTCAATCCTGATCCACTCATTGAGGTCTTCCATCACATGCTCTGCTTCCAGCGTGGAGCATCCACGCACGATCGGTGGGCACGTAAGGTAGAAAGTCGTCGGGAAAGGCGTACCGTCATCCAGGCGCGGGCGAGTCACGACAACGGTGGGCCGTCCGCACACACATCTGGCGCCGATAGAATCCACTCCACGCGGCAAGCGTCCGAGCTGCTCGCGCACCACTTCCAGGTCCTTTTCGGTGACCGGCGACAGCTCCGGCAACTGCCTTGCGTCAGTGTCGCTGCCGTGGATGTTCATTTCTCGTCTCCTGATTGACTGAAGTTCAGTGGAGTCTGGTCTTTGGCGTCGTGGGTTGCTTCTTCAGGGTTGTCCGCATCGATGACCGATTGGGCAAGAATCTGAATCCACGGCTTATCCGGGCCTCGTTTGTCGTTTTCCTGCGAGGAGGCATCCTCGTATCCTGGCCCTGGGTCCTTGACCGTGTACTGGGTTTCTCCCGGCTGGACATATCCGAGGCGTGAGCGGGCCTGCGATGCCACGTACGTCGGGTCCTTCCATAAGTCGAGCTGTTCGTGAAGCTCGGCGTTGCGTTCCCTGGCCTGTTCGACACGCACCTGCATATCTTTCAGGTCCTGGCTCTGCCTGAACCATTGGTACGCGGAGGGAATGAGTAGGACAGCAAGCAGCGCAGCCATGATGCTGATTGCGAGGAATCGGACCGAAATTGTCAGTCCGCCGAAAGAGATGTTGCGCGACGAAGCGTCACTGCGTGCTGTCTTTGCGCCCCGTCCGCCACTACGTTCCTTCGTCTTCGTCGCCGCGTCCGGTTGACGGTTCCGGCGAAAACGTGATGCGACAGATGCTGAGCGTGAAGAGTCCGAGCTTCCTGTTTTCAGGCGGGGTCCCGCCAGGCCAATGCGGCGCAGGCGATCCGAATGGAAGCGGCCCTTCGGCGAATCCTGACTCGCTTCGGCGCCCGACTCACGCGATTCATCTGCCCTGTCGTTTACTGCGCCGAGAGAGGGCCGAGTAGATATCTGGCTGTCGCTATGTGAATCCGTTTGATCTCCATGGGATCGCCGGATTGGGCGAGAGCGACGCTGCTGGCTGGCTGGCGTCGACGAGGGGCGTGACGCACCAGAAGTGCGTCGACGAGGCGCGTGAGGGCGCCTCGGATCATGATGCGACGAATCAGCCATGTTCTCATCGTGCCTTAAAACACTTCGAGCCGGGCGATCCGCTTGCGGCATGTCACAGTCGTTCTGGTCATATTCCCGTGAAACAGCTGTGCGCCGAGTGGTCGCATGCAAGCGACCACTCGGCGCACATTAAAAAAATAAGCCGTCAGGGCTTCAGTGTTCTCAGGCCTTGAAGCGTGGGAACGACGATGCACCTGCGTACACGGCTGCTTCAGCAAGCTCTTCTTCAATGCGCAGCAGCTGGTTGTACTTGGCGACACGCTCTGAACGTGCCGGAGCACCGGTCTTGATCTGACCGGAGTTGGTGGCAACAGCAAGATCAGCGATCGTCGTATCCTCGGTCTCGCCGGAGCGGTGCGAGGTCATCGTGCGGTATCCGTTGCGGTGTGCTTCCTCAACGGCATCCAGCGTCTCGGTCAGGGAGCCGATCTGGTTGACCTTGACCAGCAGTGCGTTAGCCACGTTCATCTCGATGCCCTTGCGCAGGCGATCGGGGTTGGTGACGAACAGGTCGTCGCCCACCAGCTGAACACGGTCACCGATCTGAGCGGTCAGTGACTTCCATGCGTCCCATTCGTCTTCTGACAACGGGTCTTCGATGGAGACCAGCGGGTAGTCAGAGATGAGCTTCTCGTAGTAGGACACCATGTAGTCAGTGGAGCGGCCTTCACCCTCGAACTGGTACATGCCATCAGCGAAGAACTCGGTGGAGGCAACATCCAGTGCCAGTGCCACGTCTGCGCCCGGCTTGTAACCGGCCTTTTCGATGGCTTCCACGATCAGGTCGAGTGCTGCCGAGTTGGACTCAAGGTTGGGGGCGAAGCCGCCCTCGTCACCCAGGCCGGTGGACAGGCCACGACTCTTGATGACGCCCTTGAGGGTGTGGTAGACCTCTGCACCCCAGCGCAGTGCTTCACGGAAGGTCGGAGCGCCGATTGGGGCAATCATGAATTCCTGAATATCCACGTTGGTGTCTGCGTGAGAGCCGCCGTTGAGGATGTTCATCATCGGGACAGGCAGAACGTGTGCGTTCGGGCCGCCCAGGTAACGGTACAGGGGCAGTCCGGCAGACTCTGCGGCAGCCTTGGCCACTGCGAGCGACACACCCAGGATGGCGTTTGCGCCCAGCTTGCCCTTGTTGTCGGTTCCGTCGAGGTCCAGCATGGCCTCGTCGATGACGCGCTGGTCGGTTGCGTCCTCATCGATCAGTTCAGCGCCGATCACCTCGGTCACTGCATCGACAGCGTCCTGTACGCCCTTGCCCATGTAACGATCCTTGTCGCCATCGCGACGTTCGACCGCCTCGAAGGCACCGGTTGATGCACCGGAGGGAACGGATGCGCGGGAAACGGTGCCGTCCTCCAACAGAACCTCGACCTCTACGGTCGGGTTGCCTCGAGAGTCGAGGATTTCGCGTGCCCCGATTGTCTCAATCCTTGCCACGTCATTCTCCTTCGTGATTGTGTGCGTGGAGCTGTCGCGTCTCACAGTAGTACGCAACGGTTGTAAAACACACCCCTGATGCTCGAAAAACGTGCTCGTGACCTTCACGTGTACGTGTTGACCTGCACTTGAGCGACATTGGTCCCTCATTCGGCGTGAGCCGCGCAGCGTGCATCGAGGTATGTCTCACGTTTTAAATTTTAGTGGGTATGGCCGCTTTGGCTGTCTGTGTCAGTCGATGCATCCCCGTCGCTCTTCGGCGCCTTGACATCTGCGGGTGTCACAATGTCGGCAAGCGTGCTGGCCTGCTTTGTGTTCGCCTGGGCGGTGTAGTACCGCGGGTTAATGTCGATTTTTTCCTTCGTGTAGTACTGTTCCAGTTCCTGCTGGATCGTCTGGAGATCATTGCCGTCGACCTGCAGCTGCTGCAGGACCATCTCTCCTCTGAAGACGTCGAGGACGCTGGCGGGTACATTTTCCGGGGCTTCAAGACCACGAGATGCAGCTACTTGCTTCATGAGGTCAAGAACCTGGTCGTCAGTAAACGTCACGTCTTTGTCGTGTCCCATGCGATTCTGGAAATAGCTGGACGTCAGGAGCCTGAGCGCATCCACGCGACTGACTCGCTGTGCCACAACATCGGGAAGTGCAGTGGCAACTTCCGTGACGGTTTCTTCGCTGATGTTGTGGTCTCCGATTCGCGCCGCCGCGCCTGGGTGAGCTGAACATCCCGTAATGACGAGCGCCAGCCCGGCAAGAGTTGCAACGAAGCCAGCTATTCCCCGTTTTTGTGCCACCGAGATCCTCCTTAGGTCTTGTGCGTGTCTATTCTACGTCACGTTGACCGATGTGCCGCACCAGGGGGTGAGAAGTCCCGCTCCCCTCGCTCATGAACGAGGACGACTCACCCAGGTACTTGCGCCGAGTGGTCGCATGCACGCGACCACTCGGCGTTTCAAGGTGTCGGGCTTCTATGTTCGCGGGGAGTGATCACCGGTCTTTAACGCCGGGGGCGCCGCCTTCTGATGAGGCGGCGAAAGGCACGATGATCGTGTCAACGACATTCAGCGTCCACTCGATGAGGGCGCTGTCTGCCAAGGGGTGCCCACCGATGTGGGCGGTCATTGGGATGGGAACCAGGATCTGACGCACCGCAGTCTTAATGACTGCGCCAGGGTGCAGCCGCTTCAGGCGCATCATCTGTGAATCAGCAAGTTCGACGGGTGCGAACTTGATGTACCGTCCCTGAGTGGCGACCTCTTCGACACCGACCTGGCGCAGGCGCTCACGCAGTCGCGCAATGTCGAACAGCAAATCTACCTGAGGAGGAATTGGGCCGTATCGGTCGGCCAGCTCATCGCGCACATCGCTTTCCTGTTCAGGCGTGCTCACGCCTGCAATCCTGGCGTATACCTCGAGCCGCAGGCGCTCGCTCGTCACATATTCGGCAGGAATATGCGCATCCACGGCCAGATCCACTCGCACGTCCACCTGTTCGGCGGGGCGCTCCCCTTTAAATGTTGCCACTGCGTCAGCGACCATACGCACGTACAGATCGAACCCCACGCCCTCGATATGACCTGATTGCGCGCCACCCAGCAGGTTGCCGGCACCGCGGATTTCGAGGTCTTTTTGCGCAACGTGCAGCCCGGCGCCCAGATCCGTGAACTGGGCGATTGTCCGCAACCGTTCATGGGCCGTTTCGGTAAGAGTGCGGTCAGCTGGGTAAAAGAAGTAAGCGTAAGCGCGTTCGCGCCCTCGTCCCACTCGGCCGCGCAGCTGGTGCAACTGTGAGAGTCCGAACGCGTCTGCCCTGTCCACAATCAGTGTGTTCGCATTGGAAATATCCAGGCCGGTTTCCACGATTGTCGTGCACACCAGCACGTCGAAGTCGTGGTTCCAGAAATCAACGATGACGCGTTCAAGTTCGTGTTCGGACAGTTTGCCGTGAGCGACACGGATGCGCGCTTCGGGTACCAGTTCGCTGAGGTGAGCAGCCACCGTGTTGATGGATTCGACACGGTTATGGACGTAGAACACCTGCCCGTCACGCAACAGCTCGCGCCGGACTGCAGCGATAACCTGCGCATCCGTGTATGCGCCCACAAATGTCAGAACCGGCTGACGCTCTTCTGGCGGTGTCTGCAGGATCGACATTTCACGGATACCGGAAATCGCCATTTCCAGTGTTCGAGGGATAGGTGTTGCTGACATGGACAGCACGTCCACATCAGTGCGCAGCGCTTTGAGTGTCTCCTTATGCTCGACACCGAAACGCTGCTCCTCGTCAATGACGACTAGACCTAGGTCCTTGAAGCGGACCGTGCCCGTCAGCAGGGCGTGTGTGCCGATCACCAGGTCAATACCACCGGACGCAAGTGCCTCCTTGACCTCTTCAGCTTCTTTCGGCGTGGAAAAACGTGACAGTGTCCCAATTGTGACGGGGAAACCGGCATAGCGAGCGCTGAAGGTGTCATAGTGCTGCTGGACCAGCAAGGTGGTGGGAACCAGCACAGCAACCTGCTTGCCGTCCTGGATGGCTTTGAACGCCGCGCGCACAGCGATCTCGGTTTTGCCGTATCCCACGTCTCCTGTCAGGAGCCGGTCCATCGGCATGGACTTTTCCATATCAGCTTTGACTTCATCGATTGTCACGAGCTGATCAGGGGTTTCCACATATGGGAACGCATCTTCAAGTTCGCGCTGCCAGGGGGTGTCAGCGCTGAACGCGTGCCCTTTTGTTGCCTGGCGCGCGGCGTACAGGCGGATCAGCTCAGCGGCGATTTCCTTGACGGCTTTACGAGCTTTGGCTTTGGTCTTCGCCCAGTCAGCCCCACCCATCCGGGTCAGTGTCGGCTGATCCGATCCCGTGTATTTGGAGACCTGATCCAGCGAGTTCGTCGGCACGAACAGACGGTCCCCAGGTTGTCCCCTGCGCGAGGGAGCGTACTCAATGACAAGGTAGTCGCGCGTGACGGCGGACGCTCCCCTGCCGACAGTGCGTGAGACCAGTTCGAGGAAGCGTCCGATCCCGTGCTGTTCGTGAACAACCAGGTCGCCGGCGTGCAGTGTCAGCGGATCGACGCCCTTCCTGCGCCGCGACGGCATCTTCCTCATATCGCGAGTGGTCGCTCCCACGCGACCAGTCAGGTCCTGTTCAGTAAGGACTGCCAGGTGCTGATCGGCCATTACAAACCCGGCGCCGGCTTGCGCGGTCGTCACGTGCACGACACTTTCTTCAGGCGCGCGCGTCAACTCCTCTACCACTCGCGCCGGCACGTGCGCATCGTTCAGTATCGAGGCGATTCGTCGCCCGGGCCCAGGGCCTTGAGTGGTCACCACCATGTTCCACCCGGCGTGTGACAGCTCAGCCAAATCGGCGCACGCTCGATCAAAGTCACCGCGATATGGGCGTACTTCTCGAGCACCGACTGCCATCAGTGTCGGTGAGACCACCACGGCGTGCGCCTCGTGGGCCTGCAAAGCACCCGGCTCGTCGTCCGTATCCACACCTCGGTCTTCCTCGACAGCGATCAACGCATCGGCCAGTTCTGCCGGCGCCAGTGAGGAGACCTCCCACCGCGCAAGTCCGGAAGCCTGCCACACTTCGTCCAGGTCACGGAACGAAGCGTCGCGCGCTTCCAGTGGAACAGTGCCGCCATCGGCCGCTGCGGTCCATGCTGCCTGGAGGAATTCCTCGGTGGTTGACACAAGGTCGGCTGCGCGGGCACGCACCCGCTCCGGCTCATCCATGATGAGTACGCTGCTCTCGGAAGCGATGTCAAGGACGGTGTCCATGCGCTCCACCAAAGCAGGGGCCAGAGACTCCAGGCCGGCGCTGTAGATCCCTTCACTGGCCAGTTCCAGAATCTGCGCCGCGCCCGGCAGGGTGTCAGCAGCATGGCGTGCCTTTTCACGGACCTCGTCGGTTAGCAAGAGTTCTCGACAGGCCACCGCCCACAGGCCGTCGGTAGCTGCGCCGAGGGTGCGCTGGTCAGCCATGGAGAACCAGCGAATCTCGTCAACCTCATCGCCCCACAGTTCGACGCGTAAAGGGTGTGCTTCCTGAGGTGGAAAAACGTCGAGGATGCCGCCTCGGACGCTGACCTGTCCGCGTGCCTCCACCATATCCACGCGTTCGTATCCCAGTTGTGTCAGACGGTCAACCATGCTGGGCAGATCCACCATGTCCCCTACTTTGACGCGCACCGGCTCCAGGTCGGCCAGCCCGTGGATGACAGGTTGGAGGAATGCGCGAACCGGCATGACAACAATGGACAGTGGCGCGGTCGCCGGGTCGGTTGGATCCGGGTGTGTCAGCCGGCGCAAGATGGCGATACGTTGGGCCATCGTGTCCACCTGGGGTGACAGTCGCTCATGCGGCAGGGTTTCCCACGAGGGGAACATGCCCACATTCGGCACCCATGCAGACAATGCGTCAGTCAGCCTTTCGGCTTCTCGCCCCGATGCCGTGATGATGATCAGAGGTCCAACGGTGGACGGGTCCGCCTCGTCAATGAGCCTTTCGCGCGATGCAAGGGCGTACATGCCGGGTCGAATGCCTTGCGGGGCGACGATGGTGCCGCTTAGGGACCGTGACAGTGAAGTGGCGAATTGTTGAACTGCCTGGTCGGCTCCGATCAGGTCCATCAAGCCGTTCAATTTCATGACATCTTCCTCATGTTTCACTGGGATGGGTACATGTGGCGAGGGCGCTCAGTGGGCGGGCGGAATCACTGCGATGGCGCAAACACAAAGGATTTTACTGCGGCGAGCTATGCGAATGCAGGCGCTGTTGGGCCTCCGGGAAACCGTTTAGTGCCACGTCTTCAATCACGTCAGCGGCCTTTTCCACTGTCACGTCCCACTCAGTGCGGTCGCGCGCTGAAAGCTGTGCCAAAACGTAGTCTGCAGGGTCCTGCCTGCCCGGAGGCCTGCCGATTCCGACACGCAACCGGTGGTAAGCCCGCGTCCCCAGACACTGACTGAGCGATTTCAGGCCATTGTGGCCGCCTTCTCCCCCGTCAAATTTCAGACGCAGGTCGTGTTCGGGCAGGTCGAGGTCATCGTGAATGACGAGGATACAGTCGGGCGCTATGTGTGCGAAGCGAGCCAACGCACTGATCGAGCGACCCGACGTATTCATGTATGAATCGGATGTGGCCACGAGAACTTGCGGTCCTGGCGCGCCCCCTGGTCTGATGCCCAGACGGATACTCGCCATGTGCGTCCCGCTCTTGTGTGCGGTCAAGGTCGCACTGCATCGTCCCGCCAGAGCATCGATCACCATGTGACCGACATTGTGACGGGTGCGCGAATACTGGGCGCCGGGATTTCCCAGCCCCACAATCAGCCATGGGGTTTCATCACTCATAGATCTGATTGTGCCATTGTGGGAGTTTTCAGCTGCCACGGCTGGTCGAATGTCACATCTGTCGACGATTCGCCACCACAAGGGCCGCCGCGGTATTTCAGCCACTGATCGAGGTATTGACGACCCCTGTGACGCGCCACGTTACTCAGCGACTTTTCCTGCAGGTTCTTCAGGCGTAGCGATCAGGAACTGCGGCGCTTCGAAGCCGTGCTCAGCAAAGGCATCAGCGACAGCCCGGGCCACGTCTCGCGCAGCAGACTCATCGACGAGGGCGATCGCCGAGCCGCCGAAACCGCCACCTGTCATGCGTGCGCCATGTGCTCCACTGGCTCGCGCCGCATCGACGGCCACATCCAGTTCCGGACAGGTCACCTCATAGTCATCACGCAGCGAGTCATGGGACGCGTCCAAGAGCGCGGCGCAGCGATCCAGCCGCTCCCCGACCAGCGAGCCGGAAACCAGCTCGTCAATGAACGTGCGTGTGCGATCAATCTCCGTCAGAACGTGACGCACGCGAGCGCGCATCACCTCGTCAGGCAGCTGATCCAATGCCGCTTGTTCATCGTCGATGTCGGCCAGCAGATCGACACCGAGGATGCCTGCGGCCTCTTCGCAGGCCTGTCGGCGCTGGGCGTATTCGCCGGTTACATGCGAATGCTCGGCGCGCGTGTCGATCACCAGGAGTGCCAGGTGGTCGTGAGCCAGGTCAAATGGGATCGACCGCACGGACATATCGCGGCAGTCAAGCTCCAGTGCGTGTCCCTTCGTGCAGCGCATCGATGCAGACTGATCCAGCCCACCTGTATTGGCGCCCGCAATGTCGTTTTCAGCGCGCCGTGCGGCATCCACCAGGAGTGCGCGGCCCGCATCATCATCGTCACCACCGAGCAGGTTGAGGTCTTCCATGTCGTTGATCGCCACGGCCATCGCGCATTCCAAAGCGGCAGAAGACGACAGTCCTGCACCCAGAGGCACACAGGAATGCAGCGCCGCATCGAAGCCGCGCAGCGGCCCAAAGCCGGCCTGCTCCAGGGCCCATGCCACGCCCACAAGGTACGCAGCCCAGCCGGATACTTCGCCGTCAGTCCCGCGCCGGTCAACGGTGTCGAGGTCGAACTCGTCGATATGGTCGCGCGTCTGCGGAGACACGAGGCGTACGTGGCGGTCAGATCGCGGTGTGGCAGCGATAAATGCACGGTGTGGCAGCGCGATCGGCAGACAGATGCCACCGTTGTAATCCACGTGCTCACCGATGATGTTGACACGGCCAGGTGCGTGCCACACGCCATCCGCATCTGCGTTGAATGTTTCGCGGAACAGGGTGCGCGCGGCGAGGGCCCCCTCGTCAAATGTCAAGGGGTCGTTGAACGTGAGGTCCTCTGTCTTGGCTGAGCCGCCCTCGTGCATGGAGTCAGCCTGCTCGGGTGTGTGTGGGGTGGTCATATCACCACACCTCCTTGAAACGGTCAGCGATCTTTTCGGGAGACGTGTCGGAAATCCACGCACCCATACCTGATTCCGAACCAGCCAGGTACTTCAGTTTGCCCGGCGCGCGCAGGAATGAGAAGAACTCCAGGTGCAGGCGCAGTTCGTCGCCTTCAGGTCCGATTGGCGCCTGATGCCAGGCCGCGATGTACGGCAGCTCGATGGCCGAACCGTCCGGGTTGACGAAGAAGCGATTACCTGCCTGTAGCAAATGCAGGTAGAGGTCAGCCAGTTCTTCACGTTCTTCCTCGGTCAGATGCGCAATGTCGCGTACGTGGCGACGTGGGACGAGGTGAGCTTCGACGGGCCAGCGCGCGGCTCCGGGGGTGAACAGCACCCAGTGTTCGCTTTGATCGAGGATACGGCGTGCACTGCGCAGCTCGGTGTCCACGATATCGTCGAACAGGTTGCGACCAGTCGCTTCGCGGTGGGCCTGAGCCTGAGTCAGCATTTGGCGGGTGCGGGGCGTCAGATAGGGGTAGGCGTAGATCTGGCCGTGTGGGTGCGAGAGTGTGACGCCAATTTCCTTGCCGTGGTTTTCAAAGCAGAAAACCTGTTTGATGCCGGGCATTGCTGACAGTTCGCGGGTACGGTCCGCCCACGCTTCGATCACGGTGCGCATGCGCTCATGGGAGACGGTGGCCAGTGAGTCTTCAAGGTTCGGGGTGAAGCAAATGACTTCGCATCGTCCCGCGGCTGGCGCCCTGCGGTACAGGTCATCACCGTCGAGACCGTTCACGGGGATCACACCGTCAGCTGCTGCGATTTCCTGCGCCTGTTCTGGGGTTGCCATGAGGGAGGGGAAGCGGTTTTCGAAGACGACGACGTCGTAGTCTGTGTCGGGTATCTCCCCGTCGGAGTATTCGGCGCCCGGTCGTGCCGGCGCCAGCGGGTTCGCGTCTGCTGGCGGAAGGAATGTACGGTTCATGCGGTGGGTCGCCATCGGGATCCAGTCCCCGGTCAGCGGGTCTTTGCGCATCTGAGGTCCGGTCACGGGATGAACGGTCCCGTCCTCCCCTTCAATCGGTGCGAAACGATCCGGCAAGGGCCGCGGGTCATCGAGGCGACGAGTGCGCTGTCCTGATACATATTCGGGGGAATCGTCGAAATAAAAGAGGTCTCGCCCATCGGCAAGTTTGGTGGCAGTTTTGCGCACCTGAGCACTCATCGCTGTGTGTCCTTCCACGTTGTCAACGAAGTTCTTGAGAGACGTTCATTTCTCGGTGCCCCGTCCGTGTCCCCACAGGCAGGCCACGTCATAAGTTTACGTTGCCATAGAGGTTTGTCACCACCACGGGGACGGCTCGTGACCTAGGTCATGGCATCTACCTGCGTTGCGACCTTCACCTCACAGCCGCACCACCTTCACCTCACAGCCGCGCCATCCCATGTACTCTTAAAAGGTCAGTCGCGCAGCGGCACCCTGGTCGCTTCGCCACGCAGCTACCTCATTGCAGAAATGGCGGTGATCCATGTTCCTGCCTCCGCGCCTTGACGGCCAGGAATGGATGGGAGCAGTCATCGCCATTCCGGAGCCTTGGGTCAGCGAACTGACAGAGTTGCGTCTCGGGCTGGGTGACGTCAACGGCTCTCGTGTCCCCGCCCACATCACCGTCATGCCACCGATTGCCGTGCCGGTGGAAGATCGCACCCGAATCATTCGCCACCTCCGCTCCGTCGCGCAACGCCGCCAGCCGTTCCGCATCACCATTAAAGGTACTGACACGTTCCGCCCTCTGTCCCAGGTGGCGTTCCTGACTGTGACGCAAGGCGTGGATGAGTGCCGCAGCCTTGCAGACGATGTGCGCACCGGCCCACTTGACTACACCCTTCGATTCCCCTACCACCCTCACGTCACACTGGCTCAGGATGTTGATGACCCAGCCATTGACCTGGCTCTCGACGTCGCCGCAGATTTCGAGGCCTCTTGGATGGTTCCAGGATTTCGCCTGGACCGCGTGGACCCCACTGGCATGTATTCCTCGCTCGCCCTTTTCGATTTCGAAACGAAGTAGGAACGCGGGTGCGGCAGCCTCCCTCGTCAATTTTCGTGATCGACGAGGGGAGACGGCCGTCCCCTGTTGAGCAAATTCTGCCTATGCATAGCGAGCGCGCGCCGCGTCAACACCGTAGATTATGAATATGACGGCAAGCACGAACGATACTCAACACGATTTGTCGGCTACCAACGTGGGATCCACCGTTGCGCCGCCGAGCCCGCGCTCAGTACCCGGAACGTTCACGGGCACCGTGCGCGAATCGGATCTGACCTATCGTGATGAGCCATCTCCGAATGCTCCCGGTTATCATTCAGCCGAACTGGCCGGCACATATTCCGACGAAACCAAGCGCGCCTCGCATCTGCGCGGCCCGGGATTGCGCGAGACCCTCGCTACTCCGGGTCTGGTCGACAAGATCAAGGCACTGATTCAGTGGTGGAACCGGACGCGCCTGGCGCGAGCATTGGCGCGATACAGTAAGCGTTCCGGTGGCTTGATGTCAGGCGGTATGGCGCTGACAACGCTCCTGTCGCTGTCCGCAGCACTGGTCGTTGGCTGGACCATCTTCATGGCGCTGCTGGGCAATAACGCGGAGCTCAAAGAGGCTGTCATCAACGGTGTCAACAATGCGATGCCGGGCGTCATCGATGACGGCACGAACGGCGGGCTGGTCAACCCCGACAATCTGCAGGTCTCCACCGCAATGTCAATCACGTCGATCGTTGCCTTCGTCGGCTTGGTGTGGTCCGCTCTGTCGGTTGTGGGGTCGCTGGGCATGGCGATTCGTTCGATGTTTGGGCTGGTGAGTGCCCCGGTTCCCATCTACAAGTCGATGCCGCGTAACCTGGTCGGCGCTCTCTGCCTGGGCGTGGGAGTGCTGGTGAGCGCCGTTTCCTCCGTAGCTCTGCGAGTGTTTGGCGATTGGATTTTCTCGACTCTGGGAATCGACGCCGGTTTCGGTAAAATTGCATTGAACATTGCGAGCCTGCTGGTCGGTTTTGCGGTTGATTTCGGCGTGTTCATTGTTCTGATTCGAATCGTGGCGCTCGTTCATCCACCTCGACGCGACCTCATGTGGGGTGCCGCATTGGCTGCCCTCGCCGCCGGGGTGCTGCGCTTTTTGGGAACGTCCGCTGTTGGCGCCGTGTCGGGCGCAGTGTTGACCACTGCGACGACGCTGGTCACGCTCATTTTGTGGATTAACCTGCAGATGCGTGTCATTTTGCAGATCAGTGCGTGGGTTGCGAATCCGCCTGCAATCCCGCCGACCGATAAGTCCTCTCTGATTCACTTCAATGAGACGCCGAACTATGTCACGCTGGGTGTCCCTCGTACTCTGGAGTGGCCACACCACGCTGTGACCGGAGAGGTCGAACCGACCCCCGATCCCCCCAAGCTTTCCGATGCTCCGCTGGCCATTGACGCCTCATACCACCCCTCATTCAGCGAGGGCGAATTGGCGGCTCTAGCCAGCATGTCGCCGGAAGAAATTTCTGAACACCGTAAGGAGAAGCAGGCTCGTATGAACTTCCATCAGGCAATGAAACGTGGAGAGAATCTGGCTGACGAACGTGAAGCTCGCGGTGAAAAAACTCCGTGGAACGTCGAGGACGCCAAGCGCGAAAAAGAGGAGAAGCGTCGTCAGGCCGATGCGCGCGAACAGGTTGACGCACTGAAAGAGGATGCGGATAAGCGTCACGAAGATGAGAATCGGCGTGATGCTTTGGCTCTGGGCGAACGGCTGCTCCAGGAGCGCGAGGCTGCCGGCACTGCTCCTGACAATGCTGAGAGCACGTCAAGCAAGGATTCCGCTCAGAACACCGACATGTCAGGTACGTCCGAGGTCATCGACCGCGCCGACAAGTAGCAGTAGTTTCAAGCCCCGCGCGGGGATGTCTCTGCTGCACGTTGAGCTTGGAGCCTGAGCCGGTCGTTCAAGCCCCGCGCGTGGGGAATGCCCGCTCTCCTCGTGCCCTGTGTCGTCGTGGGTGAGGACAGGCCCTCGTGTCACCGTGCATGGGGGGTAGGTGTCCTCCCCCTCTTGTAACGCCTTTCGCGGAGGCATGAGTGCCTCGCTCTTTGTCTCGAGTGCGAGATGAGAGATGCACCTTTCCTCTTTTCGTCCCCGAGGTTCGATTTGGCGTGGTGGTGGGTTCGTTGTGTGGCTGTGGGTGCTACGCGCCGTTGGGTGGGTGAGCCTGTGACCTGTGGGAATGGTTGGCCAGTGGGGTCAGTGCGGGTCCTTTGCGCTGTGGGTGTGTGTCGAGTTCGAACCTGGGGGAACATGCCCGGGGCCTCGTGTGATTGTCGCTCCCGTGATTGCCGAGGGTAGACAGGGGTCGTGCTTTGTGGGAATGGCTCAAGCTTGCGCTTTCTTGTGGACTGAAGGGTTTCGTGTGGGGGTGCGCGTGCATGTGCCGTCTTCCCACATTGTGGGAATTCTTCTTCCCGCATGCTTGTCCTCCCCTCTTTACCCGCCTGTCGATCTGAAGAGTGGGCCAACGGCCGTCGCTTCCACGCACGAGGCGTTTGCACTGGTCACGAGTTACCTCACGGGAGGTAGAGCCGTGATGAATCCAGTGAGAGGCATCCAGATCGACAGGTGGGTGCAAAAAGAGTTTGATCCACAATTATGAATTGGGTCTGTACGGGCAGCAGTACTGTTCCGTAGTGTGGTGCACATGACACGACGATCACGACACTCCACGCTCCTGGTTCCAGTATTGGCTGGCTTGCTCACTCTGGCTGCATGCAGCCACGGGGAAGGTAGCAACCAGAGTGGCAGCGCTCAAAGCCCTCAATCCAACAGCAGCTCACACGAAGCGGCGCAAAGCATACCCATGTCCGGTGAGTACCCGATTTTACCCAACGGGAAGCTCGGCAGACCCGTGGACTGGGTGGAACCACACGAACCACAACTACCTAGCGCTGCCACCAACATGGACGCGTTCGGGGCACGCTACTTCGCCGAGTACTACCTCAACCTCCTCGCATACTCCATCAACACCGGCAACACCACCACCCTCAAAAAAGTCAGCAGCCCAGAATGCAAAGTCTGCCAATCCTTTATCAACGAGATCGAGACGCAATACACAGGCGGCGGGTGGAACATCGGTATGAAATACGAGGTCAGGACTCTAGATGATGGCATCCCTCATTCGGATGATGAGGATGTCTATTTGGTTGTGGGTACAGTACATACCCCCATATACGTTGCGTTTAATGAAGAGGGGAAAATTGTCAGCGGCGTAGAAAGAACTGAGGTCATCGAACTCGAAGTGGACAGCGGTTCGGGATCTTTCGTTTTAAGGCGTCTCTACGGCGATTCTAAGGATGAAGGTTCACAATCATGAAGCCAGTAGAGACTTGGAAAAAAGCCATTTTAATTGCCGACTTGATCCTAGTTAGCACGTCACCGCCTCCAGCTAATGACACAGATAGGTACTCATTTGACTTTCGCTCGGATTCTGACAACCAGTTAACGCTCCAAGTCGATTACCGCCAAGAAACGACCACTCCGCCCATTCCCGGCTCTGCTGGCGTGGAGAATGTTGACGCCGCTGGTGCTGGTGGTGTGGTTGAGGTTGTTGAGGGACCGGTTGGTGGCTTTCGTGTACCGGGCTGGCAGGTGCGCTGCAAGATCGGCACCGGCACAGCCGGCGCCACACCAGCAGACAAATGCACCCCACCACCAACAGAAAAACCTGAAGGAAAAGAACCAGACCAGCCCGCCACTCCGTCAACCGACACCATCGCACGCACAGCCCTAAACACCATCACCCTACGCGGCGCAGGCCTGACCATCCAACCACACCAACACGCCTTCACCGAAGTGCCCTCCAACATCTACGCCGCCACACCCACCCAAACCCACACCCTCACCGTCTTCAACCACACCGTCACCCTCACCCTTCACGCCTCCACCTACACATTCGACTTCAACGACCACACCCCACCACTGATCACCACCACCCCAGGAAACCCCTACCCCAACATGGTGCACACACACTCATGGCAAAACGAATCACCCCACCAAACCGTCACACTCACCACCACGTGGGACGTCACACTAACCAACCCGTTCACCGGCACCACGCACACAATCCCTAGCATTACAAGCACAAGAGAAACCAGCGCCCCATTCCTGTTAACCAAACCCCACCAAGTCCTCACCGACCACGCCGAAAAAACCCACGGACACTAACCAGGAAGGACAGTCGCAAACGAACATCACAAGCAACGCAACACTATTCAGCAAAACTAGCAACGCACCACACGTGAACGTTTGAAACTCAGCAGAATCGTGCGGGCGATCCAGGGTCATGAGGTAGAAGACTGGCGAGCGTCGTCAGATCGGAAAGAGCCTATTTTTTCAGGAGATCTGGCTCGCACACACTGCTGTTCTTCAACGGGTGTGATTGCAATTAATCGAACTCATACGACACGGTCAAAGCGGCATGGTCTGACATGCGCGCATCGTAAGAGGCGGCGCGATCAATCGAAAAGGACCGTGCCTTTTGCGCCAGATCCGGCGTCACAAACTGATAATCAATGCGCCACCCGGCGTCATTATCGAATGCTTTGCCTCGCCACGACCACCACGTGTATGGGCCTTGGACATCCCCCGCAAGCTCGCGGACGGTGTCGCACCAGCCACCCTCGGCCCATGACGACACAAAGGCAATTTCCTCGTCGAGCACTCCGGCACGCTTGTTGTGGTTCGGCTTCCAGTTCTTGATGTCCAATTCGGAGCGAACGATGTTGAAATCTCCCGCAACGAGAGCTTGACGCCCCTTCGCCGAATTCGCAGCTTTCAACAGTTCGCTCATGCGCGCTGACACCCTCGGCAGGTGCGCCATCTTGGCATCCTGCTTCGGTGTATCCTTCTCGCCCGAATGGAAATACGCCGACACAAGCGTCAGTGGAGTGGCAAATTCAAGGTCCACTTCCAGCCAGCGACCCGAATCCACATCACTTTCCTGGTCGTCCAGCGTTGTCCGCACGTCTCCAATCAGCGCCTCGTTCTCAATCGGGACAGCGACTGCTACGCCCGCACGCCCTTTCGCCCGCGATGGCACGGCCACAACATGCCACTGCGACCCCAGAATCTCACGCGTCACTTCTTCCGGCGCGCGCACCTCCTGCATCAGGAGGACGTCGGGGTGCTGGCGATTCAACCAGTCGTTCAGTCCTCGTTTAGCGGCAGCGCGGATCCCGTTGAGGTTGACAGTCGTGACGTTCAGCATGCCTCTATTGTGCCCGAAACTTCACCGAGTGGTCGCTTGCAAGCGACCACTCGACATCACGGACTTGGCAAGGCAGCGAGAAATGGCTACTCTATAGCCAACCAAGGATACCCCCTTGGGGTATTGATTTTCGTTGTCACCTAGCGAAAGGACGCCATGTCGCCCGATGTCGAGCATCGCGATTGCTGCGAGGAGTCGGAGCAATCATCACCCCACAGCAGGCCCACATCCGCCGAGAAGTCGCTTGCAAGCGACCACTCGCATTCACATTCGCACTCGCATGCTGCCAGTTCCCGAGGGCGTCTGATTGCAGCCTTGTCCATTACGGCAACTGTCCTCCTCGTCGAGACAATCGGCGGCGCACTTTCAGGATCACTCGCACTTTTTGCAGATGCCGGCCACATGGCGGTGGACTCCACCGGGCTGGTGATTGCGCTGATCGCGGCTCACCTTTCGCTGCGCCCGCGCACCGACAGATTCACATGGGGTCTCGCACGATCCGAAGTGGTCGCAGCGGCACTGCAGGCAGGTATGCTCGCCGCGATCTGCGTGATGATCGCATATGAAGCCATCGGCCGCTTCATGAACCCCGAGCAACTCGACACCCGCATCATGCTGATCGTCGGTATCCTCGGCCTGGCTGCAAACGTCGCTTCCCTACTCGTGCTGATGGGGGGCCGCAGTTCCTCGTTGAACATGCGCGCAGCGTTCCTCGAGGTTGCCACCGACGCGTTAGGGTCGGTCGCGGTCATCATCGGCGCGGTCGTCGCCCATTTCAGCGGATGGCTCCAAGCGGATGCCCTCGCCTCACTGCTCATCGCGTGCATGATGGCTCCGAGGGCGATCACACTCTTGCGCCGCTCAGTGGCGATCCTGATGGAGGAAACACCACCCGGCCTGGAACTGGCAACGGTGCGTGAACATATGCTCCATGTTCAAGGAGTCAAAGACGTACATGACCTGCATGCCTCGACCATTGCGACAGGAGTGATAGCCCTGACGGCTCACGTCACCGTCCAACCCGAGTTGAACGAGCACGAGCGATCCGACATTTTGCACACACTCGCCAGCTGCGTACAGGAACACTTTCCCGTCACGATCACGCATTCCACGTTCCAGTTGGAAAGCCCCCAGCACCGCGAACATGAACAGTTAAGGCACTAAGCTCACACCTGCGCATTTACACCTGAGCGGAGAAACCCGCCTTTCGCTCAGCCATTTCAACCACGTTCGCCAACAGGAGGGCACGCGTCATCGGCCCGACGCCACCGGGATTCGGTGACAGCCATGCCGCAACACGATCAACTCCGTCGGCCACATCTCCATGCAGCCGCGCCCGGCCATCAGCTTCCGTCACGCGAGAAACGCCAACATCGAGCACCGCCGCACCTTCACGCACCATGTCAGCGGTGATCAGTCCCGGCGAGCCAGCCGCAGCCACAATCACGTCAGCATTGCGCACCTGTTCAGCGAGGTTGCGCGTGCCCGTATGGCACAGCGTCACGGTCGCGTTGATGTTCTTACGCGTCAGCAGCAATCCGATCGAACGGCCGACGGTCACTCCCCTGCCAACTACGCACACATCCGCGCCATTGAGTTCCACGCCGTAGCGTTCCAACAGCTCAATGACGGCGCGCGGCGTACACGGAAGGGGCGAGGTGATGTCACCCGCCGCGCGCAGCACCAAGCGGCCCAGGTTCATCGGATGCAGGCCGTCAGCGTCCTTATCCGGATCGATGCGCTCCAACACGGCCTGGGAATCGACCCCGACGGGTAGCGGAAGCTGCACAATGAAACCCGTGCAGGCAGGATCAGCGTTGAGCTGGTCGACAGCCTGCTCAATATCAGCCTGAGAGACCGACTCGGGCAAGTCAATGCGAATCGACTCGAGGCCAACCTCCGCACAGTCACGGTGTTTGCCGGCAACATAGGTCACTGACCCGGGATCTTCACCCACCAGGATTGTTCCCAGCCCTGCATGGACACCGGCTTCACGCAGACGTGAGACGCGCTCAGCAAGCTCGCCCTTTATAGCAGCAGCGGTGGCTTTCCCATCCAGTACCTGTGCGGCACCTTTCCACGGCGCTCTCACTGCTGCAGCCCGTCGTACAACGGGAAGGCATCAGTCAGTGCACGCACGCGCGCCTGCAGACCCTCCATATCCACTGTCTCCTTGGAGGCCGCCTGAACCAGTGCGGTCGCGATGATGTCGGCAACTTCGGTGAACTCCTCATCACCAAAACCGCGCGTAGCCAGCGCCGGCGTTCCGATACGCAGACCGGATGTGACTGCCGGTGGGCGCGGGTCAAACGGCACAGCATTGCGATTGACCGTGATGCCGACTTCGTGCAGCAGATCCTCAGCCTGCTTGCCGTCAAGAGTTGAATCAACGAGGTCAACGAGCACCAGGTGCACATCGGTGCCGCCGGTGACCAGCTTGATGCCGACCTTCTTCGCATCGTCGCGTCCCAGACGCTCTGCAAGTTTCTGCGCGCCAGCAAGAGTTCTGACCTGGCGGTCCTTGAACTCCGGGGTCTGAGCCACTTTCATTGCTACGGCCTTGGCAGCCACCACATGCATCAGCGGGCCACCCTGCTGACCTGGGAACACAGCAGAATTCAGCTTCTTGCCCCACTGCTCGCCGCGCGCGGACAAGATCATGCCGGAGCGGGGACCCCCCAGTGTCTTGTGGACCGTCGTGGTCACCACGTCGGCGTGGGGCAGTGGGCTTGGGTGCAGTCCGGCTGCAACGAGGCCGGCAAAGTGCGCCATGTCAACCCACAGCGCAGCGCCAACCTCGTCGGCAATGCTGCGGAAAGCAGCAAAGTCAAGGTGACGAGGGTAGGCCGACCAGCCGGCAATGATCACACGGGGACGCTCACGCAGCGCCACTTCACGCACCTGATCGGGCTCGATACGCATTGTTGTGCGGTCAACTTCGTATGCGGTGGCGTGGTACATCTTGCCGGAAAAGTTGATGCGCATTCCGTGTGTCAGGTGGCCGCCGTGAGCCAAGGACAGACCCAAAATCGTGTCCCCCGGTTTTGCCATCGCCATGAGCGCGGCGGCATTGGCCTGCGCGCCTGAGTGTGGCTGCACGTTGACGAAATCGGCACCGAACACTTTCTTGGCGCGTTCAATTGCGAGACTTTCAGCAACGTCCACTGCCTCGCACCCGCCGTAGTAGCGGCGTCCCGGGTATCCTTCGGCGTACTTGTTGGTCAGAACTGATCCCTGAGCCTGCAGAACGGCACGCGGGACAAAGTTTTCCGACGCGATCATTTCAAGGGTGGCGCGTTGACGGTTCAGCTCATCATCCAGCACCTTTGCGATGTCAGGATCGAGTTCGGCCAACGTATGGGAGTTGAGAGAATCACTCATTGCTGCTCCAGTTTTCAATTCGCTTGTCTGGCTTTCACTAGTGGCGAGGATGGCCCCAGCCGTTCCTCGCTCGGTTGCGTGGCCCAGGCGGGCGACCGCGACAACCCTATTTCGCTCCCCGGTGGTCATCCCACCTGTTCGCCAGTTGCGACAGATTCATCTTATCAACTGTGTTCCGCTGCGGAAACCGCCAGTGCGGACACTAGCGGGAGAATACGACGGTTCGGTTGCCGTTCATCAGGACACGGCGTTCAGCATGCCAACGCACTGCCTGCGCGAGGACTCGGCGTTCAACATCCTGCCCCAGCTCCACCATGTCGCGGGTGGAATCGGCGTGCGTGACTCGCGTGACGTCCTGCTCGATGATCGGCCCTTCGTCCAGGTCGGCTGTAACGTAGTGCGCGGTTGCGCCGATGAGTTTGACGCCGCGTTCGTGAGCCTGGGCGTATGGGCGCGCGCCTTTGAACGAAGGCAGGAATGAGTGGTGAATATTGATGACTCGTCCGGCCATTTCACGGCATACCGAATCAGACAGGATCTGCATATAGCGGGCCAGGACGACCAATTCAACCTGCTCGGACTTGATGAGGTCAAGAAGTTCTGCCTCGGCGCGCGCTTTTGAATCCTTGGTGACCGGAATACTGAGAAAGGGGACGCCGTAGAACTGTGCGACCGGCGCGAGGTCAGGGTGGTTACCGACAACTGCAACCACTTCGATAGGCAGACCTTGAGAGCGCTGCCGATAGAGCAGGTCCGTGAGACAGTGCCCTTCGCGCGAAACCATAATGACGGTGCGGAGCGGTCGCCCCAACTGGTCGACGCGCCAGGAGGCGTTGAACTTGTCGGCGATTCGTGTCAGGCCTTCTTCGACAGGACCTCGACCAACAGGTGATTCAGCTTCCATTCGCATGAAGAACAGGCCGGTATCCGGGTCACCGAATTGCTGCGACTGGATAATGTTGCCGCCGATGTCGCTCATGATGCCGGAGGCTGCGTGAACAATTCCTGGCTGGTCCGGGCAGGAAAGGGTGATGACAAGCTTGTCGATTGTCGAGGGGGGCACTGTCGAATCATGTTCCATAGTCCTAAGGGTAATGATTCACAGGCACTCCGGCCTAATCCAGTCCACCGCTTCTGATACGTGGTGTGCGCCGAGTGGTCGCATGCATGCGACCACTCGGCGCCATAACGATGTGAACTCGGTCAGTGTGCGGCTGGCATTTCCGCGATGGCGGCTGCGCTGATGACGCGCACTCCTTTGGGCAGGACAGCTTCATCCACCGTGAACTCGACGGAGTGCAGGCCGCCCTTCGACGGAGTGAAGATCAGCAGCAATGAGGCCTTTCCGCCGTTGTCCTGGACTCGCTTCATCATGAATGCGTAGTCTTCGGAAGCGGTCATTTCCACCCACTTCGGGTCATTGGCGCGTACGCCCACCAACTCGCCAGCTTCAGCGATTCGGTCCATCAGGTCCGGATCGGAATCCAGGGAGATGGCCTCTCCCATGCGCACGATCTCGTAGTCGCACTCATACATCCGTGCAGCCGCTTCGATCACGGTGCGGGCTCGGTGCTCCATGTACTCGTTGATCTCGGTCGTTGAACCGCGAACTTCCATCTCAAAGTGTGTATGATCTGCGACAATATTGCGGGTATCGCCGGCAACGATCTTGCCGACACTCACGCGGGTCGCCCCTTCTGAGTGGCGCGAAATCGCATATAGGTTCAACACTGCGGTGCACGCGGCGAGAATGGTGTTCTTGCCTTTTTGCGGCGCGCCTGAAGCGTGGGCTGCCAGTCCTTTCAGATTCACGTCGTACTTCGTGGTGGCCAGAGCCCCGCCGGATCCGGGCGCGTAGTCGGATTCTTCGAAGTCGTGTGGCCATACGTGTTGCGCGAACATGACGTCGACGTCATCGACATGGCCGGCGGCCACCATCGATTTCGCTCCGCGAACGCCTTCTTCAGCGGGCTGAAACAAAATCTTCAGCGTTCCTGACCAGGAGTCCTTCATCTGTGCCATTGTGCGGGCAACACCCAGCCCCATCGTGATGTGAGCGTCGTGTCCACACGCATGCATGGTGGAGGCGTGAATGGAGTTAAAACCCTCATCCGCTGGGTAATACCCCTTTTCTGAGGATTCCTGCAGCGGCAGCGCGTCAATGTCGAAGCGCATGCCGACAGTGGGGCCGTCCCCATTACGGAGAATTGCCACAGTACCTGTGTGTCCTCCGGCAATCGAGTGAACAAAGTCGGCGTCGGCACCCTCGTCAATCGCTCGGGCAATTGCGGCCTCATCTTCTTCGGAGCTGGGCAGTCCCATTCGCTCCTCAGACAGGCACGCGTCCTTTCCCTGCAGGACCTCATAGCCCCACTCGCGCAGATGCTGGACGATGATCGACGTGGTGCGATACTCGAGGAATCCGAGTTCAGGATGTGCGTGGAAGTCGCGGCGCCACTGGACCAGGTCATCGGTCATGGCGTCGACATTCGATGTGAGTGTTTCAGCGATCTGCATTGGTAAAAGAGCCATGTTTCCTCCTTAAATGAGAACTCGAAGCAGGTAATCCCACACGATCGACGAGGTGACCATGATCACGTAAGCGGGGATCATGACGGGGATTGTTCGTTTGACGAGGTCGACCGGGCTGACATCACCAAGTCCGGCAACTGCAATCACGACGCCCGCGATAGGCGACATGGAGCGACCGATGCCTGATGCCAGTTCCATTGGCTGAGCCAGGAACACGGTGTCAACGCCCAGGGGTTTGGCAATGTCGGGGATAAGTTCTGAGAACGCGAACCACGGTGCGTTGCCGGAGCCCATCAGGACCGCTGACAGGAAGATCACCAACGTCATGATGATGGTGATCGGAATTGCCCCCATATTGAATCGCTCGGCGCCATCAATAACGAACGAAATAAACCCGAGCTGGGTCAAACCGGCAGCAAACATCTGGCCGCCGACAATGAGTGTCACGATGTTGACGAATTGGCGACCCATGCCCTCGAAGAAAACGGAGAAAGCGTCCGCGCCGCGTTGGAATGAACGGTAGCGAATCATTTCGCAAATAACGGCGAGCATTCCGGAAATAATCATGGCAGTTGCCACGTTCATTTTGATGCTGGTAATCACGAAAGGCGAGAAAACAATGAGCAGGACCAGTGGCGTAAATGGAAGGAGCGCGTATGCCTTCGGGGTCGGCTTGTCGACACGTTCAGCTTCCTTGGTGTCCGCCTTGGTCTTGGCGGCGGTGTCGGACCCACCATTTGCAGCGCGTTGTGCCAGGGCCGACTTTCCGCCCGAGGACCTTTTAATACCTGCGAGCTCAGCCTTGATTTCATCCCAGTCTGCTTTGTCGGGAGTAGTTCCGGCCTTGCGGTCGAAGTACTGCTGGACGAAGTAATGGAGGATGAACACCGATGCGACGACCACCAGTGCGACGGGCAGCTGGTATTGAATAAAATATTCTTGGACGGTCATGCCGGACGTCTGGGCCGCCATATTGGCGTTTGAGGAAGCAGGGCCAAGGTCCAGACAGCTGCCGGTCGCGATGACGCCCGTGGCAGACAGTTTCGAGATTCCCAGGGATCGCAGGAGCGGATAGACGGTCACCATCAGCAGCATCGCCAGGCCAGCTGCCGATGGAATGATCAAGCACAGTGTCTGAGCCAGGATGTAGGTGGAGGCAAGAACAACGTAGGGCTTGTTGATCTTCTGGAGCGGTTTGGTTGCGATGGCGACCAGTGCTGATGATGCACCGACTCGGTCCATGACCAGCGAGAAACCGCCGACCGCCATGATGATCAGACCGAGCTTGGCACCTAGATTCCCGAACGTCTGAGTGATCTGGTCGAAGACATCCAGGAACGCCGAGCCAGTGGTCTGGTCTTCATCCATCAATGGTTTCATTGACAGTGGAATAGCACAAAGCAGCATAAATAGACCGGAAAAAATCAGGACGGTCTGCGGATGATAACGGTGAAAAATCAGATACGCCACAACCACGGTCGTGGCAGTCGCTATGAGGAACCCAATCATTTGAATCCTTTCGATATTGTTTCCACACTGCATCGTTGAAGTGATAACAAACTCTATCTCTGAAAACAGGGATGGCGCATTCATATTCAAGTATGCCAGTCACAGCACAAAAAGAACGCTGGACACGCTTCCTGATTATTGCTCGTGGAGCAAGTCAGGGAGGGCGTTCCAGCGTTCTTCTGGACTGTCCTGCTGGCGAGAACTACTTGATGAAGCCGAGGGCTTTCACTGCGTCGTATTCTTCCTGCAGAGCCTTGATGTTGTGGTCGATGCCGGCGCGGGTGGCTTCGGAGATTTCGAGGCCTTCAACGATCTGGTATTCGCCGTTCACTGCGCGCACCGGGAAGCCGAAGGAGAAGCCTTCAGGAACGTCGTAGTGCGAGCCATCTGAATGGACACCAGCGGTGACCCATTCACCTTCGGGCGTGCCGTGGATCCAGGTGTGCATGTGGTCGATCGCGGCGTTGGCTGCTGATGCCGCTGAGGACGCGCCACGTGCGGCGATGATGGCGGCGCCACGTTTGGCAACGACAGGGCGGAATTCCTCGTCGAGCCACTTTTCGTCAACCAGGTCGGTGGCCGGCTTTCCGTCAACGGTGGCGTAGGAGACATCCGGGTACTGGTCGGCCGAGTGGTTGCCCCACACAACAATGTTCTTGATGTCGCTGACAGCTGCACCGGTCTTGTGGGCCAGTTGGCTGATGGCGCGGTTGTGATCCAGACGCATCATGGAGGTGAAGCGGTCGGCTGGCACATCGGGCGCAGCGTTGGCTGCGATCACGGCGTTCGTGTTGGCGGGGTTGCCCACGACCAGGACGCGCACATCATCGGCTGCGCCAGCGTTGATTGCGGCACCCTGAGGTCCGAAGATTCCGGCATTGGCTTCAAGCAGGTCAGCGCGCTCCATGCCCTTCGAACGCGGGCGTGCACCCACGAGCAGGCCAACGCTGGTTCCCTCGAATGCCTTGGTGGCGTCATCGAAAATGTCGACGCCGGCCAGCAGCGGGAATGCGCAGTCGTCGAGCTCCATGGCTGTGCCTTCAGCTGCCTTGACAGCCTGAGGGATCTCCAGCAGATGAAGCTTGACTGGAACGTCGGGTCCGAAAATTGCGCCTGATGCGATGCGGAAAAGCAGCGCGTATCCAATGTTTCCAGCGGCACCGGTTACGGTGACGATTTTGGGTTGAGCCATGATGTGGAACTCCTTGATTGAATGATCGAGCGTTCCCGGTAGGGTTCGCGTTCCGGCCCGGATCCGTGCTCCGAGCTCTCATGACAAGCCTACGGCGCAATTTTGTCCTTTACTAGGGAAAGCAGTCCCAAGTTTGCGACGACTCTGTGCAAAACGGTCGATCTTTTCCGCGTTTACAGGCGTTTCTAAGGTGTAAAAGAGTCGCCCTCGTCACTAAAATGTCACCCATGGGTTCGAAGAAGAAAAAGAAGCGCGCCGACCGAGCAGATGCCGTGCCTACACGTGCCTCGACGATGGATTCTTCCCGGCAGCGAGGCTGGACAACTGATCCGCGCAAACTGCTTGCCGTTCACGGAGAGCTGGATTTGGCAACCATTTACCGTGACAAGACTCCCGGCTGGGACGAGGGTAAGAAGGACGGCCAGAAAGCTATGGAAGATCAGGCAACTGATCTGGCCGAGCTGCAGGAACGACTCTTTGCGCAGGCTCACAGCGATAACGGCAGCTCTGAAGCAGTGTTGATCGTCCTCCAAGGGCTTGATACCGCCGGTAAGGGCGGCATTGTGCGGCATGTGATGGGGTTGGTGGACCCGCAGGGCGTGTCCCTGGCGGCGTTCAAAGCCCCCACGAAAGAAGAACTCAAGCACCATTTTCTGTGGCGCATTCGCCGCGAGCTTCCCGAACCTGGAATGATTGGCGTGTTTGACCGCTCCCACTATGAGGATGTCTTGGTGCCGACGGCGCAAAAACTGGTGGGTCACGATGATGAGCATGGGCGCTCATGGGTCGTCGACGACAAGACCCTTCGAGATCGCTACCGCGCCATCAGGCGTTTCGAAAAGCGCACCCTGGAAAAGGGTATTCATATCATCAAGATTTTCCTTGCGATTTCTTTTGAAGAGCAGGGGGAGCGGCTGCGTGAGCGCCTCGACCGTCGTGACAAGCACTGGAAGTTCTCGACTGGCGACCTGGTGGTGCGCAATGAGTGGTCGCAATATCAGCAGGCGTATCAGGAAGTGATTTCGCGGACCTCCACTGATGACGCACCGTGGTATGTTGTCCCCGCTGATCGCAAGTGGTATGCGCGATTGGCGGTTTCAGAGATTCTGCGCCGCACGCTTATCGACATCAATCCGTCGTGGCCTCAGGCCGACTTCGATGTTGACCAGGCGCTTGTTGATTTGGAGAAGACGACGTCGCCGGAGGCTTTGGCTCGCTTTGCGTTCGAGCGTTCAGATTCGCATGAAGAGTTCCTCGACGCCCTCGCCGTAATGGACGAGGACGACGAGGGTGACTCTGATGACTCACAGTCTGCTGGTTCAGGTGATGATGCGGATGAGATTCGCCTGTCAACCGACGCGTTCCGATACAACTAACTGTCGGAGCACGTAGCTGCCGGAACACGGTGAGCGCGGTAGATGCACGGGCGTGCTCACGGTGATTCGTACAGCATGCCCGCGCCGCGGGGCTTGGGCCGTCAGGCGCTCCGCAGTTTGAGCCATCGGAGAAGGCATCCGCCCCTTCCGGGGCGGCCACACGTTTACTGGCGGGAAGTACCCTTCGCGTCGTTTACAGGCGGCGGATAAACTCCACTGCAACTTCAAGCGGGACAGGATCTTGCTTGATGAGGGCCCGCGTTGCCCTGATTTCGCCGCGTTTATCGGTGTCGCGGATGAGGCGCAGTGAGTCTTTATCAACGGGAGATTCTCTTAACATGCGGTCGATTGAACCGCCGTACTTGGCGGTGAAGTAGTCGGTCCGGTTGCTCGGCATTTTTCGCCGCGCAACCACCGCTGCGGCGGCGATCAGAAGGATTAGAACTACAGCCACAATAAACCCGACAATCATCACGGACTCCATCCCTCGACGTTTGCCTCCATTTCGGCTTTCTTGAGATTCCCCCTCTAGGATGTCAGAACTCGGGGAACATCCTTGGCCTACTGCCGTGTTGTTGAGATTTTATCTGCACCGACTTATGTGCCGGTGTGTATGTTTTTCTTACCATGTCGTCCACAGAGTTTCTACCTCTCTTATAAATGCCGACCGCGACCGAATGTCGGCACTTAGAATCTTCGTACTGAAGCGCCCGAGTCCTACCATGAGCTACACCGTCGTTAGCTCACCGCACACAAAAGTGGCTGCAGGAACTATCTCAGTTCCTGCAGCCACTGGCAAGCATTCAGATATACGGCGCTGAGTCACCCCGTCGGCTTACCCATCGGTTGCTTAGTCCCGCCGGTAGGCGCGGTAGTACTCGATCAGCGCGCGAGTCGAAGAGTCCACCGACGCCAAGACGTCCTCATCGCCGGTAATGGCAGGCATCAGGCCGCGGGCGAGCACTTTACCAAGCTCCACACCCCACTGATCGAAGGAGTCAATCCCCCAGATCGCGCCCTGGACAAAGGTGATGTGCTCGTACAGAGCTATCAACTGCCCCAGAACTGACGGTGTCAGGCTGGGTGCCATGATCGACGTGGTCGGACGGTTTCCACCGAAGATGCGTGCCGGCACGATTTCCTCGGGAGTGCCTTCCGCGCGTACCTCCTCAGCAGTCTTGCCAAACGCCAGTGCCTGAGTTTGAGCGAAGAAGTTCGACAGGAACAATTCATGCATATCGGCACCATTCTCACCGGCACATTCGTCGCGCAGATTCCACGTCGGGTTGGCGAATGCGATGAAGTCGCTCGGCACCATGCGGGTCCCCTGATGAATCAACTGGTAGAAAGCATGCTGACCATTCGTGCCAGGCTCACCCCAGAAGATTTCACCCGTGTCGTAGTCCACCCGAGCCCCGTCATAGCGCACTGATTTGCCGTTGGACTCCATCGTGAGCTGCTGCAGGTAAGCAGGGAAACGGTGCAGATACTGTGAATATGGCAAAACCGCGTGAGTGTCAGCACCCAGGAAGTTGCCGTACCACACGTTGAGCAGACCCATCAGCAGGGGTACGTTGTCTTCAGGTTTGGCGGTCGCGAAGTGCTGGTCAACCGTGCGCATACCGGTGAGGAATTCCTCGAAGCGTTCCGGACCAATTGCCACCACAAGGGACGTACCAACCGCGGAGTCCACCGAATAGCGCCCGCCGACCCAGTTCCAGAATCCAAACGCGTTGGCAGGATCGATGCCGAATTCTTCGACCTTGTCCAGAGCAGTCGACACCGCAACGAAGTGGCGCGAGATCGCTTCTCTTTCACTCACCGTTCCGGCGCTCTGCTCACCAGCGGCGCCCGCCGATTCGGCAGAGCCACCCTCGGCAATGATGCCGCGTTCGCGCAACCCGGACAGCAGCCATTGACGCACGACCTTGGCGTTCGTGATTGTCTCAAGGGTTGTGAATGTCTTCGAGGCCACGATGATCAGCGTGGTCTCAGGGTCAAGGTCCTTCGTTGTTTCTCCCGCATCGGTCGGGTCGATGTTGGAGATGAAGCGGCATTCGATGCCATCCTGGACGTACGGCTTGAGCGCCTCGTATGCCATGACGGGACCGAGATCGGATCCGCCGATGCCGACGTTGACAATTGTCGTCAACGGTTTTCCGCTGGCGCCCAACCACTTTCCTGCACGAACCTTGTCCGCGAAGGCGTAGATCTTCTTGAGTTCTGCGCGCACATCCTTGACCACGTTGACACCGTCAACTTCCAAAACGTCATCGGGTGCGCGGCGCAGGGCGGTGTGCAGCACTGCGCGGTCCTCGGTGACGTTGATGTGCTCGCCGCGCAGCATGGCGTCGCGCCGCTCCCCCACGTTGCACTGCTGCGCCAGCTCAAGGAGGCGCTCCAGAACGTCGGAGGTGATGAGGTTCTTCGACAGATCCACGTGCAGGTCACCCACGCGTCGCGTCCACTGCTGGGCACGGTTCGGCTCGCTCTCGAACCATCCGCGCAAGTCAGGAACAAAGACTTCTGCCAACTCGTCGAGTTGTCCCCAAGCTGAGGTTGTTGTCGGATTAACGGGAGCTTCCATCCCCATTGCGTCCTCCTTCATAGAGCGTATGTCTGGGTCACAGTGCCGCAGCGCTCACTCGCCATCAGCTGGAACAGGCTCAGCCAGCGAGATCGACACGTCGGCCAGTGGTGTATCTGAATGCTCCAAGGATACGGCAGACAGCACGGGCAGCAATTCAAGCCACCACTGGTCAATTGGCCTGCGGTTCTCAGAGTCCAAATCAGCTGACATTGATTCTACCGGCCGCGCCTCAATGTCGTTTTCAATCATCCCGATATAGACCGCGCGGTGGTCATCAGCATCAAACTGTTCAGCCAGGTGCTTCAATGCGTAATACACGAGCCTTGTGGCGAGCAGTCGGTCAAAGGGAGTCGGTGCTCCTCCCTGCTGCAGATGGCCGAGGGCGGAGTCACGCACGTCGAAAAGCCCTTGACCTTCAGCTTCGAACACTGAGGCGAGGAATTCTCGGTCATAATGCGCGGACACTTCTTCATTGACAACCACCAGGAACAGGCGCCGACCTTCTTCGAACGCTCTGCGCATGCGCTTGGCGTCCTTGTCCAGATCGGCCAAGTCGAAATTGCGCTCATGGATGTAGGCGTATTCGGCGCCGGTCGCCATCGCGGCCATGAGGGTGAGGTAGCCGCAACGCCTGCCCATCGTCTCGGCAACAAAGCAGCGCCTCGACGCGGCAGCCGATTCCTTGATACGGTCCAGCGCCCACACAGCATTGTTCAGCGCGGTGTCAGCACCAATAGACAGCTCCGCGCCGGGAAGATTGTTGTCAATTGAGGCCGGCACCAGGATCATCGGAATCTTGAACGCTGGGTATCGTACCCGCTCAGCAGTCATATGTTGGACTGCCAGGTACGCGTTCAGTCCTCCGATAATGACGAGGGCGTCGATGCGGTTGCGTTCGATTGCACGGCCAATCTCATAGAACTGTTCCACTGTCGGAATCGCGCGGCGAGTGCCCAGCTCCGCTCCACCGTGGAAGGCCCAGCCTTCTACGTCAGACCACGTGAGATCGCGGACTCTCCCATCCATCAGGCCTGACCATGATCCGTCAACGCCCAGCATCCGCCAGCCTCGTGCGATACCCAGACGAACCGCTGCGCGAGCTGCAGTGTTCATACCAGGTGCCAGTCCGCCGACATGCAGGATCGCGACTCGTTTCGCGTCGTCTGCAATCGTGATGTCAACCGGAGGCGCTGACAGTATCTCATTGACTTCCAGCATGGTTGAGAACGAGGAACCTCGCGCCTGCTGCGCTGCCGTGTAGTCGCCAGCCGCGATCATCGCTTTGACGGAGCGTGTGCGTTTAATTGCTCTGGTGAGCGGAATACGAGTGACGCGATTGTGGCGCACGCCCAGCACACATGGGGAAAAATCGTCGCCTGCTTTCACAAGTTCCTGGACGGCTGCGTATCCGAGCAGTGTCGACATCCAACGGTCGTATGCCGAGGGTGATCCGCCTCGCTGAGTGTGGCCCGGGATTGTGATGCGGGGGTCTTCGCCTGTTCCTTCACGTAACGCGTCGGCCACGTTTTGCGTGGTGATTGGTTCGCCGTCTTGGTCGGTGGCTCCTTCTGCGACGAGGATCATCGATTCGCGTCGTCCGGCTGCACGTCCTGCGAGGAGCTTGGAGCACATGTCTTCCTGCCAGCCGGGGCCTGCCGGGTTTTCCGGCGTGAATACATAATCCGCGCCGCCTGCCACTGCCGACATGAGCGGGAGGTACCCGCAATGCCTGCCCATTACTTCGATGATGAAGGTACGTTGGTGCGATGCCGCGGTGGAGGATATGTGGTCGATGGCGTCGATGATGCGGTGCAGCGCGGTGTCCGCACCGATCGTCATATCTGTGCCGACCAGGTCGTTGTCGATGGATCCAACCAGGCCGACCACCCGAAGGTACTCATGGCGGCGGGCGTCCTCATCGCTGATTTCCCCCTCGTCGCGAAGCTCACGGATGTGTTGGGGCCACTCGTCCTGAAATTCTTCTGAGCCTGACAGGGAGCCGTCGCCGCCGATGGTGACGAGCCGGTCGATTCCGTTCCTGACAAGGTTCAGGACTGCGCGGTGGCGCCCCTCGTACTCGCGGAATTCGTCGCACCGTGCTGTGCCGATGATGGTTCCGCCTTCAGCGAGGATGCCTGACGCGTCTGACCATCCCATTTCCTTGATGGCGTCTCCGCCGCTGACAGCACCTGCCCACCCTTCCATAATGGCGTAGGGGTGCGCCCCGCGGGCCAGGCAGCTGCGAACAACGGCGCGCACGGCTCCGTTCATTCCTGGAGCGTCACCACCAGACGTGAGGACGCCGATTCGCGGAGCATCAGGATCTGTGTCGACCTGCGGCGTATTGGGATCATGCGTATTCGACGAATTATCGAGGGTCATTGCCTCGGTGCTGGTTGGCTCAGTCGACATGAAGTTCCTCCAAAATCGTACCGGTGCATCTGCGTTGCTGGCCTCGCAGGTCACGAAGTTCAGCATGCCCGTAACTAGACTACCGTCAATTGGCCCGATGGGGCATCTCGCAATTGCCCGCTCATCGTGTCAGTGACGGCCAACGCGGCGCCAGTGAATTCTCGCTTCACCATTGCGACACGCGTTCCTCCCTTCGCCCGTTTCTTTCCCCCTCACTTTCCCCCCCTCGCCCCTCTTCATTCCCCTGCCCCCTCACGCCGTTGCCCTTTTCACCCCTCTCCTTCTCTTTGCCCTCTTCGCCCTCTTCGCCCCCTTCTGTCGATCAGGACGAGGTACGAGGGTGACCTGATCAGCTTTCATCACCATCGATGCAGTTCAGAGCGGTTCGCCTGAAAAAGAGTTACCAGTTCAGCCGCCCAGATCGACAGTTGTGTAAGTGGAGGGGATGGGTGGAATGGTCTCGCATCAGATCGACAGTTGTGTAAGTGACGGGGATGGGAGGAGTGGTCTCGCATCAGATCGACAGGTGAGTATATGGGAGGGCGCCAACAATGCGTAGTAGACGAGGACTGCGCGCGAGTGCACCGACTATGCACACCAGCACAGGACACCGACTATGCACACCAGCACAGGACACCGACTATGCACACCTACACGACAGGCCGCCGCGTACATCGACACACCGCATGAAAGAGCGGCGCAGCATCTGCTGTGGACACTGCGCCGCTCCTTCAGGTAACAGCTACGAGCTACTGCAATCGCGCCTGCAAGTTTTCGTCCAGAGCTGTCAGGAACTCTTCCGTTGTCAACCACTGCTGATCCGGTCCGATCAGTCGTGCCAGATCCTTCGTCATTTGGCCGCCCTCGACAGTCTTGATGACGACGTCTTCAAGGGTCTGCGCAAACTCGGTCACTTCCGGCGTTGAGTCCAGCTTGCCGCGGTGTGCCAGGCCTCGGGTCCACGCGAAAATCGAGGCAATCGGGTTGGTGGAAGTCGGCTTGCCAGCCTGATGCTGACGGTAGTGGCGCGTGACTGTTCCGTGAGCGGCCTCGGCCTCCATCGTCTTGCCATCTGGGGTGAGCAGAACTGACGTCATGAGGCCCAGGGAGCCGAATCCCTGTGCAACGGTGTCGGATTGGACGTCTCCGTCATAGTTCTTACACGCCCAGATGTATCCGCCTTCCCATTTCAGTGACGAGGCGACCATGTCGTCGATCAGACGGTGCTCGTACGTCAGTCCTGCTTTTTCAAACTCGGCCTTGAATTCGTGGTCGAAAATGTCCTGGAAGATGTCTTTGAATGCCCCATCGTAGGCCTTCAAAATGGTGTTCTTCGTTGACAGGTAGACGGGGTATCCGCGCTGCAGTCCGTATGCGAATGAGGCGCGCGCAAAGTCGGCAATCGATTCGTTGAAGTTGTACATGCCCATGGCAACGCCGCCACCCTCGGGCACCTTGACGACCTCATGTTCGATGGGCTCAGATCCGTCTTCAGGGGTAAAGGTAATCGTGACCGTGCCGGCCGAGGGGATCTTGAAGTCTGTTGCGCGGTACTGATCGCCAAATGCGTGACGTCCCACAACGATTGGCTTGGTCCATCCAGGAACAAGGCGCGGAACGTTCGAGATGATGATGGGTTCGCGGAAAATGACGCCACCGAGGATGTTGCGAATCGTGCCGTTGGGAGAACGCCACATCTTCTTCAAACCGAATTCTTCGACACGCGCCTCGTCAGGAGTGATGGTGGCGCATTTGACGCCGACACCGTGTTCCTGGATAGCGTGCGCTGCATCGATCGTCACCTGGTCGTCGGTGGCATCGCGGTTCTGGATCGACAGGTCGTAGTAGCGCAAGTCGACGTCCAAGTACGGGTGGATGAGGCGATCTTTGATGAATTGCCAGATGATCCGTGTCATTTCATCGCCGTCAAGTTCGACGATTGGTCCTTGTACCTTAATGGTTGACATTGTCGGACTGCTCCTTACGGTCTTCAGATCTTCGCAATCAGCACGCCATCTGCAGCGCGCGCGGTGATGTGGTTCACCTAAAAAGAAGATTACTCGATATCGAGATATCTTTCAGCACTCTGGCAGATTTTTGCTCTCGATGGCCGGCTTCGCGCGTGGCACCCGGGCTGGTGTGATTTCTGGCGAGGGATGCAGGGCTTTGACAAGCGAAGATTGTGACGATGAGTGCAGGGCCTGGGCAGGCAAAGATTTTGCCGAGGGATGCTGGGCCTGAGCTGGAGACAGTTGCAGAAGTGAGCCGACGGGGCACATCAAATCTAGCTGGCCAGGGCTGCAGAACCCGAGCTTTCAGTGGCGAAGGAATCCGACTGGCGGAGCTCGCCACACCTAGCTGGCGACGGTCGCAGTAAAGGGCGAGAGGAACCAGATGGCGCTCGCCAAACCGGCGTACAACGCGACGTCGAAGAAGCGGCGACGCGAGCCGAACCACACAGGAGTCGGCCATATCGCCCGCGTTACAGCAAAGGCATACAACATCACAATCAGCACAACCACCGCCCGATGCGGATGGTCGAACAGCGTGAAGACCACCATCGTCACCACGCCGAGGCACGTCAAAATAATCGTCGCGGTTCGCAGTATCGCGTTCGCGCGACGATCAAGCGGATGCGTCCGACCGTGCTCGGAGCCGGCTTCAGATGTATTCATTGCCTTTACTGTATCGGCTCTGCCTCGTCACACCTACTGCGCCACATCAAGTGACAGAGTCGGCACCGTGCACGCCACCTGAACAAGGCAGCACACACGAACAATCCATGCGTCGCGCACACATCCATCACAAAGACCTCAAAAGGAGACGCACACCACTGAAGTGCCCCAAACGTGGGCACATCCACAACGTTTTGCCCCAAGATTACGGCATGGGTCACGCTCGCGGCGATACCATGAAACCAGTGTCCCGTCGTCGCGAATCCGGTGAGGGACTTCCTCGTAGTAGAGCTAGGAGAGACAGTGACCGACCGCTACCTCGTCATTCAACCCGAACCTACCGTCAACGCTACACAGATATGCGATGACCTCGTATCTGCACTGGAAAAGGACCACTCAGTGACCCGTGCAGACACCCTCCTGGACACTTCCATCACAGAGGTTGCGCAGGACTCCGCTTCAGCTTTCGCTCACGTCATCAACGCCGTTCGCGCCGATTCATCCGACGTAACCCTGCTCGAACATGCAGACTTTTCCGCAGTGCCCACTTTCGATTCAATCGGATGGAGCCTTGACGTCGCAGCCTCCGTAGGTGCGCGCGTCATCCTCGTCCTCGATGCCGAGGGCGTCCCTGCTGACCTCGTGAGCGTGCAGGCCCAGGCGGCATGCGCTCGCGCCAGAGCCCACCACGCACAAGTCGTGGCGCTGATCGTTCCGGGCGTGCGCGCCGAATCCGTTTCATGCGAGCAGATCCCCGTCATTTCGGACCGCCTCGACCAGAACACCGTGGAGCAGATTACCTCGGCAAAACTGGCAGGTGTCGTGACCCCCGTGTCATTCCAGGCTGACCTCATTGATCGTGCCCGCGCCGATCGCCAGCGCATCGTCCTTCCTGAGCCTGATGACGATCGCGTCCTGCAGGCGGCTGCTGAGGTGCTCGAACTGGGCATTGCCGACATTATTCTGCTGGGCGATGAGGCTGCCATCCGCGAGCGCGCACAGCAGCTCAACCTTGATATCGCAGCCGCGCGAGTAGTGGCACTCGACGATGCTGAACTGGTCGAAAAGTACGCCGAAGAATTTGCTCGCCTGCGCGCTAAGAAGGGCGTCACCATTGAGCAGGCCCGCGAGAAGATCCGCGACGTGTCCTACTTCGGCACGATGATGGTGCACATGGGCGATGCTGACGGCATGGTGTCCGGTGCAGCTCACACCACGGCTCACACGATTGTGCCCTCCTTCCAAATCATCAAGACGGCGCCGGGCGTGTCGATCGTTTCCTCCGTGTTCCTCATGCTGATGAAGGATCGCGTGTGGGTCTTTGGCGACTGCGCCGTCAACCCGAATCCCACGCCAGAACAGATCGCTGACATCGCGATTTCATCGGCTAAGACTGCCGAGCAATTCGGCGTGGACCCGCGCGTCGCAATGCTGTCCTACTCGACGGGCACGTCCGGCTCCGGCCCCGATATCGACGCAACTGTGGAGGCCACGCGTCTTGCCCGAGAAAAGGCCCCCGAGCTGGCCATCGAAGGCCCGATTCAGTTCGATGCTGCGGTGGATCCGGCGGTTGCCGCCAAGAAGGCGCCCGATTCTGATGTTGCCGGCAAGGCGAACGTGTTCATCTTCCCGTCACTGAATGCCGGCAATATCGGCTACAAGGCCGTCCAGCGCTCGTCTGGCGCCGTGGCTGTCGGCCCGGTGCTGCAGGGCCTGAACAAGCCCGTCAACGATTTGTCTCGAGGAGCTTTGGTGGAAGACATCGTCAACACCATCGCTCTGACCGCTGTCCAGGCACAAGGCTGAGCAGTAGTCAGGTGGTGCGCCGCCACTCCAGGCGCACCACCAGATCCCATTTGTCACTATTTACGGAAACTTCCAACGAAAGGCCACCCGCGTGTCCACAGTTCTGGTCATCAACTCCGGATCGTCCTCCATTAAATATCAGCTGATCAACCCCGTGTCGGGAGACGTCCTCGCCAAAGGAATCGTCGAACGAATCGGTGAGCCGGTCGGCATCATCACGCACAAGCATGCGGGCGAGGAACTCGTTCGTAAAGAGCCGGTCCCCGATCACGGTGATGGGCTGCAGAAGGTTCTCGCCATTTTTGACGAGGTTGGCCCCACGCTTGCTGAAGCTGGGATTGTGGCCGTCGGCCACCGAATCGTGCAGGGCGGATCCTACTTCGATGGGCCCGCACTGGTGGACGATCATGTGCGCGCGTTGATTGAAAAGCTGTGCACACTGGCACCGTTGCACAACCCTGCACACCTCAAAGGCATCGATGTTGCGCGTGAGCTGATGCCCGACGTGCCGCACGTGGCAGTCTTTGACACCGCGTTCTTCCAGCATCTGCCCGAGGCGTCGGCAATGTATGCGATTGACCGCGATGTTGCCCGCCAGTACGGTATTCGCCGCTATGGTGCTCATGGCACGTCTCACCAGTTCGTCTCCGAAGAGGTTTCCAAGATGCTGGGCCGCGATGACCTCAAGCAGATTGTGCTGCACCTGGGCAACGGCGCGTCGGCCTCGGCCGTGGACAGCGGGCGCGCGATCGACACCTCGATGGGATTGACGCCTCTGGAGGGCCTGGTGATGGGCACTCGTTCAGGCGACATCGATCCAGCTGTTGTGTTCCACCTGCAGCGCGAAGCTGGCATGACAGTCGATCAGGTTGACGAATTCCTCAACAAGCGCTCCGGCATGAAGGGCATGACCGGCGAAGCTGACATGCGCACCAACTGGGAGCTCATTGAAAACGGTCCTGAGGAGATTTCCAAGCGCGCACGCGCGGGCATGGATGTGTACATTCATCGCCTGGTAAAGTATGTGGGCGCGTACTGGACGGAGCTGGGCGGACTGGACGCCTTGACGTTTACCGCTGGCATTGGCGAAAACGATCCGGGCGTGCGTGAAGAGCTATGTGATGCCCTCGCACCGTTCGGTGTGAAGATCAACCATGATCTGAACTGGGAAAACTGGCATGTCAAGGCTCCGATCGTCCTGTCACACCCTGATTCGTCAGTCACCGTTTTGTGCTACCCCACCAACGAGGAGCTGGCGATTGCACGTCAGGCTCTGAGCCTGGCTCAGCACGACTGAAAGAACAGGTTTCCGGAAGCGCTCCTGAGGAGACATGTCTGAGGTATTCCTCTCGGATCTGGCTCCTCGGGGCGTGACCGGATTCCCTTCCTCTGATATTCGGAGGAGGAACGATGAACCGATGGTGCTGCGCACAGATGTGATCGCTGCCCTGCGCACTGATACAGAAAGTACGGAGACATGGCTCTAGCTGTTTTCACCATCTTCGCGTGGGTCAGCGCGGCTATTTTGCTGGCTGCCGGCGGCTACCTTATCAACCAGGCCCGGCGTATTCGACGCCCTGACCTCCCCATGGGATCATCGTGGGGTATCCCGATTGAAGAAGCGCGCGTCAGCGAAGGAGCATGGCGTGCCGCTCATCGTGCAGCGTGGCCACTGGTCGGTGCCGCCGGTATCATCTGTGCCGTCCACTCCATTGCAATCATCATGACGTTGTTGTTTATGGGCGACGATTTTTCTTCTTTTGTCCTGATCCTGATCTGCATGGGTCTGATCACCGCTGCACTGGTGCAGTGGTTGGCGCGTGCTGGAGCGAAGTCTGCGGCACGCGCAGCTGTGGCATCAGAATCTGACGTGGATTCTGACTCTAGTTCTGACTCTGACTGAGCCGCGCCCAGCGCTGCTGCCCACTGAGAGGCACAGGCGCTTCGCTGGAAGTGCGGCGGCTTAGCTCAGTCGCCCTCGTCGATCGCGAGGGGCAATGATCCACGCCGTCGCCAATGTCAATGCGCCACTGACGGCAAGCACGGCCAGGACTGCCCGCAACGAAGTAGCTTCAACAATCATGCCCATGATCGGCGGCGACAGCAGAAACGCCAAGCGCATCAACCACGTCACGATTGTCAGGCCACTACCTGTTTTCATCCCGGGAATGTTGTCTGCCGCGTTCATGGCGATTGGCACAATTGCCGAGCATCCCGCACCGGCAAGAACCATCGCGAGGATCATCGTGGCCACATGCGGGTAGACGAAGGCAACAACACCGCCGACAAGCACCATGGCACCGCCTATGAAACTCGTCCCGCGCGCACCGATCGCGTCGATCACCTTGTCAGCAACGATTCGGCCGATGGCCTGCGAGAAGAGCAGCACGACAAACGCGAGTCCTGCAGCTCCACCGGGGATCCCCAGATAGTCGCGCATAATCAGAGCGGACCACGCGTTTCCGGCGTCTTCAACCAGCGTTCCTGAGATCGACAGGAATGTCAGCGTTGTGATGGCAACAAGAGTGCTGACGGCCACCGGACGTACCTGCTGCGTCTGAGTTGATTCCGCTTGGTCACTGGCGATATCGGGGCCTCCCGGTGTTGTGCGTCCCGACAATGTCATTGATTCGGCGTCGGTGATGCGTTCGATACGCTCCGGTACGCCATCGCTGCCGGGAAGGGTGAAGCGGTACGCAGTGAATCCGACAATGATGAAGATCAGTGATGAGCCGGTCAGGTGCCAGCCCAGCGGAATGTGCAGCGAGGTGGCGAGGGAGCCCATGAGGCCGCCAGCCACTGCACCGATGGACCACGCCGCGTGGAAGGAATTAATGATGGAACGCCCATAGAGTTTCTGTACACGCAGGCCGTGGGCATTTTGTCCCACGTCGGTCACGGAGTCGAACGCGCCGCCAGAGAAAAACATGACGGCGTACAGTATGTAGACGGCAGTGGCCAGTGTTGTTCCGGTTGCCTGCGCGCCAAGGGAAGCGCGCCACGTGGCGATCAGTCCGACGATTGAGAGGAATACACCGATCCCCACAGTTCCCAGGCATGCTGTGCGAGCGGATGAAAAGCGGCGGATGAACGCTCCCGCCAGTGGTCCTGCGCAGATTGCTCCCAGTGGGAACAGTGCGATGGTCAGACCGTAAATTGAATCAGACAGCGCGAAGATGTCTTTGATTTCAGGGTACCTGGGTATCAGGTTCGAAAAAAGGGCACCGTTCGTGAAGAACAGCGCGGCGACAGCCAGGCGGGCTGCTCGTGCCTGCTGGAATGTCACTTTCTGATTCGGTGGGGGCACGTGTTCTCCTCAAGACCCGCACGGTAATTGACCTGTCGGTAGGACGCGTTCCATGCTAGTCCTTTCGCAGGGCAGGCGCGAGAAATCATGGCGCTTCGTCATGCTCATCGGACACAGTACCGTCTCCTGATGCTGCCGGGATAGTACCGGGATGACGCCAGATGGTGCCGGGGGTGTTGCCGAGTGGTCGCTTGCATGCGACCACTCGGCGATTCAGCTGCCGCGCAGACAACAAAACGAGGGCGACTCAGCAGAGCCGCCCTCGTTCCTGACTTCAGTCAGTGTGATTCACCAACGAATCAGAATGAACCGGTCATTGAGTGAACATCCAGAGCCTTGTCCAGCTGTTCTTCGGTCAGCTCACCACGCTCCACGAATCCCAGGTCAAGGGCTGCCTCACGCACTGTGATGCCCTTCTTGACGGAGTGCTTCGCGATCTTGGCAGCGTTTTCGTATCCGATCAGGCGGTTCAGCGGCGTCACGATTGACGGTGAGGACTGCGCCAGCGTCAGGCAGCGCTCTTCGTCCGCCACGATGCCGTCAATGCAGCGCTCGGCCAGTACTGCCGTCACGTTGCCCACGATGTTGATCGACTGCAGCAGATTGGCGGCCATCACGGGCAGCATCACCAGCAGATCGAAGTTGCCCTGCGAACCGGCAAACGTGATCGCCGCATCGTTGCCAATGACCTGAGCGGCAACCTGCACAGTTGCTTCAGGCAGAACCGGATTGACCTTGCCGGGCATGATTGAGGAGCCTGGCTGCAAGTCGGGCAGGTGAATCTCACCAATACCGGCGCGCGGGCCGGAGCCCATCCACCGCAGATCGTTGGCGATCTTCACCAGCGACACAGCAACCGTGCGCAGCGCACCCGACAGTTCGACCAGCGAATCCTGAGCGGCCTGAGCCTCGAAGTGGTTGTCTGCTTCGCGCAATGGCAAGCCGGTGTGCTCGGCGATCAGTTCGATCACTCGAGCCGAGAAGCCCTCCGGCGTGTTGATGCCGGTGCCTACGGCCGTACCGCCCAGCGGCAATTCAGCCAGGCGGGGCAGCGCTGCTTCAATGCGATCCAGGCCGTGCGAGATCTGTGCGGCATATCCGGAGAATTCCTGGCCCAGCATGATCGGTGTGGCATCCATCAGGTGGGTGCGTCCCGACTTGACGATATTGGCAAACTCTTTCGCCTTGGCGTCCAGCGAGGCGTGCAGTTTCTTCAGTCCTGGCTGCAGCACCTCAACGACCGCCTGATATGCGGCGATATGGATCGAAGAGGGGAACACGTCGTTGGAGGACTGCGAGGCGTTGACGTGGTCGTTCGGGTGAATCTCCTTACCGGAGGCACGGGTTGCCAGCGTGGCGATCACCTCGTTGGTGTTCATGTTTGACGACGTGCCCGAGCCGGTCTGGAAGATGTCGATCGGGAAGTTGTCGTCGTGCTGACCGGCGATGACCTCATCGGCGGCGGCAACGATGGCATCCGACGTTTCCTGGTCGATCACGCCGAGCTCCAGGTTGGCCAGCGCCGCTGCGCGCTTGATTTCGCCCAGAGCCGCAATGTGGTGGGAGTTCAGCCGCTCACCCGAGATCGGGAAGTTCTCCACTGCTCGCTGCGTCTGCGCGCGGTAGAGTGCGTCGGCGGGGACGCGAACCTCACCCATCGTGTCGTGCTCGATACGGTATTCAGTCATGAAAGCTCCTTGGGTGGAAAACTATGTCGTTCCTATTGTCCGTCATATTGCCCGCTTCGGCGAGGGACTTTCGTGGGACTGTCGGTGAAGCGCCTCGCACAGTCTGCCGTCGCGCGGATCGTTCCTGCCCGCGCACGCTTGCTCCTCCGTCGCGCACAGGCTATTGACGAGGGCGACCGTGTCCACCTGGCTCTGACGTTGACTGGCGGACGATGAGGCGGGTTGGGACTGAACGCAGTGTCGGTGCACCACCGTTGAGCATCTCAATAGCAAGGTCAACAGCATTGGCTCCCACTTTGTCCCAGTCTTGAATGACTGTGGTCAGCGGCGTCGGGAACTCCACTGCCTCGTCAATATTGTCAAAACCGATCAGCGAAACGTCCTCGGGCACGCGCAGACCGCGTTCGAGCAGGGCGCGAAATGCTCCCAGCGCCATCTGGTCGTTGGCCACGAAGATGGCGGTCGGCATGTCTGTGCGCTTCTCACACACCGCGTCAAGCAACGCGCTGCACGCCAGATAGCCCGATTGTGGACTCCAGTCACCGCGCCAGATGCGTCCTGCTGGAAGTTTAGATTCGGACAGTACCGCTTCATAGATGCGGCGTCGCGCCTGCGCGGAATAGGAGTCCGTCGGTCCGCTGATATGGTCAATGTGCCGGTGTCCCAGATCGATCAGGTGATGCATGGCGTCGCTCACGCCTGACGTTTGTTCGAAGTCAACGGCGCTTGCCTCGTCCCACAGGCGTGGGCCGAGGACGACCAGCGGGATGCCCTGCGGCAGGTGGAGAGCCGCGTCATCCTGGAATTGTGACGGGATAATGGCAATGGCAGCGTCCACAGTCATCTCACCGAGTTTGGTGAATGCGCCGTCAGTGGCGCGCCGAGTTGACGCCTGAAGCGGTATCAACGTGGTGGCGTATCCGCGCTCAGCTGCCGCCTCTGAAATGGCTTCAAGGGAACGGTAGTTCCCAACGTCGTGCAGGGAGTAGTACACCACTCCCAGGGTGTCGAACGAGCCGCGTTTCATGGCGCGTGCCGCACTGTTGGGTCTGTATCCCAGTTCTTTCATCGCTTTGAAGACTCGTTGGCGTTTGTCGTCGACAACGTAGGGTTCGCCGTTCGAGACGCGTGAAACGGTCTGCGGGGAAACACCCGCAAGTTTGGCGACATCAGCCATTGACGCGCGCTTGCGACGAACCGGCATCTCATGTCCTTTCAGTCATCTCACCCTTGACCGCGCGCACCGCATGTGATTGATCAATCATCGTCGACGGTCGAGGGGTCCAGACCGCCACGAACAGACGGCCTCTGGACGCGTGACCAGCGTTCTTTCTTGAATGATAGCGTCATCAGATTCGTCAGGCGGCACTTGGTGACCTGCATAGTTTTGAAGTGTTTACCTTTCTGTTACACAGTGTCACCGAACTGTTGCGTTGGGCTGCTTTGCTACAGATAGTTCGTCGTTACGCTTCTGCCTTTCCTTGCGTGCGCAGCGAAGAACATCCAGTAACACCTCCAGATGAAGGCAGGAAGATGCATTCACGTCGTAATCGGCGCGTGGGTCTGGCGTGTGGAACCGGTGCTCTGGCTCTGGTTCTGACACCCCTGTGCATGGCGGCAGGTGTCGCCGACTCCCCCACGACGCATGAGACCAACAAACCAGAACAATGCACTGCATTCGACTCCGATGGCAACGTTGTTGCTCTGCAGCCGGGCGATTGTGCGCAATACGGTGTGGAGGGCCAGGGACGCACTGACGCTCACGCAAAGAACGTTATTCTCATCATCGGCGACGGCATGGGCCAGCAGGAAATCACCGCTGCTCGTAACTACCTCGTCGGCGCTGCCGGCCGTTTCGAAGGAATCGACGAGCTGACCAGTGAGGGACTGTACACTCACCACTCGGTCAACAAGGACGGCTCGTTCAACTACGTCACCGACTCAGCTGCATCGGGTACCGCATGGGCAACAGGCACGAAGACCTACAACAATGCGATCAGCGTTGACATCAAGGGTCAGCCCGTCGCCAACCTCATCGAAGTGGCGAAGAACAAGGGCATGCGCACCGGTAACATCACGACGTCAGAGATCCAGGACGCAACGCCTGCCGTCATGGGCGCACACGTGGCGTCACGCTCGTGCTACGCCCCATCCGGCAAGAAGAAAGCAAATTGCCCCGAAGATCAGCGCGTTAACGGCGGCCTGGGTTCCATTTCTGAGCAGCTCATCGATACCCGCGCCGACATCACCCTCGGCGGTGGCGCATCATTCTTCGACACAGAGGTCATGGCTGATTCCGGCAACACGAACCCGTTCCTGACCGGTAGCGCGAAGTACAACACTACCTGGATGAAGGGCGCAAGCGTCCTCGACAATGCCAAGAACAATGGCTACCAGGTGGTGACCACCGCTGACGAACTGGATCAGGTGACCGTAGCTAACCAAGATACCCCTGTTCTGGGCCTCTTCGCACCAAGCAACATGACGACCACCTTCGCGTCGTCACCGGCCACAATTGGTGGAGCGAAAGGCGAGGCCATCCAGTGCACGAAGCAGGACATCGGCACTGAGCCTGAACTGGAAGCCATGACCGACAAGGCTATCGAACTCCTGAACAAGGACAACGATAAGGGCTTCTTCCTCCAGATCGAGTCTGCCTCCATCGACAAGCGCGACCACGCGTCAGACGCATGCGGCCAGATCGGTGAGACCGAGCGCCTTGACCAGGCAACCCAGGCTGCCCTCGAATTCGCCAAGCAGGATGGTCAGACGCTGGTCATCGTCACTGCTGATCACTCTCACACCAGCCAGATCGTTGCTGATGGTTCCGACAACGTCTCCCCGGTGACGCGCCTGCTCACCGCTGACAATTCCACCATGAGCATCGCGTATGGTACGAATGCCAGCGGGTCGCAGCAGCACACGGGCGCTCAGTTGCGCGTCGCCGCTTTCGGTCCGGGTGAGGAAAATGTTCTGGGTCAGACCGACCAAACCGACCTGTTCTTCACCATCGCCAATGCCCTGAACATGAACCCATACCTGGACAGTGCAGGCAACGGATCCAGCGCCCGCACCGCAGTGCCCACAGGAACGCTGCCAAAGCCTGTTCCCGCTCAGGATGCATTCACCACCTGCCGAATCGTTGAAAAGGACGGTTCAGTGCACGTGCCCGCAGCCGGCGAATGTTCACAGTACGGTGCAGACGGCCCGCAGCGTTCAGGTTCTGAAGGCGAAGCCAAGAACGTCATCTTGTTCATCGGAGACGGCATGGGCGATTCGGAAATCACCTCCGCGCGCAACTACCTGTACGGTGCAAACGGACGCCTGCCCGGAGTCGACAATCTCGACTACACAGGCTCCTACACGCACTTCGCACTCAATAAGGACGGCACAGTCAACTACGTGACCGACTCGGCTGCCTCCGCCAGCGAATGGTCAACAGGTACCAAGACCTACAACGGCGCGATCGGTGTGGACCTGCAGGGAAATGCTGTGTCAAACCTGATGGAGAAGGCGAAAGCGGCCGGGTACAAGACCGGTAACGTCACCACCTCTGAAATCCAGGACGCCACACCTGCCGGCGCTGCCGTTCACGCACTGAACCGCAAGTGCTACGGACCTGAATACGACAAGAACAGCAGCTCCTGCCAGGGTGATGAGTACCTGAAGCAGTTCCGTGAAAACGGCGGACTCGGATCGATCTCCGAGCAGCTCGTGGACGTGCGCGCTGACGTGACACTGGGCGGTGGCGCAAAGGCCTTCGACCAGACAGTTCAGGTTGACGGCACATGGGGCGACACCACGAAGTGGACTGCCGGCAAGTCCGTCGTCGACAACGCCAGGGACAACGGTTTCCAGGTGGTCACCACCGCCGATGAGCTTGATGCTGTCACCAACGCCAACCAGGATGCACCTGTTCTGGGACTGTTCTCCCCCGGCAACATGCCCCGCATGTTCAACGAGACGGTTCCGACCACGGATGGCGCTTCGCTTCCGGCCCAGTCCTGTGAGTTCAACCCGGAGCGCACCGCGGAGATCCCCACACTGGCAGCAATGACTAAGAAGGCCATCAACCTGCTGCAGAACGACAAGGGCTTCTTCCTGCAGGTGGAGGCAGCCTCGATCGACAAGGCCGATCATGCTGCTGACGCATGCGGCCAGATCGGCGAGCTCGACGACCTCGACCAGGCCATCCAGGTAGCACAGAACTGGGTCGCCGCCAGCGGCCAGCCAACCTTGATTGTGGTAACCGCTGATCACGCGCATACCAGCCAGATCACCAGCGGGGGCACCGAGACATTCGGCCGCACCACCAAGCTGCGCACAGCCGATGGCTCCGACATGGTGATCAACTACGCCAACGCTGGAAGCAACGACGATGACGTGGCTCTCGGCGGCCAGGGACACACCGGTGCACAGCTGCGCGTCGCAGCCTCCGGCCCGGGTGCTGAGAACGTTGTGGGTCGCACCGACCAGTCCGACCTGTACTACACGATGATCAATGCTCTTGGCTTTGATTCCGCGCCGCTGGCTGTCGATAATCAATTCGTCGCCACGTCAGAGACCCCTGACCAAGGCAAAGGAAAGGGCACCGATCCTGCCGGCGGTAAGGGCCAGGTCAAGCCCGACACCACTGGTAAGGGCCAAGACACCGATGCTGGCGACAAGAAGTACGCTGCCAGCCGTCCGGGAATGGCACGCACCGGCTCAACCGCAGTTCCGCTCGCGGCCGCAGCTGCTGTGCTCGTCACGCTCGGCGCTGGCGCAGGTCTGTACACGCGTCGCCGCTCACACTAATCCCTAAGCTCCTTCGCGGAGCGCTCGCCGTGCCTCAGGGGTCTCACATGTGAGTTTTCGCCCGGCGAGCTCACGCAGTCGCCCTCGTCAATTACTGACGAGGGCAACTTGCTGTCCAGAAACGATACCTGTTGTCTGAAACAAGCAGCGGAGGGGTGTACGAGGTTATGCAAGGGTCGGCCTGCTGTACGCAGGCCTTAATAACGACACGCAGGCGTTTGCGAGGGGCGTAGGAGCTGGCCGCCCACTGTGCGGCGCGTGTATCTCTTGGCGGCCCGCGGGCGGCTACGAGGGCGTATAGGGGCTGACCACAACTTCGACACGCTGCAGATCCTTGACTTCCGAAAATCCGGTCGACGCCATCGTGCGCCGCAACGCGCCTACGAAGTTCAGTGAACCGTCCGCCCTGGTGGAAGGGCCGTAGAGGATCTGTTTCATCGAGCCGACTGTGCCGACGTAGGCGCGGTGGCCTCTGGGCATGTCCGGGTGGGTGGCCTCGGAGCCCCAATGCCATCCGCGGCCCGGAGCCTCCTCCGCGCGGGCCAGAGCTGCGCCCAGCATCACCGCATCAGCACCGCAGGCAATCGCCTTGGTCATATCGCCTGAGCGCCCAATACCACCATCGGCGATGACATGCACATATCGGCCACCCGACTCGTCCATGTAGTCGCGTCGCGCGGCCGCGACATCAGCGATTGCCGTTGCGGTGGGAGCATGAACACCCAGCGACTGGCGCGTCGAATGTGCCGCTCCCCCACCAAAGCCGACCAAAACTCCCGCTGCGCCAGTGCGCATGAGGTGCAGGGCAGCGGTCGTGGTGCACACGCCGCCAACGATGACCGGTACATCCAGCTCGTAGATGAAGCGCTTGAGGTTGAGCGGCTCACGGTGAGAGGACACGTGTTCGGCGGAAACGGTGGTTCCGCGAATGACGAAGAGATCCACACCTGCCTCGACCACTGAGCGCCAGTAGCGCTGAGTGCGCTGGGGCGACAATTTACCGGCGACTACCACTCCGGCCTGGCGAATTTCTTGTAGGCGTGCAGTGATGAGCTCAGGTTTAATCGGCTCAGAGTAGATCTGCTGCAGGCGCGCAATCGAGTGTTCTTCATCCAGCTGTTCGATTTCTTCGAGAACGGCGTCCGCATCCTCATACCGTGTCCACAGGCCGTCGAGGTCGAGCACGCCGATTCCACCGAGTTTGCCGAACTCGATCGCGGTTTTCGGACTCATCACCGAGTCCATGGGCGCTGCCATGATCGGGATATCCACGTGGTACGCGTCAATTTGCCAGCCGACGTTGACGTCCTCAGGATCGCGGGTGCGTCTGGCTGGGATCAGTGCGATGTCATCGAGCGAGTAGGCTCGCCGGCCGCGTTTTCCTCTGCCGATTTCAACTTCGTAGCTCACACTTCGATCCTAGCTGTCCGGGTGGATGTAGTGTTCGATTCACATGAGCGCTGTCATGATAGTGCAGCTCAGCACGGGGATAGTTCACAAATGCCCACGCTTCAGTGCACACTGGACATCGACAGGCAGCACAGCTAAGCGACTGACAGATCGACCTGTCAGTGGGTGGATCAGCTCGCCAAGGGCAGCACAAGAAAAGGAGCAGAAAATGACGTGGACCGATGAGCCGTGGCTTGGCTTTGACCTCGAAACAACCGGCGTCAATGTCGATGAAGACCGACTTGTCACGGCCGCCCTCGTACGTCGCGAGCACGGTGTGATGGACGCTGGAAGAGACGAGGTGCGCACGTGGCTGGCCGATCCTGGCATCGAGATTCCCGTGAGGGCGTCGGAGGTTCACGGGATTTCGACCGCGTATGCGCGCGAGCATGGCCGCCCGATCGTCGAAGTGCTTGACGAGGTTGCCTCTGCGCTGGTCGATCACTGGTCGAACGGCTTCCCGGTTGTTGCGTTTAATGGTTCGTATGACGTGAGTTTGCTTGATGCTGAGCTGCGGCGTCATGGTGCGGGCTCACTCGCGGAACGGTTAGGGGGCGAACCCGCGCCGTTGCTGGATCCGCTCGTGCTGGATCGGGCGCTCAATCGCTATCGAAGGGGCAAACGAACGTTGGCTATTCTCGCACCGGCATACGGGGTGCCGCTGGATGAAAACGCGCACACTGCGGAAGTTGATGTTGCCATGACCTTAGATCTGTTGGCAGCGATCGCTCGTGCGTACCCGCAGATCACGACCATGAGTGGCGCCGAGGTCCATGCCTTTGAGAAGCGTGCGCACCGTGAATGGGCGATCCATTTTGAAGAATTCCTGCGCTCGAAGGGGCGTGTGGAGCACATCAACACTGAGTGGCCGCTGTAGCCGACGGTTTACCCGCACTGTATTCGACGTTTTCACTGTCCGTCTGTGCTGGCGTGCCGCGATGCTGTGGCCGGCCAAGCTGCAGTCTTGTCATGTTGGCATGCTGCCGACTTAGTTGTACATGCAGCACCAGTGCCACCTGTCACTAAGCAGATGTGCAGACTCTCTAGTTCTCTAGCCCTCTCCTCCGCTCAGTCGCTGCTTTTCCCTGTTGGCTTGGCGTTCTCTTCTCGTGGGTTAGTGTCCGTGGGCTTTTTCGGCGTGGTCGGTGAGGACTTGGTGGGGTTTGGTCAGCAGGAATGGGGCGCTGGTTTCTCTTGTGCTTGTAATGCTAGGGATTGTGTGCGTGGTGCCAGTGAACGGGTTGGTTAGTGTGACGTCCCACGTGGTGGTCAGTGTGACGGTTTGGTGGGGTGATTCGTTTTGCCATGAGTGTGTGTGCACCATGTTGGGGTAGGGGTTTCCTGGGGTGGTGGTGATCAGTGGTGGGGTGTGGTCGTTGAAGTCGAATGTGTAGGTGGAGGCGTGAAGGGTGAGGGTGACGGTGTGGTTGAAGACGGTGAGGGTGTGGGTTTGGGTGGGTGTGGCGGCGTAGATGTTGGAGGGCACTTCGGTGAAGGCGTGTTGGTGTGGTTGGATGGTCAGGCCTGCGCCGCGTAGGGTGATGGTGTTTAGGGCTGTGCGTGCGATGGTGTCGGTTGACGGAGTGGCGGGCTGGTCTGGTTCTTTTCCTTCAGGTTTTTCTGTTGGTGGTGGGGTGCATTTGTCTGCTGGTGTGGCGCCGGCTGTGCCGGTGCCGATCTTGCAGCGCACCTGCCAGCCCGGTACACGAAACCCACCAACCGGCCCCTCAACAACCTCAATCACACCACCAGCACCAGCGGCGTCAACATTCTCCACGCCAGCACCCTCCACACCAGGCACCGACACCGCCTCAGTAAACGAAGACTCAACAGTCACACTGCCAGCCACGTCGCTCCTCACGGTGTCATCGAAGCTTTCTAAATCGCCCGGAGGCGCAACCATTGAAGGTGATATGAGTGGAACGAACACTGCAACAATTCTGAGAGCCCTTTTTCTCATGATTGCGCTTTCTCACTCTCGTCTTCTGCAATGAAATCTTCGGCGTGATAGCTCTTAACCAGGAACGAAGAGTTCCGCTGTAGTATTTCTAATTCGATTATCTTCTGGCTTTCTAACGCCGGATGAAGCTCTCCCCCACGATATTCGACATAGGGAGCGTTCTTTGCGTGAATCTTTACGAAGTAGAGCCCTTTAGTCTGTGGGTGCGGAATCGGTTCGCCAATCCGCGTGATTGTATAGTTCTTGCCGTCAACCCATCCCCCATCCCCATACACCCTCCCAATTAGGTCGATGTATGATTGGCAGACTTTGCATTCGGGGCTGCTGGTTTCTTTGAGGGTGGTGGTGTTGCCGGTGTTGATGGAATAGGCGAGGAGGTTGAGGTAGTACTCGGCGAAGTATCGCGCCCCGAACGCGTCCATGTTGGTCGCGGCGCTAGGCAGTTGTGGTTCGTGTGGTTCCACCCAGTCCACGGGCCTGCCGAGCTTCCCGTCGGGCAAGACCGGGTACTCGCCCGACATGGGTATGCTGTGGGCTGCATCGCCTGACCCGCTTTGATTGGCAGAGGCTTCAATGTTGTTGCTTTGCCCGTCTTGTGCCTGGTTGCATGCAGCCAGAGTGAGCAAGCCAGCCAATACTGGAACCAGCAGCGTGGAGCGTCGTGATCGTCGTGTCATGTGCACCACACTACGAAACGGCACTACCGCCCGTACAGCCCCAATTCATAATTGTGGACCAAACTCTTTCTGCACCCACCTGTCGATCTGGAAGCCTCTCACTGGATTCATCACGGCTCTACCTCCCGATAGGTAACTCCTGACCAGTGCAAACGCCTCGCCCGTGGGTGCGATTGCCGGTGACCTGCTCTTCAGATCGACAGACGGGGAAAGAGGGGAGGACAAGCATGCGTAAACAAGAATTCCCACAATGTGGAAAGACGCTGTATGCGCACGCGCACCCCCACACGAAACCCTTCAGCCCACAAGAAAGCACAAGCTTGAGCCATCCCCACAAAGCACGACCCCTGTCTACCCTCGACAATCACACGAGGCCCCGGGCATGTTCCCCCAGGTTCGAACTCGACACACACCCACAGCCCAAAAGACCCGCACTGACCTCACTGGCCAAGCATTCCTGCAGGTCACAGGCTCGCCCACCTAACGGCACGTAGCACCCACAGCCTCACAACGAACCCACCACCACGCCAAATCGAACCTCGGGGACGAAAAGAAAAAAGGGATGCGCATGAGATATCCGGCCGTGCAGCTATTGTTCGGCCCGCGCCTTTCCCGTGCAGGTATTGTCGCGCCTGTGTCTATCCCGTGTCCGCCTAGCCCGGCCTGTGTCTATCCTGTGCCGGCCTTTTCCGACCTGCACCGCGCCGGTCTAACCCGACCTTTATATTTCTCCCGCGCGTGCCTTACTCGTGGTCGTCGGTGAAAAGGATCAGCGCAATGAACACAAGCGGCTCATCACCGGTGTTCTCGATGCCATGTCGATGATGATCAGGCACAACAGTCAGATCGCCGGCCGCGACCTCAAACGTCTCATCATCAACTGCATACGTCCCACGCCCGGCCAGAATGTAGTAAAACTCGGACTCGCCCTGATGATCATGCACTCCGATCGACTCACCCGGCTGCAGCGTGATCTCGGAGAACATCCGGCCACGCCCAAACATCTCCTCAGGCTTCAAAATGTGAGTCAGGTGCACCGTGCCTGCGCCGTCCCGCATGTGTTCGCGCGCCTCGCGCTGCATGTCAGCATTACGTCGAAGAACGAAGGTGTCGTGCGTGGTCATCATGAGCTCCTTTGGCTGATCTCGACGCGGAAAAGCGCCTCTCATAGGACGTTATACCGAGCTTACAGCCGCCCGCCCTTCTACGACCAGATATCAGCCAGCGCTGCCCATGAGCACGTACGATATAGACAAGCGAGAGCCACCCTCGTCGCTCATCTCATGACGAATGGACGAGGGTGGCCCAGGCACTGTCGCGTCGGTGCGCGGACAGGCACCCCTTCACGCGCGCAACGCAGCACGGTACGCAATAGCTGCGTCGGTGCGCGACCAGGTAAAACTACTTTCCGGCTCCGTGATAGTTCGGCGCCTCAGTGGTCATTTCCACGTCGTGCGGGTGAGATTCACGCAGGCCGGCGGAGGTGATACGCACGAAACGTCCGTTCTGCTTCAAGTCGTCCAACGTATGAGCACCCAGGTAGAACATGGTTTGGTGCAGACCACCGATCAGCTGGTAGACGACCGCGGCGAGTGAACCGGTGTACGGCACCTGTCCCTCAATACCTTCGGGCACAATCTGATCATCAGATGTCACATCGGCCTGGAAGTAGCGGTCCTTCGAGTAGGAACGTTTGCCGCGCGAACTCATTGCTCCAAGAGAGCCCATGCCGCGGTAACGCTTGTACTGCTTACCGTTTGTGAAGACCAGCTCACCGGGCGACTCCTCGCAACCGGCAAGCAGGGAACCAAGCATGACCGTGTCAGCTCCCGCTACCAGCGCCTTACCGATATCGCCTGAGTACTGAAGACCGCCATCGGCAATGAGCGGAACTCCAGCTGGGCGGCAGGCCTGTGCAGCGAGGTGGATCGCGGTGACCTGAGGAACGCCCACGCCTGCCACCACACGGGTAGTGCAGATCGAACCGGGGCCTACGCCCACCTTGACAGCGTCCACACCTGCGTCAATCAGAGCCTGAGCTCCTTCGGTGGTCGCAACGTTTCCGCCGATCACATCCACGCCGTCGAAACGAGAGTCTGACTTGATACGGCGCACCATCTCAAGTTCGAGTTCGGCTCCACCGTTGGCGGTGTCGACAACCAGCACATCAACACCGGCTTCAGCCAGAGCCACGGCGCGATCCCACGCGTCGCCCCAGAAACCAATCGCAGCGCCCACAACCAGCCGGCCACGATCGTCCTTCGTCGCATTCGGGTACTGCTCGGTCTTGACGAAGTCTTTCACCGTGATCAAGCCGGTCAGGTGGCCTTCGTCGTCAACGAGCGGAAGCTTCTCGATTCGATGATCAGCCAGCAGCTGCTTGGCGTCCTCACGCGAGATTCCAACCTTGCCGGTGATGAGGCGCTCACGCGGTGTCATGCAGTCGCGTACTGTCAACGTCGACCACTGATCCATCGGCACAAAACGCAGGTCACGGTTGGTGATAATGCCGACCACAACATTGTCGTCATCCACAACCGGCAGACCGGACACGCGGTAATGGCCGCACTTCTTGTCGAGCTCGTCAATCGTGGCGTCGGGCCCCACTGTCACGGGGTCTTCCACCATGCCCGATTCCGAGCGCTTGACTTGCCGCACTTGCGAGACTTGATCCTCGATCGTCAGGTTGCGATGCAGGATGCCGATGCCGCCTTGCCGAGCCATCGCGATCGCCATGCGCGCTTCGGTGACGGTATCCATCGCGGCCGAGATCAACGGAATATGGAGGGAGATCCTCTTCGTGAGCTGCGCTCGGGTTGTCACAGAGGATGGGACAACATTTGTCAGTTCGGGAAGAAGCAGGACATCGTCGTATGTAAGACCAACGAGTTCGAACGGGTTATGTGCGTTAAAGTCTGCCATATCCAAAGTGTAGGCAAATCGGGACGACGAATCGCCCTCGATGACAATGAAAATGGTCACGGATCAGCGCGGGTGTGTGCGGATCAGCCGGGGCTGCTCTGTGCACACGTCGCAGCTCCCCGGGATCAGCTCGGGCATGCGCAGAGCAGACGCACAGGTACGAGGGGGCCGGTCGCGCCGCCAGGTCAGCAGCACAGACGAGGGAGCCGTTGCGCGTCTCCACCGCAGAACAATCAGCGATCCAGCGGTGCGAGCAACCCATCCTTGATAGCCGAAGCGAACGTCGGTGTGAGAGGCAGACGCGCAAAAATCAGCATCTGAGCCACGTGATATGCATCCGGCTTCCCGGGCCATGTGCGTGTTCCGGGAGCATTGTCCGGTGTCAGCTCGTGATACCAGCGGCCGGGAGCTTCTCGCAGGTATTCATCCACGTACGCCACCCACTGCGCATACAGTTCCTGAAGGCTGCGCGTGGTAATCGTCGGAGCCGACTCATCGCGCAGGTCACCCTCACCTCGTAAATCATTTTGACTGCGCGCACCACCCTTGTCGTTACCAGCATGCGACTTGCCGGCTGGATGCTCGGACAAGAAGGGGGCAATCGCGACAGCAGCGGAAATCGCTTCGCACATCACCCAGTGCATGCGCTCACGCACAACCGGCGTACCCTCGAAATCGGTGGTGTAGACGAAGCCGGGAGCGCCGTCTACGTCCCATCCATCAGCCACGGCGCGCTCAAACAGGCGTACTGCTCCCTCGGTCATCCACGCGATGTCGTCGCCTGGTTCGCCCTCCTGCGCCAGTGCAGCATGCGCCTGGACAAACAGGCGAGCCCACTCCAAGCCGTGACCAGGCGTCACGCCAAAGGGCCGGAAGGGGTGGGCCGGCTCATCACGGTTGTAATCCGGGATAATGCGCCAGTTCGCTGAGAAGTGCTCCGGGATTCGCCACTCGTGCTGGGAAGCCTGGTCGTAGACGAAGCGGATGATTCCGCGTGCGCGGTCAAGCCACTTGCGATCCCCTGTCGCATCCCAAGCAGACAGGAAGCACTCGGTGGTATGCATATTGGCGTTGATGCCGCGGTAGTCCTCTTTTCGAGTGAACGCCAGGTCCCACGATTCGCATACGCGGCCAAATTCCGGTTCCCACCAGTAACGCTCTTCGACCCGCAGCGCCTCATCCAAAAGTTCGTTAGCCTGCGGGATCCCCGCTGCCAGCGCGGAGGTTGCCGCCAAAACGACGAAAGCGTGCGCATAAGCTTCTTTCTTGTCGAGGGCAACTTCGTGTGTGTCAGGCGTGATCGCTGAGTACCAGCCGCCGTGCTCATCATCGTGCAGGGGGCCAAGCAACGACGCGACACCGTGCTCGACAAATTCGCGCGCACTGTCATCACCTTTGAGCGCGGCCATGGCGAACACGTGTGTCATCCGGCACGTGATCCACAGTTCAATCGGCCGGGTCGGGTCAACAACTCCGTCCGCATCCAGATAGCCGAATCCGCCATCTACGCGGCTCGCGCGTGCAAAGTCGACAATCGCGTCAAATTCTTCATCGAAACCGACCATGAGATCGGTGTTGGACCAGGGCATTTCCATTGCGGTTCTTCTTCGAGTCGGGTGCGGTTGACTATCGGTTATGACGGTGCGGGCGTTCACCGCCCTCGGCCATAGCTACATGACAGCCTAATACGGTCGGCCGTCGAGCTCATGGCGTGCGGCACAATTCGCGCATCAAAGCCACCGTCTCGTCGACGCATGCGCTCAGTGTGCGCACGCGCTGAATGCGCGCATCAACAATGTGGGGGGCGCGTTCTCCCACCAGCACGATATGCAGATCGTCTATGCGCGTGAGCTGCTCTATTAGCTCCTGCGCCCCTGATCCTTTGCCCATGACGATCACGACAGAGCAGCCCAGTTCGCGCCGATGCCTCTCAAATTGCCGTACGGCGCTGGCTGCGTCCGACAATCCGGTGAGCAAAATAGAGGTTGGCAGGCCTCTCCATTGCACATCCACCCCAACCATATGCGCGGCAATGAAGTTCGCAGGATCAGCCATAATGACCAGACGGTGATGGCACCAGGCGCTCTGCGCGTTCATGCCGGCGGATCGTGCGGAGTCATGATCGCGTGCTACAGCATCATTCGCGGCGTCGTGCATGTGAGTCTTCCCATCACGGTCACGTGGGCCGCCCTCGTCACTGTGGCAGACTTTGCCAGCATGCGGAGCGAGGGCTCGTAGCACGCGCAGCACGATCGCTGTCAACATCAGTGAGGATGCGCCGCCGGGGGTTTCGCCGGCCGGGTCGTTACGAAGCATTTCGGTGACTGGTTCGACGAAGTCAGTGTAGGTGTGGATCAGTCCGTGCGTCGCCACTGACGCTTCGACCAGCCGGGCAACCTCCGCGAAATCATCTCGTTGCACGGCATCAAGGAGCTGGTCAGGGGACGAGGGTGGCGCCGCGGGCGCCGCCGCTGCCAGGTCTCGGGCTGAAAGCTCACGCACCGTTGCCGCTGCGTTAGATGGAGCAACTCCTGAGCGGACCAGCTCGACCATTCGGGTCAGCCGCATGATGTCATCTGCAAAATAGCGACGGTGAGCACCTGCGCGTCGGCGTGGGCCCATTCCGTAGCGGCGTTCCCATGTTCGTACCGTCGACGGGGAGATTCCCAGACGTTCGGCGACAGCTGTCACGGTGAGCGGGACGGGGCCTATTTTGGGTGGCTGGCTCGCTGACAGTGGCAGTGTGGGTGTTGCCAGTGGGGCGTGTGAGAAGTCAAATTCGCCACCGTTCTCGATGCTCACGGCCCCTCTCCTTTGGTTCTCGAGGCGCTCAGCGCACTTCGCCTCGGCCCTCAGCTCTGATTCTCGCCCCTTCCTCAGCTTCCTGCCACCGGAAACTTATTCACTACTTACGCAATTTCTATTCAACGAATGGCTACGAATAGGCGCGGGCCCCTCGGATCGTTCAGCTCTTAGCGTGAACAGCTGGGAATTCGCATGGAATTTTCCAGACGGTCTTGAATAAGAGCTGCACAAAAATATAGTCTTAACTCGTGGCGATAACGGGAACAGCTCAAGATCCGAACACTTCGCTCGGACCCGACGCTATTGCCTTTCATCAAAGCCGCATCAGCGGACTCAGAAACACTCTTCCGTTTCCCCTGAGAACCTATGCGCTAAAAGTCAGTGAGGAGCTCTAATGACCGATGTGTCACGCCTACCAGGCCCAATGATGGACGTGTGGGAATGGCAGTACGACGGTGCGTGCCGAGACATGGACACCGAGATGTTCTTCCATCCCGAAGGTGAGCGTGGTGCTGCCAGGCGGCGTCGCGCAGCAAACGCGAAAGCAGTGTGCGCTACCTGTCCCGTCATCGAGCAGTGCCGACAGCACGCACTTGCTTCTCAGGAACCCTATGGTATTTGGGGTGGCATGACCGAAGAGGAACGTCGCGAGATCGTCCAGCGTAAACGTCGCCGCGTGTCCTGATCAGGTCGCTGGCATGCCGGTCTCTTGGAGGAAATCGGCTGCCTATCTCCCAGATAAGGTCGGTGCCTACCTGAAAGTCCCGCTTAGACACACGCCTTACAGGTCAATCTGATACATGCTTTAAAACAGTGGTGGGGTCCTGCAGCTCAGCTGCAGAACCCCACCACTTACTTGTCAGTTGGCTCAGTGCTCGACAATTGCCAGCACGTCACGAGCAGACAGGATCTGGTATTCCTCACCGTCGTACTTGACCTCGGTGCCACCATAGCGGCTGTAGATAACCGAGTCGCCAACCTTCACGTCCATCGGAACACGGTTGCCGTTGTCGTCAATGCGGCCCGGACCCACGGCGATCACTTCGCCTTCCTGCGGCTTTTCCTTGGCGGTATCAGGAATAACCAGACCGGAAGCGGTGGTACGTTCCGCTTCGAGCTGACGGATCACGATACGATCCTCGAGCGGCTTAATGGAGATCGACACTTCGTTGACTCCCTTTCTCATTCGAACAGGTTCATGGTCGCCTCCTCACGCCTGCCGTCGCGGGGGCCAGGGTCTGGAGACATTCATTGTTGCGCGAAGCTGGATAGGGATCCGAACTTCACGTATGCATCTATTTTAAAGCTCAGTTGGCACTCTGACAATCCGAGTGCCAAAATACCGTGTCCCATGGCCTAGCGCGTGGCCTGGGGCGCGCAGATCTCAGTGGATTGCCTCCACACCGACCAGCTCTTGCCATCCCTCCTCCCCCTGTTCCCCAGGTTCGAACTCGGCACTGTTTCATCGGCACAACAGGCACACGGCTTAACAAATCCGCTGGTCAGAGACTTGTCACGAAGCAGCGTCCCCCTCGTAGATCACCGAAATCGAACCTCGGGACTTAAGGGGGACGTCGGGCCACAGGGTGTGTCGTTGAGATCGAACCTCGGGATCGGGCGTCGGGGATGAAGAGCTGAGGGTATTCGCGAGTGCGCTACACCCAACCTAATACGGCATAAGTTGGCACGTCAGAGCCCAGGAAGACACGTATCTCGTCGCATTTGCCAGTGAAACTTACTCCTCAGCGCGCATTCGCACAGGCAACAACGTCTCGCGCTCCAGCATTGGTGAGCCACGCCAGTGAGGGCGGCACTCGTTCTGCCCTTTATACATGTCAGGATAGGAGCGTGGTTTATTCGGATGCATCGCAAGTTTTCGGCGAGTTGATCAGCGGGGACGGCAAGAAACTCCTCTCCGAGATCACAGGTTTCCTGCCTGAAGGCCTCACCGCGCGCACCGCTCAGCCGCACCTCAACACGCTCAATGCCAAGCTTCGATCCCGAGGATACGCGCCGGATCTGATCGCAGCGGCACTGACTTTGACGAGCCTACGAATCCAGGGCAAAGCGAAATTCGGTGAAGCAGCAGCCGATATGTTTTTTACTCGTGACGGGCTCGAACAGGCCACGCGCGGTGTCATTGCCGAACGCCACGCGGCGGCATTTGTACAGGCAGGGGCGCATGCAGTGGCGGACCTTGGGTGCGGGATCGGTTCGGATTCGCGAGCCTTCGCCCAAGCGGGATTAGGAGTTGAAGCCGTCGAACTGGACGCAACGACCGCAGCCATGGCCACCGCCAATCTCTCGAGTTACCCCACTGCACGCGTGCGGGTTGCTGACGTGACGGCGCTCGATATCGACACACTGCGCACAGACGGCGTGGATGCTCTCTTCGTTGACCCCTCCAGGAGGACCGGCGCTGCACGCGGTTCGCAACGCATTTACGATCCGGAACAGTGGTCTCCGCCCTTGTCACAGGCGATTTCCTGGGCCAAGACAATCGGTCGTGTCGCCATCAAAGTTGCTCCGGGAATCGAGCATGCCACGCTGCCGCCAACCTGGCATGCGCAGTGGACCAGCGTCGACGGGGAACTGGTCGAAGCACTGCTCTACTCCCCCGCGATGGGGCTGCCAGCGGGCCGCTCCGCTTGTGTCATGCGGAGCGCTGCTTCCGGCACAGTGTTTTCGACGCTGATTGACGAGGGAGCCCGCGGAAACTGCGCTGCACGCGTTGCGCAGGCACCTGTCGGTGTCCTTGGCTCGATGCTCACTGAGCCCGATCCTGCAGTGATCCGGTCCGGAGGAATCGCCACGTTGGCCGAGCAATTCGGTGCACACCTCATTTCCGGTTCGATTGCTTACCTCACCGCAGACTCGCTACCCGCTGCCGAATGGTGGACACGGTTTGAGGTGTGCTCGGTGGTTCCTCTGCGAATGAAAGCCATCAAGAAGGCGCTTCGCGAATTCGACCCCAGCTCGGTTGAAATCAAGAAGCGCGGTGCTTCAATCGATACCGGAGCAATGCAGCGCGCTTTAGCCTCGGCGCTTTCTTCCGACTCGGATGGCGGTGAGATGACCGTTTTCGCAACACGGCTTGGCGACACTCACCGTGCAATCCTCACCCGTCGACTCGATCATGCAGGAAACCGCACTTCTCATTAGGTTCTGACCGCGTCATTCCTCTAGGCTCTGACCGCGTCATTGCTCACCTGACGCCTGGGGCGTCCACCTCGTTTCACTGTCTCGTATAGCCGAGACCGTTGCTCCACAGCGGCCCATACTTTGCCGATTACATGGTCGGGGTGGAAGAGATCCGACCAGGTCACACGCACGACGATCCACCCTCGTTTTTCGAGGATGTGCTGGCGCCGCATTTGCTGAGCATAGGAATCTGATACTTCAAAGCGGTTGTCTCCGTACTTGGCATAGCCGTCGAACTCAATGGCGACTTTGGCTTTTTCGAGTGCCACGTCAATGTAGAAGCATCCGCCGAGTCGATCGGCAGGTGAGCGCACTTGGGTGGTCAGACCCGTACAGCCGCCAGATTTCAACACCCACATAAGGGCCGCTTCACCAGTTGATTCGCATCCGGCATCACTATGCCTGCATATCCACTCGGCCCAGCGTCTGCGGCGAAACCCTTTCGGAAGCTGTCGAATCGCTCGTAGCCACGTCTCACGCACACGGCCTTCCTGCTTGCGCGAACGGTGCTCGACGCTCCGCTTGAACCCCGACGTCCGATTCAGCGCACCGCACATCATCGCGAATGCGCACGGCAGAGGCGCCGTGAGAGCTGCCGTCAGGGCTGTTGCGTTCACCGATGTGCACCGCAAAATCACGCACCGAGGCGAGCGACGGTGGCCACTTGGCAGCGCACGCCCCATCTGAAGGTCCAGCTGACGCGGTCTTTCGCTCATGAAGGACCGCGAAGAGTGTCGTCGGATCCGCGCCATTTTCACATGGACCGTCTGCCGCTGCGAATCTTCGCGTGCCAGCGACGCTGTCACCGATTCGCCACTGCGCTGCTCCCACCAGTAGATCACCCCTCCCTGGGTCCTGCACGATTCCAATCGAATCGTTCGCATGGTCGGAACAGCTTTTCCAGGTCGTGTGGGCACCAGCAGATGGACATCGCCGCTGAGTTCATATGTATACAAGCCGTGCACCAGTGCAGCCGATTCTCCAATCACGACTGCATCTCGGTAGGTCATGGCTGCTGCAATGATCCGCGACAGCTCAATGATTCGCCGTATTTTCCACGGCTCTGCAATGCCATCGAAAACGGCGGTCGACAGGTAAATTCCGCGCACGATCTGAATCAGTAAGCGCCCAGTTTCTGCCGCTACCTGCTTCGGGCGCTGCCGTCTCGACGTCTTGGCCATGTACCGTGCAACCCACCGCAGCGTTGGTGGACCGTGGCCGCCGTTGGCTGACTCCATCGAGCCCTTCCTTTCACATTCGCGCATTCTGAGGCCGCCGCGTTGCCCGCTCCCCCCTCGTCGATTGAGCCAGTATGCGAGAGTACGGGCACGGATGCTCAGCGGTCGCAAGCATCTGTGGAATCCGGCCATCGACGAGGCAGACCTGTGGACAAGCGGGCGCACTGCCGTCTTTCAACTGCCACTCCTGCCCTACTGACCTCTTCACTTCATCCCCGAGGTTCGAATTCGATGCAGTTATTCACGCATTCTCAGGTATTTCCGGACGAAACCGCAGGTCACAGCCATCCACCCTCTTCGTTCACCTCGAAAATCCCGTCGAATTCGAACCTCGGGGATGGGGAGGAAGGTGGCGCAAGAAGAAACAAGCGTAGTATCAACGGATCGAGGAGTCGCCGAACGCGAGCAGCCCCTGCCTGAATGCAATTGCCGCAACCGCGCCAAGCAGCCAGCTGCTCAACATCGACCCGCCCACGCGCCCGATCGCGATTGACGAAATTCGCCGAGTTGTCGTGCGCGCAGCCTTTCAGACTGGGACAATGATCCAGTTACTAATTCGCATGAGCGCGAGCACAACAGCCGGTGCGCACGGACATCCCTTCAACCAAAACCAGCCGCACCAGCCACCACCCGCCCACGCGTTTCATCCACCGAAAGGCAGAGAACATGCACCTCACGTTCTCCTCGTCCGAACGATCCACCATTGGCGTTGAATGGGAACTCCAGCTCATTGACAAGGATTCCAACGATCTGCGCCAGGCTGCCAACGCCATTCTGGACGCGCCCGAAGCTCAGGTCGACGGCAAACTTCACCCCCACATTCAACGCGAGATGCTGCTCAACACCATCGAGATCACATCCGGAGCCCGGCACACGGTCGGTGAATGCATGCGCGACATCACCGAGACGATCGAGCTTCTCCGACCGGTCACGGACCGCCTGCGCATCGAGCTCGGCAGCGCCGGAACCCACCCGTTCGCCTCTCCAGCCTTCCAGCGCGTCACTGACTCAGAGCGCTACGCAGAGCTGGTTGAACGCACACAGTACTGGGGTCGTCAGATGCTCCTGTACGGCATCCACGTCCACGTCGGCGTCGAGTCGCGAGACAAAGTGCTCCCGCTTCAATCAGCCCTCGCCTCGCGCCTGGGACATATGCAGTCACTCGCAGCATCCTCGCCCTTCTGGTCAGGACGCGACACCGGGTACGCCTCGAACCGCGCGATGGTTTTCCAGCAACTTCCCACAGCCGGCATCCCTCAACAGTTCGAACAGTGGGACCAGCTGGAAAAGTACGTCGCAGACATGATTCGCACCGGCATCATCGATGGTTTTGATGAGGTGCGCTGGGACGTGCGCCCCTCCCCCAAGCTCGGCACCGTGGAAAACCGCGTCTTCGATGCCGCCACCAACGCGACGGAGGTCGCAGCCCTTGCAGCACTGACACACTGCCTAGTCGAATGGTATTCACGCAAACTCGACGCCGGGGAGCAGATCGAGCCTATGCCGGAGTGGTTTGTCGCTGAGAACAAGTGGCGTTCAGCGCGTTACGGGATGGAAGCGATCCTCATTTTGGATGCGCATGGCAACGAAGAATTGGTCACCGACACGGTCGTTCGTATGCTGAACGATCTGGAGCCTGTGGCGAAAGACCTCAAATGCGCTGACGAGTTGGCAAGTATTGAGAAGATCCTCAAACTCGGAGCGTCCTACCAGCGTCAACGCATCGTCGCTGAGAATGCACGGCACAACTCTCGCGAAGCGGTCACCGAGCTGCTGCTCGCCGAGATGCGTGCCGGCCGCCCGCTTAACCCGCTCGAGTTCCTCAACACCCGCTCCAAGGGTGCTCCGAGCACGGACCGAGACTCCAAGAAGTAGTGTTTTTCGCCTCTCGGCGTGCTGCTGTCAGCATTGCCGAGGGCGACCTTCTGCCTCGCATCACCGGTTAGGTGAACAACATTCTTACTCGGAGACCACTGCCATGTCGGCGTTTGTCGGCGCCATCCACGTCTGAGTCAACGGCATCGCAGAATCCGGTGAAAAGTCCCAGTCCGATGGCGCCGCACCACCGGCAACGAGACGAGCTCCCAGTGCCGCGATCTGCGCCCCGTTGTCAGTGCAAAAACGCATGGGAGGCATACGCACAGTCAGTCCTGCGCCCTCGGCGCGCTCCTGGATCAGCTGGCGAAGCCGCGAGTTGGCTGAGAAACCTCCGCCGATCACAATGGTGTCGCACCCCGTATCGAGGCATGCCCTCACCGTTTTGGCGGTCAGCGAGTCATTGACGGCTTCGGAAAAGCCGGCACAGATATCTTCTGCCCGAAGCTCAGCGCCGCGAGCCTTCTCTCCCTCGACGTATCGGGCGACTGCGGTCTTCAACCCTGAGAAACTGAAGTCGTAGCGGTAACGGTCCTTGTCTTTAACGGCGTGGAGGCCTCGTGGGAAACGAATGGCGTCGCGGTCTCCTTGCTGGGACAGGCGATCCACGTGCGGCCCTCCAGGGTAGGGCAGCCCGAGCAGACGGCCAACCTTGTCAAAAGCCTCACCTGCGGCGTCGTCCAGTGTGCCTCCGAGTTCACGCACGCCATCGACCCAGTTCTCGACGAGCAGGATGTTGGAGTGTCCGCCCGAGACAACAAGACCGATAAAGCGCTCCGGAAGGGGACCTTCAGCCAGCCCGTCTACCGCCATATGCCCGATGACATGGTTGACTCCGTACAGTGGCTTATCGAGTGCCAATGCCAGCGATTTTGCCGCGCAGATTCCCACTGTCAGAGATCCAACCAGTCCTGGACCTGCACTGACGGCAATGGCATCTACATCGGATAGCGAGGCGCCTCCCTCGTGCAATGCACTGTCGAGGGTCGGAATGAAAGATTCCAGGTGTGCGCGTGACGCAATTTCGGGGATGATTCCGCCGTACCGAGCGTATTCGTCCATCGATGTGGCGGTGCGGTCGATCAGCAGCTCAGTTCCGCGTACCAGTGCCACACCGGTTTCGTCGCATGTCGATTCGATTCCAAGAATGAGGGGTTCAGATTCGCCAGTCACAGACGCGATTGTAGTCCCTGCGCGCCCTGATGACGATTTTGCACACCTCAACAGTGACGAGGGTGGCCGACGAAGCTCTATTTGTCGGTGATGAAAGTGTCAATGAGCAGCCTCGTATCCGCGTATCGGTCCTCATCCGTGGCTGATCCGTAAACGAAAAGAAGATACTCGTCGGAACTATCTGCTCGATAGGCGGTGACGATGTTGAACAGGTCCGGGATTGAGCCGGTTTTGACTCCGTACACATGCGGATCGTACTGCGGCTTGTCGGGGTCCAGGAAGTAGTTCGTGTTTTTCCATTGATACTCGCCCGTGGAGGTCTGAACTGACGCTGCGGGCATTGCGACAATATCGCGGAACCACTGTTTGGTCATGAGTGCGGTCACCACGCGCGAAACGTCCCGCACAGTCGATCGGTCAACGGTGTTCAGACCTGAGGGCTCGGAGATGTGCGTATCGTTGTAGCCGTGGTCCGCTAGGAATTGCGCCAGCCCCTCGACGTAGGCAGCGAGGGCGTCCTGTGGCGCAGCCTTTTCATTATTGAGCAGGTCGCGGCCGGTTCCCACGGCTATTGCATATGCCGCGTCATTGCCTGAGGGCAGCAGCAACCCCGTGAGCAGTTCGCGCAACGTGTACTTCCCCGGCACGATTCCAGCGAGTGAGGAGTTGTCGGGCGGCATCAAAAGTGTTTCCTCATCGACACTGAGAACATCGTCGAGGGAGAGCCTACTCACGGCGTATTCAACGGTGAAGAGCTTCTGAGTACTGGCAGCACTGACGGCGCGATCAATCTGTTCGGCCGCGATCAGGTCGCCGGTTTGGGCATCCATCACCTGCCAGTTCGCAGCAGTTGTAGCCACTGCAGGGTGGTCGAACGGGTCGTGCGCGATGGGCATGTTTTCAGCCGATTGCGACTGGTTGGCTGTCACGTCGACTGCTCGCGCCGGCTCGACGTTATCGTCACCGGCCGACTGGCTCGCGGCTGCTGGCGTGTTTTCCACCTGTGCACGCAGCGCACTGATGGTGGGACTGTCCCATGCCAACGCTACCGCGACAAGGATGCTGGCCAGCAGGCAAATTCCCACGCGTGTCGTCACCGTTGCGATGGTTGCACCTGCCGAATGGGAAGTGTGCGCCGGGAAGCGTTTGTGATCCGCGTACGCACTGTCACTGCCGGTCGAATCGCTTTCTTTAGGTGAGACAGGCCGAAGGGGAAATGAACCAGGCCGTTCACAGGTCGGGTCATCCCAAGGTTGCGGCGGATAGGAGGCCGGCATCTCGGAGTCTGTGCTACCTCGGAGTTCCTCACCTCCCTCGGCACTGTCTGCGCTTGTTGTGCTGGTGATGCTGGAGGAACCGTCAGGGTCGGCAGCGCTGGTCGTACCGGCGGCGGTCTTCGTATCGGTGCGAAGTGCAAGCGGATCAGGTAAAGGGCGCCGCGCTTTCCTGCCGATGCGTGTGTGTTGGCGCCCGCCCGCTGATAGGAATATCGGCATCGCCAACACCTCCGTTCGCATGCGTCACCGGCACTGCCAATGCGTCGATTGTATTATGCGTGTTCCCTGCGGCCGCGACACCACCCGGTGACGAACCGCATCCACCCGCGCCTCAAGCCCCAGGCACAAGCCCCGAGCCCTGCCCCAGTCCAAGTCCTAGGGCCCCAAGCCCAATTACACGTCCCCCTGTTCTAGAGCCAGTCCAGTACAAATGCTAGCGTTCGTACCCATCCCGACCCAGTCGCATCTCACCCCAGTCCCGTCCCAGTCCCGTCTCAGTCCCGTCCCAGTCCCCCAGGTTCGAATTCGGCATCGACGAGGGCGACTCGACGAGGCTGATCACGATAAAAGCGCAGGTCACAAGCTTCCTGCTTCCATCACACCGATTCAAACCGCGCCGAATTCGAACCTCGGGGTACGGGAGGGTGCGGCACTGACGCAGCAGGGTTGAGTTCGGCAGCATGGTTGGACCCAGCAGCATAGTTGGGTCCGAGGTCACGCAGGCTTTGCGCGCACAGAAGGGAAAGCACAGACAGCAGCGTCAGCGTAGGTGACAGGATCGAGGGCGGCAGCATGAAGGGCGGGAGCCAAGTTTTCACTTGGCTCCCGCCCCCAACTGCAAGACTCTGGCACCTGTCGGGGCTACTGCCCCATGGGTGACAGGTCCTCGAAGTTTACAACCCCTTGAACAGTGCCTTTCCGAGCTGACGGTTCAGCGTGGAGATCACATCCAACGGGATCTGCTTCGGGCAGACAGCCGCGCACTCGCCGATGTTGGTGCAAGCGCCAAAGCCTTCAGCGTCCATCTGGTTAAGCATCGCGTTGACGCGCTTGAGGTTCTCCGGCTTACCTTGCGGCAGCAGGTTCAAGTGCGTGACCTTCGCGGAGGTGAACAACATGGCCGATGCATTCGGGCATGCAGCCACACACGCACCGCAGCCAATGCAGGCAGCAGCTTCGAACGCCTTGTCTGCATCCTGCTTCGGGATCGGCGTGGCGTGCGCATCCGGCGCAGCACCCGTGTTGACGGAAATGTAGCCGCCAGCCTGGATGATGCGGTCGAAAGCAGAACGGTTCACGACCAGGTCGCGAATAACCGGGAAACCGTTGGCACGCCACGGCTCGATGGTGATGGTGTCGCCATCGTTGAAGTGACGCATGTGCAGCTGACATGTGGTCGTCACCTCGGGTCCGTGAGCGATGCCGTTGATGACCAGGCCGCACTGACCGCAGATGCCTTCACGGCAGTCCGAGTCAAATGCAATCGGTTCTTCCCCGCGTTCGAAGAGTTCTTCGTTGAGAATGTCGAGCATTTCGAGGAATGAGGATTCCTCGGATACTCCGCGGACTTCGTACTCGTGCATGGCACCGGGGTCCTCGGGCCCGTTTTGGCGCCAGATTCTTAATGTCAGGTTCACTTGTAGCTCCGCTGTTTCAGCTCGATGTTGTTGTAGATCAGATCTTCCTTGTGCAGGATTGGGGGCTGCCCCTCACCGGTCCACTCCCAAGCGGCGACGTACAGGAACTTGTCGTCGTGACGAAGTGCCTCGCCCTCGGGTGTCTGGGACTCTGCGCGGAAGTGGCCGCCACACGATTCCTCGCGGTGCAACGCATCCACGCACATGAGCTCGCCCAGCTCCATGAAGTCAGCGACGCGACCGGCGCGCTCCAGGGACTGGTTGAGTTCTCCGACTGACCGTCCGGGCACACGCACGTTTGCCCAGAAGTCCTGGCGCAACTTACGGATCATATCGATCGCCTTGCGCAGGCCTTCCTCGGTACGCTCCATGCCGCAGTATTCCCACATGATGTGGCCGAGTTCCTTGTGGAAGGAGTCCACCGAGCGGTTGCCTCCCACTGCCATCAGGCGATCGATCTTGTCCTGTGCTTCCTTCATCGCTGCCACAACGTCCGGGCTGGCCTCGTCAAGCTTCGGCAGGCCGAAAGCGTGCGCCAGGTAGTCGTTGATGGTGTTGGGCAGAACGAAGTAGCCATCTGACAAGCCCTGCATCAGTGCCGATGCACCCAGTCGGTTAGCACCGTGGTCGGAGAAGTTCGCTTCACCTGCCACGTACAGACCATCGAGGTTCGACTCGAGGTCGTAGTCAACCCACAGGCCGCCCATGGTGTAGTGCACTGCCGGGTAAATACGCATCGGAACGTCGTACGGGTTGTCACCGGTGATGCGCTCGTACATGTCGAACAGGTTGCCGTACTTGGCGCTGACGGCTTCGCGCCCCATACGCTCGATGGCTTCTGAAAAGTCCAGGTACACGCCACGGGCCACGCCTTGAATCTCAGGTCCGACACCGCGACCTTCGTCGCACATGTTCTTCGCCTGGCGCGACGCGATATCGCGGGGAACGAGGTTACCGAATGAGGGGTAGATGCGTTCGAGGTAGTAGTCGCGATCTTCCTCCGGAATCTCGCGAGGATCCTTCTTGCAGTCTTCCTTCTTTTTCGGCACCCAGATGCGACCGTCGTTTCGCAGGGATTCACTCATCAGTGTCAGCTTGGATTGCTGATCGCCATGCTGAGGAATACAGGTCGGGTGGATCTGCGTGAAGCACGGGTTCGCGAAGTATGCGCCCTTACGGTGTGCACGCCAGATGGCGGTTGCATTGCAGCCCATTGCGTTGGTTGACAGGAAGAACACGTTGCCATATCCGCCGGTCGCCAACACGACTGCGTCAGCCACGTACGGTTCCAGCTCGCCGGTGGTCATATCGCGAGCGACGATGCCGCGAGCCTTGCCGTCAGAGACGATCAGTTCGACCATTTCATGACGTGAGTGCTCGATGACGGTTCCTGCCGCAACCTGACGCTCCAGCGCCTGGTAGGCACCGATCAGCAGCTGCTGACCTGTCTGGCCACGTGCGTAGAACGTACGGGATACCTGCACACCACCGAAGGAGCGGTTGTCCAGAAGACCGCCGTACTCGCGTGCGAACGGCACGCCCTGCGCGACACACTGGTCAATGATGTTGGCGCTGACTTCTGCCAGTCGATACACGTTTGTTTCACGGGCGCGGTAGTCACCACCCTTGACCGTGTCGTAGAAGAGCCGGTAAACCGAGTCGTTGTCGTTGCGGTAGTTCTTTGCCGCGTTGATGCCACCCTGAGCAGCAATGGAGTGTGCTCGACGGGCGGAATCCTGATAGAAGAACACGTCGACGTGGTAGCCCATTTCGCCCAGCGACGCGGCAGCGGCGCCGCCCGCCAGACCGGTTCCCACGATGATGACGTGGAGTTTGCGTCGGTTTGCAGGGTTGACGAGGGCTGCGGAGAATTTCCGCTGCTCCCAGCATTGTGACAAGGGCACGTCCAGAGGCGCTTTCGTGTCGGCAATGGCGTCGCCCTCGCGATACAAGCCTGCTATTAATGTCTCACTCATTTTGTATCTGTGCCTTACCTACTAGGAGATCATGCCAACCGCGATGGCAACCGGAGGAGCCATGAACATGACAAAGATGAGGCCGCCAATGAGCCCTGACAGAATCACCATGACTTTGCGGGTGTTGGAGCGCACCCACCCCAGGGTTTGAAATGCCGACCAGAAGCCGTGGCTGACGTGCAGGCAGGCAGCGCCTACGAACACGACATACACCAATACCATCAACGGATTCTGGAAGGTCGCAACCATTCGCTCATAAGGCGTGCTCTCGAGGGCGAAGCCGGTGCGCACCACACCCATCGTGAAATGCAGGATGTGGAAGACGATGCCGATCAGCAGCAATACTGCCGTCACGCGCATGGTGCGTGCCGCATACGCAACTGCCGCGTCTTTCTTGACGACGTAGCGTGTGGGGCGTGCTCGGCGTGAACGCAGCCAGACGTGAGCGGCGGATGCAACGTGAATGACCAGGAAGAGGATCATTGCAGCGCGGAATACCCAGATAAATCCGCCGTAAGGGAAGATTGGAACGAACGCTTCACCCTTCAGCCAGTGGGCGTAGTGATCGTACGCCTCTTGACCGAGGAACATTTTCAGGTTGCCGTACGAGTGGAACAGCAAGAATATTACGAAGACCAGACCGGAGACCGCCATCAGTTGTTTCATGAACACTGACGTGGTCCACGCATGTCGCTTCTTCGTCACAACAGTTTTCGTGGCCATGGCTTTAGCCTATCGACCTGACACGGCCATCACGCCCAAACCGCCACCCATTTTTCCGCCCTTCCTACCTTGAGGAGGACGTTTTTGGCTTATTTTCGCGCCTGCGTCGCCTCGCGCTACCGGCCGTTTCCGCGTTGTCACCACAGCAGCGACCGTGTGGCGCCCACTGCGAACCACGCAATTAGGCAACCCATAACTTTCAAATATGACGGAAGTCCCGGTTAGCGGCGAGTGCGCGCATCGTGATGGCATCTTCGAGCGGGTGATGGAAGTAGCGAGGGACTCGTCCCATTGCATCGAACCCTGCATTCTCATAAAGGCGCTGGGCAGCGACGTTCGACGAACGTACTTCCAGGAAAATTCGTTCAGCACCAGCCGACCAGGCGCCCTCCATGAGCCGATTGAGCAGTTCGCGCCCAATCCCTCGGCCGCGCCACGCGCGGGTCACACCGATCGTCATGATGTCGGCGTCAGGACCAATCCGCACTCCGCCGTATCCCACGGGTTCCGCCGCAGACTTCTCAGATCCGCCAGCCTGAGCGAGCAGGTACAACCGTCCGGGTGCACGCAGTTCCTGTTCGATCATGGTGCTGGTCCACGGGTCTTCGGCAAAAATGTCGCGTTCGAGGGTTTCCATGATGGCAGCGTCGCCCTCGCCCATGGGTCGAAAATTGACGAGGGGGACCTGCTCACTGGTGTCGTGCGCGGGCGCACTGTCAGGCGAATTGGCCATTTACATGCGTTCGGGACGCTGTCCGTGGATGTCGGGGCGGCGCAGGTACAGGGGTTGCGTGTCCAGTGTGTCCTCTAAGCCGCGTTCGAGGCGGGAGCGGACAATTCGGCTGGCCACGGACACATCGAAGGGAGTCACAGGCACTGTCTGGACGGCTGAAAGAGCTTCCTCAGCGAAAGACGGAAGTGTTCCGGTGGTCACCAGCATGGAGGCGCTGGCCTGCAGTTCGTTCGCCAACGTGCGCACTGGCCCCACCGTCGGCTCGGTGATGGTGGCTACATCGTCGGGACCTTGAGCTTCGTACTGTGCCCAGTACATTTCATGACGGCGAGCATCCGTCGCCACGATCACACGCTGATCTGGTGGCAAAAGGTCCAGGCCGGCTCGGGCAATCATGTCCAGGGAGCACACGCCGTACAGCGGGATGCCGGCTGCGCGCGCAATGGTGCGTGCACTGACCAAGCCGGCTCGCAAACCTGTGAAGGGTGCCGGACCGGTTCCCACGATAGCGGCATCGATATCGTCCGAGTTCAAAGGCCCTTCGATACCTGCTTCGGCCAGCACCTGGTGGATGAGTGGCGCAATGGATTCGGCATGGTGGCGAGCAGAGTCATTGGAGGCATACAGCGTTGGTTCACCCTCGCGGACAAGCGCGATGGTGGTAGCGCCGGAGGTGTCAATACAAAGGTCAGTCACGGTGGGATCCTACTTCGTCGTGTAAGTCAGTGGTGGGCGCGTCCAGTCCTGCGAGCGCCCGAGCCTTTTCATCCAGGTCATCGAGTACGCCAGCCCAGCGGGTTCCATGCAAAATGAAGGTCAGCGTGCGTTCGCCACTGTCGATATCTTCCAGATTGATCACGTCGTGATGCGTCTGAGCGTCGGCGTGGATATCTGCCTCACCGGCCTGGCCGCCGGCGTGAGCGTCTGTGTGACGGCCTAAGTGAGCATCTGTGCCCTCATCGTCACCGCCGGCAGCGGTTCCTTCGGCGCGTTCGATCACGATTTCCAGCCGATCATCCGACAACTGCTCGGTCTTGCCTTCGCCCCACTCGATAACCGTGACCGTGTCGTACGCAGTGGAGTCCAAGTCTACGGTTTCCAGATCATCCAGGTCGGTGATGCGGTAGGCATCAGCATGGACGAGGGCGAGCCCGCCCTCGTCCAACGGCGGGTGGATACGGCTGACGGTAAATGTCGGAGACGTGACGTGGCCACGCACATTCAGTCCCTGCCCAATCCCCTGCGTCAGCGTGGTTTTTCCCGCACCCAATGGGCCGTTGAGCATGATGACGTCGCCTGCGCGCAGTGTGCTGGCCAACGCTTTGCCAATGGCTCGCGTATGGTCGGCGCTGGTGACGTGAATTGTCGATTCCTGAATCTGAGTCATCTCCACGATCTTTCGTTACGGGCGTGCAGTGGCCGGGATATACACGCGGGGTACACGCGGCCCGATACGCGTCACGATTTCATAGTTGATGGTGTCTGCAACCTGAGCCCACTCGTCGGCAAGTGGAACGTCCGGCGTGTCGGGGTCATCCGGGTTTCCAAACAGAATGACTCGACTGCCAACCGGTGCGGGTGGCTCATGGTATTGGCCAAGATCGGGTCCTTGTTCGCCAGGCTGGGCGTTTTCAGCGTCGCTCACCGGTCCAAGGTCGATCATGAACTGGTCCATGCAGATCCGGCCGACCGCGTGGGTACGGATGGTGCCCGTCGGGGTGATCACGCTGACTGGCCCCGCATTCGAAGCTGCGCGAGGTACTCCATCGCCGTAGCCGATCGGCACTAAACCGAGCCATCGTGGCCCAGGTGTTGTCCATGTACCTCCATAGGAGACGGCCTGATCCCCCTCGACAATCTTGATCATCTCGAGGTTTGCTTCCAGGCGCATGGCAGGCCTGAAGTGGAGGTCGCGAGCGGTGCGCTGAGCGGGGTTGGGGCTCAGACCATACAGGCCGATACCGTCGCGCACCATGTCGAAGCATGCGCGTTCATGCCACAGGATCGCGGAGGTTGCACCGACGTGGCGGATACGTGGGCGGATCCCGGCGTCGGCCAGAATCTCCAGGCCGGCGTCGAAGCGGTCCAGCTGAGTGGCAGTGGCGCTCAGTCCTTCCGGGGAGTCTTCATCGGCGCGAGCCAGATGTGTCCAGGCTGCAACGACATCAACCGTCTGGTCCTGGACACTCATCGCCAATGCTGACGCCAGGGCCGGCAGCGTTGACAGGGTGGCTCCGGCTCGGGACATTCCGGTGTCGATCTTGACGTGGACGCGTGCAGTCTTGCCGGCCTCCCGGGCACTGGCTGCCAGACGGGCGAGTGTGGACACTACCGACACGGACACGTCAATGTCATCATCTATCGCGCCGCGCCACGTGGTGTCGCTGGGGCCGAGCCACGTCAGAATATGGACGTCGTCGCGCGAGTATCCTGCCCGGTCGAGGACGGCTCGCACGCGCCGCGCCTCTGCCAGCTGGGCTGCGCCAAACCAGGTGAATCCAACGCGGGCTGCTGCCAATGTGACCTGAGCGAGCCCGTGCCCGTAGGCATCTGCCTTCACGATCGCCATGTGTTGACACGTGGGACCATCCTGGCGCAAAACGGCAGCGTTATGCTCGATGGCACCCAGGTCGATGACAGCGCGGGAGGGGTACTCTTCCACTGCGATGGAGTCACATTCACCGACTGATTCGTTCAACAACACGCCTTTAGTATTGCACTGCTGGTCGCCGGTACATATTCACGCGACTGTGCGCTGCGTTATAAGAGCTGTTCACGAGGCCGTCGGCCGTTGCAGTACAGTGCCGACGAGAGGGCTGATTGCCGCAGCAATGTCGGCTGCACCGATTGGATGTCCCCCACTGAATGTGCTGATCACCCCATGGTGTGCGCGGTCCTGGCCGATCGGTCTGCTCGGGTTCTTGGCCTCGCGGAGTTCTGCGGCGTCCTCGGCATCGCTGCGCGTGTCGGATGGACTAGTACGCGTGCTGCGCGCACCGCTTGCTTGGATCCCTGCCTGCGCGTGCAGCCACACCGCAGCGCCCACTGCTCCTACGCGGCGAGCCGCTGTATCGACCGCACACTGGGGAGTAGCCAGCACTGCGCCGATCACGCCAGCCAGAACATCTCCTGAGCCGGCCACACCGGTCCAGCCACACGATTCAGCGTTGACCACAAGCAGCGGTAGACCGCCCTCGTCAATCGCACAGATTACCGTTGTTGCGCCTTTGAGAACGACGGTCGCCCCACTCGCGCGCGCCAGCTCAGCTGCCCAATGAGCAGGGCAGGAGTCGATGTCAGTACGGCTGGGCGAACGGTCAGTCAGTGCATCAAGCAATGTCGCTGCCTCCCCCGCATGGGGAGTGAGCACTGCTGAGGACATGTCACATGTCTCACTCAGCTCCACCACCAGAGGTAATGCTGACGCGTCAATGACCGTCGGCAGGTGCTGGTTCAGCGTGTCAATGATGACATCTCGGGCATGGCTCAAGCGCTCGTCATCGATTCCGCATCCGACAACAACTGACTGCGCGCATCCGGTGCCGCACACGATGTCGGGAAACCTCATCAGGGCAAGGGTACGCACCGAGGCGGTCGAATCAAGGCGAATCATCCCAACACCCACGCCATGTGCGCCGCTGACGGCGAGCACTCCGGCCCCCGGGTAGGTTTCGGATCCGCTGCAGATGCTCACAACACCGCGTGTGTACTTGTGATCGAGGCGGCCAGGGGCGCGCATGCATCTTCGAGCATCCGCACATGTCAGCACACGCACCGTCGCGTGTGGTCGGGCATCGAATTCGCCTTGAGTGTACTCGTCAGGCCGAGCAGCCCTATCGGCTTGCGGAAGGTCCCCAGCAAGTCCCCTGCCGCCACTGTCAGCTTGTTCCAGATCAGCGGCAAGGCCCAGATCCACCACGTCAATACTTCCTGCGCGGTAGCACGCAGGAGGCAGTACCAGTGGAGTCTTCAGCGCACCCATCGTGACAGTTCGCGTCGCATGAACTGCATGGGTCGGACACGCTCCATCAGCGCTCCCCACCCCTGTTGGCACATCCACCGCCACGACGAGCGCACCAGTTTTCTGCGCCTGTTCATTGACGGCGTCCACGAGTCGAGCGAGCGGTTCGCGCAACGCACCCTTCAGTCCCGTTCCGCACAACCCGTCGATCCAGATGTCGGTTGGCGGTAGATCCGCGCATAGGTCCCCCTCGTCCATCGATGCGGAAATTATGCGCGCACCGGCCTGGCGTGCTGCTTCAAGGGCACGAGAGTGTGGGTGGTCCGATATGACGAGGGCGACCGCCGCGCCAACGCTTTCTGACAAGGCCACATAAGACAGGGCATACAGGGCATCTCCACCGTTGTCTCCGCCGCCAACCAACGCTGTGACCCGCACCGTTGCCCCGTCAGCCGGACACATCTCCAGCACTGCATCAGCCACGCCGCGAGCTGCCTTGCGCATGAGCCGGTCGGGGTCATCCTCGCGGCAGGCACGATCCACATGCACCGCTTCAGCTTCGCGCACAACCTCAGGTGTATAGGCTGTCACGTCATCAGCGTCATGCATCATTCAACGGTCACTGACTTGGCCAGGTTGCGCGGCTGATCGACATCCAGCCCCTTCGCGCCTGCCAGTTCACAGGCCAAAATCTGGAGTGGGATCACCGTCAGAAGTGGTGCGTACAACGTGGGAGCGGGCGGGATCCGGAAGATCACATCTGCACATTCGTCAGCCGAATGGTCATCTTGCTCGGCCACCACCAATGTCCGAGCGCCGCGAGCGCGCACCTCCTGAATATTGGAGACCACTTTGCGGTGCAGTTCGGGGCGGCGAGGCGTGGGCAGAACCACCACCACGATCTGCCCATCTTCAATCAGTGAAATCGGGCCATGTTTGAGCTCGCCGGCGGCGAACCCTTCGGCGTGGATGTAGCACAGTTCCTTCAGTTTCAGCGCACCTTCAAGGGCGGTGGGGAAACCGACGTGGCGGCCCAGATAGATCATCGATTCGACATCGGTCAACGAACGCGCAACGTCGCGAATCTGGTCCCAGCCGCTGATGATCGTGCTGATTTTCGAGGGAATCGCAAAGAGCTTGTCCATGTAATCTGCGATTTCATCGGGGTACTTGTTGCCGCGCACCTGCGCCAGATACAGCCCCAAAATATACGTCGCTGCGATCTGCGCGGTGTACGCCTTCGTGGAGGCAACCGCGATCTCCGGGCCGGCATGTGTCAGCAGCACAGCGTCTGATTCACGAGAAATCGTGGAGCCAGGCGTGTTGACCAGTGCGATCACGCGGGCGCCCTGCTCGCGGGCGTGACGAATCGCCATGATGGTATCCATCGTTTCCCCCGACTGAGAAATGGCGACAACAAGCGTCTTTTCGGACACAACCGGGTCGCGATAACGGAACTCGTGAGCCAGCTCGACTTCCACGGGGATGCGGCACCAATGTTCGATCGCATATCGCGCCACCTGCCCGGCGTGAGCGGCACTGCCACAGGCAACAATGATCATCTTGTCCACGCTGCGCAGTACGCTTTCCGGAATGCGCAGTTCGTCCAACGACAGTTTGCCTGAGGCATCCATCCGCCCGGCCAGTGTCTGCTCAACCGCTCCGGGTTCTTCATGGATTTCCTTTTCCATGAACGTGCCAAAACCTTCTTTTGTCACCGGTCGACGCGAGTAGTCACCTTCCAGCTTCTTCGGCTCGGTAACAGCGCCATCCTGGTCAATAATCGTCACGTGCTGCGCGGTGACAAGGGCGAGCTGGTCCTGCCCCACTTCGATGACATCAGTAGTGAATTCGCTGAAAGCAAGCACGTCGGAGCCGAGGAAGTTCTCCCCTTCACCGAGTCCGATCACCAGAGGCGATGAGCGTCGTGCCGCCACGATCACGCCCGGTGCATCATCACAGATCGCCAGCAGAGTGAACGTGCCGCTGATCTGCTCAGTTGCCGCGCGCATGGCGCCCACGAGGCGTTGCGCACCATCGCGTTGTTCTGCCGGTACGCCTGTCAGATCTTCCGACCAGCGCGGCGCGGTGGATGTGGTTGCCACGCGGTCAGCCGAGGTGCCGACACCTCCCTCGTCAATGGGCAATCCGGAGTACAGACGCCCGATGAGGTGCGCGACGACTTCGGTGTCGGTGTCGGATTCAAAGGTTTCGCCCGCTGCGGCAAGCTGCGTTCGTAATGCGTCGGCGTTTTCGATAATTCCGTTATGGACGAGGGCGACTTTCCCATCCGCGGATGTATGCGGGTGTGCGTTGGCAACGCTCGGCTGGCCATGTGTTGCCCAGCGGGTATGGCCGATCGCCTCAATAGCATCGTCGGGGCGCTGACTGTCAATCTGCGCACGCAACTGGGACAATTTTCCGACCGCGCGGATGACTGTGGGTTTGGGCCGGTCGGCCGATCCGAGTGCGACTCCAGCTGAGTCGTACCCGCGGTATTCCAGATTTGCCAGACCCTTCATGACAACGTCAAGCGGGCGCTGGGAGGGGACTTCCCCCACGTATCCAACAATTCCACACATATTAGACATTTCAACACATGCAGGGGGCGATCGGGAGTTTTTGACGCCCGTGGCGTCGACTCGCGTGCCATGAGTGGGATGCATGGCAGTGGGGATCGGCCCGCGTCGTCTTGCTCCAGCTGGCCGGCAGGCATGTGGGTGCACGACAGCAGCCAGGAGGCAAGCGGTTAAGAGCGCTTGCGAGGCACAGCCATCGAGTCCTCGCGATCGGAGCCACGCGACCAAGGCATCCAAGATTGCTCACAGACCGTCATATTCACGCCAAATCCCTGCACTGGAACGCTGTATTAGGGGACAATAGCGCCGTGATCTTTAATGACGAGTCCCCCCGAGCACAAGGCCCATTCTCATCGTTTAGCCGTGAGCACTGGAAAAAACTGGCCGCGCGCACGCCCCTGCCGCTGACCGACGAGGACATCTCACAACTGGCGTCCCTGGGCGACCCCATCGACATGAACGAGGTTGACGCCATTTACCGGCCGTTGTGCGCGCTGTTGCAGGTCTACATACAAGGACGGTATCTGCGGGCACGCGCACGGGCCGACTTCCTCGAAGAGGATGCGCCTGTGACACCTTTCGTCATCGGTATCGCTGGGTCGGTTGCGGTTGGCAAATCCACTGTTGCTCGCCTGTTGCAGCTCCTGTTGTCGCGATCACCGCACACGCCTCGGGTCGACCTGGTGGCCACAGATGGCTTCCTTTTGCCCAACGCGGTCTTGGAAGAGCGAGGAATCCTGGCACGTAAGGGATTCCCTGAATCGTACGACCGCGGAGCACTGCTGAACTTTGTCGCGTCGGTGAAGGCGGGCATTTCCCCTCTGCAGGTTCCTGTTTATTCGCATGTCACATACGATATTCGTCCCGATAAGTTCACCACGATCGAGCATCCGGAAGTCTTGATCGTTGAAGGGCTGAACGTGTTACAGCCGCCTCGTACCCATCCTGGCGGCCTCGGTTTAGCGGTATCAGACTACTTTGATTTCTCCATCTACGTGGACGCGCGTGAGGATGACATTGAGCAGTGGTACGTCGACCGATTCGCGCAGCTTCGCTCGACCTCCTTCCAACGTGAGGATTCCTTCTTCCGGACCTATGCGGGCTTGAGTGATTCTGAAGCAGAGGCCACTGCTCGGATGGTGTGGCACGCTATCAACTTGCCGAACCTGTACGAGAACATTTTGCCGACACGCGAACGCGCCACGCTGATTTTCACCAAGGGCGCCGATCACCGGGTCGAATCCCTTCATCTGCGCAAGGAATAGCACCCCTCGCTCCGGTTAGGATCTGAGCCAGTCGAGCTCTACCATCCGTACCGTCCTCCCCCAGTTCCCCAGGTTCGAACTCAACGTGCGTTCATCCACCTGTCCTTCCCCCAGGTTCGAACTCGGCACGCATTTGGCCAGGCACGGACAGATACTGCAGCTATTGATGCAGTTCAGCGCCGAGGCAAGTCACCCTCGGCAATAAGACGGGCGCCGAATTCGAACCTGGGGGACGGGGCGGGCGAGGCAGACAGGGACAGCGGTAAGAAATGAGGCTGCGCCACTGACGGCACTCAGACGCGCCCCGATGCGCAGATGGCTAGCGCGTGATGCAGCGCCCGAAGTGGCAGCGCTACGAATCTGGCACGGCTACCCCCGCACCTCCAGTTCATTACGGTCAGACGACCACCGATTCTCCAGCGCAGTTAGTCCAGCTTAGTCAGCCTAAGGCAGCAGAACCAGTGCTCTCGCTCCAGCACCGCACAACCAGCTGCTCCCCCAGGCCTGAAGACCGCTACAACTCAGGGCCGTCTACAGTGCGAGGCGATCACGCACCACATCGGCCAGGTGCTGCGCAATCCTGTCAGCCTCATCCTCACTGGCCGCTTCAACCATGACACGGACGAGCGGTTCGGTACCGGATGGGCGCATCACCACGCGACCCGTCTCCCCCAACTTCTTCTCAGCAACGGCAACCTCGTCGGCCAACGCCTGATCGTCATGGAGGCGAGCCTTGTCCACGCCGGACACGTTGATCAAAGTCTGTGGCAAGCGTTCGATCGGCGCGGTCAGATCAGCCAGATCGCGACCGCTTTCATGCACGAGGCGAGCCAGCAACATTGACGTCAAAACACCATCCCCCGTCGTGGCATGATGGCGCGCGATGACATGTCCGGACTGCTCACCACCCAACGCGAACCCGCCCTCAATCATTGCTTCGAGGACATAGCGGTCACCCACTGCCGTCTGAACAGTGGTGATACCAGCTTTCTCCATTGCAAGTTTCAGGCCAAGGTTCGACATGATGGTGACGACCAGTGTGTCGTGGTCAAGTTCGCCCGCCTCGTGCATGGCGAGGGCAAGGGCGCCCATTATCTTGTCGCCGTCAATCAAATTGCCACGGCGATCAATGGCTAGACATCTGTCAGCATCGCCATCATAGGCGACGCCGAAGTCCGCACCTGATGCAACGGTCACCGCCTGAATCTGCTCGGGATGCGTTGAACCGCAGTTATCGTTAATGTTGCGCCCGTCAGGTGATGAGTTCATGACCACGACGTCGGCGCCGGCCTCACGCAGGGCCTGTGGCCCGATGTCAGAGGCGCCGCCATTCGCGCAGTCCACTGCGATTCGCACGCCATGCAGATCAGAGCCGACAGAGGTGACGAGGTGCTCAATGTAGGAGTGCTTGGCCCAATCATCGTCGTAGTGGACCTCACCGACTGCAGCGCCTGTTGGGCGATCCCAGTCCGCGCCGAGAAGTTTCTCAATGCCGTCTTCGACCGAGTCAGCCAGTTTGAAGCCGCCCCGGGCAAAAAACTTAATGCCGTTATCCGGCATGGGATTGTGTGAGGCGGAAATCATGACGCCGAGGTCAACATTTTCTGCCGCTGTCAGATGTGCCACTGTCGGCGTGGACACCACGCCAATGCGCGTGACGTCCATACCTGATGCCGCCAAGCCAGCCGAAATTGCGTGATCGAGGAATTCGCCGGAAATACGCGTATCACGGCCAATTATCGCTCGAGGCTTGTCGCCATTTTTCTTCGGACCACCAGCAATATGCCGAGCCGCTGCTTCACCCAGTTCCAAAGCAAGCTGTGCGGTGAGCTCACCGTTGGCCAGCCCACGCACCCCATCAGTTCCAAATAGTCGCGGCATCACATTGCTCCTGTTTCGTTCTTTTCACGGGCGGCAGCTCACTTCTTGCTGGGCCACCGCACGAGCATTATCTGCACACAGCCTAATCCGTCGCGACGCGAACCTCTGGTTGATTTATAGTCCTGTTCGAGTTTGCCCGCGATATTCGAACTTTTTGCACAGTTGCTCACGAGCCATTCGGAACCAGCACGAAAGGGGTGAGACAGGCACTCTCGTGCCCACCTCACCCCTTCGGTGATGACTTTGTGCTCACTGGCTCAGCTCCGTGCCTTGCGCTACACGTTTCATCTTCAACGCTCGCACCATGCACGTGCACCGAACCAGCTCAGGTTCCTTCGGATCGCTTCACGCACCCGATTAAACGGCGACTCGCGCGGACCCCCTCGAACCCGATCAGCAGGAAAGAAAACCGATTAACGCTTCGAGTACTGAGGCGCCTTACGGGCCTTCTTCAAGCCGGCCTTCTTACGCTCCGTGGCGCGTGCGTCACGGGTCAGGAAGCCAGCCTTCTTCAAAGCCGGACGGTTTGCTTCGCGGTCGATCTCGTTGAGAGCACGCGCAATGCCCAGTCGCAGAGCGCCTGCCTGGCCGGAGATGCCACCGCCGTTGATGCGGGCGATGACGTCGAAACGGCCGTCAAGGTCGAGCAGTGTGAAAGGAGACTTCACGAGCTGCTGGTGCAGCTTATTCGGGAAGTAGTCCTCCAGTGTGCGTCCGTTGACCTTCCACTGGCCGGTGCCGGGAATCAGACGGACTCGAGCAACAGCTTCCTTGCGGCGACCAAGTCCCGCGCCAGGTGCGGTCACGGATTGGCCAGCGCCTTGAGGTGCTGTTGCGGTTTCAGTTGTGTATGAGCTGGGGACGGTTTCTTCGTCCAGCTCTTCGATCTGCGTGGTGTCAGCCACAGTTCTCCTCAGTGCAGTTCGTGGGCTCAGAAGCGCGACGCGCTCACTGGGCGACCTGGGTGATTTCGAATTTCTCTGGCGTCTGGCCGGCATGCGGATGCTCGCTGCCTGCGTACACATGCAGCTTGCGCAGTTGCTGACGGCCGAGTGAGTTGTGAGGAAGCATGCCTTTAACGGCAATTTCCACGACGCGCTCCGGATGTTCGGCAAGCATTTGGCGGTAGCTGGTAGCCCGCAGGCCACCCGGATAACCCGAGTGATGGTAGGCCATCTTCTGGTCCAGCTTGTTACCAGTCAGCACGACTTTGTCCGCGTTGATGACGACGACGTAATCGCCTTGATCCATATGCGGAGCGAACGTCGGCTTATGCTTCCCACGAAGGAGGGCGGCGACTTGAGACGCCAAACGACCAAGGACGACACCGGTAGCGTCAATGACGTACCACTTCTTCTCAGTGTCCCCCGGCTTGGGTGAATAGGTGCGCACGGGCGTAACCTTCAATTCTTTCGATCTAAGAGCAAACATCACCACCACTTATTGGTGGAACGCTTGCTCGCATTGCGATTCGGTTCGCGCGAGTCGTTGGCACATACCGGGCGAGTGGGAAAAGCCCCAAGTAGCGCTAACGCACAGCGTCGTTAAGTCTATCGACCTGGAGGCACCCTGGTCAAAGTTATTCCCTCACTGTGGGCAATTCCTCATTGCACGTGGCCCACCGCGTTGCCCGGCGCGCGCTTCGTTCAGATTTTCATGCCCGACGAGGGCGGCCGGCGGCGCACACTGCTGCCACACCAATGGTCTTGGCTGACGGTGGCGCACTGTCCATCGGGATTACCCACCACAACTGACACGTGTTAGTATTGTGGCCTACGTGACGAGCACAGTGGTTGTGACCGTTTGCGTAGTGATTTGTATCAGGTTCTGTGCTGAGCCTGATATGCGTTTTTATTCACCGATTTAAGGAAGACCGTTATGGCAAAGACGCATCGGATCGCCGCCCTCTTCACGGTGCCTGCCTTGTGCGCGGGAATCAGTGTGGTGGGATCAGTGCCGACATACGCTGCCCCGGACTCATCGCTGGCTCCGTATCATCCCACCATGTTGTGGGCAACGTCTGAAGAAACTCAGGGCGAAGTTGCTCCAAACGGGCCGATATCTGCACTGGTAGATGACGATTCAGGGAAAGCTGCCCAGGACGTGTCATTTTGGACATCCCAGTGGAAAGGCACCGAGGAAGATTTCCCACACGCACTAGCCTTCGCCAATCCCAGACCTGACCAGGAGCTGTGCGGCGTTCAATACACTGCGCGCCCCACATATGGCGCAGTCGAAGGAGCCGGAAATGCGCCCGGTTCATTCCAGCTGTATTCATTCGAATCTGCCCCGACAAATCCGCGGCAAGGCGGTGACGAAGCCTTCAACGCCTGGAAACAGGGACTGGACAGTTCCACCATGGAGGCAGGCACACTCCTGTCACGCGGAGCACTCAAAGGAGTCAACGATCCCCAGACCATTTCATTTCCGCCCACGAAAGCACAGGCCTTTTCATTGGTGGGTCTGCGTGCAGTGGCAGAGGACAAGAAAGGCATGTCAGGATCCGATCTCAAGTTGATCCCCTGCCAGCCTCAGTTCACTGATCCAGGAGAGGGAAGCGGTGACAACCTTGCCGCCGATTTCTTCGTTGACCAGCTTCCCTTTGGGGAGCCAGGCGAACCTGTCACATTCGATCCGGCCACTCATACATACATCGCACACGCCTACTATCACACGGATCAGATTTCAATCCGCGTCCGTCCTGCTGATCCCACTGCTTCCGTCAGCGTTAACGGTTTACCGGCGGACAGCGACGGACGCGTATCCAACCTCGTGGTGCGCGAAGGCATGAACGCCTTCACGGCGACCATCACAGCAGGAGGGCAACGCGCTACCTACGTTGTCAACGTCACGAAACACAACACCGATTTCCGCGGGAATGTCCTGATCGATGCCGCCGCCACCATCAATGGAGGCAGTGAAGCGGAAATCAGTGCGCTGACCGATCAGAACATGGCCACCGGGTGGACAGTTTCCCCTCTGAAGAAGAGCGACGAGTGGAGCGACAACACCACTGGTTTCCAACTCGATCTTGACCAGCCGCGCTACGTGCACCGCGTGAGCGCATGGGGCTGGCCGCAGATGCCCGCCAATGCGCCCGGCTGGCACGGCGGCTCTTCCGTTGCGATTGCTGTTCAAGCCGATGACGGCGCCCCGTGGCAGACCATCATCACGCATGCCTCACTGACCCGTGATTCTGGCGGACTGTGGTACTGGGACTTCAACCAGTACCACCAGGCAAAACACATCCGCGTGTGGCTCAACACCGCTACTGAGCCGCAGCAGCAGCCAGGAAATCCCGGTAACCAGGCAACAGGCATGTCGGTGTACGAAGCCGAAGTGTGGGGTCTGCCCGCCGGTCATACGCCTCCCGAGATTGCACCCAACGAGCACTCTGACATTTATCGCGGTTTTGACCCCGGTGACGGAAAGTGGGGCGTGAACCGCGCTCAGACTCTGGCGCTGCAATACGGCGTGATGCTGCCAGCCTGGATTCCCTCCGAAGGCTACGGTCGCGGCGCATTTGACGCACGCGAATCACGTCTGACCGGCGGCGCATTCCCGATGTTCTATGACATGCCTTTGTTCAACACTCCCGTGATGGAACAGATTGGCGAGGGAACCCCCTGGGCATTCGCCAAGGCTCCAGCTGGCGGCAACGGCATTCAGGACGCCGGCGAGCCTCACATTTTCCTCACCGATGCGATGAAGCCCTACGCCGACACCCTGATCGACATTCAGTACGGTGACGAGGGCGGCTTCAGCCACGCCGAGTCTGACGCATTCGGCCGATGGTTCGAATGGTCAAAAGAGAACATCCCGGGAGCCGTCGTGCACTCCAACCAGTACAACGCAGCTGACTGGGGCCAGCCGGCAAACATGGAGTATTACGTGCAAAACGCTCAGCCTGATCTGCTGTCGTGGGATACCTATTACTACGGATCCAACTGGGGGTCGGCACCCTCGAGCGTTGTTCACGACATGCTGGGCAACAATATGTGGAAGACTCAGCGTCAGGCCGCCCTCGCCGGTCTTACTGGTGACGGTACGAGCCCGATCCTGTACGGCCAGTATCTGGACTACAACTGGGACGCCAACGTGTCCGAGTCTCAAAAAGCCGTCGTCCCTTCGCTCGGTCTTGCCACCGGTCAAAAGTGGTTTGGGCTGTTCCGTATGGAATACAACGGCTACGATCGCTCCTCGATCATCGATCAGGATGGCGCGCCTACCCGCTCCTTCTACGAATTCAGCAGAATTTTCAAGGACCTGACTGGGCTGGGCAAGTACGCAGTTGCTCTGAACTCAACATACGTTGGCATCAACGCCGGTGAGTACGCGGACCGTCCTCAGGCACCCAACGTATCGGGTTACGCACTGGGAGCATTTGGCGAGGGCGACGGCAAGGCCGCCAATAAGGCGGTTGGCATCACCGGAATGGACGTCACCAATACCGGAACGGTCAATGACGGTAAACCGGGCGATGTTGTGGTCGGTTACTTTGAGAAGCTGCCCGGGCTTGATGCCGCGAAGACCGAGGAGATCTTTGGCAAGACCACTCAGGATCCGCGCGCTTTCATGGTGGTCAATGCTCTGACCGGCACAACGCGTTGGCCATCTTACGGCTTGAGCACCCGAACCGATGACGGCTCATATGCGCAAACCGCTCAGGACGTCACACTGCATGTGGAGAAACCTTTTGACAACGCGAAACTCATGATGGTTGATCCGAACACTTTTGAAGCTCAGCCCGCGCCATTGACGCAGTCTCGCAGCGCAGATTCTGATTTAACGGTGACGCTGTCCAATATCGGTGGCGGTCAGGCTCGCCTGCTGTACTGGGTCGGCGAGTCTCCGACTGCCGACCAGGGCACGCAGACCGATCCGCAGTCTGCTGACAGCCAGAGAGCCCAGTCATCACAAAGCGATGGCTCTGCGCAATCCCTTCCTGCGACCACCGGCGTGTCGTCCGATCAACAGCGCAAATCGAGCACCAATTCAGGGAGCTTCCTGGCGCACTCGGGTGCATCAGCACAGGTGATTCCGTTTTCTCTGATGGTTCTCGGGGCAGGAGCGGTCAGCATCTACGCTGCACGCAGGCGTTCCTTTGCTGTCAGACGATAGGTTGGCCGCACATCGGGGCCGTCTTCGGCTTCGACTGTGAACGGTCAGGCCCCCGTTTAAGGAAGCACCCCTTCTTAAACGAGGGCCTTCTTTCGCCCCGTGTTTCGTCGTATCCATGCGCCGTGCGGCACCCATGGTTGCTTTTCCTCTCTCGCCCTTCTCCCCCTTTTCTTTCATCCCCCCAGGTTCGAACTCGACGCGCCTTCAGCAGGGTAGGCACCGCCACCTACGCGCTGACCAGCAACGATACGGGCCCCATGCTGTTGCAGCACAGCGTAGCGCCGCCGAATTCGAACCTGGGGAGCGGGAAGAAGCGTGCTGCAGATGCGACGCTGACCGCCCGTACCGTCCATGTGCCCCTCCTGTCGATCTCGAGGCGCGCTCGCCCGACAGTGGGAGACCCCTCGGAGCATTCATGCAGGCCAGCCAATTGCGACCGTAGTCGCCCTCGTCCATGGTTCGTCGTAAACGACACATGGGGCGGGGCAGGAAAGTCCGTGCCCGCACACCCCGGGGAACACTCAACACGACGTATCGCAAAGGCTCGCACGAAGAGCCGCAGATGTCGTCGCCCACGCGCGGGCTGCCTCGATCGTGGCGGAAAGAAGAAGCTGCACGTGAACCTGTGATTCACGTGCAGCTTGAGTGCGAACCGGCTTGCTCAACGGGCCCGGCAAATCCGCGTCCGCCGCAGCATCCCTTCCGGGACGAACCGGGTCAGATGAAGCTCAGAACTTCAGGCCGCCTGCTTCAATGCCGCGGAAAAAGTACTTCTGAGAAAACATGAAGACCACAACAACCGGCATGAGGGCGACGACCGCTCCGGCCAGAACCAACTGGTAGCTCGTGCCCTGCGGGGAATTCTGAATGGCTGACAGGGTCACCATGAGTGTCTGATTCTTCGGGCTGGGCAGCATGATCAGTGGCAGCAGGAAGTCAGACCACGCGCCGATAAAGCTTGTCAGGCCGACAACCGTTAGGGTGCCGCGAACCTGGGGCAGAAAGATCGTCCAGAAACGACGCAACTCGCCTGCACCATCGATCAGTGCTGCGTCTTCGATCTCGTCTGGGATTCCCATGAAGGCCGCGCGCATCAGAAGGATCTGGAATGGGCCAATAAGAATTGGCAGCCACACTCCCAGCAGATGATCGTACAGTCCGACGTGCACCATCATTGAGAACAGGGACAGCATGATGGATTCAAGCGGAAAGATCATTGCCGACAACACCACGAAGTACATGATGTTTCGCCCTGTCCATCCGCGCCTGGACAACATGTAGCCGCCCAGGCATGAGAGCACCATGTTGGATGTCACCAGCAGCGCTGCCACAATTGCCGAGTTACGGATGGACAGCAAAATGTTGGTGCGCTCAAACAGGCGCGCAAAGGATTCCAGCGACCAGTCCTGCGGAAAGAGCGTTGCCCCCTGGCCGAAGACGGGCTCACCTGGGGCTTTGAATGCGACAAGCAGAGGCAGCAAGAGTGGGCCGACCAGCAGGCACGCCACAATGATGAGGACCGCGTAGCGTCCAACGAGGCGCCACCCGCGTATTTGCCGGGATGCGACCTGGCGGCCCTGACGTTCAAGTTTGCGGCGGTGGCGGTACTCGCTGAGTTTGCTGGTGTGAGGCGCAGTCGCGACAGGTGTGTGCGTGGGTGAATGAGTCATTATGCTTCCGCCTTGTTCTGCAGCCTCTGTGAGGCAATGATGAATCCGAATGTGATCAGGAACAGGAACACCGAAGCGGCGTCGCCTTGTCCCAGTGATCCAAACGTTGGGTCCATGATTCGGTTACGGATATACATGGTCAGGGTCTGTGTGGGCGAGTTCGTTCCGCCCAGCAGATATACCTCGGTGAAGATTTTCAGTGATCCGATCGTCGACAGGACACCGACCAGGTACATCATGACCCGCACGCCCGGCACGGTGACCGTCAGGAAGCGGCGGACGCTGCCTGCACCGTCAATTTCGGCTGCTTCGTATAAAGACTGATCAACGTTGGTTAATGCAGCCAGATACAGGATCATGTAGTACGGCAACCCCTGCCACAAGGTGATGATCATTGCGCAGATGAGGATCAGCCACTCGTTGGACAGGAAGGGAATGGGCGACTGGATCAGCCCGATACCTTCGAAAAAGGAGTTCAGCGGGCCTTTCTGGTCCAGGATGTATCGCCACGCCAGTGAGATGACGACAAGCGAGCAGATCGCCGGCACGTAGTAGATGGCACGGAAGAAGCCGATTCCCGGCACGTGTTGGCGCACCAGCAGTGCCAGCAGCAGCGGCAGCAGCACCATCAGGGGAACAACGCACAGCGCGTAGATCACGGAGTTGCGTGTGGCTTCCCAGAACACCGGGTCGGAGAAAATGTGCGCGTAATTGTCAATTCCGTTGAAGCGTCCGAGCCTGCCAAGTGGTTTCGTCTTGGTGAAGGACGTCACGACCGTGTTGATGAATGGGTAGATATAGAAAGTGATAATACACAGCACGGGGATTGTGACCCACAGCCACGGCACCCACCATTTTCGGAACCGTGCTGCGCCATTGAGACTACGCGCGCTTGTCTTCTTCTGAGTCGCCATGAGTGCTATCCTCCATCACTCTGGGTACGCTTCGTTCGTAAAAGTGGACCGCGTCAGGCGGTGTGGGCTTATTCATGGTGGTCATGTGATGACCTGAATAAGCCCACACACGCTTCGCTGGTTCCGGATAATTAGGAGTTCAGATCGTCCAGCAGCTGGTTCATTTGTTCTTGAGCAGTCTTCAGTGCATCCTCTGGGCTGACTTCGCCGCGGATGGCCTGGTTGACGTTGTCGACCAGTGCTTTCTGAACTGAACCGGTGACGTAGAAGACGTCCAAGTATGCTTCTGCGTCTTTAGCGGCATTTGCGGCCTGTTCATATGCAGCCTTGAAGACAGGATCCTGTGCAACCTCCGGCGGGTTTTCCATAATCTTGTCGAGTGCCTCGGTAGCAGCCGGGAAGACGATTGCTCCACCGTCATGTGCCCAGGCGTATTCGTTTTCGGCGTTCGTGATGAACTCGGCCCATTTCATCGCCAGCGGCGCGTTCTGGGTGGTCACGGAGATGCCGACGTACTGGCCTTCATAGACAGGTTTGATACCTTCGTTTGTTGGGAACGGGCCAACACCTGTTGCTTCGTAGACCTGCGGGTTGTTGTCTTTAATGGCTTTCAGGAACGAGGCGTTCGGAGTGCCGAATGCGAGGTTTCCATTGGAATAGGCCTTGGACGGGTCGGGCTCGCCGGTCAGGGAGTCTTTCGGGATGGCGTTGGTCTTGTACAGTTCCGCCATCTTGGTGACGTATCGGACTGCATCTGCATTATCTGCGAAGTCAAACTCAGTGTGGTCATCGTTGAGCAGTTGCACGCCCATTCCATGCAGCTGCGCAACCAGGTACCAGTCTGGTGATCCGTAGATGCCATAGTCGCCGTTTCCGGCTGCCCCCACCTTGGCTGCCGCGTCCAGCAGGTCGTCCATTGTCGAGGGCGCCTTTTCCGGATCCAGTCCGGAACGTTGGAAGACGTCCTTGTTGTATGTGGTGATGTAGGGGCCGAAGTACCAGGGCAGCGCGGTGTGATGATCCTGAGCGCCGAGGTTCGTTGAGTTCCAGATGGTTTCAACGAACTTGTCACCGATCTGGGGTGCTTTGACGTCAAAGTCCATCAGCAAATTGGCTTTGGACAGCGCCAGGATGGATGACGATGCCACGTTGACGACGTCTGCCATCTTGCAGTTTGTTGCCTGGGATGTGATGGCCTGGTCGAAGTCTGTACCTCCGCCCTGGTCGGTCCATTTGATGGTGGTCCCCGGGTTTGCCTCTTCGAATTCCTTGATCTTGGCTTGGAAGAAGTCGGCGAAATCGGTTTGCAGGCCCTGTGTCTGGAAGGTGATTTCGCCTTCCACTTTCGAAGTGTCAACAACGCTGCCGTCAACGTTGCCTTCTGGAATGTCGCAGGCAACGTCGGGCGTTGGGATGCCACTGGCTGATGATGTTCCGCTCTCTTCAGCTCCGCCTCCACACGCTGTTAATGACAGGCATGAAACGGCAAGCACCCCAAGGGCGCCGCGTGTTGCTCGTGTCAATCTCATTTAAAGACCTCCATTGGTCGAGAAGAAAGCCAGCCGGCTGCGTGCCGGTTGACGTCTCTCTAACTATCTCGTGTTAGGTGACAGTGAAAGAATAAGACATTTTTACGGTTTTCACTAACCCCAAAGATCTCACTTTGATTACGACCGGCGACAAAACCGGTACGTCAGACTTTAACGCTCATCACGTTTCCGCACGTTTTCGATCGGAAATATCGTGAGCGACACACCCCGCACCCACCCACCGTTTCTCACCGTCGATCACAAATGTAAGAAACCTCACACCACACACTCTGGCACCTCAAAATCAGATGCAATTCCCGCGCGTTCGGCCAGCTGTACGCATCGACGCCCTGCGTATCCAGACGATAGTCCACACTCCGGCCAGGCCACGTCAATCCAGCTTCATACAGCACATCCACAAAAGGGCCAATACCCAAATATCTTTTCCAGAACTAACACGATATAGTTACTGTGTTACCGCTCAGAGCTGCGTCGCTCTGGCTGACTTCGCGGTACTTTTTCTTGAAGGAATTCACCATGACACGGACAACTCGGGCTGATGTCGCTCGGAAAGCAGGCGTCGCACCATCCACCGTCTCTCTTATACTCAACGGCCACGGGCACGAAGTCAAGATTGCACCGGCTACGATCGAGCACGTCACGAACGTCGCCCGTGAAATGAACTACGTCCCCAACGCTGCGGCACGATCACTGAGGCGAGGATCCACCAACATCATCGCTTTGATCATGGCTGAACTGCCGGAAGACCCGTTCGTGCCGGTCGTCCACAAAGTACTGACCACAGCCATGATTGAGGTTCAACGTCGCGGCTACCTTCTTCTGCCGCTCTTCCAACCTGAGGGCGATGCCGCCAACCGCCGTTTCATTCAATCGGTGCTCTCCGATATTCAACTGGCAGGTGCAATCTGCGAGACCACCTCCACCCAGCAGTTCGTTGGTCCCCTGCTCAGCCAGCTCGACATTCCAGTGATGTGGATGTCGATGATTGAAACCTCGAACCATTTCGGCGGAGTGGGCCTCGTCAGCATTGATGAAGGAACAGGAGTCCGGGAAATCCTCAGCGACCTCGACGCCACGGACACGTCACGGGCCCTGTACCTTGCAGGCCCCAACATCAACCACTTCCGTCAGGTACCTGTCCTCGAGCATTTCCAGGACCGCGCAGAGTTTCTCTCCCTGCCCACCTGGAGTGCTCACGACTCGTACGAGACCTGCATGCGCATGCTCACCGCCCACCCCGACATTGATTCAGTATGGTGCGCTGATGACACACAGGCACCGGGCGTCTTCTCCGCTGCACGCGACCTGGGTAAGCATGTCCCCAACGATCTGTCCATCATCGGCTTCGGCGATCACAATGCGCACGAAGACAATTCCATGGGCCTGACCACGGTGATGTGGCCACTGCAGGACATGACGGCAACCGCTGTCAGCCAGCTCATCGAGTCGATTTCAACGCCCAAAGCTGAGCACACAGCTCGCGAGCCTCACCACACGCGCGTCAGTACCACACCCACGTGGCGCACCAGTGCCAAGCGCATTCACAAAAAGTAGGCACCACCATCCTCCACTCCGACGGGCTCGACTCAGGAAGCCCGAGCCGCCCTCGTCCATCCTGAATCCCAACGAAGCCGGTCATCTGCAACACGGCAGCAAAACAGTCCACCTAGCAGCAGCCCAAAGAGCGGACCGCGCGGGTCTGTTGCGCGCGCTGTGCCCACTGATCGGCAGGCGGATAGTCCACGTGCGCCAAAGTCAAGCCATGCGCCGGAGCCAGCGGAGCGGCTGCCTCACGCGAACGCGCATCCAGCAGATGTCTCATCCACGCCGGCGAGCGGCGGCCTGTCCCCACGTCAATCAGTGCTCCCACCAGGGATCGCACCATTGAGTGGCAAAAAGCGTCAGCATGGACGCGCACCAGGATCGGCGACGTTTCCCCCGCCGCCACGACGTCCAGCTGGCGGAGCGTACGGATCGTGGTCGCGCCCTCACGCGGCTTGCAAAAGGACAGAAAATCATGCTCACCGATGACGCTGGAAGCAGCTTCAGCCATGGCTTCCAAATTAAGCGTCTGGCGTGCAGGAACCGTCCAGATGCGTCGCCCGGAAAAGGGGTCACTGCCCGCGCGCTGGTCAAGCAGCCGGTACACATAGTGACGCCCCACAGCGCTGAAACGCGCATCGAAGGTTTCCGGCACGCGATGAGAACTCAGAAGCGCAACGTCGCAGTACCCTCTCGGCGACACCAGCCCGTGCGCCTTCATGAAATCACCGTGCGCGCGGGTAAGCAGAGAGGCCAGACGGTCAACCAGCGCATCTTCGGGTGTGCGCGAGGACCTTCCCGGAAGGCTGTCCCACACCTGCGCCGGCAGGTCGACGTGAGCCACCTGATGATCTGCGTGCACTCCCGCATCGGTGCGTCCCGCCACAGTCACCGCCACTTCCTGGCGGGCGATCAGCGACAGGGCTCGAACCAGTTCACCTTCCACGGTGCGTAGTCCGGGCTGTGCGGCCCAGCCGTGGAAGAAGGTGCCGTCGTATGCCAGGTCAAGCCGCGCCCTCACAGTGTCCATGCGCGAACACCGCCGATGATGCCGGCGTCATTGGGAACGATCACCACGTCGTCACCGAGTTTGGCCCGGTTCATCGCCGTGACGCGTTTCGAGTTTCCACCACCCAGGTACAGGCGATCCCACACGTACATCGGGCGCAGGCCGTCGATCACTCGGCGCACTCGTCGAGACCAGTGCGCGTCTCCCAGCCGGAGGCGTTCATGCTCGCCAATGTAGTCGTCATAGGTCAGTCCCCATCGCACAAATCCCTGCGATACTTCCACGTGCGGCGCGAGCACACCTGAATCGAAAACCGCGTTTCCCAGCCCGGTCCCCAGGGTCACGATCATTTCGAGGCCCGTGCCCGTGATGACACCTGCGCCGGCCACTTCAGCGTCGTTGAGCACCAGTGTCGGCATGCCCAGAGCAGCTTCAAGTGCCCGTCCCATGTCGAAGTTGGCCCATTGCTCGACCAGTTCAGGCAGGATCCGTGATCGCGGGCCGTCACGCGTGATGTAGTGCGGAGTCGTGATGACCACTCCGTGGCGCAGCATGCCAGGCATTCCCATCGTGACGCGCGTGGCGGCAGGCAGTTGCGCGGCAAGGTCCTGTGTGGTCTTGACGAGCAGTTCGGGAGGGAGCGGGTAGGGCGTGGGCGTGCGCACCGGCGATGCGGTCAGCGTTCCGCGCGAGTCGAGCACTGAGGCTTTGATTCCGCCCCCGCCGCAGTCGACAGCGAGGGTCATCTCTTCAGACATGTTCTTAGCATAATGGCTTGCTCTCACCTCGGGTTTCCAACGAGCTGTCCGCCCCACGCCAGCTTCCTGTTCATTGACGAGGGCGACCCATCCGCGGCTCTACCCCTCCCCTGCATGTCCCCAACTGTCGAACTCGCGTGAACTCTGCGGGGTCACCGACTGGCCTGCAACACATCCGTGCTGGTCACAGCAATTTCGGGTCGGGTTCGTGCTGCGCGGCCCCAGTGAGATCGACAGTTGGGGAACGAGGGGCGAGTGCACACGGGCTCCACCTAAAGAGCATCCGACACGGCCGGCACACCAACCGCGCGAATACACGGAAGCTGGGTAAACCCACACGGGGTTTACCCAGCTTCCGATCAGCCATCCGCTGGACTGGTCACCGCTCAATCAGCGCAGTGCCAGTCAGATCAGCAGGTCACGACGGTGCATGACTACTTGGCAGCTTCCTCAGCTTCGGTTTCAGCTTTGTCGTCAGCTGACTCCTGTGAAGCGGCTTCGTCAGCAGCCGGCTCGGCTGTTTCTGCTGCTTCAGCTTCGGTCTCGGCCTTTTCGTCAGCCTTGCCGGTCGCCTTGGAATCCTTACCGGACTTTGCAGCAGCCTTCGAAGCGGTACGCTCAGCGTCGGCAACGACAGCCTTCTTCTCGACTTTCTCCATGACAAGCTCAATACGAGCCATCGGAGCATTGTCGCCGCGGCGCGGCCCCAGCTTGGTGATGCGGGTGTAGCCACCGTTGCGCTCTGGATCCATGGCCGGAACGACCTCGTCGAACAGCATGTACAGGACATCCTTGTTCGGGATCTTGCGGGCAACCGTACGGCGAGCGTGAATGTCGCCGCGCTTTGCCTTAGTGACCAGCTTTTCAACGTACGGCTGCAGCGCGCGGGCCTTGGCCTCGGTCGTGGTGATCGCACGGTGTTCGATCAGTTGAGCAGCAAGGTTAGCCAACAGCAGCTTCTGGTGCGCTGGGCTGCCACCCAAACGTGGGCCCTTCTTAGGGGTGGGCATGAGTTTCTCCTACACAGTTTGTTTGGGCGTCCTCGTCCATCGATGACGGCCGCTGGAGGCGGCACGGACGCAAAGTGGATTCGATCAGAAAGACTGGTCGTCACTGAACTGAACGTTTCCGGCGTCTTCTCCGCCGGCGCGTTCAGGCATGACTGCATCCTTGAGGGTCATACCCAAGGATGCCAAGGCTTCCTTGATCTCCTCGATGGACTTGGTTCCGAAGTTGCGGATATCCAGCAGGTCAGCCTCAGAGTGGGCAACGAGTTCACCCACGGTGAGGATGCCGCGTCGACGCAGCGCGTTGTACGAACGGGACTGCAGGTTCAGGCTTTCGATCGGCAAGGCCAGGTCTTGCGCAAGGGTCTCATCGGTAGTCGATGGGCCCACTTCGATGCCTTCTGCTTCCTCGTTCAGTTCACGCATGAGGCCGAAGAGCTCCACCAGGGTGCTTCCGGCTGACGCGAGAGCATCGCGCGGACTGATAGCTGGCTTGGTTTCCACATCGATGATCAGACGATCAAAGTCGGTGCGTTGCTCGACACGGGTGGCCTCCACCTTGTATGTCACTTTGAGCACCGGCGAGTAGATCGAATCGATCGGGATGCGGGAGATCTCAGCTTGCGGATCCTTGTTCTGAGCAGCGGAAACGTAGCCACGGCCACGCTCAACCGTCAGTTCAATCTCGAGCTTGCCCTTCTCATTGAGCGTTGCCAGATGAAGGTCAGGGTTGTGGATTTCCACGCCTGCAGGAGGAGTGATATCCCCTGCGACGACCTCACCGGGGCCAGCCTTGCGCAGGTACATCACGACAGGCTCATCCTCTTCAGAGGACAGAACGATGTCTTTGATGTTCAGGATGATCTCAGCGACGTCTTCCTTCACGCCTTCCACCGTGTGGAATTCGTGTGGCACACCGTCAATGCGGATCGAGGTGACCGCTGCGCCCGGAATGGACGACAGCAATGTACGGCGCAGGGAGTTACCCAGTGTGTATCCAAACCCAGGCTCGAGTGGCTCAAGAGTGAAACGGGAGCGGTAATCGCTCACCTTCTCCTCTGAGAGGATGGGGCGTTCTGCAATGAGCACGTCTTGGTCCTTTCTTTCCGACAACCGCTATATGATGTCGGATTTGTGGTCCCGTCACGCGAACAGTGACGGAAAAAACAGGGTGCAGATGGTTCCCACTTGTGTGGGAACATCGTGACGTGGGACGCGGACGGGTCGCCCTCGTCCCTCACACGGGTCTTTCAGACGCGGCGACGTTTCGGGGGACGTGCACCGTTGTGAGCCTGCGGAGTGACATCCTGAATGGATCCAACCTCAAGACCAGCGGCCTGCAGCGAACGAATCGCCGTTTCGCGGCCGGAGCCCGGGCCCTTGACGAAAACGTCAACCTTCTTCATGCCCTGTTCCTGCGCGCGACGTGCTGCAGCCTCAGCGGCAAGCTGAGCGGCGAACGGGGTGGACTTACGTGAGCCCTTGAAACCGACCTGACCGGACGATGACCATGACAGGACAGCGCCGGTGGGATCGGTGATGGAGACGATCGTGTTATTGAACGTCGACTTGATGAACGCCTTGCCGTGCGTGACGTTCTTGCGCTCTTTACGACGCGGCTTACGCGCCGAAGATGAGCGAGTAGACTTGACAGCCATTGATTTTCCTTTTGAAGTCGAGGGGCCAGGTTTCATCACCCAGCTCTATGAGTTACTTGGTGGCTTTCTTCTTGCCAGCCACGGTGCGCTTGGGTCCTTTACGGGTACGCGCATTTGTCTTCGTCCGCTGACCATGAACAGGCAGGCCAAAACGGTGGCGCATGCCCTGGTAGCATCCGATCTCGATCTTGCGGCGGATATCGGCTTGGACCTCACGACGCAAGTCGCCTTCGACCTTAAAGTTGGCCTCGATGTAGTCGCGCAGCTTGACCATATCTTCTTCACTGGCGTCGCGTACGCGAAGGTCGGGGCTGACCCCGGTTGCTTCAAGTGTTTCCTTGGCGCGGGTGCGTCCCACACCGTAAATGTAAGTAAGCGCAATCTCCATCCGCTTTTCACGGGGGAGGTCAACGCCGGCAATACGTGCCATGACTTTTCTCCACATGGTTTTCGGAGGTCGTCACCCCGTCTCTGATCCATCAATCAGCCCCGGCCTCCGAACCAGGGGTCCCGCTTGCGCGGTCGACGGTGTGCTGTGGGCAAATCGCCCGCCAGTGGCTCACTGCCACTGAGCAGCTACGGCTTTCATCCTTGACGCTGCTTGTGCCTGGGGTTGTCGCAAATAACCATGACGTTGCCGTGGCGACGAATCACCTTGCACTTGTCACAGATCTTCTTGACACTAGGCTTGACCTTCATGGTGCACCTCCACGTCGCCAGGCGACGCTTGTTGTGTCGGTTTACTTGTATCGGTAGACGATTCGACCCTTTTCAAGGTCATACGGGCTGAGCTCGACGACTACGCGGTCTTCAGGCAGGATACGAATGTAGTGCTGACGCATCTTTCCTGAGATGTATCCCAGAACTTCGTGACCGTTGGTGAGCTCAACACGAAACATCGCGTTCGGCAACGCCTCAATAACGGTGCCTTCGACCTCAATAACTCCGTCTTTCTTCGCCATGTCCTCCGTCTATCCTCTACGTTTGTCAGTAGGGCTCACGGCCGAAACCGTGGCGGGCGTTCCCCTCGCCAATCGGCAAGAAAGTCAGCCCGACTGTCCATTCTAGAGGAGGATGCAACGCCGGTGAAGCCCATTCAGTGGGATATCCCTCACGCGCCGGTCTCGAGTTGCCTTCCATATTGACGAGGGCGACGCCTGGAGCGCCGATCACACAGCAATCAGAAATACGCAGGCTGCGTGTATCAGTCCAGTGAAATGGGGGTTACTCCGTAATGAGCCAGGCCCTCTACCCCACCGTCTGGCGCAGTCAGGACTGAAATGCCCTCCTCCATGATGGCAACGGAGTGCTCCCAGTGCGCGGCATCGCTGTGATCCAGCGTGTGCACGGTCCACCCGTCAGCTTCGGTGCGCGTCGCAGGGTTGCCCGACACGAGGATGGGTTCGATCGCCAGCACCATACCTGGCTTCAGACGCGGGCTGATCCCGGTCGCACGGTAGTTCAACACGTCGGGCGGTTGATGCATCGCCGTTCCGATGCCGTGTCCGCCGAATTCTTCAACGATCTGTGCTTCCCACCCGAACGTGTCCCGGTAATCCTCGCAGGTGTCTTCAACAGCTTGTCCCACCGCGCTGACGCGGCGAGCAGAAGCCAACGCTGCGATCGCACGCCACATAGCAGCGCGCGTCACTTCGTTGAGTTCACGCCGGCGCTGAGATGCGGCCTGTTCATCGCCCACAATCATGGAGAACGCGGCATCACCGTGCCAGCCGCGGCCGTGGTGCGTCACGTAGGCTCCGCAGTCGAAGGAGACGATGTCGCCGTTGCGCAGGACATCATCATTCGGAATGCCGTGCACAACAGTGTCATTGATGCTGATACAGACCGTCGCCGGGTATCCGAAGTAGTTCAGGAAATTCGAGGTCGCTCCCGCCTGGGAAATCACTTCGGCACTGATGCGGTCCAGTTCCGTCAATGTGACGCCTGGTTGAGCCGCGCGGCGCAGTGCTGCGTGGATATCCGCCACGATCAAACCTGCGCGACGCATCTGCAGAATCTGATCCCTGGTTTTCAGCTCAATACGCGCGTGACCCATCGTCCTCAGCGACCTTCTGAGACCGAAGCATCCGCATTTGCCGAGGCAGCAGCGCCGCCCTGGTCAGACGAGCTGGAGCTGGCAGGCTCCGAAGCCTCGGCTGGGTCATCTTCGGGGAATTCTTCCGCCCCGCAGCACTCTCCTTCACCGTTTTGGTGGGCTTCGAACCACGGATCACGAGGATCGTCGAGGGTGGCCTGGCCGCCCGTCACCTCATCCGCGCCGGCACCGTCCGCTGAGTCAGCACCGCTCCCGGAGCCGGCACCGTTCAGTGAATCGAGAATGGCAAAAATGCGTTCGCTGACTTCTTCGACCGACCCGTTCGCATCGACTGCTTCGAGCAGATCCTGATCGACATAGTACGTGGCGACCGGCTCAGTTTGCGTATGGTAAACCGCCAGGCGATGACGGATAACCGGCTCAGTGTCGTCTGAGCGGTGCTGTTCGGTTGCGCGCTTGAGCATGCGGTGCACAACCTGATCTTCATCCGCCTGAAGCTCGATCACCACGTCAAGTTCGGTTCCCAGGTCAGCGAGCGTGTCACGCAAAGCATGTGCCTGCTCAACAGTGCGCGGATAGCCATCGAGCAGGAAGCCCTCAGCGGCATCAGGCGCCTTCAGGCGAGCATGCACCATCGGGTTGATGACCGAGTCGGGAACAAGTTCGCCGCGATCCATGTAGGACTGTGCGAGGATGCCGAGTTCCGTCTGTTCGGCAATGTTGGCGCGGAAAATTTCCCCTGTTGAAATGGCCGGGATGCCGAGTTTGCATGCAATTATGCTTGCTTGAGTTCCTTTGCCCGCTCCAGGAGGACCGAGCAGGATAATAGCTGTCATCGAAGGAATCCCTCGTAATGATGTTGTTCGAGCTGAGTGTTGATTTCTTTCACGGTCTGCAGGCCGACGCCGACCATAATCAGCAGCGTGGTACCACCGAACGGCATCTGTCCATTCTGCAGACCGAGTGGGATCATCATCAGCGACGGTACAAGGGCGACAATCATCAGGTAGAACGCACCCGCCGTGGTAATGCGGTTCATGACGTAACGCAGGAATTCAGCGGTCGGGCGTCCAGCACGGTACCCCACGATGAAACCGCCGTAGCGTTTCATGTTGTCGGCAACCTCGTCCGGGTTGAAGGTGATGGAAGTGTAGAAGAATGCGAAGCCGAGGATCATCAGGGCGTACAGCACGAGGTAGAGCCATGACTGGTGGTTGAAGTTTGAACGCACCCACTGCACCCACGTCGATTCTGGTGAGCCAAAGTTCGCCATCATCACCGGCATAGCCAGGATCGATGACGCGAAGATGACGGGGATAACGCCCGACATATTGATCTTCAGCGGGATGTATGTCGAGGAACCGCCGTACATGCGGCGGCCGATCATGCGCTTGGCGTACTGAACGGGGATTCGGCGCTGTGATTGCTCGATGTAGACAATGGCAAGTGCGACTACGAGAATCATGCCGACAATTGCGGCAACTTTGCCCCAGCCGCCACCTTGTCCGATCGAGAACAACTGAGCAGGCATACGAGCGGTGATCGACGTGAAGATCAGCAGTGACATGCCATTGCCGATGCCACGCTCAGTGATCAATTCACCCAGCCACATGATGACGGCGGTACCCGCGGTCATAGTAACGATCATCACGAGGTACATGGGGATGGACCGGTCAGCTATGATGTCGTGCTGGCAGCCGGGGAACATGTTGCCCGAGCGCGCCATGTACACCATGGTGGTCGACTGCAGTACGCCGAGGAAGATTGTGCCGTACCGCGTGTATTGCGTGAGCTTGGCCTGACCCGTCTGACCTTCCTTGTGCAGGTCATCGAACCGAGGAATGACAACTCGCAGAAGCTGGACGATGATCGACGCCGTAATGTACGGCATGATGCCGAGCGCGAAGATCGACAGCTGGAGCAACGCGCCGCCTGAGAACAGGTCGACGAGCCCGAGCAGGGATCCTTCTTCCTGAGTTGCCAGGCACTTCTGCACGTTGACAGTGTTGACGCCTGGGGTCGGGATAAATGCTCCGAGGCGGAATACCGCCATGATCATCAAGGAGAACAGCAACTTCCGACGCAGGTCAGGAGTGCGGAACGCCTGTGTGAAGGCACTTAACACGGCTTCCTCTTCCTAGGTTGATGGTGTGACAGCTTGACGCAATCACAACTTTACTCACCGTGCCTAGCCTACCCGAGTTAGCACGTCTCACGTCAATTGGATTGGCTACACCGCGGTTTTTCGTTAGTTCATTGCCGAGGGCGACCCGATGACGCGCCATCTGCGCCCATGTGATCGACCTGCGACACTATGGGGGTGGTTTGGCTAACAAACCACCCCCACCGTGTTTCAGACTTATCGCACCGTGACGGTGCCACCAGCCTGCGTGATCTTGTCCTGAGCCGATTGTGAGCATGCATCCACATCCAGGGTGAATGCGCTGGTCACTTCTCCGCCTCCGAGGACCTTGACCGGGTGTCCGTCACGAACAGCTCCCTTTTGAGCCAGGTCTTCCGATGAAACGGAGCCGCCCTCGGGGAACAGTTCCTGCAGCTTGCCGACGTTAACCACCTGGTATTCCACGCGGAACGGATTCTTGAATCCGCGCAGCTGAGGAAGACGCACGTGAATCGGCTTGGCGCCGCCCTCGAAGCCAACTGGGACGGAACGGCGGGCCTTGGTGCCCTTCGTGCCGCGGCCGGCGGTTTTACCCTTGGAGCCTTCACCACGACCCACACGGATCTTGGCCTTATTGGCTCCCCTGGCGGGACGCAGGTCGTGCAGCTTGAGGATGCCTGCGGGGGCTTCCTCAGTCGTCTTGTTCGACGTTGATTTCGCCATGATCAGTCAGCCTCCTCCACTGTAATCAGGTGTCGCACTGTGTTGATCATTCCGCGAACTGACTCGGAATCCTCACGCACAACGCTTTGGCGGATCTTGCGCAGCCCAAGGGTACGCATGGTCTCTTTCATGTTCTGCTTGGCGCCGATCGTTGATCGAACCTGCGTGATCTTGAGTTTTGCCATTATTCACTCACCCCTGCGGAGGCTTTGGCGGCTTCCTTCTGCTCGGCCTGAGCTTTCTTTTCCGCTTCGCCTTCTGCCTGTGCGCGCAACATGCCGGACGGAGCAACACGCTCCACCGGAAGTCCACGACGTGCGGCCACTGCTTCAGGTGTTTCCAGCTGCTTCAGAGCTGCCACCGTTGCTCGGACGATGTTAAGTGCATTGTCGGATCCGAGCGACTTGGTCAGCACGTCCTGTACGCCAGCTGCCTCGAGGACGGCGCGCACAGGGCCGCCGGCAATAACACCGGTACCTGGTGTAGCGGGACGCAGCAGCACGATTCCGGCTGCATCTTCGCCCTGGACCAGGTGAGTGATCGTGCGGCGGATCATGGGCACGTGGAAGAAGGACTTCTTAGCTTCTTCAACGCCCTTGGAAATAGCCTGGGGAACTTCCTTGGCCTTTCCGTAGCCGACGCCGACGGTGCCTTCGCCATCGCCCACCACTACCAGAGCGGTGAAGCTGAAGCGACGTCCACCCTTGACCACCTTGGAAACGCGGTTGATCGTGACGACACGCTCGATGTATTGGTTCTTGTCTTCGTTGCGACGGTTGTCGCGACGGTCAGTGTTACGCCCCTGGCGGCGATCGCGACGCTCGCTGTCACGTTCGTTGCGCCCGGAGGATTCCTGACCGTTTCTGCTTCGCTGCGCTGCAGCCATCAGTTGATCTCTCTTTCCCTCAGTCGCTTTCAGAGGTTCAATCCGCCCTCACGGGCGGCCTCTGCGACAGCCGCGACGCGGCCGTGATACTTGTATCCTGCGCGGTCGAAGACCACTGCGGAGATGCCAGCAGCTTTGGCGCGCTCTGCGATCAGTTCGCCTACACGGTGAGCCTTGTCCACCTTCGAGCCTTCTGCCGAAGCAAATTCGTCTTCCATCGTGGAAGCGGACACGAGGGTGTTGCCAACCGTATCGTCGATGACCTGTGCGACCATGTGACGGTTCGAACGGGTCACGACCAAGCGCGGGCACTCGGCAGTGCCGCTGATCTTCTTGCGAAGACGCTGATGGCGACGCTTACGCGCAACAACTTTGCCTTTGCCTTTGACGGAGTAGCCCATCACTTACCAGCCTTTCCGACCTTGCGGCGGATCGTTTCACCCACGTAGTGAATACCCTTGCCCTTGTACGGTTCAGGCTTCTTGATCTTACGAATCCGCGCTGCAGTTTCACCGACGAGTTGCTTGTCGATGCCTGAGACCGTGAACTTCGTTTGTGAGTCAACCGTGAAGTCAATGCCTTCAGGGGCCTTGAACGGAACGGTGTGGGAGAATCCCAGCGAGAATTCCAAGTCCTTGCCCTTGGCGACTACGCGGTAACCGGTGCCGGTGATCTCGAGCTGTTTGCTGAAGCCCTGGGTCACGCCCACAACCATGTTGTTGATCAGTGAACGGCTCAGTCCGTGCAGTGAACGGGCTTCGCGGCCGTCATCCGCACGCTCGACGATGATCTGGCCGTCCTCGACGCGTGCTGAGATCAGATGAGGAAGCTCATGGCTCAGCTCGCCCTTGGGGCCTTTCACCGTGACTGTGGCGCTCTTGATGTCGACGTCAACTCCCGACGGGATTGCGATTGGGCTCTTACCGATTCGTGACATTGTCGGTTCCCCCCTCTCACCAGACGTAGGCGAGGACTTCCCCACCTACACCCTTGTCGGATGCCTGACGGTCGGTCAGCAGACCGGAAGATGTGGACAGAATAGCCACACCCAGTCCGCCGCGGACCTTCGGCAAGTTCGTCGACTTCGCATAAACGCGCAGGCCTGGCTTGGACACGCGTTGCAGACCTTCAATTGCACGCTCACGCTTGGAGCCGTACTTGAGATTGAGGATCAGTGTTTTGCCAACGCGAGCATCCTCGACGGAGGTCGAGGCAATATAGCCCTCTTCCACCAGGATGTTCGCAATGGCGGCCTTCAGCTTGGAGTACGGCATGGAGACCGACTCGTGCTGAGCCGAGTTTGCGTTACGCAGACGCGTCAGCATGTCTGCGATGGGATCAGTCATTGTCATGGGGACTAATTCCCCTTCCTCGTCGCGGTTTCCACCGGGGTCCCCGGGACCTACGACGTAGTGCTTACCAGCTGCTCTTTGTCACGCCTGGGAGTTCGCCACGAAGGGCAAGCTCACGCAGGCAGACTCGACACAGTCCGAACTTGCGGTAGACCGAGCGCGGGCGTCCGCACCGGCTGCACCGGGTGTAGCCACGGACACCGAACTTCGGGGCGCGCGCGGCTTTGATCTTGAGAGACGTCTTAGCCATGGTCAGTCCTCCTTAAAGGGGAAGCCGAGGTGACGTAGCAGTGTACGGCCCTCCTCATCGGTGCGGGCTGAGGTCACGATTGTGATGTCCATGCCGCGCACGCGGTCGATGCTGTCCTGATCGATCTCGTGGAACATGGACTGTTCCGACAGACCGAAGGTGTAATTGCCGTTGCCGTCAAATTGCTTCGATGACAGTCCGCGGAAGTCGCGGATACGGGGCAGAGCGGTCGACAGAAGACGGTCAAGGAACTCCCACATGCGATCGCCACGCAAGGTGACGTGTGCGCCGATGGGCTGGCCTTCACGCAGTTTGAACTGTGCGATGGACTTCTTGGCCTTGGTTGTCACAGGCTTCTGGCCGGTGATTGCCGTCAAGTCGCGCAGTGCTCCTTCAAGTGCCTTCGAGTCACGAGCGGCTTCACCAACGCCCATGTTGACGACGATCTTGGTGAGACCGCCCACCTCCATGACGTTGCTGTGCTTGAACTCGTCACGCAGCGCTTGACGAATCTCTGAGTTGTACTTTTCTTTCAGACGCGGGGCCATGATCAGATCTCCTTGCCCTGCTCGATACCTGCTGCCACGCGACCACGGGTCACGCGAACACGCACGGTGCGGGTACGACCGTCACGCTCAACCTGGTCTTCCCTGAAGCCCACGCGAACGCGCTGCTTTGTGTCGGGATCAACCAGAGCGACCTTGGACAGTGAAATCGGTGCTTCCACTGTTTCAATGCCGCCACTTGAGTTCTGGGACTGTCCCTGGCGCACATGACGTGTCTTCAGGTTGACACCCTCGACCAGGACCTTCTGTTCCTTCGGGAACACCTTGATGACGCGACCCTGGCGGCCCTTGTCACCTGGCTTGAGGGGTTCAAGGCCCTCAGCTTCGCGGCGCTCGTTGCGCTTGGCGAGCTTGGCCTCGTCTGACGTGCGTCCACGGACAACCTCGACGAGGTCGCCTTTACGAATCTTCGCTGCCATCAGAGCACCTCCGGGGCAAGTGAAATGATGCGCATGAACTTCCTGTCGCGCAGTTCCCTGCCGACAGGTCCGAAAATACGCGTCCCGCGTGGCTCCCCATTGCTGTTGAGAATCACTGCGGCGTTTTCATCGAATCGAATGTAGGAACCGTCGGAACGACGCGTTTCCTTACGCGTACGTACGACGACCGCCTTAACGACTTCGCCCTTCTTGACGTTGCCGCCTGGGATAGCGTCTTTGACGGTGGCGACAATCGTGTCGCCAATTCCGGCGTAGCGTCGACCCGAACCGCCGAGAACACGGATGGTCAGGATCTCCTTTGCACCTGTGTTATCAGCGACTTTCAGTCGCGACTCCTGCTGGATCATTGTGTGTGACTCCTGTCGTCGTGCCGGTTCTCATCGCAGCGCGGTTGCGCCACTAGAGCCTGACCGAACGGATGATGGTCTATGAGGACGAATTACTTCGCCTTTTCGATGATCTCCGCGACGCGCCAGCGCTTGGTGGCTGACAGCGGGCGGGTCTCCATGATGCGAACGAGGTCACCGACGTGGCACTCGTTGTTCTCGTCGTGGGCCTTAACCTTTTTCCTCTTACGCATGACTTTGCCGTAAAGTGCGTGCTTCATGCGGTCTTCGAGCTCAACGACGACGGTTTTATCCATCTTGTCGCTGGTCACGTAGCCACGACGAACCTTACGGAAATTACGTGCGACAGCCTCATTAGTGGTCTCGGACATGCGACTCACTCCTTCGTAGTGGGGGCTGTGCGGAAGCCGAGCTCCCGCTCACGGCTAATGGTGTAGATCCGGGCAATGTTGCGACGAACTACCTTCATGCGTCCATGGTCCTCGAGGGAACCGACGGCTTGGGAAAAGCGCAGGTTGAACAGTTCAGCCTTAGCCTTCTCGAGCTCCTTGGACAGCTGTGCTGCGTCCATTGCATCCAGGTCGGCGGTCGTCAGACCTTTGTCGGCCATCAGAGTTCACCACCCTCTCGGACCACAAATCGGGTCTTCATTGGAAGTTTGTGCTGGGCACGGCTCAGAGCTTCGCGAGCGAGCTCCTCGGAAACGCCGCCCAGTTCGAACATAATGCGGCCCGGCTTGACGGGGGCGACCCACCATTCAGGAGCGCCTTTACCGGAACCCATACGGGTTTCTGCGGGCTTCTTGGTCAGCGGGCGGTCAGGGAAGATGTTGATCCACACCTTGCCGCCACGCTTCACGTGACGGGTCACCGCGATACGAGCTGCCTCGATTTGACGGTTCGTGACATAGGCGCCTTCAAGAGCCTGGATGCCGTAGTCGCCGAAGGCCAGCTCGGTGCCGCCTTTAGCCACACCAGTGCGGTGTGGACGATGCTGCTTGCGGAACTTGGTCCGACGGGGAATGAGCATAAGACTCAGGCCTCCGTTCCTTGATCGGCAGCCGGCTGTTCGGCCTGGGGCTCAGTCTGAGCCTTTTCTGGCTGCGTGTTTTCGCTTGCGCGTTCCTGGTTGCGCTGACGTCCACCGCGTCCCTGGCCTCCACGGCCGCCGCGACGGGGTCCGCGACGATCACCGCGGCGTCCGCCGCGGTTCTGCTGCTCAGCCTGCTGGCGAGCAAATTCGCGCTCGGTCATGTCGCCCTTGTAGATCCACACCTTGACGCCAATGCGACCAAAGGTGGTACGAGCTTCAAAAAAGCCGTAGTCGATGTTCGCGCGCAGGGTGTGCAACGGCACACGGCCTTCACGGTAGAACTCGGAGCGAGACATTTCGGCTCCACCCAGACGGCCGGACACCTGGACACGAATGCCCTTGGCGCCTGCACGCTGTGCGGACTGGATGCCCTTACGCATGGCGCGACGGAACGAGACACGTGCTGCGAGTTGCTCGGCGATGCCCTGAGCAACCAGCTGTGCGTCCAGATCGGGGTTGCGAACCTCGAGGATGTTGAGCTGGACCTGCTTGCCAGTCAGCTTCTCGAGAGATTGACGCAGGCGATCTGCCTCGACGCCACGACGTCCGATCACAATGCCGGGACGCGCGGTATGCAGGTCGACGCGCACGCGGTCGCGGGTGCGCTCGATGTCAACTTTCGAAATGCCGGCGCGCTCAAGGCTTTCAGACAAAGCGCGACGAATAGCAACGTCTTCGGCTACGTAATCTGCGTAGCTCTGGCCTTTGGTGGTTGAGTCGGAGAACCAGCGGGACCGGTGATCGGTGGTGATTCCCAGACGGAACCCGGTTGGGTTAACCTTCTGCCCCATTACTGGTCTCCCTTCTGCTTATCGTCCTTGGTACCCACCACAATGGTGATGTGGCTGGTGCGCTTGAGGATCCGTCCGGCGCGTCCTTGTGCGCGGGGGCGGAAACGCTTCATAGTCGGGCCTTCGTCCACAAAGGCTTCGAGGACCAGCAGGTCGGCTTCGTCAAAAGCCTCCCCTGCCAGCTCAGCCTTGAATTTGGAGTTGGCGACAGCGCTGTGAAGCACCTTCTGGACATCGGTTGCGACGGCCTGCGGAGCGAACCGCAGAATGTCGGCTGCCTCCAGGACACGCTTGTTGCGAACTTCGTTCACCACGCGGCGTGCCTTCTGGGGCGTGACGCGAACGTAACGCGCCTGCGCCTTGGCTTCCATGAAATCCTGCCTTTTCTTCCCTAGGGCCGGCTCAGCGCCGACGTCCTTTGCGATCGTCCTTGTCATGGCCTCGGAAGGTACGAGTGGGAGCGAATTCTCCCAGCTTGTGACCCACCATCGCCTCGGTGACGAACACCGGGACGTGCTTGCGGCCGTCATGCACCGCAAATGTGAGGCCCAGGAAGTCTGGGGTGATCACTGAGCGGCGTGACCATGTCTTGATGACGGCTTTTGAATTGGTTTCGTTGGCCTTGTCGACTTTCTTGAGCAGGTGGTCGTCGACGAAGGGGCCCTTCTTCAAACTACGCGGCATATTTTCAGCTCCTTATCAGCGCTTCTTGCCGGTCCGGCGACGGCGCACGATAAGCTTGTCGCTGGCCTTGTTCGGACGACGGGTACGGCCCTCGGGCTTGCCCCACGGTGACACCGGATGGCGACCACCAGAGGTACGGCCCTCACCACCACCATGCGGGTGGTCGACCGGGTTCATCACAACACCGCGAACGTGGGGGCGCTTGCCCTTCCAACGCATACGGCCTGCTTTACCCCAATTGATGTTGGAGTGATCGGAGTTGCCGACCTCGCCAACAGTTGCACGGCATGCAGCGTCAACGTTGCGGATTTCACCGGAAGGCATACGCAGTTGCGCGAAGCGGCCTTCTTTGGCAACGAGCTGCACAGACGCCCCAGCGGAACGCGCGATTTGCGCGCCGCCACCGGGCTGCAGCTCAACTGCGTGCACGACGGTACCGAGAGGGATGTTACGCAGCGGCAGGCAGTTACCTGGCTTGATATCAGCCTGTGGGCCTGCTTCCACGCGGTCACCCTGATACAGGTTGGCTGGTGCCAGGATGTAACGCTTGGCTCCGTCCTCGTAGTGCAGCAGTGCGATGCGCGAGGTGCGGTTCGGATCGTATTCGATGTGAGCCACAACGGCGGGGATGCCGTCCTTGTCATGGCGACGGAAGTCGATCACGCGGTAGGCGCGCTTGTGGCCACCACCGCGGTGACGCGAGGTCACGCGGCCGTGCGCGTTACGACCACCGGTCTTGCTCAGCGGACGCAGCAGCGACTTTTCTGGCGTAGAACGCGTGATTTCAGCAAAGTCCGACACACTTGAGCCGCGACGGCCCGGCGTTGTGGGCTTGTATTTGCGGATTCCCATAATGTTCCTCTACCTCTCCGGCTGCCTTCAGGCCTGATCGCCGAAGATGTCGATGGTGCCTTCGCGAACGGTCACGATTGCTCGCTTGACGTCCTTGCGCTTTCCGATTCCGTTGCGGGTCCGGTATTCCTTACCCTTACGGTTCTGGGTCGCGACAGAGGCAACCTTGACACCAAAGATTGCCTCGACAGCAATCTTGATCTCGGTCTTGTTGGCGCGAGGATCAACTTCAAATGTGTACTTGCCCTGATCCATCAGGATCGATGACTTCTCAGTCACGACAGGCTTCAAGATGATGTCGCGCGGGTTCTTGGTGGATTCGAGTGCGCTCACTTGGTCTCCTCCTTAGTACCGAGGAAAGTCTCGAGGGCGCCCTTGGTGAAGATGACATCGTCGTTGTCGAGGACGTCATAGGTGTTGAGCTGATCAACCCACAGAATGTGAGTTTCCTGCAGGTTGCGCAGGCTCAGTGCCGTCAGATCTTCACCGCGTTCAAGGACCACCAGGACGTTGTCGTTGCCAGCAACGATTGTCCGCAGAGCTTTCAGAGCTGTCTTGGTGGACGGCTTGTCGCCCTCGAACAATGAAGTCACAACGTGAATGCGATCGTTACGAGCGCGATCGGACAGCGCGCAGCGCAGAGCGCCGACCTTCATTTTCTTCGGGGTGCGTTGTGCGTAGTTACGCGGCTGAGGTCCGTGAACCACTCCGCCACCGGTGAACTGCGGTGCGCGGATGGAGCCCTGACGAGCGTTACCGGTTCCCTTCTGGCGGTACGGCTTCTTGCCGCCGCCGGAAACCATGCCACGGGTCTTGGTCGCGTGTGTTCCCTGTCGGGCCGCAGCAAGCTGCGCCACGACGACTTGATGCATCAGCGGAATGTTCGCCGGCACGTCGAAAATTTCACCGGGCAGGTCGATCGTGTCAACCTTCTTGCCCTCACGGTCGAGCACATCGATCGTGCGCGTGGTTTGGTTATCAGTCATGTCACGCACCCTTCACGGACGTGCGAACCAGGACGATACCGTTCTTCGGGCCGGGGATTGCGCCGCTAATGAGCAGGAGGCCCTTTTCGGCGTCCACAGCCTGGATCGTCAGATTCTGAATTGTGCGGCGCGCATTGCCCATACGGCCGGCCATGCGCTGCCCCTTAAAAATGCGACCAGGTGTTGCACAGGCACCAATGGAGCCTGGCTTGCGGTGATTGCGGTGGGCGCCGTGAGAGGCTCCCACGCCTGCAAAGCCGTGACGCTTCATCACACCGGCAAATCCCTTGCCCTTGGTGTTTCCGGAAACGTCAACATGCTGTCCCGCTTCAAACACGGTTGCGTCGAGTTCCTGCCCCGCTGCGTAGTTATCGGCCTCGGTTGTGCGAACTTCGGCTAGGTGGCGACGTGGTTCCACGCCTGCCTTGGCAAAGTGTCCCGCGAGAGGCTTTGTCACCTTGCGGGGGTCAATCTTGCCGTAACCGATTTGAATCGCAGAGTAACCGTCAACCTCTTCGGTACGCACCTGTGTGACGACGTTGGTGCCGACCTGCACGACAGTGAGCGGGACAAGACGCCCTTCGGCGTCCCATACCTGGGTCATGCCGAGCTTGCGGCCCAACAGCGCCGTCATGGGCGTGCTGGCCTTCTGCTTGGTATCAGTTGTCATTGCAGATGTCCTCAGAGCTTGATCTCAATATTGACGTCCGCAGGCAAGTCAAGACGCATAAGCGAGTCGACGGCCTTCGGAGTCGGGTCGATGATGTCGATGAGCCGCTTGTGTGTGCGCATCTCAAAGTGCTCGCGGCTGTCCTTGTATTTGTGGGGCGACCGAATGACGACGAACACGTTCTTTTCGGTCGGCAGTGGCACCGGGCCCACGACCGTGGCGCCCGCGCGTTGCACGGTCTCCACAATCTTGCGCGCGGAGCTGTCGATGACCTCGTGGTCATAGGACTTAAGCCGGATGCGGATCTTCTGTCCCGCCATGCCGTCTACCTCTTCTCGTACAGCTTCGTCACCGGTCCCCGCATTCGGGCGTGTCGCAATTCGCGACACATTCGTACGCGGTTTCCCTCGGGTGAGGGACGGACCGTTGTCTTATCTAAAGAACTCGGGCTATAAAGCCCGGCCAGATTTTGGTCTGGATGAGCCCCACCCTCGCGGGGCAACCTGATTAGTTTGACAGAAAACCCCTCGTTGGTTCAAGTCCGCTCAGGCAAAAACCGGTGTGAATCACCTGACAACTAGCCTGCTATCCAGCTTTTATGCCTTGCTACGGGCCCACGGAGGCACATTCTGTCACCCTGCTGCCAAGAATTGTCGTCAGTATCACTATCGCTGGTGCACCCCCTCAGCTACCCCAGCCTGCCCATCCGCACTCTGCCCGCGTGCCATCCTTCCACCTCACCCTGTCTCTCTACAGCCTGTCACTCGGCAGTCTGCCCTTCCACAATGTGCTCGTCCGTTCAATTCTCAGCGCTCACTTGCTCCCATCTCCATCTCATGCCCGTTCCCCACTTGGTCCCCTCACCCCCCATAGCCCCTTCTTCCGCTCGGGCCCTTCTTTTGATCGATCCCCTCTTTCCTCGGGCCCTCCCCACTTAGTCCTGTCCCTCACTTGCCCTATCCCCCAGTTCCCAACTGTCGATCTGAGGGTCGAATCGACGATTCTCCGCTGAGACTTCCACGCATCACAGCTGGTCAAGGGCCTGCTAGGGAAGCAGGACCGGAACTTTCAGCCTTCAAATCGACACTCGGGTAGAGGGAGGGAAGTCTTAACGAAAAGATCTGCGGAGTATCCGTGTTCGAAGTTTTTTCGGAACTCCTTCGAGAAGCATTCGCAAACAATAGATGTTAGGTCTAGCACATAGGCATACCTACAAGATTGTTCGCGTAGCCGATCGGAGGAGTTCTTGCGGCGCCACCGCGCCTTCACTCCTAATCTCTGCAGAGACTTCTTTCCAGCACTGCCCTTTCCCCGCCTCTACCCATCTGTCGATCTCAAGGACACCTATGGAAGGACATCCCTTGGCGCGACTGCATCGGTGCAGGTCACAGCCAATTCACCTTCGTTTACTCAAACGGAATGCTGCCGAGATCGACAGTTGGGTAAACAACCGGTGGGAAACAGGCAGATAGACAGCTAGGAGCAAAAAGCTCGAGGCGGAACAGTTCAAAGTAGAACGGCTCAGGCCGGAACAGTTCGGAACGCAAGAAGAGATGGGGCCGGAACAGTTCGGAGCGCGAAAAGGTGCCAGACCCGAATTCGTTGGAGCATACAGCGCCATCGCCGCGTAATAGCGACAGAAAGCATATACACGCCCCTTGGCTATTGATCTCACGATCAGACAATGGGAAGCACGAATCACACTGGGCCGACAAAAGGGCGGAGAACGCTAAAGGCCGGAGCAGGCTAAGAGACGGACTACAGCTAGGAGCCGGAGCCGCCAAAAGACAGAGCACGAGAAAAGGGCGGCGCTACCAAAAGGCAGAACACGCTTCAGGCCAGAGGGCGCCAAAGGAATGGGCGCGCTTCGAAACAGAGCACGCAAAAAGACAGAAACGGCAAGAAGATACAGCAGCACAAAAAAGATGGGCTTGGAAGCATCTTTCGATGCCACCAAGCCCATCTCAGCTCATTCGGCTCACCGCCAGGCGCCCTCGTCAATACCGACTCAAACGGCCCAAACGGGGAACCTCGCGAGTGCCAGCGCCAGTTACAGTCGGCTCAATGCCAACTGTACCCAGCTACCGAATCACTTATCGATTTCGGTCACACGACCTGAACCAACGGTGTGGCCACCCTCGCGGATAGCGAAGCCCAGGCCGGGCTCCATTGCGATCGGGTGAATCAGTTCAACGGTGATTTCTGTGGTGTCGCCAGGCATAACCATCTCGGTGCCCTCGGGCAGCGTGATGACGCCGGTGACGTCCGTGGTACGGAAGTAGAACTGAGGACGGTAGTTGGAGAAGAACGGCTTGTGACGGCCGCCTTCGTCCTTCTTCAGGATGTAAACCTGGCCCTTGAAGTTCGTGTGAGGCGTGATGGAGCCGGGGACGGCCACAACCTGGCCGCGCTCGACATCTTCGCGCTTCGTGCCACGCAGCAACAGACCGCAGTTCTCGCCTGCCCATGCTTCATCCATGGACTTGTGGAACATTTCGATACCGGTGACGGTGGTCTTCTGGGTCGGGCGGATGCCGAGGATCTCGACTTCAGAGTTCAGAGCCAGCTTGCCACGCTCGACACGGCCGGTCACAACGGTGCCACGGCCGGTGATGGTGAAGACGTCCTCGATCGGCATCAGGAACGGCTTGTCGAGATCGCGCTCAGGGGTCGGGACGTACTCGTCCACTGCATCCATGAGCTCTTCGATTGCCTTCGTCCACTTCTCGTCGCCCTCAAGAGCCTTGAGTGCCGAGACGCGGATGATCGGGGCGTTGTCGCCATCGAAGTCCTGAGAGTTGAGCAGGTCGCGGCATTCTTCCTCAACGAGCTCCAGCATTTCCTCATCATCCACGGCATCGCTCTTGTTCAGAGCAACAAGGATGGTGGGGACGCCGACCTGACGGGCAAGCAGAACGTGCTCGCGGGTCTGAGCCATCGGGCCGTCGGTTGCTGCGACCACCAGAATTGCGCCGTCCATCTGGGCTGCACCGGTGATCATGTTCTTGATGTAGTCAGCGTGACCGGGGGCGTCAACGTGTGCGTAGTGACGCTTCTCGGTCTGGTACTCCACGTGGGAGACGTTAATCGTGATGCCACGATCGCGCTCTTCAGGAGCGTTGTCGACGTTCTCGAACGGCGTGTACTCGTTCAGTTCCGGGTACTTGTCGTGCAGAACTTTGGTAATTGCTGCTGTCAGCGTCGTCTTGCCGTGGTCAACGTGTCCGATGGTACCGATGTTGACGTGCGGCTTGGTGCGCTCGAACTTGGCCTTCGCCACTTGTGTCCTCCTGGACTCGGGTAGATGTTCTCAGCCTATGGCTAGGTGTTAGCTTAACACCCACAGGGCGTGAGATCCTACAGGGTTTCTATTGAATTGGAGTGCGGATCTGCGCTGCAGCTTTCACACTGCCCCTTGACAGTGATCCCCGCCACCTCGCTCACCGGAATCCCGGCGCTATCCGTCTTGCGCTGCACTGACGCTCCGGTCTCGACCGATCGGTTCCGGCGCGGGACCCCCGCTACTGCGAAGTCCCCCACCGCTGACCGATCTGACCAGTGCAATCACGCAGTGCAACAGGCAATAGCACTACGGTACACCGATCGGGGTTGATCCGACCCCGTGGGACTCACTCGCCCCGAGACTTTCCGACGATTTCCTCTGAAACGCTACGAGGAACCTCGGCGTAGCTGTCGAACTGCATCGAGTACACGGCGCGTCCCTGGGTCTTGGACCGCAGGTCGCCAACGTATCCGAACATTTCCGACAGCGGAACTTGCGCGCGAACAACACGCACACCATGCTGCTCATCCATTGACTGGATGGCACCACGACGAGAGTTCAGGTCGCCGATCACGTCGCCCAGATATTCATCAGGCGTACGCACCTCGACGGCCATAATCGGCTCAAGAAGAACCGGCTTCGCCTTCTTGGCGGCTTCACGCATGGCCATTGAACCTGCGATCTTGAACGCCATTTCAGACGAGTCAACTTCGTGGTATGCACCGTCAAGAAGCGTGGCCTTGACATCCACCATCGGGTATCCAGCCAGAACACCGGAGTGCATGGCTTCCTGAATACCAGCGTTTACAGAGGGGATGTACTCACGCGGAACGCGGCCACCGGTGACTTTGTCCTCGAAGACGTACTCTTCTTCGGAATCGCTCGGCAGCGGCTCCAGCATGATGATGACGCGGGCGAACTGACCCGAACCACCGGTCTGCTTCTTGTGAGTGTATTCAAACTTTTCGACGGTCTTACGGATCGTCTCGCGGTAGGCGACCATCGGCTTGCCGACGTTAGCCTCGACCTTGAATTCGCGACGCATACGGTCAACAATGATGTCGAGGTGAAGCTCGCCCATACCACCGATGATGGTCTGGCCACTTTCCTGGTCCAGCTCAACGGTGAAGGTCGGGTCCTCTTCAGCCAGCTTCTGGATGGCGACGCCCATCTTTTCCTGGTCAGCCTTCGACTTCGGCTCGACAGCCACGTGAATAACGGGCTTCGGGAAGGTCATCGACTCCAGAACAATCTGATCGTTCAGGTCACACAGCGTGTCGCCGGTGGTGGTGTCTTTCAGACCGATCACAGCGTAGATGTGACCAGCGTGCGCCAGATCAACCGGGTTCTCCTTGTTGGAGTGCATCTGGAAGATCTTGGAGATACGCTCACGCTTACCCTTGGTCGAATTCATGATCTGGGAGCCGGCTTCCATCTTGCCGGAGTAGACGCGGATGAAGGTCAGCTTGCCGTAGAACGGGTGCGCCGCAATCTTGAATGCCAGCGCTGAGAAAGGCTCGTTCTCATCGGGATGACGAACGAGGTTCTCTACCTCAGAGTCATCACCAGGTTCGAAACCGCTGACGGATTCGATATCCAGAGGTGATGGCAGGAAGCTGATCACACCGTCCAGCACGGGCTGAACACCCATGTTGCGCAGTGCGGTACCGCAGTAGACCGGGAAGGCCTTGCCTGAAACGGTCAGCGCACGCACGCCTTCCTTGATCTGGTCAACGGTCAGTTCGCCGTTTTCCAGGTAGGCTTCCATGAGCTCGTCGTTGCCTTCAGCGGCGGCTTCCATCAGAGCCTCACGGTATTCCTCGGCCTTGTCCTGCAGGTCGGCGGGAATCTCGCCTTCCTCGACGATGGCACCAAGGGTGGGCTTACCGTCTGCGTCAGTTGCCGGGTAATGGAAAGCCTTCATTGACAGCAAGTCAACGTTGCCTTCGAAGGTATCCTCGGCGCCAATGGGCAGCTGCATGACGATCGGGTTCGCTTTGAGGCGATCCTTGATGGTCTGCACCGAGTAGTAGAAGTCGGCGCCCAGCTTGTCCATCTTGTTGATGAAGCAGATACGTGGGACGTTGTACTTGTCGGCCTGACGCCACACGGTTTCTGACTGAGGCTCCACACCTTCCTTACCATCGAAGACAGCCACGGCGCCGTCGAGCACACGCAGTGAGCGCTCAACTTCCACCGTGAAGTCCACGTGGCCAGGGGTATCGATGATGTTGATCTGGTTGCCTTTCCAGAAACAGGTCACAGCAGCCGAGGTAATCGTGATGCCGCGTTCCTTTTCCTGGTCCATCCAGTCAGTGGTTGACGCACCGTCGTGCGTTTCACCGATCTTGTAGTTAATGCCCGTGTAGAACAGGATGCGTTCAGTCACGGTCGTTTTGCCGGCATCAATGTGAGCCATGATGCCAATATTGCGGACCTTCCTCAGGTCTGTTAGCACTTCTTGTGCCACGGAGTTGTCCTTCGCTTCGTCGTGCGTTCTTTCGGTGATCCCCATTAACGAGGGCGGAGCCCCGCTGGGGATTAAACAGCTGGCAAAAGTATTATTTCACGCAGCATGGTTGTCAGCGGCGTCAGAGGCCGCCCTCGGGAATGGAAAAATCACCAACGGTAATGGGCGAATGCGCGGTTCGATTCGGCCATCTTGTGCATGTCCTCGCGGCGCTTCACAGCGGCACCGAGGCCGTTGGACGCATCGAGAACTTCGTTAGCGAGACGCTCGGTCATGGTCTTCTCACGACGTTGACGCGAGAAGTCAACCAGCCAGCGCAGAGCCAGAGTGGTGGCGCGGGCCGGGCGAACCTCAACCGGAACCTGGTAGGTAGCGCCACCGACACGGCGGGAACGCACCTCAAGGGCTGGGCGGATGTTGTCCAGAGCGCGCTTGAGAACCACCACTGGATCCTGCTCGGTACGCTCACGCACTGTCTCGAGCGCGCCGTACACGATGCGTTCAGCCAACGACTTTTTGCCGTCGAGCAGAACACGGTTGACCAGTTGCGAGACGATCTTGGAACCGTAAACCGGATCGTCGACAAGCGGGCGCTTGGGAGCTGGGCCTTTACGAGGCATTACTTCTTCTCCTTCTTCGCACCGTAACGTGAACGAGCCTGCTGGCGGTTGCGCACGCCCTGCGTATCAAGTGATCCGCGGACAATACGGTAACGGACACCAGGGAGGTCCTTCACACGACCACCGCGGACGAGCACGATGGAGTGCTCCTGGAGGTTGTGTCCCTCACCTGGGATGTAAGCCGTCACTTCGATGCCTGACGAAAGGCGCACACGGGCAACCTTGCGCAGCGCAGAGTTCGGCTTCTTCGGGGTGGCGGTGTACACACGGGTGCACACGCCACGGCGCTGAGGCGAGCCCTTGAGCGCAGGCGTCTTCACTTTGCCGCGCTTGGAGCTGCGCCCTTTGCGGACGAGCTGCTGGATTGTAGGCACTGAAAAATTCTCCAGTCGTTGTGCACTCTGATGACTGTGTTTGCCTGTGTCAGCAGCTGCCCCGTTGTCGGGCCAGTGTCCGGTTGAATTTCGCTGCCGTGAGTTTGGCGGCGGATCGTTGCCGGTTGACGAGGGCAAGCCACGCATCGTCGTGCGTTTTCTTGTGTGGTGCCCGGCGTAGCGCAGGCACCCTGGCTTCAGTCAGCCCGATATTGTCAAGTCCCCTGACTGGGCAGCGTTGATCCATCAGGGGCCGGCGCGCCATGATGTCCGACGGTTAGCGTGTTGCTCAGCTTGTTCTGCTGTGCACCCAGGCTGTGGGGCCTGCTGCCCGTGCGGTCAGAGAATGACGCCCGGAGCTCCGATGGCACGAGGGCGAGGGGGCGATGGCCGTCCGCTCGGTATCCTCCTTGTGGAGCCCGATGCTTGTATCACCGGTTGTGGCGCTGCGTCTTGATCACTGGTGCGATCAGTGTCGCATCGCCGCCAGATCGTGTGATCAAGCGGTCAGGTGACCCGATGTACTCGGGTTACCGCATTTCAGCTTAGTTTGTGGGCGGCGGGCACGTCAATTGTGTACGGCGTGAGCTAAGGCGCATTCTGGACGGAGGCGCGGTCAGAGTGGATTGTTAGGAATGGAGTCACGGAAACTTCCGACGCCTCGCGGCAGGCCGCTTACGGCGACTGCCGGGCGACCTTCCAAGGAGGGCTTCCCATCGACCCCGTCCCTTCCTCCGCCCCTGCTCCTCTTACTCTTACTCTTACCCTTACCCAACTGTCGATTTCAGCACGATCTTCGGCACTACCTTTCATAAAAACTGTTCTTGACCTGCGGTTTTAAAAAACATCTTGTCGAATCGCGCCTCGAGATCGACAGTTGGGTGAAAGAAAGGAAGGGAGGGAGTAGTGGAAGGAAAGCGGAAAGATTGCCCGGCGACCTCCCTGCAGAAGTTGTCCCGATGGAATCGTGGAATATTCCAAGGCGAACCGACCAGAGGGAATCCTCACGGCCGAGGGTACCCGCCCGGCTCAAGCCGAGTTATCCACAAGTATCACCCCTACCACCACCGTATCCACAAGCTGCCGCTCTTATTGCCGCATACGCCGCTTCCCCATGTCATGCTCTTTCAGCCATGCAACTCGACATAACCGTCCGCACGCCCAACACAACCATCACGCATCCAGCTCTATCGCCACACAGTCAGTGCTCGACAACTGGGCACCCTTAGAAAGGAGGTATCCGAGTGACCACCTACATCGAGCACCTTCACCTCGCCACAACCTCGCGCCACCGCCGCCTCAGCGCCCTTAAGAAACAAACTGGTCAGTACTACGCGCGCGTTAAGCGAGGCGTCACGTGGCGCATCGATCCCAGCGCTACCCAGAGTGAAACGTGGAAGATCCGCAATGATGCCGCCTTGGCACGGATTGCGGCCACCTGTCTGACGCATCCGCACGCGACATTCATAGGCCCATCTGCAGCTTTGCTCCACGGCCTGTGGTGCTGGGACCGTTCGCCTGACGTTCACATCCTTACGCATGGCAGACCAGGAAACGAATCCCCGACCTTGCCTCGGATTGAGATTCGTTGCGGCCACCCTCGGCGATCCCCCATCGAAGCAAGCAGAATTTCTATCCCAGCTGCCCGAATAATGCGACACCAGGTACCAGCTATCGGGCCGATACGCACGGTCAGAATCCGCGGATCCAGCATCGACCGCGGGCGTGAAAGCGACGTGTCGGGGTCGCGCCGTCGAATGCTGCTACGTGTGGCGACACTTGAGGACACGCTCATTTTGTGCGCTCTCACGATGCCGGCGAGCCACGCGTTCGTGACGCTATGCGACGGGATGCGTCGGCTGAGTCACTTCAACAAGCACCATCAGGACAGGTCTCGCAAGGCTGAAGAGCGTGTGCGAGCTGCTCTGGTCCGCCAGCTTAGTCGCTTTCCGAGGGGGCATCGCAATGTGGCTCGCGCGAGATGGCTCATACAGCATGCGGATGCGGGCTGCGAATCAATTGGCGAGGCGATGCTGCTGTGGATAGTTCGCAGTCGGAAGCTTCACGCTGTGCGTACACAGTTTGAAGTGCACCAACGCCCAGCTGAGAGCCTTGCTGGAGCGCGCCCGGCGAGCGTGTACTTCATCGATATTGCTTTTCCGCGCGAGAAGGTCGCACTTGAATTTGACGGCCGCAGCAAACGAGGCGTGTCGCACTCACAGATCGCTCACTCTTACCAATCTGAGGGCAGGAGGCAGCGAGATTTGGAGGCGCGCGGCTGGGTTTTCGAACGCTTCATTTGGGACGATTTGCACCACCCTGAGCATTCGGCTGCGCGGATCGAAGCCCGGTTGCGTGGGACGCGCGTGGAAAGCGCTGATCGACGTATTGGTTCTCCGAATCGACGAGGGAGGCCGCGAGCGCCCGCGCGAGATCGGTGTCAACGAGTTGAATGCAGATGCCCTGAATGTGGTGCACTGTTGAATGTGCTTGCTTCGTGAAAGAACTGCCGAAAACTGCATGAAGGTGCCGAGCTCTACCTTGGTGGTACAGCTCGGCACCTAGAGACTAATCGGCGTGACTAAGCGTGCAAATTCGACAGGTCTTCGATCTGCGAATTAGTTGCTTACAGCGGCACACCAAGGTCTTTCAGGAAGTTGCGAGGGCCATCGTATTGGATCGCAATGAGGCCGGCGAACGCTGCGAGAGCGCCAAAAAGAACGAGCTTGAAGAGTTTCTTGATCACGGTGTCTCCTCCATTTGACTAGTGGATCAACGTAGTCAATTCTATGTGCTTCTCTGCGCCAATGCAGGGACTCGATACTGTTCTTCCGCCGTTAATAGTCTCCAATTCCCACCTCCTTCTCTCCCCTACTGTCGATTTCAAGGCCCATCCGACGGTTCTCTCCACGCATCTCGATCCACAAATGCCTGCTGGCCAGTGACGATGCGTAGGGCACCCTCGTCAATTGGGAGGATACGGCAGCCAAATCGACACTTGGGTGGACAGGGCGGCGGGGAGGGAAACAGCACCATTTTGCGACTGTGGCAACCAAGATCTGAAGAAACCTCGCACACAAAATCGCCAGAGGTCTCGGAAGCGTCACGACACTCGATGTCAGAGCCAAAAGGCCACATCACGGCGCTCTTAGTGCCCGTTATTTGCCCCTCCACTTTGGGCGTCGCCACTGTCAGTTTCCTCAGGCGCTGCGCCTTCGGCACCGATATCCTCTCCAGCCAACTCGGCCCTCCGGTAAAGGCGCTCCAGCGCGTGAGCTGCACCTTCAGCCTGCATGCCGTTCGTCCAGTAGAGCGAATGAGCCGAGCGCTGAATACCTGTGCGCCGGCTCCCCTGGCAAAATAGATCCTCCGCAACGCAAAAGTCACGAATCCGGGTGGCAAATTCAGCTAAAGCCTGCGAGTGTCGCGGCAACATCCCGTTAAAACGCGGATCGTAGTCGCCGCGGTTATACGGCATCGACCCAACAAAACCAGGATCACCGTATAGCTCGACGGCAGCAATCGCCTTCCGCGCAGGCTCACTCAGTCGCTCGACATCGCCCATGATCAGCCGGTCTTCAGGCTTGCTCAGCGTCTCAGCGACAACGATCGCGCCCTGCGAATAACCCACGAGCACGTATTTCTGATTCGGGCACCGAGCCGCGCCATCTTCAAGCATCGCGGTCAGAGCTAAAACCCCGTCTTCGACGGAAGCATTAACGTCAAAACTTGCGGGATATTCCAGCGCAATGGCACGCGCGTCTTTCGACCATTTCTCAACGATCTCGCCCGCTACGGCATCAGTGAGGCCACCGCCGCCGGTCTCCTCATTCGTTCCACGCGCATTAATCGCCACGACGTCCACGCATTCTCCGGTGGTCATGAAAGACTGCTCGGCTGGATGGCTGGATTGGGATTGGTCGGGGGCAGCTTCGATGGGGTTGTCGGTTTCTATTTCCGATTGGTTCGACGAGGTTGACTGATTCGAAAGGGCGGATTGAGCGAGAGACTGCTCCGGCTCGGCAGGGCTGTTATCGGCCACACACCCGGCTGCAGTGAGTGCCGTCACAGCAATCAGCGCAGGTAGTCCGAGCTTTCTCATCCGTCACTCCCTCTCGGTTCCACCCAAATTCTACCCATTAACGAGGGAGACTCCCATCTACTGCTACACGCAGTACGCTCCAGATCGGCATCAGTGAGTTTTCTCGATGTTTCGGGCCGACTTTGACGATCCATATTCTGGGAATCGTCGGCAGATCTGTACTTTCCTTCTCCCTCTCCTTCCCTCTTTCCCCGTCTGTCGATCTGAAGGGCAGGTCACCGGCAATCGCACCCACGGGCGAGGCGTTTGCACTGGCCAGGAGTTACCTATCGGGAGGTAGAGCCGTGATGAATCCAGTGAGAGGCTTCCAGATCGACAGGTGGGTGCAGGAGGAGTTTGGTCCACAATTATGAATTGGGGCTGTACGGGCAGCAGTGCTGTTCCGTAGTGTGGTGCACATGACACGACGATCACGACGCTCCACGCACGCCAGGCTCCTTGTTCCAGTAGTGGCCGGAATGATCATGCTGGCTGCATGTAGCCAGGCACAAGACGGGCAAAGCAACAACATTGAAGTCTCTGCCAATCAAAGTGGGTCAGGCGATGCAGCCCACAGCATACCCATGTCGGGCGAGTACCCGGTCTTGCCCGACGGGAAGCTCGGCAGGCCCGTGGACTGGGTGGAACCACACGAACCACAACTGCCCAGTGCTGCCACCAACATGGACGCGTTCGGGGCACGCTACTTCGCCGAGTACTACCTCAACCTCCTCGCATACTCCATCAACACCGGCAACACCACCACCCTCAAAAAAGTCAGCAGCCCAGACTGCAAACTCTGCCAAGTCAACTTAACGAAAATCGCTGATCAATACGAAAAAGGAGGATGGGCGGAAGGCATAGGGTATGAGGTCGCCGAGTTCAACGATGTTCTCACTCATCCAGATGATGAGAATCTCTACTTCGTAGAAATGCTTGTCCAAGCAGCGCCATACACAAACTACTCAAATGACTCCATTTCTAACTACCCTGACAAAGAACTGGTATTCCAGGTAGAAGTCCAAGCAAGAGAGCGGTCCTTCGTCACCAAGTCGTTATACGCCGAATCACCTGAAAGCCCCCAGTCATGAGTGCATTCCATCTCGTCGAGCCCGTTTTAGCAATGTCATTTCTTGTCATGAGTGCACCTGTAGGAGACACAAATGACAGCTGGGATCAAGACATTCTTAAGGCAGACAATAACGTGCTGACTGTCAAACACACCTTTACCCAGGTGGTGTCGGTGCCTGGTGTGGAGGGTGCTGGCGTGGAGAATGTTGACGTCGCTGGTGCTGGTGGTGTGGTTGAGGTTGTTGAGGGACCGGTTGGTGGCTTTCGTGTACCGGGCTGGCAGGTGCGCTGCAAGATCGGCACCGGCACAGCCGGCGCCACACCAGCAGACAAATGCACCCCACCACCAACAGAAAAACCTGAAGGAAAAGAACCAGACCAGCCCGCCACTCCGTCAACCGACACCATCGCACGCACAGCCCTAAACACCATCACCCTACGCGGCGCAGGCCTGACCATCCAACCACACCAACACGCCTTCACCGAAGTGCCCTCCAACATCTACGCCGCCACACCCACCCAAACCCACACCCTCACCGTCTTCAACCACACCGTCACCCTCACCCTTCACGCCTCCACCTACACATTCGACTTCAACGACCACACCCCACCACTGGTCACCACCACCCCAGGAAACCCCTACCCCAACATGGTGCACACACACTCATGGCAAAACGAATCACCCCACCAAACCGTCACACTGACCACCACGTGGGACGTCACACTAACCAACCCGTTCACCGGCGCCACGCACACAATCCCTAGCATTACAAGCACAAGAGAAACCAGCGCCCCATTCCTGTTAACCAAACCCCACCAAGTCCTCACCGACCACGCCGAAAAAGCCCACGGACACTAACCGAACAGAGAAACCACAAAGAAAACCGAGAAAACACCAGCTAATTCAAGAAAGATAACCGCCTCGACATCGCAATCGGTACTTCCTTAAAAGAGACAGTGGCTGAGCGGGGAGGCAGCCGCCAGACCACACAATGAATCTCTCTCGCGCACCTTAAGCTTTCCCTCACCGCACAAGCTCTCCTTCACCGCACAAGGAAACTCGCCACGCCACAACGAGGAGCCCCCACCACACCGCTTAAGGCAACTCGCCCAGTCGCGGAGGAAATACTCCTCTCAGCGCACAAAGAGCCTCACCACGCCGTAACGAGGGACCTCATCACACCGTGCAAGGCACCACACCGCGCCATAAAAAGAAGCGGCTGGTGCAAGCCCGCCGCAATTCGCGGGCTTACACCAGCCACCTGAGGTTAACGGTCAGTTCTGGCCGTGGAACGGAATTCCGAAATCGATCGAGTCGAGCGAGGCCAGGAAGGACTCAGGAACTTCTCCATCCTGGAAATCCAGTTCGGAATAGTTCGCATCGGCCATTGCCTCAGCAGTGGGCTCCACGACAACCTGGTTGTAGCGAGCCAGGCCGGTGCCGGCCGGGATCAACTTTCCGAGGATGACGTTCTCCTTCAGACCCACCAGGTGATCAACCTTGCCGTTCATGGCGGCTTCGGTCAGGACCTTTGTGGTCTCCTGGAAAGACGCAGCCGACAGCCACGAATCCGTTGCCAACGACGCCTTGGTGATACCCATCAGCATCTGGCGACCTGACGCGGGCTGACCGCCCTCGGCGGCAACTCGACGGTTGGCCGACAAGTACGCTGAACGATCCACCAGCTGACCCGGCATGAACGAGGTGTCGCCCGGCTCCAGAATAGTGATCTTGCGCAGCATCTGGCGCACGATGACCTCGATGTGCTTGGCGTGAATACCCACACCCTGATCGCGGTAGACCTTCTGCACCTCATCAACCAGCTGCTTCTGAGCCACATTGCGGCCCATAATACGCAGGACCTCCTTGGGATCCAACTGGCCTTCAGTCAACGGGGTTCCAGCTTCGATGTGGTCGCCCTCGTTCACCAGGAGTTTCTGGCGACGAGTCACCTCGATGACTGAATCCTCACGGCCATCATCGCGAGTGATCACGATCTTGCGTGAACCGGGATCTTCGTCGTCAATATGGACGCGACCGGCGGCCTCGTTCATCTTGGCTTCAATCTTCGGGCTGCGCGCCTCGAAGAGCTCCTGAACACGCGGCAGACCCTGGGTAATGTCAGCAGCCGACGCAGCACCACCGGTGTGGAACGTACGCATCGTCAGCTGGGTACCAGGCTCACCAATCGACTGAGCTGCGATAATACCGACAGCTTCACCGATCGAGACACGCTTACCGGTGGCCAGCGAACGGCCATAACAGCTGGCGCACACGCCCACCGCCGACTCACAGGTCAGCACGGAACGGGTCGTCACCTCGGTCACACCGGCGGCAACCATCTGAGCAATCAGGTCATCACCAATGTCGGTGCCAGCCTCCGCCACGACAGTGCCATCTTCACCCACCGCATCGCGAGCAAGCGTACGGGCGTACGCGGTAGTCTCAACCGCTTCAACGGCTTCCCACTCGTCAAACTCGTTCTTGCGGGCGATCGGCACGCGAATGCCGGCGCGGGTACCGCAGTTCTCTTCACGCACAATCACGTCCTGCGACACGTCGACCAGACGGCGGGTCAGGTAACCAGATTCGGCGGTACGAAGAGCGGTATCAGCCAGACCCTTACGAGCGCCGTGAGTTGCGATGAAGTACTCCAGAACCGTCAGGCCTTCACGGTAGTTTGCCTTAATCGGACGCTCAATGAGCTTCTGCTTCGGGTCAGACACCAGACCACGCATACCGGCGATCTGCTGGACCTGGCTCCAGTTACCACGAGCACCCGACGACACCATGCGGTAGACGGTGTTGCGAGCATCGAAGTTCTGACGCATGTCGTCAGCAACTTCCTCAGTGCACTTCAGCCACAGCTTGACCAGTTCCTCGTACCGGGTTTCTTCCAGGATGATACCGGTGTCGAACTGGTCCTGAATCTCCGCAGCCTTGGCTTCGTAACGCGCCAGGATTTCTTCCTTGCGGTCTGACGCCTGAATGTCAGAGAACGCGATTGTGATGCCAGACCAAGTTGACCAGTGGAAACCGGCAGCTTTCAGTGCGTCCAGAGATTCGGCGACGAGGACGTTCGGGTAACGCTCCGTCAATGTGTTAACGATCGTTCCCAGCTGCTTCTTACCCACAACGTAGTTGACGAACGGGTAGTCGACCGGCAGAGTCTCGTTGAAGATCGCGCGCCCCAGCGAGGTTTCCAGCAGGATCGGATCGCCTTCTTCCCAGTTCTCCGGGACTTCCCAGCCCTTGGGCGGCACAATGTCGGTGAAGCGGATCCGTGCACGGGCATTCAGATCCAGTTCGCCACGATCAAACGCCATACGTGCCTCAGCCACTGACGAATAGCACGGCACAACCGGCTCACCGTTTTCATCAGTCGCCACCTCAACAGCCGGATCAGGATCACTGGTCAGGTGGAACAGACCAATGATCATGTCCTGCGACGGCATTGCAACAGGGCGACCGTCGGAAGGCTTGAGGATGTTGTTCGTCGACAACATCAGGATGCGTGCCTCAGCCTGAGCCTCAGCACCCAGCGGGAGGTGGACTGCCATCTGGTCACCGTCAAAGTCAGCGTTGAACGCGCCACAGGCCAGCGGGTGCAGCTGAATAGCTTTACCTTCAATCAGCTGCGGTTCGAAGGCCTGAATGCCCAAGCGGTGCAGTGTAGGTGCGCGGTTCAGCAGCACCGGGTGCTCACGAATAACGTCGTCGAGGACGTCCCACACCTCGGGGCGCTGGCGCTCAACCTTACGCTTGGCTGCCTTGACGTTCTGCGCGAACGACTTCTCAACCAGGCGCTTCATCACGAATGGCTTGAACAGTTCCAGAGCCATCTGCTTGGGCAGACCGCACTGGTGCAGTTTCAGCTGCGGGCCCACCACGATGACCGAACGGCCCGAGTAGTCCACGCGCTTACCGAGCAGGTTTTGACGGAAACGACCCTGCTTACCCTTGAGCATGTCAGAGATCGACTTCAGCGGGCGGTTACCAGGACCGGCCACGGGGCGGCCACGACGGCCGTTGTCGAACAGGGCGTCCACAGACTCCTGCAGCATGCGCTTTTCGTTGTTGACAATGATCTCGGGCGCACCCAGCTCCAGCAACCTCTTCAGGCGCGTGTTGCGGTTGATGACGCGACGGTACAGATCGTTCAGGTCCGAGGTCGCAAAGCGGCCACCGTCCAGCTGAACCATCGGGCGCAGATCCGGCGGGATGACGGGGATAGCGGTCAGCACCATCGACTCCGGCTTGTTACCGGTTTGCACAAAGGCGTTGACGACCTTCAGGCGCTTGATCGCACGGGTCTTGCGCGGGCCCGACTCGTTGGCGATCGTGTTGCGCAGGTTCTCCACTTCGGCATCCAGGTCGAAGGTCTGCAGACGCTTCTGAATGGCGGCTGCACCCATATCGCCCTTGAAGTACGTGCCGTAACGCAGCTGCATGGCGCGGTACAGGCGCTCGTCACCTTCCAGGTCACCAACCTTGAGGTCGCGGAAACGCTCCCACACGGTCTCCAGCTGTTCCAGGTCGCGGTCGAAACGGCGGCGAATCTGCCCCATTTCGCGTTCCCCTGCCTTGCGTTCACGGTCGCGATCGGAAGCTTTGGCGCCATCGGCTTCCATCTGTGCCAGGGTCTGCTCCAGCTTTTCGGCGCGCTGGTTGATCGCGTCGTCACGCTGGGACTCCAGGTGGCCCTTTTCAACTTCGAGCTCGCTGCGCAGGTCGGCAAGGTCCTCGTCGCGACCCTTTTCGTCAACCTCGGTGATCATGTAGGCAGCGAAGTAGATAACCTTTTCGAGGTCCTTCGGAGCCAGGTCCAGGACGTATCCGAGGCGTGAGGGCACGCCTTTGAAGTACCAGATGTGCGTGACAGGCGCTGCCAGGTCGATATGACCCATGCGCTCGCGACGCACCTTCGAGCGTGTGACTTCGACGCCACACTTTTCACACACGATGCCCTTGTAGCGCACGCGCTTGTACTTGCCACACGCACATTCCCAGTCGCGGGTCGGACCAAAAATCTGTTCACCGAACAAGCCGTCGCGCTCAGGCTTGAGGGTGCGGTAGTTAATCGTTTCGGGCTTTTTTACCTCGCCGTGGGACCATCCTGAGATGTCATCTGTCGTTGCCAGGGTGATCTTGAGGCTGTCGAACGTCTTAGCGTCGATCAAGGTCTCGCTCCTTGCATTAGTTCGTCGGTTCCAGCGTAAGTGGTCTGCTCAAGCCCGCCGCTGGAGGGGCTGAGGTTCCCCGCAAGCGCGTCGCCCTCGTTCGTCGTCTTGATTGACGAGGGCGACCTGTGCGCCGCGGAACCGACTGAGTTAAATGGCGTCAATGGTTGCTGCTGCGTTCGGACGGGCATCCAAGGTGATGCCCATATCCTCTTGCGCATCGTACGATTCGTCCTCGTCGCGCAGGTCAATCGGGTTGCCTGCCGCGTCGAGTGCTTCAACGTTCAAGCACAGCGAGCGCATTTCCTGGATGAGGACCCTGAAGGACTCTGGAATACCAGGTTCCGGGATGTCTTCACCCTTGACAATGGCTTCGTAGACCTTGACACGTCCAACGGTGTCGTCCGACTTGATGGTGAGCAGCTCCTGGAGGGCGTAGGCGGCACCGTAGGCCTCCAGTGCCCACACCTCCATCTCGCCGAAGCGCTGGCCACCGAACTGGGCTTTACCACCCAGCGGCTGCTGCGTAATCATCGAGTACGGGCCGGTTGAACGGGCATGAATCTTGTCGTCAACCAAGTGGTGCAGCTTGAGCATGTAGGCGTACCCCACTGCGATGGGGTACGGGAACGGTTCACCCGAACGGCCATCAAACAGCTGAGCTTTACCTTCATCGTTGGTCAAGCGCTCTCCATCGCGGTTGGGACGAACTGAACGCAGCAGGCCTTGCAGCTCCTCTGCTTCCAGACCGTCGAACACGGGGGTTGCAACCAAGGAGCCGGGCTCGGCGCTGATGCCGTTCTCAGGCAGGAACTTCGTCCAGTCTTCGCCAGCTTCCTTCGCCTTCGTGGCATCCCAACCCTGGTGGGCCAGCCAGCCGAGGTGGTACTCGAGCACCTGACCGACGTTCATACGTCCAGGAACACCCAGCGGATTCAAGATGATGTCCACAGGTGTGCCATCTTCCAGGAACGGCATGTCTTCGACAGGCAGAATCTTGGAGACGACGCCCTTGTTTCCGTGACGGCCAGCCATCTTGTCACCAATGGTGATCTTGCGGCGCTGAGCCACGTACACGCGCACCGTCTGGCGCACGCCGGGGTTCAGATCGTCTTCTTCGTCATTGAACTCGCGCACGCCAATGACGATGCCCTCTTCACCGTGTGGGACACGCAGGCAGGTGTCGCGCACTTCGCGCGCCTTCTCACCGAAGATGGCGCGCAGCAGGCGCTCCTCACTGGTCAGTTCGGTTTCACCCTTCGGGGTGACCTTGCCGACCAAGATGTCGCCGGCCTGAACCTCAGCACCGATGCGGATGATGCCGCGTTCGTCAAGGTCAGCCAGTGATTCCTCGGACACGTTCGGAATGTCGCGCGTGATTTCCTCGTCGCCCAGCTTCGTTTCGCGGGCGTCAACCTCGTACTCCTCAATATGGATGGAGGTCAGGACGTCATCCTGCACGACGCGGCGTGACAGAATCACGGCATCCTCGTAGTTCAGGCCTTCCCACGACATGTAGGCGACCAGCAGGTTCTTTCCGAGGGCGACTTCACCGTTGTCGGTGGCCGGGCCATCAGCCAGAACGTCTGCTTCTTCAACGCGTTGGCCTTCCTCGACAATGACACGCTGGTTCGTGCAGTTGCCGGGGTTGGAGCGTTCAAACTTTTCGAGTCGGTAGGTGTCGCGGCCACCCTCGTCAGTTTCAACGACGATCAAGTCGGCGCTGACCTCGGTGACGACACCGGCGCGCTCAGCGATCACCATTTCGCCTGAGTCCTGAGCGGCGCGGCGTTCCATGCCGGTGCCGACCAGTGGAGCTTCGGTGCGCAGCAACGGGACAGCCTGGCGCTGCATGTTCGCGCCCATCAGGGCTCGGTTGGCGTCATCGTGCTCGAGGAACGGGATGAACGCGGTGGCAACAGAGACCATCTGACGTGCAGAAACGTCCATGTAGTCAACGTCGTCGCGTGCAACGAGCAACGGGTCTTCGCCGGAGAGACGGCACAGAACCATCTCTTCGGCAAAAGTGTTGTCCTCCGTCAGCGGCGATGATGCCTGAGCGATGTAGTGGCCGTTCTCGTCATCAGCGGTCAGGTACTCGACCTCGTCGGTGACGTGGCCGCCACGCACCACGCGGTACGGCGTCTCGATGAAACCGAAGGGGTTGATGCGCGCGAACGTCGCCATCGTGCCGATCAGACCAATGTTTGGGCCTTCAGGGGTTTCAATCGGGCACATGCGTCCGTAGTGCGACGGGTGAACGTCACGGACCTCCATGCCGGCACGGTCACGCGACAGACCGCCAGGGCCCAGTGCCGACAGGCGGCGCTTGTGCGTCAAACCGGCCAGCGGGTTGTTCTGATCCATGAACTGTGACAGCTGGGATGTTCCGAAGAACTCCTTGATCGCTGCGACAACGGGGCGGATATTGATCAGCGACTGAGGCGTGATCGAATCGGCTTCCTGCGTTGTCATGCGTTCACGCACGGTGCGTTCCATGCGCGCCAGGCCGGTACGCACTTGCGACTGGATCAGTTCGCCCACCGCGCGGATACGACGGTTACCAAAGTGGTCAATATCGTCCGACTCAACGCTGACTTCCACGGCTTTGCCGCCACGCACGCCGGTGAACGTCTTGTCACCCTTATGCATCGAGAGCATGTATTTGATGGTCGTGACGATGTCTTCCAGCGTCAGAACGGAGGTACGAGGATCCGCATCCAGAGCCAGCTTCTTGTTGATCTTGTAGCGGCCAACCTTCGCCAGGTCGTAGCGCTTGGAATCGAAGTAGAAGTTGTTCAGCAGTGTCTGAGCTGCGTCGACGACTGCGGGCTCACCGGGGCGAATCTTGCGGTAGATATCCAGGAGAGCTTCCTCCTGGGTGTCGACCGTGTCCTTCTCAAGGGTTTCCAGCAAAACCGGGTAGTCCGCGAACTGTTCACGGATCTCAGCTTCGGTCATGCCGATAGCCTTGAGGAAGTGAGTCACCGACTGCTTACGCTTGCGGTCGATACGCACACCCACTGCGTCGCGCTTGTCGATCTCGAATTCGAGCCAGGCACCGCGGCTGGGGATGACTTTGGCTCCGAAGATTTCCTTATCGGAGGAGCGGTCAGATGTGCGCTCGAAGTACACGCCAGGCGAGCGGACCAGCTGGGAGACGACGACGCGCTCCGTGCCGTTAATGATGAAAGTGCCGCGCTTGGTCATCAGGGGGAAGTCACCCATGAAGACGGTCTGCGACTTGATTTCGCCGGTCATGTAATTCATGAACTCGGCGGTGACGTACATCGGTGCTGAGTACGTGTAATCCTTGGCCTTTGCCTCTTCGACCGAGTACTTCGGGCGTTCGAGTCGATGGTCGCGGAATGACAATGACATGGTTTGTGCGACGTCTTCAATCGGCGAGATCTCCTGGAAGATTTCTTCCAGCCCGGAAACGTCCGGCACGTCGAATCCGCCTGAAGCTTTCGCAGCCTCAACGCGTTGTTTCCAATTGTCGTTCCCCAGAAGCCAATCGAAGCTCTGAATCTGCAGACCCAGCAGGTTCGGGGCCTGCAAAGGTTCGCGAAGCTTCGCAAATGAGATACGGTTCCTGGGCTGATGTGCAGTGGTGCTACTGGCAGCCAAAGGGTGTCCTTCCCTGCAGTCGGTGAGTGCGCGCTCCCGCCTGCCGCCCCTATCTGATACTGTGTCGCTAGCACACTTAGCGCTGGTCTCGCGTGCGGGCACAGCTCACCTCGGGCGTCATCAGGCGCAAATAGTTATGTTAGAATCCTTCGCCGCCGTCGGCAAGGGGTATGCGCGAAGCTGTGCCCAATCTCACGGACCCCACCGCCGTGTTGCTTGGGGCCTGACCGGCGCTTTCACTTTTCTCTGCCCCTCCCGTTCACTGTTCTTTGCCCCCGTCTACTTTTCTCTGTCCCTCCCCTTCACTGTTTTCCACCCTTTCCATTCGCTGTTTCTGCCCTTTCCGTCTGGCTGGTTGTTGCCGGCGGCTGGTCGCCGTCTTTTCCCAGCCCCGAGTGCCGCCTCTCCCTCCTCCTCCCTCTCCCCCTCTCCCTATCTCCTCCTCTCCCTCCGCTTCCCTTCTGTCGATCTCGACCGGTTTTCTTCGCAATTGACGAGGGTACCCATCCGTTTATGCAGGTCGCAGGCGCGGACGTGCAATGACACCCGAACTGAGTGCGCTGAGATCGACAGATGGGTGAATCGAAGGGAGGAAGTCAAGATCGACGGTCGGGTAAATGAGGGGAGAAAGTCGAGATCGACAGACGGGAATAGTACGGAAGGGGGTGGTGAGAGAAAGCGAGCACGGGAACGAACGGCGAACCGAATTAGGAACCGCTCGCCAGGTGCTCAATACACGCGAGCCAGCAGACACCAGGCCCTACCGGCCGCCGCCAAGGATGTCGCGAATACAAGCAGACAGCAGCACTGACTTCGGGTCCAGTCCGCCAGGCTCGTTCATGCGGCGCACATTGTATCCGAATGCCAAGCCGTAGAACGGATCAGCAAAGCCCAACGCTCCGCCCGCACCGTCGTGCCCGATAGCCTGATAGGAGCCAAACGGGAACATACCATTGGGCTTTTGAAACACCCGAGCAAAGCACATGACGTTTTGCAGCACTCGATCCATCCCGAACACCTGCTGCGTTCCCATTAGTTTCACCGTGTCAGGCGTTAAGAACGGCTCAGACAGATCATGGCGTGGGTTTCCCTCGTCAATTCGTGAAACAGAACAGTCGTTGAGACCGGTGACAGCTGCTGCGTACAGGCGAGCCAGGCCGCGAGCGGAACCGACCCCACCTGTCGACGCAACGCCGGCGGCACGAATATGGCGGTGGTTCGGTGTGGGTGTGTTGTCTGGCTCAATGACGCCGCCACCGAGTGCGGACAGCGCGCCAAGCGAATCTCCGAGCTCGCACTGGCCTACCGCTGCCGCAAGCTCATCAGCGCTGACAGGCCCGGCGCCAGGATCGTCGGACAGAGCGGCCGTTCCCGGAACCCGTTCGCCACGCTTGTCACGTTCCGCCAGGGCTTTCTCGAAGGGAAGAGACGGCAGGATGGGTTCGTAGCGATCATCTTCCGATTCAGGAAAGCCGATATAGAAGTCAATGTCACGTGGGGCACGAACCTCACGCTCGTAATGGGTTTGCAGGTCCTCGCCGGCGACTCGACGGAAAAGTTCCTCCATCAGCGGTCCGATCGTGCGGCCGTGGTAGCCAAACGCCGTGCCCGGGCGCCACAGCGGTGACATGGCTGCCAACTTTGCCGCCATCCCGCGCGAGTCATAGGGCACATCCATCAAACGCATCGATTCTTCGCCAAGCAGTCCCGCCTGATGGGACAGCATTTGACTGACTGTAATCTGGTCTTTGCCACAGGCGGCAAACTCCGGCCAGTAATACGCAACTCGCTGCTCAAGATCCAAGTCACCTGAGTCAACCAAGCGCGCCAAGGTCAGTGCGGAAGCACCTTTTGTTGCCGAGAAAAACCCTGTAACCGTCTGCCCATCCATGAGACCGCCGCCCCATAAGTCAACGATCTTGTCACCGTTGACGTAGGCGCACACCTGAGCAGAGTAGGTGGGATCGCGCTGGAGCATGCGTGCGAAAAGAGTCTTGACCGACTCGAATCGTTCGTCGACCCAGCCGTGCACCTCTCCGGCGCGGCGCGGCTCATCCGCGTCGATGTCACGTGCGGCTGCATCTGTCCGGCTGTTCATTTCCGTATTCATGGCACTCTCCTTTGCGCGCTTGCACTGTCAGTTTCTCGCAGGTTCACCGCCGCTGCCACCGCTACCGCCGCACGGGCCGATCCGCATACCGCCCTTCGCTCCCTCACACCCCTCGTCCCCCATCTGTCGATTTCAACGGGTCTGAGTGACCTATTGCCGAGCAGACTCCGCTCCTTTTGCAGGTCAGAAGCTCGCGAGCATATACGGCGTGTCTGCAAACGAAGTGAGATCGACAGTTGGGGAATGGAATGGAGGGCGGAGTTGAAGCTGCCGCCTTTGCCGAGAGCTTCGGGAGCACAGAAAACCCGCATACCTGCAATTACACGACGCACCAGTCGCGGCTTGGCGCCCCAGTACACATCCTGCCCCCACACAGCGAGGATGCAGACGGCGAGATCTTCAGTGCCCCCAGCGCGCGTACTGATCTTCAATGACATCCTTGCCGTCACGCCACCACGATTCATGTGAGCGATACCAGGCGATCACCTCAGCCAGCCCCGCTTCAAAATCCCTCTTTTCCGGCTCCCACCCAAGATCCCGGCGCAGTTTGCTCGCATCCAGCGCGTATCGGCGATCATGGCCGGGCCGATCCCCGACCCAGTCGAAGTCATCCTCGTCCCTGCCCATGAGGCGCAAGATCGAGCGTAAAACGTCACAGTTGGAACGCTCCCCTTCGGCGGAAATCAGGTATGTTTCTCCGGGTATGCCGCGACACAGGATCTGCCAAACGGCCGCCGAATGGTCGTCGACATGGATCCAGTCGCGAACGTTTCGTCCATCGCCGTACAGCTTGGCGCGCCGGCCGGTCAAAATGTTCGTGATCTGTCGAGGAATGAATTTCTCAATGTGTTGATATGGTCCGTAGTTGTTCGAGCTGTTCGAAATCGTCACCCGGACACCGAAGGTGCGAAACCACGCGCATGCCAGCAGGTCAGACGAGGCTTTGCTGGCGCTGTAAGGGCTTGACGGCTTCACAGGTGATTCTTCAGTGAATCGCATGGAATCATCGAGAGCCAGGTCGCCGTACACTTCGTCGGTGCTGACGTGATGAAAGCGCCGCTCATGGTGCCGGCATGCCTCCAGCAGTCTGTAGGTGCCTGAAATGTTAGTGTGGATGAAAGGCTCGGGGTCAGCAATCGATTTGTCATTGTGGCTTTCGGCGGCAAAGTTCACGACGGCCTCGTGGTCAGCGACCAGGGATTCAACCAGCTCCTCGTCACAGATATCCCCAACGACGAGGGCGACTCTGCCGGGCGGCAAACCATCAAGACTGTGCCGGTTGGCGGCATAGGTCAACTTGTCGAGCACCGTGATGTGAATATGAGGATCGCGTTCGAGTGCGAATCGCACAAAGTTACTGCCGACGAAACCGCAGCCACCGGTGACCAGCAGGGAGTTCATGGTGTCCGACATGGATCCTCCTTTCCCCTCGTCAATTGTCACACGGAAAGCACTCCCACTCGGAGCAGCGGGGCGCGGCATTCGCGTGCAGACATCGCTGCCGGACGGCTAGCGTGCAGACATCACGGTTGCGGGGCTCGCGCGTCACCGCCTGCCCACACTGCGCACAGTGGCCACACCGCCCATATACAAGTGTCGCGGCCCAGCTGATGCTGAACCGCGACAACTTGATATGCGCTTAAGCTAGCGCGAGAGTTTCAAGTGAAATCACTTGAGGGTGACGGTGCCGCCAGCCTCTTCGATTTCTGCCTTGGCCTTCTCGGCGTCTTCCTTGGAAGCGTTCTCGAAGATGGTCGACGGTGCGCCGTCAACCAGGCCCTTGGCGTCCTTCAGGCCGAGGCCGGTGAGGGACTTGACAGCCTTGATAACGGCAACCTTCTTGTCGCCGGCTGCTTCGAGGACAACCTCGAACTCGGTCTTTTCTTCGGCTGCTGCTTCTTCACCGCCAGCGGCTGGTGCTGCAACAACGGCGGCGGCCGGTGCGGCGGCCTCAACGTCGAAGACCTCTTCGAACTGCTTGACGAAATCGGACAGCTCGATCAGGGTCATTTCCTTGAAAGCTTCGATGAGCTCATCTGCGGAGAGCTTAGCCATGAGTGGCATCCTTCCTTGTTTGGCCTGCTACGCGAGCAGATTACGTTGTGTAAATGAGTCCGGGTGCATGGCGGTGAGGCCAGTAACCCGGGGCCTGTCGCGTCAGGCCGCTTGCTCCTGCTTGTCGCGAAGAGCATCGATTGTGCGCACAGCCTTGGTGGGCAGTGCATTGAATGCGTACGCAGCCTGGGAGAGCTTCGCCTTGAGGGCACCTGCAGCCTTGGCCAGCAGGACCTCGCGGGATTCCAGATCAGCAAGCTTCTTGACGGCGTCAGCATCGAGTGCGACACCATCCATAGCGCCAGACTTCAAAACCAGCGCCGGGTTATCCTTGGCAAAATCACGCAGCGTCTTGGCGGCCTCAACCGGCTCACCGCTGACGAATGCAATAGCTGTCGGGCCCTTCAGGTCGTCCTCGAGGAAATCGAATCCGACTTCGCGGGCCGCCAGCCGTGCCAGCGTGTTCTTCACCACGGCGTAGCTCACGTCATTGCCCAAACCGCGACGCAGCTCCTTGAGCTGTGCAACGGTCAGACCGCGATACTCAGTCAGCAGCACGGCATCCGAGTTGCGGAACTTCTCCGTCAGCTCGGCGACAACTGCCTCCTTGTCAGACCTCGCCATGGTCCTCCTTCCGAAAAGTCAGCCGCCGTACCCACGAAAAAGCCCGACACGCAGGTTCGTGTCGGGCTTGCACCACGCTTGTCCAGGTTTCCGCAAGGGAGCTGTTCAAGTCACGTTTCCTGCGTCGGTCGCTCTTGCGCTTCGATCTACTGTCAGTAGATGTCCGACGGTCTTTGGCTGTTCCACTATACCAAGATCGATGTGTGGCCTCTACTGTGCGCTGTGTGCAACAAAGCACGTTTGTGTGCCGCTATTTATTCCCGCCCTTATGCCTCTGGCATCCTGCACATTCCCACGTGTTCTCCTCTCGCTTTTTCTCGCCGTTCTCTCCGCTCGCTCTCTTAGCTCCCCTCGGCATCCCTCGTGGCCTGCTCTCGACCTGCTCCTCGGCCTTCCTCTCCGCCTCCCCTCATCTTCCCCGCCTTCCCCCCTCATCCTGTCCGCATTAATCCCCAACTGTCGATCTGGAGCTCCCGTTATCGTCCTAATTGACGAGGGAGGCCCACACCTTCCGCGAATAACACTCTCTGACCAGTGAAAACGTTCGTCAGTGGTGAAAGCCAGTAATCCAGCCCGCCTTCTTGGTCCATCGAGATCGACAGTTGGGATTGGTAGGGGTGGGTGGGCTTCGGGAAAAGGGGGCTGCCGAGAGTAAGACGAAATGCGGATGAGACCGGACGCGGAAAAGGTGGCACGCAACGAAGATATTCCACAAGAGAGTCGCCATTTGCTGAAGTCGGCTCAGGTCAAAATGCCATGCGCTGGAGACGGCGTGCTAGAAAGAGGCCGCGCATTCAAGACAGGGCTCATCGATGACGGCACACAATGAGGGTGGGTTCGCACACGTGTGCGAACCCACCCCCATTTTTCAAGATTGCGACGTGACGCGGGCGCTGCGGCACCCTCGTCGATGATCGCTCAGGCATCAATCCGTCTGGTCATCAACCCAACCGGTCATCTCTGCAACCGATCGCCGAAGCACCGAGAATCAATGCCGTCAGGCATCGAACAATCAGTCGTCAGTGCCGAGCAGATCGCGCGTCTTGGTCGGATCCAACGGGATGCCAGGGCCCATCGTCGTTGAAACGGTGGCCTTCGTGATGTAGCGACCCTTGGAGGAGGACGGCTTCAGACGCAGGACTTCATCGAGGGCAGCGGCGTAGTTTTCCGTCAGCTGCTCAGCAGTGAAGGATGCCTTGCCGATGATGAACGCCAGGTTCGCGTGCTTGTCCACACGGAACTCGATACGGCCACCCTTGATCTCCTTGACAGCCTTGCCAACTTCCATCGTGACCGTTCCGGTCTTCGGGTTCGGCATGAGGCCACGAGGACCGAGGACGCGACCCAGACGGCCAACCTTGCCCATCATGTCAGGGGTTGCGACGGCCACATCAAAATCGGTGTAGCCCTTCTGGACCTTCTCAATCAGTTCGTCGCCGCCGACCTCGTCAGCTCCGGCGTCGATCGCTTCCTGCGCGCGCGGGCCCACAGCGAAGACCAAGACCCGTGAGGTCTTGCCAGTGCCGTGCGGCAGGGAAACGGTTCCGCGGACCATCTGGTCTGCTTTACGGGGATCGACACCCAGTCGGAACATCACCTCAACGGTGGCGTCAAACTTGGTGACAGTGGTTTCTTTTGCCAGTTTCATGGCTTCAAGAGGTTCGTATACCTCACCGGCGTGGATCTTCTCCGCGGCGGCCCGGTAGCTCTTCGAGCGCTTTGTCATTCTGCTATCTCCTTGCAGGTGTGGTGTGTTCGGGCAAGCGCTTGCCCTTCCACAAAGATTGGTTTGGTGACGTATCAGTCGCTGACGGTGATGCCCATGGAACGGGCGGTGCCGGCAATGATCTTGATCGCGGCTTCGATGTCGTTGGCGTTGAGGTCCTGCATCTTGGTCTCAGCGATCTCGCGAACCTGATCTTTGGTCAGGTTTGCCACCTTGGTGGTGTGAGGCGTCGGTGAGCCCTTGTCCACGCCAGCCGCCTTCTTGATCATCTGTGCAGCCGGAGGCGTCTTGAGAACGAACGTGAACGTACGGTCTTCATAGACGGTGATCTCAACAGGGACGATATTGCCGCGCTGAGATTCGGTTGCAGCGTTGTACGCCTTGGTGAACTCCACGATGTTCACGCCGTGCTGGCTCAGTGCCGGGCCAACTGGCGGAGCCGGAGTTGCAGCACCGGCAGGGATCTGCAGCTTGATCAGGCCGGTGACCTTCTTCTTTGGTGCCATATAAGTTACGGGTCTTTCATTGGTGATTCGAAGCGAACCGACGGTTGCCGATCCGCCTGCGCGTCCTACACGCAAATGCAGACGCACAAACAGCGATGATATCGCGTCAGATACCTTGATCCCAAGTTCTCGTGCGCGACATCACTCACTAAGCTGTGCGCAACACCTGGGCGGGCGTGTCCGCCCCTGCGCCGCGGCGACTAGTCGTCGATCTTTTGAACCTGATCGAAGTTGAGTTCCAGAGGCGTTTCGCGCTCGAAAATCGTGACCAGAACTTTCAGCTTCTGGGTCTCGGGCATGATCTCGGAGATTACGGCGTTCATCGTTTCGAACGGTCCGTCCACCACTGTGACAACTTCGCCCACCTCGTAGCTGACCTTGAGTTCCTGAACCGGAGCCGGGCCAGTCTTGTTTTCCTGAGCGGCCTCTTCCATGACGTTCGGGGTGAGCATCATGACAACCTCATCTTCAGACAGAGGCATCGGATTGTGCTGATCGCCAACGAAGCCGGTCACGGCTGGCGTTTCCTTGACAACTCGGTATGACGCGTCAGTGAAGTCCATGCACACCAGGACGTATCCGGGGATGCGCACACGACGCACACGCTTCTTCTGAGAGCCGCGGAATTCCATGACATATTCGTCGGGAACCTCAACGCGGTAGATGTAGTCCTCCATGTTCTGGCTGGTGATGCGCTGTTCAAGGTTAGCCTTGACCTTGCGCTCGTGGCCGGAATACGTGTGGATGACGTACCAGTCGCCTGGCAGAAGGCGCAGCTCGCCACGCAGAACTTCGATGGGGTCTTCGATTTCGTCAGCCGCGGATTCAGTGTCCGCATCGCCCGGCTGCTCGCTTGCTTCAGCGTCGCCAATTTCCGAGGGTGGCTGATCCTTAGCAGGCACCTCATCAAGAGCGGGCGCCTCAGCTACAGCCGCATCAGCATCGGATCCACCGTGTTCGGTGGCAGCAACTGACTCAATCACAGCTGCAGTTTCTTCCTGCGCGAGGGTGGAGTCAGCTGTCTCGACGCCATCAGCTGTCTCGGCGCCATCAGCTTTCTGCGCGCCGCTGCCCTCCGATACAGATTCGGATGCAGAGACGAACTGAGGGGCAGAATCAGCGTCGACGTGCGTATCGTTTACAGCGGTAGTCTCATCCGCATCTGGTGCGTTTTCAATGTGGTCGCTCACGTGTCCTCCTTCAGAGCCAACGCGCGTGGGCTTGTCAGCAGTGGTTGACGAACCGTAGAAGAAACCCGCCTGCAGGTTCCTGCCGGCGGGTCAATCGGGTTCAGCCGAATATCAATGCGTTTAGCTTACCGAATATCAGGTCTAAAAGTCCTGTGTATGCCATCACAGCGGTGACGAAGACGATCACGACAACGAAGTACGTCCATGTTTCGTTGCGAGTCGGATACGTCACCTTCTTCATCTCAGCGATGACCTGGCTGATGAACAGGCGAATGCGGGAGAACAGTCCACGCTTTTCGCCTTCCTCATGCGTCGACTTCTCACGGCTCGGAGTCGGTGCACTCTTCGTGCGGTCACGACGCACAGGAGCGCTCGGCTTGTCCGGCACGTCGGGCAGACCGTCATTGTCGGGTCCGCCAAGTGCGCGACTGTCGCTCACAGAACCTCTCCTTGTCGTGTAGGCCGATATCTACAATGTAGCAGGGCAGGCGGGAATCGAACCCACAACCGCCGGTTTTGGAGACCGGTGCGCTACCTAATTGCGCCACTGCCCTTCACCGCTTGTCACAGGCTGACGCCCATGACCCGCCCCGCTAGTTTAGGGCGTTAACGCGCCAGTGTACAACTTCACGCCGCATGTAGAAAATCACAGATCTGTGTTTTTGGCTTCCACCGTCCGCACCAGCACCCCTGATCATAGCGCGTCCATTCCTAGGAATTTTCTTCCGCACGGCCTCCAATCGTGCAACGATAGAGACATGTCGAACCAAACTGCTCACCGCGCCTCAGCGCGTCTTCGTTCCATCACACCATCAGCGACTTTAGCCGTGGATGCCAAGGCGAAAGCTCTCAAGGCTCAGGGCGTCCCCGTCATTGGTTTCGGCGCCGGCGAACCTGACTTCCCGACCCCCAACCAGATCGTCGAAGCAGCCGCCAAAGCCTGCCACGATCCTCGGATGCATCGTTACAGCCCAGCCTCAGGTCTGCCGGAACTGCGCGAGGCAATCGCAGCCAAGACGCTGCGCGACTCGGGCTACGAGGTCGACCCCAGCCAGATTCTGGTCACCAACGGCGGCAAGCAGGCCGTGTTCGAGGCGTTCGCAGCTGTCCTCGATCCCGGTGATGAAGTTCTCCTGCCAACCCCCTACTGGACGACCTACCCGGAGGCCATCAAACTTGCCGGAGGCACCACGGTTCCCGTTTTTGCCGGTGCTGACCAGGATTACAAAGTCACCGTTGACCAGCTCGAAGAGGCGCGCACCGACAAGACTGTGGCATTGCTGCACTGTTCCCCCTCGAACCCGACAGGCACGGTGTACACACCCGAGGAAACTCGCCAAATCGGCCAGTGGGCACTGGAGCACGGTATCTGGGTCATCACCGATGAGATCTACGAGCATCTGCTGTACGACGGCGCCCAGACTGCTCACGTTGTCAAGCTCGTTCCCGAGCTGGCTGACCAGACCCTCGTCCTTAACGGCGTCGCAAAGACATACGCGATGACCGGCTGGCGTGTGGGCTGGATGGTTGGCCCGCAGGACATGGTCAAGGCGGCCACATCTTTCCAGTCTCACTTAACCTCCAACGTCAACAACGTTGCCCAGTGGGCTGCCAAAACCGCGCTCGAGGGTGGCCTGGAGGACGTGGAGCGTATGCGCCAGGCGTTTGACCGCCGCCGACGCACGATGATCGACATGCTCAGTGAAATCGAAGGATTGACCGTACCCACACCGAAGGGCGCCTTCTACGCGTACCCATCGGTGGAGGGACTATTGAACACCTCCATTCGCGGCACCACGTGCACCACGTCCGCTGAACTCGCCGACTTCATCTTGAAGGAAGCTGAGGTCGCGGTAGTGCCGGGTGAGGCCTTTGGCCCCAGCGGCTTTATTCGCCTGTCGTACGCGCTTTCCGACGATGATCTGGCAGAAGGCGTTGGCCGTATTCAAAAGCTTCTGGCTGACCGCGACTAAGACTCACTTTCTGCCTGGGCGAGGCTGATCGCTGGTTCAGCATCGGCGAGCGTTGTTTCTGCTTCAGCATCGGCGAATTCCATCTCAGTCTCAGCATGCCCGCACCTGACCATTTGCTGTTGCGGTCGCACCACCAATTCTGCCCTTTTGGCGCTGATAAGCGCTCATCAGCGCCTTTTAACAGGCACAATAGTGGTATGCAGTTGTTCACCCATCACACATCCGATCCCCAGCCTCACGGCACCGTCTTGATCTGCCACGGATACGCCGAGCATCAAGGCCGCTACAGGCGCCTCGTCGATTCTCTCAATCACGATGGCTACGACGCAGTGACATTCGATCTGAGCGGACACGGAAGTGCAGATGGTCCACGTGCTCAAGTCGATGTCGGCCGTCTCATTACAGAGCACCGCGCAGCGCGCGCAGACGCCCTCGCCAATTCGCGCACGTCGCAGCTATTTGTGTTGGGTCATTCCATGGGCGGCATTATCACCGCTGCATCTGTCCTCATCGATCCGGATCATGTTGCCGGCATGGTGCTGACCGGTCCGGCATTTCGTCCCGCCGCGCCGATCACTGCCAAGGTAGCTCGCTCCATGCTGACACTGGCTCGCGTCGCCCCCGGATTGCCCACAGCGAAGCTTGATGCGGGCGGCGTCTCGCGCGACCCTGACGTGGTGGACGACTACGAAAACGATCCGCTCAATTTCCATGGACCCGTCCCGCTGATCACTGCTCTGACGATGTGCGTTCAGGGCGACCACACGATCGCACGAGCCGATTCACTCAGCGTGCCCACCCTGGTCATCCACGGCTCACACGACCATCTTGCTCGCCCGAGTGGGTCAGAGGAATTCGTGCGCAATGCTCGACTGTCACTGGCATGGGGCACGCACACCCCCGACGCGCACCTACGCGTCATCGACGGCGCATACCACGAAGTACTGAACGAGCCTGAAGGTCCCGGCCTGATGCGGGATATCGCCCTGTGGATGGACGCGCGCCGGCCGGCTGCCGATAATGGTGCTGATGCCTGAACATTCTCACAGCATGCCCCCGCCGATGCCGCTGCGTCCGATTGCTTCACCCAGTCCCAGTGACCAGCCCATATTGACGAAGGCGGCGCCCACGCCCCCCGGCCGGCGCCCCCTGGCCACATTGCCCAAGGCACATCTGCATCTGCACTTCACCGGCGCGATGCGACCGCGCACTCTGGTCGAACTCGCTGTGGAAAAAGGCGTCCGACTGCCGCCTCATTTGCTGGACATGGATCCGCTCACTGTTCCGGCAGATGCGCGCGGATGGTTCCGCTTCCAGCGCGCTTACGATGCAGCCCGCGTGTTAGTTCGCACCGAGGATGTTATGCGCCGCCTCGTGCGTGAGGCTGCCGAGGATGACGCGGCGGAAGGCTCTGTGCATCTGGAAATGCAGGTTGATCCCACGTCGTATGCACCGTGGGTCGGCGGCATCACTCCCGCCCTCGAAATCATTCTGGACGAGGCGCGCGCATCCAGCGAAGCAACTGGTGTGGATGTCAGCATCGTGGTCGCTGCCTCGCGTATCCGCCACCCCTTAGATGCACGCACCCTCGCCCGCCTGGCATCTCAGTACGCTGGCAGGGAGCCGGGCACCGTCGTGGGATTCGGTCTGTCCAACGACGAGCGGGTGGGCTCAACCGCGCAGTTCGGTGCTGCCTTCAACATTGCGCGTGACGCTGGTCTTGCGTCGGTTCCGCATGGAGGCGAGCTGCTGGGACCCTCATCGGTGCGTGAAGTCCTGGCAGCGCTCTCCCCGACCCGGCTGGGACACGGTGTCAGGAGCGCGGAGGATCCGGACCTGCTCAAGCGCCTGGTCGATGACGGCATTGCGTTGGAAGTGTGTCCCACGTCTAACGTGCACCTCGGGGTGTATCCAGACATTGCGCACGTCCCTTTGCCTGACTTGATGGCAGCCGGCGCCACAATCGCCTTGAGCGCCGACGACCCGTTGCTGTTCCACTCGCGCCTGTTGGCTCAATACGAGGCTGCTCGAGATGTTTTCGGTCTGAGCGACGAGCAGCTTGCGGAACTGGCCCGTCAGTCGATCCGCGCCTCCCTGGTGTCATTTGACCGCAGGCGCATCTGGAACGCGCAGATTGATCGGTGGTTGGCCAATGAGCCGTGAGATGAACGAACACGAGAATGCTGCTGAATCGGTTCGGCAGTGGCCGCTGTGGCACTGGTTCGCCCCTGCGGAGACGTTGCGCCAAGAGGTACCTTCGTGGGTCACGATACCGCCAATTCCGCAGCGCCTGGCCGTCGCTGCCAACGATTTAGTGGGCGCTGCGCGCCGTCGCCTCCAGCTCATGACATCTGTCGTATGCGACACGCTTTCGGCGGCCGGTGATTCGTCCGGCAGTCAGAACGGTTCGGATGATTCGGCAGCCTCACCATCGGCCGGCCCGCAGTCACCCTCGCCGATAACCGTAACAAGTAGCGCGCTCGCCCAGCCTGCCACAGACGCGGGTACGTCCACTCAGCCTGCCGCGAGCGCACACACACCTGCGACGCTCGCCGCGAGCACAGCAACGCCTGACTGCGCGGCGCGGCCAGTCGCCATCGGGATTCCCGGCATCTGGGAGTCGCGCCACTATCTCGACCCGTGGGCGCGCGCGCTGGCCGACGCCGGGTGGGACGCACGAATCCTGGAAGGCGTGCGCGCTATGCGCCGCCCGATTGACACGATTGCTCAGATGGCCGAGCGCTACCTTGCGCGAGAAAACCTCACTCATGTGCTGCTCTATTCGCATTCCAAAGGCGGACTGGTGGCCAAAGCGATCATGGCCGGTCCCGAGGGATGGCGTATTCGGCACCTCATCACCTTTGCGACGCCCTTCGACGGAGCACCGATCGCACGCCTGTTGCCGATCCCGAGTTTGCGTGAACTCTCCCCCGGCTCCCCCGCCATTCGCCCCCTGGCCTCACGCACTGACCTGAACGCACGGATCACTCAGATTGAGGCGACGTGGGATGAGAACGTCCCTCCCACTACGCTTCCAGGCGCGCATCGCCGAGTCATTTTGCCCATCTACGGTCACGGTCAGATGCTTGAATCGCGCGGAGCAGCACGAACATTGGTCCAGCTGGCTGAGCCGTACCGCTGTTAAATTTGCTCTCCAAGGACAACGGGTTCTGGCACAAGCGTCACCCCAAAACGTCCCTTCACCCCTGCGCGCACCGCCCGCGCCAGAACACGGATATCCTGTGCGCAGGCTCCTCCACGGTTAGTCAGCGCCAGGACGTGCTTGGTGGACAACGAGGCGCGCGCCGAGCCGTGGCCACCGCACGGTTCACACTCGTCAGACAGCGCAAACCCTTTTCCAAAACCCGCACGGTCGATCAGCCACGCTGCCGATGTCTTGACCAGGCCCCGCCCAACGTCAAATCGCGGAGCTTCAGGTGGCAACAGCCGCTCCGCCTCATCGGCATCAAGAATCGGGTTCGTGAAGAACGATCCGGCCGACCACGTGTCATGGTCCCCCTCGTCAATCACCATGCCCTTGGAGGCACGCAGGCGCAGGACCTCGCTGCGTACGCGATTCGTCTCAACCTGCTGTCCAATTGGAACGTCCAATGCGCGCGCGAGCTGGGAATACGCGACGGGTGCAGACATGTGTGAGCGTGTGAGCTGCAGCGTGACATCCAAGACGACCCAGCGCCCGGTCGGCCCCCACTGCGAGCCGTCCATGCGAGGTGTCAGACGCGACTGCTTCAGAATGGATGAACGATAACCGAGCTCAAGGTCATCGTGGGTCAACTCGACGCGGCGCTGCTCAAGGCGATCCCACGCGCCTATGCGGAGCAGTGTGTGGGCAACTTCGCCGCCGTACGCTCCGATGTTCTGCACAGGTGCCGCCCCAACCGTTCCAGGGATTCCTGACAGTGCTTCCAGGCCCGACAGTCCCCGCTTCACACTCTCATTGACGAGGGCGTCCCACGCTACGCCAGATGCAGCCGTCACGATGACAGGTGAGCTCTGCGGCGCGGATGGCTCCGAGGGGATCCAGGTGACATCTGTTTCAAGGCTTGTGCGAGCGTCACGAATCACCGTTCCATCAAACGGCGCATCATCAGCCAAGATGTTCGATCCGCCGCCGAGAATCAGGAGGCGGTCAGGGCTGTGTTCACCGTCGGCGCGGCGCAACGCGTCAACGAAGGCGTCTTCAGTGGAAGGCTCAACAAGGGTGGTCACCGGACCGCCGACACGAAAGGTCGTCATGTCAGACAGGCGGGGGGCATGCGTACGGGCGCGCGGGCGCCTATGCTCCTCGGCGTTGATCGGTGGTCGGTTCTTCCCCTGTTCGCTCACGTAGGACATCCTAGCTGTCTGACTCAGGGCGCAGGTAGCGCGTCAGCCACGCACCAACCGCAACCGGAACAATCAGACACGTCAGAGCACGGTGGTACCCGATATGCGAGGCGAGCAAGCCGAGCACAGGCGGACCGATCAGGAATGCGCCGTAATTGATGGTGGACAGCACCGACAGGCGCGCAGCTGTCATCGACGGGTCGTGGGACAGGGCAGAAGCACCGGTGGGATACACCAGGGCGGCGCCGAATGCCCACAACACCACGCCAATCATCGCAATACCCCACACGGGTGCGAAACCGACCAGGATCAGTCCGGGACATGCGGCGATCAGCATGCCACGCAATAAAACATCAGGTGGCCAGTGCCGACGCAGCCACGCCGCGCTGAGCCTGACGATCACCACCGTGGCGAGGAAACCGGACAGTACCGCAGAGCCTTGCGCCGCCGTCATGTCGTATCCATCAACCATCGCCAGTGCAAGCCAATTATTTGCTGACCCCTCCAGCAATCCCGAGGACAACACCATCAGGCCGATCAACAGCGTGCGTTTTTCGCCCCACGCCTTTCGCGTACGGGCCGTTGATCCGCCGCTTCCAAATATCCGGCGACGCTTGGGAGCGCCGTCGCTCACAGATTGGGCGAGCACATCGTCCTCGGTGAGCAGGAACGCGGTTGCGACTGCGACGCAGGTCAGGCCAAAGACGATCACTCCCAGCAGGTGATAGGTGACGTGGACGGCCGCCCTCGCCATTGCGGCACCTGAAAGTGCGCCGGTGACTGTGCCGATCGAGAACATCGCGTGGAATCGATCCAGGATTGGGTGGCCGAGGGCGACTTCGATTAGTCCGCCTGCAGTGTTAATTGTTGACCCTGTCAACGACATCCCCATCGACACGAAGATGAGGCTCAGTGACAACAAACCGAGCGACCCCACGTGGATAGATGCCACCACGCAGCCCAGTCCCATAGCCCACAGCGCACCCGCGAGGCGGCCGCTCATACGCGGCCCAATCGCCCCGACTACCGGGCCTGAGGAGGGAAGCGCCACAAGTGACCCGATAGAGCCGATGAGGAGCATTGCGCCGATCTGAGTCGGGCTGAGGTTCAGAGAATCACGCACTGCCGGCAAGCGAGACACCCACGAGGAACTGGCAAAGCCCATGAAAAAGAACATAGCGGCGTCAGCAATGACGGCACGGCGTATCTGTGATTGGGGCAGATCCCTGCGTGACAGGCTCATGACAGCCTTCCCTATGGTCATATTGTGCCGATCGATTAAGTGCCGTGCGTGGCTATCTAGTGCGCCGGGGCGGCGGAAACGCAGCGTGCATAAACCCCCGGGCTGTTGAACAGCTCCGGGGGCATGACAGTTGCGAGGCGTCGCTGGAACGTCACCGAGTTTCGCGGTGCGTCGTCGACTTGCGGCAACGCGGGCAATACTTGGCCAGCTCGAGGCGGTCAGGCGTATTGCGACGATTCTTCCTGGTGATGTAGTTACGTTCCTTGCACTCCGAGCACGCCAGAGTGATCTTGGGGCGAACGTCCTGAGACTTGCTTGCCACGATCTTTCCTTCACTTGAGGTTCTGAGATTATCGCCGGAGACCGGGAGGTCACGGTAGCGGGGGCGGGACTCGAACCCGCGACCTCACGATTATGAGTCGTGCGCTCTAACCAGCTGAGCTACCCCGCCGTGGTAGGTCGCGACTGCGAGGCCGCAAACCAGAGCCCCGAAAGGGAATCGAACCCTTGACCTTCTCCTTACCATGGAGACGCTCTGCCGACTGAGCTATCGGGGCAACGAGAGAAACTCTAGCCTGACACTCATGCTCGAAGCAATCTCCAGGCCTGAGAGCATCCTCACGTCGCAGAACTGATCACCTCGAGAGCGAAGCACTTGCGGCATTCAGTCCAGTGGCGGGGGAGGGATTCGAACCCCCGAAGCATTCCGCGGCTGATTTACAGTCAGCTCCCTTTGGCCGCTCGGGCACCCCGCCATTGGCACCAATCATTGGTGCCGTGAAAGAATAACAAAAATACAAGCGTGAGCGCCAATCGGACCACCGGTTTTGACCCGCTCAGATGCGAGATATCGAGCACACTCATAGCCAGACGCTGATAGGAAGGGATTCCCATGGCTGATTCATCATTCGACATTGTCTCCAAACTCGACCGCCAGGAAGTGGATAACGCTGTCAATCAGGCGGCGAGGGAGGTGTCCCAACGCTACGACTTCCGTAACGTGGACGCATCGATCGAGCTGTCGGGCGATACCGTGGTGATGGAAGCGAACTCCCCCGAACGCGTGATTGCCATTGTGGACGTGCTGCGCTCCAAGCTCACCAAACGCAAGGTTTCACTCAAGGCACTGGATCTGAAGGATCGTGAGCCTCAGCCGTCCGGGAAAATCTATCGAATGGTCGTTCCCCTGCGCGAAGGTATCAGCCAGGACAATGCCAGGAAGATTACGAAGCTGATTCGCGATGAAGCTCCGAAGGGCGTGAAGGCACAGATCCAGGGAGATGAGGTTCGCGTTTCGTCAAAGTCGCGCGATTCCCTGCAAGAAGTCATTGCACTGCTCAGAGGCGAAGCGGGCCAGAAGATCGACTGCGCGTTGCAGTTCGTGAACTATCGGTAGGATCATGGCCGTCCGATAGCGTCCTCGCCCCCCTCTGCCTTGTCCCCAACTGTCGATCTCGAGGCAGTGCGGGCGTCTTCGCCCATATCTGAAGCACCCCACTCTCCTGTCCCCAACTGTCGACCTGGAGGCAGCTTCACCTATGCGAGCACTGATTGCTTCCCTCACTGCAAGGTAAAACTGCAGGAAAATAGGGATTTCCCACGTATCAGCCTGACAAGGCTGGCAGGGAAGGTGCAGCCTGGCGTCTTCTGATCGACAGTTGGGAGAATCAGAGAGTGCGTGCGCAGGGAGCTCGCATTCGCGTCCTAATCGACAGATGGGAAAATGAGAGAGGAGCCGATGTTCGCCCTAATAGCCGGCCAGTTCCTCCAAGCGGCGGATCCGCTCTTCCATCGGCGGGTGCGTGGACATGAGCGAGCGCACCGATTCCCCACTGAACGGATTCGCAATCATCATCTGGGCTGCGCCCTGGTGCTCCGGTGTACGCTCAAGTGGCACGCGGCTGGTGCCCACCTCAAGCTTCTTCAACGCCGACGCTAAAGCAAGGGGGTCGTGCGACAAAATCGCGCCGTCGTGATCCGCCTCGTACTCACGCGTGCGTGAAATCGCCAGCTGGATGAGCATGCCGATCAGCGGCGCAACAATCGCGGCAACCAGTGACAGTATCAGTCCGGCCGCTCCCCCACCGTCACGGTTACGACGGCTGCCGCCTCCCATCCACAGCAGAGAGCGCCCAGCAATTGCCATGATGCCCGCCAGGGACGAGGCGATTGCAGTAATCAGAATGTCACGGTTGTACACATGAGACAGCTCATGCCCGATCACACCGCGCAGCTCACGCTCATTGAGCAGATCGAGGATACCGGCGGTCACGCACACCGCAGCATTTTTCGGGTTACGTCCCGTTGCAAACGCGTTAGGCGCCATCGTCGGCGCAATCCACAGTGTCGGCATTGGCTGATCGGCCTGCCGGCTCAGATCCTCGACAATGCGGTAAACCTCCGGATACAGACTTTGATCCATAGGCTCGGCATTCATCTGGCGCAGCGCCAAGGACGCCGAGTTCCAGTAGGTGAAGAACGTACCGATCAGCGATACGCCGCCCATCACCCACAGCCACACCATCGACCCGGTTGTATGCGCCAAAATCGCACCAATACCGAGGAGCACCGCCCACAGGACGGCAAACAGAAGGATTGTGCGCACTGTGTTGGACGCGACACGCGAACGCGATTTCATATCTCTAGTGTCTCATTCGCCGCGCGGACCGGTGTAGTGATCACCAAATCGCTCAATAGCCGTGGGCACGCCCATCTCACCGGGCTGACCAATCAGGTCCTCATCGTCGTGCGAATGCTCTTCACCGCGAGAAATCGCCGTCATCGCATTGCGGGAGACAACCTTGATGCGCTCACGGATGCCGCGACCACCAGAAAGCTCACCATACCGTGAGCCCAGTTCGCGTTCGTACGCATCCAGCAGCTCCCAGCCTTCCCATGTCGTGTACGCGACGCCACGCTCGTCAAGCAGTTTGATCATCGCATCGTGCCCCACTGCTTCACTGGTGGCATGCAGAGCGCCAGCCTCTGCATCTTCAACCAGGTGCGCAATGGTCTGCTGCGCATCCGACTTCGTGGAGCCGATCAGGCCCACGGGGCCACGCTTCACCCATCCGGTCGCGTACACGCCTGAAACAATTTCCGTTGACCCCGGCTCGGTGACAACGCGTCCCTCGTTATTCGGGATCACGCCACGAACCTCGTCAAACGGCACGCCGGGGATGGGCGACGAAAAGTATCCGACGGCCCGGTACACGGCCTGCACCGGCCAGTCAGTCATCACTCCGGTGCCGCGCACGCTGCCGTCACCGACCAGTTCAGTGCGTTCGGTGCGCAGTGCGCGCACGTTACCTTTGCTGTCCGCCAGAATCTCCGAAGGTGACTGGAACAGGTGGATATGGATACGGCGAGAAGCGTGGCGCTCGTCTGGATCCACCGAGGCGTAGTTCGTCAGTGTCTTGACGACCTGGCGCTGCTGGTTGGATGAGCGCATCGTCTGTTCGGAGCCTTCATCAAAATCAAAGTCTTCCTCATCGACAATCACGTCAACGTCGGGCACTTTGCCCAGTTCACGCAGCTCGAGTGGCGTGAACTTGACCTGCGCGGGACCTCGGCGGCCAAAAACATGTACATCGGTGATGGGATTGTCTTCGAGAATTTTCGCCACGTTGTCCGGCACTTCAGTCACCATCAGGTCATGCACATGCTTAGAGAGGATGCGGGACACATCCAGCGCCACATTGCCCACACCGATGACGGCAACCTCGCGCGCGTCAAGCGGCCAGGTGCGCGGGTAGTCCGGATGCCCGTCGTACCACGAGACAAAGTCGGCTGCACCATATGACTGCGGCAGGTCGACACCTGGGATGTTTAGCGGAGCATCACGGTCAGCTCCGGTTGCCAAGATGACGGCGTCGTAGTGTTCGCGCAGATCGTCGATCGTCACGTCGCGACCGATCTCCACGTTGCCGAGCAGGCGGATGTCGCCTCGCTGCAGGATCTTGTAGAGGGCAACGATGATTTGTTTGATGCGCGGATGATCAGGAGCCACGCCGTAGCGAACGAGTCCGTAGGGAGCAGGCAGGCGTTCGAACAGGTCGATATTCACATCGAGATCTGATTTCGACAAGATGTCCGAAGCATAAATACCAGCCGGGCCGGCCCCGACAACGGCAACGTTCGTTGCTGTCACAGTCATTCGTCCCTTCTCAGGCTCACCACGCACGAATGAGCGTGGCTCGAGCCGCGTTTTCGATACAACACACCATCCTAGCGCGCTTCACAGGAACGGCACTATGGCGCCGCCCACGCACGATCAGGACAAGCGGTTGACCATAAGATGAGCGAAAGCAGTCAGCGCCTGTTTGGGTTCAGAATCGTCGAGGGCGTCCAGCACTGCCACTGCATCGTCGCACCACTTTTCAGCTAGGTCGCGAGTCTCCTGCAGCACTTGGTGATGGCGCAGCATGTCAACAACGTCAGCCAGGACGCCATCGGAACTCAGATCCCCGTCGATTGCGTCCAGGATTTCCTGGCCTGCCGCATCGTCACCGTTGTGTGCCACGTGGCGGCGCAACAGCAAGACGGGCAGTGTATCCACGCCTTCACGCAGGTCAGTTCCCGGGGTCTTCCCTGAGGTCTCACCTGTGGAGGCAAGATCCAGAACATCATCAGCGATCTGGAAAGCGACGCCGACCTTCTCACCGTAGGTGGCAACAAGGTCAGCGACCTCTCTGCCGGCTCCGCCGTGGAAGGCTCCAAAGAAAGCTGATGCTGAAAGGAGCGATCCTGTCTTATCTGCCAAAACCTGCAGATAGAACTCGACCGGGTCGGCGTCTTCGGGTGGTCCGAAGGTTTCGTTGAGCTGCCCCATGCACAGACGCTCAAAGGTGTCTGAGTGATGCGCCACCGATTCAGGTCCCAGGGAAGCTATCAGGCGTGATGCCCTGGCAAAGAGCACATCGCCAGCGAGGATGGCGCGGTTGTTACCCCACATGTGCTGTGCGGAGGTAACCCCGCGCCGAGTGGGTGCACTGTCCATGACATCGTCGTGATAGAGCGATGCCAGGTGCGTCAACTCCATTGCGGTCGCTGCACTGATGACACGCTCGCTCGTTGCACGTTCGGGGTCACCGAGCTGCGCACACACAAGTGTCAAAGCCGGGCGGATCCGTTTGCCTCCCGCCACGCTCAGATGGCGTGTGAGTTCTTCGACCAGGTCACGCCCGCCTCGAACTGCGTCGTTCAGCAGCTCCTCCACGCTTTCCAGCGCAGGAGTGATACGCGCTTCGAGAGCAGGAACGTCAAGGTCAAGTACGGAATAAGAATTCACAGCTGTCACGGCAAGAAGATAGCGACATTTGAGAGCATTGACAAGACGGGCCCAGGAACGATGCCCAGCAGGATCGTCCCAAGCGCACACACAGCAATAGCGATCGCAGTGAGGCCTTCGCTCTTAATGACCACGGTGTTCTCACTTGGTTCAGTGAAGAACATCAGGCGAACAACACGGAAGTAGTAGAACGCTGTTGCCACGGAGCACAGCAGGCCGATCGCAACCAACCATCCGAGTTGGCCAGCGAAGGCATCTGAAAATACAACGAACTTTCCAATGAAGCCGCTGGTCAATGGAATGCCGGCGAATGACATCAGGAACACCAGGACGCTGCCTGCCAGCAGCGGGCTGCGTTTGCCCAGTCCGGCCCAGCGATCCAAAGCCGTTGCCTCTCCGCCTACCTCCAGCGAATCACCAGAGCGGGTGCCGGAGCGAACCAGCGTAACCGCAGCGAAGGAGCCGATGGTGGCCAGCGCGTATGCCAGGACGTAGAACAGGACGTGGCCTGCCGATCCCTTGACCAGGGACAAGACCGCCAGCAGGATGAAGCCCGCATGCGCGATTGACGAGTACGCCAGCATGCGTTTGATGTCTGTTTGGACCAGACCTGCGACGGTGCCAACCACCATCGTCAGGACAGCGATAATACTCATCGGGATCAGCAGATCCCATGTGAAGTGTCCGGCGAGGACCTGGTAGAAACGCAGGATCGCGGCAAAGGCAGCCATTTTCACTGCAGCTGCCATGAAACCGGTGATCGGGCTGGGTGCGCCGGTGTAAACGTCAGGCGTCCATGCGTGGAACGGGGCAGCACCAACCTTGAAGAGCAGGCCCACCAGCACCATGACGATGCCGGCCAGCAACAGCCAGTCCATCTCGCCCGTGCTCTGGGTCATGACCTTGTACACTCCGGAGAACTTCAGTCCACCTGAGTACCCGTACAGCAGTGCCATGCCCATCAGGAAGAAGGCCGAGGCGAATGCGCCGAGGATGAAGTACTTCAGCGCAGCTTCCTGTGACAGTTGGCGGCGACGGCGCGCTGTCGCACACAGGATGTACAGCGGTAGCGACATCACCTCGAGTGCCACGAACAGCATGATCATTGAGTCCGCTGCAGGGAACACCATCATGCCACCCAGCGAGAACAGGACGAGGGCAAACATTTCCGAACGTTGGTAGCGCTTCTTTTCTGTCAGCTCCTCATCGACGGAACCGGGACGGTCCGAGGGCTGTCCAGCGAAGGCTCCATCACGAATCTGCGTACGATCCGCGATGACGAGCAACGCCAGGAAGGTGATGACGGCAAGAATCAGTTGCGCACCCACTGTCAGCGGGTCCTCAATGTATTCATCGAAACCCTGCGGCGTGTCAGCTACGACAACCCAGCGCCATGAGAGCACGACGATAGCTGCAGCGGTCACGACGAGGGAGACCCCAATTCCCAGCGGGCGACGAAGGCGTGCGGGGGCAAATGATTCAACCAGGACTGCCAGTACTGCTCCACCGAGCACAATCAGCACTGGTGTCAGGCTCGCCCACGGAACACTGGCCGTAGTTGTAGCGACGTTCATGGGAATCACTTGGAGCTCCCTTCAGTTGACGTATCGGCAGGTGCGTCAGAGGTTTGCCCATCTGTCTGCGCTGGCGCACTCGCCGCGCTTCCTGCGTTCAAGACCTGGTCTGATACCGGGGTCAGTGCTCCGACAATCGGAGCAGACCACAAGCCGATGACAGCCATCGCGATGATCAGCGGCGTCACGACGGCCTTTTCGCGACCGTTCATGTCAGTGAGGTGGCGCATTGGTTCGTTTGGCGGGCCGGTGAAGACCTTCTGATACGGCAGCAGCACGTACAGGGCGGCGATGATGACACCCAGCACAGCGAACAGCGCGATCGGAACTGACACGGAGAAGGACCCCATCAGCACCATGTATTCAGGGACGAACCCTGACAAGCCAGGCAGGGCGATTGAAGCCAAACCGGACACCAACCACGTGCCGGCGATCACCGGAGTCACACGCTGCATTCCGCGGTATGCAGGAATCTCGCGTGTCCCGCCTCGGCGGGTCAGGAAGCCGGAGATCAGGAACATGGCGGCGATCGAGACACCGTGAGCGACCATGTAGATCATCGCGCCGGTCAACGCCAGCTGCGAGCCGATGAAGATGCCCAGCACCATGAAGCCGAAGTGTGACACCGAGGTGTAGGACACCAGTCGCATAATGTCGTTTTGTCCGATGGCGGCCAGACCGCCCCACAGGATTGAGACGATGGCGGCAACGCACATGGCGACGGCGCACTTGGCCGCTACCTGCGGGAAAAGGCTCACGCACAGCGTGATCATTCCGAATGTGCCGATCTTGTCGAGCACGCCGACCAGCAGGACGGATGTACCTGGGCGGGCAACTGCCGCCGTGTCAGGCAGCCATGTGTGGACCGGAACCATCGGCGCCTTGATGATGAAGGCGACCATGAAGGCCCAGAAGATCCCCATTGCCCACGAGGACGGCAGCATCGGGGTGAATTGAGAGAGAGTGTCCAGGCGGAAGAACGTCTCGGACTTTTGCGGGACAACTGCCCACAGTGCCACCAGACCGCCCAACATGGCCAGGCCACCGGCAAGCGAGTACAGCAGGAACTTGATGGCAGCCTTGCGGCGTGCCACGGCCTCGCCCACTCCGTAGGTGCCGATCATAAAGAACAGCGGCACCAGCATCGCTTCAAATGCGATGTAGAAGACGATCACGTCGAAGGCTGCGAAGATCACGACCATGAACATTTCAAGGACGAGGATCAGCGCGCTATAGGCGCCCTCACGCGACTCACGTTCGTCAGCGTCAGCGTCGCGCGCGTCGCCCTCGTGCGTGGAACCGGCGAGGCGAGCAGGCGCAGCAAGCAGAACGAGCGGCACCAGTGCGACGGCCAGCAAGATCATCACAAGGCCGAGGGCATTTACGCCGAGCGCCCATGACACGCCCATCTGCGGGATCCACGAATATGATTCACCGAGCTGGTGTGTGGCAGGTGTGGTCCAGTCGAATTGCGTGGCAACGATGATACCGAGCACCAATTCGATGAGCGAGGCGCCCAACGCCACAAGGCGTCCGCGCGCACGCAACCCCGGGATGAGGCCGACCAGTGCGCCGGCCACGAGCGGCCAGGCAACCATGATCGTCAGCCACGGGATTGAACTGGACTGGATGAGATCAGTAGTAGTCATTGATTCTCCTCCTCACCCTCACAGCCTGAAGCCGAGGACGATTGCCAAGACGACAAGAACGCCGCCAAGGATGTAAGACGCATAGGTTCGCACCAAACCGTTCTGTGTGATGGCGACGAGGCGACCCGCACCAACGGTGAGCCAGCTCAAGCCGCCCACTGCACCGTCGACCACCTTTCGATCGCCCTCTGTTGCCACGGTGACCAACGCCTGTCCGGGCATCATGAAGAGTTTCTCGTTGAGGTGGTCCTGGTACAGATCCTGGCGTGCAGCCTGCGTGAGCGCGTTGCCTGCCGGGACGCCAATCGGGACCGGCTTCTTCACGTACATGAACCACGCAACGGCGACGCCGATCACGACAAGCAGCAGGGTGGCGACCTGGATCAGCCACACCGGCAGGACCGGCTCAACGTGAGGGGTCTCCCCCACTGCGGGAACCAGCCATGAGGTGAATGCTCCGCCGATGCTGAGCAGTCCACCGATGAGTACCGAGCAAACCGCCAGAATGATCATCGGGATGGTCATCAGAGGGGACGACTCGTGCGGGTGGACTTCCTGCTCGGGTGTTGAATCTGTCCAGCGTGCTTCTCCGTGGAAGATCATGAAGAACAGGCGCGACATGTAGAACGCGGTGATTCCGGCACCGAACATTGTGACCAGGCCGAATACCCACGGAGCCCAGGGTGTTGACATTCCGGAGAACGAGGACGCTGCAAATGCCGCCTCGATGAGCTTGTCCTTTGAGAAGAATCCGGAGAATGGCGGCACGCCGAGGATGGCGAGCCAGCCGCATGCGAACGTAATCCAGGTGACTTTCATCGCGGTGCGCAGGGCACCGAAGCGACGCATGTTGACCTGATCGTTCATGCCGTGCATGACGGAGCCTGCTCCCAAGAACATCAATGCCTTGAAGAAACCGTGCGTGAACAGGTGGAAGATGGCGAACGCCCAGCCGATGGGGCCAAGGCCCGCACCCAGAAGCATGTAGCCGATCTGCGACATCGTTGATGCTGCCAGCACCTTCTTCATGTCGTCCTTGGCCGAACCGACGATCGCGCCGAACAGCAACGTGATCGCACCGATGATCGCCACTGTCAGTGATGCGGCAGGGGCTGCCAGGAAGATCGCGCCGGAGCGGACAATCAGGTACACACCTGCGGTCACCATCGTGGCCGCGTGGATCAGCGCGGACACCGGCGTCGGGCCGGCCATTGCGTCACCGAGCCATGCCTGCAGTGGGAACTGCGCGGACTTACCGCAGGCAGCGACCAGCAGGAAGATACCGATGAGTGTCGCCTGTGCAGTGGACAGTCCCGCAGCTGCAGTGCTGACGTCATTCATGGAGACGGAGCCGACATAGGCAACCATCCCCATCATGGCGATCAGCATGCCCATGTCACCGACACGGTTCATGACAAACGCCTTCTTCGCGGCGGTCGCATTGTCGGGCACCTGGTTCCAGAAGCCGATCAGCAGGTATGAGGCAAGGCCTACGCCTTCCCATCCCATGAAGAGCACTGCGTAAGAATTCGCGATGACCAGTGTCAGCATGGAGGCGATGAAGAAGTTCAAGTAGGCAAAGAAGCGGCGGCGATCCCGGTCGTGTTCCATGTAGGCGATGGCGTATACGTGGATGAGCGAGCCCACGAAGGTCACGAGCATCACGAAGGTCATCGACAGCGGGTCGATCAGGGTTCCGAAGTTGATGGACAGGTCGCCGGCCGGAATCCACGAGAACAGATCGATGGACAGTCGTCGCTCACCTGCTGGAAGTCCAAGCATCTGCACCAGGATAACGACGCCGACAACGAATGACGCCCACGAGGCGATCACACCGAGGATGTGGCCCCATTTGTCTGCGCGCCGCCCAAGGACGAGCAACAGGATTGCGGACGCCAGTGGGATCGCGACCATAAGCCACGCAAGTGCTGCCGGCCCTGTTGCGGCCGTCAAAGCGGGGAGGGTAGTGGTCATTGAAATGGTCCTCCCTTAGTTCTTTAGCAGGTTGTTGTCGTCCACGCCGGTTGTCGCGCGTGCACGGAAGATGGATACGATGATGGCCAGTCCGACGACCACTTCAGCTGCGGCGACAACCATGACAAAGAACGCCATGATCTGTCCGGCAACATCTGCGTGGATACGTGCGAAGGTCACGAGGGCGAGGTTCGCGGAGTTCAGCATGAGCTCCACACCCATCAGTGAGATCACAGCGGAACGCCTCACGAGGACTACGACCGCTCCGATGGAGAAGATCACGCCCGCGAGGATCAGGTACCATGCCATACTCATTTGGCAGCTCCTTCACCAGGTGTGTGCGGCTGAGCATTGTTATTGCTTCCGCCCTGCGTAGGGCCGGCGTTCGCGCCCGGTCCCTGTACATGATCAGTATTGGCTTGTCCGGCATCCGGTGCGGTCTGCACCTCGCCCATGCCCTTCGGATCAGCTTCGTTGGCCGAGGTCTCGGCCTGCGCGTTGCGGTCAGCCGCGGACGCTTCAGGCTGGTTGAGGCCGGTGGGCGCGGAAGGCCCCGGCATGCCCCAGGCTCCGGATCGAGGAACCGACACGTTTTTTCCTGCCTTGAATGGTGAATCGTCCAGCAGCCCGGCGCGCGTCAGCTGCAAAGACTCTGCAATGTCAGGGGCAACCTGGTTCAGTGAACGACCCAATCCTCGCACGCGGAAGACACGCGGCACGGAATCTTCCACCGGGGCGAGTGTGTCGCCGCCGATTGCCGGAACGTCCGTTGCGTTCGAATGAGCGAACACGCCAGGCGCCGGAAGCTGTCCAATGTGACGGCCGCTTTCCTTGAAGGCCTTCATCTTGGCTTCAGCCGTAGTGCGCTGGTTGAACGAGGGTCCCAGGCGGTCCGTGTGAGTCAGCAGCATCGCGCCGATCGCGGCAGTGATGAGCAGAGTGCCCGCTAGTTCCATTGACATCCAGTGGTCTGCGAACAGTGAGGATGCCAGCGAGGTGACCGGCTCATTGGAGTACGGGTCAACGCTCGAGGCTTTGCTCGCGGACAACACTGTTTTCGCGCCGATACCGGCAAAAATGGCGATCATGCCGAGCCCGCCGATGCATGCGGCAGTGATTGCACCGCGTGACTGGAATTGGTATCCGTCGGTGGCTCCCAGGCCGATCATCATGATGACGAACAAGAACAGCATCATGATGGCGCCGGTGTAGACGACGACTTGGACAGCACCCAAGAACGGTGCTCCCAGAGCGATGAACAATACTGCCAGTCCGATCATCACCGCGACCATACAGATCGCGGAGTACGCAGCTTTCTTGAAGAAGAGCACACCGAGGGCGCCCAGCACCATGACGACGGCGACGCAACTGAAAAGGATCGCCTCGCCTGTGCTGCCCATCAGTGGCCATGCTGTTTCTGTCACCGCGCAGCCTCCTGTTCAACTGGTTGTGCAACCGCCTGCTGAGCGGACTGCAGTGAAGAATCTTCGGGTCGACGCTCGCGTACCCAGTCGATCTGGCGTTGCGTCGGTCCAGTCACCTCACCCTTGTAGTAGTCGTCGTCGGACATGCCTTCGACCATCGGGTGCGGTGGTGCCAGCATGCCGTCGGCAAGGGGAACAAGGAGCTGGTGCTTTTCGTAGATTTCCGCTTCGCGGCGGTACTCCGACAGTTCGAAGTTGTGTCCCATGGTGAGCGCACGCGTGGGGCAAGCTTCGATGCAGAATCCGCAGAAGATGCAACGCAGGTAGTTGATCTGGTAGACCGCGCCGTAACGTTCCCCTGGCGAGTACTGTGCGTCAGGCGTGTTTGAGTGGGCTTCGACGAGGATGGCGTCGGCCGGGCAGGCCCACGCGCACAGCTCGCAGCCGATGCACTTTTCCAGGCCGTCGGCGTAACGGTTGAGCTGGTGGCGCCCGTGGAAACGCGGCTGCACGAACGGCCCCTCGAAGGGGTACTGTTCGGTGACAGTGGGGCGGAAGAATGACGTGATCGTCACGCCATACCCTGCCACGGGGGCAAAGAACTCACTGACCGGGCCGCGATGATCGTGCTCGTAGAGCAGCTCCTCATCGGGTCCCAATGGCGGAAGATGCTTGTCTGACTTACTCATCGGTTTCCTCCTGAGCATCAGTCGCGACAGTCGTGTTGGCTGCAACCCCAACTGGCTGGGCTCTGCCGGCTCGCGGTGACGGCGGCAGCTGCTGGCCGGGCTTGGGCGGGACAGGGAATCCGTCGGCTAACGGATCGAACGTTTCGGTCACGTCGTCTCCCTCGCCGGTGGTTTCGCCCTCACCGGAATCCAGGAACCACATGACTGCAAGGGCGATGACGAAGATCGCGAGGATCACGCCAAGGATCACCGGCATTGAGGTGTCAACCCAGGCGGTCACTCCACGCAGCACTGCTACGGCAACGACCCATGCCAGGGCAACCGGGATGAGACGCTTCCAGCCAAACTGCATGAACTGGTCGTATCGGATACGCAGCAGCGTGCCTCGCGTCCAGATCATCAGGAACATGAAGAACCACATCTTCAGGAAGAACCACACGATTCCGAACCATCCGTCGTTGATGACGGGCACGTGCGACAACGGCCACGGTGCGTGCCATCCGCCAAAGAACATGGTGGTTGCCACGGCTGACACGTTCAGCATGTTGACGTATTCGGACAGGTAGTACCAGCCGAATTTCATGGAGGAGTACTCCGTCATGTGTCCGGCGACAAGTTCGCCTTCAGCTTCGGGCAGGTCAAAAGGCAGACGGTTGACCTCGCCGACTGCCGAGATGCAGTAGATAACGAAGGCGGGTGCCAGCGTCACTGCCCACCAGAACGGAGTCTGTGCGGCAACGATCTGGGAGGTGGACATTGATCCCGACATAATGAACACGGAGACCAAGGCCAGGCCCATCGACAGTTCATAGGAGATCACCTGCGCGGATGAACGCACGGCGCCGTACAGCGGCAGCGTCGAACGCGTCGACCAGCCACCGAGGACGATGCCGTACAGGCCCAGCGAGGTGATCGCCAGGATATACAGCGCAGCAACCGGCATGTCGGCCAGCTGCAGTGGCGTTGAGTGGCCGAACATGTTGACGTTCGGGCCAAGCGGGATCACTGCGAACACGCTGAATGCGCAGAACGCTGCGATGGCCGGGGCCATGAAGTAGAGGAACTTATCGGAGCGCCTGGTCCACATGTCCTCTTTGAACAGCAGTTTCAACGCGTCAGCGAAAGCCTGGAACAGGCCGAACGGGCCGGCAACGTTCGGGCCGGGCCTGGTCTGCATGCGTCCCAGTCCGCGTCGTTCCACCCACAGGGCGAGCAACACGTTGAAAATCAGGAACAAGATGATGAAGACCGCTTTGATGAGGGTCAGCCACCACGTTTCCTGGGAGAAGTCCGCCACTGTGTAGTCGGGAATCGCCAGCGGAAGCGTTGTCATCATCGGGTCACCTCCACTGCGTGTGAGAGCGTCACAACGGAACCGGCTGTTCCCAGTGACTCATGTACAAGTGATCCTTGGGAGCACTCAGGCAGCCAGACCACACGATCGGGCAGATCGGTGACCTCCACCGGCAGCGTGAGCGATCCGCGTTCGGAGCTAACAGTCAGGGTGTCGCCTTGCGACATTCCCAAAGCCGACAGCGTTGCCTGCGAGATGAAGGCAACGGGGCGGCGCGCTGTTCCAGCCAGCTGCGGTGCGCCGTCCTGAAGGCGTCCGGCGTCGAGCATCGGTTTGTGAGTGGCCAGAACAGCCTGTCCCTCGCTCACCGATTCGACGGGCGGGGCGGTTGTGGTAGCCACATCCATGACGCAGCGTTCACCGGACCAGTCCATCACGGGGTTGACCTCGTCATACAGATCCTTCAGCGTGGCTCCACCCAGATCGACATCAAATTCGCGCGCCAGTCGCACGAGCACATCGCGATCAGTCAGCGAGCGTGACGAGATCGCCTGGCCGAAGGGGCGCAGTCGGCCTTCCCAGTTGATGAAGGTACCGTTCTTTTCCAGTGGCGGGGCAACGGGCAGCACCACGTCAGCAAGCTCAGTGACATCGGACGCGCGCACTTCCATCGACACGAGGAAGTCCACTGCGTCGAGCGCATTGCGTGCCGCTTTCGGATCGGGCAGGTCACGCAGGTCAACACCTCCCACGATCAGGGCGCTGACAGAGCCGGTGCGCACACCGTCCAGAATGTCCTGAATGTCCATGCCGGTTGTGGTCGGCATGCCTGCCGTATCCCAGCCCATGCTTTCGCGGGCACCGGCATCGGCAAGTGAGCGACCAAATGGCAGCAGGCCGGGAAGAAGTCCGGCTTCAACCGCTGCGCGGTCACCGCTTCGGCGTGGAACCCACTGGAGTCGGGCTCCAGTTGCCTGAGCGAGCTTGGCGGTTGCAGTCAGCAGCCCGGGGGTGCGCGCTGCGCGTTCTCCGACCAGGATGATCCCGCCGTCGGACAGAGACTCGACGAGGGCGGTGCCTTCGGCCGCTGCTCCGCTGGTGAGCGACGCGAGAACTTCGGTTTCAGTTCCGGGTGCGGCGTGCACCACCTGTGCGTTGAGCTTGAGTGATCCACTTGTCGTCATCGGCGCAATGGTCGTGACGTGAGTGGTTCCCTTCAGGACGCCTTTACGCAAGCGCAGGAAAATGGATCCGCATTCGTCTTCGGGCTCGAGTGCGACCAGCAGGACGCTCCCGGCCTTTTCCAGATCCGCATACGTCACACCCAGGCCTGTTCCTGCTACGTGTGCTGCGAGGAATTGGCGTTCTTCCTCGCTGGTTTCGCGAACGCGTGCATCGATGGAATCGGTCCCCACAACAGTGCGAGCAAACTTGGACCATGCCCAGGCATCCTCGAAGGTCAGACGGCCGCCAGGAAGCATGCCAACTGTTCCCTTGTCACGCGCCACCTTCAGTCCTTCAGCCACGCGGTGCAGCGCGTCGGCCCAGGAGGTCGGCACCATCTGACCGTTTTCGCGAACCAGCGGTGTGGTCAGGCGGGATTCACGATCCCATTCAAAGGCGAAGCGATCCTTGTCGGTGATCCACTCTTCGTTCACGTCCGGATCGTTGCCGGCCATGCGGCGCACGACCTGGCCGCGACGCACGTCGATACGGATCGCTGATCCGGATGCGTCGTGTTCTGACACCGACGGTGTGGAAACCAGGTCGAAGGGGCGTGCACGGAAGCGGTAGGACGACGCGGTGAGCGCGCCGACCGGGCAGATCTGAATAACGTTGCCGGAGAAGTACGAGGCGAATGCGCGTCCCGACTGGTCGTATCCTGATGGTGGAAGCTCTCCCCCGTTGATGGATCCAATGACGCCAGCCTCGCCGTATGGACCAGACAGCGGCACAGTTCTCGCGTCGTGGGCACCTTCGTCGTGGAACCCGATGACCTGGGTGTCGAAGGAGCCGATCTGTTCGCCCATGAAGTAATGGTCGTCTGTCGGTGAGGTACCGCCGCCGCGACCTTGCAGGTCGATGAACGCGTCGCCTGCAATCTCCTTACCGAAACGCACGCAGCGCTGGCACAGGATGCAGCGGTCACGGTCCAGCATGATGTGGCTGGTCAGCTTCAGAGGCTTGGGGAAAGTGCGCTTGGCGTCAGCGAATCGTGACTTTGCGCGTCCTTCTGTCATGGCCTGGTTCTGCAGGGGACATTCGCCGCCCTTGTCGCAGATAGGGCAGTCCAGCGGGTGGTTGATCAGCAGGAACTCCATAACGCCGCGCTGTGCTTTGTCGGCAATCTCGGAGGTGAACTGGGTCTTGACGACCATTCCCGGGCTGACTGTCTGTGCGCATGAGGGCTGCGGCTTGGGCATGAAGCGCAGCTCGCCGGTCTTGCGGTCAGGCATTCCGACTTCGACAAGGCACTGGCGGCATGCAGCTGCAGGTGCGAGCAGTGGGTGATCGCAGAATCGTGGAATACGAATTCCAGCCTGTTCCGCAGCGCGAATGACCAGCGTTCCCTTGGGAACGGACATCTGGATGTCATCGATCGTAATATCGACCATTTCTGGCGCGTCGCTCATCGGGCACCTCCTCTAGTGAAGTTAGCTGACGCTTCGTACGGGAACAGCTCCTGTGCGGGCGTCGTCAAACCGGCTTCGAATTCTTCTCGGAACTTGCTGATGCCGGACCTGATTGGTGTGGCTGCAGCGTCACCGAGTGCGCAGAAGCTGCGACCGGCGATGTTCCCGGCGATCTCTTCGAGCAGATCGACGTCTCCGGGAAGTCCTTTGCCCTGTTCCAGGCGCAGCATGATCTGCTTGAGCCAGTACGTTCCTTCACGGCACGGCGTGCATTTGCCGCACGATTCGTGCTGGTAGAACTCGGTCCAGCGGGTAATGACGCGCACGACCGATGTGGTCTCGTCGAACACCTGCAGTGCACGCGTTGCCAGCATCGATCCGGCCTGTCCCACGGATTCGTAATCGAGGGACACATCAAGTTCAGCTTCGGTAAACAGCGGGGTGGATGATCCGCCTGGTGTCCAGAACTTGAGGGTGTGGCCTTCGCGGATGCCTCCGGCCATGTCGATCAGTTCGCGCATCGTGATGCCGAATGGTGCTTCAAACTGGCCTGGGTTCTTGACGTGGCCTGAGACGGAGAAAATACCGTGGCCCTTGGATTTTTCCGTGCCCATCGAGGCGTACCAGTCGTCTCCGTTGCGGAAAATCCCTGGCACCTGCGAAATGGATTCGGCATTGTTAATAACAGTCGGGCGCGCGTACAGGCCTTCAGCTGCCGGGAACGGGGGCTTCAGGCGCGGATGTCCGCGACGACCTTCCAGGGAGTCCAGCAGTGCGGTTTCTTCACCGCAGATGTAGGCACCGGCACCTGCGTGAGCAATGATGCGCAGGTCTTCCAGCAGGCCAGCCTCTTCAGCTTCGCGAATCGCATTCAGGAGGCGGCGGTAGACGTGGACGACCTCGCCACGCAGGTAGACGAAAGCGTGGTGGCAGTTAATGGCGCGGCATGTGATCGCCATGCCTTCAACCAGAATGTGCGGGTTCGCCATGATCAGCGGGATGTCCTTGCAGGTTCCCGGTTCTGATTCGTCGGCGTTGACCACGAGGTACCGCGGCTTGCCGTCATCGGGAGGCAGGAAGGACCACTTGAGTCCGGTCGGGAAGCCTGCGCCGCCTCGGCCTCGCAGACCGGCAGCCTTGACCTTCTCGACGATGTCAGACGGTTCAAGGGCGCGGGCGGCTTTCAATCCTTCGTATCCGCCACGGCTCAGGTAAGACTGCAGCGTCCATGACCGCTCTGCATCCCACCCGCGCGTCAGGATCGGCGTGAGGGTTGATGGTGCGCTTAAGGAGCTCACTTGTCCTCCTCCTGTTCAGAACCGGTCCGCACCGGAGCATTCCAGTTGTTCTGCTCTGCGATGCGCAGGCCCAGCAGTGAGTTCTCGCCCGCCGAAGGGCCCTCATGCTCGTGACCATCAAGAAAACCGGCAAGTACGTGCTCGACCTCTTTGAACGTGTGGACCGTGTCGGCACCACGCGTCGGGTGGATCGGCTTATCGGCCTCGATGTCGTCGATCAGCTGAATCGCTGACTGCGGTGTCTGGTTATCGAAGAACTCCCAGTTGACCATCATGACGGGCGCGTAGTCACACGCGGCGTTGCATTCGAGGCGTTCCAGCGTAATCTTGCCGGATTCACTGGTCTCATCGGTGCCAACTCCCACATGCTGTGAGACGGCCTCCCAGATTGCGTCACCGCCCAGCACGGCGCACAGCGCGTTCGTGCACACGCCCACCAGGTAGTCTCCCGTGGGATGGCGCTTGTACTGGGTATAGAACGTCGCCACAGCGGATACTTCCGCACGTGTCAGGTCGAGGATGTCAGCGCACAGCGCGATGCCGTCAGCAGTGATGTATCCGTCAACGGATTGCACGAGGTGCAGCAGCGGAATCAGTGCTGAGCGTGAATGTCCGGTGGGATACCGGTCCACAACCAGCGCCGCTTCTTCACGCAGACGCTGTTCAACTTCTGGCGCGTAGCTCATCGGTCAACACCTCCCAAAACAGGGTCAATTGTTGCCAGGCAGACAACCACGTCAGCCAGCTGGCCCCCCTCGGTCATGATGGACAATGACTGCAGGTTGGCGAATGAAGGGTCACGGAAGTGCGCGCGGTAGGGGCGCGTGCCACCGCCGGAGACTACGTGGACCCCGAGCAGGCCCTTCGGATGTTCGATGGTCTGGTATACCTGACCGGCGGGAACAGAGAATCCCTCGGTCACCAGCTTGAAGTGGTGAATCAGCGACTCCATCGACTCGCCCATGATTTCGCGGATATGTTCGAGCGAGTTGCCCTGTCCGTCGGTTGCAACCGACAGCCGTGCCGGCCACGCGATCGAGGGGTCAGCAACCATGGTCGGACCGCCCTCGCACTTCTCGAGGCGTCGGAGCACCTGCACGACGATGCGCAGTGACTGGTAGATCTCGTCGAAGCGAACGAGTGTGCGGTTGTAGGCGTCGGATGAATCGTAGGTGGGAACGTCGAATTCGAAATCTTCGTACCCGCAGTACGGTTGCATCTTTCGCAGATCAAACGGAATGCCGGCCGCTTTCAGGCCCGGTCCGGTCATACCGAGCGCCATAACTGCTGACAGCGGCATGTAGCCGGTACCAACGAAACGCTTTTTGAAGATCGGGTTCTGCAAGGTGAGGTCCTGCAGTTCGCCCACGTCTCTGCGGATACGCGGCAGCTTTTCACGGATGAAGTCCACCGTTCCTGCCGGCAGGTCCTGTGCGACGCCGCCAGGTCGGATGTACGCGTGGTTCATGCGCAGGCCGGTGATGCGTTCGAAAATTCGCAGGATTTCTTCACGTGCGCGGAAGCCGATGGTCATCATCGTGGTGGCACCCAGCTCGTTGCCGCCGGTTCCGATTGCCACGATGTGCGAGGCTGCACGGTTGAGCTCCATCATGAGTACGCGGATCAGCGTGGCGCGCTCTGGAATCTGGTCGGTGATGCCCAGCAGTTTTTCCACCGCCAGGCAGTAGCCGACTTCCTGGAAGAACGGTGCGACGTAGTCCATGCGGGTGCAGAATGTGACGCCCTGTGTCCACGTGCGGTATTCCATGTTCTTTTCGATGCCGGTGTGCAGGTAGCCGGTGTCAACGCGTGTTTCGCGCACGAGTTCGCCGTCCAGTTCAAGGACCAGGCGGAGCACGCCGTGCGTCGAGGGGTGCACTGGACCCATGTTGAGCACGATGCGTTCGTTCGTGATCTTTTCGATTTCGGCGAGGACGTCTTCCCAGTCACCGCCCTGCGCCATGACTTCGGGAATGTCGTCGACATCGATGTTGGCTGTTCCGGGGGTTGCCCGGAAATTGACACGTTGTGCGTTCATCAGTTGTACGACCTCCGTGTGTCGGCCGGTGGAACGGTGGCTCCCTTGTATTCCACGGGAATGCCGCCCAGTGGGTAATCTTTGCGCTGCGGGTGTCCTACCCAGTCATCCGGCATCGCAGTACGCGTCAAAGAGGGGTGGCCATCAAAGATAATGCCCATCAGGTCCCACGTCTCGCGTTCCTGCCAGTCGTTCGCGGGGTAGATGTCGACGATGCTGGGGATGTGCGGATCTGCGTCCGGGCACGTGACTTCCAGTCGCAGCATCCTGTTATGGGTGATCGACATGAACGGGTAAATGGCGTGGAGTTCACGGCCCCTGTCGGCCGGGTAGTGCACGCCGTTGGTGCCGATGCACAGTTCAAAGCGCAGGTCCTGGTCGTCACGCAGGTGACGTGCCACGCGCTGAATGTGCTCGCGCGCAATGAAGATCGTCAGTTGATCGTGTTCGACAACGACCTTTTCGATGACGTCGTTGACATCAAGGCCATCCTCGGTAATCAGTTCTTCGAGGATGTCCACGACCGAGTCATACCACGATCCGTACGGTCGCTGGCTGGGGGCGGCGAACGTCGCGGCCTGCTGCAGCCCGCCGAAACCGGTGGTGTCTCCGGCGTCGTGAACGCCGAACATGCCGGTGCGTTGGGCCACCACGTCGGGGGCCTGGAAGGATCCCAGCGCCTGCATCTGCCCCTGCGGCTGCACCTCATCAGGGGTAGGCGTCACTGATTCAGTTTCGCTCACGACAGGAGTCCCTTCATCTGGTGGGTCGGTGTAGCAGCAAGTGCTGCCTGCTCGGCCTTGCGTGCGATTTCCTGACGGTGGACGCCAAGCGGCTCTTTGCCGATCTGCTCACGCAGGGTGAGGACGGCGTGGATCAGCGCTTCGGGGCGAGGTGGGCATCCGGGCAGGTAGACATCCACAGGCAGGAAGTGATCGCAGCCCTGGATGACGGCGTAGTTGTTGAACATGCCGCCGGACGAGGCGCAGGCGCCCATCGAAATGACCCACTTGGGGTCGGCCATCGAGTCGTAGACGCGACGGATGATCGGTGCCATCTTGTGGGAGACACGACCCGAGACGATCATGAGGTCGGAGTGACGCGGCGAGGCGCGGAACACTTCCAGTCCGAATCGTGACATGTCAAAGCGAGGGGTGCCGGCTGCCATCATTTCAATCGCGCAGCACGCCAAGCCCATGGTGACAGGCCACTGGCTGTGTTTACGACCCAGCCCCAGCAGTTTTTCCATGCTGGTCAGAGCAATGCCTGCAGGTAACGCTTCTTCAATACCCATGAGTCCTCCTTCGCTCCTAGTAGTCCAGCCCGCCGCGGCGCCACTCGTAAATGTAGGGCACCGTGATCAGGGCGATAAAGGTCAACATGACAACAAGCCCGAACAAGCCCAGCTGGTTAAAGCTGACGGCCCACGGGTACATAAAGACGACCTCGATGTCGAAGATGATGAAGGTCATCGCGACGAGGTAGTAGCGCACCGGGAAACGGCCTTCCTCAATGTGCTGAGGGCCTGGATCAATGCCACATTCGTAGTTGTCAGCTTTGGTGCTGTTCTTGCGTGTGGGTCCCAGGATCGCTGATGCGCCCAGGCCGCCCAGCGCCAGCACGATGGCTGCTGCGGCCATAATCAGCAATGGCACGTAGGGATTGGTCATTGTTCCTCCCGGTTATTGACGAGGGCGGTCAGCCCGATGGCACAACTGCAACACGGAGATTGCTGAGTCGATCTCATACCTTGGGCACCACCTTCGTGAGGGTAGTAATCAGACGGTCGTCCCATTGACCGCCGCTACGTTCAAAACCATCTGATAACAGTTTATGGACAAGTGTCATCAAGCGTGGGATTCCAAGCCCCGTATGTGTACACAAGTGCATCACTTTCGGGTTCTCGATCAGCCGCACGAAGATTCGTCCCATGGAATAGTACCCGCCATATTCCTGTTTCATCGCATGAGGGTACTCTTCCATCGCCTTATCCATGCCGGCAAGCGTCGTGCGGGCAAGACCCTGAGCCATCGCCATTGCAGCAAGACGACCCGCTTTCAGGGCCGGCGCGATTCCCTCGCCGTTGAAGGGTGAGACCATTCCGCCAGCATCACCCACCAGCACCAGTGAGTTCGCGTAGTGGGGTGTGCGGTTAAAGCTCATCGGCAACGCTGCGCTGCGCAGGGAGCCAACCTGATTGTCAGGCGTGAAACCCCACTCGTCGGGAAGGGAATCGACCCATTGCTTCAGCACTTTGTGGTACGGCAGTTTGGTTGCCTTCGCATCTGAAGAGACTGATCCCAAGCCGACGTTGACGGTGCCGTCACCCATCGGGAAGATCCAGCCGTAACCGGGCAACGGTTCGGATTTGCCGGGCTGTCCTGCATACAGTTCGAGGTGGGATTCCATCCACTCTTCATTTGAGCGAGGTGAGCGGAAGTACGTGCGTGCCGCCACTCCGAGGGGACGGCGCGGATTCTTTTCACGTCCCATTGCGGTGGCCAGTCGCGCCGACACGCCGCCTGCATCCACCACAAGTTTGGCGTGGAACTCGACATCTTCAGCGTCTTTACCCTGCCCGATGCGCGCGCGCACGCCAGTGATGCGCCCAGTTGAGTCAGTCAACGGTCCTGTCACCGTACAGTTTTCGACCAGGCGCGCACCACGATTGCATGCGTGCTGAATGAGGTCTTGGTCGAGTTCCGTGCGGCGACGTGTCATGCCGTATCCGGGCAGTGATTTTTGGTCAGGCCATTCCAGTTGCAGGCGATGCCCGCCACCAATGACCGTCAATCCGCGGTTACGCGTCCACGTGCTTGTATCGACGCCCATCACAATGAGTTCGTACACGGCTGCAGGGGTCAGCCCGTCGCCGCATATCTTGTCCCGCGGGAATGATGCTTTTTCAAGTACGAGGGCATCAATGCCGGCACTTGCCAGGTGGTAGGCAGTTGATGCACCTGCCGGCCCGCCACCGACGATTACGACGTCAGCATCATCATGCTTCGCCACACCGTCAGACACAGTGTCTCCTCTACTTGTTGTCAAGCCTCATTCGACTAGCACCCTACTCCGATTGCCCCAAAGGGCGCATTTCGTCATTTTGGCGCGAAAAAAGACTGGTTCTTTGATGTATTTGAGAAAGGGGGCCTTTACCTATTTCAGGTATCGTGAAGCGCGTCTCATTGGGCACGTCGGGCACGATGCAGCGCAACGATGCCGCCTGTCAGATTCCTGTACTCCACGCTCTCCCATCCGCTCCGCGCGATCATCTGCCCCACAGTGATCTGGTCGGGCCAGCTCTGGATCGTCTCAACCAGGTAGTCGTACGCCACGTCGTCAGATGAAACCAGGCGTGCCAGCGTCGGCATGACCACCATCTGGTGGATGCGGTACAGGCGCGAGAAAATCGGGTCAGTCGGGTGGGAGAATTCACAGATCACCAGTCGCCCGCCCGGTTTCGTCACGCGTGCCATTTCACGCAAGGCGCGTTCCGGGTCGCTGATATTGCGCAGCCCGTACGACATGGTCACGGCGTCGAATGTCGCGTCTTCGAATTGGAGGTTGGTGGCATCGCCCTGAACAAATGAGATCTCCGGGTGGCGCGCACGGCCTACCGCAATCATTCCTTCTGACAGGTCGCACGCCGTCACGCGTGCGCCACCGGCAGCGATCGCCGCAGCTGATGCACCGGTTCCGGCAGCAAGGTCGAGGATTTCCTCCCCAGACTTGCCATCGACTGCAGTGCGCAATGCGCGCAGCCACACATGATCCATCCCACCGCTGGCAAGTGCATTCATCATGTCGTATCGACGTGCCACGGAATTAAACATTGCCGCAACTTCGCCGGGATCCTTATCCAGTTGCGCGCGCACGCCCGCCGGTGAGCTGTCGTCATTGAGGTCAGCGTCCTGGTCATAGACGTCGTAGTTCAGACCTGCCGTTTCATTCATGTCTCTATCTTTTCATGGTCTGGATACGATGGCCTCATGTCTGGCACTTTCGGTTCCGTATCTCTCAATGGCAAACTCCACGTCTCTATTGCATCACTACCGCCTTCACACCTCTGTGCGACGCGTCCGCTGGCCTCACTGCTGCCCAGCCCTGCAGACGCGTTGACGTGGTTGGGAGATCGCTGTTCGATCGTTGCCGATGGGCGCACTGCCACGATCACTGTGACAGGTACACAGGCCATCAGGCAGGCGTCGTCAGAGTGGACGAACGTGTGCCAGGACGCCCTCGTCGATACTGATTCGACAATTGACGAGGGGAGCTCACGCCTTTGTGGACCGGTTGCATTGGCCTCGTTCGGTTTTGCATGGAATACGCGCGGTGTCCTGATCATTCCGCACACCGCGATCGTCGAGCGCGATGGCGCGCGCTTCGTGATCACGACGGCGCTCGACCAGGATCCTGCTGATCCGATTCAGGTAGCCTCCGCTCTTGCCGAGGCAGCGCTCAGTACGCAGCTGACTACGCCGAAAGGACTGATGACACAGGCCGGGCGTATGACGCAGAACCAGTGGCTCAGCGCGGTGCGCCGCGTGATCCGGCGCCTGAACTCGGGAGCAGCATCGAAAGTGGTGATGAGTCGCGACATGGTCGTGGACAGTCCGACCGCTATGGATGAGCGATACCTGGTCACCCAGTTGCACGAGCAGTTTCCTTCGACCTGGACATATGCCGTTGCCGGTTTAGTGGGCGCCACACCGGAGATATTGGCGTCTAAAGAAGCTGATCATGTGTACTCGCGCGTCCTGGCTGGCACTGCAGCTCCCGGAAATGCTGACGAGTTGATGTCGTCAGATAAGAATCGTCGTGAACACGCGCTGGCCGTTGAATCTGTCACCCGCCGCCTCGAACCGATGGCCACGTCCGTCGAGTGCCCGCCCGAGCCTAGCGTGATCGAACTTCCAAACGTCATTCACCTGGCAACCGAAGTCAACGCTGTTGTGCCGGATCACTCCCTCCTCGACGTGGTGGCTGCTTTACATCCCACGGCAGCGGTGTGCGGCACACCGACAACACTGGCGTACGATCTGCTGGAATCCTTCGAGCAGACGCGTCGCGGCCGCTATTCAGGCCCGGTGGGCTGGGTCGATGCGAATGGCGACGGTGAGTTCGGCATTGCGTTGCGATGCGGACAGTTCACGCGTGAGCGCACACAGATCCGTGTCTTCGCTGGTGGGGGCATCATGCCTGACTCCGTGCCGGAGATGGAACTGGCCGAAACGCGCGCGAAGATGTCCCCTGTTCTGGACGCGCTGGGCGTGTAGATTGCGCGATTGGGTACTGGTGGTATCCGCCTAACGGAAGTATCGGCGGCCGTGTGGCGCGGCGTGGTGTGGTTGCCTCGGTGACGACGCTGCGGCGGCGCGGCGTGGTCACGTCGGTGCGGGCGTGCACCGACCCCTCAAACTGGCGGGCGCACGTGCACATACCCCTAAAAAGTCTCGCCAGAATGCACATACCCCTAGAAAAGGCGGTTCGCCATTTCATCGCTTTCCCATATGCGCAGGTCACGGGGTGTTGCGCGGAGAGCGCCAGCGGACGGTCGCGGTTCTTCTAGGGGTATGTGCACAAACAGATCGAAAATCTAGGGGAATGTGCACGATTCAGCCTTAAATCTAGGGGGTCGTGCGCCAGCAGTCGGGCGATGCGTGAAAAGAGCCTCTACCTAGATGACGATGCTGGCGGACATGCGGGAACTACATGCGGCTGGGAGGTTCGGGTCAGGATCTCATCGAGAGCGCTGCGCACGCTGTCAGGAACCACAAGGTATTCGGGTTTGTGCGGCCACTGTATCGTCGGGGTTGGCTCACCCAAAGAGGCGAGGCCACCCAAAGCGCGTTCACCTTCCTCACGAATCATCTCGATCGCGCGCTCCTTGGCCGGATAGCCGATCTGCGCCTTGAACAGCAGGTCGAATGCGTCATCAAACCACGGATCGTCCGCCACTGTCAGTGCTTCCGCAGACATCTCAACCGTAACCTGCTGATCTGCCGGAACGTCAGCAATCGTGACTTCATAGGACAAGGTCTTGTTGCAGTAGGTCAGCGCCACGCGTTCAGAGGCAACCTTGGCGTTGTTGACGGTGATCGTCACGTCACCCTCGTCAATGGGCGCAACGCCGCGGAAGACGAGGGTCCACGTGCGCGTGGCCGGAAGAACGTCGACATGGTCGGCAGGCGGGTAAATGGTGAAGGTGCGCGTGTCGGAATCATCGGCAGGTGACCAGTTCAGTGAAAGAGTGGTTGCGGCCCATGCGACATTTTCCTGTGCGGCTCCGTCATCTTCCCACAGGACGAATTCACCATTATCACCGGGCATGACGATGACGCGCAGATGCTCGGGGTTGTCAACATTGTTGAGCTGGTCGAGCGCATTATCCTGCAGCGGGATGATTGCGCCTGCGGGAGCGAAAACCGGGTAAGAATCCAGATCGCGCCATACGCGCAGGCGACGGCCGGCTTCACCGCGAGATTCGACGCGTCGACCTGTAAAGAAATCGAACCACGTGCCGCGCGGGAACCAGACGTCGGCCTGGGCTTTCATCGTGTCGTGCTCGCGTGGATCAGTGATGGCAGCGACCAGCAGCTGCGAACCGAAGCGGAATTCGTGCGGGTGATCGCAGGCATCGGCAGTCTCGGGTGCCTGCCAGTACATCGGCTCAACGAGCGGCCGCCCCTCGTAAGCGGTGTGCCTGTTCATCGTGTACAGGTAGGGAATCAGTTGGTGGCGCAGACGAAGTGCCTGGTTCATCACGCTGCGCGTCTCGTCGTGGAAGTTCCACGGCTCCTTTGAGTTGAAAGCTGATTCAGTGGAGTGCAGGCGGTTGATCGGGCTGAAGGTACCCAACTGGTACCAGCGTGCCTCCAGTTCTTCGTCGCGCACACCGAACATATGTCCGCCGATGTCGTGGCTCCACCAGGAGTATCCGATGTTGGAGGCCGTGGATGTGAAGAAGGGTTGGAACTTGAGCGACTCCCACGACATGACCGTGTCGCCGGAGAATCCAACCGGGTAGCGGTGCGAGCCTGGCCCTGCGTAGCGCGAGAAGGTCAGCGGGCGCTCCCCTGCCTGCGCGGAATCGAGGAAATGCAGGTGGTTGATCATCCATAGCGGGTCCAGGCCGGGCTGACGGGTTGTTCCGCCTTGCTGCCAGTCAAGCCACCAGAAGTCGACCCCTTCCTTTTCCATGGGGTGAATGACTTCTTCGAAGTAGATCTGCATGAAGCGCGGATCTGTCAGGTCAAATTCGGCCGGGTCCTCACTGGCCGGATCGATTCCCATGCGTGTGGCGACCCGCTGGTATGCCTCTTCAAAGGCACGGATCCCGTCGGCCGGATGCAGATTCAGCGTCGTGCGCAGCCCTCGTTGATGGAGCCAATCGAGGAACTGTTCAGGTTGCGGGAACAGGTCACGATTCCATGTGAATCCAGTCCATCCGGTGCCGTACTTCGGGTCAATGTCGTGGACAAGGTGCCAGTCCATGTCGATTACGGCAACGGACAGCGGCACGCGCTCGTCCTCAAAGCGTGTGATGAGCTCGCGGTATTCCTCGTCCGAATAGGCGTGGTAGCGGCTCCACCAGTTGCCCAGTGTGAAGCGCGGCAGCAGCGGGGTCGGGCCTGTCAGCTGATAGAAGTCGCGCACCGCGTCCGCAAAATCATGCCCGTAGGCAAACAGATAGAAGTCGTGGGACGAGGGTGTCGCTCCGGACGGCTCATCCGGATTACGGGGCTGGACCCACGTACCGAATGCGTTGTCATGCCCGTCAACTTCGCTGACATCGCGGATCAGGTTGGACTGGGAATCATCGATCACAGCCCACCCGTCGAATGCTGCGAGGCCTTCGTCCAGTTCAACAGGACCGTCGATCTGGTCGAGTGTACGGGCGGTGCCGCCCAGGTTGGCTCGAGCCGGTTCCGAGAAACGCCAGGTGGATCCCACGCCCTTGATAAACGCAGACAACCCGAAACGGGAAAACGGTTTTTCGTCGTAGGTGATACGCACAGCGTCCGTATCGATCAGGACGCGCCCGTCGCGCCGGGTGACGCGGAATTTTGGAGTATCCCCAAAACTGCGGTTCAGAACGATCTGAGTGGCGTCGTCAACGAATTCGTCGGTGTCGGACCATTCGAATCGGATCAGCCGGTCGGTGATGATGCCGATGCGCCAGTGGGGCCCGCTCACTGTTCGCTGCGGATCCATCGAGGGGCGTGCCCCTATTTTGTCCATACTGAACAGTGAGTCGGCCACCATGGCGCTGTATCCTTCCAAGTTCAGGAGATATTGACCCGTTTAACAAGATGTTGACACGAGCATAGATCCTGGCATTTCTATTTCTGGATCTGCGATTGGAGTGTCACATCTGCACTGGCCAGTTTGCCGTCACGCACATATTCGATGCTGACGTGGTCGCCTCCAGTGTAACGGCGAATGTAGCCGGTCAGAGACTTTCCGGATTCAACCGCATTACCGTCGACGGCGGTAATGACGTCACCAGCTTTCAGCCCTGCCTCGGCCGCGGCTGAGCCATTGTTGACCTCGCTGATGGCGGCACCCATGCGCGTGGTGCCATCGACTGTGGCTGTGCCGGTTGTAATGAGCACGCCCAACACAGCGTGGTCGACTTGTCCGTTCGCGATGATCTGTTCAGCGACAGACTTCACGAGGTCCGATGGAATTGCGAAACCAAGTCCGATCGAGCCTGCAGATGAGGAATCTGAGCCCATAGATGCGATCGATGAGTTAATACCGATGACTTTGCCCTGGGCGTCAAAGAGCGGTCCGCCGGAGTTTCCCGGGTTGATCGAGGCGTCCACCTGAATCGCATTGGTGATGACCGATGGGCTGGTTTCCTTGTTCTGATTTTGAGGAAGCTGTCCGAAGGGGTCACGTGGGTCGATCTGCTGCTGGTTGTCCTGTTGTTCGGTTGCCACCTCGACTGGGCGGTTGAGTGCTGAAACGACGCCGGTGGTGACGGTTGACGACAGACCCAGTGGCGATCCGATCGCCATCACGTCCTGTCCCACCTGGACATCCGCAGATGACCCGAATGCGGCGACAGACAGGTCTGCGGGAGGATCCACAATCTGCAGCACGGCCAGGTCGGTACTCGAATCGACGCCGACAATTTCGGCGGCATAGATTCGCCCGTCAGACAAGGTGACGCTGATTCGACCATTTGAGGCATTTTCAGCCGCTGATACAACGTGGTAGTTCGTCACGATGTGACCGGCTGAGTCGTACACGACGCCCGATCCGATGTCGGCGGTTTGCCCGCCTTGGACGTTGATGGACACCGTTGCGGGAGAGACCGCTGCGGCAACTTCTGCCCACGTCGCATCGCTGCTGATGACAGGTGCAGGCTGTTGCGAGGCGTGCGAGCTCTGCGAACTGGTAGCAGTTGCCGTCGAATTATCTGAACCGACAAATTCATTAATCCCCCACGCGCCGCCAAGCGAGAGGGCAACGGCCACAAGCATCGCAGCAGCAACTGCGCCCCAGCCCGGCCCATTTTTCCACGTCTTTCGTGCACGTTTCGTGGAGGATGCCGGCGCGGCAGTGGCGACTCGACCATAGGAAGCGGATCCAGACTCTGGGTTCGGTGATGCATAGGGATTGCGGGAATCGTGCGAGTACTGGTCACCTCGTGACGCACCTGCATACTGGCCGGATTGCGTGTACTGGCCGTTCGCCCCCTGAGCATACTGGCCGCCCTGCAGGTATTGCGTGCGCTCAGATGACTCACCTTGGTCATACGACTGCCTGTGCCCGTACGACTGGCTCTGGCCACTCGCCGCACTTTCTTCATACGACTGGGAGCTCGGGGCTACGAAGCCATCGCTGCCGCCTGCGTAGGCCGAAGAACCGCGCCCTGCATAGCTGGGCCCGTCCGGGCGGATATATTCCGTCGAGTTCGAGGGCGACCCGTAGGCATATCGGGATCCCTGCTGAACCTGCCGGCTCTGCCCGGTTTGCTCACTTGACTGGCCCTGATATCCCTGATCGCCCTGATTTCTCTGATCGCTCTGATAACCTCGCTCCTTGAGATCGCTCTGTTCACCCAGATCGCCCCGTTCGGCGCTATCGCTTTTCGAACGCGGCAGGTCACTCGGCGGCATATATGCCGACGAGTGGTCAGAGGTTTCCTGTGGCGCGTAAGCGTCGCGCCCATCTGGTGTCTCGTTCTGATCATTGAATTCAGATCGAGGAAATTGCTCGTTTGTCATACGTCCTTCTTTTTCTGGTCTGTGTGATGCCCAGTATGACAAGGGATCTTCCAGATGACCTGAAGGTTATCTGGAAGTTTTCTGAGAACGTGAAGGTGTGAGAATTCTCCGCATACCGTCAGCATCCCTCGTCAATTTGACATGAATCACAGACGGTTCATCGATGGGGAGTGCCAGGGCCTCTGCCACGTCATCCAGGCTCGCGGCCGTGCGGTATGACCACCCGTAGGCTCGGCATAGTGATTCGATATCAACGCTCTGCGCGCAGCCAAACCATCGCTCGTACATCGATTGAGGTGCCTGTCCATGTTCAAGCGAGGCGAAAATGGATCCGCCCTGATCGTCCAGAACAATGATCGACAGCGCTCCACCACCGCGAAGCGCCAGTGCCGACGCATCATGGAAAAAAGTCAGATCCCCCATTACCGCGCGCACGCGCGCACCGTTGGCACTGCACCCCCACGCCGTGGCAATCGTGCCGTCAATCCCGGCCAGACCGCGGTTCGACACGACGCTCGCCTGGGCAGGCGTACGGATCGCCAGGTCGAAAGCACGCACAGTGTTCGATGCTCCCAGAACCAGTACGTCGGTTCCAGTGTCGCGCCAGATCAGGTCCGCCACAGTGAGCATAGAGAACTGCTCGGGATCGAGCGCATCATCGGCATACCCTGAACGCTCACGCAGAGAGTCACGCCACTCGCCCCCCTCGCCCAGAGGCACATCACACAGCGAGGGCACAACACTGCTCGCCCTGCCTGCAACATCTGGCCATTCCGTATGCTCGCTGACCACTACGATGCGAATATCATCGCGCGCAAGAAGCCTGGAAACAGGGCGCGACAACGTCGGTCGCCCCGTCACGATGACCTGCTCGATCTGGCTGAGCACGTCACTGTCACTGAGAATGCTTTGCTGATGCGGAATCCACGCGGAGCTTCCTGTCAGCCCACTGGTCGGCTCAGCGAGCAGCGGGATCCCGGCGCGTTCAGCCCATGCGGCGCTGTCGCGATGCGCACCGTCGCCGGCAATCATCACAGTGCGCAGATTCGGATCCACCACCTGCCGCCACGCGACCGGCTCACGCTCACATAAGAAGAAGCGGGTCGCAGAAACGGCGGGGTCACCCTCGTCCATCAGGATTTTCTCAACGTCACCCGCACTGGCAGGTGCAAGAGGATCACGAAGTGCGACATTGAGGTGGACCGGGCCGCGATCGGTGGCTGACCATCCGCGAGCGGCAGCGACGAGGCGTCCAACGCGGGCCGTCAAAGCCCGGTCAGCAGTGGTATCAGCGGGAATGTCACACGTCATCGACACGTGCGAGGCAAAGATCCCCGCCTGCGTCGTCGTTTGCGAAGCTCCCACGGATCGCATTTCGAAGGGACGGTCAGCGCTGACCACGATCAACGGCAGATGGGAATGGTGAGCTTCGGCGATGCCGGCGTGCATCTCGGCAACGGCTCCACCTGACGTCATGATCAGCGCAACGGGCCGAGGCTCATGTGCCGCAGGAGTGAAGTCAGGTGTGGCCAACTCGTCGGCGCGAGACAGGCCGCCTGCAAAGAAGGCGGCATCACGCTCATCGAGCACAATCCACGTTCGGATATCGAGGTGGCGCTCACACGCGTCAAGCGCATAGGCGAACGGGGCTGATCGCGACCCGGGACTGTAGACGAAGTCACGCACACCGTGAGCTGCGAGCGCACGAACGATTCCAAGAGCAAGGCGAAGTGACTGAGTCATTGGCGTTCCTCATTCAGCACGGCGCACATGGCGTCTAATCGGTCGATCCACCTGTCCCGGCATCCGGCCGGCAGGGGGCATGCGTCAATCAATTCCTCATCCACTCTCATGTCATGCACCTGAATTCGGCCTGACTCCACTTTGAGCGGTTCGCGCACGGTGTCAGCAGCGAACAGTTGCGCAGTTGCCAGTCCGCACGCCGTTTCGACAGGCAGGCAAGCCGCCAGTTGGAGGCCGCGCGCCAGCCCAATGGATGATTCGAGGGCGGAGGAGACCACTACTTTGATGCCAGCTCGTTCAGCAATCTCACGTGCTGCGCGCGCCCCTCCCAGCGGGGCAAGCTTGATGATCGCCACGTCGGCAGCGTGAGCACGAATAACGGCATAGGGATCTTCGGCACGTCGGATCGACTCGTCAGCGGCTATTGGCACGTCAACGCGGGCCCGCACGCGCGCCAGCTCTTCGACTGTGCGGCACGGTTGTTCCGCGTATTCCAGGCCACCGGCGCTGGCCGCTGCTTCGTGCAGCGCAGTAATCGCCGCGATAGCAGTGGGCACGTCCCACGCCATGTTGGCATCGATGCGCACATGCGGATCATCGCTGATGCGGGCAAGCTCGCGGGCAACAGCGGCAACGCGTTCACAGTCCTGGTCCACAGTCATCCCCGGGTCTGCCACCTTCACTTTGGCGGTCGTACATCCTCCGCTGGCTTGCACACGCTCGGCTGCCTGAGCTGGCGTTCGGACAGGGATCGTGACATTGACGGGGACGCTGGTGCGCCGGGCCGTGGGCGGCGTCTGCGTTGCAGCTTCGAGGGCGGCCATCAGCCACCGTGAGGATTCAGGCGGGCCATAATCCCAAAACGGCGCCGCTTCTGACCAGCCTTCAGGGCCGTGCAGCAGGAGGCCTTCTCGCTCCGTGACTCCACGAAAGCGCGTGATGAGCGGCGTGTGGTAGATCAGGACGGTGTCGATAGCGTCCAGCGTGCGGCGCGTGGCCGGTGCCAGCTCAGCGATGCGGACCTGTTCGATCGCGCATGAAGCGCCCGATCTTTCGCGAAGCGGATCGCCTGAGATTTGAGAGTGGTCATTATGTAACATCGCAGCCCTCCACGTAGGGTGGGATCATGATTCTGATTGCCTTGCTCTTCGGATTGATGGTGCTGGCAGCGGCACTGTGGCTGCGTACCGATTCTCCGCGTTCACGATGGTGGCAGAACGCGAACGGACTGGTGGATGAGAAAATGGCGTTCGCCACGATCCCGGGCCTGGCTGGCGTGCTGCTCGGCATCAGTATCCTCGCATTGGGGTCGATGATTCCCAACCCCGCTGGCCGCTGGATTACAGGCGCGGCAGGTGCTCTGCTCCTCATAGCCAGTATTGTCGTCTCCATGATGGCCTTTGGACGAAAGCCGTTGCCGTCGTGGCTCACGCCTTCGTGGTATCACTCCGACCCAAAGCGGCGACCATAACAGCTTTAATCGTGTGCATGCGGTTCTCGGCCTGATCGAAGACGATGGAGCGCGGCCCCTCAAACACCTCGTCGGAAACTTCGATTCCATCCAGGCCAAACTCGTCAAAGATCTGCTGTCCGACGGTGGTCTTCAGATCGTGGAATGACGGCAGGCAGTGCATGAATTTCGCATCGGGACCGGCTTGTGCCATGAGCGCTTCGTCAACGCGGTAGCTGCGCAGCAGGTCGATGCGGTGCGCCCACACATCCTTAGGCTCCCCCATCGACACCCAGATGTCCGTGTGGACAAAGTCGACGCCAGCGACTGCGTCGACATCCTCGGTAATGGTCAGACGCGCACCCGACTCGTCGGACCGTGCCTGAGCCGCCTCGATGACGTCCTGCGGTGGCCATAGTTCCTTCGGTGCAATGATGCGGGTGTCCATGCCGAGGATCGCGCCGTTCACCAACAGGGACCGCCCCATGTTGAAACGCGCGTCCCCGACGTAGGCGTAGGCAATGTCATGGTCGTCCACGCCCTCGCTGTGTTCTCTCATCGTGAGTGTGTCAGCCAGCATCTGCGTCGGGTGCCATTGGTCGGTCAGGCCGTTGAATACCGGAACGCCTGAGTACTGTGCCAGCGTGTCCACAACTGATTGGTCGTCACCGCGGTACTCGATCGCGTCGAACATACGTCCCAGCACACGAGCGGTGTCCTCGATGGATTCTTTGTGTCCCATCTGTGAGCCTTGCGGATCGAGGTAAACGGTGTGGGCTCCCTGGTCTGCCGCCCCGACCTCGAATGCGCAGCGCGTGCGTGTCGATGTTTTCGCAAAGACGAGGGCGACGTTGCGTCCACTCATGAGTTGTTGTTCAGTGCCATTCTTCTTGGCTGCTTTCAGCGCTGCTGACAGGCATAGCAGGTTGTCCCATTCTTCGCGCGTGAAGTCAAGTTCACGAAGCAGGGATTGTCCGGGGCGCAGCATGGATGACAGATCTGTACTCATGGCTTCCAGATTAGCCGCTAGTGTGGAGGTCATGAGTGCTCTTCCATTTGTGTCCGACACCTTCGATCCTGATCGCTGGCGTGTTGTCGAGGGGTTCGAGGACCTGACCGACATGACGTATCATCGCGGAATTTCGCGCGGATCTTGCGACGGCACACCTGCCGGACAGGATCTGCCCTGGGTTCGTATTGCCTTTGATCGCCCAGACATTCGCAATGCTTTTCGACCGCTGACTGTCGATGAGTTGTACCGCTGTCTGGATCATGCGCGGATGAGCAGTGATGTTGCCGCGATCATCCTGACTGGCAACGGGCCGTCTGCCCGTGACGGTGGCTACGCGTTTTGTTCGGGTGGTGATCAGCGTGTTCGAGGCAACGACGGGTACCGCTACGAGGTGGATGGTGCTGACGCGGACGCCGATGTGTCGAGCCGGCGTGAGCAGATCGATCCGGCTCGGGCGGGACGTCTGCATATTTTGGAGGTTCAGCGCCTGATCCGCACCTGTCCGAAAGTCGTGATCGCTGCAATTACCGGGTGGGCTGCCGGTGGCGGTCACTCATTGGGAGTCGTGTGTGATCTGGCGGTCGCTTCCCGCGAACATGCTCAGTTCATGCAAACGGATGCCAACGTGGGGTCCTTTGATGCGGGGTACGGTTCGGCGCTGCTGGCCCGTCAGGTCGGTGATCGGCGCGCACGCGAGATTTTCTTCCTGGCTCGCCGCTATGACGCGGCAGAGGCGGAAGCGTGGGGAGCCATCAATCGTGCGGTGCCGCATGAGGATGTGGAAAATGTGGCGCTGGAGTGGGCGCACACGGTTGCCGGCAAGTCTCCGCAGGCGATCCGCATGTTGAAGTTTGCGTTCAATCTGGCTGACGATGGTCTTGCCGGGCAGCAGGTGTTCGCCGGGGAGGCAACCCGGATGGCGTATATGACGGCGGAGGCTCAGGAGGGGCGTGACGCGTTCCTCGAGCACCGCTCCCCCGACTGGTCGACCTTCCCGTACTACTACTAAAGCCGGCCGGCTGACAGCTGGCCATTCATACTGCTGACGCGTGGCCCGTCGTCGGGTGACCTCACTGCGCCGGCCGACAACTGTCGGTGGCCTCGCGCATTACAGTGGCCACTGCTGACCTGTCCACGCAGCGTCGAAGAACATCCACTCATAGCGCGACGCAACTTCACATGCTTCGGCCATTCGCTCACGACCTGCTTCGTCACTGGCCTGCGAATATAAGTTGGCGTAGTGTTTCGCGCGCCGCGTCGCTTCCTCGAATTCTGGCCCCGTGTAGGTTCTGATCCAGTCACCGTAGGGGTGTGCGTCCAGCTCATCCTCGGAGTGGACACCCTCGCGGAGCCGATGCCCGACGAAATCGTAGAGCCAAAAGCATGGCAGCACTGCTGCAATGCCAACCCCCTGCGTCTCGGCATGCGTGCTGGCCAGCAGGAATGACATGTAGGCGCGACATGTGGGGTTCATGATTGCCCCCTCAAGGACGTCCACATGTGAGGCGTGCAGCGAACGCTCATCCACCATTGTCTGATGCGCACACCCCGACCAGAACGTCACTTCGTCAGCGTCACTGGCGCCGGCTGCCAGTGCGGACAAGGCGCGCGAATAGTCAATCAGGTACAACGCATCTTGGCGTAGGTACTCGTGGAATGTCTCCAGCTCAAGCGACCCGTCGGCAAGTGCGCAGACAAAGGGATGCTCACTGATCGCGTTGCGCACCGGTTCGATGCGCTGCCATACCTGGTCGGTAAAACTCATGATTCGTCATTCCACAGGTCGACAAAGTGATGAACGGGACCGTGCCCCCTGCCCACATCGAGCGAGTCGGCAGCCAGGATCGCGCGCGTCAAGTAATCTTTCGCCTGAGCAATCGCATCAACCCAGGTGTCTGTGCGTGGGCGTCTGGCCGCTATGGCACTGGACAACGTGCATCCGGTGCCGTGAGTGTTCTGCGTGTCGACACGCGTCCCCTTCAGGAATGTGACCCCGTCACCATCAATCAGCACGTCTGTGGACGTGTCGGTCAGGTGTCCGCCTTTGATGAGGACGCGGGTCATGCCGCGCGCGAGAAGTTCCTTGCCCTGGTCGGTTGCTTCGTCCAGCGTTGTCGCCACATCGCAATCCAGCAGCACGGCTGCTTCCTGCAGATTCGGGGTAATAAGGTCAGCTTTCATGCACAGGTCGCGCACAGCGTCGATGGCGTCCTCGTCAACCAGTCGGTCACCGGAGGTCGCCACCATGACGGGGTCAAAAATCGTGTTCGAAAGGCGCGGCAGATACTCACCGATTGCGGCCGCAAGTTCCGTGCTTGCCACCATTCCCACTTTCGTGGCGTCCGGAGTGATGTCGTCCAGCAGCGTGTCCATCTGCTGGCGCACGAAGTCCACCGGGACGGGGAACACGCCTCGCACTCCTTGCGTCGATTGGGCGGTCAGCGCCGTAATGACACTCATTCCGTAAGCTCCTGAGGCGCTGAACGATTTGAGATCTGCCTGAATGCCTGCCCCACCGCTGGGGTCCGATCCGGCGATTGTTAGGGCTTTGACTGTTTTCATAAGATGTTCTCCTTCATCGCATGGATGATGCATGCGCTGTCATTCGGGGCTTGGATCATGAGCTGGCGGACGCACTGGATACATAGCCGGCACGTGCTGAGTCCCTTCCTCGGGGTCTGAATTGGGTGGTTAGTGACCCGCGCTGCGCAGGCCTTCTGCCCATTGATCTGCCAGTTCGCGTGCAGCTTCGCGCGCGTCGGGTGCTAGGCAAATTGCGGACACGACGGCCGCTCCGTCCAATCCTTCACGTGCCAGCGGTGCCATATCCGGTGCTTTGATGCCGCCGATTGCCACCGACGGCAGGTGTGTGCTGCGTGCGATCTGTCCTGTTCCATCGATGCCATGTTCCTCAGGAGCATCGGTTTTCGTGGATGTATCACGCACGACACCAATGCCGATGTAGTCGACGCGCCCCGGGTTCTCTTCGGCTTCCTTCAGTTCCTCAGGGGTGGAGGCCGACAGGCCGATGATGGCCTCGGGACCGATCAGCTTGCGGACAAGGGCAACCGGCAAGTCGGTTTGTCCAACGTGGACGCCTGCAACGGTCGCGCCCGCCTGGCGTGCCGCCAGGAACACATCCACACGATCATTGATCAGGAGTGTGACCGAGTCAGCGACAGCGTCGGCCACTTCCATCACTTCGTTGAAGAAATCCAGTGACTCAGCGTCTTTACACCGAAGCTGCACGCATGTCACTCCTCCGGCGACAGCTTCTGCCACCGTTTGCGCAACGGTGCGTCCCGCAGCGTGGCACATGTCTGCGTCCGTGACAAGATAGATGCTCAGGTCGAGGGATGAGACAGCCTTGTTCATCACTGGCCTGGCCTCACTGCGCGATGATGGTGACGCGTTCAAAGTCCTCATCGCGGAAGTTGTCCAGCGCGTCGAGGAACTCCATTTGGAACGTGCCGGTTCCGCGTGCACGCTCCGCCGCGATTTCCGAGGCCGCCGCATACAGTGCGTGAACAGCAACCAAACCGTCAAGCTGGGTCCGAGCCACAGAGGCGAACGCGCCGGCCAGCGCGCCAAGTGAGCATCCCGCCCCAGTGATGCGGGTCAGCATATCTGAGCCACCCTCGACACGCACGATTGCGTCCGCTGAGACGATCGCATCGGACTTGCCGGACACAGCCACCAACGATCCATATTCGCTGTTGATGCGGCGGGCGGCATCGATGGCGGCGTCCACCGCATCAGCGGAGTCAACACCGCGGCCACCTTCTCCCAGACCTGCCAGAGCAATGATTTCCGACGGGTTGCCTCGCACAATTGACGGGCCGAGGGCGACCAACTGATGCGCGAGCTGCGTGCGCACCGGCAGTGGCCCGATGGCAACCGGGTCAAGAACCCAGCACGTGCCCGCTTCGTTGGCGCTGGTGGCGGACTCCAGAGCGGCTTCGCACTGAGTCGGCGTCGGGGTTCCCAGGTTGATCAGCACAGCATTGGCAATTGCGGCAAAGGGACCGGATTCGCCGGGGATATCGACCATTGCCGGCGCTGCCCCAATGGCAAGCAGGGCGTTGGCCGTAAAGTTCGTGACTACCGAGTTGGTGATGGCTCCAACGAGCGGGTGGTGTGTTCTGACAGCGTGTAAAGCGTCGACGCATTGGGTATGGAAATTCTCCATCGGACATTCCTTCGTCAGCATTATCTGGACAGGTTCAACGGGTTTGATCTCAGCGTGAAGCACCCCGTGTCACTGATCACAATGCTATCAGGTTTATACGAAAAGGTCGAACTGCAATGATGAGCCTGCTGCTCAGTAGTGTGACACCACCACTGTGCCGACAGGGGCCCAGTTATAGATCCACTGCGCACCATCAACCGGCATATTGACACAACCGTGCGAGCCACCTTCACCTGACCACCCAAAAGAGCTGCGTGAGGGCGCGCCGTGCAACGCGTAGTCACCGTGGAAGTATGACACCCACGGTGTGTATGTGCAGTAGTCGTAGCCGGGGCTGCAGCCCATCATCTGGTCCTGATGCTTGAGGTAGATGCGGAACGTTCCGGTAACGGTTTCCCACCCGGGCTTGCCGGGAACCATCGGGATCGGGCCCTGGACAACAGTTGCACCTTCGTAGGCGGTCACTGATGCGTTCGACAGGTCCACGTCGATCCACTTTTCACCAGGAGCTGCCTGATACACCTTGTCGCCAGCACCATCCGCAATCTCGCGGGTGGTGAATTCGGGTTCGGTCTGGTCGTAGTCAAAATCGCCTTCGTAGGCGGTGCCGTCTTTCAGGGCTGCGAGCAGCTCATCGGCCACCTTGCCAGCGTTGTTGACGGTCCATCCGCTCTTACCTGGATCCGCGACCGCGACAACGTCCCCACGCGAATTGACGTTCTTGACACCCTTCGTGGGCTCTTCGTTGGTGGACAGCGCGGTCGATTCAACCCACGCGCGAACTGGTTTCTCATTCCACGTGACATCAAGTGCGCCTGTGTTGGCGGCAGCACCCTTGCCACCAGCTCCGCCCGCGGCGTTCAGATCCGGCAGCGCGATCCACGTCGAGCGTTCACGCGCATCGGGTGAGTAGGTGTGAATACCGTCAGTAATCGATACAGGAATTTCCAGCATCGTGTTCGCCTTGTCTGCAAGTTGCTGAGCAATTTGCGTGGTCACCGTCGGGCTGACGGCGATCATCGGCAAGTCAATATCCTGGGTAGTCAGCGTGCGCGCAGCTTCATCGCATGCACTGGCAAGCTGCTCGAGGTCGACACTGTGCCCCTCCTGTGCTTCAATCACGCTGAATGCGCCACCGTCTTCGTTGAACTGGATGGAACCTTCGCGTACGGGCTGGTCAACAGAGGCGGAAACTTTCTGAGTCAATGCCTGCGCAGCCGCATCATCTCGCGAGGTCACCACCTGGACATCCCGCGAGGTAAACAGTGAGGAGATGCGTGACAGGATCGAACCGTTGGGAGCGAACACATCATCCAGCGTGGCGTCGGTGTCGATGGTGATTCCCACTTCTTCCAGCGTCGCGCTGGTCAGCGTACCGTCAACCGTCACATTGATGCTGGCGTGTGAGGCTCGCTCCTGCAGACCTTGGGCAATTTCGTCGCGGTTTTGTCCGGACACGGACTGTCCGGCGACAGTGGTTCGCGGCAAGGCGCGGTCAGCGAAGTAGGCCGCGTACGCACCCACACCGATCACTGCAACGAGCAGTGCTCCTAGTAATGCGATCAGCGCCCATGAGGCTTTCGCTGAGAGCTTCCCAATAGTCATACCTCGATAGTAACGAGGCTATCGGTGCAATTCCATGTCGACTTGCCCACGATCTCATCTCCGCACACGTTAATTGACCGATTGGGCACTACGATGGTTCAGAAAAGCCGTTTGTAAAGGAGGACAAGTGCAGACCCCTCGTGTCTTAGTCGTTCCGGGAGGCACTTCCGTTGGAGCAGCGGCTTTGGCTTACGCCTCGCTCAGCAAACTGGCTGAACAGGCACGCACAGCATCAGACGGCGCCATGGACGAGGCACCCTCGTCGCACAAGCGAACAGTCGTGGTCATGCGTCCTCCCAGCGAGATCCCCCATACGTCCTTGCGCCATCTTCAAACCGATGTGTCGCACGCTTTTCCTGAACTACCCGAAGACGTCCGCAATGACCCGGCTCTTCTGGACGGCATCGACGTGGTGATTCCGACGTCGGGGTCATCAACGGGAACGCCTCACCTCGTTGGCCTGTCCACCGAGGCATTAATCGCATCCGTGCACTCCACTCACGCGGCGCTGGAGGGGCCGGGGCGTTGGATTCTTGCGCTTCCTGCCCATCACATCGCCGGTGCTCAGGTCCTCATGCGCAGTGCAGTCGCCGGTTTCAGCCCGATGGTGGTGGACACGGATTCAGGTTTCCGCCCCGCTGACCTGCTCTCTTCCATCGCGGGTGCCACTCAGGATTCACATGTGCCAGGGTATCTCTCGCTGGTACCCGTGCAGCTGCGAGCGTGTTTGGATGCCGGTGAGGAAGTTATTCGCGCACTGGCCTCGCTTGCCGGTGTCCTCGTCGGCGGTTCTTCCATAACCAAGGAACTCCTGCAGGCTGCGCGCAACCACGGCATCCAGGTGGTCACGACCTATGGCATGACTGAAACGGGTGGCGGCTGCGTGTACAACTCACGTCCCTTGCCGGGGGTAACGGTCCGCGCTGTCGACGTTGACGGGCAATCACGCTTGGCAATTGCCGGGCCCATGCTCATGACAAAGTACCTGGACGGCCCCTCCCCCTTCATTGACGAGGGTGGCGCACGGTGGCTGCTGACAGGTGATATCGGTCGAATTGCCTCCAATGGCGACGTTCAGGTGCTGGGGCGCAGCGATGATGTCATCGTGACGGGCGGCCTGTCAGTGGCACCTGGTCCGGTTCGTGATGCCGTGTTGTCAGCTCCGGGTGTGCGTGACAGTTGGATCCTCGATCTTGAAGACGAACGCTGGGGGCACGTGGTCACCGCCGCGGTGGTGCGCGATAGCTCGCACAGTGCGGATCTGGATTCATGGGCGCGCTCCATTCGCGATCACGTGGGAGCGCGCCTGGGCCGAGCGCAGGCTCCACGCGTTGTTGTACCGCTTCACACACTGCCCATGCTGGAATCCGGGAAAGTTGACCGGAGCCGTGTGCGGGCACTGGTGATGGAACAGATCGAACACGGGGAGCACTGGCGACGCTAAATGGCAACTGTTCAAGACTGGATTGAGGGCGCCCGCCTTCGCACACTTCCGGCCGCTCTTGCGCCCGTGATTGTGGGAACTGCGGCTGCAGCTGAGCTGGATCAGTTGCACTGGGGGCGCGCATTGCTCGCACTGTGTGTGGCGCTGGCTTTGCAAATCGGTGTGAACTTTTCGAATGACTATTCTGACGGCGTGCGTGGAACGGATGACTTTCGCACCGGCCCGCCACGTTTGACGAGCGGCGGCTCGGTCTCTCCGCGCGTCGTCCTGGCAGTGGCGCTGGCTTGTTTCGCTGTGGCAGGCGTGGCCGGTCTGGTTCTGATCGCATTGTCTGGCCAGTGGTGGTTGCTGGTGGTGGGCGTCGCGGCAGTTGCCGCCGCATGGTTCTACACTGGTGGACGCAATCCGTACGGGTACATGGGTGTGGGACTGTCCGAGCTGATGGTGTTCATTTTCTTCGGGTTGGTCGCAACTGTGGGCACCACATGGACGCAGACTCTGAGTGCTCCCTGGTGGGTGTGGTGTGCCGGAGCAGGCATGGGGTTGGAATCGATCGCCTTGCTCATGGTGAATAACTTGCGTGACATTCCCACGGACAGGAACTCTGGGAAGATGACTCTGGCTGTCCGTTTGGGCGATCCCGCTTCGCGAGCGGCGTATTGCGCGCTCCTCATAGCCGCAGTTGTGGTGCTGGCGATCAGTGTGCATTCCCCGTGGTGGGCGGTGTGTGTGGCCGCTGTTCTGATGGCCGGCACCGTCATTCCCGGTATTCGAATCGTTCTCAACGGTGCGGTTGGCCGCGATCTGATACGCGCCTTGAAGTACACGGGGATCGCGACGCTGGCGTGCGCCGTCATCGTTTCAGTGGCCATCGTCATCTAAGTCGTGTCGAGGCATGGTCGTTCCTGACCTAAAATGGTGGGATGGTTCGTATTCTTGCCGTTGTCCTGTGGATTGCCGTCACTATTTACGCAATCGCTGACTGGGCACGCACTCCTGATGATGAAGTGCCTGGTCGTATCGGCCGTATGTGGTGGCTGACGATCATCGTCATCACGATGCCGTTTATTTCCATCGGGTCAATCGTGTGGATCCTGCTGCGAACCATCACGCGCGCCGAATCCGGGGAAACCACGGGGTTGTCGGACTTGACATCAGAATCGAATCCGCTGCGTTCTGGATGGTCCCGGCGACCTGACCGTTCGCAGTCCTCGCAGCGTCGCGAACCACTGGCACCCGACGATGATCCGGATTTCCTGTTCCGCCTGGAACGTGACATTCAGCGCCGCCGACGCGAGCAGGCTCGCAATGAGGAAGCGCACGGAGATCACGCGAAGCCCGTTGACAGCGACTCGAGTTCTCCTGACGAGCCTGGATATCGCGTGCCGCCAGCCGGTTCCACATCAGTTTCTGATTCCGACCAGTCAGATCCGGCTGATTCATTTTCCGAAGAAGCAGACGCGACAGGGCCCGATTCCGACACCGATGCGGATCCAACAAGCCCTGATTCCTCAACCAATGCAGACGCGCCAGAGCCTGATTCCACTAGCAATGCGGGCCCAGCAGGTCGCGATTCCTTCACCGACGAAGATACGTCCGAGACTGGCGACCCGTTGGATGAGGACCCCGAGCTCTAACACTCACTGTCACTCATCACAGACATCTCCGAGCGCTCTCGTCTGCTCCGTCTCGCACCATCTGCCCCTCTCGCCCCTCTGTCCGTTCTCTCCCCATCTGTCGATCTCGAGCTCGCTCGCGAGTTCCACACCGATGTGTCGTCACCGTTTGCGCAGTTCAGGCGGGTGCTAGTGAAAATCCCGCCTCGCAGACTGCCTTCAGATCGACAGTTGGGTGCAGAAAGAGACAGGCAGGTTCGGGAGGGGACAGTTGGAGGCAGAGGTACGCGCTAGACCGTTTATTGCGGTGCTGCCGCCCGCGCCTGACCGACTAGACATAGCCACGCACCGCCCGCACTCGAACAGGCCGACATCAAAGGGCCGGTACCGATAGGCTGCCCCAACCAGCCGGATACGCAGATGTCAGTTACTACCGTTTGAGCTGAGCTTCCGACGCACCTGGAGTCATGTCGGCCGCATGAGCCAACATGTCCTTGCATGGTTCGGAATAGTCGAGACCCACCAGCGTCGAGCCGCTGAAATGGAAGCTCGTCACCGATGCCAGGGAACAGACACGAGACAGTGGCGAGTGTGCCAACATGCGACCCTGCACGAAACGAGTCAGCGCTGTGATCGGCATTTGGTGAGAAACCACCAACGCTTCATGCCCACGGGCCTTGTCCAGGGCTGAGGAAACTGCCGCACTCATTCGCGACGCAGCATCAGCATAGGATTCTCCCCACGAGGGACGTAACGGATTGAGATAGAGGTGCCAGTAACGCGGATGCAGTAAGAGTGCACGGTTGGCGTTAATGGGCAGACCCTCGAAAGCTGAATCTGCTTCGATCAGGCGCACGTCCGCCTGGACAGGTACGTCAAAGGCCCGCGCGGTCGGAGCAGCGCTCTGCTGAGCACGTTTGAGTGGCGATGCAATAATGGCCGTGACATCGGCGCCCTCGTCAATGAGGTACTGAGCGACCCGTTCCGCCATCGCGTGCCCGAGCTCAGTCAGGCCGAATCCAGGGAGCCTTCCGTACAGAACACCGTCGGGATTATCGACTTCCCCGTGGCGCATCACGTGGATCGTTGTCAGTTCCATGGTTGTCACCCTTCGATGGGTTTGTGCCGCTGGTCGGCTACTCAGGTTGATCAGATATAAAACGAGACCCGACCACGATGGCCGGGCCCCGGTCGCGTCACTTCTTGTTACGACGCTGGTGCCGTGTCTTGCGCAGCAACTTGCGGTGCTTCTTCTTTGCCATGCGCTTACGGCGCTTCTTGATAACGGAACCCATAGGGCCCTCCCTCGTCATTCACAAATTGAATGCAGTCATGATGGTGCATGACAGCTACGGTCTGGGGTACCTCGAAAGATACAACCCTACTATCCTACCCGCTTATTCCACTTTGACGTTCATCGGACCATTGCGCAAGGCCGGCATCGATGATGTGACTCACTGCAGCCTCGGGCACTCTGAAGCTGCGGCCGACGCGAAGAGCAGGCAATTCACCCTTGTTAATCAAGCGGTAGACAGTCATTTTGGACACACGCATGAGATCTGCCACTTCCGCAACCGTCATAAAACGGGGCGCAGGTGAAGAGTCCATTGCGTCTCCCAAAAACAAAGAGGCGGGCAGGTCTGATCACTGCTCCGAGAAGCCTCGAGCCCTATCTTAATGCCATTCAGGACTTTTTCAGCAACTATCGACGAAAAACCTCCTCATCCACTTTCACTCTTTTGTATACACAGAGGTTTATTCTGATCCACATGGAAAGCCGCATTACGATCGCTGATATCGCGCAGCATGTCGGGCTGTCCACCGCGACGGTCAGCATGGCGCTCAATAGCGTTCACAAGTCACGCATCCCTGAGGCCACCATTGAACGCGTCCAGCAGGCTGCTCGCCACCTTGGCTATGTACCCAATCTCACAGCGCGTAATTTACGTACCGGCACGACATCGACGGTTGGATTCGTTTCCAGTGGAGTGACCGTTACTCGATTCGCATCGCAGATGATCCGTGGAATCCTCGACACCGCAGACGAGCATTCCTTCTCAGTCCTCATGATGGAAGTCGACCGAAGCCCCGACGGCATGGCGCGCGCACTGAGCGGCCTCAGGTCCCGCGCAGTCGAAGGATTTGCAGTCGGCCTGATGTCCCCACGCCTGGTCTCCTTGCCGCATTTGACGTCAGGATTGCCCGGAGTAATCATTAACGGCCAGGCCGACGGGTGGCATTCGATCATGCCTGACGAGGAAGACGCGGGTCGCCGTGCCATTGCCTACCTGCGAGCGCATGGGCACCGTCGCGTGGCTCTGATCGGGCGCTATCCGACTGACCCCGCACCCGAAGTATCCATCTGCATAGGAGCCCGCTTGCGCGGTATTGACGCAGGATGCGCTGCGTCAGGCGTACAGATCGTTGATGAGGTTCCTGGGGGAAGCATGGGAGTCTCCGCTGGGCTTCGAAGGTGCGAATGCGATCCTCGATCGACTAGATCGCAGCGGCGCAGCGGCCATCGTTGCAGCCAACGACCGAATCGCAATGGGCGTGTACCAGGCGCTCTGTGATCGGAACCTGCGGGTGCCTGACGACATGTCGGTGCTCTCGTTTGATGATGAGCCACTTGCCAACATGATGCGCCCGCCGATGACGACGCTGCATCTGCCGTACCTGGAGATGGGCGCCCTTGGGATGGAGTTCCTGGTTGACTGTGCCCGCTCACATGGGCGGGCACAGAAGAATGCAGATAATCACTCATCGCAGTCGGAGCCCCACTCGGAACCAACCCTTGTTCATGTGCCGATCGTGGAGCGGGACTCCGTTCGCACAATTGGGTAGCGCCCTCTGCTGGGCACGGCTTGGCGCCCTCTGCTTGACAATGACTCGCGCCACCAGCGAGGCGGCGCTACCTAGCGCCTTATGTGAGAGCTGCCTCGCAGCGTCAGGTGAACGCTGGCAGGCATCGCCTTGAAGCGCGCCACCGATGCTGTTTACAGTGATGGGGACAGCTTGGATACCTTTTCGCGCCCATTACTGGCGCATCACAGGAGGCTGACACCTGATGAGTACGCCGACGGATTCGCACGATATCGAGCCGACCAATGAAGGCGCACAGATCCCCGAACAGGAAGATCACCTGAACGCTGGGAATACGCATGCCTTGGCACACGAGCAGCATCCCCTGTCCCACGCACCGCTCACCCTCGCACACGAGCAGGCGCTGGAACGCGCTGAAAGAGCCTCTGACCAGCTTGAGCGCGCACGCAACGACCGCTGGTACCCCACCTTCCACATTGCTGCTCGAGCAGGGTGGATCAACGACCCGAACGGACTGTGCTACTTCAACGGTCGCTACCACGCGTTCTATCAGCATCACCCCTACGGCTCCGCGTGGGGTCCGATGCACTGGGGCCATGTCTCATCTGCTGATCTGGTGACCTGGCAGCGCGAGCGAATCGCCCTCGCCCCCAGCATTCCGGCAGATCAGGATGGCGTTTTTTCCGGCTCCGCCGTCGAGGGGCCAGACGGCCTGCTGTATGTGTTCTACACCGGAAATCGCTGGCTTGACGGCCACGCGGACGGTCGCAGCGAACAGACGCAGTGCCTGGCGGTATCTGAGGACGGCCTGACTTTTCACAAGGAAGGCGTCATTATTGACGCCCCTGGCCTCCCGAACTTCCGTGACCCGAAAGTGTGGCGTCAAGGCGTTACGTGGTGCATGGTGCTGGGCGCGACCTCTGAAGCTGATCGCGGCCAGGTTCACCTGTATACCTCACCGGACCTGCGCACCTGGAGCTTTGACCGCGTCCTGTTCGAAGATCCTGACCCGCACGTCTACATGCTCGAATGCCCTGACTTGTTCCCCTTGGGTGACCACTGGGTACTGTGCTACGGGCCGATGACCAACGCACGCGCATCCGGCTATGCCATGCGTAACGGGCATAACGCCGGTTATGTCGTAGGCGATTGGACGCTGGGCAGCGATTTCCATCCATTGACCGATTACGCCCTGTCTGATTGGGGCTCAAACTACTACGCACAGCAGACCTTCGAGGCTCCTGATGGCCGACGCATCGCACTGGCATGGATGGGAGCATTCACGCTGCCTCTCGCACCCCAGTACAGCGACAACTGGTCCGGCCAGTTCACCGTGCCGCGCGAGTTGACGCTCACCGAGGACCTCAAGCTGGCCGCCACTGCCCTGCCTGAACTCAACGGGCTGGAATATGGTCGGGACACCCTCGGCACTTTTGTTCTTGACGCGAACCGCGACAGGCTCCTGGTTGACGACGGGGACGCATTCGCCATTGACATGGTTGTTGACCTGTCTGCCACCACCTCTGAGCAGGTTGGATTGCGTGTCAACGAAACATCGGACGGATCCTACACGTGGGTGGCGTACGACGATCTGGCGCGCCGCATCGTTGTCGACAGGCGTACGAAGGCAGGAACTGATCGCGGCTACCGCAGCGCCCCCATCGACATGGACGAGGGTGACTCCCACCTGCGGATGACTGTCCTGGTTGATCGCGGATCGGTGGAAGTGTTCGCGGGGCGCAACACGGCGACTCTTTCTGCTTGTGCTTTCCCTTCTGAGGGCAAACGCCGTACCTCGTTGTCCAGCATCTCCGGGATCATCAGCGTTGAGGAGCTGACCGTGCGCCACCTCGACTCCATCTATTCTGATAACGGGTCCAACCCGCGTACGATGGGCTAGCATCACAGTGCTGACCCGCCTCGGGTGATTTGCTTAAAGGAGTTGTCATGGTCCGTTCCTCGCGCCCGCACCGGCGCTCACTGAAACGGATCAACCGGCCGATCACCACTACATCACTCAGACGGCGACGCTCCCCTATCCAACCGGGTGAACCGCCGAGCCTTGAGTCATCATCAGCGGCACCCCTGGTTCGGCGTGTGGACGGCCCTCAACTCACGCTCTTGCGCAAATCAGGCTGGGACCACCTGCGCGAATGGGTTGAGCAGCGAGCGCGCACGTCACCGGCGCGCCTGGCGATCGCCGTGTTCGCCACGATCGCGATAATCATCACACTGCTGTTGCTTTTGCCATTTTCTTCTGCGACAGGGCGGCCCGCATCATTTGTGGACGTGTTGTTTACCGCAGTGTCGGCGGTGTGTGTCACAGGTCTGACAACGGTCGATACTGCAACGCAGTGGTCCTCTTTCGGGCAGGCCGTCATCGCCATCGGTATCGCGATCGGTGGCCTCGGCGTCATGACCCTGGCCTCCATCCTCGGCTTCGCCGTGTCGCGTCACCTGGGGCTCACGCAGCGCATGCTCGCCGCCATGGAAACAAAGTCGTCCGGTATGGGACAGGTCGGTTCCCTGCTGCGCGCAGTTGTGGGCACGTCGCTGATTGCCGAGGCAATCCTATTCGTCATATTTCTGCCACGTTTCCTGCAGCTGACGGACTCCGTGACAGGTGCAATCGGACACGCATTGTTTCTGTCGATCTCCGTATTCAATAACGCCGGATTCGTCAACATTCCAGGTGGTCTAGCACCCTTCGTGTCCGACTGGTGGATGCTGTTCCCCATCGCACTGGGCACGGCTGTAGGAGCGGTAGGTTTCCCCGTTGTCACCGATGTGGTCGCGCGGTGGCGCACGCCTCGCCGCTGGACGCTCCACACCAAATTGACCATCACGATGTACCTGCTGCTGCTGGTAGTCGGCTCAGTGCTGATGGCTCTGACGGAGTGGGGCAACCCGCAAACCCTGGGGCCGCTTGATACGAGTTCAAAGGTTCTCAATGTGTTCCTGGCGGGAGTCAATAGTCGCTCTTCAGGTCTGTCCGCCCTGAATGTGGGCGGTATGCAGCCTCAGACACACTTCGTCCAGGACATCCTCATGATGATCGGCGGCGGTTCGGCTTCAACTGCAGGCGGTATCAAGGTCTCCACATTTGCCGTCCTCATGCTGGCTGTCGTGGCAGAAGCTCGAGGCGATCACGATATTGAAGCGTACGGCCGCCGCATCCCGCACTCAGTGGTACGTCTCGCCGTTGCCGTGGCGCTCATCGGCTCAGCAATGGTGGCGACCGCAGTAATCATTTTGCTGTCCGTGACGAACTACTCCCTGGACGTCGTCCTCTTTGAGACGGTGTCCGCATTCGCCACGGTGGGTCTGTCCACTGGTATCACTCCAACCCTGCCGACTTTCGCCAAGTATGTGCTCACTATCCTCATGCTCGCCGGACGTATGGGCACGATGACGGTTGCTGCAGCTCTGGCACTGCGTGAACGACGCCGCGTGATCAGAATGCCGGCTGAGCGGCCCATCGTCGGATAGGTCTGCCCCGTTCCTCCCGACGCTGTGGGACAATACCCCTATGGCAGAAGAAAAACCGCTCGCGTCCGGCACGTTGGTGATCGGGCTGGGACGCTTCGGATCAGCCGTTGCCGCCACGTTGGATCGGCTCGGGCACGAAATTCTCGGTGTGGAAAAGGATCCACGACGCGTCCAGCAATTTGCGGGTCGTATCCCGCTGGTTGAAGCTGATGCGTCCAATGCGGAGGCGCTCGAACAGCTCGGCGCACGCGAGTTTGCGTCGGCAGTTGTCGGGATCGGCTCTTCGCTGGAAGCATCCGTGCTCATCACTGCCAACCTGGTTGATATTGAGATCCCCTCGATTTGGGCGAAAGCCATCTCACGTGAACACGGACGCATCCTCAAACGCATCGGCGCACACCACGTGGTCTACCCCGAATTTGATGCCGGTCAGCGCACTGCGCACCTGGTGGGTGGCCGCATGCTTGACTACATCGAAATGGATAAGCAGGGCTTCGCCATCATGAAGCTGCGGCCGCCTCAGGAAATTCAGGGATTCACCCTGGCAGAGCTGGATCTTCGCGCACAGTACGGCGTCAACATGCTCGGTGTGATGCGCCCCGGTAAGCCCTTCGAATACGCCGACTCGTCCACACGCATCAACCCGGAGGACATCATTATCGTGTCCGGCGATGCGATGCTGCTTGAGCACTTCGCCCACAGGCCCTGAGCGGTAGGTCTCCAGATGCACATGACGACCTTTATCGTGTGACCATGGCGAAAGACAAAACCACCTTCGAATGCACTGAGTGCGGATGGACGTCCCCGAAGTGGGTCGGTCAGTGTCGTCAGTGCCATGAGTGGGGCACACTGGAAGAAGCTGGCCGTCCCTCCGCGCTGCTGCCGGCTACCGCCACGCCTTCGCGTCAAGCTCAGCCCATTGTGCAGGTGGACGCTCACGCCGCTGACTGCCGATCGACAGGCGTCAGTGAGCTTGACCGTGTCCTTGGCGGTGGAATTGTCCCCGGTGCTGTGGTGTTGCTGGCCGGTGAACCTGGGGTAGGTAAATCGACGCTTTTGCTCGATGTTGCCTCACGCGCCGCCGAGCTGGCGCGGAGCAATGGTGACGGGCCGGTTCTGTACATCACGGGTGAAGAGTCCGCTTCCCAGGTGCGCAACCGCGCAGCCCGTATCGGCGCACTGGATGATGCCCTGCTGCTTGCTGACGAGGCTGACGTGGCCGTGATCGCCGGTCACGTTCAAGCGCAATCTCCTTCACTGCTGATTGTGGACTCCGTTCAGACGGCTTACTCACGCGATGAGCAGGGTGCGGCAGGCGGTGTCACGCAGGTTCGTGCGGTCACTGCGGCGCTGATCAGGCTGGCCAAGGAACGCAACATGCCTGTGCTGTTGGTCGGGCACGTCACCAAGGATGGCGGCATTGCCGGCCCACGCATTCTGGAGCACCTCGTTGATGTGGTCTGTCAGTTCGAGGGTGACCGGCACAATCGCCTGCGTCTGCTGCGCGCTGTGAAGAACCGCTACGGGCCGACCGATGAGGTCGGATGTTTTGAGCTGACCGATACGGGCATCCGCGGGCTTGCTGACCCGTCCGGCCTGTTCTTGTCATCGAACGGGCTGCATGTGCCCGGCTCGTGCTCCACGATCACGCTGGAGGGGCGCCGACCGATGCCATTGGAAGTGCAGGCGCTGGTCGCTGCGAGCGCGGGCGGATCGCCACGCAGGACAACCGCCGGAGTGGATCATTCCCGTGTCGCCATGATTCTGGCGGTTTTGCAGGCGCGCCTGGGGTTGGACACGTCGTCGGAAGATGTCTACGTGTCGACGGTAGGTGGCGCGAAAGCCAGCGAGCCTGCGGTCGATTTGGCGTGTGCACTGTCAATCGTGTCGGCCTACCGTGGCGAGCCGCTGAGGGATAACCTCGTCGTTTTCGGTGAGGTGGGTCTGACCGGTGAGGTACGCGCGTGCGTGGGAGTACAACGCAGATTGCAAGAGGCAGCGCGTCTGGGTTTGACGCACGCTGTTATCCCTGCGCGCGGAGCTGACGACGTTCGGCCCGTCGACGGTATCGAAATCTTTCCGGTCAGTGATCTAGCCACTGGCGTTCGTGTCGGACTGCCGTAAACTGCAGGTAGGGTGACTTGAAAGAAGGAAGGTGCGCGATGACATCCGATGAGGCGACGTTGCGTGGCGCGCTTCAGGCGATCGCTCCTGGCACCGCTTTGCGTGAGGGGCTGGATCGTATCCAGCGTTCACACACCGGTGCTCTCATTGTCATGGGGATGACTCCTGAGATTGAAGCGATGTGTTCGGGTGGTTTCGAACTCGATGTCGAGTTTTCCGCCTCGGCACTGCGCGAACTGTGCAAGATGGATGGCGCAGTGATTCTCGAGGCCGATTCATGGCGCATCAAGCGAGCCAACGTTCAGTTGCTTCCTGATCCGTCCATCCTCACCAATGAATCAGGTATGCGTCATCGCACTGCGCAACGCACCGCACGCCAGACTGGCGTGCCCGTGCTGTCACTGTCGGCATCCATGCGTCTGATCTCCATTTATGTCGGCGCACTGCACCACTCGGTCGACGAGCCGGAAACACTGTTGTCGCGAACAAATCTGGCTGTGGATACTCTGGACCGCTATTCGCAGCGCCTCGACGAGGTCCTGCAGACCCTGACGATTTTGGAGATGCGCGATTCTGCAACGGTGCGTGATGTTGCCACGGTGATGCAACGCATGGAGATGATCAGGCGCATCACCTCTGAAATCAACGGGTACCTTGAAGAGCTGGGCTCCAATGGGCGTCTCGTCGCCCTGCAGGTGGATGACCTGGTGCGCGGCTCTGCCTCTGAACGTGCATTGGTTTTGCGCGACTACATCCGGCACACGTCAGAAATTGCGCGCGCCGAATCACACCTGTCCACCCTGGAGGGTGACAAGCTGGTCGATCTGACTGCCATTGCAAACGTTCTGGGACTGCACGTTGCCGACATGTCTGACCTGGATAACGCCATTCAGCCGCGCGGCATACGCGCACTGTCGATGGTTCCCCATCTGCCGTGGAGCATCATTAAGGTGATCGCTTCTGAGTTCACATCGTTGTCAGAACTGCGCGAAGCAAGTATGGAAGATCTTCAACGCATTGAAGGCATTGGCCCGTATCGCGCTGGTCTGATCGTGGAGAATCTGGAACGTCAGCAGGCTATGGCACTGTCAGGAATCGTCGGCTGGTAGCACCAGGAACATCGGCACTTACTCATAGCGCACCTCGAACGTCAAGGGTGTCTTTGTCAGGACGCGACCTGCGAATGAGAGTCGCGCCGTGTACCCGCCGGCATCCGCGATATCTGCTTTCCCATCGGAGTCAGTGTCCACGGCCTGGCAGGATGCGTCGTAGATTCGACCATCCCAGGCTATGTGCCCCGTCCATGACTGATGAGGTCCGAACAGCAAAGGGACCTGCCCTGACTGGGATTCGCATGAGGTCGTGTCGTATACCGTGTACCCACCTGTGTCGACCAGCAGACCTGCCTGATCGAATGTCGTGAAGCACTGACGGTTGCTCTTGTTGGTGAACGTGACGTCGAACGAGGTGCCCTGCCCGATCAGGACTGGCGATGCGCCAAGCGCGATGGTGGCCTGAAATGACTGCGGGTCGCACACAGGCACACCGCCGACGGTGGCACCTGACTGTGAACCCTGGCCCGACTGTGCATATGTGTCGCCCGATTGCGCGCGTGCGGTCTGACCGGACTGCACCGCTGTTTGCACCTGCCCTGCCCGCCGGCTTTCCGGTCCGATCGCTCGAGAGATGAGCGTCACGAGGCCCGCGACAAGCGCCACAACGATCAGGAGCAACACCGTGGTCGAAATGATGCGGCGCGGCCACGGATTACGACGGCGACGCACAGATGACTTCATAAATACGACGCTACCGTTCCAGGCTCGATGGGAAGCCGGTGCCACGCCGGTTCGTCACTCATGAGCGTGCCTGCGCGGCGCTTGCAGTGCTCGGTGTGCGTCTACGCGGGGCTTGCCGACCGTGAGGCCTGCGACGGATTTGAATCGTCGTCATCTGACATGTCCACAACACACCAGCGTTCAACAATCAATGCGATCACAGTCAATACCAAGGCCGCCACTGCGGCGACCAGTGATCGCGTCACACACATCTGCATTGCGGGTGCGTCGATGCGCGCCAGGCACGGCAGAAGGATGCCAACAAAAATACCCACAGAACCTGACCCCACATATGCGCAGGAGCGGGCTGTGACGGCCACGCGAGCAGCGGTCAGTGCGTCGATCCTGTCACTCTTGCGTGCGCGCCACCGACGCACCAACACACCGTAGTAGCCCAGTAGTGCGGAGATCAGCAGATACAGGATCGCCAGGAAGTAGGACACCAGAAGGGGTGAGAGCCCACGTTGGATGAGCAGGGAGTTGACCACCGCACCACATACAGCCGAAACCACAGCGATAACGATGAGGTGAGCGACTGACACAGGTTTCATTGAGCCTGTCCCTCATCGCGCCTGATGACAGGGATATGCCCCGTCACCGTCGGTCGCACTGTTCGTCCACGCACCACCGAAGTGGTCGTTGTCTCATCGTCTGGCAGTGGCCCATGTGGGAACTGGTCAGCGATATGTGGATCGAGGATTGAACGGCGCCGCACGGGTGCCTCGTCCGCATCGTCGATAATGCGCGCCGGGGAGGAAGACTGGAAATTCCAGTCCGGCAGCGCAGGAACATGCGCCTTCCCGCGTCGGCTCGTACTCCGAGAGGCTGCGCCTCGTCTACCACGAGTATCACCCTCAGGCACAGGATCATCGGCGCCGGCATCAGGGTCAGATTCAGCGTCGGTGTGGGCGCGCTCCCCCTCGCCTGAGTTGTGCTCCGAACGCACAGGCACCCACCGTACAGAGCGGTGCCGAAGCAGGGATGAAGGGATCATGATCTCCGATGTGTCCGACATATCCTCACGCGTGGAGGCAACGGGTGGCTCCGGCAATTCGTATCCGCCCTGCTGCGACCCGGCCACTGGTTCGTCGGCGGCAAGCGGCTCATCGGCTGACTCGTTGATTGGCTGGTCGGCCGGCAGGTCGGCTGGCTCGTCGACTGGCGCTTCAGCGGGCACGTCGTCCTGCTCGCGCCTTGCTGCGTCACTGGGCGCAGGCGGCGTTGGTAAAGCGTCGGCTGACACGTCGGTGGGCACGTCGCTTGACGCTTGGGCAGGCGCTTCGGCCTGTTCATGGCGTTCAGAATTGTCGAGGGGCGAGCTTTGCCACTGTTTCCACAGATTGCGCCACAGGACATCCGTACCGGATTCGCTGGGACGCAGCCCGATCTTGGATTCCGGTGGCAACAGATCAAGTTTCGACAGCGGTTCATCCACCTGTGAGGCAAGGACACGATCCGATTCGTCCATGACGCTGGCTGGATCGTCCAACCAGTCTGTCACCGCATCGCGTATTCCGTTGCGATCCGGTGCAGCTAATGCGAGTTGAGCAACGGATGTGGCATTGCCGTGCGCATCCACCAGTTCTGCAAGCGGATCGGCCATATTCCAGGGAACAAGGACAAACGCGCGCTGATGTACGTATGGATGAGGCAGGGTCAGCGTGGGTGTATGGCACGTCGTGCCTTCCACGGTGACGATGTCGATGTCCACTGTGCGCGGCCCCCAGTGTTCGTGGCGCACTCTGCCCAACTCGGCTTCGAAGCCCTGGCACCGTAAGAGCAGCTCTTCAGCGTCGAGCGTCGTGCGTCCAAGCACAACGGCATTCCAGTAATCGCGCTGCGGGGCTGTCCCCTCGTCAATGACTGCCTGAGTACGCAGCAGCGGCGACACGTTATCAACTTCAAAACCGTCCAAGTCAATGAGCTTGCCGACGGCGGCGGCCAGCGTGACGGGCGCATTGCCTTCGTTGCCGCCCAAAGCAAGGACAACGTGACGAGCTTGCGCGGCATCATCCAGTCCGTGAGGCTGGTGAGTGGAGGTGCGACGCGGTGGCAGCACTATCGCGTAGTCCACTCTCCTGTCAGAGCTGCCGGCTGTCTTAGCCTCGCCCGGATGCTCACGTACCGCGGAGGCGTTGTCAGCTACCGGACGCTGCACCAACGATGCGGTCACCGGTGGCAGGGGCGGCAAGGTCGGACTGGATTTTTCGAGGGGGCCGCGAGCATCCTCAGCTTCATCAGCTCGCTGCAACGTTTCGACATGCAGCGGTGCCTCATCGCACGTGCCGCGGCGAATCGTGACAAGGACATCCGAGAATTGCTGGGCCAGCGGTGCCATCGGCTTATGGACGGTCACTTCCACGCCTTCGACGCGCGGATGCGCCAAAGCGGCATCGGCTACGCGCTGCGCCAGTGTTTCGAGCAGGGACACGGAAGGCCCGGACAAAACGGCGACTGCTTCTTCAGCTATGTCCGCGTAGGACACTGTCTGGTCGATGTCGTCGGAGTGGGCTGCTTCAGTGGTGTCTACCCACAGGGAGATGTCAACGTGGAAAGGCTGTTCTGATTCGCGTTCGGAGTCGAATACTCCGTGCCGTCCGGCTGCGCTCAAGCCTCGTAAGGTGATGATGTCCAGCTTCCGTGCCATCTCTCCTCCTAGCGGCAAGTGCTTCGAACCATCGTGGCATGATCGTCCACGTGATGCACGCGCACCGCCCACATATTCGCCTCAATCGCCTGACGCGTCACCTCAAGGGTAGCTGCGTCCGGCCCGTCTGGATGTGAGTGGGCAAGGAAACGCTTGCGCGACGCTCCGATGAGCACAGGATAGCCGGATTCGTTCAAGCGCTCCATATGGTCGACGATGAGCCATGATTGCTCGTTCGTCAATGAGAATCCTAAACCTGGATCGAAGATGATTCGCTCGGGTGCCACCCCTGCAGCCACAGCCTTGTCGATCTGTGCGCACGTTTCAGCGATAACGTCCTCGACCACATTGGTGTAGTCGAATGATTCACCAGTGGTACCCGGCAGGCCTCTCCAGTGCTGGACGATATACGCGCAGCCGGTGCTGGCCACAACGTCATTCATATCCGGGTCGAAACAGCCTCCCGACACGTCGTTGATAATGGCTGCCCCCGCCTCGCCGGCACGCCTGGCAGTTGCGGCGTGGAGTGTATCCACGGAGACAACGACCCCCTCGGCGGCCAAAGCAGTAATGACCGAGCCGATGCGGTCCCATTCTTCGTCAGCTGAGATGCGCTGAGAGTGCGGCCGTGTTGATTCTCCCCCCACGTCGATGAGGTCTGCGCCAGCGTTGAGCATAGCGTGTGCATGATCGAGAGCACGGTCGGTGTCGTTCCACTGGCCGCCATCTGAAAAAGAGTCGGGCGTGACGTTGAGGATCCCCATGACGAGGGTGCGGTCGCTCGGAAGTGTCATCCCATCTGGAAGTAAAGGAGTGCGCCCGGTTTCAGTCATGGCCGCCCCCTCATGACCAGCGCCATCATCTCTGAGCGGGTGGCGGCATTGTTCATGACGCCGCGCATCGCTGATGTCACGGTGGAGCAGCCCGGCTTGGAAACTCCGCGCATTGTCATACACATGTGTTCGGCCTCGAGGATGACGGTGACGCCCTGCGGGTGCAGGATCTCCACCATTGCGTCGGCAATTTGACTTGTCAGGCGTTCCTGCACCTGGGGTCGGCGTGCGTACCCCTCGACAAGGCGTGCCAGCTTCGACAATCCGGTGACTGTGCCGTCAGAGGGGATGTAGCCGACGTGGGCCTTGCCGTGGAAGGGCAGCAGGTGGTGCTCGCACAGTGAGAAGAACTCAATGTCACGGACGAGCACCATTTCATTCGTCCCGGTTGTGAAGGTCGTGCGCAAGTGCTCACGCGGATCTTCAGCCAGGCCGCCGACCAGTTCCCTAAAGGAGCGGCCCATGCGTGCAGGTGTGTCTTTCAACCCGTCACGCTCTGGGTCCTCCCCAATCGCCACCAGAAGGTCACGAATTGCCTGTTCGACACCAGCTTGGTCATACATCAGTGCTGCGTCCCCGCCTCTGGGCCGGCTGCTGGGCCCGTCGAGGGTGGTGCCACGGGTTCACCCGCAGTGGTCGACCCCGGCGTCGGGGTTGACGAGGCAGGCTCACCGTGAGTATCAGGGGCGAGGGTGGGAGCCTGCTGGGTGGGCGGCTCCTCGGTGTTCACGCCGATCGGATCACCAAAACGGGCACCTTCAATCGCAGCGTCCGCCTGGTAGTTCCAGACTTCTCGCTCCGGCTGCTTGATGACAGGTTCGAAGATCTGAGCCAGCTCCTTTTCGTTGAGAGTTTCCTCGTCGAGCAGGCGCTGCGCCAGGTCGTCAAGGACGTGACGGTTCTTCGTCAGGATCTGCCACGCTTCACGCGTCGCGTCATCCAGGAGCCGGCGCACTTCCTCGTCAATGATGCCCGCCAGTGTTTCGGACACGTCGCGTCCTTCACCTCGTCCCATCTCGCGACCCACGAACGGGTCCGTGTTGGACTGGCCGAGTTTGACCAGGCCGACACGATCCGACATGCCGTAATCCGTCACCATCGAACGCGCGGACTGCGTTGCCTTCTCAATGTCGTTGGCGGCACCTGTCGAGGGGTCACGGAATACCAACTCTTCAGCAACGCGGCCACCCATCGAGTACACGAGGTCGTCAAGCAGCTGGTTGCGTGTCTTGTTGAAACGGTCCTCAGTCGGCATCACCATCGTGTAGCCCAGTGCGCGTCCACGCGGCAGGATCGTCACCTTTGTCACCGGATCCGTATAGCGCAGTGCCGCCGCGCACAGCGCGTGGCCACCCTCATGGTAGGCAGTGACTGCCTTATCGTGATCATTCATCACTCGGGTGCGCTTTTGCGGGCCGGCGATGACGCGGTCAATGGCCTCGTCGATCGCGCGATTGTCAATGAGGTCCGCATTCGAGCGGGCCGTCAGCAATGCGGCCTCGTTGAGCACGTTCGCCAGGTCAGCGCCGGTGAAACCGGGGGTGCGTTTGGCGATCTGCTGCAGATCCACATCGTTCGTCATCGGCTTGCCGTGAGAGTGAACCTTCAGAATTGCAGCGCGGCCCTTCAGATCCGGTGCCTCCACTGCGATCTGGCGATCAAAACGCCCCGGACGCAGCAAGGCAGGGTCGAGGACGTCAGGTCGGTTCGTCGCGGCAATCAAGATGACGTTGGTGCGTTCATCGAAGCCGTCGAGCTCAACCAGCAGCTGGTTCAGCGTCTGCTCACGTTCATCGTTTCCACCGCCAATGCCAGAGCCGCGATGACGCCCAACTGCATCAATCTCGTCGACGAAAACGATGGCAGGAGCCGATTCTTTGGCTTTATCAAACAGGTCGCGCACACGCTTGGCACCCATGCCGACATACAGTTCCATGAACTCCGAGCCTGCAATGGAGAAGAACGGCACGTTGGCCTCGCCGGCAACTGCCTTGGCAAGCAGTGTCTTACCTGTTCCGGGAGGCCCGTACAGCATGACGCCACGCGGAATTTTCGCACCGACCTTATGGAACTTTTCTGGTGCGACCAGGAACTCACGGATCTCTTCAAGTTCCTCAACGGCTTCATCTTCACCGGCCACATCATCAAATGTGATATCAGGGCGTTCCTGGTTGATTTCGCGCACGCGGGACTGGCCGAAACTGCCCATCATGCGTGTGCCCATCATGCGTGATGCGAAGAACCAGATCAGAGCGAAAATCAGCAGGACCGGCAAGAAGAGCTGCAGCATCGTCATCCAGGCGCTGGGCTGCGGGTAGTACGCGTTCCATCCCTTCATCGGCTCCAGATCCTTCACCGTTGACAAGATGTCATCAGCCTGGGCGCGCACGTAGGTAAAGGAGATTTGGGTCCCGAGGTTGCGCTCGCGGTCCATCTCGTCCACTGCCTTGTGCGTGTACGGCTCGGACAACGTGAGGTTGACCTGCTGGGTCGAGTCATTGACCACGACGCGTTCAACAGTGTTGCCTTCAAGGATCTTCAGCCCTTCAGAGGTGTCAACAGTTGACGGTCCGAAAAGTCTTCCGAGCATGGAGGCAAGGATGATGACCGCGAGCACGGGGATGATCACGTACAGCCAGTTGATTTTCTTCTTTTTCTTTTCAGCCACTGCAGTTGCCTTTACCGAATATTCTTGTCAGTTCCGTGATGGTCGCGCGCGGCCTCAGTGCCGTTCGGTCCCGCCGTACACGTGAGGTGCGAGGGTGCCGACGAAGGGCAGGTGGCGGTAGCTTTCAGCAAAGTCGAGTCCGTATCCCACGACGAACTCGTTGGGAATATCGAATCCCACATATGTCACATCGACATCGACTTTCACCGCGTCCGGCTTGCGCAAAAGGGTTGCGATTTTCACCGAGGCCGCTCCTCGCGTCTCCAGGTTGTCCTTGAGCCACGACAGTGTCAGTCCAGAGTCGATGATGTCTTCAACGATGAGGACGTGACGGCCGTGAACATCAGTGTCGAGGTCTTTGAGGATCCGCACCACACCCGATGATCGAGTACCGGAACCGTATGACGACACTGCCATCCAGTCCATTTCGAGGGGGCAGTGAATCTTGCGTGACAGGTCCGCCATCACCATGATGGCGCCGCGCAGCACACCAACCATCAAGATCTCTTCGCCCTCATAGTCGGCGTCAATCTGCGCCGCCATTTCCTCGAGCCTGTCGCTGATCTGCTGCTCGGTTAAGAGAACCTTCTCGAGGTCTTCACCCATGTCTTGAGCGTCCACGCGCCTAGTCTTCCTCTCGGTTACACGACTAATAGTCCAAGAGTGCCACATTTCGCACCCAAGGTGACACTCAACGTGGGCAGTCTCGCTATCGGCTAACTTGCTGCACCACCCCAGCGGTGATGGCGATTCGCCTTCACTCGGCACGTTCCACGATCAGGCGTCGCATCGATCGACGAGGTCCGGACCGCTCCACCCTCGCGTGCCCACCCGGCACGTCGATACGGGTCCCGTGAGCGCCGCTAAGCGCCATCTCGTCAAGCTGCCTGACGTGGACAGAAGAGACGGAACCTGGTGAGTTCGACACCTGGGCCAGGAGTCGGTGCAGAACGCGCCTGCGGATAGGAGCTGCCAGGTCTGCCAGCTTGGTGCAGTCAACGATCCAGTGTCGCCCGCGGCCACGCGAAGCTTTGCCGCGAGCACTGTCATTGTCCTCTGACTGCTCACAGGCATCTACCTGCCCGCGTTCTGCACCCCGGACGCCCTCAGCTTCCGACGAGCGTCCGTCTCGAGCTCCCTCGCTTTCGCGCACACACGCATCGAACAGGTCGCCGGCCTGTGCGCTGAGATAGGCGTCATCTTCTCCGAGCATGTCGGCGCTTCGCGCAAGCGCCGGAATCGGATCAACTCCCAGCGCACGTTCCAGAGCAGGCAGTGCCCACTGGCGCACTGCAGCACGACGCAGCGCACTGCCATCAGATGCACGCCACGGCCCATCGACCGCATTGGTCGGATCATCGACCCACGCGAGCTTCAGATCCCGACACACCTGGTGAGTATCAGCGCGACGCTGATCAAGCAGGGGCCGCAGCCACGTGATCGCTACCCCACCACATTCCATCAGGTCACGCCTGCGCATAGCAGATAAAGAATGCGCACCCGATCCGCGGGCCAGGCGCAGCATTACTGTCTCGGCCTGGTCATCCATTGTGTGACCGAGAAGAATCGTCGCTGCTGTCGTGCCGCTTTCTCGTGCCCATTGCGTCGCATAGCGGACGAGGGCGTCCCGCCGCGCCGAACGTGCACGAGCCTCTGGTCCGCCTTCGCGATACGCCTCCATGTCAGCATCCATAATTGCCGGATGTGCGCCCACAGACTGCACCACGTCATACACATGGCGAGCCTCGTTGGAGGATTCAGGCCGAATGCGGTGATCAACGTAGACACCCGCTACCGGGATATTCCACCGTCTGCACAAATCGGTGGCGACTACCAACAAGGCCAGGGAGTCTGGTCCGCCGGATACTCCAACCACAACGGCGGTCGGGACGCCCTCGTTCATGATCTGCTGCAGGCAGCGGCGTGTAGCCAGCGACAATCGCCGGACGGCACCTGTCGGGGTCGAGCCAACCAGTTGTGAGGCGCGGGACTCACACGACACGGTCGCGCCACGATTCGTAGGAGACGAGCTCTTCGCGCGTGGGCATATGGGAGCGGTCAGACAACAGTGTGGCGACCTGACCATCGAGGACGACGTGGCGGGCGAAGGAGAACGCTCCCTGGCGTTCTGCCTCAATGGAACGCACGGATGCGCCCAGGCGCCGCAGCTCCATCAACCCAGTCATGCCGGCAGACTCAGGCGCATTGTTGCGGATCCAGCGTGCCGAGGAGATCTGGCGCGGAGAAATTTGTTCCATCTGCGCGCGCACGATCCCGTCCATCATCATGACCAATCGGGCCAGCTGCGCTGTGGACGAGGGGAACTTCGCGGCAGTGATTGACAGCTCGTCACGCAGCCAGGGTGCGGCTGAGAAGAGGATGCCCCACAGTCCGGCACGGATCGCTACCCATGAGCTGAAATCCTTGTGGTCGAGTGTGCCGCGCTGGGCGGCTTCAAGAACGGAGGGTGCGATGAAGATGCGTCGCTGTCCGAATGGGTCCCAAATTCCTTTCACGTGCGGCGCAACGGTGCGGAGCACGCCGATTTCGCTCAGGGTAGTCAGAGGCGATGCAAGGAAGGATCGCGATGAGGGGGCCTGGTCAGTCAGGTCCAGTCCGGTGGTAATAAACTGGTCAGTGATCTGGGAAATGATTTGGACGGCGGCGCGGCGATCCACGATCAGCACGGGCGCTGAGGCCACGTGCTCGGCAGCTTCGGGAAGGCTGGATAAGCCAGCAAGCAGGGGGTTGGTGCGTGAAATTGCTCTGCGTAGTCTGCCTACTGTTGCCGCTGCAGCTGAATGGCTGACGGTCGGGCCGGCCAGGGTCGCGCTGGACATGAGGCGCCCCAAGCGGTGCCATTGTGCTGTCCGATTCATGGTGTCATCCTACCGACCTGGCGGCGCGCTGGCTAAAAGGTGCGGCATGTGTGCCGGCTGCATGCAATTTTCCGACGAGGCGAGGCGTCAGAATCACTGAGCTCGAAGAGCGGCCAGGCCGGCTACGAAGTCGTCCAGAATCGGTCGAGTGGAGTACGCACCATCGTTTGGAACATTGTCGTGCCCGATGGCGAACAGAAGCTGACGACCATCAGCAGTGCTGACCGCTCCTGCCAGCGTGGACACAGTAGACAGGGATCCCGTTTTGGCTTGTAGGTTCCCGCCTGCCGGGGTGTCGGGGAAGCGTGCCCGAACAGTTCCTTCCAGTCCTCCCCACGGTAGGAATCGAATGACGTCACGCACCTGAGAGTTTTCGGAGGTCATACTCGCGTGGAGCGTGTCGACCAAAATGTGCCCCGTCAAGCGGTCGTTGCTCGACAGGCCGGAGCAGTCCTCAAGGGACAGGCCGGTTGTGTCAATTCCCATCGTGGCGATCGTATCGGACACCATCTGCGTTGACCCTGTATAGCTCGCGTCATATCCAGCCCGGCGCGCTGCGATTCTGCACAGTTGGTCGGCCAGCGTGTTGTCAGAGTCGTGCAGCATCGTGCGAATCTGCTGCCCGAGCGTCGCCGAATACACGACTGCCAGTTCATCGGACTTGCTTGCCTGAGCGGGTGCATCTGCTGTAGTGGTTCCCGACGACGCGGTGTCGGATGAGCTGACGGTTGGTGGCGGTGTGGAATCACCGTCAGATCCAAGTTCGACGGTAATTCCTTCGTCGCGTAGGTGCTCGGCGAACGTGGTGGCAACGTCCCGTCCAGGATCGAAGGTGGGATCAAATCGCGCATAGCCGTAGGCGCCGCGGTCGATCGCGAATGCGCCGACCTGACCTTCGTAGGAAGCCACTTCCTGCGTCGTCCACGCACTCAGGCGTGCCGGGCCGCCGAAAATGTCGTTGTTCCAGTTCAAGGTCACCGAGGTGACGCCGCGTTCCTTCAGGCCGTCTGCTGTCTGGCGAGCCAGGTCAGCCAGCCCTGCGTGGCCATCGATGGCGGTCGGGTCGCCCTCGTCAGAAGACAGCAGCAGGTCGCCCTCGCCCCACAAGTGCAGTGTTGTGTCGGTCAGGAAGGTTTCGGTGCGCAGGCGGGTGTTCGCATCGATGTGCGTCAGGATTGTCGTTGCGGTGAGGATTTTTGTTGTCGAGGCTGGCACGTGCACGCCCGTGCCGTCAGCGTCGAGCAGCACCTCCCCTGTCAGCGCATCCATCACCACTGCCCACGCTTTCCATTTGCCCTCCTGCGCGGCCTGCGCAACTGGTGACCACAAGGTCTGGATCTGCGCGGCGGTGGGAGCGGGAGCTGAGGCAGAATCGGTGATGTTCAGAGTCGATGACTGGCCATCAGACTGGCCGGTGGCATCGGGAATGTTCAGCCCCGACTGGGATGCCAGATCTGGTGGCGCGACGGCCTGAACAGGCGCGGAGATCGTCAGGAGGCCCGGCACGACATCGTAGACATCGCCCACTGCGTACGCCCCACACGCTAAAGTGCATAGTGAAGCGCATACAATCGCACCTATAGTTCGACGTTGCACGCGCGTCTCCTTCGCCTTGGGTGAGTCGGTCTCGACCCACGGCTCCACAGTAGTGGACAATGGCGGATGAGACAGATACGGCCACTCAGGAGGAACACAAATTGATGGAATTCGACGTGACGATTGAGATCCCGAAGGGCAATCGTAATAAATACGAGATTGATCACGAGACCGGTCGTATTCGTCTGGATCGCATGCTGTTCACGTCGACCCGCTATCCCGATGATTACGGTTTCATTGATGACACGCTCGGCGAGGACGGCGACCCTCTGGACGCATTGGTGTTGCTCGAAGAGCCCACATTCCCGGGATGCGTGATCCGCTGCCGCGCTTTGGGCATGTTCCGCATGCGCGACGAGAAGGGCGGCGACGATAAGGTTCTGTGTGTTCCAGCTTCCGATCAACGCGCGTCGTGGCGCACAGAAATTGAAGACGTGTCGGAATACCATCGTCTTGAAATTCAGCACTTCTTCGAGGTGTACAAGGACCTCGAACCCGGCAAGTCGGTCGAGGGCGCACACTGGGTGGGCCGTGAAGACGCCGAGGAGGAAATCCGTCGCTCCTACGCGCGAGCCAGACAAGCCGAAGCTGGCGAGCACGCGCACGAGTAGCGACTAGCTCACCAGGCAGTTTCAGAGGCGAACGACGTACGGCATCAGGGAACCGCTCCAGCCATAGATGCTGGTGACGCGCACCGTGGTGCCAGGATACGGCGCTTCGATCATCTGGTCGCCGCCAAGGGCGATCGCCACGTGGTAAATACCGCTTTGTGAACCGTCTCTGGACCAGAAGAGCAAATCGCCCGGTTGACGCTGGCTCAGCGGAATACGGGTGCCATATCCATACTGTGAGGCAGAGTAGTGTGGCAGGTACACGCCAGCCTGCCTCCACGCCAGCATGACCAGGCCGGAGCAGTCCACACCGGCGTATGATTCGCCAGCCCATACGTAGGGGACGCCCAGGAAGCTATACGCAGCGTTGACCGCTGTCTGCGCTCCGCCGCTGCCGCCGTAGGACGGTGCGGGTGCCGGATCAGGAGTCGGCACTGGGGTCGGCGTAGGAGTTGGCGTTGGGCGCGTCTCACGCGAAGGCGGAGTATACGTCTCTTCCTGTCGACCCTGAGTAGCCGCTTCCTCTTCCTGGCGCGCAGCCAAAGCCGCCAGGCGAGCTGATTCTTCTTCGGCCGCCTTGCGCGCTGCTTCCACGCGACGACGTTCCAGTTCGGCTTCACGCTGATTAATCAGCTCAACAGTGGTGTTTTCCTTGCGTGCCAGCTCAGCCACAAGTTCACTGCGGCGCGCTTCAGTGGCCTGCTGAGAAGCCAACGCCGAGTTGGCAGCATTTTGCGCAGCATCGGTGCGTTCCTGCACCTCGTTTGTCGCCTTTTGCTGACGCTGTTCGGCAGATTCAGCCGATTCCTTCATCACCGATGCTACTTTTTCGAGGGCGGCCACCCGTTGCATCTTCGTATCGGCATTATTGGCGAATGAATCGAGTGTCGTCTGTTTGAACTCAACGGAGCGCAATCCGTCGGCCTGCAAATATGCTGCAGCGGCATCAAGAGACGAACCTTCAGAGCGGTAGGCAGTCTGCGCTATAGCAGCCAGCTCCTGACGACCTTTGTCAAACTCAGCCTGAGCCTTATTCGCATCATCGCGAGCTTTATTTGCCGCAGCAGTTGCAGCATCAAGATCCAAGCGTGCTTTGTTGAGCTCTTCGCCGGCAATCTGCGCATTGCGCATGGCATCTGAAGCGCGCTGAGAGACCGCGGCCAATTCGACTTCGATCTGCCCCACTGACATCTTGGCGGCATCGGCTTCGGCACGCGCCTGGTTGATGTCATCTTGAGAGGGCGTGTCATCTGCATATGACGCCGGCATCGCAACGCCGGCACTGACAGCAAGCAAACCTGACATGAATAGAGCGGTCAGTGCGTATCGGCCAGATGCGCGACGCGGAGCCTTCTGGCCAAAGCGGCTCAACACCTTACCGTAAACCTGTCTTTTCACCTGATCCACCTAATGACACTCTGACTTTTCCCGCACGCTCCCCCACGCCATGTGGACATCGCGCACGACATATAGCACTTACGCTAGCCCATCGTCGAACACTTTGGCAACAATTTCACCATTTTTCACGTTATTCACATCAGTCACAGTTTTCACATTCGTCACACCAGACACATCCCCCTCGTTCATCTTCCGCACACCCCACCATCCACATCGTGGACACGCCTCTGACCTCATCTTGCATGATCACGATGAATCTCTTACTGTGATGGACATGTTCCAACGAATGCGAATGTCCAACTGACTGCACGCTCGTCACACGACCAGCTGTGCAGCACCGCCCTCATCTAGCGCGGGACGTTGGACGCTGCCATTCGTTTTCAAGTTTCAGATATCTGTTGATTGCGTCAAAGACTGACTTGTCGACAACTGGCTCACCAATTCACCACACCACAAGTGTGAGTCCAGCTCATCGCGCTCCCAAAGATTCTTGACACTATTAAAGGAGCACACTCATGTCTGACCGCACCGAAATCGAACGCACCTGGGCTTTTGAAACCCGCCAGATTCACGCCGGATGGGATCGCGATCCTCAAACGGGCGCAACCAGCCTCCCCATTGTTCACAGCTCATCTTTCGCCTTCGAGACACCCGAACAGGCAGCGAACCGCTTTGCGCTGCGCGAACTCGGCCCCATTTATTCCCGTCTGACGAACCCCACCAACGACGCCGTCGAAGCCCGTATCGCCTCGCTCGAAGGCGGCGTGGGAGCACTGTTGGTGTCCTCGGGCCAATCAGCTGCAGCTCTGGCTATTCTCAACATCGCTCAGGCAGGCAATAACGTCGTGGCGTCACCCTCGCTGTACGGCGGATCGATCATCCTGCTGAAGAACTCACTGGGACGTTTGGGAATTGAAACACGCTGGGTGGATGATCCCGCAGATCCGGCTCAGTGGGAAGCACTTGCCGATGACAGGACGGTCGCATTTTACGGCGAGACGATCCCGAACCCCAAGGGCGACATCCTCGATATCGAGCCAGTCGCGCAGGCAGCGCACCGAGTCGGAGTTCCGCTGATTGTGGACAACACGGTGGCCACGCCTTACCTCGTGCGACCACTGGAATGGGGCGCCGACATCGTGATCCATTCGGCCACGAAGTACTTCAGTGGGCACGGCACCTCAGTGGCAGGCGTCATCGTCGATGGCGGCACCTTCGACTTCGGATCAGACCCTGCCCGCTACCCCGACTTCAATGAACCCGACGCCAGCTACAACGGCATAGTCTTTGCGCGCGATCTCGGAAAAGACGGGCAGTTCGGCGTGAACCTGTCCTTCATTCTTCGAGCCCGCACCGTCGGACTGCGTGACTTCGGTTTCACGCTCTCCCCGCTCAACACGTTCCTGATTGAGCAGGGCATCCAGACACTGTCACTGCGAGTTGAACGCCACGTCGACAACGCGCTGACGATTGCCCGATACCTGGAGGCACACGCAGACGTGGAATCGGTCAACTACGCAGGCCTCGACGCTTCGCCCTACCACCAGTTGCAGCTCAAGTATGCGCCGAGGGGTGCCGGTGGCTTGCTCTCCTTCGTCATCAAAGGTGGCGCCGATGCGGGGCGCACCTTCGCTGAGTCACTCGAATTGATTCCCACCGTCGCCAACATCGGCGACGCAAAGACTCTGGTGATTCACCCAGCCTCGACCACGCACTCGCAACTCACGGAAGAGGAGCTGCGCAAGTCAGGAATCGAGGGCGGCACGATTCGCCTGTCCGTCGGCATTGAAAACGTCGACGACATCATCGCTGATCTGGAGCGAGGTTTCGCAGCTGCTGACGCGGTGAGCGGCGAGGGGTCGAGTGCACGAAAGACACAGGAGTGACACATGAGATCCAAACCGACATGCCCTGGCGGGCGGCACCTGTGCGATATTGGGCCGCTGCGTCTTGAAAACGGAGACGCACTGCCACAGGCACATCTGGCATACGAAACGTGGGGCACCCTGAATGCGGAGCGCTCCAACGCCGTGCTGGTCCTGCATGCACTGACCGGTGATTCTCACGTGACGTCCTCATTCCACGATCCGACACCAGGATGGTGGGAGGGCATCGTCGGGGAAGGATCTCCTATTGACACGCGCGAGCACTTCGTGGTCGCTGCAAATATCCTCGGAGGCTGCCATGGGTCCACCGGCCCCTCCTCCCCTGCTCCCGACGGCACACCGTGGGGGTCGCGTTTCCCTCTCATCTCCACTCGCGACCAGGTCCATGCCGAAGCGCGGCTGGCTGACGCACTGGGAATTGATCGCTGGTCACTCGTGATCGGCGCGTCGATGGGAGGTCACCGAGCGCTGGAGTGGGCCATCACCTACCCGCAACGCGTCGAACGCCTTATCGTCGTTGCCTCGGGTGCGCAGACAACTGCTGATCAGGCGGCATGGATTCACAGTCAGCTGGGCGCAATCCGCCTCGATCCCCTGTGGAAGGGAGGCGACTATTACGGTGGGCCGCCTCCCGCGCAGGGACTGGGGCTGGCCCGGCAGATTGCGCACACAACGTATCGCAGTGCGCCGGAGCTGCAGGAACGCTTCGGCAGGTTCCCGCAGCATGAAGAAGATGTGCTCGAGGGGGGCCGGCTGGCTATCCAGTCATACCTGGATCATCACGGTGCCAAGCTGGCCAACCGTTTCGATGCAGGCTCCTACGTCGCGCTATGCCACGCCATGTTGACGCATGACGTGGGGCGGGATCGTGGCGGTATTGCGCACGCGCTGCGTTCAGTGACGGCCCGCACGCTGGTGATTGCCGTTGATTCGGATCGTCTGTTCCATCCCAATGAGTTGTGGAACATTGCGGACAACGTGCGCGGTGCGTTCTATCGAGAGGTGCACTCCGACCACGGTCATGACGGTTTCCTGATTGAACGTGATCAGGTGGCACGACTGATCCGAGAATTCATTGATCGGTATCGCGGCGGGCATGAGGAATACGAGCCTGGCTCTGCATCAAACCGATGGGTCCAGTCGATACAGTAGGAGTGTGAGTGAGCATTTGAACGATCGCGATGAACTGACTGAACAGGACGAACCCGTAGTTCGGGATCCCCTGGCACCGTGGGGCACAGACGGGCCACCGCCATCGGGCCAGTGGCGCACTGACGTGCTGGGCGAAGGATTTGTGTCACGAACCATCGATCTTCTGCCCGACGATGAAGGCCCGGTTGTGGCAACGTTGGTGCGTCACGATCCAGAAAACGACCCGAACGCAGATGACCTGCGTTCAGTCGACCGGCCGATTATCCGCCTCGAGAACCCCGTGACAGTCCTGTACCTGCATGGCCGAAATGACTATTACTTCCAGCGGCACCTCGCACGCCATATTTCGGCGCTGGGCGGGCGCTTCTACGCACTGGACCTACGCAAGTACGGCAGATCACTGCGCCCGTGGCAAACAATTGGCTTCATCAGCGATATTGACGACTATGACGAGGACATGGGTGAGGCGCTCGACATTATCCGCGGCGAATGCCCTGACGGCCCGCTGATCGTGATGGGACATTCGACGGGCGGCCTGATCGCAACCTTATGGGCGTGGCGTCACCCCGGAGCGCTCGATGGACTGGTTCTGAATTCGCCGTGGCTGGAGATGCAGACGCTTGCAGTGGTGCGTTCGGCTGTCCAACCCGTCCTTGGTCGCATCGCTGCCCGCACTCCCCTGTGGGAAATTCCTGCATCAACAGGGCCGGATCATTATGGCCGTTCCCTCATGGAGGGCTGGTCGACTTCGGGTTTCGACCTGCCAGAAGAGCTGCGTGATTTTCCTGACGACGACCCTGCTTTCACAGGGTGGGACTACCTGCATGAATGGAAGCGCCCAGAAGGCTACCCGGTGTACGCTCAGTGGCTCGATGCCATCCTGGTGGGGCACGAGAAGATCGAGCATTCTGTCTCGATTGACTGCCCGATTCTGTCGATGATGTCCACGCACAGTTATTTTGACGAGAAGTGGAGCCCGGAAGTTTTCCGTTCTGACACGGTGCTCGATGCCGATGTGTTGGCTACGCGGTCAGCCCACCTGGGTTCTTTGGTGACAATCGCGCGCTTTGACGGGCGCCATGACCTGGTGTTGTCGGATCCTGATGTTCGTCAACGCGTCTGGTACACGATGGATTCCTGGCTGGAGTTCATGGCTCACGCACTGTAGCAGTGAACTGCGGCAGCACTGTCGGGCACACGTCAGGCGTTCCCTCGTTCGAGCGGCATTCAGCGAACGGCGCGAATTTCTGCGAGCGCTTCTGCCAGCGTCGGACCTTCAGCATTGTCGATATGCCAGGCGTGCCACCCGTCAATTCCACTCAGACCCAGACTTGCCAACGCATCTGTCGGGTCGGAGAACTCCGCTTCAGCCACGACGATCACGCCCTGTTCGGTCAGGTGGGCACGCTCCTCGCTGACCTGCGTATCTGTAGCCAGCTCAGTATCCAGTACCAGTGCGATCTGTTCGCCCACCATGTGCGCAACGAGTTCGAGCGCTTCATCGTCTGCGCTCACGGATACTGCTTCTGAAGTGTCGTCGCGGCGTTGCTGCGCGTGCCTGGCATGACGTCGCTCGGATCGAGACGGCAGATGCGGGGCGATAATGCTGATCGCGCCGGTTTCGGGATCCTCCTGAGCAGTGGCGTCATCAAAATCAGCACGCAGGTAATCCTCGTCCCCTTCTGATGGGTCCCACGAAGTCTCGCCGCGCGCGTACAGCCCATTGTCTGCCGAGGGGGCCGGGCCGATCGTGGCCTGCGACTGAGCGTCCGACACGAGGACATGCGGGACGTGCCCGTACAAGCGTGGCCCCACTGTCTGAACGTCCAGGAAAATGCGGCCAGATGACAGGGCCCGCATCGACAGTTCATGCACTTCCACACCTGAGGAGGCGAGCACATCCAGGGCGGGCCGCACCTGGTCGTCGATGGATCCGACCACCAGGATGAGGCGTGGGCCAGCTGAAATGGTGGGTGGCATGGAATCGCGGAACCGTAGCCATCCGGTCCGGAATGCTTCCACCCCGCCTGCATATTCGCGTGCCAGGTCAGTCCACGACAATGCTGCCGAGTCTGACAGTCGCGAAAGGGAGGCGATCAGCAGATCTGAATCCAGATGTGAGGTAACTTCCACGCACACCACTTGGCCGGTTGCGTCCAACGCAGTCAGGCGAGGGGTGCCGGCCGCGTCAGGATGGTGGGAGGTGTCTCGCCATGTAATCGGAAACAGTGGGCGCGAGACAATCTCCAATACCTGGTTGCGCACCGAGTCCAGCACATCCTCGCCTATCGGCCCCTGAACAGGATGGCCGAACTGTGCTGCCACCAGGCGCCCGTTTTCGACCTCAAACAGTGCCATTCAATGCCACCCCCGGTCCTCTGCTGCGTTCCGCTCGCCGCAGTGTTTCTTATGTCAGTCTACGGCAATCGTACAGTGATCTGCCTCGATCAACAGAACGGCCGCAGTGGCCCTGACAATGCGGCGGCATCCACAGGAGTGGGTCGAAACTGTGTTATCCACACTGTCGACGTGAATCTCACGCGATCCACAAGTGGAGCCACTGCGCTTTGGGCGAGTGCACACCCATGATGAGGTGACCGTATGGATGATCTGACACGAATCCGACGATGGAACTGGGCCGTCCGTATCACAGTAGCTGTGAGTATGTGTCTGGCCTTGTGCGGAACACTGATGTATCTGCGTCCGCCTCCCCCAGGGGTTGACGTCCTCGTCACGTCAGCCCGTCTGACATCTGGGATGGCGAGCAGTTCCGCAGTTCACACAGTCGCAGTGCCACCGGCTGCGGTGCCAGCAGATGCGCTGAGCGCTGACGCGGATATCCCGCCTCGATGGGTGGGTGCCGACATCGAGGCGGGGACGGTGCTGACTGAATCGAATGTGGCAGGATCTGCGGATTCTCGCGCTCTGGCAGATGACGAGGCTCAAGTCACGATCGAGCTGCCTGTCGATCAGCTGACTCGAGTGTCGGCTGGAGACACGGTGCAGCTGTGGGCATCTGACTCATTCTGCGCCGATGAACAGCGAAAATGCCCGGCGACCCTGCTTGCTGATGGTATCCGTATCGCCTCGATTTCCGACCATGATTCGGGGCCACTGGCCGATTCGCCCACCCAATCGGTATCGATCATCATGAAAGCAGACGAAACTGAGCGGATCGTCGGGCACGTTACCTCAGACATCATCACGCTCGTATTACGATCTCCTTCGGGGTAAGAATCCCCTTTGTCTATTTTTCAAGGAGACGATCATGATCCAGGGATTCAAGGAATTCATTTCCAGAGGCAACGTCGTCGACCTGGCAGTTGGTGTCATTATCGGCGCCGCGTTTTCACAGATTGTGACCGCCCTCGTTGATGGCGTGATCAATCCGCTGATTGGCGCCATCTTTGGCCAGCCGAACTTTGACGACGTCCTCAAGTTCACCATCGGCACGTCCGAGATCAAGCCAGGACTCGTTCTGACTGCCCTTGTCAACTTCCTGCTCATCGCATTCGCCATCTACTTCTGCATCGTGATGCCCATGAATAAGCTGGCAGAGCGTCGTCAGAAGAAGACCGAACAGAATGAAGCCGAAGAGCCTGCTTTGACCGATGAAGCAAAACTGCTTGTCGAAATTCGCGACCTGCTCTCCACCAATGGCTCAACGCCATCGGTACGCTAACCTCGCTTCTGTCCCTGGTGGCGGCCTGATGGCCATCACCTAGGAATCGGATCGTACCTGCCAATGCGGCGGGACATTGTCAAGAAGCCTGGCGTCATTTTCATGATCATTATGACGCTGGGCTCCTTCGCGTTCACGGTCACGTGAGGTTACTTTCTCGTCCCACGAGGGTGCCACGCCGTCATCGATCAGCCGCTGATCAGTCGGGCTGATGCGTATGACGCGCCGACGTCTGGAGTGCTCTGCCATCGCCTATTCCTGAGTTGGCTGGGTACGCCTGACAACGTTACGCAACACTGCATCGGTTTGCGCTCCACGACGGGTTAGCCCCACAGCGAAACGCAGTTCATCAATCAGCTCGTCTTCCGTGCGTTCCTCACCATCAGCGCGCACCCAGTGTGCCAGCTCATCGAGCTGATCATCACCGTAGGCGGCCAGAGGAAGGCCTTTGGCGATAGCTGGTCGCGGTCCACGCTTGTCAGCATCCGCCGATTCCTTCGCCGCTTCAAGATCGATTCGGGAAATCTCTGCGGTCAGTCCCAGCTCGATTTCGTCAGCTCGGGCACGAGCCCGATCCTCACTGCTCATTGCCGGTGATGGCGAGTCCAGTGCTCGCGCACCTTCGGAGCCTTCCGTCCCGCTCTCGACGCGCGTACCACCAGCATCCTCATCATCAGTGATGCTGCCGGTTTGACCATCTGCGCCGGGCGCGCCGGAATGGGCACCGCGATCAGACTCTGAAGAACCGTTAACTGGCTCGGACGAGGCGTCAGCGTTCAGTGAGCGATCCAGACCAGGCGCGTCATCGGAGTCTGCCTCGTCGATATCAATGATGTCGGGCACCGTGATATGCGCTGCCGGCCCGTTGGCCTCATCAACTGCATCAAGGACGAGCTGCACAATCGCGTCAGTTTCGCGTTCGGGATCAATGAAGACTGCCATGGACAGTTCGGTTCGTACTTTCCATCCCTGGGCCTCCAGGAGTTTAGGCCAGATCCGATCGCGCACCCGCAGTGAAGGCTCGTTGACATATGCATCATCATCAGTAAGCACTGCGACGAGCAGGCGACCAGGTACTTCGGGATGACCGATTGCCAGCGGAATACGCATTCCTCCGGGCACACCCACGTTCGGTACCACTTCCAGACCAAGTGAATACAGCCGCTCAGCCAAGTCGATCAGCAGCGGATCGGGGGCATCCTGCAGGGTCGGCCATGTTGCATCTCTTTCGTCCTCTTCTGCCCCTTCAGCTACTTCCAACAGATCGAGCAGCAAGTGGGCTCCCTCGGACGTGACACGTGAGCGATCAAATTCCTCGGGACGAATTGACGAAAATACGGTCAGTTCCGAACGCACCGTGCGCAGCACATCAATAAGGACGGGCAGGCCCGACGCAGCGCTGATCTGGCCAAAATCGTGCAGGACGCGACCGTGTGGTGTCTTCGCGTAGCCCACCGTGAGCATAATGTGATCCCGGCTCAGGCCACGCGCGTCTTCGGGACTCACCACGACGAAAGGTTCAAGAGCATCAGGATCAAAGAAGGATGTCAGCCCCGGAGACGATGCCACTTCCCGTTCGAGGGCGGCGCGGATACGTGTGGCATGCCGTTCATTGAGCGCGATCACAGCAAGGGAGCGGTCGGGGTGCTCGAGTGCGTGGCAAATGACCTGCTCGACAACTGCGTGGACTTCGGCGGCCGACGACTCGACTGCAGCTACACCCGGTGCAGGCATACCTGAGCCATCGGGCCAGATCGCCTTGATCGGTGAACTGGTCGTGCTCCAGGGAACCGGGATACCCATTTGAGCTGAATCGTATTGGCTCACCAATTTGGCAACACGGTCATTGAGATGACCCGGCAGCACGCTCAAACGCGAGTGAGGCAAAATCTGAGCGAGCGCGCTCACGGCTCCCTGCGTTTTGCTGGAATCCGACTGCTCGGAAGCGGTGCCGCTGGTCGACAGGTCGGCGATCACCACGATCTGTCGCGCACGCGCGATGATGGGAATAAGTTCTGCCAACGGCAGGCTATCGACATCATCGAGCACAACGAGGTCAATGCGGTGTCCATGCGGCACAAGGAGCGGTACCAGAGTCGGGACGGTCAACACCAGCGGAATGAGGTGCGAGGACAGGAGGTGTCGCGCGAAGAGGTCAGTCCCGCTGGCACCTGCTTTCAATGAGGCAACCAAGTCGGCGTGCTGTTCAGGTCGCGTGGCAAGAGCCTGCTGGCGCAATCGGCGTGCACGCTGGAGCGCAATCGGAGCCAGCGATTCGATTTGTTCTTCGTCCAGCCGGCGGCCTTCAACAATGAGGTCTTCAAGTTTTGTCGGGTCGAACCCGCCGAGTTTGGGTTCTTGTGCCAGCATCAGTCCAAGAACGGATGCCCACCACGCCAGATCGAGTTCACTATCCAGCATCTCATCGACGACACTACGTTTACGGAGGTCAGCGACGAGGTCATCCAGTCCGATCTGAGCCAGTTCCTTCAGAACAGCGACACGTTGCGGAAGTTCGCGAGCACCATCCGGATCTGCTGCCAGACGATCGAGCAGTCTGCCCAGATCGGTCATATTCATACGGGCAAGGTCAGGGTGAGAGGTGCCAAGAATCGGCGCCAGACGGTTCAGGTCAGCACGCACTGATGCGGCCAGCTCAATGATCTCATCCATGCGTTGCGGCAGTGTGGGCCAACCGTCGGAATCACAATGCTGTCGCCACACATCACGGCGCTCCTGCACGAGCAGAAGTTCACGGTGAAGGTCTTCAACGTGACGTCCGGGCCGCACATAATCGCGTGCCTGTCGGATCAGGCGCTGACGCTGCGAATGTTTCATGGAGATACCGTGCGAGCGACGCCATTGCTTCGACGCGGTTGCAATCACCATATCGGCTGCGCTGCGTTCAAAAATGGCCGGCTCGAACACGTCGAGGACATCGCGCACGCCTTCGAGCATTTGAAGCTGAGCTTCCCACTGAGTCAGGCTGGTGGCAGGGACAAGCCCCGTTTCGCCGGCAACCGTGCCCATCTGCACTCGCATCTCAGGCAGGGATTCGGTGGCGAGCCTCCTGACTCGTTTCAAGACATCGGGAACCTGCTCCGCTGCGTTGATGACCGCTCCGCGCCACGCGCCGCGCTGCGTGAATGATGAGAACAGATTCAGGCCGCTGGCTCGGTGCAGCAGCGTGCGGGCGCGCTGTCCCTGATCCTGCGCAATGTCTAGCAGGACATCCTCGCGCAGCCTGACGCGGGTGCGTGGAGCAGGGTGCATGCTGGTCAGATCTGTCAACACCTGTAGGGCATCGTAGGCGGATACGCCGAAACGGTCGAACGGCTTATGGAGGTAGGTCGTATGTGATGACAGGGCCTCCCGGACGCGACGCAGTCGCGTCCGCACCGCTTCGATCTGCGTGGGATCGGTGATCACATCGGACGTGTCGGCCATGGCGAATTCGAGGCGCTCACGCACAATCTGCGCCGACTGGGCACTGCCATCGACGCGCACGGAGATTTCACTGACTCCGTGCTGGTCAAGATACGTTTCCACTCGCGTGGTGCGCGACGGGGATCCTGCAATATGCATGGTGGAACGCCCTCGTGACGCAGCATCTGTCATGATGGCAGCAATCACGGCGGTATCGTCCGCACCGTGCGGAATATCGATCATGAGGGATGCGCCGTCAGCAACTGCCTCGACGATGTCCTGCTGGGCAGGAGCCAGGTCACCGATGCCTTTTTCATCCCACGGGTCACGATCCGCGGGGTTCGCGCGAGGCAGTTCCTGGCCGATTTCTCTGACCGCTTCTTCATCGCCTGCCAGCGCTCGAATAATCGGGTGGTTCACCAGGTCCTGCTGGTGGTCAAACTCGCGCAGCAGCACACTTGCCGGATGCTCAAAGATGCCGAGAACCAGGCCTTCCCTCAGGTCAAAGCGCTCCAGACTGGCACCGATATCGCGTAGCTGCGCCAGTGCACGGGTGGGTGAAAACCCATGCAGCGACGTTGCGTCATCCAGGATCGCGTGCGGGTCCACGTTGAGATGAGCTGATTCAAATGCCTGCGACAGGCTAGGTCCAATCGATGCTCCCTCACGCAGGGAAATGACGATATCGCCGTCATCAGTTTCTTCAACAGTGACTGGTCGCAGCAATGCCGGGGAGCCTCGCCGTACCCCCGCATCTGTCCACGATGCCTGTCCGATCGCCAGGTGGATGGGGCCGATTCCGTGCGTCGCAGCCAGCTGGCGCGCGCGTCGTATCACCGTCAACGTTTTTTCGCGTGCCCGCTCGTACGCGCTTTTTTCCCGTACGAGGTTCGACAAGCGCGTGGGGTGCTCTGCGTACAGTTGCGCCAGACCTCCGGGGTGGGCCTGTCCGAGCGCAAGGCGTGGGGCTGCTTCGTTGGTTCCTGCAACGGTGGGTTCATTCACCGTGAGTGTGGATAGATCCTGACGCCATTGCGCCAATGCGTCTGTCAGCTCGTCGGCGATCGGCGTGTGTTGGGCGCGCACATCGTCCGCGGCTTCGGAGCGCCGGCGAGGGCGGGACGAAGCCGAATTTGAACGGGAGAAGATACTCGGAACCACTCTCCTAAGCTAATTGCTAATGGCCACGCTTTTGTGGAAGCGCCGCGGTATGCCCCCAATTGCCACGAGGATGACGCCGACGCATTCCGGAGCTGGCCAGCTGGCAGGAATCGCACGGACGGTAAGTCTCATGTGAGGGTCTACTCCGCTTGTCCGAGATTGATGTCCTTAGTCGCGGCAATGAGTGTGTCTTGAATCTCAAACCTGTTCGATATGACTGATGACCTGTGGTGCGTACCGAGGGCAGACACCACAGGTCATCAGGTCACGGTTTATTCAAGCCGGTTGATGCAGCCGTTCAGTACGAGGCGTGCACAACGCCACAGAAACTGAAGGTGAACTGGAGTTTCTCACCTCGCGGCAGCTCATATTCAGGGTGGGTGCGAGCACCCCACGTATCATCGCCGGCCACGCCGCGACGCATCAGCGCCGGTCGGGCCACAGTCTTGATCGGGGCGGGCAACTCGTTGGGATGGGCAGCGTTTTCGATCTCAAACGGGGTCCACGGCAAAGCGGAGAACTCCATCGGCTCGTCAGCCTCGAAACGGATGCCCCAGCCATCCTCGTCGGTCAATTCCGCCCAGCGCACGCCCGTGCGTGAGCCTGCTTCCTGCGGACGCAGGTACGGGGTCAACGCGTCGGCCACTTCCAGGTCGTAGACACCCAGGCGCGCCCCCTGACGACGGTCGACGTAGCACTCCTCAGGCCCTTCGCCGTACCAGCGCATGTGGGTCAGACGGTCCGACAGTTCAAACAGTGCACCATATTCAGGCATCGACGGCAGCTTCGCGTCAGGCGTTGTCGTCATCGTAACCGTGATACGACCGTTTCCGTCAACCCTGTACGCCACGGTGAGCATGGCACCCGGGGTGGTCAGCAGGTCGTAGCGGAATGTGATTGTTGCCGATGTGGCGTCTGTTTCCACCTTCGCTTCCTCGTCGACCGGTCTTGCATACCGTGAGGCAATGAGCCAGGGAGCGCATTCGCGCTGCATGTTCCACCCGTTTTCATTCGAGGTGGGCGCATGCCAGAAGTTCGGGCGCACTGTGCTGTGGAGCAGTTCGCGCCCGCCCTCGCTTGTCATGCCGTACCGGTAGGACGTCAGTCCACGCGCCGAGGTGAACAGAGCGGAGAAGTGTTCGCCGTGCACACCGATATTGCGCACGCCTTCCACTACTCGAGGTGCAGGAATGCCCGAAGCCGGAGCCGCAGCTCCTTCTACAGCGAAGACTCCCTGCCCGTAGGCGACGACGTGTCCGCGCTCGGCCCATTCGGTGTCCTCACGCAGGCGCATTTCCACGTTGATGACGTATTCGCCTGCTTCTTCAGGCAGGCTGAACGGCAGGTCGTAGGTGGCATTTTCTCCCGGTTCAACATGAGTGTCGAGGGCCCTCTGAGCCAGCATGGCACCTTCATGTTCTAGGCTTACCACGCATATGAACGCATCGGAGTTCGTGAACATGCAGCGGTTTTCAATTGTCACTTTCGCACGCTCAACTGTGATGTCGAAATCCTGGAACAGATAGCTGACTTCCTGAATCTTCGGGGTAGGCGTGTGATCAGCGAAGTAGATGCCGTTGCCGCAGAATTCATAGTCCGTTGGCGCCTCGCCGTTGTCCCCGCCGTATCCGAAGAACGGGCGGTTGTATTTGTCGCGCATGGCGATTGCCTGGTCAGCGAAGTCCCAGATGAATCCGCCCTGGAAAAGTTCCTCGCGGCGCGCTAGGTCAAGGTACTTGTCAACGGCGCCGAACGAGTTGCCCATGGCGTGCGCAAACTCGCAGAGAATCATCGGCTTGTCGCGGTGCTGAGCCAAGAATTCTTCGACTGTTGCGGCCGGTGTGTACATCTCTGAGTGGATGTCAGTGGAGTTCGGGTAGCGGTTGTCGTGAACGACGCCTTCGTAATGTACGACCCGCGAGTCGTGTTCGCGGAAATAGTCGGCCACCGCTGCGATCATCGAACCGCCGTAGGACTCATTGCCGCATGACCAGATTACAATGCTGGCATGATTGCGGTCGCGCATCAGCATTGACGCTGCGCGGTCCAACAGTGCGCCTCGCCACTCTTCACGGTTACCCGGCAAAGCGTGCTCAACCGGTTCCTTGCGCAGCAACATCCTGTCCCACACGCCGTGGGATTCCAGGTTCATTTCGTCGATGACCATCAGTCCGTAGCGGTCACACAGTTCATACAGGAACGAGTTGTTCGGGTAATGGCTGGTGCGGATCGCGTTGATGTTGGCCTGCTTGAGCATGATGATGTCGCGTTCAGTTTGCTCGCGGCTCATCACGCGACCATCAAGGCCGAATTCGTGCCGGTTCACACCTGTAAAGATCACGCGTTTGCCGTTGAGTTTCATCACGCCGTCTTCGATGGCGAAGCGTCGAATGCCCACGGTCTGAGGGATCACTTCACGCAGTTGCCCATCGTTGTCACGCAACTCCAGCGTGAGATCATACAGGTACGGATCTTCGTGGCTCCACAGGTGCGGCTGCTCAATGGTGATCTCGTAAGTGCCGTCGTCGGAGCGTTTGAGCTCCCCCATATCGTCCAGCGCCACGGTCAGGTCGCCCTCGCCAATGACGACTGGTTTGACGCGCACGATGGCACGTGAGTAATCGTCAGTCAGCTCGGCGCTTACACACAGGTCTTCGAGGTGGACGGCGGGCCGCCGGTAGAGCACGACGTCGCGGAACAGGCCGGAGAATCGATAGAAGTCCTGGTCTTCAATCCAAGAGGCGGCGCACCATTTGATGACCTGCACTGCGAGCTTGTTGCTCCCCTCGACCAGCGCGTCGGTAATGTCGAATTCACTGGGCGTGAAGGTATCGGTGGCGTATCCGATATATGTGCCGTTCAGCCACACAACCAGTGCACTTTCAGCGCCCTTGAAGGAGACGGAAATTCGCTCCCCTTCTTCGAGCGGCCGGTCAAGGGTGAAGGTATGCACGTAGGAGGCGACAGGGTTGAACCGGGTGGGAGCTGTGCCCTCCGCAACGTCTTCCTGCCCATCCCAGGGGTATTGGGTGTTGACGTATTGCGGCTTGTCGTAGCCGCGCATTTGGATGTGCGCGGGGACTGGGATGTCATCCCACGCCGCGCAGTCATAGTCGGGTTGTTCAAAACCGGGCACGGTTGCCGTAGGGTTTTTCGCGTAGTGAATCTTCCACAGTCCGTTCAGGCACTGCTCGTATTCAGAATTGCCGAGGGCGGCGCTGCGCGCGCTTCCGAACCATCGGTGGTCTGAATGCGCAGGCATCCGGTTTTCAGCGAAACACTGAGGATTGTTGATCTTTTCGGAAATGTCGATCATTTAATGGCTCCCGTAATTCCTTCAGTAAAGCTCCGTTGGAGAACAAAAAACACAACCATCGCCGGAAGTGATGTCAGCAGAACAGCCAACATGAGAACACCATAATTAGTTACGTAACCAGCAGCCAAGTTCGATATCAGCATAGGCATGGTTTGATACGACGAATCAACCAGAATGACTTTAGGCCACAGGAAATTATTCCATGCTGTCATGAAGGTAATAACAGCGGCAGCGGCATACGTAGGCCGCATCGTCGGAATATAGATGCGTGCAAAGATCGAAAGCTCACTCAGGCCGTCAATACGTGCAGCCTCGATGATCTCATATGGAAAATTACGCGAGGACTGTCGAAAGAGCAGAATCAGGAACGGCGTAGAAATTGCAGGTAGGACGACAGCCCACGTTGAGTTGACCATTCCACCCTTTGCAAACAGGCGGAACAACGGAATCATGGTCGCCGCGAAAGGAATCATCATGGCGAGCAATAGAACCGCCATCAAGACATCCTTTCCTTTTGAGTGATAAATCTCAAATCCATACCCTGCAATCGAGCACACCAGCAACGCCAGAACTGTAGTGAGCACAGCATTCACAACCGAGTGCCACATTGCAGCTCCAACATTTTGCGTGGCAAGCAAGTCGCGAATATTAGCCATCAAATTTCCGCCAGGCGTGAGTTTTGACGAGAGTACGTCTCGCGACGTATTTGTTGCAGAGACCAACATGTAATACAGCGGAAACAACGAAAAAATCGAGAAAACTGTCAAGAAGAGGTATCCCGGAACACGGCGGAACGTCTTAGTCACGTTTATCACCGACCTTCATCTGCGCCAGCGCAAGTATTGCTACCAAAATCAAAATTACATACGATATTGCTGATCCATAACCGATATTCGGATTCTTTTGGAATGACAACTCGTATAAGTAATGCGACATCGTCATCGACGAGTAGGCGGGGCCACCACGAGTCAAGTTCCATGACTCATCAAATAGCTGAAGTGTGCCGTTCGTAGACATGATGGCTGTCAACAAAATCATTGGTTTGAGCTGAGGAACCGTGACATACCAGAAGGTTTGCCACGCATTCGCGCCATCAATACGCGCTGCTTCAAGACTGGATTGCTCTATGTTCTGCAGAGCAGCCAGATAAAACACCATATTGTACCCAGTCCAGCGCCAAATTAAGCCAAAAACAATGACGAATCTCGCTGTATTAGGCTGCCCTAACCAGTTCACTGGCGAGTCGATCAGACCGATTTTTCCAAGTACGTCATTAACAAAGCCATCATTGGCGAAGAGAGTACGAAAAACTAGCGAGTACGAGACAAGAGAGACTGCGCAGGGAAGGAAAATGGCTGTCCGCCAGAAACCCTTAAACCGTAGATTCCGATCGTTAAGCATGTTGGCAAGGATCATGGCCAATATCAGCATGATCGGAACTTGAATAATAAGATATATGAACGTGTTCTTGAGCGTCATCATAAAGATGTCATCATTAAGAAGACGTTGATAGTTCATATAGAACGGTTCAGCAAAATGCAGCCGAGAGCCTTTACCGGTTTTGAAAGACAAAATCAAAGCCTGCACCATAGGATAAAAGCTCATTATCATGATGAGCAACGCGGCAGGAATTAGAAATGACCATCCAGTTAAGTTGCGACGTCGATATGCGCGACTGGTAGTAGTCCTATTGTCATTTTTATTGTGAGAACGCCTACGAGTTTTCTGTGCCAACATTACAGATATTCTCCTGAATCAATGAAAGGCTTCAGAGTCGATAGCTTCCGCCGTCCTCGACTTGTCATTTCAAAGTCGAGGACGGCAATAGAGCTATAACGAGCACGAAGAATTAAAGTCTACGCAATTAGCGTTATTGCATAGCAAATTCAACGTTATCCTGAGCCTCTTGAAGTGCTTCATCCGGCGACCCACCTGCAATAATCTTGGTAACTGCCGCGCTGACTGCATCACGAGCCTCGTAGTAGTAAACACCGGGGTCAATTGCGGGGACATGCGATCCAAACTCGACAACCTTCTTGTAAACGGGGTCATTGCCGTAGAACTCAACCGGCTGGTTGTATACATCCGATTTACCAGCAGGAATCCAGTTCGCAATAGCGCCTGACGAGGAAAGAATTGTGTCATACAGTTCGGTCGAACCTGCGAAGGTGGACTTAAGGAAATCCGCAGCCAGTTCCACGTTGGCATTCGACGTAATTGCCCAGGACGAGCCACCATTAGTTGAGTAGTTTGTCGCTCCCTCCACGCCTTCCAGCTTTGGAACGTTCGTAATGCCCCACTTACCGGACTGGTCTTCCGAGGTCTGAATCGAGCCTGATATCCAGATACCTTGCAAGGTACCCGCTGCCGTGGAATTCGTAATTGTACCAATGTACTCGTCCCAGGAATTCACCTCGACAAGCAGGCCCTTTTTCACCATTTCTGCGTAGATATCAATGGCCTTGCGCAGCGCGTCGTTATTCACTATGTTGGCTTTGCCATCTTCGCTAAATAGCGATACACCGGCACTTTGCAGGATCATCATCAAGGTGTCCGACGAGCCAGCAACTCCGCTCATCATCGGTTTACCCGTCTTCGCCAGGACGTCCTCGCCCTTCTTAATGAAGTCACTCCATGTAATGTCAGTGAAGTCGTCAAGTGAATAACCAGCTTCCTCCAAGACATCTGTTCGCAAGGCATTTACTGCAGTCCCAGAATCAAAGGGAAGGCCGTAATTCACGCCATCAACTACCGAATACCCCACGACCGCTTCAGGAAATTCGGAGAAATCAATCCCTGAGTCGGAGTAATCACTAAAGAGGTCTGGGTAGTTAATGACATTCTTTTGGAAAGCCATATTCTGGACAAGCACGATGTCCGGCAACTGATCAAACTGCTGCGATTGCGCCAGCGTCGTCAGCTTAGCTTGTACATCATCCCATGGCACTTCAGTGACGTTAATATCAACGTCAGGGTGGTCCTTCTTGTAAATCTCTGCCGCCGTGTTCATTGCGTAGATGTTGAACGCAGGATCCCACGCCCACACGGTCAATGAATTCTCATCACCGCCAGCTGCAGAGCCTGATTCGCCGGAACCGCCACCAGATCCTCCACAAGCAGCAAGTCCCAAAGCTAGCGGAATTGTTGCTGCAGTTGCTAATAACTTCTTCTTGCTCGCCATCGAACAACCTCCTATTTATTTCGAGCTGCGTCGACGCACCCCGAACAGTTGGAATGCGATTACGCTACCATACGCGCATCGTAGTGCAAAGTGCATTGACACCTATTCGGCTGTGCACTTCATACCAACATAAGCTCCAAGAACACGTGAGCGCCATTCATTCTGCTGTCTGAAGCACGTAGGCCCTCGGCAGCACGATGCGGCTTCCGCCCACGAAACCATGCCAGTTTGCCATATTTCACTATCCGGGAGGTCACCGCCTTAGTGGTAGCCAGTTCGAATAGAAGCTCACTGGCACAGCAACAGACGCTGACAGTCCTGATCGGCTAAACCCTGTTGGGTGAGCTTGACATCTGTTACCCTGTGGTTACGTAACCACAGAGTGGTGTCTGTGTGTTACTTGGACGAAGGGACTTTTGACGATGCGGTCAAAACTAGCGGCTTTTGGAGCTCTTATCTGCGCGGGAGGGCTTGGGTTGTCGACCATTCCTGCCTCAGCCATGGACGCCCATGCAGAAGCAAACGAAATTGAGAACGCAGCCCATATTCAGCCAAATCCTGCGTATCAGAGTGAGCCATTCGAGGGATGGGGCACTTCATTGGTGTGGTTTGCCAATGCGACCGGAGGATATCCAGATTCAGTCCGAAACGAACTCCGCGACGCGGTTTTTGGAGAAGACGGCCTCAATCTGAATATTGCCCGCTACAACATTGGAGGAGGCAACGCGACAGACGTCCCGCCATACCTACGTCCAGGAGGTGCTGTTCAGGGGTGGTGGCAGGATACTTTGGATGTCGGCGACGATGACGGCTCCGTTAGCTCTACCTACGAGGATCGGGAAAGATACCGAAAACATTGGAGCAGTAACGATGCATCACACTACAACTTTGAGGCGGACGCAAGCCAGCGATGGTGGATAGACGCCATCAAGAATAAGGTAACGAAATGGGAGGCTTTCTCGAATTCTCCCCCCTATTTCCTCACCGAGTCCGGATTTGTTTCAGGCGGCTTCGACTCAACACGCGAACAACTCAGCACAGAGAACATGCCAGCTTTTGCGGACTACCTCGTGAGAGTCGTCGAACACCTCGAAAAATCTCATGGCATTGAATTTGACACACTTGATCCTTTCAATGAGCCAAATACAAATTACTGGGGAACTCAAATAGATCCAGGCACGGGCTGGCCAACTACCGCCTCGCGACAAGAGGGTGCTCACATCGGGCCCACATATCAAGATGAAATGATACGGGTGCTTGATTCTCGCCTCGCTAATGAATCTACGAGTACCTCCGTCAAGATCTCCGCGATGGATGAAACGAATCCTGGGACTTTCGTCAGGAACTGGCGCGATTGGTCTCCTGAAGCACGTAATTTGGTCAGTCAGTACAACGTTCATACATATGGCACAACTGACCGGCTTAAAGTGCGGGACATTGCGAAAGCGGATCAAACACCTTTGTGGATGAGCGAAGTTGAAGGAAACTGGTCTCAAACTTCGCTGGGATTCAACCAGGTCGATATAGCCAACGGGTTAGGAATGGCACAGCACATAATCGATGATCTGCGCGAGCTTGAGCCCAGGGCATGGGTCTTTTGGCAACCCGTTGAAGATCTTTACAACATGGAAAAGGTCGAAAAACTGAATTGGGGATCTGTTTTTGTTGATTTCGACTGCGACGAGAATGGGAATTCAATCCGAAGGATTGAAGATGGCGAACCAGATCCATCCTGTAAGGTTCTCACCAACTCCAAGTTCAATACCATCAGAAACTTTACCCATCATATTCGTCCCGGCGACCGTCTCATTCCAGTTGATGAGGTGCACTCAACTGCAGCCATCACTTCAGATGGCAATGGTTTGAATATCGTCCACGTAAATTCAAGCAATGAAACTCGCCAAGTTGCTATTGACCTATCTAACTTCGCCGACTTTTCGAATGCGGTAATTACTCCCATAACCACAACCGAATCCCCGCAAGACAACGTGACGGCGAATGCACTCCGTCGCGGCACTCCGGCTAAAGTCGATGCAAGCGGTGTCACGATGATGACTGTGCCGGCGCGTTCTGTCACAACATTCGAAATTGAGTCTGTCTCTGGAATTAGTCAGACTGCCCCTGCTTTTCACGATGGGGAGTCGTACGAGTTATTTGGCGTGCAGTCAGGTAAAGCTCTCACCGCCGGAGCAGACGAAACAGTCACAATCTACGATCCAACGACCGACCGCTCTACGCGGCAAGCGTGGAAAGCGACTGTTAAATCGGGCGAAGGCACCAATCGGCTAGTGATAAACCTTGAAAATTCTCATGGTCAGAAACTTGCTCTCAATGGCGACCGAGTCATAGCTTCAGAATCGGCAGATCCTATCGATTGGATTATTTCGACCACTACGGGGAAGGATTTCACACTCCAAGCGGCAGGAGGCATTCAGGTCCTTGACGTCATAGACCAATCGCGCAACGATGGGGCGCGTGTCGGCATGTATGAATCGTCGGGAGGGGCAAATCAGCGCTGGTTATTACGCGACGTCGCTCGAAAAGGATTCATTGAAACCACGGTACGAACGAAACCAGGTCTTGCCCCGAGCCTTCCAGAACAGGTGACGCCGATCTTTAGTTACGGTCATGGCTTACCTGTCAACGTCACATGGGATACCGAAGGTATTTCTTGGCCTGACCATGGAACAGTCGATGTGCTCGGTCATGGAATAGATCAATACGGTAATGCTTTCGACGATGCGAGAGTCCACGTAGTAGTTGGGGCCACCGCATACGCCGATCCAAGTTCGATAACGGTCTATCCCCACATTTCAATAGAAGAAATCAAGAAGTCGGCTCCTCTGACAACGACAGGCACTGTTGCCGGATCTGAGAAACGCTTCGAAATGCCAGTTACATGGGATTTTTCCTCTCTACGACCAGAAGATCTCACGCATGAGGGTGTCACCAGCGTGTACGGAGAGGCGGAAAGTGTCGGCCAGAGCGTGCCTGCCATTCTTCACGTAATCGTCACCTCTCCTAGCGCTCACAACGTCGCGCCTCATTCAAATTCCTCTGCTAGCTTCACAGAACCGGGATACTCGGTAGGCGCGACGACAAATATGGTGCTCGATGATAAAGCGTGGTCGAATTGGAAGTCTGGTGACAAGAACTCAACGGACATGCTCACTTATGAATTAGAAAAAAGCGAGCTGGTATCGGAAGTTGGAATCTACACCTATAGAGATGGCAGCTACCTCTCTTACCTATCTCGATTGCATGTTGAAAATAAAGATCCCGCCACTGACCAGTGGAAGGCGTTGCCCGAGGTCAATGTCGAGTCTTCAGACACAGGGGCTCCATTCGTAAAGGTTGATGTGAATCGCTGGACTCAAGGAATCCGAATCGTTTTGACAGCACGCCCACAGACCCACATGATTATTTCCGAGGTCGTAATCAATGCGACGAGAGCCACTGCATCGAGCCAATCTGGAATTGCACGCCTAACCGCTGATGGCGTGGATGTCCCTCACTTTGTCTCCGGCACGGGCGAGAGCACTTTAGCGATACCGCGGCTAGATCGCGAGAGTGGTAACTTTCCAGAAATCGGCGCAATTCCGCTCGATAGGGATGCGACGGTGACGATAACTCAGGCTTCTCTCGAAACCCCGTTCGCGGTCATCGATGTCTTGTCCGCGGACAAGCAGTCACGCTACCAGCATGTTGTCAGATTCGAGGTCGAGAATCCGGCTGACTCAGCTCAATCTCTCGATTCGTCTCAGTCAACTCGGGAAGAAGCCACGGAGTCCGCGGCATCCAGTCAAGAGCCAGAATCCACCTATCACATAGTCCGGACTGGTTTCCCAGGAATGGCATGGTTTATCGCAACGAGTATCGTCACGGGATTAGGTATCTGCGCTTTCTTGCCGGCTCGGAAAAAGATGGCTTCATCGCACCTCGTGACCCCAATGCCCGACTAGTTCATGCTCAGGTATCCCCTTCTTCGGTGGGGATGCGCTTTGAAGGACCTGCAAATGGTAAAGCCAGCGCCTCGGCAAGATGACTCGATTCATTCATCTTGCCGAGGCGCTGGCGCGTTTTTAGGGTTAATGCCCGGATTGTGTGTACGTGGTGTTGGTTTTTGTTCGGTGTGTCAGGGGTTTGAGCGCTGTGTACATGCTTTGAAAGCATGTATGGTCCATGCTGCTAGAAATCGGCCGCGTTGTGGTGTATGCGGCCACAAGCTTGTCAAGAACGGCAAAACCAGTGCTGGAAGAACCAGGTGGCGGTGCCGAGCGTGCGGGGCGTCGAGGGTTATCAACCGCCCAGATACCACCAGGCGAGCCCAGGCATCACTTTTCGTGTCATGGCTTGTGGCAGGAGTGTGCGTCAAACAGCTGGCAATGCCGACAACCTCGTTTGCCAGAAAGGTCTCCTGGTGCTAGCAGGTCGATCCTCCGCAACCGTTGATCACTGGTGAGATTTATGATCAGATCATCATCGACGGGATTTATCTATCCCACCACTGGTGTTTACTGATCGCAACAAACGAGTCACACGTCATTGGCTGGCAATGGTGCGACCGTGAATCCGTAGCCGCATGGCAGGCGCTTCTTTCCAAGTTCCCAGCCCCTACCGTGGTCATCACCGATGGCGGGCCAGGAGCACTCAAAGCGATCCGGCAATGCTGGCCCGCCACCGGGGTTCAGCGCTGCCTGTTCCACGTATGGCTCAACACGAAAACCGACCTGACAGGGCACCCGAAAACCCCTGCCGGCAAGGCATTACTGCGCCTCGGAGGCAACCTCGCCGCCATCAACACTCTCGACGAAGCCGCCACATGAGCCACCCAACTCAACCAATGGTGGAACATTCACGCTCACCTCACCAGGCAACGAACCTACAACACCAGCTGGCAACCAGGACGACAACACTGGTGGTACACCCACTACCGGCTTCGACGCGCCTACCTGCGCCTAGCGAAGCTACTGGCCAACAAGTCCCTGTTCACTCATCTTGACCCCAGCGTTGCCACCCTTGGGATAGCAAGAACCACAAGCAGTCTCGAAGGCGGGATCAACGCCGGCATCAGAAAACTGCTCGCCGCTCATAAAGACCTGTCACAAAACCACATGCGAACCGCGGTCCAATGATCCCTCAACAACAAATCAATCCACCCCACCAACCGGTACGCTACCTCACCAGCCACTACCAGCCACCATCCCACAAACCCCTCACCACGCGTGCCGACAACCCCGGCACACCAGCCCGCTACGACACCACCATCGACTACAACACCAACTACCAAGACAGATCACTACACATCAAAAAAGGCTGGGCCGGACACTAAACACCCCGCGACACGCCCACCCCATACACACATTTCGGGCATTAACCCAGCATGCCGCTGTCGGGAACAGCGAATGGGCAAATAAAAACGTGTGCCGAGTCCAGCTGACTGTTGCCAGCCGCACTCGGCACACGCCCAAGAACTGTCTGCCTTATCCCTTTACAGCGCCTGCAGCCAGGCCCGCCCGCCAGTAGCGCTGCAAGGCAAGGAAGAGGACGATCAACGGGATAACGCCCAGAAGTGCTCCCAGCATGACCGCACCCTTTTGAGGTGCGAAGTAGCTCATCATGCCGTACAGGCCAAGGGTCACTGGTTTGATCTCCGGGGATGAGACCATCATCAACGGCAGCAGGAAGTTGTTCCATGTCTGCACGAAGATAAACAGGAAGATCGTGACCATCGCGGGGCCGAGGAGACGCAGGACAACTGTGAAGAAGATACGTACCTCTCCGGCTCCGTCAATGCGTGCCGCCTCCAGCAGCTCGGTCGGCACTGATGTGGACGAATACACCATGCCGAGGAACACACCAAACGGTGAGACCCAGCTTGGAATAATGATCGCCAGCATGGTGTTGGTCAGACCAAGAGAGTGGAACACGATGTACAGCGGAACTGTCAGCAGTGCTATCGGGATCAGCATACCTGCCATGATGGTTCCGAGTACGATTTTCTTTCCCGCGAAGTTGAACTTGGACAGTGCGTAGCCGCACGCCACTGAAATCAGTGTGCCGATGACGCCGGCAACGGTTGAATACAGCAGTGAGTTGCCAACCCAGCGCCAGAAGAGGCCACCAGTCCATTCGTTGAGCTTGTAGTAATTTTCCGCCAGGTTCATGCGTGCGAACCAGAAGCCGTTCGAGGAGGCAAGGTCAGCGTTGGTTTTTGTGGATGAGAAGATGACCCACACGATCGGGATCAGGAAATAGATCAGCGCACCGATCAAAACAACAGCTGTGATGACGCGTGCAAATGTGGACGGTGCCAGCGACCGTGGAGGTTCGGGTCGGCTGCTTTCACGGCGTGCGGCTGGCTTACGGAATTTTGCGCTCCATGGACGAGTGTGCGTTGCGATGCTCATCGGCTGACCTTCCGTTGGACCAATGCGTAGATTGCGGCAAGAACACCCGCAATGATCGCCATCACTATTGACACGGCGGAAGCCGGGCCGTCACCGGATGGTGAAAGTGTTCCCATCATGGTGTTGTAGGACATCATCATCGGCGTGTAGTCCTTACCCATCCAAGTGTTGACTGTTTCCATTACTGTAGGTTCGTTGAACAGCTGGATCGTGCCGATGATCGACAGAAGAACGGACAGCAGCAACGCGCCTCTGACCATGGGGACCTTGATATGTCGGACAACTTTCCAGCCGTTCGCACCGTCAATGTAAGCCGCATCGTACAGGTCGTGAGGAATTGACTGAAGCGCGGCCATGAAGATCAGCATGTTGTAGCCCGTGTACGTCCATGTCGTCATATTCGCCATCGACGCGAGGATGATGTTCTTCGACATGAAGTCAATGCTGATGCCAATTGATGCCAGCCCTTTAACAATCGGGGAAATCTCGGGGGTGTACAGGTACAGCCACACCATGGCGGCAACAATTCCAGGAATAGCGAACGGAAGGAAGTAGCCGAGTCGGTAAACGGTGACGTGGCGAGTCAGGAATGAGTCGAGCAGAAGCGCCAACCCCAAAGCAGCCAGTGTCATGACGGGGATCTGGAAGAGCGCGTAAATGAGAACGCGTCCGACACCTGCCCAAAAGCGCGGATTTCCCAGCACTTCCTGATAGTTCAGGAATCCGACGAACTGTTCAGTACTTTCGCCGCCGCCAAATAGCCCGCCTCCTTTGGGAACCAGTTTGAAGAAGGACTTGTACAAGGACACGAAGATAGGAATCAGGAAGACGAGGACGAATGACAGGAAGAACGGGAGCGCGAAGCCCCAGCCTGCAATTGATTCCCTCCGGGCGCGCCTGTTCGATCCGCGGCGTGGCGTGGCGTGAATGGATGATGTTCTCGGTGAGTCCTGTCTCACCGTTGTCCCTGTCATACCTCTACTGCTCCTTTGAATCATCTACGGCAGGCGCGCTGAGCATATGCGCTGTATGTTCGTGGCGTATACAGTGATCAGTCGGCCAGAACGCCTGCATATCTGTTCTGGCCGACTGATCATCGTGATAGCTATTCGGCAACCGGCAGACCGTTGTCCTTCAATGTCTTAATTGAAGTCTCCTGCGCTGCCTTGTAGACGTCAGCAACTTTTCCTGAGCCGTCTGCAGCGCCTGCCGCAGCTTCCTGCATCTTCGGCACCACAGCCGAGAAATAGGGCATGAAGCTGAAATTAGGCGCCATTGCTTCGTTGGCCTTTGCGAGTTCAGCGAAGACATCCTGACCACCGTAGAAGCTCATCACAGCTTCCGGTGTCTTCATTTCGCCAAGCGCGGCCACGACTAGGCCTTGGGAAACGAGGTCATCGATCTGAGTGTTGAACCAGTCGTTGAATTCCATGGCCTGTTCGGGGTACTCGCATCCCTTCATGACTGCCGTACCGGACCCACCGTCAGGTCCGGTCAGTGCGCCTGCACCATAATCGGGGAGCTGAGCGACAGCCCATTTGCCTTCATTGTCGGTGCCCTTCATGGTGTCCATGAGCAGAGGAGCTTCCCAGCTGGCGCCGACAGTGCCAATGAGCTTTCCTTCGACAAGAGCCTGGGCGAATGCGTCGCCCCAGCGCTCGAGAGGCAGCGTGGTCTTGTCGTCGAGCATCTTCTGCCAGAAGTCGGCAACGACTGCGGACTTGTCTGAGTCTGCGTTGACCTTCCACTGGTCATTTTCTGGTGTATACCACTCACCACCAGCTGCAGCGGCCTGAGCGCTGTACCAGTGTGCTTCGTCAGGCAGGAATGCTGAGATGTACTTGCCGGCTTCAGCAGCCTTCGCAGCTGCAGCCTGAAACTCTTCGAGGTTCGTCGGAACATCGATGCCGAGCTCTTCAAATGCAGCCTTGTTGTAGTAGTAGACCAGCGGGCCGGTATCCTGCGGCAGGCCAACGGTCACGTCGCCGACCTTCATCAGGTTGAAGACGCTGGAGTAGTGATCTTTGTACTGATCCGCCAGCTCGGTCACGTCCTCGACCAAGCCTTTGACATACATTTCGGGGACTTCGGCGTATCCGAGCATCGCCAGGCAGGGGCCCGAGTTAGCCTTGATATCCGTTTCAAGTTTCTTGATCATTTCGTGTGCGGCACCATCGAACTTCGTTGTGGTGACGTGAATATCAGGATGCTCCGCGTTCCAGCGGTCAGCAATTTCCTGTACCTTCACCATGCCGTCGCCGTCAGGCAGACGGTGCATGTAAGCAATCTCCACTTTTCCGCCGTCACCAGCCGGAGCGGCCGTTGACTGATCGCCAGATGCGGAATTCGACTCACCGCCGTCGCCATTGGAGCATGCTGCAAGTCCCATCATGCTGAGGGATGCCACCGCTCCGAGAGCGGTCACCTTCTTCAGTGAATTGGCCATCGTGTTGTCTCTCCTTCGAGCTTGAATGTCTGAGGCTCTTGACGCAAACCTCAAGTTCACATAAATAGTACCCGTGCCACATGGATCTTTGCCAAACCGATCCTCGTGACACGTAACATTCGTTAACGATCTGTGACACATCGCCGCGTCATCAGTACCACTCCTCCGGCGCAGCCGAGAAGAGCCCCAAACAGCGCCAACGCGCCATTTCCACCGGTTCTTGCAATGAATGTGCGGCCTTCGTGTGAATGGCTGGCGTCGCCATCAGGTTCCACTGTGGGACGTTGGCCTGTTCCCGGTTGAGCAGCCTGGTCACCTTGATTACCGCCATTTTCTCCCGGATTCTCGCCATTGTGAGAATTTTCATCACTTTCCGGATTATTTCCGCTTTGGGGCTCTTCGCAGACTTCGTTCAGCGGATAGGCATAAGCTTCGAGCGCTGCCACGGCGACTACCGGCTGAGCCCACACCTGACTCTTGAGGGTCAGGCGGATAAATCGTCCTGTTGTTTCCGGCAATTCAATAAGCTGCCATGAGGTACCTTCGACAAATTCACCTGAGAACAGTGGCTTCGTCCAGTTTTCTCCATCAACGCTGGTCGCGACTTCAAACTGGCGAGCCTGGCCGTTCATGCCGACTTGACGAGGCCAGTAGTTCAGTGCCGTGATGCGCCTGACTTCTCCAAGGTCGATGGTCACCCAGTGCGGGAAAGGGAGGATTTCTGGCTGCCATTGCGAGTGCCACAGTTTTTCGGGGTCAAGATTGAGCACATTCTCCGGCAGTCCGTCCCAGTTCGAATCGGAGGCTGACGCTTTGAGCGGGACGAACGTGTAGCGGAAACTTGCTCCTGCCTGCGTGCTGTGTTCCTCTGCCCCATCGTTCCAACTCACGGTTGCCAGAACTTGTGTCTGACCGAAATCAGCACACCGTGGAGAAAGGACAAGTGGCACCTCGACGCTCTGGCCGTCTTCAATGGTTTCCGGAATGGCGCCTGTCGATTCGACTGTCCACTTTGGTGTTTCCTCGACGGTGAGCTTCACGTTGGTCACTGTTGCTCCGCTGTTATTTGTCAGCACAGCTGTGATGGCTGCTGATTCACCGTAGTGAACACGTGGTTCGTCAAAGTTCAGAGCCAGGCCGAAAGCTCCAACTATCTTCCAGCGGGCCTGCGTCTTGTCATATGGGAGCTGCGCAGCGCGAACATCCTTGTCAGCCATCAGCATCATTGACGCCGCGTTCATCACCACCGCGTTGTTGTGGTCATTGCTGATCTGCCACTTTTGTCGTGACGTATCACTGCACGCGGCCAGAGCCAGTGATCCGCCCTCGTCAGCTGGAACCTGGAGGCGTGTGGGCTCACCTGCCAGGTCAAGGCACTTGCCGGTCACGGAGTCTCTGATCGTAAAGTAGCCGTCATCAGTTTGCTGCACGTTCCACACATACTGGTTCTGAGTCAAATGCGCTGACTTGTCATCAGCGACATTCAGGTATCGCCCATTGTCTACCAGTTCGATCGTGTAATTCCCATCGCGCAGCGTGGGTTCCGTGGGTGGTATCCACTTTGCTGAATGCCCCAGTGTGTCGATCAGCGTCTTGAACTCGTCCCATGTATCCAGTTCGTATGCGTCTGACCACGTAATCTGTGCGACGTAGCGCAGCGGATCATTCTGGAGCCGTTCGACCTGGTTCTGAGTCTCGGCAGCGCTGTTATCCGGCCACAGGCTCATCTTTGCGCCCAGAACGTTGGGATGAGGCGCGCCCAATTCCCCGACCTTTTCGTCCTTGTCGAAGTTCGCTACGCTGAAGCGTTCGCCATAGAGCCTGGGGGTGTCGATTTTCAGCGAGCCGCGCGTCTGATAGAGCGCCACATTCGCATTCATGACCTGATGACCGCTGTCCACTAGGTTCTGTGCTTTTCGATCCTTGGCCAGCCAGTGTTCCACAATGATGTCGGTGTCAAGAGCCTGAGTTCCGGTCTCAAGCGGGTAGCCGTCATTCCAGATTCGCAGCGTCTTTCCGTACGTGTCCTTGACGTAGTCGTTGACACGGTTGACAAAATCCACATATGCATCGCGCGGAATTGCGGACTGGCCCCACTTGTTCTTCGCATACTGCGCCATCTGCGGGAAGTCTTCGTATCGTCCCCAGATGTATTCATCTGCTCCCATGTGCCAGTACTGTGAGGTGAACAGCTTCATGTACTCGTCGATCAGGCTGGTGTAGAAGTCGAATGCTTCAGGCGTGGTGATATCCAAGTCGCCCTCGTATTTCTTGCCGTGCCTGTCGGATAGCTGCAGGTCCGGATAGTTTCTGATCCACGGTTCCATGTGTCCGGGCGAGTTGATCTCGGGAATCACGTCGATTCCTCGTTCGGCCGCATAATCCAGAATGTGGTGAACCTGGTCGGGCGTGTAGTACCCCCATTCGCTTGATTTCGGGTAGTTTTCGTTGGGGATCTTCACTTCCAGCAGCACCTGGTTCAGCTTGAAGTAGGCCATGTCGTCGAGGAGACGCTCGATGTAGTCCATCGACAGGTAGAGCCAGTTCGCTGAGAGGGTCACGCCGCGCTCAGCGTAAGCGGGCTGGTCGTCGACTTGCCCACGCGGGACGGTGAGCTGCTGGGAGAAGATCTGCGCGACGGTTTGGCTGCCGTACAGTGCTCCAATTGACGAGGGCGACGCGATGCGCACCGAATCATCAATCGTCAATCGGTAACCTTGCGCTCCCAAGTTGTTCAGGCTGACGTCCTGCATGATCGCAATGTCGCCGGATTCGGCCTGTTCGATCGGAACGATTTCATGAGAGCTTCCTGTGGCGCGGTCAAGTTCGCTTTTCAACGCGCTGGCAGCCAGTTTGGAGTTATCATCAGCCGCAATCTTCGCGGTGGCGCCAAGCGTAAACGTCGTGTCCTGGAGCGTCCATTGTCCGGTCAGCGAAGGAATGACATGTGGCATAGCGACTGCTTCGGCGACTGCCTCGGAAGCTGTTGCGGCACTGTCAGCCGAGTCTGCTGCATACGCAGCGTCTCCACCTCCCACGCCGAGGGCAAAGCACACGACTGCTGCAATGCCGAGAACGCATTTATACCTAAAGCGATTATTCGTCATATTCTTCTCCAATGCATTCATCGTTGAATGGCATCGAGACTAACATCATGCTGTCGCTTTGTCTGCCGGTCAGGGCAGTAGTTTGATACGTCTTGCAATATGACGATTCAGGTTCTGCGTGCCCCCGAGACGATTCGAACGTCCGACACCCGCTTTAGGAGAGCGGTGCTCTATCCCCTGAGCTACGAGGGCAGTGCGCCAAGGCGCAAGGAATAGAGTATCACCCTCGTTTTGGTTCACCACATCGCGGCCGCATGCGACTTAGGGCGTCTCAGCTATCTTGCCGCGCTCAGCACTGGCTAGCACACTACCGCCATCTGTATTGAGACGCTCGGAACTGACCAGCGGCACGCTAGGTACCGTGCGCCGCTCCGAACTGACTAGCGGCGCTCCCAAGTGCCTTGCGGCGCGGGTGAGTCATCTGTGCGTTCAGAGGGGACGATCATGACCGGGCAGGTTGAATGGCCCAGAACCGTCTGAGAAGTCGATCCCAGCAAGACCCCTGCAAACCCACCGCGCCCACGTGTTCCCACAACCACTAAGTCAACGGCTGTTGAGAACTCGATGAGAAGCGACGCGGGCGATCCGTCCAACGCGTGACGCGCCACATGGATGTCACGGCCAGCCAGCGCAGAATCAATCGCCATGTTCAGTCCCTGACGCACGTCGGCCAGCAGCGCTTCGCGGTCAATTGACGTCGGCATCCACGCCATCATCGAGTTGCCCTGCGCGATCGGTACCGCCGAAATTGCCGTCAGTTCAGCATCCCACACTTCAGCTTCATCAATGGAGCGCTTCAAGGCGGCAGAGGCAACCTCGGAGCCATCACTGCCGACCACGATTCGCTCCACAGGGGTGAACGACTTGCCGCTGGTATGGCGCGGCACGACAACCACAGGGCACTTCGCGTGAGCCGGCAAGGCGCTGGAAACTGTTCCCAGCAGCCGATCGGCAAACCCGCCACCGCCGCGCGACCCGACAACGATCATGTCCACTTCTTTGGACATGTCAACCAGGACGCCTGCAGGATCCCCCGGCTCAATCGAACTGGAAACGTGGATGTCTCCCTGCTTCTTCGCATGTTCGACAGCTTCATCGACGACAGTTTGCGCCCCACGCTTGAGAGCTTCGTCGTCCAGCATGGCGTACCCGCCGTCGAGGGCGGCCGCAGAATACGAGGCAAGCGCATAGGTACAGATCACATGGACTCGCGCACCCGTTCGAACCGCGCGGTCACTCGCCCACTTCACAGCAGCCAGAGACTCAGTGGAACCATCCGTTCCGACGAGGATAACTTCCTTGGACCCCATATTGTCCTCCTTCATGAAGTGTTACCACCATTGTGCCTTGAAGTTGGCCTTTGTGGGGCGAATAGAGATCGAAACGGCGTAAAACGATTCCTGCTCGCATGAAAACGTGGGCCTCACCTTACGGTGAGACCCACGCGTGACAATCAGGTCAGAGCCCGCATCCAAGGAGCCCTGCCGCCTTGCTGAGGTCAGTGAGCGACGCGGATGAACTCGTAGCTTCCCCACAGACCCTGGACCTTGGTCACGGATCCAGGTGTGGTGGCTTCGATAACCATTCCGTTTCCGGCGTAGATGCCGACGTGGCCGTATGCGTGCCACACGAGGTCACCAGGCTGAGCTTCCGATGCAGGAACCGACACGCCGGCCGCTCCCTGCGCTCCGGAGGTGCGGGGAATGGAAATGCCCGCCAGGCCGTAGACGTACTGTGTGAAGCCCGAGCAGTCGAATCCAGCCGGTGAGGAACCACCGTAGACGTAGGGCACACCCAGCAGAGACATGGCGATCGAAACGATATCGCCAGAAGCAGCGTTCACTGCGATCGGAGCCTGCTCACCGTCGGTAAGTTCCGCGCGCGCCTCATCGCGGTTGGCGGCCTCCATCCCGTCAGCTTCTTCAGTAGCTGGCGCTGCCTCTTCAGGGGCTGCTGCCGTGACTGCAGCTTCGTCACCGATCAGGTCAGATGCTTTCCAAGCGATGTTCGGAACGCTCAGGGTCGGTGCTGCTTTTTCAGTGCCAGCAGTAATGCCTTTGACGTGAGTGGAAGGCGCGTCAGAACCTTCCGGGGTTGCCTGAGCGGTGCCGACAACAGCAGCGGTCAAAGCAAGACCCGTCACGGAAACAAAAGCTGTCCCACGCACGGGCTGAAGGGTAACCGACGATACGGCATCAGTAATCGGTGTCAAGGGTGTCAAAGGGCGGCAAGCCTTGCGATGCCGCAGAACGGTTTTCGTTCGTTTCACTTCTTTTAAAATCTCCACTTATTCGCTTACGAGGTCAGCTGTCGGGTTCGGACTGGAGTGTCCGGTCCACTTTGGGACTTCACCCCAAGATCGCCAGGCGATCACGTCAGGTTTTGGGTCCCCCGCGCCAAACAGGTGCTTCCCACGCTCACCATTGTTTGGCTTAAGCGGATGGTGTGTGGGTGGATGCGTCGCAACCAAGAGATACATTAGCGCGTCTACCCCTCAAATGTCACGCAATGGTAACGGTGATGTACGCAATCTTTTGGAGCACCCCTACTTGCGTTCCATCGCAAAGAACAGATGCGGGACGAAAGCCACATTCAGCCGAAGGAAATGAGCGTCCTCGCCCTCGTCGCTGAGCGCCCGAATCAGGACATCTCCCGTCTTCTCATCAGCCACGGCAACCGCCATGACCGTGGGAAACAGGCCGAGTTCTTCGAAGCGTGCCAGCACATCAACCTCTGCCTGGATGGGTTCACCAATGCGTGCAATGGGAGCTACAACACGTTCCGATTCTCTGAGCGCAACCTCCACGGACACTTCCGGACGGTCGATCTCAATACCCGGAAGAGGGTTGCCATACGGATCCGTCTGGGGGACACCTAACAGTTTGACCAGGCGCGCTTCGACCTGTTCGGACATCACGTGTTCCCATCGGCATGCTTCCTCGTGGACGTCCGCCCATCCCAGACCGATGATGTCGAGGAGGAGGCGCTCAGCGAGACGGTGCTTGCGCATCACTTCCCGCGCCCGGTACCATCCGTCTCGCGTCAGTTCAAGGCGTCGATCCCCCAACACGTGCAGCAAACCATCGCGCTCCATGCGCGACACCGTCTGTGAAACAGTAGGGCCGGAGTGACCGAGCCGGTCGACGATCCGGGCACGCAGAGGTGTGACCCCATCTTCTTCCAATTCAAAGATGGCCTTGAGGTACATCTCCGTCGTGTCGATGAGCTCTCCCACTGTGTCCTCCATCCCCATTTCGTGACGTGGTATTAGCCACAACGTTAATGACTTTAGTGTCGAACAGTGAAAAACGCCGCAGATAGCTGCAGAACGCCGAAAAGTCAAGGTGCCTGCCGGCCGCTGTAAACGCTCGTATTCGGAAGGCGGGCGTTGCCTTATTCGCGGCGGTGCGCATGCAGCGCAGATGCTTCGACGGCACGAGTGTCCACCCCGCCAAGGCTGGCACTCTCGAGCCTGAAAAGGGACTACCTTGGGGGCTATGACAGATCAGTTGGACGCTCAGTGCCCTCGCATTCCTGACACGCTCTTGCCTCACGATGGCCGGTTCGGCTGCGGCCCGTCGAAGATTCGCACCCAGCAGCTCGACGCGTTGATGCGTCCACTCGTCATGGGAACGTCTCACCGTCAGCAGCCTGTCCGCTCCATTGTGGCATCGATCCGCAGTGGGCTACGCGATCTGTTCTCCCTGCCCGAAGGGTGGGAGGTCGCCCTCGGCAATGGTGGATCCACAACATTTTGGGCCGTCGCTACGACCTCACTGATTCGCAGGCGCAGCGCCCACGCCGTTTTCGGCGAGTTCGGCTCGAAGTTCGCTGACGAGGCCGCCCGCGCGCCCCACCTTGCCGCACCCCTGATTGTGAAAAGTGAGCCTGGCACGGTGGCCACACTCATTGACGAGGGTGCCGTCGGCCATGATTCAGGGGAACCGATCGACGTTGCGGCATACCCGCATCACGAGACTTCCACTGGTGCTCTCAGCCCGCTGTATCGGGTCAACGTTGATGACTGTCTGACCGTTGTGGACGCCACGTCGATCGCCGGTGGTGTACGCGTCGATCTGAACAATGTGGACGTCTACTATTTCAGCCCTCAGAAGTGTTTTGGCTCCGACGGAGGCCTGTGGGTCGCGCTGCTCTCCCCTGCGGCTCAGGAGCGCGCCGAAAGGTTGCACGGCGATGATGCACGCTGGATGCCGCAGATCCTGGATCTGTCAATCGCATGCAGGAATTCGAGCAAGGATCAGACGCTGAATACTCCTGCCATCGCCACGCTCATCATGCTGGATCAGCAGATTCAGTGGATGCTGGCCGGTGGTGGCCTGCAGGTGATGGAAGCTCGCTGCCTCGAATCTTCGGACGTGCTGTACCAGTGGGCGGATGCGCACTCGCACCTGACGCCGTTCGTCTCCAATGCTCAGTGGCGCTCCCCCGTTGTTGTCACGGTCGATTGTGACGACACCGTCGATGCGGCGCGCGTATGCCGGATTCTGCGTGCCAACGGGGTTGTCGATGTCGAACCGTACCGTAAGCTCGGGCGCAATCAGCTGCGCATCGGTACATTCCCCTCGGTGGAAAGCCGGGACGTTCGCGCACTCACACAGTGCGTGGACTGGGTGATCGACAACAACCTCGCCTAGCGCCTGAACCAGGTCGCTATCCACCTTCGGATGCGCGTCGGGTGGCCTCGGCCGCATCCTGAGCGGCCCTGGCGCGTTCAACAGGGCCGACCGCTTCGAGCGGGTGGAATGACCAGTGCAGTCGGACGCGGATTTCCCAGTGGATAATCGCCCACACGCCGGCTGCAATAGCGATCAGGAGGGAGAAGATTCCTCCGATCAGGATTGACCAGCGGGCACCGAACTGCTGCCCTATCCAGCCGATCAGCGGGGCTCCCAGCGGAGTGGATCCCATGAAGATCATCGAGTACAGTGCCATGACCCGTCCGCGCATCTCCTCAGCAGTGGAGATCTGGATGGCGGCATTGGCCGCGGTAATCATGGTGAGCATCGCCAGGCCAGTCGGAATCGAAATGAGAGCGAACGACCAGTAGTTGGGTGCAAGTCCCAGAATGATTTCAACCAGTCCGAATGCTGCTGCAGCCAGAACAATCAGGCGAAGGCGCGGTACGCGTCGACGTGCTGCGATAAGGGCGCCGGTCAGCGCTCCGATCGCCATGAAGGAACCAAGAATTCCGTAGTCGCCGGCCTGACGGTGGTAGACCTCTGTGGCCATCATGGCGGAAGTCATCTGGAAGTTCATGCCAAGGGCTGACACCACGGACACGACGATGAGGATCAGGATGATGTCTGGGCGCGAGCGCACGTAGGCGAGACCTTCGCGGATCTGACCCTTCTCGCGCTTGACGTGACGCTGAGCGTTCAACTCATCTGTGCGCATCAGTGCCAGCGCAATCACAGGCGCCGCAAACAACGCACCGTTGATGATGAAGACCCAGCCCGGACCCACCCAATCAATGACCAGGCCAGATAGTGCCGGTCCAATGAGGCGGGCCGAGTTGAAAGCAGTTGAATTCAGTCCCACTGCGTTCGGCAGTGATTCAGCGGGAACAAGTTCGGACACGAATGCCTGGCGGGCAGGTGAATCGAGGGTCGATCCGATTCCACCGATCAGGGCCAGCACGTAGACGTGCCACAGTTGGGCGGTGCCCGTCAGCACGAGGGCACCCAGGATCAGCCCGAGAGCCGCAGTCAAGACCTGCATGGCCTGAATGAGGTGTCTGCGGTTGAGGCGGTCTGCCAGGACACCGGCCCATGGTGACAGCACCAGCAGTGGTATGAACTGCAGTGCTGTCACCACGCCGACCTGGAACCCTTCGTTATCCGTCAGGACGGTGAGAACCAGCCAGTCCTGAGCCACACGCTGCATCCACGTACCGGTCGAGGCAATGATATTGCCGATGAACCAGTAGCGGAAGTTGGTATAGCGCAGCGAGTGGAAGGTCCGGGACACCTGACGAACTACTCCTTAAAGGTTGAGCGTTCAGCCAAGCAGTGCGCGCTGAATCGGGCCCAACGCGAAGTAGGCCACGAACAGAATCGACACGACCCACATGAGCGGGTGAATCCTGCGTGCTTTGCCGATCGCTATTTGAATGGCTGTGTAAGCGATGAATCCAACGCCGATACCTACCGAAATCGAGTAGGCGAACGGCATGAAGGCAATCGTCAAGAATGCCGGAATCGCTATTTCGGGCTTGTGCCACTCCATGTCGGTGACCTGCACCATCATGAGGAACCCGACGAAGACCAGAGCCGTTGAGGCAGCCTCGGTCGGCACCAGGTTGACGATCGGTGCAAGGAAGGTCGAGACAAGGAACAGACATCCCGTCACTACCGATGCTAGACCAGTTCGTGCGCCTTCGCCCACGCCGGCCGCTGATTCGATGAAGGACGTGTTCGAGGAGACGCCACCCATACCGCCAGCCATTGCTGAAACGGAGTCGATGAGCAGAATCTGCTTGGATCGCGGCGGGTTGCCCTTTTCGTCCAGCAGGTCACCCTCGGCGCCCACGGCCACCATTGTTCCCATCGTGTCGAAGAAGTCAGCCAGCATCAGCGAGAAGACCAGCAGAATCACTGCGAGGGGTCCCAGCTTGCCGAATGCGCCGAACATGTCGACCTGGAAGAGGGAGGAGAACTGAGGAAAAGCCACCGGTGCGCCATCGATTTGAGGAACTGACTGTCCCCAGCCGGTCGGGTTTTCGTCGGACTTCTGCCCGATCTTCACGAACGCCTGGATGATGATGGCCAGAACGGTCGATGAGAGGATGCCGATCAGGATGGCGCCACGCACCTTGCGCACGTACAGGATGATCGTCAGGAACAGGCCAAAGACGAAGATCACTGCGGGCCACCCGTCGAGGGAGCCGTCAACACCGAGCTGGACGGGTGTTCCGCCCGGACGGATGATGCCGGCGTTCAGCAGACCGACAAAAGCGATGAACAGACCGATGCCCACAGAAATAGCGGTCTTCAACTGGCGCGGAACCGCCTTGAAGACCGCTTCCCTGAAGCCTGTCAGCACCAGGATCGTGATGAGGATACCTTCCCACACGATCAGGCCCATTGCTTCCTGGAAGGTCAAACCTGATGCGCCGACCAGGGTGAATGCCACCATAGCGTTCAAGCCCATGCCTGCTGCCAGACCCAACGGGTAGTTGGCGACGACACCCATCAGGACGGTCATGATGCCTGCAACAAGCGCGGTGCCGGCGGCGACTGCCTGGGTCGAGATGTTCTCAGGAAGAGCTGACGACAAGATGATCGGGTTAATCACCAGGATGTAGGCCATCGAGAAGAAGGTGACGAAGCCGCCGCGGATTTCCCGGCCCACCGTGGAACCACGTTCGGTGATGTGGAAGAAACGATCGAGACCGTTTTGTGCAACACCGCTGCTTGCAGAACGCTGTGACTGAGCTGCGGCGTTTTTCTGATTCTTTACACTGTGATTGCGCGCATTGTTGCGCTGCTTGGAATTTTTGGAGCTCACCTGAAAATGGTGCCCCGCTCGACATGACTTTTTCAAGCTGGGTAGTGCTGAAAGAGACCGATATAACGCCGCGCCACCTCGTCAGGCACCTTAAGGCCTCGTCACGGGCACAAATTGACGAGGGAGACCTGCCTGGTTCGCCTGCCCCAGCTCGACCGTTTCCACTCCAAAATCGTTGACGTGAGATGGGCGCACAGGCCACTGAGTTTTCCGATTCGGTGTATCGGTTTCCGAGTGTGCACCACACGCATGGTCGAGGCTGACAACCTTTCCATCGTCCTGAGCCCACTCATTGGCACACACACCAAATACGGTGCGGAACTCCCCTGGCAGCTTCACCAGGAATCCACAGGTCGAACACGGATTTTTCGCCAGGCGGCCTCGTGCCGGACCCTGCTGAGAGTGGTACCAGCGTTCGCTGGCACTGCGACGGCCCTCGGTTGAAAGGATACGCGCACGGCCCAGGCCAAGCTCACGCGTCGTCGGCAGGTCTGGATTCTCCCCGGCGTCCTCGTAGGACTGATCGAGGCGCTCATCATCTGCGCGATACGGCAGGACATCTGAGCGTGAAAGGTCGTCGGGAGTCAGACGCTCAGCCCATGGCACCCACGGCGGTGCAAGCAGCGAGTCGTCACCGGGGATAAGGGCGACTTCGCAGATCGTTGCTTTGCGTCCACGCGGAACGCGGGCAACTGTCACTGCCCATGTCCACCCGCGGTAACCGGGATCGAGGTTGTCGAACAGATGGGTGAGCAAGCGGTCACCGTCGACGCGGATGCCGACGTGTTCACCAACTGTGCCGGGGCGTGCGACGTCTTCAGCGGCTTGGCGCGCAATCTCAACCGCGCCTTCCAGCACGACGTCTTTCTTGCGACTCCTGGGTCGCGTTGTCTTTTCAGGCATCGAAATCCTCTGCGACAGCTTGCAGCATTTTGGCTACCTGTCGCGCATTTTCTGGGTAGTGGCCACGTCGAAGTGAGTTCGACGCGTCATCGAGCAGTTTGATGAGGTCCTCAACAACGGGAACCATGGCTTGGGGACGGCGACGGTGCGCTTTTGCGATGGAGTGAGCTTCCTTAATGACGCGCACGGAAAGAGCCTGGGGCCCTTTACGTCCGTCAGCAACCGAGTACTCAACGCGGGTTCCTGATTTGAGCGTAGGTGTCTCGGGTGGCAGCGCAGAGGCATGGAGGAAAACCTCAACTCCATCGTCTCCACCAATGAAGCCGAAGCCACGGTCAGCATCGAAGAACTTCACTTTGCCGGTCGGCACGATCGCGCTCCTTTTAAAGTAGAGTCCCTCAGGGCAGCTGTGCCGCCCTTCGGGGTCGGTGTGCGCGCCGCGGTGGCGCGCATGTGTCCTGTCTATGATAAGCCGGGAAGCTGTCCCGGGCGATTCTCCAGGCTGTTTTTCGCCAGCCGCGCAGCGAGGCGACCGACGGACACCCTCATAAATCTATCGAAGAAACGTCGAAAACAGTAGGCTATCAAGAGAAAGAATTATGCCGACATTCTGATGAAGCGGCAACCCGTGAGGAGCAGCGATGAAGACGTTGAAACGAGCATGGATGCTGGCGATCGGGTTGATTGCCGCTTGCGTGATTGCCTCACCTTCGTGGGCAGTATCTCCCGATGAGCTGGATTTTGAGTCAGGATCGTGGGTGGTGGATCCGTCTTCGATGCTCTCGCCAGATCAGCACTCCACCCTGCAAGAACGTGCATCTGCGGCGCAGAGCGACGGCCACCCGGTACTTTTTGCCGCTATCTCCTCATTTGATTCGCTTTCTCCTGAAGACTGGTGTGAGGACGCCCTCGACAATTTCATCGACGCGACCGGGCAGGACAAAGCGAGCCTGTACGTGCTGGCCTTGGATGACCAGCTTCAGGGCATGTGCGGGCATTCCGAAGCCAACTCAAACCTGTCTGCAGCATTCGACGCGGCAACTGACGTCATCAATCAGGGCAGTGGGGCCATTACGAGCGATGAGTTCGTCGCCGCAAGTACCGCGGTTGCTGATGCCTTGACCAGGTCGGGTGCACCGTCACCGTCAGGTTCCTCGTCAGGCTCGCCGTCGCAGTCCGGGTCGGGCACCTCGTTCTGGGCGATCGCGGTGGTGATCGCGGGCTTTCCCGTGCTGTTCATTGCCCTGTATTGGCTCAGGCGCCGCAACAGGCCGCAGCAGAGGCAGCAGGGGCAGCAGGGGCAGCAGGGTGCGCGTGGTCAGTATGCGGATATGAGCACCGAGGAGCTGGTATCGCTGGCGGGTCAACGCCTGCTCGCCGCTGACGAAACTGTTCGCAGTGCCACCGATGAGCTGTCGTATTCTCGCGCCCAGTTTGGTCGCAACCGCACTCAGGACTACGACGAGGCGATCCGCCGCGCGCGCAAAACTGTAGACGCTCAATTCGCGAATCAGCAGAAACTGCTCGAATCAGATGACGAGGGCACGAAGCGACAAGCCGCATTGACTATCCTCCAGGCGCTCGAAGAAGCGATGGGGCCACTCGCTCAACAGCACGACGAGTTCGCTGTGATGCGTGAGAAAGAGGCCAGCGCTGATGAGCGTGAACGCGCTGTTCGCGAACGCATCAACCAGATCGAAGGCAATATTCGCGTTGCCGAGGGCGAATTGCGCACCCTGACGGCTGCATATTCGCACACGATGATCGCCTCGCTGCTCGACAACCCTGAGCAGGCGCGCACCTTGATCGAATCGGCTCGCACTTCTGCCGATGAGGCTCACGGACTGTTGAATACGGACCGCGGGCGCGCCAACCAGCTTCTCGATATTGCCGAGCGCGCGCTGGGTCTTGCGCAGGTACAGGTCGACGCGATTTTGAAGGCGCAGGAAAATGTGGCGCATGCTGCGGACAATCTGTCGCGCGCGATTGCCTCGATCAGCTCGGATCTTGCGGACGTGACGAAGTTGGGTGCCGACCAGGAGGCCTTTGCGCCGATGCTTGCCGATGCGCATGAGGCGGTGGATAAGGGCAGGCTGGCGCTGAAGAAGCAGGCGGATCCGCTGGAAGCCCTGGAGTCGCTGCATCTGGCAGAAAGTGCACTCGACGCCGCGTTGGATCCATTGCGCTCCCAGGCTGAGCAGAGCGAGCGCGCAATTGAGCGTGCCCACAAGCAGCTGTCCAGTGCACGACTTTGGGTTGAGCGTGCGCGTCAATTTGTGCGCTCCTCGGGCGCTTATTCGCCTGAGGATGCTCGCTCAGCTCTCGCCCGTGCCGAAGAAGCCTTGCGGCGCGCTGAAGAGCTGGTTGACTCCGACCCCGCTCAATCCGAGGAAGCGTCCAAGACTGCCTATCAGGCGGCGCATCAGGCCATCGAGGCGAGTAAGCGTGGCAATCAGGATAATCTCTTCGATTCCGATTCGTTGCTGAGCAATCCCTTCTTGTGGACCCTGTTCGGCTCCACCCTGGGTTCTAACCGCGGCGGAGGCTACTGGGGCGGTTCCGGTTCACGCTACGGTGGCGGAAAGTTCACGCGTCGCGGCGGTGTGGGTGGCTCTGTCGGTGGCAGTTTCACGCGTCGTGGCTCTAGCGGCCTCGGCGGAGGATTCGGCGGCGGCTTCAGCCGCGGCGGTTTTGGCGGGAGCTTCGGCGGCGGCTTTAGCCGCTGACGTCTTGGCAGCGCCTTTGGCGGCGATTTCAGCCGCTGGCCCCTCCGGTTCACTGACGACACCGGCTCGCTGGCAGGGAGCCTTCTTGGCGCGCGATTCACTTACTCGCTCGAGCCAGCCGGGCCTTCAGCCACGTCACCGTCCACTCGCGTCAACCAGTGATTTCCTCCCCCCTACCACTGGCCTCTATGCGCGCGATAAACGGGAGGACCGCATCAAAGTAACCCTGCGGCCGCGAGCGCCGCACATTGTGCACTCCGCCGTGCACGATCACGCATTCCACACACCGGTTGCCGATTTGGCGCAGGATCTCCATCCCCTCGAGCCCGACCCGCGATTCACCCACAACATCGCCAGTGACAACCAGGGTCGGCACCTTCAGTCCTGCCATGACTTCTTCCCATCTTATTTCGGGCGCGACGACTCCCGTCTGAAGAAGCCGCGGGTCACACTGCTGGCTCGCCCACAGACCCGGTAAAATCTCACTGCTCGGCGCGGCCCCTGCCGCCAGCTCACGCGTCAGTGCACCGACCAGGTCATTCGCAGTTTCTTGAATCTTAGCTGCGCGCAGTTTCCCTCGTTCATGAAGTTCTTCCAGCGAGCGCGACCCAAAACGTGCGGGGTCTTCAGCCACGACTGCGTCCACGAGGTCCGGCCTGCGCAGCGCGACTGCCGCCGCCGTCGCTGCTCCCATCGAATGCCCGATCAGGATTGTTCGCGGCCCACGATTTGTGCCCGAGGGGGACGCTGCTTGGTGAAAGATCTGGTGCGAGGGAGATCGTCTGCACGCCCGGTCCCGTTCGATCGCGTTCACAACATCGTCGATCAGCTGGTCGCCTGCTCGCGCAAGTTGATCGTCACTCCAGCGAGGCGATAAACCGTGTCCCCTGGCATCCAAGGCGATAATGCGACGCGAAGGATGCGCCAAGCGAAGCTGAAGGTCGGCCATCGCACCGGCGCAGCTCGTGATGCCGTGGAGCAGGTAGATCGTGGTGGGGGCCGAGGGATTGCCGGTTTCAATGCGCGCGAGCGGCTGGCTGTCTTCATCTGAGTGCTCAGGTGCACCAACCGTGGGTGAGGGTGCGCCCCAGCTGGGAGCGCCGTTCGCAGGTGCGGGCGCACCCTGGTCAGGTGCACCCCGGTCGAGAGCATCGTTCTTCGGTGTGGGTGAGCCCTGGTCAGAGTCACGTGTGTGCCTGTTCAGCATTTCTTGCCCCTTCCATGGCATCGCTGAGAGCCGAAAAGTAGCTGAGTTGTCGTCGTCACCAGGCAGCGGATGCCACAGATCTATAGTATTGAATCGAAGCGTGAGACGAATCACGTCATGAGATACGGGAGGAGCCCCGATGGCAGAGAAGCAGACAATTCTAGGACGAATGGCACAGCTGGCGAAAGCCAACATTAACGCTTTGCTGGATCGTGCCGAAGACCCACAAAAGATGCTTGATCAGCTGATTCGCGATTACACCAACTCGATTGCGGAAGCTGAAAATGCTGTCGCACAAACAGTTGGAAACCTGCGCCTGGCCGAACGCGACCATGAGCAGGACACCAAGCTTGCTGCTGACTGGGGTCAGAAGGCGGCTGCTGCCTCGAACAAGGCTGATCAGGAACGCGAAGCTGGCAACCAGGAGGAAGCCGACCGCTGGGATAAGCTCGCGCGAGTCGCAATCGGCAAGCAGATCCAGTTCGAGAACGAAGCCAAGCAGGCTGAGCCGATGATCGCCTCGCAGACCGAGGTTGTCAACAAGCTCAAGGACGGCCTGGCTGTCATGAAGGACAAGCTGTCTGAGCTGAAGTCGAAGCGCGATTCTCTGGTTGCTCGTCAGCGCACCGCCGAAGCACAGACGAAGGTCAACGATGCGCTTGGCACGATCAACCTGCTGGATCCGACGTCTGAATTGTCACGCTACGAGGATCGCGTCCGCCGCGCCGAGGCGCTCGCTCAGGGCAAGATGGAAGTCGCATCCTCCAGCATTGAGGACCAGTTCGCAGAGCTGGAAACCGATTCGTCGCAGATTGAGATCGAGCAGCGTCTGGCTGCATTGAAGAAGCACGAGTAGTTCGCCGCGTGCACGCCGAGATTCTTCAAACGTCCCATCACCTCTATTGTGATGGGACGTTTTATATGTTGAACTTTTAAAAGACTGAGTATGAAAACACGTTTCCTTTCTGAAACGCCTGGGACTAATCTGTAATCCATGGATGAAATAACATATTTAGTCGTCGATGGCGAAAACATAGATGCAACATTAGGTATGTCAGTTCTGGAACGCCGCCCTAATCCGGAGGAACGTCCCCGCTGGGACCGCGTTCTCGATGCAGCGACCCACACATGGAGCCAGCCAACGAAAGGATTGTTCTTCCTCAACGGTTCCAATGGGCACCTCCCGATGGGTTTCATACAGGCTCTGACCGCCATGAATTACACACCAATCCCTCTGGCGTGCGAGTCCCCCACCGTCAAGGTTGTCGACGTCGGCATTCAAAAAACCCTGTCAGCCATCGCAGAACTCGATGGCGCCTCAGTGATCCTGGCGAGCCATGACGGAGACTTTGTCCCGCAGGTCCGCGAGCTCCTGTCAATGGGGCGCAAGGTCGCGATCGTGTGCTTCAAGGAGTTCCTTTCCGCCCAGCTCCAGGAGCTTGTTGACGAGGGACTTGAGGTGCTCGACCTCGAGCATGACCTCGACGCTTTCCAGGTGGTGCTTCCTCGGCTTCAGATCATCGATCTGGAGGCTTTCGACCCCTTCGCATTCCTGTAAGCCCCTCCCTCAACGCTTTTCGGAAGCAGCACCTTTCCGATGCACTCGTGCCGCGATGGCATGCTGGCGTGGTTGTGCTACAGGCTCGGCTTTCTCAGTGACCAAACCCGCGTGAGGAGTCCCAGGTCAGATAGCTCGCAGTGCCCACTGTCCGCTCACCGCGAGCCTCGTGCACCATGCCCTAGATCTGTCTTTCGCACATGCACGATCCCCTAGATCTACCCCTCACACATGCACATACCCCTAGATTCTCCCTGTTTTTTGCACGATCCCCTAGATCTAACGCCCCGTCATTGTGCCGCGTTCCTCAAAACGCAGGTCACAAGACATTCCAATTTTCGAGGGATGTCCTGTCCTCTGTTGATCTAGGGGGTTGTGCACAAATCCCCCTAAGATTTAGGGGTTCGTGCAGGAGAGCATTCAGGATCTAGGGGTTCGTGCACGAAAGAGGTTAAGATCTAGCGCATTGTGCAGCGAGCGGTACATGGCCTGATCAACGGAGCACCCACGACAGGCCCAACGAGCACCCGTCAAGATAGTGCCGACTCGTGGCGACAACCGGTCAAGGTCTTACGAGGCCACGCTATCCGGGGTAAAGCGTGAGGGTGCATCATCCCCGAGCCTCCGCGCAACGCACCGTTAGCCAAGCGGGGCGACGCGGCGTTGACCGGGGACAAAGCTGAGTGCTGATTCAGCCCTGGACGTCAGGAGCAACGTCCTTGAAGGGCCGGATCGGTTCTACCTGCTCGCGGACGGCCTGCGCTTGCTTCTCATCCCAGATGCCTTCGGCTTCACGCTCAGCATCGCATCGCGCCTGATACGACGCCTTCTCACGCGCGGTCGTTTCTTCATCCCAATCCAGCATTGCAGCCGCGATCTGAGCCACCGCATCCAGGGATTCCACTCCGCGATCCTTGTGCTCATAGTGGATGCGGGTACGACGTGTCAGCAGGTCCTCGATGTGCAGGGCTCCCTCGTACGCAATGCCGAATGCAATTTCCGCCCTGAGATATTCGGGCGCGCCGGGCAACTCGTCTCCGAGAGAAGGATCCTCCTTAATCATTGACAGCACCAACTCGATATCGGCCCCGTACCGATCCAGGAGATCTTCGACGTGGTCGACGCTTAGACCAGACTCCTGCGCCAATTTCTTGCGGGATTCCCACATCGCGAAGTAGCCGTTCGCTCCCTCGAGCGGTGTCTTTTCTGTGACGCACGGCTTGTTCTTCGCCCCAGAGCCGAGCGCAAAGTCCACTGCGTCCTGCGCCATCTGGCGATACGACGTCAGCTTGCCTCCCGCGATCACCGTCAGCCCAGGAGCGGCTTCCGTCACCGTATGTTCACGCGACACTTTCGTGGACTTGGTTTCGTCATTGTCGAGGGTTCCGGGTTGAAGCAGCGGACGCAGACCGGCATACGTGCCGATAATGTCGTCACGCGTCAGCGGGGTCGCCAGCACCGAGTTGGCATGTTCAAGCAGGTAGTCGATATCCTCCCTGTCGGCAACAGGTTCGAGGCGATCCTCATGGTAGGCGGTGTCTGTCGTGCCGATGATCCAGTACCGCTTCCACGGAATAATGAAAAGCACGGATTTCTCGGTACGCAGGAAGATACCGACTTTCGACTTGATCGCATCTTTGGGCACCACGATGTGAATACCTTTCGATGCCAGAACTTTCAGTCCCCCGCCGGTGTGCGCCAGCGACTGCGTTTTCTCAGTCCACACACCCGTCGCATTGATGACGCTACGAGCTTTGATATGCAAGTCTTCGCCAGTTTCGAGGTCCACCACATGCGCCCCTCGAACCCGGCCGGAGGAATCCTGATCAAGTTCCTGAACCTGAACCCGGTTGGCAGCCAGCGCACCGTAACGCACCGCCGTGCGCACAAGCGTCACCACCAGGCGCGCATCATCTACACGCGCGTCGTAGTAGACGATCGATCCTGTTAACGCATCGGGTTTGATGGCGGGCGCCAGCTTCAGGGACCCTTTCTTCGAGTAATGCTTCTGGATCGGAACAGACCCGCGGTGCGCAAACTGGGCCAGTACGTCATACATCCCGACACCGATAGCCGAATACGTGCGCTCAATGACCGGAATCTTCAACGGCCACAAGAACGGCTGCGCCTTCACCAGGTGAGGAGCGTTCTGCGTCAGCAGCAGACCGCGTTCCCGCAAGGATTCGTTCACGAGTTTGAAGTCGAGTTGGTACAGGTAGCGCAACCCGCCGTGCACCAGTTTCGAGGAGCGCGACGAGGTACCCGAGGCCCAGTCCTGCGCTTCCACGATTCCCACCCGCAGGCCACGCGTGGCGGCGTCAACGGCGATACCTGCTCCTGTCACTCCGCCACCGATGACGAGTACATCCAGCTCAGGGCCTGACGCCATCTCCTGCAGGGCATCGTGTCGGGCTGTGGGTGATAGAACTGGGATACTCATCTGCGTCTCCATCGATCGTGTTGTTGGACCGTACTTCTTTATCGCGACATTTAGTCGCGCTGCCTGCTCGCGCTAATCGATCACGCTCTTAGACGCGCTTCTCGATCGTGCTTGACGAGTTGTTGCCTTCATTATCTCAGAAATGCACGTCTACCCAAAGGTGTTGGGCATTTGTGCATGAGAGACTGGGAGTCGTGAGCAAACGTGATGAGCTGGCACTGCAAGCGGCCGTTCTGTACTACATCCGCGAAGAAAAGATGGAGGCGATAGCCTCCCAATTGAACATGTCGCGCTCGTCGGTTTCACGCCTGCTGTCCTACGCCAAAGAGGTGGGACTGGTGCGCATCCAGGTGCAGGACCTGGCCGGTGCGCGCACCGACCTGGAACGCGAAATTGCGCAGGCGTTCCACGTCAACGCAGTCGTCGTCCCTGTTTCATCAGTAGACACCCCTGTCGCCACGCTTGAATCGGTGGCGCAGGTGGCCGCGGCGCAGCTCGCCAACTTGATGCAACCTGGCGCCACGCTTGGAATCGCCTGGGGCAATACAACAGCAGAAGTCACGCGCCACTTGGCCAGGACTCCCCTGCCCAACGTCACGGTCGTCCAGCTCAACGGGGCCGGTAATGCGGCACAGTCAGGTGTCCCGTACGCGGGTTCAATCATGTCGCGCGCTGCTGAAGCGCTTGGTGGCCAGACGGTCTACTTCCCCGTCCCCGCGTTCTTCGACTATGCCGACACTAAAGAGGCACTGTGGCGCGAACGCTCAATTCGCCAGGTCCTGACGACGATCGAGTCGTCAACCGTGGCACTGTTCGGTGTGGGTTCGCTCGACGCAGCGCTCCCCTCGCACGTGTATTCGGGCGGATATCTTGACGCCACCGAACTTCACGCAGCACGCGCCGACGGAGTAGTGGGCGATGTCTGTACAGTACTGATCCGCGAAGACGGCTCAACGAATATGGAGCTCAACCATCGAGCATCCGGTCCCATGCCCGACGTATTGCGGCGCATCCCCGTGCGGCTGTGCGTCGTCTCCGGCGTCTCGAAAGCGATTCCCCTGCTGGGAGCATTGCGTGCCGGGGTGATGACGCATCTGGTCGTCGACTCTGAAGCGGCACGCGCACTGCTCAACCGGATGAACCGCGAGCACGGTCAGCGATCGTCTCGCTAACGGGCCCGCTCACGCACGTCAAGCAATTCGAGCGCGGGGGTTGCCACATCGATGCCTGACACGCTCATCACCTGCTCGATGACGGTGTTCGGGAAGACACTGACACCGCATGTCGCACCCAGCATTGCGCCGGTGATCGCGCCGATTGTGTCCGTGTCGCCTCCAATATTGGCGGCCTGGATCAGAGCTTTATAGGGCTGCTGCGCGTAGCGGCGCGCCAGCGCGAACGCGGCCGGAACAGCTTCATTGGATTCGACGGATGTTCCCACCATTTCGCGCAGCCAGGTTGCGAAGTCTTCCTCGTTCCTCTTGCGGGCATGATTGTGGGCGTACTGCGTGCGTGCAACGACGCTGGCTCGCGGACTCCAGTGTCCGGGCGAACCCAGTCGGTCGATTTCGGTCAGCGCAAGTTCAAGTGCTGACAGGGTATCCAACCCGTTGATCCCCAGGCTGACGACTCCGGCGACGAGCGCAGCACTTTCAAAACCCTGCGTCGTATTGTGCGTCACCATGCATGATTCGCGCACTACGCGCGTGAACGCTTCGGCCTCGCGCATGTCGATGGCTATGCCCACCGGCGCCACCCGCATCGCGGCGCCGTTGGTCGTGCCTTCCGTTCCAGTGGTGCCGTATTCGGCGCCGGCACGGATTTCTTCGAGTGCACTCTTGGTGGAGGGGCCGAGCAGGTCGAGGGATCCTCGCGCTCTCATCGTGTCTTCCCACGCGAGCAGGCGGTGCGCCAGTTCAAGCGAATCAATGTGCCCGTCACCGTCGATCAACAGGGAGGCAACCAGGAGGGCCTGTTCGGTGTCGTCGGTGACATGGCCAGCTTTCATGGAGGGCGCGATGGGCTGCGTCGGGCTCGCATCGACGAGGCCGTCCACACGGATGTACGCCTGATGAATCTCCTCATGGCTCATCGATTGCGTGGGCATGCCGAGCGCATCACCGAGAGCAAGTCCAGTCAGAGCGCCGATCGCCCGATCCGCTTTGAGCGCTTGCGTTTGCTTCACGAAGTTCGTCACGAATTACTGCCTTAGTGGTTCTGCGTCGTTTTATTGATGTACGAGGGCATCTTTGGGCGCTGCCACATGAAAGCACATGGGAGCCAGCAGGTGCCTTTCGTTTAATGTAAACACAGAACCTGCATGTTGGCTGAGAAGTTTCGGAGCGTAGGGCTCGTGAGCAGATACGGCCGGCATATATGTGTCCTGCCAGGCAGATGCGCTCAACAGGCGAAAGTCACTGCCAAGCGGGCACGGTCGACGGGCGAAAGTCGCCGGTAAGCAAGTACGTCCAGCAGGTAAATGCCACTAGCAAGCAGTACCCGTATTTGAGCTCCACTGCTTGCGCCTGCGCAGTCGATTGGTCTGCACCGCGGCATCAGGCTGTGAGCAGCGCTGCCATCATCGATCCAACAATGAGCAGTCGCTTCTGGCTCGCCCGGCTCCGATTCATCATGGTCGTGTCCTTCTCATCGATGCAGTGTGGTGGTGCAGGCAGCTCGTAGCGGATCAGATCTTCTTGACCAGCGGGAACGTGATGGTTTCTCTGATTCCCTGCCCCGTCAGAGCCATGAGCAGGCGATCCAGCCCCATTCCCATGCCGCCCGACGGAGGCATGCCGTATTCCATCGCCATCAGGAAGTCCTCGTCCAGCACCATAGCTTCCGGGTCGCCTTCAGCAGCGGCGAGTGCCTGGGCTTCGAAGCGCTGGCGTTGGATCACGGGGTCGACCAGTTCCGAATAGGCTGTGGCCAGTTCAAACCCTCGCACATACAGATCCCACTTTTCCACCACGCCGGGCTTTGAGCGGTGTCCTCGTACCAGCGGTGAGGAATCTTCCGGGAAGTCGCGCACGAAAGTCGGTGCCCACAGACTGTCCCCCACGGTCTTTTCAAAAATGACTTCCGCAATCTTGCCATTGACGTAGTGGTCGGGGATCTCTTCGCCCAGATCCGTTGCGATGCGCACCAAATCCTCGCGAGAAGTCTGCGGGCTGATCGCGGTTCCGACCGCATCCGAAATCGAGTCATACAGGCTGATCGACTCCCACGATCCCGACAGGTCGTAGGTCGAACCGTCGGGCAGGGTGACGACTTCGGTTCCCAGTGCGTCGCGCGCGGCTTTCTGAATGAAATCACGGGTACGCGTGGCCATCGTGTCGTAGGTTCCGTACGCTTCGTACGCTTCCAGCATTGTGAATTCAGGTGAGTGCGACGAGTCAGCGCCTTCATTGCGGAAGTTACGGTTGATCTCGAAGACCTTGTCAACACCACCGACAACTGCGCGCTTGAGATACAGCTCAGGGGCGATACGCAGGTACAACTCCGTGTCGTAGGCATTCATGTGTGTTGAGAACGGGCGTGCTGCCGCACCGCCGTGCAGGACCTGCAGCATCGGCGTCTCAATTTCGATGAACCCTGCGTCATGGAAGTAGTCGCGCAGTGAACGCACAACGTTGGCTCGCATGCGCACCATCTCGCGAGCTGCGGGGCGCACGATCATGTCGAGGTAGCGGCGGCGCACGCGCATGTCCTCCGACAGCGCCATTTCCGTGCCGTCTTCAGCGGTGTAGGTCTTGGGAAGTGGACGCAGTGCCTTGGATGCGATCTTCCATGCGGGGGCATCCTCGCCCTCCCCCGGCTCTGCCATAATCGACAGTTCTCCGCGCCTGGATGAAATCACTCGCCCGTGGACGAAGAGGTGGTCTCCCAGGTCAACCTCGGACTTGTAGGTTGCGAGCGAGTCCGGTCCGACGGAGGCGGCGGACAGCATCACCTGGATGCGCACACCTGCGCCGTCCTGCAAGGTGGCGAAGCAAAGCTTTCCGCCGTTGCGCATCAGCATCACACGGCCGGCGATTCCCACCACATCGTCGGTTTCTTCACCGGCTTCCAGATGTCCATACGCCTCGCGCACCTGAGCGATGGTCGACGTGATCGGCAGTTCAACCGGGTAGGGCTGCTTCCCCTCGTCCAGCATGGTTTGACGTTTACCTGCACGGATCCGCATCTGTTCAGGCGCGTCGTCACGGCCCTGTCCCGCTTCCTTTCGAGGAGCGTTTGAGTCGTTGTGTCCGGCCGGTTTCTGGGGCGTTAGTTCTTCACTCACGTGTGCCATGGTATCTGTTTCAGTCTTTCTTCGAAAAACGAGGGAGGCCTCCACTGTCTTCGTTCATACCTGAACTGTGCAGGTCCAGCTCGCGGGCGCGTTCGGAGTCTTCGGGCACGCGACCAGGATGAGCGCCGCATTCCACGATGTGATTGTCGCGGTCAACGAAGACCACATGAGGCTGCCAGGATTCCAGTCGTGATTCTGGAACGGACACGTACGCCATGATAATGACCAGGTCCCCCACGCCGATTTTTCGGGCTGCGGCACCGTTAAGCTGCACCACGCCCGAACCGGCCGGCCCGGCGATGGTGTACGTCGTCAACCGCTCACCGTTATTGATATCGACGATATCCACCTGCTGGCCTTCACGGATGTCGGCTGCTTCCAGCAGATCCGCATCAATCGTCACCGACCCGACATAGTGCAGGTCGGCATCGGTGACGCGCGCACGATGAATCTTGCCGCATATCATCGGGCGGTACACTTCCGCGGGCGAGCTGGCCGCGCGCGGGCCCATCGCTGGTGCGCTCTGGTCAGTCATTGGCATCCCCCGAGGCGCCCTTTGGGCGGTCAATGATCGTATTGTCGATCAGGCGGGTCGACCCCACGCGCGCTGCCAGCAGCACATATGCGCGGTCGGGCCACTGATCGGTGGTGGGCACCGTTACTCCTGACTGGTCAGAGTCTGCGAGCGCCACGATCTGAAAAGTCGCTTCGTCTGTCAATGCCACATAGTCACGCTCCACGCCTTCGGCTTCGTCGAGCACCTGCGCTGCAGCTTCCACGACTGCGCTGGGCGAGTCACCCTCGTTGGCACGTTGATGAGCGGTGCGCAGGGCGCGCGACAATGTCAACGCGCGTTCACGTTCCTCATCCGAGAGGTACTGGTTGCGGCTGGAAAGTGCCAGGCCGTCTGTATCGCGCGCAATCGGCACGCCTTCGATGCGCACCGGCACGTCGAGTTCGTCCATCAGGTTGCGTACCATCGCGAGCTGTTGCGCGTCCTTTTGGCCAAACAGCGCAACATCGGGGCGGACGCGCTGGATGACCTTGGTGACGACAAGCGCCACGCCAGCCAGGTGCGTGGGCCGGGTCTTGCCTTCCAGAACGCGCGCGATTGGCCCCGGATCAATGGTCACGGCGGGTTCGTGCGGATACACGTCATCGGGCGTCGGGGCGTACACCACGTCCACATCAAGGCCACTGAGCTTGGCGAGGTCGGCGTCAAATGTGCGCGGGTAGGCGTCAAAGTCTTCACCGGGTGCAAACTGCGTCGGATTAACAAAAATCGACACGATCACGTGATCTGCCAGTTCCTTGCCGCGCCGAACGAGCGACAGGTGTCCTTCGTGCAGGGCGCCCATCGTCATGACCAGTGCGCGCGTGCCCGTCAATTGTGCCAGCGCATCATGTAGTTCGGCGCGAGTATGTGCAACGATCGGGGTCATCGTTTCAGCCTCCTTCAGACCCTTCTATTGTTCCCCCGTTTGAGCCTGCTTCCCACCACAATTGGTGCGCAACTGGTCACGATTGACGAGGCTGGCGCACGCGCCGCTGATCGCACGCGACATTGAAGGTGCTGGGGCGAAGCGGTTATGACTCCATCAGGGCGGTGCGCAGCTCGTCGGCTGCGCGTTGGGACAGACGGCCACTGCGCGTGAGCATCGTGATCGTTGCCTGCGCCATATCTGCGTAGTTGTCGGCAGAATCGGTCAGCCGCGCGCCTGCCTGCTCGTTGTCCTCGGCGGCCAGGCGCGCAGCTTTGTGGAGTGCGGTGATGTGTGCGCCGACAGTTCCTGAATCGGCGCGCACGATCGGGCCGGTCAACCCCTGATCTCCTTCGGTCAGTGCGCGATCCAGCGCAGCTTCGACCAGGGGTCGCAGGTACGTGCCGGACTGTTCGACTCCGGCAGCTTCCAGCATGCGTCGGGCGTGCACGATCAGTGTGACGAGGTGGTTGGCACCATGCGCAAGTGCCGCGTGATATAAGGTGCGGTCGTTTTCCTGTACGATCACGGGTTCTCCACCCAACTCCACCACCAGTGCCTGCGCAATCGGCACCAGCGCAGCAGGCGCGGTCACGGCGAATGGTGTGCCCACCAGGCGGGACACATCGATGGACGTGCCGGTGAACGTCATTGCCGGATGCAGTGCGATCGGCAGTGCGCCTGCCTGTTGGGCTTTGTTCAAGATGGCGACGCCGTGCGTTCCGCACGTGTGCGCGACGATCTGGCCAGGACGGAACGCTCCCAGATCTGCCAGTCCGCTCACCAGTGGTTCGATCGCATCGTCAGGGATGGCGATGAGGACCAGGTCGGCGGCGGAGATGACGTCAGGAATATCCATGATCGGCACTCCCGGCAGCATGACCTCTGCACGTTCGCGCGCCTGGGGTGACGACGCATTCACCGCGACGATATCGTGACCGGCTGCACGCAGCGCGGATCCCAGGGGAGGACCGACATGCCCCATCCCAATGATTCCGATATGGAGCTGGTCAGGGCGCGGACGACGCGACGGTTCGCCCGCATGCTCATGCGCGCTGCGCCTCGGGCGCTCATGCGCGTCGTGCAAGGGATTCACAAGTGTTTACCCTACCGCTCGTCAGAGCCCGCTGCGGGCAAGGCGCCGGCAGCAGGTGCACTAGCTGCGGGCGGGGCGTCAGTGTCAGCTCCAGCTGCGGGCGAAACATCCTCAGGTGAATCCTCGTAAGCATTGGCACTGTGTTCAATCTGCTCGGCAACCTTCGGATCGGACACTGACTGGGCCACGCGACGCATCCAGCGTTCAGGCGGCTCATGGTCACGGCGAAGTCGCCCTCGTTCCATCAGGGTTGCAACCATCGTGGTGGCGAATTCCAGGTCAAGATGGTGAGCAGCAATCGGTGCCTGACCGTTGACCAGTTTCGGATTGACCACAGCGAGCTTGCGTCTGCGCAACCACGGCCCCTGGTAGATGCTCACAGACTGGAAACGCTCATAGGGCATGATCGTCAAGGTGTGAGTGACGCGCCCATCGCGCACCGCCATCACCCGTTCGGTCAAAGCCGAGCCGCGCCTGCGCCAGACAATCGGATCCATGACTTTTGAGCGCTCCGGGTTGGGCACAAAGTAGCGGCTGGAACTGCGGTTATCCCCATGCAGGCCGTCGTGGATCAGGGCGAGGGGGTCATCCACACCCAGGTCCTGGATCACCATCCACACAGCCAGTTCAGCTTCTTCGCGCGTGCCGACCGGGAGCAGCACGTAGGAGGCGTCAGCCATTTCCGATCCGTTGGAAGAATTGCCTGCGTAGCCGGCCATCGAGACGGTGACGCGGTACCAGTCTTTGGTGCGCCACAGGAAGGGTTGCGTGATGCGCACGGAGTGGACGCGTCGCGGCGGAATGGTTTGGGAACGCGTCGAAGTCAGGCCCTTGCGAATACGGATGCCCGAAGCTGAGATGCCTGCGCGGAAGTCAAACGCGCCGGCAAAACGGCTCCACACAACACTGCCGATGGGCAGAATACCGACGATGATCGGGATGAAACCTGACACGCCTGCCAGCCCCTCCGTCAGTATCAAGGCGATCATGCCGATCATGGCGGCCAGGAACACCAGGAAGGAGATAATCAGGCCAACCGACATGAACAATGAGGCAATGAGACGTCCAGATGGCACACGGAAGACTTCATTTTCCTGTGCCTCCGGAGCAGGAGCACCAGTGCCGATACTGTCACTTACGGCGACCTGTTCACCGAAGTCAACGTCGGGAGCTTCCGCGGCAGCTTCACGTGCCTGACGCGCCAGTGCAGCGGATGCTGATCCGGATGTGACACCCGCAGCCAGTGCGAGGATTTCGGCGCGCAGATTGTGGAGTGTTTCAGTTTTCAGGTAACCGAACTCCAGGTTCGAATGTGACCCGCCTGCCACTTCGATGGTGACTTTGCCCAGACCGAAAATCCTGCCAAGCAGAGGCTGGACGATGTCAACCGCCTGGATTTTTTCCAGTCGGGCGTGGCGTTGTACTCGGAAGATGATGCCCGACCGGTACCAGACGGCTTCATCTGTGAGAGCGTAGGCTGTGCGCTTCCACGCACAATAGGAGTACACGCCCACCAGCACCGAAAAGAGCGCGATTGCTCCCAGAATGTAGCCCGCGATATGGAGGGCCGGCATGTGGGAGATGACGTCCGAGTCAAGCAGCTCAGAGATCACACCGGTGCCTTGGTAGGCCAGGAATGCCACCAGGGCAGCAAAGAACTGCCACGTGTTGAGGACCGGTGAAATGCGGTGGACTTTACGCCAGCCTTCCTCCGGCAGCGCATTGTCGAGGGCGCTCGCCGTGCGCTTCTTTCGCTCGGACTGTGACGGCGTGTGTGAAGCGGGCAGAGTCGCCCCCGTATGCGGAGTCGATGCAGCGGACGAAGGTGACTGCGAAGGCGAGCATGGCTGTGCGGGCGTCGTTCGCATTGTCGGCTCTACTGGTTCTGTGGGCGCAGGTGCGCCCGATGGGTCTGCGGTCTCGTTGCTCATATCGCTCACAGTCCCGTCAGTTCTTCAGAGCCACGCTTAGCCAGCATGTCGCGCAGCTGGGCTGCCTGGTCGGTCGGCAGGCCATCAATCGAGCCGGCCGTTTCGTTGGACGCTGTGTTGATCTTGATGGACGCAATGCCGTAGTGACGGGCTATCGGCCCCTCGGACACATCGACATACTGGATTCGACCGTAGGGGATAATGCTGAGATTGCGGAACATGATGCCGGAACGGATCATGAATTCGTCGTTGCTGAATGCGAATCCCAGCGCGCGCACCTGCCGCTGGATCAGCCAGATCTGCCAGATGCTGTACGCAATGATGACTCCGGTGCCGATCCACCACCAGGGAAACGACACGATAGCCAGCACTGCGAAGATCAGGGCAAGCGGAATGACGAAGATCAGAACTCCAATTGTGCGCACTCGAGCCAGCGCCGGCGACACCGGCGTAAATGTGATGCCTTCCGGACTCATTGGATCTGTCATCACGGTCTCCCTCATCATTCGTTCAATTTTCATCGTCAATAGTGGCACATCGTTGGGGCGAAGAACATGCTGAACTCTCACGCGTCGTTCAGCCAACTTTCAGGATGAACCGCCACACTAACTGTATGGCTGTTCATATCCCGACTTCATCCGACTCCGCTGAAGCACGTCTGCTCGTCGTCGATGACGAGCCGAATATCCGCGACCTTCTCGCATCATCATTGCGTTTTGCTGGATTCGAAGTGATCGCTGCTGCGGATGGTGCCAGCGCTTTTCACGAGGCCACTCAATCCCACCCTGATCTCATCGTGCTGGATGTGATGCTGCCCGACATGGATGGCTTCACGGTGACGCGGCGTTTACGCGAAGCGGGTATCACGGTTCCGGTCCTGTTCCTGACTGCGCGTGACGATATGCGCGACAAAATCCAGGGGCTGACAGTGGGCGGAGACGACTATGTCACCAAACCTTTCGGCCTGGAGGAAGTCGTCGCTCGCATCCGCGCCATCCTGCGCCGCACTCGCCACAGCGGCGAAGATGACGGCATGCTGCGTGTGGGGGATTTGGAACTGGACGAGGATGCTCACGAGGTTCGCCGCGCGGGCGTCGATATCGAGCTATCCCCCACCGAGTTCAAACTCTTACGCTACCTGATGATCAACGAGGGGCGCGTCGTCTCCAAGATGCAGATCCTTGATCACGTGTGGGAATACGACTGGGATGGTGAAGCAGCCATCGTTGAGTCGTATATTTCCTACCTGCGTCGCAAATTGTCAGTCGAAGGATCGTCGGGCGAGCTCATCCACACTCGCCGCGGCGTGGGCTACATGCTGAGGGAAGACAGCTGACAGTGCAACCCGTCCAATCTGCCCGGCAGATATGGGAACACCGGCCCCTGTCATCACGCATGGTGATCTTGACAGTGGCCTTGCTGGCCCTCGGCCTGACAATGGCTGGAGCAGCAATGATCGGCCTGCTTCAGCGTCACCTGACCTCACAGATCGACGCGCAACTGGTCTCGTCAGCATCACCCCTGGCCCGGCAATCCCTCACCGAATTGACGAACACCAACGCTTATGTTCCAACCCGATTTTTCATTCGCGCGGTGCACGCCGACGGGCAGACCTGGACCTATACGTCGCCTGAAACCTTAGAGTACTCGGGCACGCCGAATATTCCCGACCTGCTCGAGCCGGGCGAATTTGCCAATACTGAATCCGGGTGGACGCGGCCCGTCACCGTCTCATCGTCACTGCCCGGCTCCACGTGGCGGGCAATGGCGATTCCGCTGGGAGTGCGAGGCAGTCAGGATCCCGTTGGGGTCATGACCATTGCACTTCCACTCACTGACGTCCAGCGCACACTGTCAGACACCGCTTTCTACTTCCTGCTGACCTCCATGATTATCGTCATCGCAGGAGGGACGATCGGCCAGTACCTGGTGCGCAAGTCTCTCAAACCGCTGCGCAATATTGAGGTCGTTGCCGGTCGCATCGCTGCCGGAGACCTGAGTCAGCGCATCCCACCCGAACCGCCAACCACTGAAGTCGGATCGCTGGCATTGTCACTCAACACGATGCTCAGTCAGGTCGAACAGTCATTCCATACGCGCGCCGAGTCTGACCGTAAGATCCGTCGTTTCGTCTCTGACGCGTCACACGAGCTGCGCACTCCTCTTGCCGCCATCCGCGGGTACGGCGAGCTCTATCAGATGGGAGGCGTGCCCGGCAACCAGGTTCCAGAAGTCATCAGTCGTATTCACTCCGAGGCCACGCGCATGGGAAACCTCGTGGAGGATCTGCTGACGCTGGCACGAATTGACGAGGGGCGACCTCTTGCCCTGACTCCGGTGGACCTCGTCAAAATTGCTGACAATGCTGCCTCCGACCTTGAGGCGCTCGATCCTGCACGCGACATCACCGTCAGGTCACTGTCCGGGCGTAAAGCTCCAATGACGTTGACGGTCAATGTGGACCGTGACCGCATTCAGCAGGTTTTCACGAATCTGGTAGGCAACATCAACCGCTACACGTCCAGCGATACGCCAGTGGAGCTGGCTCTGGGGCTCAACGACGGCATGGCGATCGTGGAATTCCGTGACCACGGTCCCGGCATTGCTGAAGACGAACAAAAACGCGTCTTTGAGCGCTTCTACCGCACTGAGGATTCACGCGCGCGCACGACGGGCGGATCTGGTCTGGGATTGGCGATCGTTGCTTCGATTATTGGGGCGCACAACGGCACCACTGAGCTGAAAACGACCCCTGGTGGTGGCTTGACGGTGCGTATTGAACTGCCCACACATTTGACTGCGGAGGACCTCACAAACGAGGCAGATCAAGGCATGTGAGGCGCTGCGCGCTGGGCGCGCGATGCTATTTCGCCCACACATCCGCCTTTTTTGGGACTCTCGGGTAGGAATATGACACCAAGTGCGGCTACCATAGCTCGGTATCATCCCTTTCAAGGAGTGTGAATCGTCATGGGTGCTGAAGCACCTCAGTGGCTGTTCAGTTCATTTGTTCAGTCAATGCAGGAGTTGGGGGCTACCGCAACGCCCGCTCAACTTGACGCCGAGGCTCGTGAACTCCTCAGCCGGTGGAATGAGCCGGGTCGAACGCTGCACAATGTGCGGCACCTGATCGATGTACTGGCGCATCTCGATGAGCTGTCGGGGTCAACACACGATCCCGATGTTCTTCGTATCGCAGCGTGGTACCACGGTTTGATCCTGAACCGCGCTGTGCAGGCGGCTTTGTGGGGTTCAAGCCCGCAGGCCGTCAGCGCCGAGTGCGCCGAATTGACTCACGAACACTTGACCGGACTGGGAATCAGCGACGACGTGGCAATGCGGGTTGCCGACCTGATTCGCATGGTCGCCATACACACCGCCCCGCGTGATGACGTGGACGCGCAGGTTCTGGTGGACGCTGACCTCGCTTCGATCGCTGCCGCGCCGCAGGAGTACAAGAAATTCCGTCAGTCGCTGCGTGAAGAATACGAACAAGTCGATGATTTGGCCTACTTGCGTGCCCGCCGGATCGTGGTGCGCCGCCTGCTGGCTCGCGATTCGGTCTTTCACTCCCCTGGCGCTGCTGAATGGGAGTCGCGTGCCCGCGAAAACCTGGAAGCTGAGCTGGCCAAGCTCGATGAAGCAATTCTTGAGAAGGATCCTTCTGATATCTCATCGGCCAGTGACAACACCTCCGGCATCGAAGTGGTGGATGGACCCACAACCGGTCAGTTTGACGATGCGCAAGTAACATCGTCGGGTGCCATCATCATTCGCCGCAAGCATTTGAAGTGGAATAACTGCTCGCAGATGCAGGATGAGGGTGACGACGATGACGTCGAGACGACATCCACCATCCCTGTGCTGGCTCCCGAGGCAGCGGATGGTTACGCGGCGCGCCCCGGTTCCGATGGGGATGACGACTCCGACAACGAAGATGCTTCCTCACTGGAAACAGCTATCGAGACGCTGGATGTGCCCAGCCGCCCCAGTTCTCAGTCCTGAAGCCGCGCGTCAGGCTCCCCCTCGACGCGCGTTCACAGGAGGAGGCGTTCTTCCCGCGCGTTCACAGGAAAAAGCATTCTTCCTGCGCATCCACAGGAGGAGGTATTCTCTGCGCGCATCCACAGGTTCCAGGCGCAATGTTTTCGAGGGCGGCTGCCCTTCCTACGGTATGTGTGACGAGCCCACCGCGGGTTCGCGCAACCGAAAGGATGATCCCCGATGGCAACATATAACGTCGACTCAGATCTAGTTGCTGCATCTGCAGCCAATATCGGCGCCACAGCCGAACGTATTCGAACAGAAGTGGCATCCATGATGGCTGATCTTCTGGCCCTGCAGGACACATGGACGGGAGTTGCGTCAGCTAATTTCGCTGAGCTGACCGCCTCCTGGCGCGCAACTCAAACGCAGGTTGAATCGTCATTGGATTCGATCAGCACGCAGCTATCCGCTGCTGCCAACGTCTACGCTGATGCCGAGTCGCAGACCGTGTCGTTGTTCGCGTAAGTGACGATGTCGCGAACATGCGAGGAAGCCCCGCCGAGCACGTGTGCTCAACGGGACTTCCTCGCGCTTAACTGGATATGCGGTCAGCGCCTTCCAGTCAATTGGTGTCTGTAGGTCAGATTCGGCTTAGTACATTCCGCCCATGTCATCGCCACCGGCAGCGGGCGCTGCTGGCGGTTCTGGCTTGTCGGCCACAACGGCCTCAGTGGTCAGGAACATTCCGGCGATGGATGCTGCGTTCTGCAGTGCGGAACGAGTCACCTTGACCGGGTCGGAGATTCCTTCAGCCATCAGGTCACCGTATTCGCCGCTGTCAGCGTTCAGGCCTTCGCCCGGCTTCATGGAGGACACGCGATCCACCACGACGCCGCCTTCGAGTCCGGCGTTCTCAGCGATCTGCTTGATAGGAGCTGCAACAGCCAGGCGCACAATGCCCACGCCTGTTGCCACGTCGCCTTCGACCTTGAGGTCGTCCAGCGCTGCGTGTGCGGCGTGGAGCAGTGCCACACCACCACCGGCCACGATGCCTTCTTCAGAGGCTGCGCGGGCGTTACGGATAGCATCTTCGATGCGGTGCTTACGCTCCTTCAGCTCAACCTCGGTTGCGGCGCCGGACTTGATAACGGCGACACCACCGGAAAGCTTGGCGAGGCGTTCTTGCAGCTTCTCGCGGTCGTAATCGGAATCGGTGTTCTCGATCTCGGTCTTGATCTGGCGGATGCGACCATCGATGGCGTCCTTTTCACCGGCGCCGTCCACAATGGTGGTCTCGTCCTTGGTGACGACAACCTTGCGGGCGCGACCCAGCAGTTCCAGATCGGCGTTCTCGAGGGAAAGGCCAACGGTCTCGGAGATGACCTGGCCGCCGGTCAGGATGGCCATATCCTGCAGCATTGCCTTGCGGCGATCGCCAAAGCCGGGAGCCTTGACGGCCACTGACTTGAAGGTTCCGCGGATCTTGTTGACGACCAGTGTAGCCAGCGCTTCACCTTCGATGTCCTCAGCAACAATCAGCAGGGACTTGCCGGACTGCATGACCTTCTCAAGCAGGGGCAGCAGATCCTTGACATTGGAGATCTTGGATTCCATGAGCAGAACGTAAGGGTCCTCAAGGACTGCTTCCTGACGCTCAGTGTCGGTGACGAAGTACGCGGACAGGTAGCCCTTGTCGAAACGCATGCCTTCGGTGGTCTCCAAGGTGGTGTCGAAGGAATTGGTCTCTTCAACAGTCACAACACCTTCGGCTCCGACCTTTTCGAACGCTTCAGCGATGAGCTTGCCGATGGCCGGATCATTTGCCGAGATCGACGCGGTTGCAGCGATCTGGTCGGTGGTTTCGATCGGCTTGGCGTCCTTGTGCAGCTGCTCAACGATTGCTTCAACTGCCTGGTCGATGCCGCGCTTGATTCCAATCGGGTTGGCGCCGGCTGCGACGTTACGCAAACCTTCGTGTACGAGTGCCTGGGCAAGAACGGTTGCGGTCGTGGTGCCATCACCGGCGACGTCATCGGTCTTCTTGGCAACTTCCTTCACCAGTTCGGCGCCGATGCGCTCGAACGGATCTTCGAGGTCGATTTCCTTGGCGACAGACACGCCGTCTTTGGTGATCGTGGGAGCTCCCCACTTCTTGTCGAGGACAACGTTGCGGCCCTTGGGGCCAAGCGTGACCTTGACGGTGTCAGCCAGAAGATTCAGACCGCGCTCCATGCCACGGCGCGCTTCCTCATCAAAATGAATGAGCTTGGACATGCTATGTATATTCCTTCCGCATTGCGGATCGTAGGGACGGTGCCCGCGACGGACGATTCCACTGGCAACGTTCTTGTCTCGTTGCCGGTGTAACCTCACCAGCCCTAAGGTCTTTTATCACTCTGCCTTGGCGAGTGCTAATCCAATTTTGGCACTCTCGACCCGAGAGTGCAAGGCGGGCATAGTCGCTCATAGCGAACAGTCATGAAGCGGGTTGTACCGGCGGATAGCCCGTCCAGCGGCCACCTTGCCCGGCAGCTGTGACCGACAGTGCTGAGCTGCGCGTTCTTTAACATTCAGTCAATGCGGGAGGGCGCTCGTCTTCTCGCACAGGGCCAGGCGCTGTTCCTTGTCCGAACGGTTGGCCGCCCAGCTGCTCGCGATCATGTTCTTCCAGAAGGTACGACAGATCCGGTCCCACAGGAACAACGCGGGTGGGGTTGATTTCCTCGTGCACGATGTAGTAGTGCTCTTTGATCTGTTGGATGTCCACCGTGTCACCGAAACCCGGTGTTTGGAACAGGTCCTGCAGGTAGGCACGCGGTACCGGCATGTCACGGATCATCATCCGATTGGCTTTGAAGTGCCCGAAATAGACTGCATCGAAACGCACAAGGGTGGTGAACAGTCGCACGTCAGCCAGCGTGATGTGGTCACCGACCAGGTAGCGGCGGGAGGTGAGCCGATCACTGACCCAGTCCATTGCGCGCCACAGATCTCGATAGGCGTCCTCGTAGCTGGATTGGTCAGCGGCGAAACCGCACCGATAGACACCGTTGTTGATGTTCGGGTAGACCTCGTCGTTGACGGCTTCGATTTCGTCCACCAACGACTCTGGATACAGGTCCGCAGCGCCGTCACGCTGCACGCCTGACCACTGTGTGCACATGTCGATGGTCATCTGGTTAAAGTCATTGGTCACCACGGCACCACTGGGGACATCCACAATCGCGGGGACGGTGATCCCTTTCGGATAGTCGGGCACGCGCGCAAAGTATGCGTCCTGGAGGCGCTCGATGCCAAGCACCGGATCACGGTTGTCGGGGTACATCCCACTGTAGTTCCATGACCGGGCATCGTGGGTGGGGCCTGCCAGACTCAGTGTCAGAGCGTCCTCCAGACCCATGAGTCAGCGGATGATGACAGCGCGGTGTGCCCACGGGCAAGCTCGGGCGGCCATGAGGCGGTAGCGGCCAGATTCGACCGGCCACAACATGTTCCCCACTTCACGTGCATCGCCTGATCGCGGTTGCGGAGCGGATCCTGGCGGGATCGACGACAATCCTGTCAGTAATGTAGGCGATGTCGCGTACGTACTCACCTTCGGTTGCGGCGTTGTGAGCTTTCTGAGCGTCGTCAGCCATATTTCCGCCTCTTCTTGAGGGGCTCCTCTTATCTGAGCAGGACGACCACGTCGTAGTCACCGACATCATCGAAGTTCTCGCGAACCTCGTCAATTCCCAGGACTCGGGCGATTTCGTGGGCGGATTTTTCGATCTGCGGATCGGCGTAGTACACCACAGAAACGTCGGAGACCCAACCTTCTGCGTTCTCAGCGATAGTTCCGGGGAATCCTGCCTCGTTCAGCGCTGCGGATTTTTCGGCCGCAAGCCCCTCGATACCCGTGCCGTTGAGGACGCCGATCTTGACATGCTTGTCGATGATTTCTTCAGTTGGCTCATCTCCGGACGATTGAGTTTCTTCGCCCGATACCTGTGTGTCGGTTGAGCCAGTTCCCGAAGCTTCTGGCTTCTCATCTGCCTGCTCGCCCGATTGCACATCGCCCGAGGGGGGCGCGACCGACTGTGCGACCGACTGAGTCGAATCGGACTGTGACGGCGTGATTCCTGCATTGGTGAGGACTCGCGCGAGACCCCATCCGAGCAGCGGGATAACGATGAGAAGAATCAAGAACGGCGCGACTGAGCGCCATTTCGAGGGCTGGGCGCGGTGCATACCGACCGGCATATCTTCGCCAGCTCGATCAAATTCATCCTTCGGATACTGTGAGCTCACGCGCTTAGACTATCTGTAACTGTCACTTTTGTGCGGCCAATCGGCCGGGTGTCGCATCGGCAGCGCCGGTTACGGCTGTCTCAACATACCGCTCAGACCGCGGCTCGAAGGACACCCTCGTCAATAAGACGGGATACGCTAGGTACGTGAGCGAAATTGAAGGCGGCACCGGCCCGCGACCATTGAGTGAGCTGCTTGATCCGGGATGGGCGCGGGCGCTGGCTCCGGTTGAAGAGCGCGTGCATGAGCTTGGACAGATGTTGCGCTCGGAGATTCAATCTGGTCACGGGTACTTTCCTGCCGGACGGGACGTGTTGCGCGCGTTCACATATCCGTTTGATGAGGTCAAGGTGCTCGTCGTCGGCCAGGATCCCTATCCGACACCCGGGCACGCCATGGGGCTGTCGTTTTCTGTTGCTCCCGGGGTTCGCCCGCCTCGCTCCTTGGAGAATATCTTCACTGAGTTGGTGGAGGATCTGGGTGTGCCTCGTCCGACCAGCGGTGATTTGACTCCCTGGTCACGCGAGGGAGTGTGCCTGCTGAACCGCGTCCTTACTGTGCGCCCTGGCGCGCCGGCTTCGCATCGTGGCCGCGGCTGGGAAGAGGTGACGGATTGCGCGATCGATGCTCTTATTGGACGAGGGAGGCCTCTGGTCGCTGTTTTATGGGGTCGCGATGCTCAGGGACTGAAGCCGCGACTGGGTGCAACACCTGTGGTGGAGTCTGCTCATCCGTCGCCGCTTTCTGCTCGTCGCGGGTTCTTCGGTTCGCGGCCGTTTTCGCGTGTCAATGCGCTGCTGCAGTCTCAGGGCGCGGAGCCGGTCAACTGGCAGTTGCCGTAGGAATCTTAGGGGTCACTCTTTCAGGCGGGCCCGCTGGCCGCGGATGCAGATAGCGGCGCAGAGGCCGGCAATCTGAAAGCGGACTTTCGAGGACGGGTTGGTCGCAATTAGGCAGAACTCTGCTCTCACGGCCGTGCTGACCCCTGAAAGTTGGACAGTTATGTGTTCAGTCGTGAGTGCGAGGAGTCAGTTCATTCAAAACGGCAGGAGATACGAGCGCGTCGCTTTTACTCTTTGCTCTTGTCGTATGTTGCGTTGGCGATGTGGAGATTCGCGAGGAAGCGAGGGATCAGACTGAGCCTTTGCCAATTGGCGGAGGCTAGCCCCGTAGCGGCATACCTGATTCGGCAGCATCCCCTGGCAGCCAGCAGTAGCCGCCTTGTATCCACTTCGTACCAGTTCCCGGTCCGGCCTGTGGTAATGTACCGCGGGACGCTGTTGACGCGCCCATACGCATCGTACTAGCAGATAAAGAAACCGAGGACACGCGGTGAAACGTTACGCACTACCACTTCTGACACTTGCAGCAGCTTTGACACTCACTGCGTGTGGCGGAAGCAATGCCGCCGAAGGCGACAAGACAGCGTGCGGGCTGTACAAAGAGGCCGTTGATATCTTCGCCACCATCGAGGATCGCTCGGCGCCGAATGAGGACGCACTGTCGCAGATCACCGACAAGCTCAATAATGCGGAACAAGCAGCGGAAGATCTTCACCTCCAGGACAAGCTCGTGCGGACAAGAAACAACATTGAAAAGTTCGGCGAAACCCAGAATCCTGGCATGCTTGACTCATTTGCCTCCCAGACAACCGGAATTGTCGAAATGTGCCAAGAGCTCGGTGTCACAGTTAAGCTGACTGGGGACCTCCAGCCGTCCAGGTGATCGACACAGGACAGCACTTTGGCGCGTTTCTTAAGGTGTAGTCAAGGCGTCACCAACAAGCGCATCTGCTGTTCACTGCGATAGACGCAATTCCTCTGAAAACGAATGCGTCGAGCATTCACCGAAACTATGGAGATTCCGGGTTAATGCCCGGATTTCTACTGCCCACTTCAGACATCATCGACGCGGGCAGTGTTTTACACTCGCATACAAGTGAGGCGCTCCGTTTGATACCCTTTTCTGGTAACTCTCGCAGCGCCTCGCTGCGTTTCCAGCGCGCCGTGTCTACCCACCCCCGCTGACGCGGGGCTTACCTCGCCACCTTTTTCCACGCTGATCTCGCCATGGGCTCATCCCCGCTGACGCGGGGCTTACCGCGGTCGATGAGTATAAGGCATCCCACGCGCGGGCTCATCCCCGCTGACGCGGGGCTTACTATTGCGTCTTCCTAGCCGACGGACTAAAATGAAATTACAAGCGGGAGCTGCGTGCGCGACCCCATGTGGTGCGTGTGGGGCTCCCGCTTCTATCTCACTCGAACGAGCGAAGATTCGCTTGTGAGTATGTACAATGGTGTTTTCTCAGCCCGACGGCTCGGGCTCATCCCCGCTGACGCGGGGCTTACCCTCATACACCGCGCCCGCTCAGACCACTACGGGGCTCATCCCCGCTGACGCGGGGCTTACGGGGCACGGTGTGCCCGCGCTATATCTCTATCGGGCTCATCCCCGCTGACGCGGGGCTTACCAGTACGTGGCCGCCCCGGATACTCACAAGGCGGGCTCATCCCCGCTGACGCGGGGCTTACATTCCTCTAGTTCCTTTCCCTTGCTGTGGTTTCGGCTCATCCCCGCTGACGCGGGGCTTACAGTAGCCAGGCCCAGTGATCGCAAACAGTGGCGGGCTCATCCCCGCTGACGCGGGGCTTACTAATTCCGAGCGGCTTCATTCCATCTAGTGAGGGGCTCATCCCCGCTGACGCGGGGCTTACTATATGAACCGGCTCACCGAAGTGTCAGATTCGGGCTCATCCCCGCTGACGCGGGGCTTACTGCATCGGCGGGTGCTTCACCGTCTTTAGCTAGGGCTCATCCCCGCTGACGCGGGGCTTACTACCCAGCGTAATTGAGGAATCATGTCATACCGGGCTCATCCCCGCTGACGCGGGGCTTACCCTAGCGGCTCTAACGCCAATTTCGCGTTGTTCGGCTCATCCCCGCTGACGCGGGGCTTACGAGAGCATGGACTTCACATTTCCAAACATCGACGGCTCATCCCCGCTGACGCGGGGCTTACTGCATCGGCGGGTGCTTCACCGTCTTTAGCTAGGGCTCATCCCCGCTGACGCGGGGCTTACTACCCAGCGTAATTGAGGAATCATGCCATACCGGGCTCATCCCCGCTGACGCGGGGCTTACCCTAGCGGCTCTAACGCCAATTTCGCGTTGTTCGGCTCATCCCCGCTGACGCGGGGCTTACCAAGTCGAGGGCGCAACCGCCGCGCGCCGAAAAGGCTCATCCCCGCTGACGCGGGGCTTACTCATCCAAAACTGGCGCGCATACTCAGCATTAGGGCTCATCCCCGCTGACGCGGGGCTTACGCATCGCCGTTTCTCCCACGGTATTTACTGCCCGGCTCATCCCCGCTGACGCGGGGCTTACTGACACTCGCGTATCGGAAGTTCCGAAGTTATGGGCTCATCCCCGCTGACGCGGGGCTTACTATCCTGTCCGCGCTCTCCACCACCAGGTTGTCGGCTCATCCCCGCTGACGCGGGGCTTACTTGACGTTTGACTACACGCCGTTGCGTCGCGCGGGCTCATCCCCGCTGACGCGGGGCTTACTGCCTGTTGCAATGGAGGTGTGCGGGCCGGAGAGGCTCATCCCCGCTGACGCGGGGCTTACACCCAGCTAGTGTTGCCCGTCAGATTAGCGACAGGCTCATCCCCGCTGACGCGGGGCTTACCCTCATGCGCCATGTGCTGCAGCACGGCACGAGGGCTCATCCCCGCTGACGCGGGGCTTACTGGAATACGCCCGGCGCGACGATACCAGCACTCGGCTCATCCCCGCTGACGCGGGGCTTACCCGCCCGCCTGGTTCATGTACTTGTCGTATAGGGGCTCATCCCCGCTGACGCGGGGCTTACCACGCGCTCATGATCGCCGGGTAAAATTGCGCGGGCTCATCCCCGCTGACGCGGGGCTTACGCGACCTTCTGCCGCCACGCCGACAACTCCGGGGGCTCATCCCCGCTGACGCGGGGCTTACGTCTGGTCTGGTCGTTCCGTCTGGAACCGCCACTGGCTCATCCCCGCTGACGCGGGGCTTACCGTCCCTGACCAGCATATTTGGTCAGGAAAAGTGCAATCTAGATGCGACTTGACGCTCGCCTGATACCAGAATAACAGCTTGCAGGGGAAACGCAGTCACCGCAGCCCTTTGCGATTAAACCGCGCTTTGCTCCATCCTGTGCGCCGATTAAACTTTTCTCCAATCTTCGGCCTTTGAATCAGAGTTAGGCCATCAAAATCGACAGGTTCCCACTCACTTCGATGCGTGCGAAACTCAAGACCTTGTTCATTGTTTGAGTTATAAACCAAGATTGCGCGGCCGTCCCGTACAAGCTCAATCGTTCGTTCCCATATCAAGTCTCTGATTCGAGCTGACGGTCTTCCAACAAATACTCCAGATGAAAGTTCCATCAGCCACTTCGTGAGATCTCCCCGTAACCCTGCTGGACATGCGCTCACTACCAAAACCATCACAGGACACCAACCTCATCTCTTGATGCCCAATTGATCCCAGCCGCATACTCCTCAAGTTCACTCCAAAGCATCAGTTCAGCGTCGTATGACGCAGCCTCTGGAACTTCCATAAGATCCATCAAGTCGCGAACCATCCGTTGCATAAGACGCGTTGAAACCACTTGATCGCGGACATATCGTCTGACTCTACTGCCCCACTGATCTTCCTCAGCGGCAACACAATCAAAAGCAGCAGGAATTGATATTTCGGCCTTATACAAATCTGCAATGTCGTACACCAGGCTGCGATCAGTCCCCGTGTGCACTATCCCAAGAGACGGAATAAACCCCAGAGCTACGATCACCGCATGCGTGATTCCATACAACGCAGCATTAGCAGCAGTTAGCGCCTGATTTACCGCATCCGAATCTTCAAAAACCTCCGGATTGTATGATCTCTTTCCCCATTCCACTCCTGTTCTTTCGGACTCCTCAGCATAGATCCGCTTCATCCGAGCGCCTTCGCGCCCTCTCAGCTGTCCCATTGTGAGGAGCGAAACGTCTTCTCCAGGAAAACGCATCTGATACATTTTGCGAGCACATTGCAATCGTGACCGTTGGTTGGTCACAATCCGCGCCTGCGCCTGAGCCATTCGCGAGCTTTTCGCCGGAGGACGCCCGCATGCATAAAAACGGACGCCCTTTTCGCCCACCCAAACTATGGAAACTCCCGAATCCCCAAGAAGCGCTACTCCTGCATGGGTAATACGCGTTCCCGGGCCCAAGAGCAGAGCAGCTAGAGTCGTTGCCGGCACATGAACGACTCCGTTCTGATCCATAATCGTCAACGCATTGCCGTCCCGGTTAACGGTGGCATGTTCGACATACAGGAACGAGATACGCTGCTCTGCCCGTGCGACTTCCTGCCGCTCAATCGGGATCTGACTAGCGGTCGGAGCCACGGTTACTGCCTCGAATGAGCCAGAGTCAACAGCCCGCATCCATAAGCCCGTGACCGTCCAAGACCGCTGACCAACGTCTTGCAGAGCAGCTCAGGATCTGCCACAACGAGGTTCCCCTGAAAGCGAGCTGTATGGATAGTCACCGGGCGGCTTCCCCTCTCTTTTCTGAAAACAAGCCGCTTGCGTTCTATGACCTGAACCGCCACTTCCGACAAATCATCATTGGACAACGCGGGCGAATTCAAGAGAAAACCGCTGCTCTTACTCTTTTCCCGAAGCCACTCCAATTGCTGGTCAGCGGTAACGTGAGGCAATACCTTACCGCGCTTCCCTCGCTCTTGGGCAACAGACTTCACAGGACTGGCAACCAGCTCAAAGTGCCACTGCTGGCCTTTCCGCAAGCCACGCAAAAGCTGCGAATAATCCGCCGTCTGAGCAGGTCGCGTATCCCACCCCGCCTGTTCAACGATACTCAGCGCATCAGGCTTTTCCGGCCCGACAATGTAAAGAGTGTATTCCTGCCCACGGTGATCAACCCGCCACAGGATTCTTCCCTCCGCACTGCTTTGATCAGTATCAGGCGGAAACACACCGAGAACCGCAGCATGCAACGCTTCCGGATTTGACAGGAGTTTTCTCCCACCACGCTTGAACGGATTAAGCAAGATCTTGGTGAACGTGGTCATCCTGCCACCACCGCCTCAAAATACGGGTCATCCGCTCGGCCATCTGGATTCTCAAATGGAGCTCCGCCTTCATCGCCAACAATTTCTCGCCATGAATACCTCCGATGTTCCTGTGAAAACGACACGGGAACATCCTGAGCCGCCAGACCAGATTCGCCCGGCCGCGCATCCCGATAGATTGGCAAGATAACACGACGAGTTCGAACCAGTCGGTGAGAATAGGATGCATGCCAGGGCTCATTTTGCAGAGCTGTCACCGCATCAGTGTCCTGGATGCCGATCACAAGATCAGGAGAAACCGGACACGAGCGCCGTCCCAGGTAAAGCATGTACCGAGGATTGTTCAACGCCTGCTCGATTGATTCGAGAAATTCCCTATTCGGACTCTGAATGGCAGCCACAAACACTGCGTCCGCGAGGTAGTACCTCGTTACTAAGTTCGTAGCTTTCCCAGCTCGCCAGTCCTGAGAGGTCTGATAGTCACGCAGCAAAGTGCCCGGTTGATCCACGCGAACCGCGAAAAAAAGATCAGCAAGATCTTCCAGCGGATCCGTGCGCCGACGTCCCTGCGCTGACGCAATCATCCCCAGTACGCCTGACTTGGTTGGCATTGCGTCAGTTGCACGTTGCTTGTAGCGACTGGTTGTCCCCCATGACTGCATCGGCCCCCTCAGCATCAGGAGAAGACTATGCAACACTTTACTTCTCCCCCTCTGTAATGGCGGTGCTCAACAATCCTCCAAGTTCAGGCAACGTTGTTTCGGTTGCCAATCCCTCGAAGGGGCGGCGCAGAGCTCCCAGACCGATCACGAAAGCGGCTTCAGGTACGAATCCATACTGTTCTTGGATCTCACGAGCTTCATCGGCCAGACGGTGAGCACCTTCCTGGCGACGGCCCTCCTCGTTGGTTCCGTGAACAGGCTCTTCAAATGCGTTCACCAGCGAAATCGAGCGCGATTTACGCACCACGAGGTAGACCAGCTCCGGCAAAGTGTTGTTGGCGAATGTGTTTTGTTTGCCTGTCGGCAGGCTCTCGATGAATGCCTGGACAAATGCGACCGTCGCTTTCCTCGCAGCTTCCGCATCACCGAGGTTCTCCGTCAGAAGATCGAAGTTCACGGTGGCGAAGCGGTACAGAGTGGAGGACATCATCTGAACAGTTCCGATCATGCCGGCACCGGTTTCCAGCTCATCTTCTCGCAGATCGTCCACTGCGGTGAAGTAATCGAATTCTGGTTCGGATTCATGGATGCCGATGGCGTGGGCAACCTGAACTGATGCGTCAACGTTGTAGTTCGGAGCATCTGCCACCATTCGGCCGAACATCGCGATATCAACTGAGTGATCTGAATTCAGCAGTTCCTTGGCCTGTTTCTTGGCTATTTTTGCCCCGTCAGCTTCAATGATTGCCTGAGCTGTATGAAGTATCTGGCGAGGACTCAGGAAAAGAAGGTACCTAGTTTGAGCTGCGGTGCTCTGCGTCTCCTCCGTCTCTTCGCCCTTAACTTTGCTCTTTTTCGCCTTGGGCTCAGCCAGTTTGATCCCAGCCGTCGTGAAGAGTCCTGTTGTCTCCTTGGCGGCGCGCTCCTCGTCCCACGCGCCCGACTCATCAAGTTCAAGAATCCTGCTCACGACGAGGTCGACCACGCGCTTGGTGCGAAAACCAACGGGCTGGTCCTGAATGGTTGTTTCGAAGTACTTGCGAATTGCACGCTTCCACGATTGCGATGACACGCGTTGGCGCGGCACGCCGCCGAAGATGGCCGACTTAGGTGCGCCGGTATCGTCTCGGTTGATCAAGCTTGGGGGCAGAGACTGCAGTGCGTGGATATCGATGGTAAGTGACATGATGGTTCCTTTCGATGATGGTGATCTGTTTACTTCAGTGTTGAATTCTGCAAAAAAGATGTGACTGTTGAAACGTGTCAGGATTCTTTGGAAGGTGTACGTGGCATTGCGAAGTCACGCCCCCACCGCATGAGCACGCCTGAGCGGTGCTCCGGGTGGGACAACTTGCGCAAGTCATCCGCGAAAGCACCGTAATCGAACGCCAAGTCCGCGCTGCGCAGTAACGAAATCATTGACCGAAGCTGAATCATTCGAGATCGGTCCGAACGGGCAAGAAGGAGTGCGTCAAATCGCGGCTTGATGGATTTCGAGTCACTAAGTCTGAAGAAAGCTCCGCAGGCACGAGCGAAAGAAGCGCCTTGCTCATGCATCGGCTTGGTAGCTCCCTGCATGTGTAATGCGAACAGAGTCAGAGCGTGGAAAGCAGCCGTCTCGGACGGCGACGGCGCGTCGCCTCGCCCCAGTTCCCGTTCGCTGAGCGGAGGCTGCAGTTCCTGCAGAACGAGCTGGAGCCCAAGGGGATCATCAAGCGGCATCTGGCCTGCTCGTCGGCGCAGTTCGGCAAGCGTCTGCCGCGCATGCGCAGAGGCCTGGTCATCTGCACGGCTGAGCACGCATTGCTGCAGATACTTCGTCGTTTCTCTCACGCTTACGCGAAGCATAGGTCGGGATTCATCGGGCAACTTGTCACCAGTTACAAGTCTTTGTGGTTCAAGCATTGTTTCCTTCCTTCGGTATGTGGGTTCTGGGCAAAACTTCATTCAGCTTGTGCTGGAGCCACGCATAGGCTGTTCCAGCTGATTGGATTCTCGATGGCGACTCATCGTCACCTTGTGATAGAGGCCTTCCGACCAAGGCTCTGGGGCCTGCCCCCTCAAGGGCGATGCGGGCTTCACGAGTAACTTCCCTGCGAACTTTGAGCTGCCACTGTCGGCACAGGTCAGAAAATCGTTCAGCATCAAAGTCTTTTAGCCACTGCTTGAATTCCGGTTCAAGGCGTGCAAGAAGCATGTCTGTTGGCGCTAGTTGGAACGAGCATTCTCCTCCTGCGGCGACCAAGAGCTGACCGCAGAAACTGCCCAGTGCGCTCGCAGCATCATTCGTGGCTTGCGCGGTGTCAAGCAAAGCCCGACGTTCTGCACGCGCGCCTTCTTTCAAGAGGTCGACAGGGACATCTAGCTGAGTTGAAAGAGTCGTTTCAAGCACCGACGAATTTGTCCCATATTCAACCGCAACCAATTGAATATCGAGCCAGTCGAAGACGTTTTCTCCTCTCAGCTCACTGGATAGCTTTGCAACTTGGTCGATGTTTTGGGGACGCTTGGCGGTGTGCCCCTCGACAGTGCCCGGGTCGCCCTCGACAATCATGAGGGGTTCGAGCGAACGCCACATTGTCCGCGAGGTATCCCAGGGCTTCGGGTAAAAGACCGGGCGGTCCGTTTTGGACTTGTTTTTGCTGTAACGGTACGGCGTCATCGGGTCGCCCCAGACATTTGCACCGGCGTCGGGGATCCGGTCGCCGTTGCTGACAAGAACTTCGGTAACTCGGTCCCCTTCGCAGAACAGGCGCACGCGGCGCGACTGCCATGTGGCAAGATCAGCAGGCCCAGAAGGCTGCGGATGGGGTCGCTCCGCGGGCCCATCCGGTGTTCGCTCCCATGGGACTGAATCGCCATCTGCTGTGATCGCATCAGCGATGGTATTCAGCAACAAGGTGTGGCGCAGCGACGGGCCGATAATCAGCGTGCCGCCGGTCCTCCCTGTCCACCCCGTACCGATCGGATGGCCCTTACCGTCCTTGACCCTGCTGTCGCCAACTGCTCCGGACTTGATTCCCGAGTAGTCGTAGGCCTGAAGGTAGATCAGCCATCTGGCCGCTTCAGCCAAGCTAATGGATTCGCGTCCTCCTCCGGCGCGCATGGTGAAGTAGTCGTTTTCTGCTTCTGGAATCATGCGCAAGAGCGGAAAATGAACGTTCTTCGATGTATGCAGGTCAGCTACCTGCATAAATGGCGCTTTGGCGTCAAGAAGGTCGAACCGTTCGTCGAATCCTGCCAGGTAGTCAAGGACGACGTCATCTGCGTGACCACTTTTTGCAAGATTCCACTGCGTTTCAAACCATCCAACGTACTCGAAAGCTGTGCCGGCGCCCCTGGATCGATTTCGAGCGTGCGCCCTCCATAGGATCGCCAGAAGCAGACGGGTAATTGCATAGTCCTGCGCAGGTGATTCTCCTCTGATAATGCGTAGGTTGCGAGAATCGGAAAAAACATCGCGAATACTGACTTCGTGGATGTCCCCATCAGTGCTTTGACAACGAATCCACGGCTCAGTCAGCAATGAAAATGAGTGTAAAGATGTCACATCTTTCTCCTTAGGGTAGTGGTGTCCTTATGGGACTTACTGGCGATATCCAAGATCGAGCAATCCCTCCTCAGTGCTGTAGCAAAGCTTCCGTCCGGCCAGCGTGATTTCACGGTCCTGATCCAGACACAAGGCAAGTGCGCCTCTGAGCATGTAGTTTTCGGCCCATCCGCTCGGAGTGTTCTGCTCAAGCTCAGTGACGACTTCGTCAAAAGTCCGCGAATCGCGCGAAAAGCGGGCCGGGAGCCTCAGCGTGGACGATGCGAAGCGATGGGCCAGCGCGAAGTCCGGCGCCTCGGCAAAACCGACGTAGTCCTGCCCGCCAAGTGGTTGATAGCCAAACTGACTGATCTGAACGGGGATCACTTCGATCGTTGGAACGGTGTCGCGCACTTGAGCCAGACCTGCTTCTTCACTGCTGCTCACACCTGCTTCGGTGTAACGAGCAAAGAAGTCATCCCATTGCGCAGCTTCCTGAGGCCCCGGGATCTGGAACGTTTGTGACCGTTTTCGTGCGCAATCCAGTCGTTTTGCACTTTCTGTGCGCCCTTTGTCCCAACTCTCCTGCCACCCATCCGGCACGTCGATGTCCGAGTCATACGCTTCATGAACAAGCGGCGCAATATCATCAGGTCGACGAAAACCTTTCGGACACATCTGCGTATTCACGACATGCAGGGTCGCCATCAGCAGCGCTGGGTCGTAGATGAATTCGGTGCCTGATTCAAATTCGGGAGCCGGTTCCTGTTTCACAACCCCGCGCAGGTAAATGTGTGGCTCACGCATTCGGGCTGGTCGGTCGCTTTCAGGCCGGATATGCCGATGCATACGGCCCGCGCGTTGAACCAACAGGTCCATCGGAGCAATGTCGGTGACCAGCATGTCTGCATCAATGTCAAGGCTCTGCTCCACTACCTGTGTTGCCACGATGAATCGTCGCCACGGTCGGCCTGCACCACGATGAGCATTCGGGCCCAGTAATTCTCGAAGCGCATCTTCTTTATCTGAACGCTGAGCTGCCATGAATGCTGAATGGTGGAGTTCAGTCTCCCCTGGATATTCAGCAGTCAGTGCCCGGTACACTTCCTGGGCACGACGAATCGTGTTGCACACAAGCAGGACGCATCCACCGTCTTGAGTCTGCTCCTTCATGAGCGCCATCAGAGTGTGGAGATCATCGTCAATAATACTGACCTGTGCGTGAATCTGCGTGGGACGAGGCGACACCGTTTTCTCGACTACACCATCGTGAGTCAACAGTGTGATCAGCGGGTATCCAGTTTCGATCAGTTCAAGCGGTTCGTTCGACAGCTCGGAATAGTACGCACCTGCCAACTGGTTCTTCATGCTTAACGGCAACGTTGCACTCATCAGGATCACCGGCACGTGATAGCGCGCGAGCCACTTGAGCGCCTTTTCAAGATACGAACTCATGTAGGCGTCGTATGCGTGACACTCGTCAATAATGAGCACTTTTCCTGCCAAGCCCAAGTGGCGAAGCATTGAGTACCGCTGCTGGAGCGCCATCGTGAGCACCTGGTCCACAGTGGCCACGACGAAGTTTGCAAGTATTCCGCGATAGCGGCCAACAAACCACCGAGAAACTTCCACCCCGCTAGGTCCATCTGTTTCATCGTGGATATCGCGCATCTGCAGGCGCCTGAACGGCTTGAAAAGATCCCGCTTGGAATGCGCCAGGAACATGGATGTCACGTCTTCGTCTTCCGTGTTGGCTTCAGCCCACCTTTCGACGCGTTCAAACAATCCGTTTGCGGTTGCCATGGTGGGCGTTGCAACCAACACGCCCTGCGAGCCGTTATGCGCTGCGAGGATTTTGGCAGCTGCCAGGCCTGCCTCCGTTTTTCCTTCACCAGTTGGAGCTTCGATGATCATGAGACATGGCCCGTCCACATCGCGCACGAGTTCAACTACTTCCCGTTGAATGGGGCGAGTTGAGTAGTCGCTGTTCCACCCGAAACACTGGCGGTAGTAATTCTCGATTTGTTCATTCGATTCAAGATCGTCGAGGTCGGCATACCACGGCGCCGTCAGGTCAACTCTGTCAAGAGCTTCGCCTGCACGATCACTTTCTGAACCAGTAATGACGTATGGGAAGAGTTCCTGGTTGGAAGCAATCCAGTCAGCCATCACCACAATTGCAGTGAGAAGCTGCTGCGAGTCCGCATTGAGCTTCCTGAGCTTCGGCAACACCGTCCTGATTCCGATCGCATCGGACATCGCATTGACGATCTCTTCCTGGATGTCATGCCAGTCGGGTGGATATAGAGCGTTGATGTCTCGGGCGAATTCTTCCCGATCATTTCGCAGTATTCCATGGTGAGCACCCGAAATCTCCGCGATCGAGTTGGCAATACGTCGGGCACGAATTCTGACGCCGTCCGGGTTGGAGTAAGGCGTCAGACAACCAGAATCAAACAGCCAATCCGACAGCAGTACTTTCGAGACGATCCCGTGCGGCAGATCCCTTGACTTGATTCGGTCCTCCGGACCGCCAAGGGAAAGACCGGACTCCGCGATCGCTGAGACGAGGTGCTGCCCTTGCGGGGTCTCCTCAATCTGACGACTGAATGCCCGTGTCGCCTTGCCGACATCATGTGTACCTGCAAGCCATGCAACCAACGTCCCCAACGATGACTCGTCCAGCCCTGTGACATCCTCCAGGTAACGTTTTACCTGCTCCGAAACCCAGGATTCCCATAACGCTTCCGCCACACACGCGGCATCGGCAAGGTGTCTGGGCAGACTGAGCGACCCGGATTCATCACCAGATTTTGCCCACAAAGCCGCTGCTTGAGGTGAAAACTGATGAAGAGCCGTCTCGAGTCGATCGGCTAAAGCGTCAGCATGGGACGCAGATGCACCCGCAGGTATATACCCTTCATTTTTGGAAGGCATAATCGTCGTCGCTTTCTCGTCGGCCTTGACTGATGAGATCAGGATGACACAGTTTTCAGCCGTTGTCACGAACTCACAATACATGTTCCTTTTATTGCGTTCGACGCTACTTCTACGCGTTTTTCCGCGTCTCTACTGCCGCTTCACGCGAGCTCAGCTGCGGATCCAGATGCACCATGTAGGATGTGGAGAGCTAGTTGCTCTGCATCGCAGAGATGAGCCCATGTAATGTGAGTTCTTTAATTGAGTGGCTCTTTTCGCCCCGCGTCAGCGGGGATGCCCTCATCGATTCAACGCAATCGGCCACCGATTGGGTCGCGTCGATCGCCCCGACACCGCTACGACACGCCTTTCGAGTTCGTAGCACCGTCACGATGGGCGATCGTGCTGCACCCATTCCGTGTGCGCTGTGAAAGCGTTCGTCTTACCGTCCACCACGTTGACGCTGATCCAGCACCACCACAGGCTCACCCCTGCACTCGAGGAATGTTCAGGGGACGGGAGACGCCCTCGGCAATACGCAGACCAATTTATCGCCGGCCTGACGTCATCCAATTCGAAAGTATGGAGCCACCTGCGAGACTCGAACTCGCGACCGTCCGCTTACAAGGCGGGTGCTCTACCAACTGAGCTAAGGTGGCCAGCTCACATATCTTGCCATGAGCACGCCAGTGAACACCAATCGAATCTATTGAGTGTGAAGAATCCCTCGAGACGACTACTCACCGCTTACGGCAAGCGCGAACCGCTTACTCAGCCATCCCCGAAATAATGTCGGAGGCAAAGTTCTCCAGCGTGAACGGAATAACCTTCGTGCCATCCTTCACGTATTCGGGGGTGCCGTACGAATCGCCGCGACCCGCGAACTTCTTCTCGCCCCATACTTTAGTGGAGTTCGCCAAGTAGGTTTGCACCGCATTGGCGTCGAAGGTCGAGACAACTTCGTCAGGAACTCCCACGGAACGGGCGAGTTCCGCCACCTTGTCAATGGACTGATCCATTGATTTGACGACGCGTGTATCGCCAGACGTCCACTGCTCATTGAAGAAGCCCATCAGCGCGTGATGGAACGCCACCCAGTGTTCGGGATCCTTCTGTGCAACGATCAGCGATGCTGTGGTCGCGGGTTTCGCGTAGTCCATGCCAACTGTTGTGACTGGCTGGTAGGCAATGTTGAACTTCCCGTCAGTAGCAGCCTGGACGATTTCTTCACCGCCCGCGGTGTCAACCTGCGCACATACGTGACACGAGTAGTCAAAATAGATCGTCAGCGTCGGCAGGTTGGGATCAGGATCCTCAATGCCGTTGTGGGAGTACACCACCGGCGACGAATCTGCGTACGGTCCCAGCAGCGCTGCGGCCTCCTCGTCAGGCAGAGCCGAACCTTTCGGGCGATACGTCAGCATCACTGCCGCAACAGCTGCAACCACGGCGACGACAATCAGCACGACCACGCCGATAACGATGACGCGGGTACGCTTTTCCGACTTGAGCTGGGCTTCGCGCATCTCCCGCGCCTTCGTGCGCGTATCACGCGATGATTCTGACTTCGCCATCGGTTATGTGCTCCTCGCTTCGGGCAGATACTGATTTTCACGCAGGATCATTATGACGCGATGACCCACCTGACGCGAACCCAACAGGCCTGAGCACCCACAGCCGCCTTCCTCGGAAACCGCCGTCAGCACATCTAGGAAACCGTCGTCAGCCAGAACGCGACCGGGATGGCCAGGAAAGCCGCACTCAACAGCGCACGCCCCCACCACGGCGGCGACACGGTGCGGAACACGATCGCCATTCCATCACGCACCGATTCAGTAAGCTCGAGGATCCTGAAGCTCATCAGCAGCACCAGTGAGACAGCCATCAGCGCCGTCAGCGGAATCATCTGAGTCGCGATTCCACTGGGATCGGAGAGTACCCCGCCCCATAGCACCAGGTCACCGGGCCATTGAAGGGTTTCCAGAGACATCTCAAGATAATCCCTCAGCACCGTCACAATGGCGATGGCCCACACGATCGCCGCCCATATACATGCGATCACCGAAGCGAGGGCTATGCTCAGCACACCGACCACCACCATGATCGGCACTTTGAGAAGTGTCATGGCCGTATCTCCCGGCCCCGGCCCGTTGCGATCCCTCTGCCGGTTGACCTTGCGTTCGCGGAACTGCCCGATCACACTGAATACCAGGAGGGTTGCGAGCACTGCGACCAGTCCCGACATGCCGTATGCGACAGGCAGCAGCGAGAGGGCCGCCATCAGGCAGGTCGACAAGACCCCCGTTCTCTTCAGAGGGGGAGGTTGCCATTCAGGTTCACCATCGGTTTCCTCGACGTCCCCTTCGCCCGGCTCCGCCAGTTCGAGGGGCGCAGGCTTGTCCACCGTAATTGTCGAGGGTGACTGCGCATCATCCCACGTCGGAAGTTTCTTGAACGACTCGCCGCCCTTGTTGACCAGGAAGGGGCCTGCGCTTTGCCACCCTGGTTGCGCCTCATCGGGCGGAAGCGGAGGCACGTCGGTGGGGATGACAGCCGTCTGGTCGGGAGGAGACACTGGGTACGGTATCGTGACAGGCGGCTCCCACTGATTGGGCTGCCCGGCAGAGAGCTCTGGCTGGCCGGGTTGCGGTGCGCGATACACGTCAGTGCTCTGAGTCAGAGGCTGGGTGTACGCCTGATTGGTGGTCAGATCGGGATACTGTGTTGTCTCAGGCGTGTCACTCGTGTAGTCGTTCTCGTCAAATGATGAGGGCATGAATGTTGAGCCCAGGTCACCCAGGCTGGAAGTGACCAGTGAGCTCCCCGTCCATGTGTCTGAGTACTGATCAGTTTCGTCGTCGTGGCCGGAGCCGTATCCATCGCGAGCGTGCGAATCTGCCGCACCGTTCAGAACGGAGCACAGGCTTTCGAAGCTCATACGGTTGTCGACAGTAGGATCCAGGCATCGTTTCATGGACGATGCCAAGCGAGGAGGCAATCCCGCGATATCCGCATCACCGGCAAGGACGCGCGAAATGATGACGCCGGGTGCTCCGCCTCCAAAAGGTGGTCGGCCGGTCAATGCGTGCAGGATCGTGGCGCTCAGGGACCACCAATCAGCCTGAGGAGTCACCGGACTGCCCGTCATTACTTCCGGTGCGGTGTAGCCCGCAGTGCCGGACACCAGTCCGGTCGCCGTCAGCCGGTCATCCCCATCCCCGACCGCGATACCGAAGTCGATGAGCACGGGGCCGCGTTCGGACAGAATGATGTTCGACGGTTTGATGTCACGGTGAACCACCCCTGCCCCGTGGACACGTTTGAGGATACGGTTCAGTGCTGTGGCCAGGCGCGCCACTTCGCTCAGTTTCATTGTCCCGCTGCGGATGCGCGAGGCGAGGGTTGGGCCGTTCACGTATTCGGTGACAACGAAGGGTTCAGCGGCTTCCGTTTCAACATCGAGGACGCGCACGACGCCGTCTGATCGGATTCGATTGACCGTGGCAGCTTCTCTGCTCAGACGCTGTCGGGCTTCCTCCGTGGCAGCCTGAGCCGGGTGCAGCATTTTCAGGGCGACTTGTGCTCCTCCATCGTCACGAGCCAGCCAGACAGTGCCGGCACCTCCCGTGCCCAGACGGCTGACCAGTTCGTAGCCGCCAACGCGTTGCCCGATATCCACATCCTTGAGCGTATCGAATGTTGACGCTCTGCAGGACTTAGATTCGAAAACTTTCGACAATCACGTAAGAGCGGGCGCGGGAAGAAGCTCCCAGTGAGACTGTGGGCCATGCGCGAGTCCAAGAATGACGAGACCTCTTTCACTCATGGCTGATTCTTGCACTGTCATAGCTGATGATGCTGGTCAGTGACATGCACAACAGGACTGATTCACTATCTCAGGTATCCCCCGCTGTCGATCTCATGGTATTTTTAATCCAGTGCTTTCGTTCACAGGGGGAACGGCAGCATCGGCAGCGGTGAAGACGCCGTTGTCCCGGCTCTCTACTTGGATCGTCCGGCACGTACCTGTCGGTGGAGGTTAAAAACATGGCAACAGTAACGTTTGATAAGGCAACCCGCATTTACCCGGGTTCAGACAAGCCAGCTGTGAAAGAACTGTCCCTGGAAATCGCTGACGGCGAGTTCCTCGTCCTCGTTGGTCCTTCCGGCTGCGGAAAGTCAACGTCACTGCGTATGCTTGCTGGTCTTGAAGACGTCAACTCTGGACGCATTTTCATTGGTGACCGCGATGTCACCGATGTTCAGCCCAAGAACCGCGACATTGCAATGGTCTTCCAGAACTACGCTCTGTACCCGCACATGACTGTGCGCGACAACATGGGCTTTGCTCTGAAGATCGCTGGCACGGATAAGAACGAAATCCGTGAGCGCGTGAACGAAGCAGCACGCATCCTTGACCTGGAGCCCTACCTGGACCGCAAGCCGAAGGCTCTGTCCGGTGGTCAGCGTCAGCGAGTCGCAATGGGACGTGCAATTGTTCGTAAACCGCAGGTGTTCCTGATGGACGAGCCGCTATCCAACCTGGATGCCAAGCTGCGTGTTCAGACCCGTACACAGATTGCATCACTGCAGCGCGAACTCGGTGTCACAACCGTGTACGTGACCCACGACCAGACCGAAGCTCTGACAATGGGTGACCGCATCGCGGTTCTCAACAACGGCATCCTTCAGCAAGTTGGCACACCTCAGGAAATGTACGAACGCCCCGCCAACGAATTCGTCGCAGGATTCATCGGTTCACCTGCAATGAACCTGGGTCGTTTCAAGGTCGAAGGCAACTGGGGCGTCCTCGGAACTGCTCGCGTTGCCCTGTCGGATGCCACCATCGCGGCTCTGAAGCCAGAAGACAACAACACGGTCGTCATCGGCTTCCGTCCTGAGGGACTTGAGCTGGTTGGTGAAGATGTCGAAGGCACCATTCCGATCGAAGTCGACTTCGTTGAGGAACTCGGCTCTGACGCCTACATCTACGGACACCTTGCAGGTGTCGAGGGAGGCCACGGCCTTGGATCGGGTACCGACGAGAATCCTGATGAGAATAAGGAAGACAAGAGCGATCAGTTGATCGTTCGCGTTCCTCCGCGTACCGCCCCGAAGACGGGATCTGTGATCCACGCTCGCGTCATTCCTGCGCAGCAACACAACTTCTCGGCGGCAACTGGCGAGCGTCTGCCTGCCTAAGCTAAGACTCACGAGGGTCAGCTGACGATGCAAATCTGATACTGTTCCCCCACTGAAATATCACCGGTGGCTCGCCCCAACACGGGGCGGGCCACCTTTTCGTATCTCTTCTAGACACAAATTTTACACTCTGTCAAATTTGGATCGAACACTTTGCTCTTCACTGGTGCAGTTGAGGGCTTGGTGGAGGCAAGCAGCGTTCTACCAGGGGCTCTAGCTCTCGTGGGGAGTACGACAAGGTGGAGCGGTCCCAAAAATTTGCTTGCATATCGGTTCAGCTTCGAACAGGCCGTTGATGGTTTCAGGCGAGGGCTTCCGCGTCAGAATCACATACATTACCCGTTGCCGGTTTATTCCTGTACGTCAGCGACGTTTGTCGTTTGAGAAAACACACGCTGCCATCGGCCCACCATCGGCAGGACGATCCGCAACCATCCTGACCTCGCAGCACCTCAACTCCCGCCGATACCTCCCAACCACATTCCCAAACCTCCGAAACACGTAGAACAAAACCGCAACGCTTCGTTTCAAGACCACTGAGGGAATCTTCAGCGCACTATTTGCCTGACTCATCCTCCCACGAGCACTTGTCACGACCCGTGGCTGGTGAGGCGGGCGATGTGGTGGTGGACATCCTTCCACGAGCACTTGTCACGACCCCCTTTTTCTTTACTCCAACCTAGTGGTAAGCTTTCGTTGATTGTCTCTCACAGTTGCACGGCAATAACTCAAACCCATTGACAGGTGATCACATGTTTCTTGCACCCTCTCGTCCAGGGCACAGTCCGACACGCACTCGCACATCGGCTTTCACACATTTGGCAGCATTATGCGCGGCAGCGCTCGCGTGTACCTCGAGCCTCGTAGTTGGTTTCGTCTCCCCGACTTGGGCTGATGACGCCGCCTCCGACTCTCCCGAAGCCTCCAATACCATTGCAGATTCACCGCAAAGCGGTACTGAATCGCCCTCAGAGCAGGGAGGCCTTCATATTCCTGAAAATCCGGGGGATCCCGCTGTTGTCGGTACTGTGGAAGATGAAGACTACTCCACAGCAGCCGACGCGCCGATGTCTGGAGCTGCCCCATTGATGACAGCGCCGGCCACCGATTCAGCACGCACCCGTACTCAACGGTCAGCCGCAACCGAATCGGCGCCAGATGCTGAACGCACTGAGGTCTATTGCTACACGCCTCAGCAAGATCTCACGTGCAGCGAGGACCAATTCCGTTCACTGATCACACAGGCTGGCTCCACACCAACTCGCATCGTTCTGGGAATGGTCGGCCCCTATCTCACCGACACTGTCACGATTCCACGCGGAGCTGACATTGAGCTGGTCAATTATCCTGCCAATGCGTGGGGAGCCAATTCCTCGTCGCTCATCGCTGAGGACGGGTTCAGAGGTTCTGCTCTGTTCAACGTCGAGGAAGGCGCTACCCTGACCATTTCTGCTCAGCCCGAAGGCGGCGAGATCGAGATGGGCGCTCGCGGCGAGTACGTTAAGAATGGGCAGATCCTTGTCCACTCACGAGGAGCATTTGTCCTCAATCAAGGCACGCTCAGCGGCGTACGCGACCACTCAGGATCTCACATCGGTGCAGTGACCGTCACGGGTTCCAAAGCTTCGTTCACCATGAATGGCGGCACCATCACCGATAACCACAGACGACAAGATCCCACCACTACTCAAAACGGTGCAGGCAATATCGCAGTCAGCGATGGTGCAACGTTCATCATGCATGGAGGACTCATCACCGACGGTTGGGGCTCAGGCGTCAGTGAGCACTCACCGTACGACTACGGTGAAGCAGGAGGGGTCGGCCTGTACAACGGTGGCCACATGGTGATGAATGGCGGTGAGATCTCCAGCAACAACGGCTTCGCCGGAGGCATTCTCGCAATGTCGTGGCCGTTCTCGAAAGAAGAAGCTGAACAGACCAAAGAATCAGCACGCAATACAGTAGAAATCAACGGCGGAACGATCACCAACAACACCAGTCGATTCAGCGGCGGCGGAGTTTTTTCATTTGGCAACTCCGTTGTGACAATGAACGGCGGAACGATCACCAATAACACCGCTCCCAATGGAGGCGGCGTAGGAACATTCGATGACTACGTACAAGGCGCTGAAAAGACATGGGCAGAGATCCCCAGCACAGGAAAGCAGGCTGGGTACACCCCTGATGCCTGGGCAGACCTTTCTCCGGCAGCTTTTATCATGAACGGCGGGACCATCTCCCATAACAGTGCCTCTCGCACCGGCGGCGGTATCAACATTGTTAGCAACCGCGTTACTTTACGCGGCGGAAACATCGAAGCGAACACGGCGAAGCAAATGGGGGGCGGTGTCTACGTGGCCACCAAGTCCTACTCAGCGCACTTTGAAAACGTTGCAGTTAACCATAATGACGCGGGGTATATCGGTGGCGGAGTGTGGGTCTGCCCGACCGGCTCCATCGACTTATACGTGACAGAAGGTGCCGGGATTTTCAATAACTCTGCCAGCCATTTCGGTTCCGATATCGCCCACGACAATTACGGTTCCGCCGGGTCGATCAATTTACGCTTGGCCAATCGTATGCTGGGTGGCGGCGACGTCACCTACTACTTCGATAACAAAGACCAACGTTTCTCCCCAGAGGCTCCAGGCGACCCGCAAGATTTCTGGGATCGGCCGCTCCGAAATGAGGGTCTCCACTCAGAGGCTACAGATCACACGAAGAATGATGCATCAGCGCTGGCCAAGCTCACAATCACGAAAAACAGTGCCGAACGAGGTGCAGGAATCGGTTCAAACGGCAACGTCACTTTCGGAAAACCCGACACAGTTGATCTGGAAGTCGCTAAGCAGTGGCATGACAGTGAAGGCACCGAGATTCCCGGTGCGTCGCCCTCGTTGCCCTCAAGCATCACGATCCAGTTGATGCGCCAAATCGGGCAGCACGATCCGACTCAGCTCGGCGATCCCATTACCATTACTCCTGATAAGGACGGCAACTGGCGTCACACGTTTAAAGGCCTGCCAACAACCCTCATCAACGCTGGCAGCGACGAGGCTGAAGAGGTTACATATTCAATTCACGAGTTGCACGTCGACGGCTATGATTCAGTCATTTCCCCCATCACCATGATTTCGGATGCCCCGCAGGTGCGCGCACTCACCATCACGAATACGCAGACTCCAATGACTGTGACGGTCAATAAGATCTGGCAAGATGTTGATGGCGAAACGCTTGAAGGCACCTCCCCCGCCATCCCGGACAGCATCACGGTCCAGCTCACCCGGCAAATTGGCGAGGGCGACCCAACCAACGTGGGCGACCCCGTCACCATCACCCCCGATGCTGACGGCAATTGGACTTACACCTTTACGAACTTGCCACGAACCGTTGCAGGCGAGCCGGTTCGGTACGCAGTGGCCGAGACGCCAATCGAAGGATTTGACTCAGCTGCGCAGCAGACAGCAACGCAGGAGGGCTCTCACGATGTGGTGGTGACACTGACGAACAGGCAGAAGCCACCGACACCGCCTACTCCACCAACCCCGCCGACACCCCCGGCACCGCCTCGTCTGGTGAAAACGGGAGCTGATTCCACGGCGCTGTGGTTGTTCGGCGCACTGGGCGCTGCAGGAGTCGCTGTCAGGGCTGGAGCGCGTTTACGGCGCAGGGCTGAGAGATGAGAAGCTGCCCTGATGGCGAAGACCACGCCCCTGCACGGTTTTCACCATCAGGGCTGATCACCTGATCGTACAGCTTTCGCTGGAAGGTAGGGCGATATCGAGGACGACACGGATCGCCGTCAGGCCCCCATGGTCAGTGATCGTCGCGATAGCGTTCGACCCGCAGATGCAGCGCGTACTTCTCACGTAGCTGCGCGATCTGCGTCATCATCTCTGAATGGTGATGCCGGTCAAGGGCTTCTTGGTCATGCCAACGGTCGATCAACAGAACCGTCTCCGGATCATTCATCGGGAAGAAATACTCGTAACGTTCATTACCTTCCTGGGCGCGAACTCGATCAACAATGCCGCTGGTTACCATCTCCTGAGCAAATGCGCGGGCGCTCCCATTGTGTCCTGTGTAATACAGATTAACCGTTAGGCTCATCGTGACCCCCTGTGTCGCTACGTCCAGCGATTTACCGACCAGCCTATTCCTGGCGGCCTGTTCACGCGTTCTGTCCCCTTCACAAGGTATTGTCATGACAGGAGGGGCCAGCTGCGGCCGCTCCTCAGGCCATCATGGAAGGATGTCAAATGCGTCGTCTAGTTGCATCAGGCATTGCAGTGGCATGCCTCAGTCTCCTCGCACCGCTTACAGCGCACGCTGAGAGCGCCACCGCATCTGAGTCACCCTCGACCCCGCACACTATTTTGCAGCTGGGCGATTCCTACTCGGCCGGGAACGGCGCGCAGAACTACACGGACACGAACTGTTACCGCTCGCCCAATAATTACGGTGCTGTCACCGCTGAACGCCTTGGCGCCTCGTACACAAACCGTGCCTGCTCAGGTGCACAGTCGAAGGACTTCTACTCCTCACAGTCCCTGGGGTGGAAGAAGTCGGTGACGAAGACCTACGTTCTACCCAAGTCGACCTACCCTGACCAGCCCGCTGAATGGCAGCGCCGCGTCGAAGAATCCCAGATCTGCGGCGTACTTCCCGAGGGGAACTTCACGTGGGATATTCGCCAGGTCGCTCCCGCACCTGCCGGTTCTCTCTACACGGCCACCGCCGAATGCCACCTGTACGCGCTCCCTCAGCTCGACGCCGTCACCCCCGACTATGACTCCGTGTTCCTGACAATTGGCGGCAACGATGCCAACTTCTTCGGCATCATCGTGTCCTGCTTCATCGGGCGTGATGCCTCGTCCTGCCAGCAGCGCATGAACGAGGCTACCGTCACCGTCGACACCTTCCGCACGCGCCTCACCACCCTTCTGAGAGATATTGACGAGCGTGCCGCCGGCAACGCTGACATCTATCTGCTGTCCTACCCGGATCTGCTGAGCACGCCGTCCTACATGCTTCCCGAAGGTCCTGCAGGTTGGTTCGATGCCGGCACCACGCTGCGCACCCTCCAGGCTCGCTACACCGACCTGCAGTCCAGCATCATCAGCGATCTGAACAAGGCCAATGGGACGACCCGCTTCCACCTTGTTGACATTCGAGACGCCTTCGACGGGCACGGCCTCGATCCGCACATGGCGGCGTCCCAAGATCATTCCTGGATCTCAGCACCTTTCGCCTCCACCGACCTTATGGGCTACATGCATCCCACGCCCAGTGGCTGGGCAGCGGAAGCCGACACGCTCACCGACGCGATTCTTGCGCAGCGTTAAACTCGCGCACAAGGCAGAAACCGGGTTGGTCAGTCGCTCCTCGTGATCTTTCACTCTCAACGAGGGCGACCCCACCCCGCGCATCTGCAAGCCGGCGTCCGCCGGTCCATCCATGCGTCCCACATGACACGCCAATAAAGTGCGAGAATAGACCTATGCCTCAGTCCATGGAGATCACTGCTGCACGCGTCGATCCTGCGTTGCTGGACCTTCCGTGGGAAGTTCCGCTGGAAGACTGGCCCAGTGAGATTCTGGCCGCGCTGCCGCGAGGAATTTCGCGACACATCGTGCGTTTCGTCAACCTGTCCGGGCGCGTGATCGCCGTCAAGGAGATTGGCGAGTCGGTTGCCCACCACGAATATCAGCTCCTGCGCGATCTCGTGCGTCTGGATGCTCCGTCCGTCCAACCTACAGCTGTCATTACTGGCAGACGCGACCCGCAGGGCGAAGAGCTCAACGCCGCACTGGTTACAGAGCACCTGCAGTTTTCACTGCCCTACCGCGCATTGTTCAGCCAGTTCATGACTCCCGACACGGCGACTCGTCTCATCGACGCGCTTGCCGTGCTGCTCGTTCGCCTCCACCTGCTCGGCTTCTACTGGGGCGACGTGTCCCTGTCGAATACACTGTTCCGCCGCGATGCCGGGGCATTTTCGGCGTACCTGGTGGACGCGGAAACCGGCGAGCTGCACCCGAACCTGACGCCCGGTCAGCGTGACTACGACGTTGACCTGGCGCGCACGAACATTATCGGTGAACTGATGGACCTGCAGGCTGGCGGTTTCTTTCCGGAGGACGAAGACCCGATCATCGTGGGCGACCGCATCCGTTCGCGCTACGAGGACCTGTGGCACGAACTGACCGCATCCGAATCCATCGAGCTGAATCAGCGGTGGAAGGTCGCTGAGCGCATCGAACGCCTCAACGACCTGGGTTTCAATGTGGGCGAACTGCAGATGGTGTCAGATATTGACGGCACGCACCTGACGATCACGCCAAAAGTGGTGGATGCAGGGCACTACCACCGACAGATCATGCGTTTGACGGGAATGGATGTGGGCGAACAGCAGGCACGCCGCATGCTGAATGATCTGCAAACGTATCGTGCGATCACCGGTCGTCAGAACATGCCCATTGAAATCGTGGCGCACGAATGGATGCGTGACGTGTTCGAACCGATCGTCACCGGCGTGCCGCCCGAGATGACCCGGAAACTCGAGCCGGCGCAGATTTTCCATGAAGTTCTGGAGCACCGCTGGTACCTCGCTCAGCAAGCCGGACATGATATCCCGCTCGCTGACGTCATCGATTCCTATACGCGTTCCGTTCTGCCTCAAAAGCGTGACGAGGCTGTGCTTCTCGATCCTGACCCGCTCGATACTGCAGAGTTGCCTGCCTTCCACAATGAGGATATGTATTAACGAGGGCGACATTGCACCGCCCCTGACTACGTCTGAAGGAGAATCCGTGTCTGAGTTTCCTCACCTTTTCGCCCATCGCGGGGCCTCATCCCTCGCGCCCGAAAACACGATGGGAGCGTTCGTCAAAGCGATGGAAGTCGGGGCTCGTCGAATCGAGTTCGATGTCGACATCATGGGCGATGGAACATTACTGGTCATGCACGACCAGACTTTCGACCGCACCACGTCCGGTACCGGCGGCTACTACGACAAAGGTTTCAAGGACCTGCGTCGCCTGGATGCGGGCGCGTGGTTCTCCGACACATATCGCTTTGAGCGAGTTCCTGAGCTGAGCGAGGTGCTCACGTTCCTGGACGCCAATCAGATGATCGGCAACCTGGAGATCAAGCCGTGCCAGGGTGGGCAGACGCTGCGCAGCGAGCTGATCGACCGTATTTGTGTGCTCGTTGCCGGTATGAAGAATCCGTCGCAGATCCTGGTGTCCTCCTTTGATCACGCCCTCCTCTGCGACTTTTCCGTCGCATGGCAGGCACATCACCAGGGCGGCCAGGCCAGCGCCTTCGGTACGGTGCATCGATCCCTCGATCTGGGCTGGCTCGTTGACCCCGAATCCGAGTCGATCACCAGTGCCGTCGATGCCGCCGCCAAACTGGGGTGCACAGCGGTTCACCCTGCAAATAAGGCTGTCACACATCGCGACGTGGAGTATGCCCGTCAGGCTGGCCTGGAAGTGAACGTGTGGACTGTCAACGATGTTGATCGCGCACGCGAACTGGCCGCATGGGGTGTCACGGGTATTTTCACTGACCGGGTTCAGGACTTCCCGGCTGAGGCTCTGCGCGCCTAGAAGACGTTGTGGCGCGTCGGCCGTATGCCGGTCGACGCGCCGTCTCCTTCTGGCAGTTTCTGATACGCCAGGTGTGCAGCGTATCAACGCACATTCGACGAATGGCCATCAGGCTACTACCATCAAAGAAAACGGTTCGAAAGGATTCACACTGCCGTGATTCGTGAACGTTCACATTTATCGTTTTTTTCTCCGTTACCAGGCGCACTGCCTCTCAAGTCAGTCACAGTTACTGATGATTTCTGGTCTCCACGTCGCGAAATCGTCCGCACGCGCTCACTTTCCCATCAGCAGGCTCAGATGAGCAAACCGGGGCATCATTTTGATGCGCTAAAAATGGCGTGGAAACCTGGCCAGACACCAGAACCTCACATCTTCTGGGATTCAGATATCGCCAAATGGATCGAAGCTGCATCGAATTCTCTGGCCGCCCATCCAGATCCCGCCCTCGAAAAAGCCGTTGATTCCACGATTGAACTGCTTGCCGGCGCCCAGCAGGACGACGGCTATCTCAATACCCATTTCACGCTGGTCGAGCCTGACAAGCGCTGGACAAACTTGCGAGATCAACACGAGCTGTATTGCGCCGGCCATCTCATTGAGGCTGCCGTCGCGCATACGTATGCAACCGGCTCGACAAAACTGCTGGGTGTTGTCACCCGCTATGTCGACCTGATTGACCGTGTGTTTGCAGATGATGGACCCTGCAGTGGCGGCTACCCAGGTCACGAGGAAATTGAACTCGCTTTGGTAAAGTTGGCTCGTCTTACGAACCAGACACGCTATCTTGAATTGGCGCAACGCTTTATTGATCGGCGCGGCCAGAAACCCTCATACTTCGCACTCGAAGAACGCGCGCGGACAGGCATGCAGTCAGATGACACATACGAATATCATCAGGCGCATCGACCCGTACGCGAGCAGGATGAAGCGGTTGGGCACGCAGTGCGAGCCATGTACCTCTATACCGCAATGGCTGACCTCGCAATCGCCACTCACGATCAGCGTCTGCGCGACGCATGCGAGACCCTGTGGAATGACGTGACGACACGCAAAATGTATGTCACGGGCGGAGTGGGATCCGAACCAGCACTCGAATCCTTCGGGCCTGCCTATCATCTGCCGAACGAACACGGCTACGCCGAAACATGCGCAGCTATCGGCCTCGTTTTCTGGGCACAACGCATGGCGTACATGACCGGTCAAGCACGTCACATTGATGTTCTTGAGCGCGCACTGTACAACGGGGTGCTTTCCGGAGCCTCACTCGATGGCATGAGCTATTTCTACGATAATCCTCTTGAGTCCGATGGGACGCGTTCGCGTTCACCGTGGTTTGGGTGCGCATGCTGCCCGCCGAATTTCGCACGTCTGCTCACTTCGCTCGAACACTTTATTTACTCCATCGACGAGGGCGACTCTCCTGCCACTTCGACTGAAGATACCACGTGTCACACTGCTGACGATCACAAGGCTGAAGTGATGACCGTCAATCTCTATATCAGCAGTGAGGCATCGTGGCCTGTTGCAAACGGCAGCATGAAAATCCAGCAGACGAGCAACATGCCATGGGATGGCCACGTCAATCTCACTGTCAGTGCCAGTTCCCCGACAGAGCACATGCTGCGTTTACGAATTCCGCAATGGGCTTCGTCATTCACACTGGCCATCAATGGCGAGTCTGTTACCCCTGCGATGTGCGACGGGTACGCGTGCATCGAACGAACGTGGCACGACTCGACGCAGGTGGACCTTCGTCTTGCGATGGACACAACCCGCGTGTGGGCAAATCCCCGCGTAGGAGGCTGCGCCGGCAAGGTGGCAATTGAACGTGGACCTCTGGTGTATTGCGCTGAAGAGATTGACAACGATGCACCCATACCATGCATTGCCATAGCCGATTGCTCTGACGCCGATACTTCTTTCAACAATGAGCTTGGTCTCTACGAGCTTCATCTTTCTGCCGCCGCGGCCACCTCCTCGGACAACGCGGCACTGTACTCGCATCACTCGCCGTCATTGACAAGCACTCGCGCAACATTGGTGCCGTACTACGCATGGAATAACCGCGGCCAGGGCGCAATGGCCGTATGGCTCCTGGATGCAGAAAGACTGCGGTAACAGCCTCAACATCCCATGCCGTCTCCGCCCACAACGCTCAGTTCCCCAAGAAAGAAACTACTGTGCGGCAGCGTCCGTGCGCCGGTCGGCTCGCAGTGCCAGCAGTTTCGCCAGTGACACTTCAGCAACGGAGTCAATGATGAGCAGTGAACCGAGGATACCGGCGACCTTGCTCCATCCGGATCGGGGTTTCGAGGTGCGGATCGCCGTTGCCACCAGCATCGCACCGGTTGCAGCTTCCACCGCTGCGCCGACGCGCACAATCCAGGGCTTTTCAAGCGCGGTCGAGTGGTAAGCTTCCCAGATGTTGTGGCCGGTTGCTTCCGGTTCCCGCAGCAGAATGTCAACGCTTCGACCAATTGCATTGGAAATTCCGCGCGCCATGTGAGGCTGCGTTCCCTCAACTGCTTCAGCCTCGCACCTGCCGAGCAGGAAGTCGGCGGCACTATCCGGCAGGCCAACTGCCGCTACGACGGCTTTCACTGCCTCGTCACCGCTCTTTGTGGTGGCGTCAATGAGTGCGTCGGCGTCGGCACCGGGAATCATCGCGGCGATTTCTTTCATATTCGTGTTTTCGCCGACGAGCGCGTCGATTTCGTCGGTGCTTTTCCCGCTGACACCGCGTTTGCCGGGGACCATCAGGTATCGCATTGCCCAGTTGAAGGAAATGACATGTTCAAGATGGTCGTCGGTCACCAGGAATATCTGGAATTCGTCATCTGCCATGGACAGCGTGACCAGCGGCAAATCGCCGAAGTTCCAGCCCAAACGTTCCGGGGGCAGTTCGGCAAAGAGTGCGCGTGCATCGCCGGGCAGCTCGAGATCTGCAATATCGACACCTTCGAGTGCCGCCAACAGTGGGACGGACGATGCGGGAGTCCGTCCGATTTCGATAATGCGCGATTTCACTGCATCGAGCGGTTCGTTCATGTCGCCATTGAATTGGGCGCGCAGTTCGTCCTGGCTTAATGAGGCTGTTTCGTCGGCCGTATCTGGTGCGTCCTTGTCGGAATCGTCGTCGCCTGCCTCGTCCGCCCGCGCATCGTCGTGCGGTCCGTCAACAACTTCATCCAGGTGGTCTGACTGGCCGGCGCCAAGTCGCACCTCGGCCTTGTAGGTGGTGGCAAGTTCGTCAGCGAGTTCCTGTTCGGTTGGTCCCGGTTTGAGGATCTCGGAGCGAGGTCCGATGGTGGCGAGCTTGCCATCATCGTTGGATGCCATGACAAAGCCCAGCAGCCGCGTGCTGCGGTCAAACCACTCCAGTCGCGCGACGATTCCTCTCTTGGACAAGTCTTCAGCGACTTCTTCAGGATTGAGTGTCTGGGCAATCATCATGCCGTCAATCCGATTCCACTGTTGCGTCATTGGATCCTCCCACGTTGATTTCACTACCAGTATCTCATCACGAGCAGACGTCTTGCGCCCCATTTTGAGCAGTCAGGCGCCGTTTTCTGCCTTTACACAGCGAAAAGGCTCGGATGGTCACGCTCGACAGCGCGCCCATCCGAGCCTTCTTCACGTCAGTCACCGGCAAGGTGACCGTTCGCGGATGCTGTCAGTGACAGCGGCTCGCGAATGCTTACTTCATCTTGGTGCCGGTGGAGCCCAGACGCTCACATGCCTCGACAACGCGAGCAGCCATGCCAGCTTCAGCAGCCTTGCCCCATGAACGAGGATCGTACTGCTTCTTCACGCCGACCTCGCCGTCGATCTTCAGAACGCCTTCGACGTTCTGCATCATCCAGGCGGCAACGGGACGGGTGAATGCGTACTGCGTGTCGGTGTCGACGTTCATCTTGATGACGCCGTTTTCGACAGCGGTGGCGATTTCCTCAGCGGTCGAACCGGATCCGCCGTGCATCACCAGGTCGAAGGGTCGATCGCCAGCATCGAACTTCTTGCCCACAGCTTCCTGGATCTCTCCGAGGATCTCCGGGCGCAGCTTGACGAAACCAGGCTTGTACGCACCGTGGACGTTACCGAAGGTCAGCGCTGTGATGTAACGGCCCTTTTCGCCCAGACCCAGTGCCTCGACGGTCTTGATGCCGTCTTCAGGAGTGGTGTAGAGCTTTTCGTTGATCTCACCCTTGATGCCGTCTTCTTCTCCGCCGACAACACCGATCTCAACTTCAAGAATGGTGTTGGACTTCTGCGACAGCTCCAGCAGTTCCTGAGCGATCTTCAGGTTCTCGTCCAACGGAACGGATGAGCCGTCCCACATGTGGGACTGGTAGAAGGGCAGACGTCCTGCCTTGACCTCTTCGGCTTCCAGTTCCATGAGCGGACGAATCCAGGAATCAATGTTCTGCTTGGCGCAGTGGTCAGTGTGCAGCGCGACGGTGACTGGGTAGTTCTTGGCAACCTCGCGTGCGTATGCAGCCATAGCGAGTGAGCCGGCAACGCGATCCTTGATCGTCGAGCCGGACCAGTATTCTGCGCCGCCCACAGAAACCTGGATGATGCCATCGGATTCTGCTTCCGCGAAGCCTCGCAGAGCTGCAGTCAGAGTTTGGGATGAGGTCACGTTGATCGCAGGGTAAGCAAACTTGCCCTTCTTGGCGCGATCGAACATTTCGTTGTAGACCTCAGGTGTTGCGATAGGCACAGGAGCCTCCTCTTTGAACGACAGTCGGTCAATCAGTATTATCTCATGTTTTGCTCGGCCGTGGAGGGGAGAAAGTCCCGTCCGACCATTGCACACTTATTGGCAGCAGGCCCAGCGCATGAGTGTTGACAATGGCCTCTAGCTCGTCGCCTTTGTTTGCACAACCCATGCCCACATAGCAATGGCAGCGGCATGACCCACATTCATCGACCGGGTCGACCCATACTGCGTGATGTGCAGGATCTGGGAACAAGCCCGCCGCATAGCTTCGCTCAGCCCGCCGCGTTCGGCACCAAAAACCAGGCATGCCCGCTCGGGAATCACGGCCCCTTCGAGCGGACGCGAGCCCTCCACATTGTCGATACCGATAAGCGTGATTCCCTGCTCGACGCACTGGCGAGCGAGTGCCTGACAGTCGTCAACATGCGCTACATCCAGGTAGCGATCAGTGACCATCGCGCCTCGACGATTCCACCGCTTACGCCCCACAATCCATACACGTCTGGCGCCAAGAGCGTTTGCGGTGCGCACAATCGAGCCGATATTGAAATCATGCTCGACGTTTTCAATCGCCACATGCAGCCCGGTGGAGCGCTGTGCCATGTCGGCACGGATGGCATCCATGGTCCAGTAACGGTACTGGTCTTCAACGTTTCGTGTATCGCCGTTCGCCAACAAGTCGGGGTCGAGTCGCTCGTCATCGGGCCATGCATTTGATCCCCCTGGCCACGGCCCTACCCCTGCAGGAGCGTTGGGTGCTGTTGAACGATTCGTATCCTCCACGGCGACTAGGGTACACGGATAATGAGCACCTCGGTTTCACAGGTCGCCTTGACACTGCACTCCAGCTTGTCCCTCGCCTCGTCTTGCCACTTCTCGACCTGAATGCCGCGCACCGCCATACACGTAGACACATGTCGCGACAGCATCTGCACCTTCTTGCCCCGCATCTGCCCACTAACGGTAGATCCTCGATACATTAGAGCCATGAACGAAAACCTCTACGACACGGTGCCGCTCTCGCAGATGCCACCGGCCACTGCCTGGCTGTCCGACATGGATGGCGTCCTGGTCAAGGAAAACCGCGCGCTTCCCGGTGCGCAGGAGTTCCTCGACGCATTGAAATCGCACAACATGCCGTTCCTGGTACTGACGAATAATTCAACGTTCACGAACCGCGACCTGTCCGCCCGACTGGCTCGTTCCGGCCTGGACGTGCCGGAAGACCGTATCTGGACGTCTGCCAACGCGACCGCTGCGTTCCTGTCGCAGCAGTCCCCGCAATCATCGGCTTACATTATTGGCGAGGCCGGCCTGACCACTGCTCTGCACAATGCGGGCTATATCATGACCGACACGGATCCTGAATTCGTGATTCTGGGCGAAACACGCTCCTACGACTTCAACGCCCTGACTCGCGCGATCCGTTTGATCGAAAAAGGCGCGAAGTTCATCGCCACCAACCCCGATGCGACCGGGCCTTCCGACGAGGGCACCCTTCCGGCAACCGGCTCCATTGCCGCGATGATCGAGCGTGCAACAAACCGCTCGCCCTACTACGTAGGTAAACCGAACCCCATTATGATCCGGGCCGCGCTCAATAAAATCGGCGCACACTCCGAGACCGCGGCGATGGTCGGTGACCGTATGGATACCGATATTCAGGCCGGTGTGGAGGCCGGACTGCGCACACACCTCGTGCTCACTGGCTCAACCGATGAACACGAAATTCAGAATTTCCCGTACCGCCCGTTTGGTGTTCACCAAGGCATTGGCGATCTGGTCGAATTGGTCGAAGCTGGACGCGGCTAAGCTCCGGCCAGTCCGCGCCAGGCTGGGATCAGCGTGCAGGCTACCCTCGTGAATCGACCTTCCGGTCAGCACTCACTGAGATCGAGGTAAAAGCTAATCGAGGTCGAGGTCAGCCAGTCCGAGGGCACTGAAATACGGCAGTCCTTCTGCTTCGATACGCTCTTTGGCACCCGTGGCGCGATCCACAACAACGGCAACTGCCAGGACTTCTGCCCCGGCTTCACGCAGAGCATGGACAGCTTCGATCGGTGAGCCACCCGTGGTGGAGGTATCTTCCAGGACGATCACTCGCCTGCCCTGAACGTCTGGGCCTTCGATGCGGCGCTTCATGCCGTGGTCCTTGGCTGCTTTGCGCACCACGAATGCGTCCAGGTTCAGGCCGCGAGAGGCCGCTGCGTGCATCATGGCGGTGGCCACCGGGTCGGCGCCCATCGTCAGACCGCCCACCGCGTCGTAGTCTTCGGGCCCGAAACCAGCTTCTTCCAGCATGTCCAGCATGACGTGGCCGATCAGGGGGCCTGCCTCGTGATGGAGGGTGGCTCGGCGCATATCGACGTAGAAATCAGATTCTTTGCCCGATGCCAGCGTGACGTGCTCGTGGATCACGGCGAGTTCACGTACCAGTTCGGCCAGGCGCGATTTATGGGAGTCATTAGTCATGGGGCAAGCCTACCGCGTGCAGTGCCGGCGCGGAGAGCTTGCCCCATGACATCACATTGGGCATTTCATCTGGGGAGTATTCGCGTGTAGTGGAGTACCCTGGCGCCTCGGTTGCCCGTTCCGTCTGGCGTTCCGCGGCGCCTGTGCCTCCTTTACTGTTTGACGCCACCTGCTGCCAGGCCGGCAACGATGCGGCGCTGGAAGATCAGCACCATGATGACCAGCGGCACGGTGACCACCACGCCGGCCGCCATCTGGGAGCCGAACGGCGTCTCAAACCCGGATACGCCACCGAACTGGGACACAATGACCGGAGCAGTCTTCATGTCCTGCTTGTTGACCATCGTCACGGCAATGAGGAACTCATTCCACGCATTGATAAAGACGATGATGGCAGTGGTGAAAATGCCAGGAGCGGCGATCGGAATGATGACTTTGCGGAAGGCCTGACCTGGCGTGCAGCCATCGACCATTGCGGCCTGTTCCAGTTCGCGCGGCATCTGCCTGAAGAAGCTGGTCAGGTTCCACACGGCCAGCGGCAGTGCGAATGACAGGTCGGGCACAATCATCGACTGATAGGTGTTGATCCATTCCCACTGTGTAAACAGCTTGAGCAACGGCACCACGATGGCGACCAACGGGAACATCGACGAGGCGATGACAATGGTCAGTACCAACGTCTTGCCCGGGAACTCCAGTCGCGCCAGAGCGTACGCGGTGAACGTCGCGACCAGCAGTGCCAGAATCGTCGTCACGCCGGCAACGATCAGCGAGTTCAACAGTGACTGCGTGAACAGGCGGTCTGGCTTGAAGACCTCAACGTAGTTTTCCATGCTCACTTCGCGCGGCCACAGCGTCGTGTCGAAAATGTCGCGCGTGGGACGCAGTGAGGACACGATCATCCAGTAGAACGGAGCCAGACAGAACACCACGATCGCGATGATGCCGATCCATGAGGACGTGTCGAGCAGAGCCGCCTTGACACCTTTGCTTTTCATCGTGTCACCTCCGCAGTCGATCCGGCCTGGGCAGGCGCGTCAGCTCCCCCGGTGGTGGACGAGGGTGGCCTTTGGACTTCTTTCGCTTCCTTCGAACGCTTGAAGAACGCGCTCAAACGCAGCTTCGAGCTCTTCTGCGACTGGCCGTCATCTTCAAACAGTTCTGCGCCGAGCAACTTGATGAAGGCGAAGGATATGAGGAAGACGTAGAGGAACAGGATCACTGCGTACGCAGCACCTGACCCGTATCTCAGGTTTGTTGCCTCATCCTGAACCAGCATGGACAGCGTTTCGACAGATCCTTTACGCGGTCCAATCAGAATGTAGGGCAGGTCGAACATGCGCAGAGCATCGAGAGCGCGGAACAGGACTGCGACAACGAGTGCTGGTTTGACCAGTGGAAGCGTGATGGACAGGAAACGACGCCATGCGTTTGCACCGTCAATCTTGGCTGCCTCGTAGACTTCCTCGGGAATGATCTGCAGACCGGCCAGGGTCAGCAGTCCGATGAACGGCGCCGTCTTCCACGTGTCGGCGATGATGATGGCGAATTTGGCGGGCCATTCAGATGTCGCCCACAGGATCTGCGTATTGAGCAGGGCGTTCGCAGCTCCGTGCGCATCGAAGATCCACTTCCACAGCACGGCCGAGATGGCAGTGGGAATGGCCCATGGCACGAGGATTGCCGCACGGACGAATCCGCGCGCCTTGATGGCCTGGTGCATGATGAGCGCCATGATCACGCCGAGGACGGTTTCGATACTGACTGTGACAAACGCGAAGAATGTCGTGTTCCAGAACGCGGTCCAGAATCGTGCGCCGGTGTCTCCGGCGAAAATGTTGATGTAATTGTCCAGTCCAACGAATGGCTCGGTATCGTTGACGAATCCTGTTTCAGGATCGATTCCCTTGGCGCCGAACAGCGACTGATACAGAGCCGAAATCGTGGGGAACAAAATGACGATTGAAATAACGATGATGGTGGGCGAAACAAGCAGTGCCGCCAGGCGACTTTGCTGTTTCTGCGACTCAGATTTTCCGCGACGTTGCGTCTTCTGAGCGGGTGCTTTCGCCATGAGTTCTTCCTCCTGGAAAGCGCGCTAAGGCTCCTGGTTGGGTGGCACAAGCCACCCAACCAGGAGCGGTGACAATGTTACTGCTGAGCAGATGTGAGCTCGGTGAGTTTAGCGCTCAGGTCCTTAACCGCCTGTTCGGACGTGGCCTGTCCCTGCAGTACGGGGAAGACGGCATCCTGGATCGCTGCCGACACGTCGCCGTAGTTCACAACCTGCGGGCGCGGTGCAGCGCTCTCGATGGAGCCCTTCAGCGCCGGCAGATACGGGTACTGGTCAATCAGTTCCTGATCGTCGTACAGCGCGGAGTAGATCGGGGCCAGTGTCTGCTCGGTGAGCAGGCGCTTCTCGATATCTTCTGAGGTGAACCACTTGATGAAGTCGTACGCGGTTGCCTTGTTCTTGCAGAAGCTGGAGATGGCGACGTTGTGGCCGCCCAGTGAGGACATGCCTCCTTCAGGCTGATCTGCGGTCAAACCAGGCAGCGGAGCAACTCCGAACTTGTCGCCCAGCTTTTCCTTGGTCAGGGAGTACTGGTATGGCCAGTTGCGGTAGTAGACCAGGCGGTCGCTCTCGAATGCTGCGCGGCCTTCTTCTTCCTTGTAAGTCAGGGCTTCTTCAGGAATGAAGTTATCCTTGAAGGCGTTTTCAAGCGTCTGCAGGCCCTTGAGGGCTTCAGGCGAGTCGACAACCACTTCGCCCTCGGGGCTGACAATCTGTCCGCCGGCGGAGTGAATGGCTTCGTCAACATTGACCGTCAGGCCTTCGTACTTGGCCATCTGTCCGCCATAGCACCCGATGTCTGAATGACCGTCGAGGCCGCGCACAGCTTCGCAGCCTTTCTTCATGTCATCCCACGTCTTGGGCGGATCGGTCACGCCGGCCTGCTCAAGCAGGTCCTTGCGGTAGTACAGAATGCCACCATCAGAAGCGTATGGAACGGCGTAAAGTTGGTCACGGTACAGGCCTGTCTGCCACACAGCCGGCAGAATCTTGTCCTTTTCGAAGTCTGCCTCGTTGAGCGGCTCAACCCAGCGGTGAGCAGCAAATTCGGCGACGTGGATGTTGTCCAGAGAAATAACGCAGTATGCATCTGATTGGGTCTGAGCGTTCTGAACCATCGAGTTGCGCTGCTGATCGGCTTCGGCCGACAGCTCGATCATCTCAACCTTTTCGTCCGGGTGGTCCTTGTTCCAATCCTCCAACATGGGAGCCATCAGACCGGAGTTGTCTTTACCCTGCACATAGGTGATGGGGCCGCGCCCCTCGAATTCACCGGTTGCGCCGCCACCAGAGGCACCTGAGTCCCCTGATGTCTGTCCGCCACCGCCACTGCTACATGCCGTCATCAGCACCATCGCAGCAGCGCCAGCTGCCAAGGCAATTCCTTTTCTGGTTGCCATTTGCGTTCACTCCTTCGTGTCAAAAAACCTGAATTTGGTGGTCTCTCAGATCGAGCCGCCTCTCAGGTGCCGATCAACGATCGACGTCGCTTTCACTCTACAACGTTTTCTCCACAAAATGTATGCGATTGCAGCGCGTTACATTTGTTTACATTTGGTAACAATTTTGGCAAACTTGCCCGCACAACGCCCCGCGATGCTAGCAGCCCCGTCACGCTACATGTGCGGCACGGCGCGCATCACCTTACGCATCAACCACCGCGGAGTCAGCCGAGAGACCACATTCGCGCTCTTATACAGCGCAGTCGGCGTCACCAGCACCCGCCCTCGACGAACGGCCTCAAGAGCTTGCGAGACCACCGTTTCCGCATCCGACCAGATCCATCCCGGTGTGTCGGACACATCAACATCAGCTGCCTTGTGGAAGTTTGTGCGCGTCATGCCCGGTGATACAGCGGTGACAGTCACCCCGGTTCCTTCCAGTTCGAACGCCAATCCTTCGCTGAAGGCTTTCACCCACGCTTTGTGCGCGCTATAGGTACCCATCCCGGTCTCTGCAGCGATGGAGGAGATGTTGCAGATGGCGCCTACTCCTCGTCGGCGCATGGCACGACCAGCGTGGTACGACAGCACCATGACGGCTCGCACCATCACATCCAGGGCCTGCTCTTCCGTCTCCAGTTCGTTGTCGAGGAACTCCTCCCCCAGACCCATCCCTGCGTTATTGACCAGCAGGCCCACCGGTGCACATCCAGATTCATCATCAGGCTGAACGTCGAGACGCTCGGCAACCCGCTGTACGTCCCCGGTTTGCGACAGGTCAGCTGCGATCACCTCGGTCGTGATGTTCGCGATCTGCTCCAGACGATTGGACAGGTCATCGAGTTTTTCCTGCGTGCGGGCAACCAGAACCAGATCATGTCCCGCCTCGGCAAGTTGCCAGCAGAATTCTTCTCCCAGACCTGATGTTGCTCCCGTGACTAAAGCTGTACCCATAACCTCATCGTAAGGTCGCCGGCGCATGCATGCTCGCTCAGTGACCAGCATGCGCCGACGGATCCATGCTCGCTCAACGCTTGGCCTGCGCCGGTAGGGTGGAGACATGAGGATTGGAACCTGGAACATTAACTCAGCCCGTACCCGCGTCGACCGCGTCATCGAGTGCTGCGCGCGGTGGAATCTGGACGTACTGGCAATGCAGGAGATCAAATGCAAGCCGGGTCAGTTCCCGATTGACGCGTTCACCGATGCCGGCTACCGCGTGGAGGTTCACGGACTCAACCAGTGGAATGGCGTGGCGATCGCTTCCAGGCTTCCCATTCTCAGCGTATCCCGCGACTTTCCGGGAGCGCCCACATGGGGAGATCCTGCGCGCGTCGAAGCGCGTGCCCTGCGAGTGCGGATCGACGATGGAACGCCTGAAGGACTGGATGTGTGGAGTCTGTATGTTCCGAACGGCCGCGAGATTGACCACCCGCACTACCAGTACAAACTCCAGTGGCTCGCCGCACTGCGCGCTGCCGTTTCACCTTACGTTGCAGGCGATTCCAGCGGGGTATCCAAGGGCGATGCCCCGGGTGAGGACTCACTGGCCGAGGGCGGCGCTGTCCCACCTGCAACGGCATCGGATGAGGGCGGCTCACCGAGCGCACTGCTGGTGGGCGACTGGAATGTGGCACCGCGCGATGAGGACGTGTGGGATATCGACTTCTTCGACGGCCGTACCCACGTCACACAGCCAGAGCGTTCCGCCTTTGAGGCTTTTGCAGCCGATGGATGGGTGGAAGCGACTCGTCCTCGCGTCACGAACTACACGTACTGGGACTACCAGCAGCTGCGTTTCCCTCGTAACGAAGGAATGCGCATTGACTTCATGTATGCGACGCCTGCACTTGACGCCCGCATCACGCAGGCGTGGATTGATCGCGATGAACGCAAAGGCAAAGGGGCCTCTGACCACGTGCCGGTCATCGTTGAGATCGCACATTAGGGTGCCTCTGCCCGAGGTGGCCGCACGACGCATACTCTCGATGCGTGGAGCGCAGACAAATGGGCCGGCAGCAGAGCGTTATCGGAGGCTGTCGCCAGCAGGGCACCGTTGCAAGGCGTCGCCAGCAGTGCCCTTATGCGAAGCGCTCAAGAATCTGATCATTGAGCAGGCACCAATTCTTCTTGTGCCAACTGCCAAACTTCTCTGTGCCGACGAATACAGCCGCCAGGTCTCGACCACGATCAACCCAGATGAACGAGCCGGACACTCCGAAGTGCCCAAACGTGGCGGGGTCGGCATGCTGAGATGTCCAATGCGGCGATTTGTGGCCGCGGATCTCCACGCCCAGCCCCCAGGGGCACGGGCGGTGCTTACGGTATCCAGGCACGAAGCCATCCAGATCAGGGAACTGCACTGACACGGATTGTTGATCAAGGTCCTCGCTGATCAGCGTGGGAGCGAGGAGCTCCTGAGCCAGAGCAATCAGATCCGCCGCACTTCCAACCGCGGAATAAGCAGGAGATCCGGGCGCATCTGCTGTTGTCATTCCCAGCGGCTCCAGGACACTCAGCTCGATCCAGCGACTGAGTTCTTCACCTGTGGCCTCGCTTGTTGCCTCCCCTAAGATGTCGAAGCCTGCGTTGGAATAGATCCGCACCGTTTCTGGGGGCACCTGCGCCTCGCGCGAGTCGGCTGCAATTCCGGAGGCGTGAGCCAGCAGGTGACGCACGGTAGATCCTGTCGGCCCCAGCGGATCATCAAGGTTCATCAGGTGCTGGTCAATTGCCACAAGGATGGCGCGTGAGGCGATGACTTTCGTGACCGATGCCAGAGGGTAGACCACTGACTCATCGCCTTGCACATACAGCGTGCGGTCGCTGCGCAGCACTGCGAGCGCGTGTTCGAACGGGACGGGGTACAGATCCATGTCAGCCACTATGCCTCCAGGTTACGAACTGAGAGTCCCTGCCACTCGCAGGAAACGTGCATAAACGTCACCGACTTCTTCAGGGATCGCCTGGCCCACTTTCAGTGTTGTGTCCGAATCCAGTCCGAGGAGTCGGTGGGTCTGTGCCAGGAAGATAGCCACTGTTTGGAGCCCCGTCTCCTCATCGTCGGAGTAGCGGGCCTGCAGAGACAGGCCGAACCATATCTGCATAAGGGTTTTCGCCAGGAACGCCGGACTGAGATCGGTCTTGACAATGCCCTCAGATGCCAAGCGGGTCACCTCGTCGCGCAGGAAATCGTGGATCGCATAGATCCTCGCGACGAAGTGATCGTGAACAGGGTGCGTCGTTGATGCTGCTTCAACTGCAAGAATGCACTCCAGGTCAATAATCATCGAGACATCCGGGTTGTTCGCCAATCTCATCATGGCGATCGCAAAGTCGAACAGCGTTTCGGGAATGACGCGCGCCTGAACGGTCCGGCCATTTTCGGCGTCTTCCACGAAATCAACCAGCCCCGCTCGTTCCTCCATGCGGTTGATCACAGAACCCAGCAGCGCTTCTTTTGATGGGAAGTGGTAGATGACCGCAGGATGGGATATTCCCACTTCACGACCGATGTCACGCAATGATATGCCGGCGAAGCCACGGCGCGAGATGAGCGACATCGCCACGTTCAGGATAGATTCGCGGGTGGCCAGGCCAGTCGAGTATGAACCGCGATTCTTGCGCCCTGTCGTCACGATTGCCACCTCAACATGTCTTTGAACCGGTGCTTTGAATGCGCCACGGATAGATCCGTCCCCAGTCTATCTGCAACTCGGCATCAAACTGAGCCGCCCTCGCCAAACTAGACGAAGGCGGCACCAGTGATCACCCCACCAATTATTCACTTGCGATTTTACCTGTCAGGATCGGCGGGTGCAGGATTTCCCGACGCTTACTCGGCGCTGTCGTCCGGCGTGTATTCGCTTTGCTCGGCGCTGTGGTCCGGCGAATGATCGCCATACTCGTCGCCATCAGGCTCGGATGGCCTGACGCGCTGCATCGTCAGGGATCTGAGATCCTCGCTGACATCCACGCGCACTTCGTCACCGTCATGCACCTGGCCGGACAGAATCATCGTGGCCAGTCGGTCCCCCACCTCGCGCTGAACAGTGCGACGCAACGGACGAGCACCATAGGCCGGATCGTATCCTGCACGAGTCAGCCATCGGCGTGCCGGTTCGGTCACCGTCAGCGCGATGCGCCGGTCAGCCAATCGACGGGCAAGCGCCGCAACCTGAAGGTCTGCGATCTGCGCCAGCTCTTCACTGGTGAGCGGTTCAAACATGAGGACCTCATCAAGACGGTTGAGGAACTCAGGTTTAAATGCCATCCGCACCTGCTGCATGACCGCGTCATGGCGTTCCTGCTGTGACAGCGCGCTGTCGGCGAGGAACTGTGAGCCCAGGTTCGATGTCAGAATGAGGATCGTGTTGCGGAAGTCAACCGTGCGTCCCTGCCCGTCGGTCAGTCGCCCGTCGTCCAGGACCTGCAACAGGATGTTGAAGATCTCAGGATCGGCCTTCTCGACCTCGTCCAACAAAATGACGCAGTACGGGCGGCGGCGAACGGCCTCGGTGAGCTGACCGCCTTCCTCGTATCCGACATATCCGGGCGGAGATCCGACCAGGCGAGCAACCGAATGCTTCTCGGAATACTCGCTCATGTCGATTCGCACCATGGCGCGCTCATCGTCGAAGAGGAAGTCCGCCAGCGAGCGTGCCAGCTCGGTCTTACCGACACCAGTGGGTCCGAGGAACAGGAATGATCCATCGGGACGGTTCGGGTCAGACAGCCCGGCGCGCGAACGACGCACCGCATCGGCTACGGCGCGAACAGCCTTCTTCTGACCGATCAGTCGCTTGCCGATCACGTCTTCCATCTCAAGCAGTTTCTCGGTTTCCCCCTGGAGCAGGCGCCCCACAGGAATTCCGGTCCATGACTCGACAACTTCCGCGATGGTGGTGGCATCGACTTTCTCCGCGATCATCGGCTCAGGCGTGCTGCCGTCTGCCGCGTCACGTTCGGCTTCCGACTCGGCCTGCTCGATCTGGTGTTCGACAGCGGGGATCTCGCCGTTTTGCAAGCGACCGGCTTCCTCCCATTTGTTCTGGCGGATCGCCAGCTCCAGTTGAGTGCGCAGGTCATCGAGCGTGACACGCAGGTCACCGACCTTGTTGTGCCCGGCCTTTTCAGCCTCCCACCGGCTGGTCAGCGCGTTGAGTTCTTCCTGCCGGTCAGCCAGGTCCTTGCGCAGCTTCACCAGGCGTTCCTGCGTGGCAGCATCCCCCTGATCGGGATCGGACTCGGCAAGGTAGGATTCCTCCATGCGCAGCCTGTCCACCTGGCGACGCAGCTGATCAATTTCCACGGGGCTGGAATCCAGTTCCATACGCAGCCTGGATGCGGCCTCGTCAATCAGGTCAATCGCCTTGTCGGGTAGTTGCCTCCCGGTAATGTAGCGGTCGGACAGTTGCGCAGCAGCGACGAGGGCACCGTCGGAAATCGTGACTTTGTGGTGTGCTTCGTACTTGGGTGCAATGCCGCGCAGAACGGCGATGGTGTCCTCCACTGACGGCTCCCCGATAAAGACCTGCTGGAAACGGCGTTCCAGTGCAGGGTCCTTTTCGATGTTTTCGCGGTACTCGTCCAGTGTGGTGGCACCCACCATCCGCAGCTCGCCGCGCGCCAGCATGGGTTTGAGCATGTTGCCCGCATCCATTGATCCTTCAGCGGCACCGGCGCCAACAACTGTGTGCAGCTCATCAATGAAAGTGATGATCTGCCCGTCCGAACGTGCGATTTCGTTGAGAACGGCTTTGAATCGCTCCTCGAAGTCGCCACGATACTTGGCACCTGCCACCATCGATGAGATGTCCAGTGACACGACTCGTTTGTCTTTGAGCGAGTCGGGCACGTCACCGGCAACAATTCGTTGCGCCAAGCCTTCGACCACAGCGGTCTTGCCGACACCGGGTTCACCGATCAGCACAGGGTTATTCTTCGTGCGTCGTGACAGGACCTGAATGATGCGGCGGATCTCGTTGTCACGGCCGATGACCGGGTCGAGTTTTCCTTCACGCGCCACCTGCGTCAGGTCGCGACCGTATTTCTCGAGTGCTTCAAATGAGCCTTCGGGGTTGGCCGACGTGATCGGGTCAGGGCGCAGCTGCGAAAGTGCACGGGTCAGCGCTTCTTCCGTCGCCCCCTGATCGGTCAGGATCTTTCCTGCATCCGTGCCCGAGGCTGCGAGCGCGATGAGCAGGTGTTCGGTTGACGTGTACTGGTCCCCGCCCTCTTTCGCCCTGCGCTGCGCGTCGGTGATGACGGTGAGCAGCGTGCGGGATGTGGCGGGCTGAGTGGTCGTGGCACCTTGTGTGGAGGGCAGTTTCACCAAAGCGCTGCGGGTGCGTGCGCCCACGACCTTCCGGTCTGCTCCAACGCTTGCCAGCAGGGACAGGGCGATACCCTCGTTTTGTTCGAGCAGTGCGCCCAGCAGATGCAGGGGCTCGACCTGCGGATTGGATGCGGCTGCCGCTGACTGCAGCGCCGATCCGATGGCTTCCTGAGCCTTCGTTGTGAACTCTTCGCTCACGTGTACCTCCTAAAGTGTTGCCCCTCAGCCACCTTCCGGACCGTTAGTTTTCGGTCAACGAGGGAGTCTGACGGGCTTCGTTGTCTGATCTACTCATTACAACGACACACGCCTTGAGTCTATTCCACTCAACTTTGTGATTCAGGAGTTCAGTTGCCGACCTCACTGTGCACAGCCTGCAGGCGTTCTTCGCGCAGGCGCTGCACGCCGGGAACAGTCAGTTCAGACAGGTCTGTCATCGCTATTCCCATTGCCTGGCTCAGCAGGTAGTCAGCCAGCTGCGGGTTGCGCGCCAGGACGGGGCCGTGCATATAGGTGGCGATGATAGACCCCTGGTGGACACCGTCGCATGCTCCGTCGCCTGTATTGACGCCGTTGCCCGTTCCGCGGATGACGGTTCCCAGTGGCGTGGCATCCGGTCCGCATGTTGTGGCACCGCCATGATTTTCAAATCCTGTGAGCAGGTCGGTCAGCCCGTCGATTCGGGGCGTGGTGAGAATCTCACCGATAGTTCTGCTGCCCTGAGGTGCGGTGGTGACGTCCAGGAATCCCAAACCGGGCACGCGCACTGCGTTAGCATCCTCGTACCATTGGCCCAGCACCTGCAGGGAGGCGCAGATCGCCAGAATGGGGGCACCCCGCTCAACAGCGCGTTTCAGCCCGGTGCCGTCACTCATTTTTCGAGCGGCGAGAGCCTGGGCGGTGTCCTCTCCCCCACCCAGGGTGTACAGGTCAAGGTCTTCAGGCACGCATGTGTCCAGGTCGACGCTGATGATGTCAGCATCAATTCCGCGCCTGCGTGCGCGTTCGCACAGCACCACCGCGTTGCCGGTATCGCCGTACGTGCCCAGTACTTCGGGGTAGAGCACACCGATCCGCAAGGTTGATTCACTCATCGCGTCCTCCCTCGGCCGTCGTCTGCGTGCTCTGCGTACCGGCGTGGCGTTCTTTTTCGCGCCGGTCAATTTCACGTTTCGTGTCACGAAATGACGTGTAGTTTGCCAGGAATTCGATGCGTCCTTCAGCACAGCGCGTCAATGCCTCGATCGTGTCGGGCACACATTCACAGTGGATGCCTGCATATTCGAGGCGCACAGCCAGATCCGCCGCGCGTTCCCCCGACGCCACGACGCGTTCGGCGCACGGATACTGTTGGAGCACTGAAAAGTCCACGTCCCACAGCCATGACAGGTCTTCGCCATCAGGGATCTGCCCGTTCACCGCGATGACCAGTCCGTTCGCAGTGGCATCCACCATCGTCATGGCTTCCTGCCACCCGGCCGGGTTCTTCGCCAGCATCATACGCACGCGGCGACCATTGACCTCGTGAGTGGAATACCTCCCTGCTACTTCTCTGACCTCACCGATCGCCCGACTCGCGCCGTCAATGTCGACGCCCACTTGATGCGCAGCCACGATCGCGTGCGCCGCGTTGCCGAGGTTCGCTGCTCCAGGCAAATTCAGTTTCACGTCGGTGGCGTGGCCCTCGCGCGAACGAAGTGTCGCCTGGCCGGACGCCTCGACCTTTTCCAGCCACCAGTCAGGTTCGGGACGCCGATAGGGGTGGTCTGCCCCGACTACATGCCAATCATCGCCTTGACGCACGAGCCTGCCGCCGCGGGGAAATCCTGCTGAGTCCGCCCCCCACGTGGTACCGGCTGCCACCCAGATCACCGACTTCGCATCCCATGCGGCTGAAGCGATCAGGGGATCATCACAGTTCGCAACAATGGTTGCATCGGGGTGGGCATTGACTGCCTGACGCAGCCGCCGCTCCACTGTGCCGATTTCACCGACACGATCCAGCTGGTCGCGTGACAAGTTGAGCAGCACCATCACTGCAGGGTTGACCTGTCCGGCAACGATCGGCAGGTGCATTTCATCGACTTCCAGTGCAGCGAATTGTGCGCGAGGCGCCATCATGAACGCACTGACAATGCCGGGCGGCATGTTGTCGCCGTTCACGTTCGAGGCAACCTGCCCGCGTGTGGACAGCGCTGCGCGAATCATTCGCGTCGTCGTGGATTTACCGTTCGTGCCGGTGACTGTGACGCAACGGCACCCTCGGGACACTTCCGAAAGAACGTTTGGAGCCAGTGCGAGGGCGACTCTCCCACCGATCATTCCGCCTGAACCTCGTCCCAGAGCACGAGAGGCGGTGCGAGCCAGCGATCCAATTCCCGTTGCCACGCGGGAGCGAAGGGATCGCGACGAGTTCGACGATGGTCGGGTCGAATCATGAGGCACTGTCATGAGGTCACATTAGCGCGGCAAAGGCCCGCACCTCCACTTTCAGCTGGTGTGGTGCGGACCTTGAAAAAGCACATGCGCTTCCATGTCGATTATGGTGGGGCATATCGCTGAGGTCTCGCCTCGTGGGGCGCATCGGTCGGGTCCTGCCCGTCCCGAGAGGCGTAGAGGTTGAGCCTAGCCGTCGCGACGCGCTTGCCAGTCATTCATCCAGAAACTCACCAGGTCCATCAGCTGAGTAGGCGCCCATCTGACCAGTGCTCCACCGTGGAACGTCAGTTCAGTCCCTGTTGATGCGCCTGTGTCCACCGGCGTGTCAGCACCTCGCCGGGCCGAACCCGGACGCTCGCCACGACGCAGTGAAGAGACTTCACCTGTCGGTGAGGCGGCAAAGACACGGTCGCGTCGCCGCCTGACTTCATCGAGCTGATGTTCGAGCGCGTCACGTTCGCCTTCAAGCTGTTCGAGTGCCCGCTCCAGGTCGAGGATTCTGCGAATTCCCGCCAGATTAATGCCCTCTTCCTGGGACATGACCTGGACGGCGCGCAGACGTTGGATGTCACGGTGCGTGTAGCGCCGCCCTCGTCCCTTGGTGCGGGCAGGCGTCACCAGGCCCAGGCGGTCATACTGCCGAAGCGTCTGCGGATGCATGCCTGCCAGTTCTGCCGCCACAGAAATCACGAACGTCGTTTGCGAGTGAGAAGGCAGCATGTCTTACGCCTCCGCCCGCTTTGCAAGGTCAGCGCGTGGATCCCAGTCACCCAGCGACGCGCTGAAGGCGTCGAGCGCCTCGCGCTGCTGTTTCGTGAGCTTCGTGGGGACAGCAACCTGCACCTCGACCATCAGGTCACCACGACGCTTCCCGTTGGGCGCTCCGCGGTGGCGCAGTCTCAATACGGCGCCTGACTGAGTGCCTGCGGGGATCTTCATGGCGACATGTGAGCCGTCAGGAAGAGGCACGCTGACTTTGGCGCCCAATGCTGCCTCCGACATCGTCACCGGCAGCTGCATCCGTAGGTTGTCACCGTCGCGCGAATAAACAGGGTGCCTAGCCACGTTGATCGTGACGATCAGGTCACCGTTCTTCCCGCCATTTGAGCCGGGACGCCCCTTGCCGCGCAGACGGATCTTCTGACCGTCCTTCACGCCGGCAGGGATGCGCACCGTCATCGAATGGCCGTCAACGGTCATCCGCACGGTGGTGTCTTCCATGGACTGGCGGAACGTCAGTGTAGTGGAGGCACGCAGGTCATTTCCACGTTGGGGTCGAGGACCACCAAAACCTGCTCCGGGCGCTCCCTGACCGAATGAGCCCGACCCGTAGGGGCCAGACTGTCCGCCGGCGCTGCCGCCGAACAGGTTCGAGAACATATCCTCAAATCCTGCTCCGCCGCCGCCCTGGGTGCTGTAGCGCACTCGGGTCTGACCACCCGGCCCACCGCCACCGCCGAACAGGTTGGAAAACAGGTCTTCAAAGCCCGCTCCGCCAGCCGCGCCGCCGGGGCCTGCCTGGAATCGTGCCCCGCCACCTGCCATTGAGCGCAGCGCATCGTATTGTTTGCGCTGTTCAGGATCTGACAGGACGGCGTAGGCTTCACCGATTTCCTTGAAACGCTCTTCGGCTTTCGCATCTCCAGGATTCTGATCGGGGTGCCACTTTCGGGCAAGCTTGCGGTAGGCCTTCTTAATGGCTGCCGCGTCGGCGTCTTTCCCGACTCCCAGAGTCTTGTAGAAATCTTTTTCCAACCAATCTTGTCCGCTCATGTCACCTCATCTCCCGGTTGTCTGCCTGTGAGCAGTTCGTTTTCTCGTGGGCATCGGTTAATGCCCGTCCTTGTACGTGTCACTGTGGGTTGTGAACCATCACTTTCGTGGGGCGCAGAACCTTCTCACCCATGCGGTATCCGGGCTGCAGAACCTGGCCGATCACAGGGTGGTCGACATCCTCACTAGCTTGTGCCATCAGCGCCTCGTGCAGCGAGGGGTCGAAGTCGTCCCCTTCCACACCGTAGCGTTCCATCGCGAACTGACTCTTGAGAACTTCTTCAAGTTTGTTAGCGATCGCTGCGAAAGGTCCGTCTTCGAGGTCGCCGTGCTGACGCGCTGCGTGAATATCATCGAGGACGGAAATCAGCGCTTCTGCCACTTCCTGCTGACCGCTCACGCGGTGGGCGGATGCAGCTTCCTTGGAACGGCGCACGTAGTTGCCGTACTCCTGGTTCAGGTTGTACAGGTCGGCGCGTGCCCGAGCCAGGTCGTCATCCAGCTCTCCGATTCGTGCCATTGCCTTGGCCAGCTCGGTATCTTCGACATCATCCTCAAATGCGGACATATCGTCGGTACTTGCTGGCGCAGCATTGGCGCCATCAGCCAATTCGCTATTTACATCGTCTGCGCAGACATCGGAGGTGCCGTCAGATTCATTGGACGTGGTGCCATCGCGAGGGGCGGTCGAAGCTGAATCGTCTACATCTGAGTTTTCGCGTGCTGAGCCTGCTGGTTCAGACGCATCACCTGTGTGCGACGCATCGGCCTCACGGGCGGCAGCGCCATGCTGTGAGGCGCTGCCGGTGCCGTTGCCCTCGGCGTGTGCATCTGACTGTTTGCCGGATGCACACGCGTTCTGGTCGGTGGGACCCGATGGCGACACGCGCGGATCAGACTCGGAGGGCCCGGTCTGGCTCTTGTCGTTCATCGGTGTCTCACTCACTTGTCGTCGTCCTCCTCATCAACGATTTCAGCGTCAATGACGTCGTCATCGCTCGATGATGCATCTGCCTGGCCGGCGCCGGCCTGCGGAGCGTCTGCCTGAGCCTGGGCCTGGTCACCCTCGGCCTGCTGCGCGGCGTAGATTTCCTGACCGATCTTCAGTGATGATTCGTCGAGCTTGGTCATAGCCGACTTCACTGCTTCGATGTCGTCACCCTCGAGCGCCTTCTTGACCGCGTCGATATCCGTCTGGACCTCGTTGCGCGTACCTTCTGACACCTTGTCGCCGTCATCCTTGAGGAATTTCTCGGTCATGTAGACCTTCTGCTCGGCCGTATTGCGTGTTTCAGCTTCCTCACGACGCTTCTTGTCATCGGCGGCGTGCGCTTCAGCTTCCTTCACCATGCGGTCGATCTCATCCTTAGGCAGGGCAGATCCACCGGTAATAGTCACCGACTGTTCCTTGCCTGTGCCACGATCCTTTGCAGAGACGTGCACGATGCCGTTGGCGTCGATGTCGAAGGTGACCTCGATCTGCGGCTTGCCGCGAGGTGCCGGGGCGATGCCGCCCAGTTCGAAGGTTCCCAGCAGCTTGTTGTCGCGGGCGAACTCGCGCTCACCCTGGTAGACCTGAACCAGCACGGATGTCTGGCCGTCTTCCGCTGTGGAGAACAGCTCCGAGGACTTCGTCGGGATCGCGGTATTGCGTTCAATCAGCTTGGTCATGAACCCGCCCTTGGTTTCAATGCCGAGGGACAGCGGGGTCACGTCGATGAGCAGAACGTCCTTACGGTCGCCCTGGATGACGCCGGCCTGCAGGGCTGCGCCGATTGCCACAACTTCGTCGGGGTTGACACCCTTATTCGGTTCGCGACCGTCGGTCAGCTTGCGGACCTCTTCAGCCACTGCCGGCATACGGGTGGAGCCACCGACCAGCACAACGTGGTCAATGTCGGAGACCTGGATACCTGCGTCACGAATCACGTCGTGGAACGGCTGCTTCGTACGGTCAAGCAGGTCAGAGGTCATTTCCTCGAACTTGGCGCGCGAAAGCGATTCGTTCAGGTGGATGGGGCCGTCAGCCGTCATCGACAGGTACTGCAGTGAAATGTTCGTGGTCGAGGCCGAGGACAGCTCCTTCTTGGCCTGCTCAGCTGCTTCCTTGAGGCGCTGCAGCGCGACGGTGTCCTTCGACAGGTCAGCGCCTGACTTGGACTTGACTTGCTGGATGAGCCAGTCAACGATGCGCTGATCCCAGTCGTCACCACCGAGCTTGTTGTCACCGGCAGTTGCACGCACCTGAATGGTGGAGAAGCCGTCATCATCCTTGCCGATTTCCAGCAGGGACACGTCGAACGTGCCACCGCCAAGGTCGAAGACCAGAATCAGTTCATCTTCCTTACCTTTTTCCAAGCCATACGCCAGAGCTGCTGCGGTTGGCTCGTTGACGATGCGCTGAACGTTCAGTCCGGCGATCTGGCCGGCTTCCTTCGTGGCCTGACGCTGCGCATCAGAGAAGTATGCGGGGACGGTGATGACCGCATCGGTCACCGGTTCACCGAGGTATTCTTCCGCGTCATGCTTGAGTTTGCCGAGGATACGCGCGGAGATTTCCTGCGCGGTGTAATCCTTATCGTCGATGGACACTTTCCAGTCGGTGCCCATGTGGCGCTTGACTGACGAGATGGTGCGGTCAACGTTTGTGACGGCCTGCCGCTTGGCCAGTTCTCCGACGAGGACTTCGCCGGTGCTTGAAAATGCGACGACCGAGGGAGTGGTGCGCGCGCCTTCGGCGTTGGCAATAATGGTGGGCTCGCCACCTTCCAACACCGCAATAGCGGAGTTCGTTGTTCCCAGGTCAATGCCAATTGCTCGTGCCATTGAATCTATCCTTCCAAGTTGAGTCTGTTGCACTCAAGTTTAGAGGGGGGATGACGCCATGGCAAGTCCTACGACCTCAAACTTGAGTCTAATATGCTCAACTTCATCACGGTGAGGTTTATTCCCTCGTCACATGTGAGCAAGCCGACACAGCCTCCGGACACATCACCTTGCGATCGGGCACCCTCGCAGGCACCGTGACACAATTCCCCTATGCAATGTGGGTATTTCGAGGCCGGGCTGTGCCATTCGTGTACCCTGCTACCCACACCGTACGAACGTCAACTTGCAGACAAGGATGCGAAGGTTCGTCGCGCCCTCACTGAATTCGGCACGCCCGATCTGCAGTGGCTGGCACCTGCTGCATCGCATCAGAGGGATTTTCGCTCCAAGGTGAAACTCGTGGCGGGAGGGACACCCTTGAACATGCGGCTGGGAATACTGGGGGCGGATTTGAACGTGCAGGACCTGCGAGACTGCCCGATCGTCGTGCCTGCAATCCGCGATCAGCTCCCCCGACTTGCCCGTTTGATCGAGCGCATGCGCATCGAACCGTACAGCGTCAAACGGCGTCGAGGCGACCTTAAGTACGTCATTGTGACGGCAGGCGATGACAGACAACTAATGGTGCGCTTCGTGTTGCGCTCGCGCCGCCACATGTCGACTCTGCGCACTCATCTTGATGCAATCAGACAGGCGGTGCCGACCATTCGAGTGGTGACGGCCAACATTCATCCCACGCACGCAGCATTGGTCGAAGGGCCGGATGAGTACGTCCTCACCGACGAGGTAACACTGCCGATGACGGTTGGACGGACGCGACTGCAGGTTGGGCCGCGCTCCTTCACTCAGACCAACACGCGGGTGGCTTCAGCACTGTACATGCAGGTGGCGAGCTGGCTGACGGATGTAGATGCTCGCAGCGTGTGGGATCTGTATTGCGGCGTGGGCGGGTTTGCGTTAAATGCTGCAGCCGCGGGTGTCCAGGATGTGACGGGCGTGGAGATTTCCGGCGATGCTGTCGAGGCTGCGAAGAACGCTGCGCAGCACCTGGAGGTGGCAGCAAGGCGTGTGCGCACGCGTTTCATTGCGGCGGATGCGACCAAGTGGGCGCGAGAGCAGTCCGAACGCACGGTTCCAGATGCTATCGTGGTCAACCCTCCCCGACGCGGGCTGGGTGAGGAGCTTGCGACGTGGCTCAACGGGTGCGGAGCGCACCACATCGTGTACTCGTCATGCAATCCGGCAACACTGGTTGAGGATCTCGCGCACATGCCGTCGTATCAAGTGAGTCAGGGACGCATTTTTGACATGTTCGCGCACACCCGCCATGTCGAGTGTGCGGTTTTGCTTGAAACACAGTAAGGGCGAAGGTTTGCTCAATATACGATAAGGGAGCGGACCTGCTTGAAAGACGTTTGACTGCTCAAGTCTGCTCGATAGGAGCGCGGACGCCCCCTGAAATACACACAACCCCCACAAGGAGCGACACAACTTCCCCATCCACATGAGCCGACGCGCATTTATCATTTTGTTACCGACGGCCTGATTCGCGCTGGTTACACTGAAAACACCATTGAGATTAGCGGCTTTGCGAGAAGGTCATGTCATGCTCTTTCGGGCTCATACGTGAGGTCGTTCAACTCCTCGATCCCCGCGTCCACGAAACGAGGCGTCACAATGAAGGCGTTGTATCAGAAAAGTGAAATAACGTTCGCAATCATCATGATTGCTATCTACGTCGGCGGGACCCTCGTTGCACAGCAACTCACCGACCAGATCGGGATCACAGCGTTGATCCCGGCGATCTTCCATATCGCCCTTGTCGCAGTTCTTGCGTACTGGATTATCTCCAATGGCCTGGCGAAAAAGTACGGGCTTATCAAGCCGCCCTATCCTGCCGACAGAGCCTGGTTTTTCCTCCCCATTTTGATCGTTGCCACCAGCGGATTGATCACGGGTTTTGACTTCCGGTACACCGCTGTCGAAACCATCCTTTTCATTGTCTCGATGACGTGCATCGGTTTCCTGGAAGAAGTAATCTTCAGAGGTTTCCTCTTCCTGGCAATGGCGAAAAGCAATTTGATGGCAGCCATTATTGTGTCGTCATTGACGTTCGGGCTGGGACATATCGTCAACCTGCTCAACGGCGCCCCGCTGATGAATACACTCATGCAGATCGTTTTTGCAATCGTCGTCGGCTTCACCCTTGTATTGCTGTTCTACAACGGAAAGAGCTTAGTTCCATGTATCGTCTTCCACAGCCTGAATAATTCTCTGGCCATCATCGAAAAAACGAGCGCCGATGCGGCCTCGTCGCTATCAATGAGCGAGACGGCCTTCAACGCAGCGCTCCTGTCGTTCTGCGTTGTGCTTTTGCTGGCGTACTGCGTCTTCTGCCTGAAGAACCTGCGCGTGCGCGAGGATCAGCAGCTGCACGAGAGGCAGGATCTGACCCACTGAAGGCGTTGCCTCTCAGAGCGCCGACAGACATGTGAACGTCACATACCCGACCGTCGCAAGCGCGAGCGTCACGCGCCCACGCATCGCACGCCTGAGCATCACGCACCCAAGCGTCACACGCTTGAGCACCACGCGCCCGAGCGTCACTGGCACGCACGGCGGGCGATCGTGTCACAATGCTAGGGAGATTGCGCAACCCACAGGAGGCCTCATGGCGATCGAACGCGTCGATGATTTTTCGCCCGAACTGACCGAAGCAATGAAGCTGCTCATCCCTCAGCTGTCCCGCTCATCAGCGCCGATGGAGGAAGACTCTATCCGCGACTTTATTTCTCAACCAGGTGTGTATCTGTTTATCTATCGCACCGATGAGGCAGCGGGCGATTTAGCCGCCGGTCAGATCGCCGGAATGCTCACGCTGGCTACTTTCACGATTCCCACCGGTTTGCGTGCCTGGGTAGAAGATGTGGTCGTTGATGGCAGTACGCGCGGCCAGGGTGCCGGCCAGAAGCTGGTTGAAGCAGCGGTTGACTTTGCCCAGGAGCTTGGCGCACGCACGATTGACCTGACATCGCGTCCCTCGCGCGAAGCAGCTAACCGCCTGTACAAGCGGTGCGGTTTCGAGCTGCGCGAGACGAACGTGTACCGCTTCTCCGCCGGCAAGTAGTTCGTCAGCGGTTCTTTGCCGGCAAGCAGGTTATCAGCGGCCGCACGTCGAGGCGTCCTCGTCTTCCTGTTTAATCATTTCACTTTGCCGCGCCCCCATCTCTGCGCGCAGATCCAGACCAATCTGCTCAACGCGGCGACGTTCATCTGCAGTGGCGACTGCACCGAATAGCTGAGCGCCGTGCTCCTGAGTGATGACAGCGGCTTCTTGCTGCGTGCACTTTCCCTCGGGCGTCAACGACACCAGCATTGATCGTTTGTCCGAGGGTGACGGGGTGCGCTCAACAAGGCCAAGCTTTTCCAGACGGGCGATCGCGCGTGTCATTCCTGAGCGGGTGAACACCGACACGCGTTCGGAGGAAACACTGGCTGCGCTCGACCACATGGCTCGCCGCACAGTCGAGATCGCCGACAAGCTGAACTCCTGAGCCTCACTCGCGTGTTCGACGGCGGTTCGCGTCGCCTCGAGCACACTGTGACGCAGTTACTTACTGGCCGTCGCCGGTTCGTTCGGCAGAATTGACGAGGGCGACTCCACCGGCGTTGTTCCATCGCCTACCATGGAGTCATGTCCAATGTGAAACCTGTCGGCACAGCGACGGCCAGTGCCTTTACCTGCGATTACCTGTCTTTTCTGAGCGATTCCCCGTCCTCGTACCACGCTGCTGACCTCATTGCTCAACGTTTGGAGGATGCGGGGTGCGTGCGCCAGCGCGAAACTGACGCGTGGGATACGGCACCGGGTGGACACGTGGTTGTCCGCGACGGTGCCGTTATTGCGTATGTGATCCCCGAGTCTGTCACTGACTCGTCTGCGTTCCGCATCGTCGGCGCGCATACTGACTCCCCTGCTCTCGTGCTCAAGCCGTCTGTGCAGGCCACCACCGCCGACGGGTGGGGGCAGCTGTGCGCAGAGATTTACGGCGGAATGCTGCTGAACTCGTGGCTGGATCGCGAACTCAAGATCGCTGGACGCGTTCTCACGCAGGGTGGCGAGCAGCGCCTGGTCGCAACCGGCCCACTCGCACGCATCCCGCAGCTGGCCATCCACTTGGACCGTACGGTGAGTGACAAGGGCCTTGTGCTCGACAAGCAACAGCACATGAAGCCCGTATGGACTGTTGACGAGGACGACGCGTCGGTCCTTGATCTCGTGGCTCATACGGTCGATCTGGATGACGCCGATCAGATCGCATCCTTTGATCTAATCCTGACTCCCTCGCAGGGGCCTGCCGTCTTCGGATCGCATGGACAGTTTGTCGCTGCTGGCCGTCAGGATAATTTGTCATCGGTGCACAGCGGCCTCACCGCAATGGAGCGCCTGCTGGCTGACGGCATCAGTGGCAACGACGTACTGATTTTCGCCTGCTTTGATCATGAGGAAGTAGGATCGTCAACCAGTTCGGGGGCGGCCGGGCCGTTCCTCGAAGATATTCTGCGTCGCACGGCGGCGAGCCTGGGTCGAGACTTTGACGGGACGGCTCGGATGATGGCCGCCTCATCGTGCATCTCTGCTGATGCCGGGCACAGCGTGCATCCCAACTATGCTGATCGGCACGACCCTGACAACCGCCCGGTGATGGGTCGCGGTCCACTGTTGAAGTTGAACGCCAACCGACGGTATTCCTCGGACGCACCCGGGATCGCACTGTGGAAAAGAGCCGCACAGGCGGCAGGAGCACCATGGCAAGACTTCGTGTCCAACAATGCGATGCCGTGCGGCACCACGATCGGCCCGATCACGGCGACGCGTCTGGGAATCTGCACGGTTGACGTCGGAGTGGCATTGCTGTCGATGCATTCGGCGCGGGAAATGAGTCACGTTGCAGATCTTGAGTCTTTGTCAGCAATTTTGGAGGCCTACTGGCGCGGAGCCTGAGGCACGAAAGCGCTCTGCGCAGCGCCCTGCGCTCTGGCTCCCAGCTGCCTTCCTCCAGCTTCCTCTCGCGCCCGGCTGTCTCCACTCCCCCTCTTGTCCCCAACTGTCGATTTGGACGACGCGTCGACTGATGTGCGCGCAGACAAAAGCTCCTGACCTGCACAAACAGTGGCAGGGTTGCAACACCCCCGCCCTATAGTCGACCGAGATCGACAGTTGGGTCAATGAAAATGGACGTACACAACAGGTGCGGGCTACAGCTCACGCGCTGCAGCCCGCACCTGACACAAAGTTAGAGAACTGACAAGAACAAGACCTTACTTCGACTTTTGGCCGGTTGTGATCTGAACCGGAACGTTGTCAGCGATGGCCTTGGAATACGGGCACAGCTGGTGCGTGCGAGTCGCCACGCGCTTGACCGTCTCATCGTCGAGGCCAGGAATCTCAACATTGATCATGACTGACAGCGCAAAGGATTCACCTTCAGGCCCGATCCCCACGGAGCAGGTAACCAGCGAATCAGACGTGTCAACTCCGAGTTCTTTTCCAGCAAGTGCAAGCGCGCTTTGAAAACATGCGCCGTAGCCTGCGGCGAACAGCGCTTCTGGGTTCAGTCCCCCACCGGGGCCACCCATCTTTTCAGGGGCGCGCAGATCGGCCTGGAAGTCCAGCGTCGGAATCGTGACGGCTCCGTCGCGACCTCCCGTGCATTCGGCTTCAACTCTGTAGACGATTTTTTGAGGTGTATGTGTCATGAGCTCAATCTCACCACGTCCCCGATCTGTCGGCAAGTGCCGTTCCAGTCGGTGAAACAGTGCCACACGCTATCTACCCTGCTGGCCAAGCGTGCTCTCCGCTAATCCCCAATCTCTCCACTAATCCCCCATAACCGGCACGCACGGAGAATCTGCACGCCTCGAGCGGAAGTGGTTGTGTCTCACACTGTCCTATCTACGAACGGTTAGAAGCTGCACACTTTGGGCCTATGGAGTACTACCGATTGAACACCGCCGACCCGTCTTCACCTAACAGTGCCCGCTTAATTGCAGTTCGGAAGCGCTCATTAGTGGGAGGCAGGTCATTGGCTGGGAAAAACGCCGCTTCTGTGTTCTCGCCGTCGGCAGGCCACGGCTCGCCCTGCTTCCATTCACACACGAATGAGCAGTCCAGATAACTCGACACATCACCATTCGGGTAGGTCACAGGCCCCACGACCTCCACCGACAAGAGGCGCTGCGCAACCGCTTCAACACCGGCTTCTTCACGAATTTCACGTTCAGCTGCAGCAGCCGGTTCCTCGCCTGGATCCACGATTCCCGTCACGGGCGTCCACTTGCCGTTGTCAGCACGCTTGACCATCAGCACTTCAATATCAGCCAGGTCAGCGTTCGCGCCGGTCACCCTCGTCAATGAGGAAGACGCAGCAGGACGCAATACGACTGCCGTGCACCCTGGTATCCACAGCGGTGCGTGGCCGATTTTGGAGCGTAATTCAAGGATGAAAGGAGGAGTTGCCATGCATCTACCCTAGTGGCTCGTGACGCAAGCTAACCCCGCTCTGCCTCGAACTGGCTGATCTGACCGATACGGCGGACGTGGCGCTCCTCGTTGGAGAAAGGCTCGTCGAGGAAGAGGTCGATCAGGTGAATCATTTCCTCCTCGGGGTGTTGACGGGCTCCGAGCGCGACAACATTCGCATCGTTGTGCTGGCGGGCCAGCAGCGCGGTCGATTCGTTCCAGACGAGGGCGGCTCGCACACCATCGACCTTGTTGGCGGCGATCTGTTCACCGTTTCCGGACCCACCCAGCACGATGCCGAGGGCGTCTTTTCCTGCCTGCCGGTCCGCGACAACGGCCTGCGCGGCGTGAATGCAGAAAGCGGGGTAGTCGTCTTGCGGATCGTAGGACTGAGGGCCATGGTCGTGAACCTCGAATCCACGCTCCCGCAGGTGTTCCTGAATCGCATGCGACGCATCGAGCCCCGCGTGATCTGTAGCAATGTGGACGATACGAGGAGTACTCATGTCGAGTCCTTTCATCATGGTGAAGCGGCGTTGCTGACGTGAGGTCTGTACAGTGACCTGTTCCAATCGTAGCCATCGCATCGGCGGGATCCCAATCGGTTCGCACCTGTGTGCGTCGTCCGCCACCCGCTCAAGGTGCGGAAGGTAGAGCGGCTCTTCTCGTTCTAGGATCTGTCTATGAGCAACCACGATGCTGAATACGGTTTTCCGGCTGAGAGCGCTGATCCTGCGCACGCGGAAGTGCCGATCCCTGCGGGCGCACTCAGCGACCAGCCCTTCGTGCGGGTCGATACGTGGTTGTGGGCGACTCGGCAGGTGAAATCGCGTTCGGCTGCGACGGCTGCCGCCCGCGCCGGTCACGTGAAAGTCAACGGTGAGGCAGCGAAAGCCGCACAGAAAGTCAGAGTCGGCGACGAAGTGCGCCTGCGCGTCGAAGGATTCGATCGCGTGCTGGAGGTGCGTCACCTCCTGGCTAAACGGATGGGCGCCCCTATTGCGCGGCAGTGCTACGTTGATTTGTCGCTTCCTCGGCCTCGCCTCTCAATTCCGGTGGCTCGGCGCGAAAAGGGTACAGGTCGCCCCACCAAGAAAGAGCGTCGCGAACTTGATCGCCTGCGCGGACGCGACTCATCGATCCGCTGGCGTTAGCCACCCTCGCTCAGCTGAGCACGCCGCGCCGCGCTCAGCCCTCCTGCTCAAAGGCCTCATGCAGTGCCTTTTTCCACGACCGGTAGCGCTGGCGAATCGTGGCGCCTGACACGATCCGCTCGCCCGCAGCCCGCTGCTCAGAGGCCCACTCGCAGTAGTTCTGATAGGTCAGACGATCCGACACCTGCGAGCTGGAGGATTCCTCACCGGATTCTTCGCGCAGTTCGTCGTTAAATTTGCGCAACGCCTTCATGATGTCCTCATCACTGAAGCGCGTGGCTCCAACCCGCCTGCCTGAATACGTCGCAACTCCCAGACGGGACAGAGCTGTGTTCCACCTGCCATCGCCAACACGCGTGGCGACAGTGCGGGCGGTCGGTGGCCACAGCGCCATTCCGGCGATCGATCCTACTTTCCAGGCTTCCAGCAGAGCCGAGCGGGCGCGGTCAAAATCAGCCACAGAGATCGACGCCTGAGAGGTCTCACCAGACACCTTGTCATTCACCTGTGTGACCCACCACACAGTACGAACGATGTTTTTTGCGATCTTCTCCGCAAGTTCATCCGGGTGGTCGAGACCATGATGACGGATAACAGGCTCAACAATATCGTCAATTTCGTGCCAGGCGTGAGGCGTGCCACCCTCGGTCAGAGGAACAGCTTCAGTCGGCTCACCATTATTCGCAACATATTCAGCCACTTTCCCGGCATGAACATAGGCGAGCACCAACCAAAAACCTGCAATAAGCTCATCAGGTGAAAAAGCAGGTGTTCTGTATGACGTAAACATGGGCACGTCGGAAGTTTACTCGATTAACCTGAAATGTCCATCGGTCACGCAACAGCGCAAAAACGCCATCGTGAGCATGATGACACAGCGTCTCTTACCATATGTGAGTGCGTGAAAACGTCACGCACTTCGATGGAATGGAAAACGCGTGCTTTTTCGTTTTGTTTGGCGCTATCTGCGTACACGCCTTCTTGAAGTGATCGGCATTATCGTGCTGCAGGTAATCGCAACCATAGCCGCACTGAATCTGCCGAGCCTCAACGCCCGCATCATCGATGAAGGCGTCGCACAAGGTGACACTGACCTGATCTGGAAACTCGGCGCAATCATGATGGGGATCACTCTCGTCCAGGTGGTCACCACTGCGTTCGCTGTCTACCTCGGCGCCCGTACGGCGATGGGTCTGGGCGCCTGGGCACGTCACCGGCTCTTCACTCATGTGCAGTCGTTCTCCGCTCAGAACATGCATGACTTCGGTGCCCCTTCCCTGATCACGCGTTCCACCAACGATGTGCAGCAAATCCAGATGGTCACCCTGATGACCTTCCTTATCATGGTGCAGGCACCCATTAACGGCATCGGTGGAGTCCTGATGGCTGTGCGCCAAAATCAACGCCTCTCACTATTGCTCCTGGTCGTCGTCCCCATCCTCGCGGTCATTGTCGGCATCATCATGGCGTTCCTCGCACCGCAGTTCGCCCGCCTGCAAAAACGCATCGACACGATGAACACTGTCCTGCGCGAAGAACTCACCGGCATCCGCGTCATCCGCGCATTCGTGCGTCAACCGTTTATCCGCGAGCGCTACGACTCGGTCAACGCGTCTGTACGGTCGGTCTACCTGCGCATCGGTATCCTCTTTTCGATCATGTTCCCCTCGGTGACGCTGATCATTTCGATGTCATCGGTTGCAGTGGTGTGGTTCGGCGGATCCCTGATCGACAGCGGCAACATGCAGATCGGCGCGCTCTTCGCCTTCATCAATTACCTCGGCATGATCTTCATGGCCGTCATGATGGCCGCCATGATGTTTGTGATGGTGCCTCGCGCCGGCGTCGCCGCACACCGTGTCACCGAGGTTCTTGACGCAGCTCCCACAGTTGTCACGCCCGCGGAAGCCCAGTCCCCCTCGAACATGGCGACGCACATTGACGAGGGCGACGCTGCCGCATCCGAAGATTCTCACCACGACACCACCCTTGACCAGGGCCAATGGGTGTTCAGCCTTGACCACGTCAGCGTGCATTACGACGGGGCACTCTCACCAGTCCTGGATGACATCTCGATCACTCTGAAACCAAGAACGACAACTGCAATCATCGGCTCAACTGCTTCAGGCAAGACCACGCTGGTGAACCTGTTGCCGCGCCTGATGGATCCCACAGGCGGAACTATCCGGGTCAATGGCGTCGATGCGCGCGACATAGACCTGGCTCAGCTACGCCAGCGCATCGCGATGGTGCCGCAGCATGCGTACCTGTTTTCCGGCACCATTGCGCAGACAGTGTCCGGATTGTTGGACGTGACACGAACCGACAACCTGACAGACGAGCAGCTTTCCAGGGTGGAGCGCGCACTCGAGGGCGCTCAGGCCACAGAGTTCGTCTCCAAGCTTGATGGCGGTGTGAATTATGACGTCGATCCGGGCGGGTCGAACTTCTCCGGCGGTCAGCGCCAGCGCCTGTCGATTGCGCGTGCCCTGTACCGCGATGCCGACCTGTATATCTTTGACGATTCTTTTTCCGCGCTGGACTACGCCACAGATGCGCGCCTGCGGGCAGGTTTATCTGATCACACCGGCAACGCAGCGATCGTGGTGGTGGCGCAGCGCGTTGCATCGATTCGGCACGCCGACACGATCATCGTGCTGGAAGATGGTCACATCGCCGGTCGCGGCACGCATGAGGACTTGATGAAAAGCTGTACGACGTATCAGGAAATTGTTGCCTCACAGCTCAGCGAGGAGGAGGCAGCATGAGCACTGATTCTCAGCCACAGCGCCGGCGCCGCGGCGGGCAGTCCAACCGTCCTCGCGGCAACCGCGGGGTCGCACCTGGAGGCAAGTCGAAGAACTTCTCCGGCTCGTTGAAACGCCTGATCAAGTCACTGCGACCCGATGCATTCATTCTTTTCATCACGTTGCTGGCATCTGCAACGTCGGTGGTTCTGTCAGTGATTGCACCGAAGATCCTCGGCCGCGGCACAGACATTATCTTTAACGGCGTCATCGGGAAGATGATGGCGGACGCGCCCTCGAAAGAAGCGGCAATCGAGGCGATGCGCGCCTCGGGTCATGATCGTTTCGCTGACATGCTTTCTGCGATGGACGTCGTGCCCGGCCAGGGAATCGACATGAGCCAGTTGGGCAAGGTCCTGCTGACGGTGTGCGCAATCTACGCCGCCTCAGCGTTGGTGGGGCTGGTCGGTGAGATTCTGCTGCGCATTGCCGTTCAGAACGCCGGGTGGCGGATGCGCGATGAGATTCAGCGCAAGATCGAACGGCTGCCGCTGAGCTACCTCGATCAGCATTCGCGCGGTGATCTGATCTCTCGCGTCTCCAACGACGTCGACAACGTCACGCAGGTCATGAACCAGACGCTCTCCCAGTTCTTCCAGTCAGTCCTCACCGTCGTCGGCATTGTCGCCATGATGGTGTCGATGTCGTGGAAGCTCACGTTGTTGGCGATGGTGATCATTCCCTTCGGTGCAGCGATCGCCGTCTACCTGATGAAGAAGGCGCAGCCGCAGTTCGTTGAGCAGTGGAATGCGACCGGCGAGGTTTCCGGCGTCGTGGAGGAAGCGATGACGGGGCACGAGGTCGTTGCGCTGTACGGATTGGAAGAGCGTTTCACCGACGAATTCAACGACGCCAATACGCGGCTGTATCACTCATCGTTCAAGGCGCAGTTCATCTCCAACCTGATGATGCCGTTGATGGGGTTACTGTCCAACGGGTCGTACGTGGTGGTCGCCGTGGGTGGCGGGCTGATGGTCGCCAACGGTGGAATGACGTTGGGCCAGGTTCAGGCCTTCATCCAGTATTCGCGTCAGTTCTCGCAGCCTCTGGGCCAGTTGGCGTCGATGGCGAACTCCCTGCAGTCCGGTATCGCTTCGGCTGAACGCATCTTTGAGTTCCTCGATGCACCTGAGATGGAGCCGGATAACGGGGCGTCCTCGTTCGCGCTGGCCCATGTGGAGGCCACTGATGAAACGCCAGAAGCTGCCAGCAGCCAGACATCCTGGGACGGTCAGGCAAGCACGGCAGAAAATGAGCACGTGCGCGGGCACATCGTCTTTGACCACGTGCGCTTCGGCTATTCGCCAGATAAGCCCGTTATCAAGGATCTGTCGGTGGAGGTACAGCCTGGCCAAACTGTCGCGATCATCGGGCCAACGGGTGCCGGAAAGACCACGCTGGTGAACCTGCTCATGCGCTTCTACGAGCTGGACTCCGGTGCGATTCGGATCGACGGCGTGGATATTTCGACGATCAACAAGGATGTTCTGCGCTCCCATATGGGAATGGTGCTGCAGGATACATGGCTGTTCGAAGGCACGATTGAGAAGAACATCGCGTTTGGGCGTGAGGGCTCCACACCTGAGGACGTCAGGCAAGCCGCGAAGGAGACGGCGGCGCATCGCCTCATTACGCAACTTCCCAATGGGTATGACACGAAGGTTGCCGACCAGGACGACCAGATTTCGGCCGGTGAGCGCCAGCTTTTGACAATTGCCCGCGCATTCATCGCACACCCGGACCTGATGATCCTCGATGAGGCAACATCCTCGGTTGATACGCGCACCGAGGCACTGGTACAAAAGGCGATGGATCAAATCAGCCAGGATCGCACCTCGTTTGTCATTGCGCACCGCCTGTCAACGATTCGCGATGCGGACCTCATTTTGGTGATGGAAGACGGCGACGTGGTGGAAACTGGCCGTCACGTGGAACTGTTGGAACGCGGCGGGGCGTATGCCCGCCTCTACCAGGCTCAGTTTGCGGGCCCAGCAGTGACGGACGAGGACGATATCGCATAGGCTCATGAATGGACGCCTGGGCACGTAAGCTGAAGTGGAGCACGTGCCCGAGCATGTTGACAGATCATGAGAGGAGCCAGCCATCATGGCGACCGCATCGGCAGACATTCCACAGATCCCCACGCTTTCCCTGGCCACAGGAGCCACGATTCCTCAGCTGGGTTTTGGAACCTACAAGATCACTGAGCATGTCGTCGAAGCAGTGTCCAACGCGCTTGCCCTGGGGTACCGCCATCTCGATACGGCACAGATGTACCACAATGAGGCCGAAGTCGGGCAGGCCTGGGCGCAGTCAGGCGTTGCGCGTGAAGAATTGTTCATCACGACCAAGCTGGACAACCCCAACCACGAGCTTGATGTGGCGCGCGCCGCGTTCGCACAGTCACTGAAGGATCTGCGCACCGATTATGTGGACCTGTTCCTGATCCACTGGCCACTGCCCACGCTCTACGGCGGCGACTTTGTCACCACGTGGAAGGTGCTCGAGGAGTTCTACGAAGACGGCCGAGCCCGCGCCATTGGCGTGTCCAACTTTGAGCCGCACCACCTGGAGGTACTGCTGGAGCAGTCCAGTGTCGTCCCGATGGTCAACCAGATCGAGTCACACCCCTACCTGCTCAACCAGGAGGTGCATGACTTCGATGACAAGCATTCGATCATCACTGAAGCGTGGTCGCCGCTGGCGCGTGGCCGGGCAGCATCTGATGACCGCCTCAGTGAAATCGCGCGCGAGGTCAGTGAGCAGGCGGAGCGCGACGTGTCAGCTGCTCAGGTGGCTCTTCGCTGGGCTTTGCAGCGCGGCGATGTCATTTTCCCGAAGTCCGTGACACCGGAGCGACAGCGTGCCAACATGATGCTCTTTGATTTCGAGCTCACCGATCAGCAGATGACTGCGGTGGCCGCCCTCGACGAAGGGGAAGAAGGCCGCACGGGTGCTCATCCTGACGTGATGGATCGTCTGTGAGCGCGCCACCTCCCTACGCGCCGGAAAAGTCACGTTCGCACACAGGCCTGTGGATCACGCTGGTAGTGATCGTCGCGCTCGCCGCCGCACTGGTGGGTGCAGACCGCTACCTGGCGCACCGCGTCGAAAGTGACCTCGCGTCCAGGGTTGAAAGTGCGCCTGGTGCCGTCACTGCCCCTCAGGGAACCACGGACGAGGGGGGCGCTGCTGACGGCGAGGATGGTGTTGACGTGTCAGTTGCCGATATCCCGTTCCTCACGCAGGTTCTGGGTGGGGCGATTTCGACGCTGGATGTGCATGTGCCCGGATGGGACGTGGATGTGTCCGGGAGCCAGTTACGGCTGAACGATATCGACATCAGCGTGCACAATGTCGGGACGTCCTCGCCCTACCACGCGCAGTCGGTTGAAGGCACCGGGCGGGTCAATCAGGATTCGTTGCAGCAGGTTCTGGATGATCAGCTGCCTCAGTACATCTCAATGCCCGCTACTGTCAGCGTCACCGATGAAGGCGTGAGCCTCGGCATGGAAATCCTGGGCCAGCAGGTCACGGCGATGGCAACACTGGCGATCGGTGACAACGGTCGATCCTTGGTGATCACGCCCACCACCATTCAGGCCGGAGCGCTCAATCTTCCGCTGGATGACCTGCTGACGGAATTCAATCTGGACGATCTGCGCGTTCCACTGGATCCGCTGCCATCCGGGCTCATGATTTCGTCACTGCAGACCTCGGACAGCGGCCAGATCACCGCAACGCTGACCGGCGCTGATATCGATCTGGAAACGCTCTTCCGATAATTGCAAAACCGCATAAGAAACCACCCGCCTGCCGGACTTATTTCAGATCCCAGCAAGCGGGTGGTTCTCTCTTCAGCTAGTCGTCGGATCGATGCGGATCCCGGCCAGGCAGCGCTTCAGTGCCGCGGCCTTCCGCCCTCAGCTCCTCGACTCCTCGCACAGAGGCCGACCTCAGTTTTCGTCGGAGTCGTGCGCGTCGGCTTCGATGGTCTGCGCTCCGTCATGAGCACTGTCCTCCACCGCAACAGCGATCTTGCGCGGTTTGGCAGCTTCTGCGACCGGAATGGTCAGCGTCAAAACGCCGTCGCGGTAGGACGCGGAAATTCCGTCCAGTGCCACTCCGTTGCCCAGTGTCAGCTGACGGGCAAACGCACCGGATGGGCGCTCGTGAGAGAGCCACTGAATGTCTTTCGCGGTCTCGGCTTTGCGCTCAGCACTGATGGTCAGCGTGCGCTCTTCCACGTCGATGTCGATCGTGGAGGGGTCAACGCCGGGCAGATCCATCTTCGCGATGAACTCATCGCCGCTGCGGTACAAATCCAGCGGCATGCCGGGGTTGGCCGGAGCCTCACGCATCACTGAGTTGAAAATACGGTCCATGTCACGCATGGGATCAAAACGAGTCACCATAACAATCTCCTTCACTTGTCCAAGGCGCTCGGCCCCCTCGTGACCGCACCTTGGTGGCTCCTCCCAGAGCCTCTGTTCGCTTGATGGTTCTAGTCTGCATCGACGAGGATGACTCCGCAAGCAAAGTTGAGTCTCTTTCACTCAAGGCTGAAAGTTGACACACCTAGACTCAACTTTCAAAAGTAGTTGCGCTTGTGGATCACTCCCTGTGATGGGTCGCCGAAATGCAGGCCAATATCCTCCAACGAAACCCCTTTAACTCACAGGTCTTCATTGTGAGACACCCTCGCAAACAGACGACGCGATCGGTATTGTCGAAGACATGTCCGGGTTAAAAGATCTTGATTCAGTTCTTGCAGCGCTTGACGCCACCCCACAGGGTGTCTACGTCTTTGCGTCAGTTCACTCCATTCCCGAAGGGCTACAGCCTTTCGCAACAATCCAGGAAGACGAAGGCATCACCGTTGTCGTCGCTGAAGACGATGCGCGCGAGGCTGGCCTGCCGATGGACGAACGCTATGCACTGATCACGTTGGGCGTGCATTCCGCACTGGATTCAGTGGGCATGACCGCCACCATCACCCAGACGCTCGCATCGCGATCCATCAGCTGCAACGTGATCGCCGGCTACTACCACGACCACCTTTTTGTTCACGTGGATCGAGCAACGGAAGCGGCATCCATCCTCGACAATCTGGCACGTCAGGCACGAGGCTGGCTGCCACCAGCCCAGGCCTAGTAACGCGCGGTGCCGCGCAGATACGGATCTGGCCACGCCATCTCGGAGCGAAGACGCATCGCCCATACGTGCGGCAACATCGGATCAGTCAGAAGCGGGCGCCCCACTTCGATCATGTCGGCGCGACCGTCCACCAAAATCTGTTCAGCCTGTTCAGCTCCCGTAATAAGGCCCGCGGCTGACACCGGCACATCGGTAATTCCTGCATCATGCAGGCCTGTGCGGACAGCCTCCGCGGCGAACACCTGGTACCCCACGCCGCCGTGAATATGCGCGTCAGGCACGTTGCCTCCGGTCGACATGTTGATCATGTCCACGCCGCGAGCGCCTTCGTGAGCACTGAACTCAGTGCCGGGGCGTGCCAGTTCACGGGCAAGACGTACTGTTTCTTCCAGTGTCCAGCCGTCGCGACCGTCCTCGGGGTATTCCTTCGTCCAGTCAGTGCCCGACAGGCGCACGCCCAGGACGACCTCGTCGCCAATACGTGAACGGATTTCCTGTGCTATGCGGCGCAGGAAACGCGTGCGGCCCTCGAAGTCACCGCCCCACTTGTCAGTGCGTTTGTTGGAAAATGGTGAGAGAAACTCGTGAATCAGGTAGCCGTGAGCGCCGTGGATCTGCACGCCGTCGAAACCTGCGCGCATGGCCCGCTCTGCCGCGTCACCAAACGCGCGGATCAGGCCGTCAATTTCCTCACCTGTTAACTCACGAGGCGTCCCCAACCGCTCGTTGAATGCCACGGCCGACGGGGCAACGGTTTGCCACTCAAGTTCATGGTCGCGTTGATCCGAGATCGGAAGGTCACGCCCTGCCTGGCGTGCCCAGCGGCGAGAATGCTCCACCGCCCAATCCATCGGATCTGACGCCTTCCGTCCGGCGTGGCTGAGTTGGATCAGGGCAGTTGAACCGCCAGCGTGGATCGCGTCAGCTATGCGCGCAAAGGCCGGGATTTGCTCGTCCGAATGCAGGCTCAGGCAGTACGGGGAGATACGCCCCTCGGGCACGACCCCGGTCGCCTCGACAATGACGGCTGCTGCACCGCCGAGCGCCCTCGCACCATAATGCACCACATGCCAGTCGGTCGGCTGCCCCATTGTGGGGCCTGACGGGAGGGCGGAGTATTGACACATCGGAGGCATCCACACGCGGTGTGCAATTCGGCGCGCTCCCACTTCAATCGGTTCAAACAAACGCACGCGAGCCATGCCTCCACCCTACCGATGTTCGGCGTCCTCACAATAGCCCGACAGCAGTGCACCACTGAATTCACTGAGCGCATACATGGAATCGGGGGAGCTGCCGCCACGAAGCGGCGTCTGCCTCGTTACCCCTGATGAGAGGGTGAACATACGCCGCAAGAGAACAGGAAATTGCTGTCGAGCCTGTGCCGGGCCCGTCAGATGAGGGCGAGTGCGACTACGCTAGGAGGTATGGCGAAGGAGCAAGAGACCCACGACCGGGCCATTGTGCGGCTAGCTGATGGCACCGTCAAACAGACGAACCTGCTGTCCGGCACTGAAGTGTGGACCGTTCCCGGCCGGGGACACCGCCCTTTATCCGTGCCAGTTGAGACGCCCGAGCAGCTCGACCCAGATCAGCACGGCAAATACTGCGCCTTCTGTGAACAGCGCTATCTGGAGACTCCGCCCGAAAAGGCTCGTCTGATTCGCGACGAGGACGGCAACTGGAAACAGCTCGAAGCACTGCCAGCCGATGAGCTGACGTCGACTGTCGCTGAGTTCCGCCGCATCCCGAACCTCTTCGAAATCGTGTCCTACAACTACTGGCACCTCAACCACGGTCACGTTCCATCTGAAGCTGAGCACCGTCGAATGGCTGAATACCTGGCTTCCTCGACAGGCTATGACCACGTGATGCGGGTTGTGCGCGCGCGGATGATGGCGGGCGGCATGTCCGAGGAGGACTTCGATGCTCTGTCCGATTCAGAAAAGCTCCAACAGGCGAACGGGTTTTTCTCCGGTGGTCACGACGTGATCGTTGCGCGCCGACACTATGTTGATGGCGCGACGGATAATACGCAGCTGGCGGGGTCTGGCACCCTCACCCCGGAGGAGCACTATCAGTACACGGCATTCACTACCCGCGCGATGGCTGACCTGTACGGGTTGGATCCTGCTGTCAAGTATGTGGCGGCGTTCCAGAACTGGCTGAAACCCGCCGGCGCGAGTTTCGATCACCTGCATAAACAGCTGGTCGCAATTGACTCTCACGCGGTTCAGACTGAGGCAGAGCTTTCCCGCCTGCGAGCGCAGCCGGATCTATACGACGACATTTTCTCGGTCGGTGTCACGCGACGCCTGCTGATTGCGCAGAATGAGCACGCCATTGCGCTGGCCGGTTTTGGTCACCGCTACCCCACCATTGCGATCTGGCCGCTGGGCGAGCCGGTCAACCCATGGCACGCCTCCGATGAACAGGTTCGCGGAGTTTCTGACTTGCTGCATGCTGCGCACGTGGCCACCGGGGTCGACGTACCATGTAACGAGGAGTGGTATCACCGACCGCCCGGGGTGTCGACGCCGATGCGGTGGAGGATTTTGCTCAAGTGGCGCATCTCCACGTTAGCCGGTTTCGAGGGCGGCACTCGCATCTATCTCAACACGATCGACCCGTGGACTGTGCGCGAACGCGTTGTGAAGCGTCTGCTCGAAGAGCGCGAAAAGGGCACGATTGCACCGATGAAGATCGGTGATGAATGTTCGGCTGATCCGAGCCTGCTGCACGGCGAGGGGTGACGTTCTGTCCGCGCGACGCGGTCCGACCTTCCACTCCACAATTCCTGGGCAGCAGAGCACAGCGCCGTGCGCCTCACCCTCGAGCAGTGTGCCGCTGGTGTCTCGCAATTTGGGCATATTCCCCCATTAATCTGAGAATTACCTGAAAACTCTTGAGTATGGATTTGATGCCAGCTACTGTGTGGAGAACGTTATTCCGATCAGGGGTGATCCGGTAATCATCCCACCGAAGGAGATGAAACATCATGGCTTCACGTTCACAGATCGCACGAATCGGAGCTGTTTTGGCCATTGCAGGTCTTGCAGTCGCGGGCTGCTCAGGTGGCGGTGCGTCAGACGGCGGCGACATGTCAGTGCCGGGCCAGTCAGAGGTAACTACGGACACCACGACCCAGAGCTGACCCCATCGCTCTGCGAGTGATCAGCGACTGAGCTATTCGTAACCCCGGTGCCCCTGCTGTTTTTCGAAGCAGCAGGGGCACCTTCTGTCACTATCACCCCATCTCTCGTATCTCCTCCACCCGCTCACGTTCCCTCTCGCACTCACGTTCCCTCTCGCACTCACGATCCGCAAACTGACCGCACCACGCCATCTGCTCGCCTCGCGCCCCCATTTTCAGCTCTCCGGCAGGCAGTGCTTCCTGGTATCTGCGTGCCTGCGCGCACGATGCCCTGGATTTACCCCTCGCGAGCGCACATTCCCCTAGATCTAACCTTCACAAGTGCACATTCCCCTAGATTCTCGCTCCTTTTTGCACAATCCCCTAGATCTAACGCCCGCACATTTCACCGCGTTTGTGAACATGCAGGTCACCGGGCATTCTATTTTTCGAGGGTGGCCCCGCCCGCTGTTGATCTAGGGGTTCGTGCACACACCGCCCTAAGATCTAGGGGTTCGTGCACACACAGCCCTAAGATCTAGGGGTTTGTGCGCGACGGAGCCTAGAATCCAGGGCACCGTGCAGCACACAGGCCATGATCCGATCACTGCTCGACCCCGTGACAGGACCACGACGCAACCGGCCGAGCAAGAATCAACCGACTGAGGCAAGAATCAACCGGCCGCGACAAGCGCCGACCGATTGACGACATAACGCATTTCGGGGCGGATCGGCACCGTGGCCGCGCACCGCACCGATATTGCAATGCCGGGAAAGCCGCCAAGCGCTGAAAGCTACAGGGAACCGAAAGCCCCCGAGCTGGAGCCGTCAGGAATCGAAAGCACTCGACCACTTCGGTTGGAGGTTTGACGAGGCGGACCACTGCTCCTCACTCAGTTCCAACGCGCTATCTACGGGAGCTGCCACCCAACTCAATACGCTGTCGCTTGCCAGAGCGGCCGCCTGGTCACCCGACCATGCGGCCGGCCAGGCAACAGCGTCAAGCGCCATAATGCGCTGTGCCATTGCGCCTTGCACGAAGTCGATCCACGCCTGTGCCCCGGCAGTGGGCAGGGAGCTGACAGCGGGCAGGGAGCTGGCAGTAGGCAGGGAGCTGGCAGTAGGAACAGTGCCCGCAGTAGCTTGAGCCCCGGTCGGAGCTTGGTCACCCGGCCAGGGCGCGACGAACATGGAGCGCTTCACGCAAGTTCCACCGATCAGCGCACCATATGATTCAACGCCGGTGTTGAGCAGCAGCGGCGTATGCGCCAAGTCAGAGGCGGCGACCACGGAATAGTAGGACGGCGCTGCTGTCGACGAGGCTGCTGGGTTGCTTTGAGACGAGGCCGGTTGCTCACCTTGAGACCCGGCCGCCTGGCCGCGCGGGCTTTGAGTTCCCGCCGCGCTGTCGCCCGTGGCGCTGTCTCCAGTCGCACTATCGCCCGTGGCGCTGTCTCCAGTTGCGCGCTGGCCACCCACCCCCTGGCTGTCCGCACTCACAGGTGCCCCGTGGCCAAGCGCGCTCCACGACGAGGTCGCGCCACTGCCCTTGATGATTTTCACGCCACGCTTTGCGGCGTCCTTCCACCAGGTCGGAGCTTTGTCACCCTTCACGCTCGCCGTTGCCAGCATGAATGCTCTGCCGGCAGCAGAGGTCACCGGGTCGGGAACAGTAAACAGCACGGCATGCGCGTCATCAATCAGCTCATCAAAGGAGGCGGCAGCTTTCCCGCGATTAGCCTCGATAAACAGTCGGTCGACCGCGGCGCACACATCGTCACGGCCATAGACCGTTGCGTCTTTCAGTCCCAGATCGGCCAGGTCGGCCGGATCCAGTCCCATCAGCACGTCGGGAGCACCCTCGTCAATAGCGGACAACAGGCTGCCAGCTTCACCACTGCGGCTGATGGGGAGAATTTCGGCCTTGAAGCCGCTGCGTTCGGTGAATTCCTCAAGTAGACGCGGGGGGAGCGAAGCCTTGCTATCTGCTACCACGCCGATGCGCACGGTTCCTGTTCCGCGTGTAACGGCAGGGCCTTCGTCAGGTCCAGGGGCACCCTCGGGCCACGACTGGCGCAGCGAATCAGCGGACTGGCTGGTATCGCCTGCTGCGCCCGACATTGACGAGGGAGACGCGCCATCGGCCGACCCGACTGACTGGCTCGACGCGAACGGGTCGGTCACCGCGGTTGGATCGACTGAGGCGGTGCAAGCGCTCAGTGCAAGGGCGACGCTCACGCACGCTGCCGCGCCTAGACACATGGGTCGGCGCGCGGATGGGTGTAGGCGCGCTGTGCTGAAGCGTCCTTGTGGCGCAGTGTTCATCGCGGCAGCCTCCCTTGTCGTTTCTGGTTCCATTGTCGCCTGTGCGCGGGCGGTGGCGGCGCATCCGGAGCGTATTTTGCGAACGCGATATTCTTTTTATCACGCGCCGCGCACGCAAATGGGGCATGATTACATCAGAGCCACGCCGCCACGCGTTGAGCTGGCGCTGCGTTGTTCGCCTTTTTGACAACACGTTGAGGAAACGGAGAACACTATGGATATCGGGTGGAAGATTGCAAGCGCCGGGTCAATGGCTCTGTCGGCAATGGTGGCGAACAAGCTGGTCGAAGGCGGTTGGAAGCTTGTCACCGGCAAGCCGATTCCACGCGAAGACGATGACAATGTCCAGATTGTGCAGCTTCTGGCGTTTGCAGCCCTGTCAGCGGTGTGCGTGTCGTTCATTCAGCGTTACGCCATCAAGGGTGCGAAGAAGTGGTACGGACCTGGTCAGATTGACGACTGATCACCACGACGATGTGTGGGCACGACGAATGGTGAATAATGCGTAGTCCCGCATGGTGATCGGAGTTTTCAGTGAGTGAGTTTCATGAGGGGTCGCCGTGCGTTCACTACGGCACTCCGGTTGTCTCTGGTGTGGCGTGGGCGCCCTCGGCGTGGGCCAGGCGCCCGACGCTGCCCGCGCAGGACGAGGCGGAGCTGACGCCTGATCAGCGGCCAGGCGCAATCGACGCGTACATGACGGCAACTGACGTGGTGGCGCAGCGCCTGTTTGAGCGTGCCGAGCACTCTGAAGGCAGCGCGGCCGAGGTTCTTGCCGTCACCGCGTCAATGGCGACCGACAAATCATGGCGCAAGGAGACAGTCAGGTACATCGAGGCAGGCGTTCCCGCTGTTCAGGCAGTGGTACGTGCTACCGCGAAACTGATTGATTCCTTTGAACGCTCCGGCGGCATTTTGGCCGAACGCACCACTGACCTGCGCGATGTGCGTGACCGCGTCATCGCTGAGCTGCGCGGGGAGCCCGAGCCAGGCATTCCGCGCACTGATCACCCGGTAGTGTTACTGGCTGATGATCTCTCTCCTGCTGATACCGCAGGGCTTGACCCCTCGATGTATTCCGCGATCGTCACAGAGTTCGGCGGCCCGACCTCGCACACGTCGATCATTGCTCGCCAGCTCGGCATCCCGTGCATCGTGGCGGCCCGCACCATTGGGCAAATTGCCGAGGGTGTCCATGTGCTTGTCGATGCGCATACCGGAACAATTACGACGGGCGCCCGCCACTGTGACGCTCACGACGCAGTTGCTCATGAAGCTGAACGCCTGGCGGCGATCCGTGCCTGGCACGGGCCGGGACGCACGCGCGACGATGTGCGTGTTGAACTGTTGGCAAATGTGCAGGACGATGTGACGACGAGGTTGGCGGCACACTCTGGCGATGCGGAAGGTATCGGCCTGTTCCGCACAGAGTTGTACTTCCTCAACACTCAGGTCGAACCCAGCGTGGACGATCAGGCTGTGCTGTACGGGAAGGTGATGCAGGAGTTCCCTGAATCAAAGGTTGTGGTGCGCACGTTGGATTCCGGCTCCGATAAGCCTGTCCCATTCGCCCCGCTGCTGGAGGAAGCAAACCCGGCTCTGGGTGTGCGCGGTATCCGCACCACTGGCCACAACCAGGAATTTCTGCCCCGCCAACTCGACGCGATTAGATTGGCAGCTTCTTCTGTTGGGCATGAGCATGTGCGCGTGATGGCACCGATGATTTCCACAGTTGCGGAAACCCAGTGGTTTGCCGGCCTTGTCCATGATCGCGGCCTGAAAGCCGGCATCATGGTGGAGGTTCCCTCCGTTGCCATCATGATTGACAAGTTTGCGCCACTGGTGGATTTCGTGTCGATCGGGACGAATGATCTGACGCAGTATGTGATGGCTGCTGACAGAATGTCGCCCCACCTGGCCGAGTACACCGACCCGTGGCAGCCGTCGGTGCTGCGCCTCATTGCCCACACTGCGAAGGTGTGCCGCGAGACCGGCACAGATGTATGCGTGTGTGGTGAGGCTGCTGCTGACCCCTTGCTTGCGTGTGTCCTGGTCGGCATGGGTGTGCAGTCTCTGTCGATGGCATGCCCGGCTATCCCACCGGTGGGTGCTCGTCTGGCGTCAGTGACACTCGAGCAGTGCCAGGCAGCTTCCGTAGCCATCCGTGAGGCAACCAGCCCAGGAGAGGCGCGTCATTTTGCCCGTACCCAACTCCCCCCGCTCGCATCAGCTCACTGAGCGCGCCCAGGAAATGAACTCGTCGGCCGAGTAGACGGGTTTGCCCCACTTTGCGGCGTTCCTGGCTTTGCCGGACATGCTGGTCACGTCCGCAGCGATCAGAACGTCGCATCGCGTCTTTGACACATTGGGCGCGACAGCCAGGCCGCAGGTGTGTGCGAGGTTTTCCATCTGCTCGCGCGACCACACCTCACCGTCACACATAGCCGTGCCGGTGAAGCACACACGCACGGGTATAGCCGCATCACCGCTGTGTTCCTCAATGAACTGCGCCCACGTGGTTTGCTCGCCCCGAGTGCGGTAGTTGATCGCCACTTCGTACCGCCGGCAAAAATCGTCAATGAGCTGCGCGGCGCTGTCACCGAGCGTAAGCCCAGCGACACGCTCTTCGATCAGTGCGGCCACTTCCACCGGATCCCCGTAGGGCACGATTTGTCGCGGTGAGCGCGGCAGGAGCCATGCGGCTCGAGGCTCGTCGACCGGCGTGTATGCCGGTGCGCGTTCGGGCAGACTCGCATCTGCTGCATGTGCTGCGTCGCGCAGCTTTTCGGCTCGTGTGAGCGCGCTTGCTGCGCTTTGTGGCACCTGAACAGTGAGCACTGATTCGAGGGGTGCGACGATGCCGGTGCGTTTGAGCTCGTCATCCCAGATTCGCAGCATGTCGTCGTGTGCCGGTGCGACGAGGGCGTGGCCGGAAATGCGTTCTTCAACGGCAGGCCAGATATCAGCCAGGCGCGGCGCTACCTGCAGGTCGGCTGCGTGAATGTCATAGGTCGCTGCGGCATCTCCGATGTCACGCGTCGGATTGATCAGTGAGGTGAGTGGGGCACCCTCGTCAAATGTGAAGGCGATTTCGAGGGGGCGTATGAATCCGTCGCCGTGACCGCAGGTGAGCGCGCCGCAGTATGCGCGACGGCCAGTGGGCAGGCCGGTTGTGTCTGCCAGGAATGAGCGGATGCGGTGATCGATTTTCACGTCGCGCGGGTAGATGGGGCGTGTCAGCACGAGGCCGTCGAGGCTGCGGCACCGTGACAGCGCTACGTAGAGTTGGCCGGCGGCGAATGTGCCTCCCGACAGGTCGATGACGGCACGGTCGAGGGTTTGGCCCTGAGATTTGTGGATCGTGATGGCCCACGCCAGTTTGAACGGCATCTGCGTGAAGGAGCCGACGACGCTGTGGCGCAGGACTCCACCTTCGACGGTGGGGTGGGTGATCTCCCACGCGTGTGGTTCAACGCTGACTGTCGAGCCGTCGCGCAGTTCAACGAACACTTCAATGTCGTCATCGACACTGCATTCGATCGAGTCAGTCGCGGCGGTCGCGGCGGTGGGGTCGAAAGTGGGAACGCGGCCGGGCACCGTACGGGCAGTATCGGGCACGGTACCTGCAGCGATGGGGTCGGACGCGGCCTGGTCGATCCCGTCGGCTCCTCCGATCCCGTCGATCCCAACGATGCGCCCGAGCGAGCCGTTCACCCACCTGTCAGCCGGGTCGTTGGTCAGCATCATGACCTGGGCGCCAACTTTGAATGACAGCACGGGGTCGGTCGGCGGCTCGAACTTGTCGAGGTTGCCTGATTGCGCTCCGTGGCACTGGATGAGCGGTGTCGGCAAATCATCAAGGTGTCGCCGGTTGCGCGCACCGACGATCCGGTTTGTCGTGGCGAGCGTGAGCCAAAACTCGTCCTCTGGTGGCGTGAAATCGTGGTTGACCTTGCTGTTCAGGACGCTGGTGATCGACCGCGTCATGCGCCCCGACCTGATCGCGTTGAGCATCTGCGTCATCTGAGAATCACCGAGCTGGCGAAAAACCTTCGTCAGGTTGACGGTCGGAAACCGATCGGCACTGTACGCGCTGGCAGAGAAGAAATACGGGGTGCCAAAAGCGGACGCGAAGTAGTCTTCTTCTCCCGTGTTGACCACGGGCGGCAGCTGGTAGAGGTCTCCGACCAGGACCAGTTGGACTCCTCCAAGAGGCTCCCCAGGGTGTGGCCCGTATTTTTCGAGGGCGAGGCACACCTTGTCGAACAGGTCGGCTCGCACCATCGACGCTTCATCGATAATCAAGGTGTCGATTGAGGCCAGCGTACGCGAGAACCGCGAAGGCTTATACGTGCCGTTTCGCACGTCGTCAATAGTGGTATGCGGGGTGAATGAGAACAGGCGGTGCAGGGTATAGCCGTCGACGTTGAGCGCTGCCACTCCGGTGGGCGCGGCGACCACGACTTTACGCTCGGTTGAGGCTATGAAGTAGCGGATCAGGGTGGATTTGCCCGTGCCGGCGTTGCCGGTCAGGAACAGGGACCTGCCGGCTTCCAACATGTCGAGTGCCCGACGGAATTCGTCGGTGATCTCGATGGGTGAGGTGCTCACAGGGTCATGGTCTCACAGCCCACCGGCATCTGCGGACTGCGAGTGTACGGCAAGGTCGCGGCCATCGAACAGCGGCAACAGCGCGGCGAGATCTGTTCGCTGGCCGGATGCCTGGATCAGGCCGGCGGCGTCCCCCTCGTCCCACGACAGGTCGCCGGTTGCGAGGCGCAGCCACGTGGGCATCGACATTTCGACAACGGCAGGTGGGGTACCTCGGCGGTGAGTGGTACCTTTCAGAATCTGGACGGCTCCGGCCGGTGGGACGCGCACTTCGACCGCGCGACCGGGGTGACGCTGCTCGAGCTCCTCCAGACAGAAACGCACTGCCGTCATCTGCTGACGGCGCGGGGTGTCATCGCCCTGTCCGCACCACGTGCGCAGTGCATCCATGCCGGCATCGAAGTCGATTTTTCGTCGAGGCGTCACGGCGACCATTCTAGGCGCTGATATACAGCTCGGGCCGTGTCATCAGGTATGCGTTGAAGTATGCGAGCTGTGAGCGCAGGTTTTTTTGTGCCATCGCTGTGCCGTAGGGCGATTCTCTGGCTCCGGCAATGATGGTGGGCTTGTTCCCCAGGGGTTTGATCCGTAGAGTCGCGACATCCAGTCGAGGGCGTTCCTGAGAGCTCCGGGAATGGATCGGTTGTACTCCGGGGTCACGATCAGTACGGCGTCTGCTCTCTCAACATAGGACTTTCTACCTAGACTGCGCTAAAATGAACCTGCACAGCGAGTTTCACAGTTGAGACGCGAGGGGCATGAAAGCAAGGAAGCATGAGTCTGCCGTGCACCGTCGCCTCGTCGCTGAGCTGAAAACAACCAGAAAGGTATCAACATGGACGGAACAATGCGCGCCCAGCGCTTCTACGCCGACAGCAAGACCATGAAGGTTGAAGACATCCCGATCCCCTCCCCCGGACCAGGCGAGGTCCTCATTAAAGTTGCCTACTGCGGCATCTGCCACTCTGACCTGTCACTGATCGACGGGAACTTTCCACCACAAGTTGACGTGGTGACGCAGGGCCATGAATGCTCGGGTGAAATCGCAGAGCTGGGCGAAGGTGTCACCGGGTGGGAAGTAGGCGACAAAGTTATTCCCGTGTCCGGCAGGTCGTGCGGCGAGTGCCGTGAATGTCGCCGCGGCAACGAAGGAGCCTGCCAGAATCTTGAGCTGATGGCATTCGCCTATGACGGCGCCTGGGCGCAGTACGCCATCACTCCTGCTGCTGGCCTCACGCGTGTTCCCGAGGGCGTCCCGATGGATCAGGCAGCGATTCTGGCTGACGCTGTTGCTACACCTTTTAGCGCGGTCAAGCGCACAGGTCGAGTGTCGATCGGCAATGCGGTTGCGGTGTGGGGTCTGGGCGGCGTGGGAACGCATATCGTTCAGCTCGCCAAGCTCGCCGGCGCTATCCCGGTCATCGGGATTGACATTAACGACGCGGTCTTGGAACGTGCGAAGGAGTTGGGTGCTGACTACACATTCCGGTCAGATGACCCGGACTTGATGGAGAAGATTACGGAAGCGACGGGCGGTCGAAAAATCGATGTCGCGTTCGACGCCGTTGGTTTGCAGGCCACGTTCAAGCAGGCCATTGCCTCGTTGGATTTCAATGGGCGAGCTGTCCTCGTTGGCCTGTCAGGTCAGGAAATTGACGCTGGCCCCATCTTGTCTTTCGGTTTGCAGCGCAAGCAGGCGTTCGGCCACCTGGGCTACAAACCTGTCGACATTTACCTGTTGGCAGAGCTGTTGAAGGACGGGCGTCTTGACCTGTCGCAATCGATCTCTGCTGTGGTCCCGTTGTCCGAGATCGAACGCGGTATTGAAATGATGGAAACGAAGGAGGGAAACCCGATTCGAATCCTCGTCGATCCGTGGAAATAGTTCCCCAATGACCCCAGCAGGGCGGCACGATGCGTGAAGGAACGCATCGCTGAGAAGTGAACTGCTCCCCTTTAGTTGGACTGAGAAATCAGACACCGACTAATGGGGAGCAGTTCAAACGGCGCCGCAGGCGTGATCCCAGCCGTGCTGCGGTATTACGAACGCTTCATTCTGGGAGCCAATCACGACGGGCTCCGCCGCTTCCTGCTGGCTGCGGCCACCGTCGGGTCAATCATCAAATCCAACGCATCCATCGCGGGTGCCGAGGTGGGATGCCAAGGCGAGGTTGGTTCGGCATCGGCGATGGCCGCAGCCGGGCTCGCCGAGGCGCTCGGCGGGTCACCGCTACAGGTCGAAAGCGCTGCCGAGATTGCAATGGAGCATTCGCTGGAGCTCACATGCGACCCAGTGGCCGGCTTAGTGCAGATTCCTTGTATCGAGCGCAACGCAATAGCTGCGGTGAAGGCCATCAATGCCGCACGCATGGCGATGTGGAGCGACGGGCGTCACCAGGTTTCTCTCGACACCGCAATTCGCACCATGCGCGACACCGGCCGAGATATGCTCAGCAAATACAAGGAAACATCCGAGGGCGGGCTTGCCGTCAACGTCATCGAGTGCTGAACCACCCCGGTTGGTTCCCCACACTGAGGCATGGTAAATTAGCTCTTCGCCTGGGGCTATGGCGCAGTTGGTAGCGCGTCTCGTTCGCAATGAGAAGGTCAGGGGTTCGAATCCCATTAGCTCCACCAGCCTGAACCCAATTTGTCTCTTGCAAGAGTCTTCGCCTTCGCCTAGCGATTGCCTCAACAAGCTCACTTTGCCTGCACTGCCCGGTGACCCACCGCATTCCTAACCCGATATCCACACGCGTTTGCCAAAACTGGCCGAAATCGGCTGTTTCAAGAAACGAGTGTGGATATCGGGTTAGCTTCCCCGCCGCCCCCAGCCCCGAGGCGCTCAGGGGCTCGGCAGCTGGCGCGCCCGTCCGGCTAGCGTGGAGAACACCGTGGCGGTCACAGACTTGGCGAGCAGAACCGCGGCCAACACCACCACCTGGAACACGCCCGCCGCCACCGGACTCAGCCCAGCAAACAAGGCACCGACGAACGCGCCCGGCAGCGTGACAAGCCCAGTGTTGCGGGTCTGATCGATAGTGGGGATAAGCGCTTCCCGAATGGAGTCTCGCCGCAGGCGCAGCGTCGATTGCGGCGGTGTGGCGCCAAGCGCCAGCCAGCCCTCCACTTCGCCGACGCCAGAGCGCAGCGCCGCAAGATAGTTGCGCGCGGTCAGCGTCGACGCCGCCATCGCGTTGCCGATAGAGATGCCCGCCACCGCGATAATCTGCTGCACATCCAAGCCGACGAGCCCCAGCGCCAGCGATGATCCCGTCGCGGCCAAGCCGCCCGCGACGACCGCCATCACGGCGTTGCGCCTGCCGCCCGGCAGATCAGCCGCGCGTTTCGCCCCCGTGAGCGACGCCGTCGTGAGCATGAGCAGGATGAAGGCCAGTACCAGCAACGGCCACTTGATGACCGCACCCAATAACACTGAAATGAGCGCCAGTTGGAGGCACGCGCGGATGATCGCGACCGCAGGGGCCCAACCCATTTTGACGCCGTGAGCCCGCAGGACGACAATCACCGCTCCGACTATCACGGCTAGCCCGAGGCCAAATCTCACCCATTCCCACACTGACCAGTCCACGCTGCCGAGTGTAGTCGCGAGCCAGAACAAGCACCCACTCGGCGATTTCCAGGCGAACATGGAGCGCGCGAAGCGCCAGCGCGAAGCCCCGATCCGAGTCATCGTGATGAACCCGCCGTACTCTGCAAAGCAGGCAAGCGCGAATGACAATAATTAGAACCTCAAATATCCGAAGCTGGATGAGCGTATCGAGCACACCTATGTTGAGCGTTCAACAGGAACCAATAAGAACAGCCTGTATGACTCGTACGCAGGAACTCATGAGGGCCTTGCCGGAGTTCCTTGTTGACGGGGCTTGAAGCGCGAAACCGTTCCTGTTGCCCTAAACTGGCTGCGATGCAAGAAACACACTTGTCGGCCAGAACTTGCCAGGAACTGCGATCTCACATCGACCAGCATCTGAAGCCCGGTGACCGTCTTCCCTCGGAAAAAGACCTCGCCACACTGCTGTCGGTGTCGCGTACCACTGTGCGCGCAGCCCTCGAACAGCTCTGGCTTGAAGGCAAAGTGGAACGCCGCTGGGGTGCCGGTACATTCGTGCGCAAATCCGCCGAGCTCCCTCAGCACATTGACCAGGTCTTCGTCGACGTCCAGTCAATCGACACCGTGTTCGGCACATTCGTCCAGCGCGGCCACCAGGTTTCCTACCTGGATACCGCGTGCGAAAAAGTCACGCCACCCACGATTGTGCGCGCGCTTCTGCCACCCACCTCTGAGAAGGAATGCTGGCGCATCACGCGCGTCATCGGTGTGGATGGGGCTCCCGCAATGCTGGTCTACGATCACATTCCGCTCAGCATTGACGGCGTTGACCTGGATCCGAGCCCGATGATCGAGTCAGTGACCACGCTGACCAAACTCACCGACGAATGGGGTATCCGCATCGAACGCAACGACGCGACTGTGGAAGCCATATGCGCTCCGCTGGCAGTTGCCGAAACGCTCGGCATCAAATTGCGCACCCCCATCCTGCGATCCACTCAAACCGCCGAAGTGCGCGACGGCCTGGCCGTTGCCGTCACGCTGATCTATCAGAACCCGGCAGTGATGAGCGCACGCGTCGTCCGCGCGCAGCGATCCAACTGACGCCCGACGATTCGATCAACACACGGCGTCGCCCTCGCCAATTCTCCAAAAAGAGTTATTGACGAGGGCGCCCGACCGCCGCGAACCGGCGACCTAGAAACGCGAACGCAGCGCGCTTTCCTGCATGTCGCGAAGCTCGGTGATGTCAGCCATCCAGCCGTTGCCGTTGCCTGAATCAGTCAGTACGTCACCGCCGGTGATCACCACCATGTCGCCACCGGTCGTGCCGATGCGCGCCGCCTGCACGCCCTCAGCCTCTGCAGCTGCGTACACCGCCGGCAAGGATTCTTCGGCCACGGCCACCATCGCTCGGCCCTGCGACTCAGACAGCAACATGACGAAGTCATCCACGCCTGCGATGCCAGCTGCCTGCGCGATGTCGAAACTGCCGCCGATGCCGAAACGAAGCGCCGAATCCACCAGCGACTGGATCAGACCACCATTCGACAGATCATGTGCCGCGCGGATCAAAGGCTGTCCATCAGGGCCGTCAGCCGCAGACAGTGCTTCCAGGACTCGGCCCAATGCCATCTCGGCTTCCAGATCAACCTTCGGGGGCAGGCCACCGAGGTGATCATGCACGATGCGTGCCCACGCCGACCCGTCCAGCTCATCGCGGGTGGAGCCGAGCAGCACCACAGCCAGCCCTTCAGCGGTCCAGCCAGACGGATTTGCGCGACGCACGTCATCCATCACGCCCAGCAAGCCGACCACCGGGGTGGGGTTGATCGAGGAATCAAACTGACCTTTTTCCGTTCCCGAGGAGTTGTACAGGGAGACGTTTCCGCCGGTCACCGGCACACCCATCTCCACGCAACCGTCAGCCAGGCCTTCCATCGCGGTGACCAGCTGCCACATCGCGTCCGTATCCTCCGGATTACCGAAGTTCAGGCAGTTCGTGATTGCCACGGGGCGAGCACCCACCGTCGCGACATTGCGGTAGGCTTCCGCGAGCGCCTGGCGGGCACCCTCGTACGGGTCAAGTTTGGTGAACCAGCCGTTCGCGTCCGTTGACAGCGCCACGCCCGCACCGGTTTCTTCGTCGACGCGCACCACGCCGGCATCATCGGGCTGCGCGAGCGCCGTGTTGCCCTGCACGTAACGGTCGTACTGATCTGTCACCCACGCTTTCGACCCCTGGTTGACGTCCGACAGCACCGTGCGCAGCGCCTCATCCAACTCGGCGGCAGTCTGCGGGCGCGCCAAGCCGGCTGCCTCCACAGTGTTGTCCTGCAGCTCGTCCTGCCATGCGGGACGCGCGTACGGGCGGTCATAGACCGGTCCTTCATTCGCCACGGTCTTGGGATCCACATCCACGATGCGCTGGCCGAAGTGGTCGATCGTCAGGCGGCCATCACCGGTGACCGTGCCGATCACGGCGGCTTCCACGTCCCACTTGTCGATGATTTCGAAGAAGCGCTCACGATCTTCAGGGGTCACGATCGCCATCATGCGTTCCTGCGATTCGGACATGAGGATCTCACCGGCTGTCAGGGTCGGGTCACGCAGCAGCACGTTCTCAAGATCCACATGCATACCGGAATCGCCGTTGGCAGCCAGTTCCGAGGTGGCGCACGAGATTCCCGCCGCGCCCAGGTCCTGAATGGCCTGCACCACGCCTGCGTCGAACAGCTCGAGGCAGCATTCGATCAGCACTTTTTCCATGAAGGGGTCACCGACCTGCACCGAGGGGCGCTTAGTGGGCATGCCGTCGTCGAAGGTTTCCGACGCCAGAATCGAGGCGCCGCCGATGCCGTCGCCACCGGTGCGTGCACCGAACAGCACCACCAGGTTGCCTTCACCGGACGCGTTCGCCAGGTGGATATCGTCGTGACGCAGCACGCCCAGGCACAGGGCGTTGACCAGCGGGTTGCCCTGGTAGGACGGGTCGAACTCGGTTTCGCCGCCGATGTTCGGCAGGCCCAGGCAGTTGCCGTATCCGCCGACACCGGCCACCACGCCGTGCACGACACGGGCGGTGTCCGGGTGGTCGAGTGCGCCGAAACGCAGCTGGTCCATCACGGCTACCGGGCGTGCACCCATCGACATGATGTCGCGGACGATGCCGCCCACACCCGTGGCAGCACCTTGATAGGGTTCCACGAATGAGGGGTGGTTGTGCGATTCGACTTTGAATGTCACAGCCCAGCCGTTGCCGACGTCGACGACGCCGGCGTTCTGTCCCATGCCGACCAGCAGGTGTTCGCGCATGTCGTCAGTGGTTTTCTTGCCGAACTGTTCGCCCAGGTGTTTCTTCGAGGACTTGTATGAGCAGTGCTCGGACCACATCACCGAGTACATGGCCAGTTCCGCGTTGGTGGGGCGGCGTCCCAGGATCTCGCAGATGCGCTGGTATTCGTCGTCTTTCAGGCCGAGTTCGCGGTAGGGCATCGCTGTGTCGGGCGTGCGCGCGGCGTCCTCAACGGTGTCGGGGGTTTCGACCGGGATAGGCGCGCCTGCCGCGCCGCGGTCAGCGTCATGTGTGGGGGTCATGTCAAGCTCCAGATTCTCAGTTGTCCACAGGCTGTGTCCACATGCTTGTGGACGGTGGCGCCGTCGCGCCTGCTTCCCTGTGGATCAAATTGTGTATGGGTTGTGGATAGCGGGGTCATGGACGAGGGCGAACGCCGCTGCGTCGTCATGCCTCACTTACCCCACCAATGTGGCCAGTGCGGAAGCGAACAGTGTCAGGCCGTCGGTGCCGCCATGTCCGGAAACCTCAACGGAGCCGTCCCCGCCGAATGATTTCGAGCGCTGCGCGCGACGAACCGGTCCGAAACCGCTTTCCACGGCGTGCTCGGGGTGCGGCATGAGGCCAACAACGTTGCCCTGCTTATTCGTGATGCCGGCAATGTCGTGAGCCGACCCGTTCGGATTGACATCCACGTAGCGGAACACGACGCGACCCTCATCCTCAAGCCGCTTGATCGTGTCGGCGTCAGCCTGGAAGCAGCCTTCGCCATTCTTGAGTGGGACTGTGATCGTCTGTCCCTGCGTCAGGCTCGAGGTCCACGCGGTGTCCGCGTTCTCCACACGCAGCGTCTGATCGCGGCAAATGAACTTCTGGTGCGTGTTGCGGATCAGTGCGCCTTCCAGCAGGTGTGACTCACACAGAACCTGGAAACCGTTGCAGATGCCCAGCACCGGCATGCCTGTGCGGGCCGCGTCAACGATCGGCCCCATAATGGCGGACACCGCTGCAATGGCGCCGCACCGCAGGTAGTCACCGTAGGAAAAGCCACCGGGCAGAATTACTGCGCCCACGCCCTGCAGGTCCGTGTCCTTGTGCCACAGGCGCACCGGCTCACCTCCGGCCAGACGCACAGCGCGAGCCGCATCCTGGTCATCGAGCGTGCCCGGGAAAGTCACGACTCCGATTTTCACCTTCGGACTCATTGCGCATCACCGTGAGCGCCCTCGTCAACGAGAAGTTCTTCGACGCGCACGACGTCCTCAATAATCGGGTTTGACAGGACTTCTTCAGCGGCGCGGCGTGCCTGGGCGAGGTGCTCATCCGTGACGGCGCCCTCCACATCCAGGTGGAAGCACTTGCCCTGACGCACAGATGTGAAACTGGAAATTCCCAGTCGCGGCAGTGCGGATCCGACTGCTTTTCCTTGCGGGTCAAGGATTTCTGGTTTCGGCATCACTTCAACAATGATTCGGCCCACTGGGTCCTCCTGGTTTCTTAAGGTGTCGGCGGTTAATGTGGTAGCTCTGTCAAACGGTTCACTGACGTGGCTGGTTGCCCGGTTCCGGTGCCTGACCGGTGAGCAGCGTGTACGCATCGACGTAGCGTTGACGTGTCGCCTCAACGATCCGGTCAGGCAGGCGCGGCGGCTGCTCGCCACTGGCGCGATCCCACCCGGATTCTGCGGAGGTCAGCCAGTCGCGCACATACTGTTTGTCGAAGCTGGGGGTCACCTGGCCTTCAACCCACTGGTCGGCGGGCCAAAAACGCGACGAGTCCGGCGTGAGTGCCTCATCAGCCAGGACCAGCTCGCCACTGTCAGGATCCACACCGAACTCGAACTTGGTGTCAGCGATGATGACGCCGCGCTCGCGAGCGATGCGCGCCGCCTCCGAATACAGCTTGATGGACGTGTCGCGCAGCGCTGCCGCCACGTCGCGCCCCACCATGTCGGCTGCACGCTCGAAGGAGATGTTTTCGTCGTGTTCACCCAGTTCAGCCTTGGCTGCGGGGGTGAAGATCGGTTCAGGCAGTTTCGAAGCTTCGGTCAGGCCTTCCGGCAGGCGGATCTCGCACACTGTGCCGGACTGCTTGTATTCCGCCAGACCGGAGCCGGTCAGGTATCCACGCACCACGCATTCGATGGGATACATGGTGAGCTTCTTGCACACTACTGCGCGCCCTGCGACCTGGGCGGGCACCGGCTCATCAAGCAGGTGGTTCCCCACAATCGAATCGAGCTTGTTCATCCACCACGTCGACAGTCCTGTCAGCACCAGGCCCTTGCCGGGGATTTCGGTGGGCAGAATATAGTCGTAGGCGCTGATACGGTCCGACGTGACCATCAGGAGTACGCGCCCGTCCTCACTTTGGTACAGGTCACGCACCTTGCCAGAATTAACGTGTGTCCACCCGTCCAGTTCGACTGCCTCACTCATTTTCTTCTCCCTCACTCCTTGCGCTGAACTGCTGATATGCGTGCGCCTAGGCGCTGAGTCCGTCTGGCCATTGCGCGATGTCGCGCCGGAATTGACATTCAGGAAAGTCAATGCGCCCGATTGCCTCGTACGCTGCGCGCCGCGCCTCGTCAATGGTTGCTGCACGCGCCACGACGTCCAGTACGCGTCCCCCATCAGCGACGAGGGTGGCGTGCGCTTCACTGTCCTGCGCTGCGCCGACACTTTTCGTGCCGGCGTGGATGAGGTGGACTCCGGGGAGTTCCTCTGCGGCTTCGGCTCCGCGGATCGTTTGGCCGGTGCGCGCACGAACGGGGTATCCAGGTGAGGCCAGGACGACGGTGACTGCCGCATCGTCACTCCAGGTCGGGGCCGCGACTTGGTCAAGGGTACCGCGCGATGCTGCGTCGAGCAGGTCAAGCAGTGGGGATTCGAGGCGCTCCAGGACGACCTGTGTTTCCGGGTCACCGAAGCGGACGTTGAATTCGACGACACGCACTCCGTTCGAGGACATCGCCAGCCCGCAGTACAGCAGACCGGTGAACGGCGTACCGCGCTGCGCCATGCGGCGCACCGTTGGTTCTGCGATGGTGCGAACAACCTCGTCGGCAAGTCCGTCGTGGAGCCACGGCAGCGGCGAGTAGGCACCCATTCCACCGGTGTTCGGCCCTTCATTGGCGTCCTGAAGGCGTTTGAAGTCCTGTGCCGGAACCAGTGGGACGACGTGTGTACCGTCGCTGATGCAGAACAGGGAGACTTCCGGCCCATCGAGGTAGTCCTCGATGACAACGGCACCGTCGGGACGATCCAGACAGTGGCGCGCATGTTCGCGTGCAGCGTCAGAGTCAGCGGTAACCAGCACACCTTTGCCTGCGGCCAGTTGATCGTCTTTGACAACGTGAGGGGTGGTGCATGTGCGGAGCGCCTGGTCGACCTCATCCATTGTTTGACAGGTGAAGGAGCGGGCAGTGGCGACGCCGGCCTCGTCCATGACAGTTTTGGCAAAAGATTTTGATGCTTCGAGGCGGGCGGCTTCCTTGCCTGGGCCGAAGCATGCGATGCCCTGCGCGCGAACCGCGTCAGCCAGTCCGGCGACGAGGGGGGCTTCCGGTCCGATGATGACCAGGTCAGCGTTCAGGTCGCGTGCGCGCTGCGCGATGGCGTCCGAGCTGTTCGGGTCAGCGGGGTTGGCATCACCGAAGTCCACGGGCGTGGCGATGCGGTCGATTCCGGGGTTTCCGGCTTGAGCGAACAGTTCAAGCGGTGTGCCGCGTTCAGCCAGAACACGGGAGTGTGCGCCAGTACGGATCAGTGCGCGCGCGATGGCATGTTCGCGCCCACCATTGCCAATGAGCAGAACCTTCACACCTTCAGCCTACCGAACTGTCAGGCCGTAAACGACGCCTCAGTCCCCTACTTTCGGTTAGACCAGTCACCCCCACAGGCTTTGTCATGTCCTATGTCGAGTACATATGACCGGACAAATGTGGAGCAGCCTGAGGGGGTTGCCGGCTGCAATGCGTGTGTAGCGTGAACAGAGTCTGCCGGCTGCGAGCTGTGGAGCAGGCACAGGCTCAACCGCCACCCTCATCATGCGAAGCGAGCGCGCCGAGGTGCCCGAGCCGGTCGTGTCACCACTTCCCGTTCGGCCTGGTGTCGCGGCTGCCATCCAACGGATCGACGTCACTGTTGGTTTCCTTCGAGCGCCGGTTGAGTTCCTCGCGGCGGTCCTTCTCCTCCTGGGTTTCATCCGCGTACGGATCTTCGCGCTTTTCTGGAGCAGGCGTGGAGTTCGGATCATTGCCTTGATCGGGCTTCGGCTGGGGCTGACGGGTGCCGCCACCCTGGCCATCAGAATCGTCCTGTTCCCCGTCCTTTCGATCCTTCTGACCGTCAGGCAGCTGGTCATTCGCACGATCGCGCTTAGGTGAAATGCGGTCATTTGTCTGATCCGCCGGCGAGGACTGCTGATCGGACTGCGAACCAGAAGGTGAGTCAGAGTCGGAATCCGAGTCGGAATCTGAATCTGAGCCGGAGTCCGAATCTGACCCGCCACCGCTTTGCGACTGGTCGCTGCTTTGCGACTGATCACTGCTCTGGGATTGATCACCGCTTTGGGAATTATCGCCACTTTGTGACTGATCGCTTTGCGGCTCGTCGCCGCTTTGAGACTGGTCACCGCTTTGCGGCCGACTGGTGTCATCGGGCGCCCGGCAAATCTGAATCAGCTCGAGCGCCTCGTCGTAGGTATCACGTGCGTCCAGATGATCACCCTGAGCTTCCAGCCCGTCAGCCATGATTTCTTTTCCAACGGCCAGGTTGTTCCTGACCATGCATTCATAGGAGTAAGGCTCGATCGTGCCGTCCTCGTTCTTGACGGCCTTGGGCACCAGCTCGAACGCAGTCGACAACTGAGAAACACCGCCGTCAACCTCGCCTTCAGCCAGAAAAGTCGTGCCCTTGTTGTAGAACGCAAGCCACCGCTCCGGTCCGCGCTGAGTGACCGTCATCTGACCGTCGTAGCCGCCCATCGCTTTGTCGTAGTTTCCGGAGCGGTATGCCACCCCAGATGCGTGCGACCACAGTGTCAATCCGATCAGGAATGCCGCTGCCAGCAAGACGATCAGCATGAGCGGCAACGTCCACCACAATAATGCGAGCGACCCGCGGGCACGGGTCTTCGACGCAGCTTTACCGGCAGAGCGCCCACCGTGTGACGACGCACCTGCACGCGAAGGATGCGCGCTGGCATCGTCATGTGGAGCCTGCGCACTGGCTCCGCCCGCAGAGGATTGCGGACAAGCAGAGTCGTACGGTGGCTGATCAGATGACATGAGCCCTCCTCATCTTGCGCATGCGGGCCACGATTGCCGAGGCTTCCCATGCCAGCAACACGGCAAACACCAATGCGAACGGCCAGACGTAGTAGCGGTACACCTCAACTGTGTCACGTGACTCCGATATCAGCTTGCCCTCAGAGTTGAACTGAGCAGCATGGTCAATAATCGACCCGTTATCGGGCGAATGGACATAGTCAGCACCGAGCTGACTGGCGACCTCACGCAAGGCACCTTCATCAGCAGATGAGATCCCGTCCCTGGAAGGGTCCTGCGGGTCGGGGATGTAGCCGGATTGGGATTGATCGAGTGAGCGCGCCTTCATCCGGCCCCCCTCGGCAGTTCCATACCCAATGACCAGCGCACCGTCACATGCCTCTGCCACTGAACGCCAGTCCCCAACTCCCTGCGAGGCATCCTCGGTGTTCTCCCCATCGCCCATGACGACGACATAGCGCGAGTTTCCGCCGCGCGATTCCTGAGCTTTGGTGAGGTAGCTGCGCAGGTCACTCACAGGGCGCGCCAATGATGAGCCCTGGGACGAGGAGGACAGTTCCTGGCCCATGATCTGCATGTACGAGTCGATCGCGCCGATGTCGCTGGTGACGGGCAAAACACGCTCAATGTCACGATCCCACGTGAAGATTGAGAACCTGGCGGCAGGCATGTGGTCAACGATCGTGGCAACATCCGCTTTGACGCCGTCGAGGCGCGGCAAACGGTCAGGACCATAATCTTCGGCCGCCATCGATCCGGTGCGGTCGATGACGAACCACAGTTCAACATCCGAGGTGGTGCTGTGCGACTCCTGCCTGATGGACGGGCCGGCAAGCATGAATGTCATGAGTGAGACGATCAGAAGGCGGCGAACCAGATTCACGCGCGAACTCATCGCACGTCTGCGAGCGCCCCAGACGCACAGTGCCACGCATGCAATAAAGAAGATGGCGAGGACCCACAGGGAGATAATGGGGCGGAAAATCACGCGTCTATCTCCTTCGCCTCAGCTCGGTTGTCTGGTGCGCCGACCCGTTCCCACAAGTGGAAACCTCCTGCGAGGAATGCTCCCCGTGAAGGTCGCTTCCGCCATAGGGGACTTCTCGCGCAGAAACTCAGGTCTGCAAGTACCACAGTAGCGGAAATCAGAAAATTGGAACATCCGTCACGACCCATGATGCTCAAGTCGTTTTCCATCCGTTACGCTCGTGTCATCACAGCTGCCTCACCCTTGCGCGAGTACATTGGTGCGACCCGCAAAGAAGCGCCCGACCAGTTTCGACTTACATGCCCCACGTGCTGCGGATCGCCTGCGCAAGCATGCGGGTTTCGGTGACCAGATCCGTGCCGAACACGGTGGCCTTGTCTTTGTCGTGGCACGCTCGGGCCGCCAGCCACTGCACCTGCAGTCCGTCAGAAAGAGCTACCAGACAGCGCGCGAGAGATCGAGACGGCGCATCCGGTCTTACAGTTCCCGCTTTCTTCCCTTCGTCAAAAGCGCGGGTCAACATTTCAATCGTTGTGGCGAGGTGACCGGTAAACCATTCATGAGCCGGATGCTCATCGCTCACGGCAGCGCCACTCATCACCGAGTAGAGCGCCACCCCGGTGGGATCCTGCACATTCCGTTCAATCAGGTGCACCCACTGGTCAAGGAGCTTCCACGGGTCGTCGGTCGAATCGAGGAGGAATTCCTCGTGAGTTTTCTGGTCACGCTGGGTCAGAACGGCCGCGAAAAGCGCATCCTTGGACGGGAAGTAATGCAGCAACCCGGCTTTGGAGATCTCCGCTGCCCGCGCGATCTCCGCCAGAGATGTTCCCGCATATCCCTGATGAGCGAAAAGCTCGACCGCCTCGTGCAGGACTCGGGCGCGCTTGTCTTCACTGCCGGCGGGAGGACGTCCCGGCTGACGGCGCTTTCGTGGTTCTTCGCGTGTGGCCATAGTGTGATTGTTCCCCGAGGATGGCTCATTTTCAATCACCATGCGCAGCTCACCGGTTTTCGACATGCTGTCACGCTACAAAACAGTAACAAAGCGGCCATATTGCGGGCGCCAGTGCCTCCTCACGCTTCGCGCAGCCACCGACCGGTCCTCTGCGTTTCCTCGCCCCACGGCGCCGCTCACCCTGGGAGCAGCCCATCGACGCCACGCGCCCCGGCGCCACTGCGCAGAGGCACGCGCTCCTTGATGTCACCACCATCCCTGAACCGTCAATCGCCGGCGATGACACGCTTCTGGTCAACGTTTTTACGCCTCATCCCGGCCGCACCGATGCGCGCGCACCCGTCATGGTGTGGATCCACGGCGGTGGATACGTCGCAGGGTCTCCCTCGTCCCCCTGGCACGACGGGAACGCCTTCAACCGCGACGGCATTGTGACGGTCAGCGTGTCGTATCGCCTTGGCTTCGACGGTTTCGGCTGGGTCGACGGCTCCGATGCGCCCACGAACAGAGCGCTGCTCGATCTGATCATGGCGCTGACCTGGGTGCGAGACAATATCGCGAGCTTTGGCGGTGACCCCGATAACGTCACCGTGGCAGGTCACAGCGCGGGAGCAGCCTGCATCCACGCACTCATGGCATCCGGGCAAGCCGAGGGACTATTCCACGCCGCCATCTGTCAATCTCCCCTGCCCATCACGCTGACCGTTGACGACTCTCACGTCACGGCCGTACACATGGCCCTCGCAGCGGGTATCCCCGCCACCCTCGACGGTTGGTGTTCCCTGAGCGAGGAAACCATCTACTCCGCTCAACAGCACCTCATCATCGCGCTGGGCGAGACGGCACAGATGCAGGTTGACGCTGACGGTTGCGATCCGCTCACCATCGAATGCCCGCAGCGTTCCCCCTTCGGCCCCGTCATCGGAGACCCGGTCCTGCCTGATCACCCGGCCGTAATTGCGCGTACGCCCGGCCACACCTCGGTGCCACTGCTGATCGGTTCGACGGCGCACGAGTTCGCAGGTGAAAACGGCACAGGCACTAACCCGGCCACCACCGAGCAGGCCGCAGCCATTGCCTCCGCGCTGCAGACGTGCGGCTGGACCGCGGACGATGCCCGGCGATTCGTCGCACGCTGGAGCGCCTTGCGCGCCCCTCGCCAGATCCTGAACCAAGCGATCAGCACCGAGCCGCTCGTCCACGCCCCGCTTCGTCGCTGCCTGCAGTCCAGGGACGAGGGTGGCGCTGCTACCTGGCGCTACTGTTTTCAATGGCCGTGGCCGCGTCAACTCTCCCAGCACTGCTTCGATCTGCCGTTCTCATTCGATGTGCACCACAATCCAGAAGCCCAGACCGCGCTGGTACGCTTCCCCACTGACATCGAGCCGCCGCAATCCGCGCTCACCAGGCTGCGCAACGGTTTCGACGCGCCGGTTTATGACGGGGAACTGGACGCGGACAGTCTCTCCATGCATGAGGACTGGGTGTATTTCATTCGCCACCACAGTGCGCCGTGGCCGCAGTGGGATCCGCATTCCGCGCAGGTGCGCCTGTACTTCTAGCGACCGGCAGCGTCCGCCTTTCCAGCGCCATCTGCGCCCGCACTCTCAGCAACCACACGTGACAGTGGCGCCGCGGTCCCCTCGTCAATGACCCTGACGAGCGGTAGTGGTGCTAGATGCGCATCCATGCCGCCAATGCAAGCAGGCCGAGCAGGCACCAGCCGCCGAACGACAAAGCACCTTCAGGCCGGTCCGTTTCCACAACCTCACCCGTTGACAGTTCGGCGGTCTGCTCATCCTCGATCTCCTGCACCACCGAATCTGTCAGGCTCGGATCACCCAGCGTGTACATCTGCCCGCCGGTGCGTTCGACCTGCTCCTGCATCTCTTCTGCTTCACCGAAGCTCAGGGACAGGTCCGGGTACAGGCCCGTGACAGTCACGCCGTACTCGATCGCCAGGTCAGTGGCCTCCTGCAGGGTATACAAAGGCGTGCCCTGAATCATGTTGTCGGTGGCGAACAGGACCGTGCGTGAGCGCTCCTTGTCTGTGTGGTCGAAGCCGTACACACAGGACGCCAGGCCGTCACCCGACTGCGAGGAGACGATGTCGGAGGTGTCCGGATCAGGGTCGTTGGGGTCAATATCCCAGATCTTCGGGTCATTGATGTGGCGGAATAAACGCTCCACCTCCGGTGTCATGACCCAGAAACTGTCCGGCATGTTGAAGTTGCCGGAATCGATCGTGTCAATAATCTCGGCAAAGACTTCATGCACCATGTCGTAGTCATCGGTCAGAGGAAACACAATCCAGGAACGGCCCGACCACAGCTGCAGGGAGACACGCTCGCCGGCAAATCCCGACACAATCGAATCGAAGGTTTCAATGATCTGCATGTCGTATGGCAGCATCGACCCTGACGCATCCAGGCACATGATCATGTCACGAGACTGCACGCTCTGGTTATCCACTCGCCGATCAACCGGCGATGCCGCCACCACGGCAGTGCTCAACGTCAAACCCAGCAGCAGCATCACCACACCCAGCAACGCCAGGCGCGAAAGGTTTTGCAGCTGGCGGTACTTCGGCAACGTCCGCACGAACCCACTGTTGGCAACCCACGCTTCGTGGCGGTGAGCGCGCGACCGGTCACGAAAGAAGATCCAGCTGGTCAGCGCCCCTAAAACGACAATGCCGATGACGACGGCAATAAACAGTGGGAATTTCATGAGTCCACCACCCGCCGCGCCTGAGCAATCACGGCACGCGTGTCAGCCTGGTTCTCCTCCTGGAACGAGGGGTCTTCGCACGCGTTCAGCACGTCAGCCAGCTCTGTCCACGTGGGCACCAGCTGGCGGATCTCTTCAACGGTGGCCACTTCCAGGTCACGCCCCGTTCGCTGAGTTCCCAGCGCACGCATCAAACCGGCAACGGCCAGGTGCACGCCGCGTGTGTCCAGGTCGCCCTCGTCCTGCCGGGCGGCAATCTGCGTGAGAAGTTCGTTGTAGCGTTTCTTTTCGGCCTGTGAAATCGTCATCAGTTCGGGGTGGTCCGCTTCGCGCGCATTGCGCCACCTCCACAGGCAGATCGACAGCCATGCAATGACCAGCAGGATCAGGACGCAGCCGGTGATCCACATCCAATGCGGGTAGGTCAGCGTATCCTGCAGCGAATCAGTGGGCACGACCGCTCCTTTCAAGCGCTGTGACAAGGGCACCAGGCACCGCCGCAACCGAATCCATCGACACCTGAGTGACCCCCACTCGCGCCAGCATCTCCGACACTGCCTGCTTGCGTTGACGCGCCACGATCGCGGCCTGCTCCGCCAGTTTCTTGTCACCGATGACGAATTCAGGCAGCTGACCGGCGTTGACGTCGATCACTTCAGTCCCTTTCGGCAAGGATGCCGCCAGCATGTCCCCCACCTGCATGACGATCACGCGGTGACGCACTGTGAGGCGTTTCAGGGCCTGCTCATCGGACAACTGCGGGCGCGTCTCATCTGTCACGATGACGATCAGGGATCGGCGGCGGGTTGCGGCGAACGCCCTCGTCAATAGCCTGTGCATGTCCGAGGGAGGCGCTGTCAGGTCGATGTTCGCCTTGAGCTGGCGCAAAATCATCTCCGCATGCTGGTTGCCGGAGCGAGCGGGCACGTGCCGCAAACGACGTGAATCGCCCGCAACCATACCTACCTGGTCGCCGCGCATGGAAGCCAGCCACGCGACAATGCGGCACGCTTCCAGGGCTACTTCGTTCTTTGACTCCCCCGAAGGTGCGAGGGCGCCCATGGATCGCCCGGCGTCGACCACCAGCATCATCTGCACGTTGGCGGTTGCTTCACGACGCTTGACGATGGGTTCCCCGGCTCGGGCGGTCGCTTTCCAGTCAATGTCCTTGACATCGTCGCCGCGCTGGTAGACCGCCATGTCACGAAACTCCATGCCCCGCCCGGTTCGTTCGGACGAGTGCCGACCTTCCATCACCGACAGGAGACGCCGCATGACAGGCAATTCGACGCGAGTGCCGATTGCCTGGAGCGTGCCGCGAGACGTGCCTGATGCCATGATGCAGATCCTTCTGGGTGTTTACGGCACCGGGACGGCGTTGAAGACAGAATCGATCAGGCGATCCACGTCCACACCGTCAGCGATCGCATCATAGGTGCGGATCATGCGGTGACGCAGCACTGCATGGCGCATCGCTTTGATTTCCTCAGGGGTGACGTAGTTGCGACCTGACATCAAGGCGAGGGCCTGAGAGACGCGCATCAGGGCGATACCGCCACGCGGGGAGGCTCCTACGCGCAGCAGTTTGCTCACCGGCTCGACGTAGCGAGGACCCTGGCCGCGCGTGGTGTTGATGATGTCAACGATGTAAGCCTTCAGGGTGTGGTGAATGAAGACGCGGTTCGTCATCTTCTGCAGCGTTGTCAGATCCTCGAGGCTGATCGGTTCTTCCTGGATCTGCGCATCCATCGTGCCCGCGTCGATGCGTTCGAGGACTTCGAGTTCTTCACGAGGCTGAGGGTAGGTGATAATCTGCTTCATCAGGAAGCGGTCCATCTGAGCTTCGGGCAGAACGTAGGTGCCTTCTTCTTCGATGGGGTTTTGCGTAGCCATGACCATGAAGGGTTTGGGCAATGGGTAGTTCACGCCGCCGATCGTTGTCTGAGCTTCCTGCATGGCCTCGAGCATGGCTGACTGGGTTTTCGCTGAGGAACGGTTGATTTCGTCCAGGAGCACGAGGTTGGCGTGAACAGGTCCGAGCTGCGTGACCATTTCGCCTGTCGCCTGGTTATAGACCTGCGCGCCGATAATGTCATTGGGCATGAGGTCAGGTGTGCATTGGATACGCCTGAAGGATCCGGATACTGCTGAAGCCAGGGTCTGGGCTGCTGTTGTCTTGGCCAGGCCAGGGACGGATTCAAGCAGGATGTGCCCGCGTGCCAGCAGTGACGCGATCAGTGCACGTCGCAGGTCATCCTGTCCCACCACACGGGAAGCGAAAATGCGTTCCACCCGAGACAGCAGGTCTCTGGCGTGGGAGAGTTCCTCGTCAGTCAGATAGTTCGGGCTCTGGCTCATGAACAGTATCTTTCTTCTTCAACTGTGCGATCGACGCACTCATTGTCTCACTTTGGTTGATGCGCCGCTGAGGCTAGTCTACGTTCGAGAAGATCACGATGGCTAGATAAAGACGAAGGGGCCCGTCCGGTTTCCCAGACGAGCCCCTGAACGTTCAGGCTGCGAGTCTCACTGGGAGACTACGCACCACCGATCTGCGGGTTCTGCAGATCGCATCGTCACTTGGCAGCTGCAATGCGATCGCGGAACTTCTTGAGCTGCTCGGTAATTTCTGCCGGCAGATGATCACCGAACTGTTCGAAGTACTTCTCGGTATCATCCATTTCGGCTTCCCACGCCTCAGGATCGATGAAGAACAGCTTGTCCCAAGCCTCTTTGTCAAGATCGAGTCCTTCAAGGTTGAAGTCCTCGAACTTCGGGTACAGGCCGGTGACGCCTTCGATGGCTTCGACCTCGCCGGCTGCGCGGCGAACGATCCAGTCGAGAACGCGGGAGTTGTCGCCGTATCCCGGCCACATGAACTTGCCGTCCTCGTCCTTACGGAACCAGTTGACCTGGTAGACCTTCGGGAACCTGTCGCCCAGTTCCTTCTGCATCTCCAGCCAGTGGCCCCAGTAGTCAGCCATGTTGTATCCGCAGAAGGGCAGCATGGCGAATGGGTCGTGGCGCAGGGAGCCGACTGAACCTTCAGCAGCAGCGGTCTGCTCGGATGCAACGGATGCACCAATGAACACACCGTGTGCAGGCTCGTACTGCTCAGCAACCAACGGAACGTTGGAAGCGCGGCGGCCGCCGAACAGGATTGCGGTGACCGGCACGCCTTCTGGTGCTTCCCAGTCGGGGCAGATGATCGGGCACTGCGATGCTGGAACCGTGAAACGTGAGTTCGGGTGTGCTGCCGGTGCATCGGACTCCGGCGTCCAGTCCTTGCCGTGCCAGTCGATCAGGTGCTCAGGCACGTCGCCGTCGATGCCTTCCCACCACACGTCGCCATCGTCAGTCAGTGCAACGTTGGTGAAGATGGAGTTGGCCTTGGCGGTTTCCATTGCCATCGGGTTGGTCTTGTAGGACGTTCCGGGGGCAACACCGAAGAAGCCGGCTTCCGGGTTGATGGCGCGCAGGGTGCCATCGGGACCGGGGCGCATCCATGCGATATCGTCACCGACGGTCTCAACCTTGTAGCCGTCAATGGTCGGCTGCAGCATAGCGAGGTTGGTCTTGCCACATGCTGACGGGAAGGCAGCGGTGATGTGGTACTGCTCGCCGGTCTTCTCAGAGGTCAGGCGCAGGATGAGCATGTGCTCCGCCATCCAGCCGTCGCGGCGAGCCATCGTCGATGCAATACGCAGTGCGAAGCACTTCTTGCCCAGCAGAGCGTTGCCGCCGTAACCGGAGCCGTAAGACCAGATCTCGTTGGTCTCGGGGAAGTGCGTGATGTACTTTTCGTCGTTGCACGGCCACTCGGTATCGGTCTCGCCCTCGGCAAGCGGCTTGCCGACGGAGTGAACTGCAGGAACCCACGGCTTGCCCTCGTTGATGAGGTCCATAGCCTTGGCACCCATGCGGGTCATGATGCGCATGTTGCACACAACGTACGGTGAGTCGGTGATCTCAATGCCGAGCTGGGAAATCGGGCCACCCAGCGGTCCCATGGAGAACGGCACCACGTACATGGTGCGTCCCTTCATCGCGCCGGTGAACTTCTCCTTCAGAGTTGCCTTCATCTCCTTGGGATCTGCCCAGTGATTCGTCGGGCCGGCGTCTTCTTCCTTCTCGCAGCAGATGAATGTGCGGGATTCGACACGGGCGACGTCAGACGGCAGAGAACGAGCCAGGAAGGAGTTGGGGCGCTTCTCTTCGTTCAGACGCGTGAACATGCCTGAGTCAACCATCTGCTCAGTCAGACGATCCCATTCTTCCTGGGAGCCATCAGAGAACTCGATGGCATCAGGTGTGGTCAGAGCAGCAATCTCGGCCACCCAACTCACGACGTCTTCGGGAGCATTTGATGGCGCTGCGGAGCGGACATCTTGTTCGGTCACGGACATACTTTTGCCTCCTGAGGCACTCGGTACTCCAGGGCGCGGTCACGCCCTCGATCTACGATCCCATCATCTCGCACCATAGGGGTTTTCGCTAGGGCGAATAGTCCCACCGCTGGTGTGTCCGACTCCACATTCACCGCCGGTTTGGCGCACGATTCCGCGCCAGCCTTAGAATAAACGCGTGCGAAAATCCTTATTTAGCTCGCCAGCACACCTGCACGTATGCGCGAGGATTTCGCGAAATTAACTGCTTGTGTGAAACTTGCAGCGATTTGCCCTAATGTTAACTATGTCTGACAGACATGTGAATACTGGGAGTCCGTATGCCTTTACGTAAGTCCGATGGGCCGTCGTTTTTCGATCTACTCACTAAGCAAGCAGCACTTTTAGTATCAGCTGTCGATCTTCTGGGATCCATGCTCGGCTCACTGCCCCTGGAGCGAGTCGCCCTCCGCGACAAGCTTCACGAAATTGAACACGAGGCAGATGAGCTTAACCATGCGTTAACGAAAAAGCTCAATATGTCGTTCGTGACCCCGTTCGACCGTGAAGACCTCGGCTTCCTTGCCGGTCGGCTCGACGACTGCATGGACTACATGGACGAGGCTGGCGACCTGATCGTGCTGTACGGCCTCGACGACATTCCCGAGGACGTCGCCACGCTGCTCGCAGCACAGATCAACGTTCTGGTGCGCTGCGCAGATCAGACCGCGACCGCTCTGCCCGGCCTGAAGTCTCCACTTGACCTGCGTGACTACTGGGTGGAGATCAACCGCCTCGAAAACGAGGGTGACAAGGCCTACCGTCACACTCTGACAGCACTGTTCGACTCCTCTCTGGATCCAGTCACCATCATCAAACTCAAAGACGTCGTGCAGGTTCTTGAGCGAGGAACCGACGCATTTGAGGACCTCGCCAACGGTATTGAAGCCATTGCCGTGAAGGAGTCCTGAAGCGGTGGATCTCAATCTGATCCTTGTCGTAATGGTGATCGTCATCGCCCTGATTTTCGACTTCACCAACGGATTTCACGATGCTGCCAACGCAATCGCGACGTCCGTGTCGACCCGCGCGCTGACCCCCCGCGTCGCCTTGATCATGGCCGCCGTCATGAACATCTTCGGCGCGCTCATGGGCACGGAAGTAGCCAAGACTATCGGTGAAGGCATCATCGACATCTCTCACTACTCTCTGTCAACGGATACGGGTCTGCAACGCGAGGGCCTCGTCATTGTTCTGGCAGCCCTGGTGGGGGCCTGCACGTGGAACCTGATTACGTGGTGGTTTGGGTTGCCGTCCTCGTCATCGCATGCGTTGATCGGCGGTCTGGTCGGTGCCGGGCTTGCGTCCGCGACTGCCGTGAAGTGGACCGGTATCGTGCAGCACGTCATCGTCCCCATGTTTGCCTCCCCCGTCATTGGCTTCCTGCTGGGTTTCATCCTCATGAAGGTTGTGCTGTGGTTGTTCGCAAACTTCCCGTATCACCGCACGATGCGTAACTTCCGCCTGGCGCAGACACTGTCAGCTGCAGCAATGGCATTGGGTCATGGTCTGCAGGATGCTCAAAAGACGATGGGTGTCATCGTCATGGCCCTCATTGCAGGCGGCTACGGTGAGACCCACCAGGTGTTCGACCCTGCCACCGGCGACATGCAGATTCCTCTGTGGGTCAAGCTCGCCGCGGCTGGCGCAATCTCGCTGGGCACATACTCGGGCGGCTGGCGAATCATGCGCACCCTTGGCCGCAAAATCATCGACCTGGATCCTGCACGCGGTTTCGTTGCGGAGACCATTTCTGCCGCCGTGCTCTACCTGTCGGCGTTCGTCTTCCACGCACCGATTTCGACGACGCACACCATCACCTCGGCAATTCTGGGCGTGGGTTCAACCCGGCGATTCTCAGCGGTGCGCTGGGGCGTGGCTGGAAACATCGTGATCGCATGGTTCCTGACACTGCCCGCTGCGGCGGCAGTGGCGGCAGTGCTGTTCTTCGCCATCCACGGTCTGGTTGGCATCGTCTAGAAGCACGTACGCTCGCTGCGCAGTCCCCGCCGAATCACACGTGCTCCCTCTGAGCGTCCGCACCGGACTTTTCGACAATTTCGCGCCGGTTTTCGTCGAAAATTCTCTATCTTTTTCATACCCCGTTCGATACCATGAAAGTGTCCTGACAACTCAGCTGTCGCCTCCGTTGCAGGTGGCGTTTTCCTCTCATCCACTCATTTACGAGGGCGACTGCGCGACGCTAAGTGAGAACGATATGCTGAACTTTCAAGACCTTTCTTCTTCGCATCGCCCGACATCACGAACCGTGTGTGCAGCATTGAGTGCATGCGGGTTCGCAGTGGCGGCATCCATGCTGGCCGGGTGTTCGTTCCTCGGATCGGGTAACGACACGTCAGCTTTTGACCTGAAGGTTGGCCAGTGTATCGAGGCCCCGCCTGAAGATGAGATCGTGGAATCCCTGCCCGTGGTTGAATGCTCGGAACCCCATGTCGGCGAAGTCATGTACGACTATGAGATTGACGCCCCGGAGTACTCTGAGTCGCTGTCGGATGAGGCCACCGTTGAGTGCGCGAAGCACTTCGAAGAATATGTCGGTGTCCCTTTGGAAGCCTCGCAGTTGGACGTGGCGCCGTTGAGCCCATCTGAAGATTCATGGAAAGAAGGCGACCGCGTGGTTTCCTGCCTCATTTTCCACGAGACTGGCCAGACACTGAATCAGTCAGTTAGGGATTCCAAGATGTAATGCTCCGCGTAAAGGTTGAAAACGCGATAATCGTGGGGCGCCCTCGCCAGTGATTGACGTGGGCGCCCCACGGCATACAAAACCCGGCGGGCAACCCCTCACCCTATGTCTGACAGTAGGCCGCGAGGCCTCATAAGTGGTGAGAAGCTGCCCGCCGGAAGCATTGCCGGGCCAGGAAGCCCGCGATCTTATCCGAAGCGTCCGGAGATGTAGTCCTCGGTCGCCTGCTTGGACGGATTCGAGAAGATCGTCTCGGTGTCGTCGAATTCGACGAGCTCGCCGGAGCCGCCCGTTTCCTTCAGGTTGAAGAAACCGGTCTTGTCCGACACACGCGATGCCTGCTGCATGTTGTGCGTGACGATAACGATCGTGTACTCCGACTTCAGCTCGTTCATCAGGTCCTCAATGGCGAGCGTGGAGATCGGGTCGAGAGCCGAACACGGCTCGTCCATCAGAAGGACCTCGGGGCGCACCGCGATGGCGCGTGCAATACACAGACGCTGCTGCTGGCCACCAGACAGTGAAGATCCCGGGATGTCCAGCCTGTCTTTAACTTCGTTCCACAGGTTCGCACCGCGAAGTGACTTTTCAACGATCTCGTCCTGCATCGCCTTGTTCATACGTCGCGCGTTGAGCTTCATGCCAGCGAGCACGTTCTCACGAATCGACATCGTGGGGAACGGGTTGGCGCGCTGGAACACCATGCCGACATGGCGACGCACCTGGACGGGGTCGATCTTCTTGTCGTAGATGTCGACGCCTTCCAGCTCAACTTTGCCTTCCACATGCGCACCGGGGATCACCTCGTGCATGCGGTTCAGGGAACGCAGGAATGTCGACTTGCCACATCCTGATGGGCCAATCAACGCGGTGATCGCGTGGCGTGGAATTTCCACCGTCACATCTTTCACGGCAAGAAAATCGCCGTAGTAGATCTGTTCATCGGTGATATTGAAACACGTCGTCATCGTTTTAACTCCGTCTTTTTTCACTGTCAGATTTGAAGGCGACGCGTCACGTGGCTCATCGTGAGCGCGTTCCGTCTGCGTTGCCACGGCTGTCTGTGTGCCCTGCCCCGCGGGATTATCCATTGTGCTCATCGTTTAGCGTCCTCCCTTGGGAGCAAAAATCTTGGCGATCACTCGGGCAATCAGGTTCAGAACCATCACCAACAGGATGAGGACGAGGGCGGCCGCCCACGCGCGTTCATAGTTGATGGTGGGTACGCAGTTAGCGACACCTTCTCGACAGGTGGCCAGGCCCTGCGAGTACTGTCGGTAGATGTACACCGGCAGTGTCGCCATGCGGCCGTCCATCACATTGACGTTCATGCGTCCAATGAAGCCTGCGGTGATCAGCAGCGGGGCTGTTTCACCGATGACGCGGGCGATAGCCAGCATGACGGAGGTAGTCAGGCCTGCTGCAGCGGTACGCAGTACGACTTTCACCACGACACGCCACTTTGGCACGCCCAGAGCGTAGGCAGCTTCACGCAGTTCGTTAGGAACCAGGCGCAGCATTTCCTCACTGGAACGCACCACTGTCGGGATCATCAACACCGACAAGGCGATCGCGCCGATGATGCCTGCTCGATAGGAGGGGTCGTACAACATGAAGATCGAGGCGGCGAACAGACCAGCAACGATCGAGGGGATGCCGGTCATGACGTCGACGAAAAATGTCGTGGCCTTCGACAGGAGCCCGTTGTTACCGTATTCGACCAGGTAGATTGCCGTGAAGATACCGATCGGCGCAGAAATCAGTGTCGCCCACAGCGTCACGAGGGTCGTTCCGACCAGTGCGTGGGCGATACCGCCGCCCACTTTACCGCCGAACATGCCGACCATATCGCTGACGAGGAATTCCCACGTGGTGCGCAGGTAGCCATTACTGATCACCGTGACCAACACCGTGACCAGCGGAATCATGGCAAGAGCGAATGCGACAGTCACCAGAACTGTCACGAAGCCATTGGTGAGTTTTCTTCCGATTGGCAGCGACTCATGGATCGGGCTCTGATGGCCGCGATTGTTGTCTGAATCGGAAACGTCCTTCGGCGAAGTGTTCGTACCAAGTGTTGCTGTGCTCATCAGTTCGCTCCTGAGAATGCGGCTCGACGCGAGACGATCCAGCGCGCAATCGAGTTGACGATGAGGGTGATCGCGAACAGAGCAAGACCCGTTGCGATCAGAGCCGACGAGTTGATGCCCGTTGATTCGGGGAACTGCAAGGCAATGTTGGCCGCAATCGTGGAGTGCTGACCTGCCTCGAGGATGTGCCATGAAATATTGCTGCCGACTGACAGCACCATGACGACAGCCATTGTTTCACCAAGAGCTCGGCCAAGGCCCAGCATGGACGCTGACACGATACCGGAGCGTCCGAACGGCAGAACGGCCATCTTGATCATTTCCCACTTCGTGGCACCAAGGGCCAAAGCAGCCTCTTCGTGCAGGCGCGGGGTCTGCAGGAAGACCTCTCGCGACACGGAAGTAATGATGGGCAAAATCATGACAGCAAGGATCACCACCGCGGAGGCGAGTACACGGCCCGTTGGGGACACTGTGCCGGCGAAGAGTGGGAACCAGTCGAAGTACTTACCCAGGAAGTCATAGAGCGGCATGAGGATCGGGATCAACCAGATCGCACCCCAGAGGCCGTAAATAACGGACGGAACTGCCGCAAGCAGGTCAACGAGGTATCCAAGAACCTGGCTGATACGCGGAGGTGCGTAATGGGAAATAAAGAGGGCGACACCGACTGCAACAGGAACGGACAGGAGCAGTGCCAGCACTGCTGCCAGGATCGTGCCGAATATCTGCGGCGCCGTGAACTTCCAAATCGTGACTTCCTCAGCCGACCCCATCATCTTGAAACGCAGGGAAGGGTCGGAAATCGCGGGCCACGCCCGCAGCAGTAGGAAGATCGCTACTGCTGCGAGCGTGCACAAGATTAACGAAGCAGCGGCGGTTGAGAGGCCAGCGAAAACCTTGTTACCGATTCTCCCTGGCGTTCTCTCCCAGCTCTTATTCTTCGTTGTTGTAGGTGTCGTAACCAACGCGAACCTGTACCTTACTTGATCTGGTCCAGAACGCCGTTGATTTCACTGCGCATTGCTTCGGAAATGGGAGCCGCACCAGCGTTGTCGGCTGCCATCTGCTGGCCTTCCTCGGAAGCCTGGTATCCGATGAATGCCTTGACCAGTTCGGCCTCGTTCGCATCCTCGTAGGTGGAGCACACGATTGAGTAGGAGATCAGAATCAGCGGGTAGGAGTCGTTCGTCTCGGGCACGCGGTTCACGGACAGTGCGATGTCGTTGGCATCGCGATCCGCAACGCGCTCAGCCGTTTCAGCGGCCTTGGCTGCTGTCTCAGCGGAGAAGGAGACGTAGGTTCCGTCGGCTGCTGCCAGTGCGACAGTTCCGAGGTTGCCGGCCTGAGAAGCATCGGCGTAGCCGATGGTGCCGTTACCGGCCTGGACGGCCTGGACAAGTCCAGAGGTCTTGTCACCGGATTCGCCACCGGAGACTGGCCATTCCTTGCCTGGATCCGTCGGCCATGCCTCGGGAGCAGCTGAGTGCAGGTAGTCGGTGAAGTTCTCGGTCGTACCTGACTTGTCGGAACGGTGAACAGGGGTGATGGCGAGATCTGGGAGCTTCGCATCCGGGTTTGCCTTGGCAATTGCCGGATCGTTCCAGTTGGTGATTTCGCCGGCGAAGATCTTGGCGATGGTTGCGGCATCCATGTTCAGGGAGTCGACACCCTCAAGGTTGAAGATGACGGCAACCGGGGAGATGTACACCGGAAGGTCCCATGCAGGTCCACCACAGCGTGCTTCGGCTGCTGCGATCTCGTCGCCTTCAAGCGGGGCGTCCGATCCGGCCCATGCGACCTGCTTGCTGGTGAACTGTGTGATACCGGTACCTGAGCCAACTGCCTCGTAGGAAACAGTCACATCAGGGTTAAGTTCGTTGAAGCCTGCCTTCCAAGCTTCCATCGCGGCTTCCTGGGAGGACGCACCCGAACCGGCAACCGAACCTGAGAGGTCAGTCGCAGGTGCAACTTCATCCTGAGCTGACTGAGAGTCGCCGGATGCTCCGTTGTCCGCGCCTGTGCTTTCCGCTTTGTCTCCGCCGCCGCAAGCAGCCAGAGCGAGCGTCATGGTGGTGGCACCTGCCAGAGTGGCGAGAAGCTTTGTACGAGCATGCACTGTCATTGATCATCTTCCGTTCTGCCGCCACTGTGGCGGCGCGTTGACGATAGACCCGGAATGTCCCGGATATTGCTCACGCTAAGAGGGGGAAGTGACAGCAAAGCCGGTTAAAGATGAACAAATGGTGAACTTGCACGTGAGGGTGCCCACACAGTTATAAAGTTGTAACCTTTGCCCGGTTTTTAGGGCCTGAAATTCATTCAAACGTGACAATTCCGGACGCGATTTGCGCCCATCAGAGCGTCGCCAGCTTGGTGAGAGGGCGATACGTTTCCACGGCAACAACGCACGGGCCGCCCTCGTGCATGACGATATGAGCCAGGAGCATCTGAGCAGTCTTGAGCCACGGCGACTCCGCTGGGAACGCGGCGTGCAACGATGAGGGCGAGTACGAGCGTATCGGCTCAAACAGGGCAGGCAGCGTGGGCCTGTGCGCGCAGATAATCGTCGGCGCGGACCCGGGGTTTTCAATTGCTTCATTGACGAGGGCGGAGCCTGCGGCCGGGTTGTCTGTCATCGCGCTTTCATCCAGCTCGTCGAACAGCTCCATGCCGATGCCGGTCAGTGACGCGTACGGTCCGACGGTGGACGCACAGCGTCGCCACGACGAGGACAGGACCTTCGTGATGCCAAATGCTGACATGAGATCGATCAAGTCGATGCTCTGGCGAACGCCGATACGCGCCAGGGGGCGATCCGCATCCGACCCTTCCCAACGCCCGCGCTTCACGGCCTTTGAGTGGCGCACAATGGCCAGCGTGGAGCTGACAAGTCCACCGCTTTCAGCCAGAGCTACGAGCTCATCCAGCAGACGACGATCGCCTCGGCGGGTCAACGTGCGGCGTGCAAGTGACGGGCTCACCCAGCGCGTATTGTCGATCTCGCGGCGGGAGGCCTGATGGACAGGCGGGCGGCTGAGCAGTGCCGGAGAATCGGGCTGGCAGGCCTGTCCGACCCAGTAGTGGACCTCCTTGATGTGGCCCGCGCCAAGTCGGTAGCGCTGAATGGTCAGTGGCGCTCCCAGCGTGACCGGCAGGCCGGTTTCTTCTTCCACTTCCCGCACGGCGGCCACCGGCAGCGGCTCGTTGAGTTCAGTCTTACCTTTGGGCCACGACCAGTCGTTGTAGCGCGGCCGATGGACCAGCAGGACCTCTATGTCATCGGGATCAATGACGTCACCGAGGGTGGCGTCGCGGTCAGACTGCGTAAATCTCCACACCAATGCACCGGCGGCTCTGACTAGCCGGCTCGGTATCGGTGACGGATGGGAACGGGACACGTCATAAGCGTATCTGACCCAGTGCCATGATGCCGACGATGGGCAAAAATACGATCGACTCCACGCGGTGGGCGGGCCGCCGAGGCTGCGCACTGTGGCGCAAACCCCGTCCGCGTGTCCCTTAGCTGCGGCCGACGACGCGGGCCGATGCCTCCGCCATCAGTGTTTCCTGCAGATCCTCCAGACGTTTGCCCTCGTCATCGCGGTTGTGCCGCTTCCACGTGCCGTCAGCTTGCAGATGCCATGAAGAGGTTGTCGACGCCACGCCTCGACGCACCAGGTCAGCAAGATAACTGACCTGCGACGGATCCACGATACGCACCAGAGCCTCCACGCGGCGATCCAGATTGCGGTGCATCAGGTCAGCCGACCCGATCCATACTTCCTCTTCGCCTTCCGGGCCAAACGCGTAGATACGCGAATGCTCCAGGAAGCGACCCAGGATGGAGCGAACCCGAATATTCTCCGATAAGCCGGGCACTCCGGCCTGAATTGCGCAGATACCTCGAACCAGCACATCCACCTGAACACCGGCCTGGCTGGCGCGATACAGAGCATCGATCACTGCTTCGTCAACAACCGAATTCACCTTGAAACCGATCCAGGCAGGCTGACCGTTCCGCGCGCGCTCAATCTGCTGGTAAATCCGCTCGATCAAACCGGGTCGGATTTCCAGCGGTGCGACCAGCAGGCGGTGGAACGTGGAGCGTGGCGCGTAGCCGGACAGCTGGTTGAACAGTCGCGTCAGATCCTGACCCACATCGCGGTTATAGGTCAGCAACCCCAGATCCTCGTAGCCGCGCGCCGTCTTCGGATGGTAGTTACCGGTTCCCACGTGGCAATAGCGTCGCAGCTGATCGCCCTCCTGGCGCACCACCAGTGACAGTTTGCAGTGCGTCTTCAGACCCACCATGCCGTAGACGACGTGCACTCCGGCGCGTTCAAGCTTGCGCGCCCACTCGATGTTGGCTTCCTCGTCGAAACGGGCCTTGATCTCCACGATCGCGACCACCTGCTTGCCGTTCTCGGCCGCTTCGATCAGCGCCGACACAATCGGAGAATCGCCCGAGGTGCGGTACAGCGTCTGCTTCATGGCCAGCACATTGGGATCACGCGCAGCCTGCGTGATGAAGTTCTGGATGGAGGTGGCGAAAGAATCATACGGGTGGTGCAGCAGCACGTCGTGCGACCGGATCGCGCCGAAAATATCCGTCGGGCGCGCCGATTCAACCTCTGCCAGTCCGGCAGGAGTCACCGGCACATACGGTTCATACTTCAGGCGCGGAATATCGAGTGCCTGCAGCTCATTGCACAGCGTCAGGTCAAGCGGTGCCGGCACCATAATCACGTCAGCGGGTGTGATTTCCAGCTTGCTGATCAGAAAGTCCAGTACGAAGCGTGAGATCGTATCCTCAACTTCGAGGCGAACCACCGGCCCAAACTTTCGGCGCAGCAGTTCTTCTTCCATCGCGGTCAGCAGGTTTTCCGCATCATCCTCTTCTACTTCGAGGTCCTCGTTACGGGTCAGTCTGAACGAGTGTGCCTCGACAATCTCAACACCTGGGAACAGGTGGTCCAGGTGCGCGGCAATGACTGATTCGAGGGTGATGAACGTGGCGCCCTCATCAGTGTCGACATAACTTTCCGCGTTCCCCTCGCCCATTGCGGAGTCGATGTTGATCAGGCGCGGCATCGACGGCGGCACCTTGATGCGCGCGAAGTGCAGCTTCGAGGTAATCGGGTTGCGCACCACGACCGCGAGGTTCAGTGACAGCCCCGAAATGTATGGGAAGGGGTGCGACGGGTCCACGGCAAGTGGCGTGATGACGGGGAAAATCTGCCGACGGAAATAAGTCGTCATCTTGGAGCGCTGGTCATCTGTGAGCTGATCCCACCCGCGCAGATGAATCCCCTGCTCGTCCAGCTTGGGCAGGATGTCGTTCTGGAACTCGCGTGCCTGACGCTCGCTGAGTTCGCGCGTGCGCATCTGGATACCGTCCAGGACCTGACGCGGGGACAGACCAGCGGCAGACGGTTTGGCAATGCCGGCGTTGATGCGGCGCTTCAGTCCGGCCACACGCACCATGTAAAACTCATCAAGGTTGGAGGAGAAAATCGCGGAGAACCATCCGCGTTCCAGCAGCGGCAAATCCTCATCTTCACTTTGCTCTAGGACGCGTTCATTGAACGCCATCCACGACAGTTCACGGTCTGCGAAGCGTTTGTCCGGCAGCTCGCCGAAATCTTCAACGGTCGAGGCTGGTGCGGAGCTGGCCTGGGCATCTTCAGCGCGCTCCTCATAGGAGTTCGCGTCAGCGCCAACCGTGATGTGCTCACCATCCTGGATACCGTCGGTAGCTTCGTCTTCCTCGTCGTATTCGGAGTCTTCGTGTTCGACACCGACGAGCTGTTCATTGTCGGCAGGGATCACCAATTCGCTCGCCAGGGCAGCCTCAACCGCACTGCCACTGGTGACGTGAGCGCTGTGAGCGTCACCCTCGCCGTTGGTGTCGTCTGCTGGCCAGTGTTCATCTGGCGCCGAGAATGGTTGGTCCGAATTGCCTGCATGTTCCGGGTTCGTCATCATTCTTCCTCACACTGGCGACTAGTTGAGCGCACCGATGTGCGCTTCTTCAGCTGATCGGTCAAGTTCATCTGCGGTCTGAATCAGCGCGCGGGCGCGCGTGGTGACGGGGTATGCCAACGGGTCCCGCGGGTCGACGATCCATTTGCCGCCCTCGGCGTCTCCAGCTGCAACGATCCGCATCGCCCGTGACGTTGCAGTAATGATGGCAGCCAGGTCGTCATCGTGGCGGCGCCCTTCGAGCAATTGGTCAACCTCGTGTACCACGTGCTCCAGATCGGGAATGTCAACGGGATGTTCAAGGCCGGGGATGATGTCCGCATGGCTTCCGCGCACAAAACGGTCGCGCACCAACGCAGTGTCGCGGTGGTACCAGCGCGACCACAGGTAGAGTCGCCACAAGGCTCCGGGCAATGTGAATTCCGGGCTGCGTGACCACATGTCGGCCAGCACGTCCACGCCTTCCGTGCGCACGGCGGTGCGCAGGCGTTCGATTTCGTCAGGCCCGAAGTCGTCGTCACTGACTCCCATCAAAGCCCATGCTGACGAGTGCGCAATCGCAGACATTTCCGCAGGGTCGGAGTCGCCGACGATTTGTTCGGCGTCGGCCGGGTCCAACATTGCTGGCCGACGAGGGCGACGCTGTTGGCTGTTCATCTGTGACTCCTTCTCGGTGATATGACGAGCCTACCGCCTGAAGGTGAACGGCGTTGATCAAGTAGTTGAACGGAGTGGGCACCCTCGCCAATCCTGATCCGAGGGGGATCGTGGTTTTTCCCACGTCACGTTGATTAGTGCAACGTGGGACTGATGCATTACCATGCTCTCATGGGCCTATAGCTCAATTGGCAGAGCAACGGACTTTTAATCCGTGGGTTGGGGGTTCGATTCCCCCTGGGCCTACCATTATGATGTGTCGGGGCATCGTTGACAATCAGTTAGCGGTGTCCCGGTCTTTCACTATATGGCCGACCTTGCCGCGTATGCCCTAACCGCAGATCACTCGGTGGAATGCGACTGCTGTCCGGCCACAACACACCAGAACGCGCACAATCCCCTAGATTTAAGCCCTCCGTGTGCATATACCCCTAGTTCTAACCTCGCCTCGTGCACATACCCCTAGTTCTAGCCCCACCTCGTGCACATACCCCTAGATTTAAGCCCTCCGCGTGCACATACCCCTAAAAAGTCTTGTAAAAATGCACAATCCCCTAGATTTAACGCGTGAGGCTCGAGGCCGCCGGAAGCTACTGACGGCTGACCTGCGAAAACGGGATTTCTCCCTTGAGAGTGCCGACTTTAGCTAGGGGTATGTGCAATATTCGCGTCAAATCTAGGGGAATGTGCACCAAAGCAGGGAAGATCTAGGGGAATGTGCGCGGTCACGCCTAAGATCTAGGGGAATGTGCACAAATGCGCGTCTATTTGAGGGGATGTACACCGAGCCGTTTAAAGCGGAGAAAAGCGTACAACCTGCGCACAGTGCTCCAAGACGGAGACGGCATCAATCCGAGACAGAGCCAGGCATCAATCCGAGATACGGCCGCACGGACGCAGACGCCAAGGCCACACGCAGGTACAAAGCTTCGGAAGGTACGGCGATGCAAACACTCATACAGAAGCTCGCCAAACGAGCTTAATCGTCAGGCGAGCTGAAGCGCCATGCAGACGCCACGCGGGCTTAAGCATCGAACAGACGACAAGCAGGCTTAATCGCCAAGCGACCTCAAGCGGCGAGCAGACATAAAGAAAGGCCCGGCCATTTCTGACCGAGCCTTTCCACAGTCTGCGGATCCGCTGACGTTACTTCGTCAGGGAGTTCGACTTGCCCTGAATTGCGAGGAAGACACCGATAAGCAGGAATGCCACGACTGCGCCGATGATCCAGCGAAGCACTGTGCCCACTCCAAGCGCACCAGCGATCCATCCGGCGATACCGTAACCGGCAGCACCCAGGATAATAGTCCAGATGATGCCCATACCCTCGTCGCCCTTCATGAAGACGCGAGCGATTGCACCGATAACGGCGCCGGCAATAATCATCCACAAGATGTCCAACATGATCGTTCTCTCATTCTGTTGATCAGCAGAGACATCTTCATGATCTCATACGTTTTGCGTCAATGCGAGACCGAATACGGCCAGTTCTGGTCTAGCGGACATCTCGCCCGCATCTGCCCCGTCAAGTCGGCGTTGACGCAAGCTGCTCGCGCTGCAAGGTCACAGCAAGGCAGTCGACCTGGAACAGCTCAGGCAGGTAGTAGCGGCGCTAGCGTCACCCTCGTCGATGATGCGGCTGAGGCGGGTAGGAGGCGAGCCCGACAGCAACTGAAATCAACACAAGACCCACCAGAGACCAGGCACTGGGCAGTTGCCGCAATGTCACCGCACCGATCAGCGCCGACGTTGCCGGCAACAGGGAGTTGAACAGGGCAAACATGGCGGCACTGAGGCGGCCCATGGCGAGCGCCTCCAACGAGTACGGGATCACCGTTGACAAGACTCCGACACCGACCGCCATGACGACCAGTTTCGGTGAATTCAACGCGCTGACCGCTCCGACCGAAAAGAACGGGGCGAACACAAGTGCGGCAGTGCCACAGCCCAGCGCCAGATTCGTGATGCCTGAGCGGCGCGACGCGATCGACTGCCCCATCACGATGTACCCCGCCCATAGGGCTGCAGCCCCGAGCACCCAGGCCGCACCAACGAGCTGCCTGGTGTCGCTCAGATCCAGTCCGAGGCCACCGATGCAGGCCACTCCGGCAAAAGCCAGCGCTCCTGCGATACGTCCGGACCAGCCCCCGGAGGTCACCACCGCAACCGTGACCGGGCCGAGGAACTCCAGGGAGACCGCCACGCCCAGCGGCAGAATGTGGATCGCCTCGTAAAAGCAGATATTCATGCCGCCCAGCACGATGCCGAACAGGGCCGACGCAGCCAGGTCACGCGGATTGAAGCGCCATATACGAGGGCGGCGCCACGCCAGCAGCACAACCGCACCCGTTGCGATGCGGACCCATGCTACTTCAGCGGGTGTCATAACGGCGAACAGGGTCACTGCCAGCGCTGCACCGAGGTACTGCGTGAGCCCCGATCCGACCTGAAAGAAAGGCGCGGGAATCGCGATTGAAGCAGCTCGCAGAGCGGAGCCTTTACCTCGGGATGCAGGTCGGTGTACGGAAGCAGGTCGGTGTGCCGATAACGGTTCCGGTCCCGGCATCAGTGCTCTTCAAAGTCGAGGCTGACAGAGTTCATGCAGTAACGCAGCCCTGTTGGCTGACGGGGAGCATCGTCAAAGACATGACCCAGGTGAGAATCGCAGCGAGCGCACCGCACCTCCGTGCGCACCATGCCGTGTGAACGGTCCTCACTGGTGGTCACAGCTGCATCTTCTGGCTGATAGAAGCTCGGCCAGCCGCACAGAGAATCGAACTTGGTGGTTGAGCGGAACAGTTCCGCGCCGCACGCTTTACAGCGGTAGATACCCTCGCGATCCTCGTGGAGCAGTGCACCGGTGTGCGCCATCTCAGTGCCGCCCTCGCGCAGGACGTGGTATTCCATGGGGTCGAGTATGCGGCGCCATTCTTCCTCGCTGCGCACTACCTTGCCGTTAGTGTCGGTAATCGCTTTGCCGTTACTGTCAGCAACCGCTTCGTCGGCGTTGCCATTAACCGCCCCGCCGTCGTTGTCACCGCTCTCCCGCAGGTCGCGGGCGCCTTGATCATTCTGCGTTTCACTCACGGCTCGATCCTCCCAGTAGTCCTGAGCCCTTTTCCTGGCGGATCTGCGACTCACGTTTTCTTTCTTCCAGTACTTCCGGGTCAGGGCCCGAAAATGCGGCACTGCGCTCTTCCGCGTCGGGCGAGCCGGAAAAGACCCGCTCCCCCGTCGTGGTTGTCTCATCGTCCGAGTTTGCTCGACCAGTCGCGTCTGCCACTGCACCGTCGGGGTCGCTGCCGACCTGGTTCGCACTGGCCAGATCCACACTCGTATTGTCCGCACGTGCAGGGCTCGCATCGCCAGCCTGTGCACCGCTGGTGGGCGCACTACTGCCCGCTTCCGCGCCATCGTCATCGGCCTGCTTCTTGGGCTTGCCATCTGCCCCAATGGCCGGCATCACGGCAGTTTCCGCTACGCCTGACGCAGAACGAGCTATCTGAGCCGCTCCCTCTGCAGACGCTGCTTCCGACGCCTGGTTAGCCTGACCAGGAGCCCCGCTGCCAGCATCGGACTTGACACGCAGATGCCCCTGCGCCTGCGCAATGATCTTGTCAACCTCTTCTGGCGTGAACACGTGGGTCGTGCCCGTGCCGTTCGTCTGAGTAGCATCCGCTGCAGCGTTCGCTCCCCCGCGGCCAGTCCGTTTCACAGCTGCTGTTGGTCCGTCCTCCGCTCCAGACCCGGCGTTCTCTGCTCTTTCGAGGCGGTCGCGGTTGCGCTGCGACATGGCCCGTCGACGCGCCATCTTCGCGCGTTGGCGCGCCGCCAGCATACGAGCAGCGTGCACAGGGTCGAACGGGTCTCGCTTGTCACCATCATGCGTAGCAGCATCGCCGTGGTCACCCTCGTCAGTCTTGGTGTCCGAGGGGGACCCACCGGATGTATCTGAACCTGCAATACCGGATAGTTCAGTGGCCAGGCGCGCGATCAGTTCCTGGGACTCATCCTTCGTCACTTCCTTGACCTCGCGCGGCTGAATGATGCGGGCGGAACGCGCCCACGGGTATTCCTTCGAGATCCACGCGATGAGCTGCTCGCGCATGAAGCAGCGCAGATCCCACAAGTTGCCCGAATTCGACGCTGACAGGGAGACCCTGACGGTGACGGTCTGATCAGTCGAATCAGTCACCTGCACGGCCCAGGAGCGGCGATCCCACAGATCCGTGCTGTTCAGGAGCTGCTCAACTTTTTGACGCACCACCGCCACCGGCACTGCCCAGTCGGTGTAGATCTCAACCGTGCCGAGGAGCTTGGTGGCTTTGCGGGTCCAGTTTTCAAAAGCAGACGACGTGAACTTCGAGGACGGCACAATCAGGCGGCGATCATCCCAGATATGCAGGACAACGTACGTCAGAGTGATCTCCTCGACCACACCCATCGTTCCCTTGTCCCCCACGACGACAATGTCATCAACGCGGATGGCGTCCGTGAAAGCCAGCTGCAGGCCGGCGAACACGTTGCCGAGCGTGGACTGGGCAGCAAGACCGGCGATCACGGAGACAATGCCGGCCGAAGCAAGCACCGTCGTCAACGCCTGCTGAGCCCCGGGGAATGTAAACAGGACTGCGGCACACCCGAGGATCCAGACCACGACCTGCAGGACGCGGCGCAGAACCTGAGCCTGAGTCTTGAATCTGCGCGAGCGTCCGTGATCGGAGCGGTTGCGCACGTGCGCGGCGTCTTCGATCACCCACACGGCGGCGGCAATGACCCATGTCGTTGCCAGGAGTGCGAGGATCAACAACCCGTGGTCGAGATATTTCACCCACGTGGGCTGATTGCTGACATCGGTGCTTCCCAGCGCAACAGCGCATCCGGCAAGCGCGCCCCACGCCATGAGTGCCCAGTACGAAGGCGCATGGATGCGGCGCTGCAAGGCTTTAAGTAGTCGGAGTTTGCGGAGCGCAAATCGGCTGACGCGCGCAAGAATGAATGCGACCACAATTCCGACGAGGATGCCGACAACAATTCCGAGGAATACGCCAGCCACATCGAATGCGGTTTCAACAGCTTCGGCAGGTGCAGAGGGGTCCCCGATCGGCATAATTGTGCCGAAAACGAGGCTTGACTGCGCGCGGCAGCCCGTGAGAACGGCGGAGAAATCAGGTCCGAAAACTGTCATACCCCTAGCCTAGAAGCTTCCAGGCTCATTTGCGTTCGGTGAGAGGCTTCACATGGATCCGTTTTGCACTCGGAGGTCATTCCTGCTTATTATTCTACTCGTCGCCGAACGACAAGTTCGTGGACAAGGCCCCCATCGTCTAGAGGCCTAGGACACCGCCCTTTCACGGCGGCGACACGGGTTCAAATCCCGTTGGGGGTACGATCCGTGTCAGCCCTGCTGGGACGGGTTCAACAAGTGAATAAGGTAGACTTTTCAGGTCTCACTTTTTCGAGGCCCCGTAGCGCAGTTGGTTAGCGCGCCGCCCTGTCACGGCGGAGGTCGCGGGTTCAAGTCCCGTCGGGGTCGCTGACCCACCTTTTGGTGGGGTTTTGGCTCTGTAGCTCAGTTGGTAGAGCGTTCGACTGAAAATCGAAAGGTCACCGGATCGACGCCGGTCGGAGCCACCACTGCTTCAGCTCGCGAGATTTACGCGAGTTTCTTTCTGATAATCAAGCGCCATTTCACGTCAGTCTTCATCGTCTTGCGCTTCCTCGTCGTCAATGATTTCTTCACGAGGTCCCTCAACTCTGAGCATGGAACGCACACTTTCGACGGAAGTCAGTTGCTGTGCGAGCTCCACATCGTGTTGATGAACGAATCCCTGCTCCGCCCCTTCGATCAGTCGCTGGCGTTCGTCTTCGACAAATTCCTGCACCTCTGCAATATCAACACCTGAAGCTTTCTTCAGCGCTTCTTCAATGATGATCAGCAGTCTCAGCAGTTCGAATGTGACATCCGGGCTGTGGGAACAGAACCTTCGGATGGGAACGACAAAATCTTTCAAGAAATCTCGCACAGTCGGGGTCGGCACAGATGCAACGGGCTGCCCCTTATCGTTCAGAATCACCTCATGATTCGGAGGTGAGACAACCAGGCCTCGCAGCACCGGTGTTGCTCTGGTGATCACGTGTCGCCCAGTTGACGGGTCGTTGGTTCCAGTGGACAACGCTCGCACGACGATGTCTGCCAACTGGTGAAAAGACAAGCGCAAATCTTGGTCGGACACGCGTTCAGCTTCAACAGACACCGCTGAGTCGGCCAGTTTGCGAAGCTCGTCGCCACCGAGCTCACTGTCTGAGGAGTCAGCAGCAGATGTCCCACGTCGTTCAGCCCACGCCCACGCGTAGGTATGTCCGGCACTGACTGCATCGCCGGGCGCGACGGTGAACACGACGCGCTGTCCGTGTTTGCGAGCCCACCTTGCCGCCGCTTCCACATCAATGGAACGCACATATCCCGAGAAGTGCCCACGAACGTCATGCGCGTGCGGTGGGATCTCGGGGATCTGGCAGGCGACGTCCCATTTCTCTCGGTGCGCATCCAGGAGACGTTCTGCACGCGTGGCTACCTGCTCAATAATTGCGTCCACTCGCACCATTCGCACCACCGCGCTGACATACCAGACGAAGGTCGCGATAGCCAGAAATACCAGCAGCATTGCGATCGCCATAGCGAGCTGCGGAGGGGTCTCGCGTGACTCGGCTGATACCGAGCGTTGCAACACAACAACGTAGACGAATACGCCGATGAATACGCCAAAGATTCCTTTCACAGCCCGGGACTGGATGTAGTCGCGCAGCAACTGGTGGGAAAACTGACCAGAAGCCACCTGCAACACGATCAGTGTCATGGAAACCGTGGTCGTCAGCACCGTCAGCATGGAGGAGGCGATGAAGCCCAACAGAGAGGATGCTGCCGAGATATCTCCGGGCCAGAAGATTCGAGAAATGAGCCAGTGAGTGGGCCATGAGATCGGTGCCAGGACTCCCGCCGCTATCGTGGCAAGGAGGGCGGCTACGAGCGGGGGCACCCACAGCTGATTCGATACCAGATACTTGATGCGGCGAAAGAAGGTCATAGCGCCATAGTATTAGAGACCAGATTGTGCCCGCTTCCATTGGCCTGCATTGACTACGCTTCGCTTGGACCGCGCTGAAAGACGAGACGGCAGCAGCCAGGCCAGAACACGCGTTCTGCTCACTCACGATAGTCTGACAGCGTGGCTCACCATTCGATTGAGGATTACTTCCCCGACGGCAACATCCCTAACCTGCGGATCAAGAACACGCCCGTGCCTCCGGCTGAAGATGCGCGACCCGATCCCACGGATGTGTCGGCCGCCCTCGAACCTGTTGTCGAGCTGCTCGACGGTAAGCTCATCGCGGTGATCACCGGTGCGGGAATTTCCACGGACTCCGGCCTGCCGGATTACCGATCCCCCGGCGCAGTTGACCGACACCCCATGACACTGCAGCAGTTCATGTCTGACGAGTCGTACCGCCGTCATTACTGGGCGCGCAACCATTCCGGCTGGCTCGCGCCTCTGCGCGCACAACCCAACGCCGGCCACCTCGCCCTGGCGCAGATGGAACGTGACGGGATCATCGACGGCGTCATTACGCAAAACGTCGACATGCTGCACGCCCGAGCCGGCACCCACTCACTGGTCAACCTGCATGGCCGCTTTGACCGCGTCATGTGCACCAGTTGCCACAGAATTTTTCCGAGGGCGGCCCTGCACAAGCGCCTCGTTGAACTCAACCCCACGTGGCAGATCAGCATTGACGAGGGGGACGTCGCGCCCGATGCCGATCTGGATGTGGGCGACACAAGTGGTTTCGTCATCGCCAACTGCCCGGCGTGCGGCGGCATTTTGCGAACTGACGTTGTTTTCTTCGGCGGCACCGTCCGTCCACATATTGTCCGCGCGGCGCGCACCCTGGTTGAGAAAGCTGATGCGCTGCTGGTGGCAGGCTCATCCCTTGCCGTAGGCTCAGCGATGCGTTTCGTGCGCCAGGCTCATCACGAGGACAAGCCCATCGCGATTATCAATCGCGGCGCGACGCGGGGGGATCGTTTCGCACAGGTGAGGGTCAACATAGGGACGTCAACGGCCCTGCCGTATCTGGCTGAACGGCTCCACGCTTCTGCCGCCCCGCGCCAGGCGCGGCCTGTTTTTTCGCGATGAGGGCACCCCGGCCAACAACACAGGCGGCGTTTGCCTTCATCAAGCTCTTCAAGAGTGCGTCGGATGCGTCGCTGGCGCGTAGCTTCCTGCTTCGCACTGGTGACCCAGCAGATAAATTCGTTGCGCGCAAGGGTGGTGATGTCACGCCACGCGGTTTCAGCCGTAGCGAGAATTTTGCGACCCTTTCGGGGCACAATAGGTCTATGTCTGATTCGCGCGGCTTTCGGAAACGGTGGTGGCGGCCCTGTTCGTGGTTCCGCCATTCATCAGTGGATCAGTCCGCAACCGACGATACCGCGTCCGAGTCGTCGACGCTGGAGCTTGAGCCGGACGGGTCATCGAACACTGAAATGGACGAGTCAGTTACCCCTTCGGGCAAAGATGGCGACTCGCCCAGCCACCCTCGTCAATCTGACGATGCGGATAATGAAGCGGGCGGCGACGGTGGTGAGCTGTCTGCGGCCGATCGCAGCACCCACAATCATATGAGCGAGTTGCCTGAGGAAAGCCGGCGCGTCCTTGAGAAAGCGCAGGAAGTCTTCTCGCAGCTGCCAGGGCCTATCGCACCTGAACGCTGACGCAGCAACCGCTCTGGCTGCCGGCGCCTGGCCTAGCTCTCGGTCGCGGATCGCCGCCTGCACACGAGCTGTCTCCCGGCCGCAGAGGACTCCCGCACAAGGCTTAGATCTCGCTTAAAACCCGCCGCCCGCGCACGACCTACCTCCCGTTGCGCGCATGGAGGAAATCCGGTCGGATTTTACTGTCCACTGCACCAAAAAGCTCCAAATCTGCAACACTTGGGTTTATACACTTCTAACAGGCGAGTTAGAAGGCCGAAATCACTGACGGCGCGAAGGAGAATCATCCATGTCGACGAACCGCTTCCGCTCGAACTCGAGCGCGCAGCCGGTCACTTCGACGTCCGATACAACCCGGACGTCCTATACAGCAACCGACGCGAATGCATCACGAAAATCAGGGCCGACCATCGGTGAGCTCTTTGCCACCCTGTCCGCTCAGCTCACTACGTTGGTGCGTGGTGAGATTGAACTGACGAAGACGAAGGCAACCGCATTCCTGGGAAAGATCGGCATGGGTGGCGGCCTGCTCGCTGGAGCAGCCGTTTTCGCCCTGTTCATGCTGGGCTGGATTTTCCACACGATCGAGCTCGGCATTGCACAAGCTCTGCCTCGTTGGGCGGCATCGCTGATCGTTGTCGGAATTCTCCTCATCATCGTGTTGATTCTGGCGCTGGTTGGTGTCTCCGCCCTGAAGAAGGCAAAGGAAGACACGCCTGCTCCTCAGGAAGGCCTGAAAGATGACGTCGATGCGCTGAAGAAGGGATTGGGTAAATGAGCCAGTCAGAACCCCGCAAAGCTGAAGGTCGTTCCCCCGAGGAGATTGAGCGCGAACTGGAGCGCACCCGCGCACAGATGAGCGTCACCGTTGACGAACTGGTGAAAACCATCAGCCCGTCCAACCAGGCTCGCCTCGCGAAAGAAGCTGCACAGGAGAAGGCCAAGGATTACCAGGCCAAAGCACAGTTACTGGTCGACGATGCCCGTGCGGGTGATTCAGACGCCATCATGAAAGTTGCGGCGGCAGCGGTGGGCGTGAGCGCCCTCGTGGGCCTCGTGATCTTCAGGATCGTCAAACGCTGAATCGCCACGTCATCCTCGTGTAGAGGTTCTCGGCCCGCAGGCGACACGATGTCTCATGTCACACGAATAGGTGACATGGCTTTGAACACGCTATGATGTGGACACGACAGAATTTTGACCAACATAGGACACCGCTTTACGCGGATCCGCACACCGTGGAGGGGGTCGACGCCATGGGGCGCGGCCGTCAGAAGGCCAAGCAGACGAAAGTCGCACGTAAGCTGAAGTATTTCAGTCCCGATACTGATCTGGAAGCCCTCCAGAGAGAGCTGGCTGCCGAGCGTAAGGGAGCCGATCCAGATGACCCATACGCAAAATACATCGACGATGACGATCAGCAGGATGATTCCTATGAGGATCTGTACGAAGACCGTTACGCCGACATGTTCGCGGATGAGGATGACGAGGACGACGACTACGGCGCATACGAAAGCGACCAGAGTTCACGCTGAGTGACGTCCACTGTGACGTACGTTGTTTCACACGATTGACGAGGGCGGCGCGCTACGCACCGTCCTCGTTTTATGTTTGCGCGCGACGCGGCGCCCGGAGTCCGCGGATTGACGGCACATTTCCCTTGGATCTAACTGAGCTGTGTGCACAACCCCCTGGATCTAAGCCACCGCGTGCACGAACCCCTAGTTCTAACCCGTTCGCGCGCACAATCCCCTAGATCTTCCGATTTGCGTGCACAACCCCCTAGATTTAACCGGAGTTCATTTCTCGGGTTTTACATATGCGCAGGTCAGGAGCCAGATGTACTGCCGCGCGCATCCGCAGGTGGGGTTTATCTAGGGGATCGTGCACAAATCACTTTAGATCTAGGGGATTGTGCGAGAAAACTGTTTAAATCTAGGGGGTTGTGCATAGGGTGCAGCGAACGCGGGGCCTGGTGTGCGACAACCGGTGGACGACGGCCTGCACGCGGTGCAGCGAACGCGGCGCACTCCACCATAGCCGCTGGCATCAGCCTGCTACCGAAGCCGCTCAGCTCACGCGATAACTGCCGGATAGCGCCACGGCCCCGGCATCGACTCCCTTGGCACCGCAGATCAGTCGCGGCTGGGACGTGCTCAAGGCGGCTCCCGTTGTGGCATGGCCCGCTGCAGCAGTGCGTTCTACGGAAGAGCCTTCAGCAGCGGTGCGTTCTGCAGCAGGACGTTCTGCAGCGGAACCCTCTGAGGCGATGACCTCGCCCAGCACCCACGCCTCTATCCCAGCGTCGGCAGCGAGCGACATGCACTGGTCAGCAGTGGACTGCCCGACTACAGCGACCATGCCAACACCCAGGTTCAGTGAATCCTCCAGAGCTTCCCATGTCACGTCACCGTTGCGGCGCACCCACTCGAACACGGCAGGCACAGTCCATGAACCACGATCCACAGTCGCGCACAAACCGCTGGGAATGACTCGGGACAAGTTGGCTCCCAATCCCCCGCCGGTGACGTGGCTCAGGGCGTGCAGGCCACCCTCGTCAACACCAAGAGAATCCAGCATGTCGAGGCACACACGGGTGTACAGACGTGTGGGTTCAAGCAGTTCCTCCCCCACTGTTCGACCGAAGTCGGCGCACTGCGATTCCAGAGAGGTTCCGGAGATGTCCAGAACGCGTCGCACCAGCGAATAACCGTTGGAATGCAGGCCAGATGATGCCAGAGCGATCACGGCGTCACCCTCGCGCACGCGGTCAGGGCCGATCATCTTGTCCGCGTCCACCACGCCGGTTGCAGCACCGGCGATGTCGTAATCGTCCGGATCCATCACTCCGGGATGCTCAGCAGTTTCGCCGCCCACCAGCGGGCAGTCGACTTGTTCGCACGCCTGGGCGATGCCGTGCACGATCGCCGCGATCTTTTCCGGCACAACCTTGCCGCACGCGATGTAATCAGTCATGAGCAACGGCCGCGCACCCACAACGACGATGTCATCAACGACCATGCCTACCAGGTCTTGGCCGATGGTGTCGTGAATATCCAGCGCCTGCGCCAACGCAATCTTCGTGCCCACACCGTCAGTAGAGGTGGCCAGCAGCGGGCGCGTCATTCCGAGCAGAGCGCTCGCATCAACCATGCCGGCGAACCCGCCGGTTGCTCCTACAACGGTGGAGTTATGCGTGCGGCTGATGGCGTTCTTCATCAGTTCCACCGCGCGGTCACCGGCCGCAGTGTCCACGCCTGCTGTCGCGTAATCAAGATGCTCGCTCACAAGATCCTCCGAGTTGTAGCTGTGTGACTAGACCGTTGCGCCCGGCGTGCCGGGGATGGGTGTGCCGCGTGTGACAGGTTCGGGGTACGCGCCGGTGAAACACCCTACGCACAGGTTATCGCCTTGCCCGGTTGCGCGGACCATGCCGGGAAGTGAGAGGTAGGCCAGCGAATCAGCACCAATGGAGCGACAGATTTCGTCCACATCCATCGACGAGGCAATCAGTTCCGCCCTCGTCGGAAAATCAATGCCGAAGAAGCAGGGCCACAGCACCGGCGGCGAGGAGATACGCACATGAACTTCCAGCGCGCCTGCTTCGCGCAGCATACGCACCAACGCGCGCTGAGTGTTCCCGCGCACGATCGAATCGTCGATGACGATGAGTCGTTTGCCGGCGATAACTTCCTTGAGCGGGTTGAGCTTGAGTCGGATACCCAGCTGACGCAGCGACTGCGTGGGCTGGATAAACGTGCGGCCCACATAGGAGTTCTTCACAAGTCCCTGTGCAAAAGGGATGCCTGATTCTTCGGCGTACCCGATCGCAGCGGGTGTTCCCGATTCGGGTGTCGGCATGACCAAGTCAGCCTCGGCCGGATTCTCCTTAGCCAGGATTGCTCCCATTTGCCGACGAGCCGCCACGATCTGACGATCCCCGATCACCGTGTCGGGGCGCGCAAGGTAGACGTATTCAAAGACGCATGTTGCGCTGGCGGCCTGCGCAAACGTGTAGGAACGCACTCCAGAAGAGTCAATGACCACCAGTTCGCCCGGCTTGATTTCTCGCACGAACGAGGCGCCCACCAGATCCAGTGCAGACGTTTCCGAGGCGAGCACCCATCCGCGCGGCAGGCGTCCCAGCACGAGTGGGCGGTATCCGTGCGGATCACGCGCACCATACATGGCGTGCTCGTCCATGAACACCAGTGAGAATGCGCCGCGCAGCAGTGGCAGAACCTTGAGCGCGGAGGGCACCAGTGAACCGTGGTCCTCATCGTCGCCGGCTTCCCTGGCCTGGCGTATCGCCTCTGACAGGGCGCCCGGATCGATTTCTCCGGATGCGCGGCGTGCGGCCTGGAATGCGGCTTCAGAAGGGCGGCCGGGCTGCGCGTTGTCTGCTCCTGCGGGCGCGGTATCGGCTTGTGCGGTGGACGTGGTGGGCTCGGAGTCGAGCGCGGTCCGCGTGGCAGGCTTGGCAGAGGCTGGTGCGGTAGTGGGTGCAGCGGACGTGGCTGCGTCGCCCTCGTCCACATCTTCAACAGCCCCTTCTTCGCCGCGCCACGGGGCGGGCAACCGGTCAGCTTTACCCAGCAGGTCAGTAATGATCGAGGTGTCAGTGGTCGAATTTCGGTCTGCCCGGCGTTCGCCATGACTGATTTCATCGACGAGGGTGCTCAGCGCAGCCGTGTTGATCAGGTTGCCGTTATGTCCTAGCGCGACTGTGCCCCACGGTGTCGGGCCGAGCGTGGGCTGGGCGTTGTGCCAGTTGTCTGCACCGGTGGTGGCGTAGCGGACATGTCCGAGGGCGATGTGTCCACGCAGACCTGTCAGGGTTTGCTCGTTGAACACTTGGTTGACCAGGCCCTGATCCTTGTACACGAGGATGTTGTTACCGTCAGAGGCGGCAATACCCGCCGACTGCTGGCCACGATGCTGCAGCGCGTACAGGCCAAAATATGTCAGGCGTGAAACATCTTCGCCTGGCGCCCACACGCCGAAAACGCCGCAATGGTCGTGTGGATGATCGTCAGTGTCGTCAGGAAGCGACATGCTCATAGTCACGCCTCTACTGTGTCATATCCACTGGTCGCAGAGCCAATCTTCAGACCATGAGATTGCACCCTTTTTAGGACTGTCGGAGCGTGGCTGAAGTTGGCGGGGCGTCATCCCATTCTGAGAGCAGGCCGAGGAAGCTCGACAGGAAACGATCAGGGCGCGTCAATCATCGACGAGGAGGACATGTCATCGGTCAGATCATCGACCAGAAGATGCTCTGAATCCCAATTCCCCGTGAGATAGGTCGCTCGACCCACGAGGTGCGACGACACGGGCGCGGTAATGACCTGCAGGACGAGGACTGCGACGGCGAGCACTGCCCAGCGCCAGTTATGTAATTCGACCGCCATGCCAACGCAGATGAACATCAGTCCGAGCAGCTGAGGTTTTGATGCCGCATGCATGCGCGTAAACAGATCCGGCATGTTGATCAGGCCGATCGCTGCAATCAATGTAAAGGCCACGCCGATAAAGACCAGGATGGCGCCGATCCATTCCATCACCATCAGTGTTCCTCCTGCGTGCCGTGTTCGGGGTCATGCACCAGTTCCAGGTCGTGCGCTGCGTCAACGGCTCCCGTCTGGCGGGCATCGTGCACGCTGCGCTGAGCGTCCTCAGTTTCTTCACGCTGAGCTTCTTCAGCCTGCCGCTCACGTTCAGCTACCTGCTCCTGGGCCTCTTCCTCACTCAGGATGCGCTGCTGGCTGCGGTCGATACGTGTGGCGAAGCGTGAGACCACGACGCCGGACATGAATGCGGTCAGCGCCAGAATGATGAGCAGGACGCTCAGGTCGTAGCGATGCCACCACACGATCATCACGGCGATCATCCCGATTCCCGCGGCCGTCAACACGTCGAATGCGACGGTTCGGTCCAGCAGACCGGGGCCTTTGACAATGCGGATCGTGGCGAGTACTGCCGCGAGCACGGTCATAAGTCCTGTCAGGGCATGCAGGAGGTCAAGCGCTGAAAAGTCGCCGATCATTGATCCTCCTCACCGCGCGCGCCAGGTTCACCGGCAGTGTCCGAGGGATAAGCATCACCGGGCTCTTCGGCATTGCCCGAGGCATGGGCATCGCCAGGTTCACCGGCAGTGTCCGAGGCAAAAGCATCACCCAAGCCTTGACCCTCCCCAGACTTCGTCGTTTCTGTTACGTCCAGCCCACGCTCTTCTTCCGGCACGACCTTTGTCAGATCCACCATTCCGGAAATGTCTCCCTGCGTGGCATCGCGCAAAGCCTTCGCGTGATCAACAGTGTCTCGCACATCGTCGCCGTGATTCCTCTGCGTTCCTTCGCCGGATGCGGGTTCCTCATGATGGTCCTCGCCGGTGGGCGTCACCTCACGCAGCGGCGGCTGAGCCTGAGTCGTCTCAACTGTGTCTTCGACGGGAACGCACCTCTCCGAGGCAGTCGGAGATTTCTTGCTCCACGACCAAATCGGCTTCACCGGCAGGTCAATCCCCCACTGCTCCAGGTGCTCGCTGGCTGCAATGGCACGCAGCATGCGTGCTTCCTGAGCGCGAATCGACTCTTTGACCCCGTCGATACCGCCCTGAGCCGGAACGTCAAGCACATGCAGGTACAGCCCGGCTGAAAGCCTGTCCACGCGCAGCACGACGGTCCCTGGCACCAGTGACGTCATTGCCGACTGAATCGTCAGGTGTACCGGGTTCGATGATCGCAGATCGACTCGCACGATCGCATTGTCCACGCGCTTATTGAGCAGCACGACTTTTGACACCTGCAGCCCGGCCACGATGACATCGCGCGTGAAGGTCAGCAGCACCCACAGCACGTACAGCGGACGGATATGCCACAGGCGAGTGATGTGCGGCAGTGGGAACGCCACCTGGACGGCGAGGGCGACCAGCACACCTGAAATAATCGTCAACCAGTCAAAATGTCCAAAGATCAGGCACCATATGATCGTCAGCCACAGCGTCATCGCGATGGAGAGGCGCTTACCCAGAGGGGTGTGGCGTCGTGACACGTGCGGTTCCGGCCCGGCCGGGTTCGACGAGGTTAGTGAGGCTGTCATGATCGCCTCCCATCCTGCGATGTACCAACCTGCCCACGCGTTTCGCCACTTTGGTTACCGGCATCTGACTGGCCGCTTTGACCCGATTGTGCATCGCGCCCGGACTGGGCCGAATCCGACTGAGAATCGTGATCCGACTGAGGCGCGTCGCCCTCGCCCTCACTTTGCTGATCTTCAATGGGTGAAGCCGTGGGGTCAGGTGAGGGAACGACCGGCGTGGTGCCGCCCGATTCCGTATCTGACGTGCCGCTACCGCGCCCGTCTCCTCCCAGAACGGCGTTGATGTAGGGCGTGCGTGCCAGCTGGTCGCGCGCGCCTTCTTCCACATAATTCCAGATCGGTCCGGACAGTGCGGCCATCGCGATTTGCACGCCGACAAGGACGGCCACGGTTGCCGACATCAGTCGTGAGGTTCCTCCAGACTTCGCTTCCGCTTCAGTCAGCGCGGATCGAGCCACTTCCTGAGAGTGCTGGAGGGAGCTGCGCATAGTGCGCTGGGCTCGGTCAAACTGGCGTGACAGGCGCGACGAGCTATTCGATGACATACCCGGAATGGGCAGAGAGGAAGCCAATGCGAGCGGCGCATCATCTTCTGTTTGCCAAAACGCCTGATGCCACCATTTGATGACGACGTACAGCGTGAGGAACGAGGTGATGATGCCGCCTGCCAGCAGTGCCCATGCGCTGAACGTGCCCGCTTCGACAGATGCCTGCGCCAGGGCGAACTTCCCGATGAAACCGGTCAGGGGCGGAACACCCACCAGGTTGACACCGGCGATGAAGAACATGATCGACACGATGGGGGCGCTCCTGGCAAAACCGGACAGTTTGGCCAGCGATGTCGTTCCCGCTCGTCGTTCGATAAGACCAGCAATCAGGAACAGTGCCGTTTGCACCAGAATGTGGTGGGCTGCGTAGTAAATGACTGCCGCGACACCCACGCGCGAGGAGATCGCCAGGCCCCACATCATGAAGCCGATGTGCGAGACCAGCGTGAAGGACAGCAGACGTTTAATGTCATCCTGGGCAACAGCCCCCAGAATGCCGCCGATCATGGTCGCAATGCCGACGACTGTCAGTATCGGGGCGAAGCGATCACCGGGGAAAAGCAGGACTTCAAGCCTGATCAGCGCGTACACGCCTACCTTCGTCATCAAGCCGGCGAACACTGCCGTCACGGGCGCCGGTGCCGTCGGGTAGGAGTCAGGAAGCCAGGCCTGCAGTGGGAACAACGCTGCCTTGATGCCGAAGGCCACCAGCAGCAGCATGTGGATCATCGTGGCCACGTTCTGATCAATCTCCGGTAGGCGCAGCGCCAGTTGCGCCATGTTGACCGTGCCGGTGGCAGCGTAGGTCAATGCGATGCCGGCCAGGAAAATCGACGATGACAGCAGGGAGACGACCACGTACACAGCGCCCGCACGCACTCGCCCTCGCGTGCCGCCCAACATGATCAGGACGAACGAGGCGGCCAGCAGGATCTCAAAACCCACGAACAGGTTGAACAGGTCACCGGTCAAAAATGCGTTAGCCACGCCTGCTGACAGAACCAGGAACGTCGGGAAGTAGATGGCGATCGGCATGTTCGGCTCGTCATCAGCCAGATTCTGAGCCAGGGAATAGACCAGAACGGCCAGCGTCACGATCTGAGAGACCACCAGGAACGCGCCGGAAACCCGGTCAACGACCAGCGTGATGCCGATGGGAGCGGCCCACGATCCCACGTCGAGGACGACGCGACCGGTGTGCGCCGCACCTGCCAGGACGACCGATGAAACGGTGGTCAGTGACAATGTGACCAGGGCGATGAGCTGTTGGATCTTCGGGTGCCGTGACAGCGCCAGCGCCAGTCCTGCGCTCAGCAGGGGCAGTGCCACGGGAATGGGAACGAGCCAGTCCAGGGAGGTCATGGTCGGGCCTCCTCTGCGTCGTCAGCGCCATCAACGCCGTTAGCGTCGTCAGTGCCGTCCGCGTCATCCTCGTCAGATTGGGAATCCTCATCGTAGTTAATGTCTTCGTCCTCATCACCGGAGGAGGCCACATCCTGAGCCTCGGTAATTTCAGCTTCGGTGCGGCGCGCCAGCAGGCGGTCTTCCACGTCATCGACCACTTCATCGTGTCCGAGCAGTCGCCAGGAGCGGTACGCCAGTGCCAGGCCGAAAGCGGTGGTGCCCAACGAGAGCACGATGGAGGTGAGGATCATAGCCTGCGGCAGTGGATCAGCCATTGCCGTCGGGTCTTCACTGCCCAGCAGGGGTGGGCGTCCGGCTGCTCCACCGCCGGACAAAATCAAGACATTCACGCCGTGTGTGATCAGGCTCAGGCCGATGAAGATACGTGACAGGGTGCGCTCAAGCAGCAAGTACACGCCCGTGGCCACCAAAACTCCGGCGATCACCAGCATCGTCAGGGAAGCAACGCTCATCAGTGTTTCCTCCCTGTCTTTTGCTGTGAAATCGGGGTCGGAGCCTGCTGATCGATTTCAGCACCGGCCGAGGCCACCAGGTCCAGCACCAGGCCGACCACCAGGATGTACACGCCGACATCCAGGATCATGGCGGTGGTGAAGTGAATGTCGCCCAGCACGCCGACGTCAATGGTCAGCGGCGTGGATTGGAGCACCGAGTTGCCATACAGCAATGGCATCAGCGCACCGCCGGCAGCCACGAACAGGCCCGTGCCCAGGACGCGGCCCGCTGGAATCGGGATCGCTTCAGCCAACTCATAGCGCCCACCTGCCAGGTAGCGCAGGACAAAAGCCAGGCCTGCGACCACACCGCCAGAGAAGCCACCACCCGGATTGTTGTGACCGATCAGCAGCAGCCACAACGACACGACAATCATGGTCGGGAACAGCAGGCGGGTCACTACTTCCAGAACAGTTGAGCGGTCCTGGGAACGCAGGGCGGTTGCTGCAGGCAGGAAAGAGGTGGATTCCCTCGTCAAGTCACGCGGGGCACGCTCCACCCGTCCGACACGTGAGGACACGTAGATCAGCGAGGCGACACCTGTTGCCGTGACCAGCAGGACTGACAGCTCACCAACCGTGTCCCAGGCGCGGATATCCACCAGGATCACGTTGACAATGTTCTCGCCGTAGCCGAATTCGGAGGCCTCGTTAGGCATCAGCTCCGACACTGCGGAGTGGACGCGCGCAGACGAGGCATACAGCCCAACAAACACAGTGCCGATCCCCATGAGCAGGGCGACGATGAAACGCCACCAGCGTGAACGTGCCAGCGGCCTGTCGGAGAAGAAGCGTGGGAGGCGGCGCAGCACGAGCACGAAAATCACCATCGACACCGATTCAACAACGATCTGCGTCAATGCCAGGTCAGGTGCGCCCTGCGATGCATACAGCACCGCCACACCCAGGCCCACGCCACCGAGCGCGAAGACGGCACGCATGCGTCGCCTGGAGCGGGCGGTGAGCAGAGCACAGATGATGATGACAATACCGATGCCGACCTGCAGTATGGAGTCCCACGGACGGATGACGTAGGTGCTGGGTCGGAAGATCAACACCGCAGAGCCCACACCGATCAGCATTGTCACGACGATTGTCGACAGGTCCCAGGGCAGCGAACCGCGCTGGATAAGTCGGGTGACGCGTGTTGCGATGATTTCCAGTTCACGCACCGACCAGGAGTAGATGTAAATGGCGGACAGCGGGGAGCGTGGCTTGGGTGAGATCAGCCCACTCGAATATCCAAACGCTGCCAGCAGCGCGCCACCTGCGAAAATGGCGAGTGTGATCAGTGCCGGTTCCCAGCCCGACCACCAGGCCACGTGTGCCGGGCCGTCCAGGTCGTACGCCCCGTGTAGTCTGAGCACGTGTTCCAGCCCGGTCGGCGCCAGCCCGATCAGTGCGCCGAAGGAAAGCAGGCAAATCGGGATCAGCATCAACAACGGGACGGGTTTGACGCGCACCAGCTGACCGTTCGCATCGACCTCAGGGGCTGATTTCTGGGTCACAGCAGCTGATCCTTCGGTGTTTTTCTTCTGCTCGGTCGGGGTCAGTGTGCGCGTCCCGAATGCGCCCCACCATGCGCGCCATGAGTATGCGACAGTCAGCATCGATCCGATTGCGATCACGGCAAGAACAATAAGGTCAAACAGGGTTGGCCCCGAGTATGCGGCCTGCGCCCCCGTCCACGGCGCTCCTGAACCTCCCAAAAGGGTGGAGATCATGGATTCTTTGCCGACATATCCCACTGTGATGGGAACACCCGCCATTGACAGGCATGCCAGCGCGGCAGCTACGGCAAGCACGGGAAGGCGTCGCGCCAGACCGGTCAGACGGCGAAGATCGCGCGTGCCGGTCGAGGATTCAACCGCACCGACTGTCAGGAACAGCGTGGATTTGAAGCACGAGTGAGCGACCAGCATGATCAGTCCTGCCACCATTGCGCCGTGACTGCCGAACCCGACTGTCGCTGTGATCAGCCCCAGTTGCGAGACGGTGCCGAATGCCAATACGAGTTTGAGGTCTGTTTGACGCAGTGCGCGCCACCCGCCCAGAACCATCGTGATCAGTCCAATAGTCACGATCAGCGGGGACCATAAAGCGATCTGGGTTGCACCGGGTGTCAGGCGGGCAACCAGGTACACACCTGCTTTGACCATTGCCGCCGCGTGCAGGTATGCGGACACAGGTGTGGGTGCAGCCATCGCGCCGGGCAGCCAGAAGTGAGCAGGGAAGAGCGCGCTCTTTGTGAATGCGCCGAGCAGGACGAGGACAGCCGCGGTCGCCACAAGCGGCGATCCGGCATCCATCGTGCCGTCGGCCAGGTTCGCGGCCAGCTCGGACAGGCGGAAGGAGCCACCGGGAGCCAGACCCCACATGACGAAGCCTGCGAACATGGCCAGTGAGCCTGATGTGGTGATCAGCAGTGCCTGCCGGGCTGCAGCTCGTGCAGGCCGGCGGTCAAAGTGGTGCCCAATCAGCAGGAATGACAAAAGCGATGTGGCTTCCCAGAAGGTGTATAGGCCCATCGTGTGATCAACGGTGACCACGCCGAGCATGGCTCCGGCAAAGCCGACAAAGACTGCTGCGAATCGCCTGCTTCCAACCGCTGAGTGCCCAAAATACCGTGACGAGTACAGCAGGACGAGGGCACCCACGCCTCCCACGATCATCGTCATCAGCCACGACAGCATGTCCATGCGGAACCAGATGTCCAGATCCAGTCCCGGAACCCACATCACGTGTTCAGCTGGAATCGTGTCAGCATTGCCCGACAACACCTGGGAGGTATGGACCAGTGCCCACACGAATGCTGATCCTGGCACCAGGGCCAACAACATGAACGCAATGCGATGCAATCGCCCGACAAGCCACGGCGCTACAATTGCCGCGCATATATGCGCGGCAAGCAGCGTAATCATTCAGAACCTCCGCAGCGGTCGTCGTTCTCAGCGGGAAGATGGGCGCCGTGCGCGGGGCAAGCACACAGGTACGTCCCGCATTTACGAACGGTCATTTCTAGGATAATGCACCGGCTGATAATCTGCGTGCCCTGCCCAAAAGGCCTCAGCCACGGGCAGAGCTGATCGGTCGCATGCGCGAGGGGCTCTGCGTGAGAGGATAATGAGACACATCAGGATCAACAGACCGATCATTCCAGGAGGAAAAAACTCACATGGCCTCTCCCGTCATCGTCACGGTTTCATGGGTTTTCGCCTGGCTGGTCACTCTGATTGCCCTGGTGTCACTAGGCCGAGGCATCGCCCATCTGGTTCGCCAGTTCTCACAGGGCCAGCCGGATCACACGAGGATGCGTCCTGTCGGGAAACGCCTGTGGACGATGCTCTCCACGATCATCACGCACCGCGAGTTCACACACAAACCAGTCGTGAAAGTCGCGCACTGGTTTGTCATGGTCTCCTTCCCCCTGCTTTTCCTGACCTTGATCAGTGGTTATGCGCATCTGCGCGACCCTCGCTGGTCGCTGCCGCTGATCGGCACGTGGGCGCCGTGGCAATGGCTCGTCGATATTTTTGCATGGGCCGGGTTGCTGGCGATCATCGTGTTAATGGTGATCCGTTACCGCACCGGACACCGCCCCGAGCCGCTACCGGCCGACGCCACCTTGCGTAAGCGCACGTCCCGTTTCTTCGGTTCGACCCGCTGGCAGGCCCTCTTCGTCGAATGGGTCATTGTCATCGTGTGCGGGTGCGTGGTGGTGTTGCGCGGATTGGAGGCCGCCCTCGTCGTTGCTGATGGAGGCGATGCGTCGTGGTGGCACTATCCGCTGACCGGTTGGATTGGATCGCTGGCATCCTCGGCGGCTCCTTCCACGCTCGCCACGGCAATTGTGCTGGTCAGTCTGCTGAAGATTCTTGTGTCGATGCTGTGGATGGTCGTAATCGGCGTGCAGACATCAATGGGTGTGGCATGGCACCGCTTCCTCGCCATCATCAACCTGTATGCGCGGCGCAACGCCGACGGCGCGAAGTCACTGGGGCCGGCAGCACCGATGCTCGTTGATGGTGAGCCGCTGACTGACCTGGACCGCCTCGACGACCTGCCTGATGACGTGCCGCTCGGCGTGGGAACCGCGCAGGACCTGACGTGGAAGCAGCGCCTGGACCTGTATTCCTGTACCGAATGCGGCCGCTGTCAGGAATTGTGCCCGGCGTGGAACACGGAAAAACCGCTGTCTCCTAAACTGCTCGTCCTGGCGTTGCGCGACCATGTGGAATCTGTTTCGCGCGTGGAACTGACCGACATGGACGTACCTGAGGAGATTGACCCGGGTGAGGACAAGACCCTGATCGAAAAGGGCGTCCTTCCCTCCCCGCACACCAGCGACGTCCTGCACGCCTTGTCATCCTCTGGTGCGACCGGTCCGCTTGGGGTGCGCGACACCGACGGGCCACTCGTTCCCGACGTCATTGACGAGGGTGTCCTGTGGGACTGCACGATGTGTGGTGCGTGTGTGGATCAATGCCCGGTCGATATTGAACACGTTGACGACATCTTGAATCTGCGACGCCACCAGGTGTTGATGGAGTCTGCATTCCCGCGCGACCTGGCGCGCCCGTTCCGCGGGATGGAAAAGAAGGGAAATCCGTATAACCAGTCGGCTCGCAAGCGTCTGGAGTGGGCGAAGAACCTGGACTTCGAGGTACCGGTGATCGGAGAGGATATTGAGTCTGCCGATGACGTGGAGTACGTGCTGTGGGTCGGATGCGCAGGCGCGTACGATGATCGCGCGAAAAAGACCACTGCCGCGCTGGCCGAACTGCTGCACACCGCTGGCGTGACGTTCGGGGTGCTTGGATCCGCCGAGTCGTGTACTGGGGATCCGGCGCGTCGTGCCGGCAATGAGATCTTGTTCCAGATGCTGGCAAGCGCCGCCATTGACACGTTGAACGAGGCTCACGCGAGGAAGATCGTTGTGACGTGTGCTCACTGCTTCAACACGATTGCCGGAGAGTTCCCGCAGCTGGGCGGCACTTTCGAAGTAATCCACCATACGCAGTTGCTGAACCGTCTGGTGCGCGAGAACAGGCTTACTCCCCTGCCGCCCGCACCCGGTGAGCGCCACCAGACGATTACGTATCACGATCCCTGCTTCCTGGGCAGGCACAACCGTCTCTTTGAGGCACCGCGGGAGCTGCTGGGATCACTGCCGAGTGTGGACATGGTGGAGATGCCGCGCAACCGCGAGCGTGCAATGTGCTGTGGTGCAGGTGGCGCGCGGGCGTGGATGGAGGAAACACGTGGCACGCGCATTGCGGATAACCGCATGGATGAGGCGCGTGAATCCGGAGCACACGTCGTGGCAACTGCGTGCCCCTACTGCTCGCAGATGCTGGGATCGGCGCACGGTGAGAATATGCCTGAAGTCAAGGACGTTGCCGTGTTGCTGCTCGAGGGCGTCCACCGTCACCGCGATGCAGCCGGAGACGACGGCGCCATCACCTAGCACCAGTGGAACAGGTCTGCAGGTGTGTTAGTCGCCCTGGTCGCTCATGGCGACCAGGAAGTCATCCTCGTCAACCACGAAGCCACCCACTGCGGAGACGATCAATCCGGCCGCGCGCTCAATGTCGCGTGCCGAGCGTGCCCGCTCAAGCCTGGCTGTCCGGGTGAGCATATTCGTCGGCGCATGCACTTTCAGATCCGCATGGTTCAACCAGTGCAGCCTGTAGCAGATCACCGACTGTGATTCCCATATTTCCCAGCGCAGGACTCGAGGAATGTCGCGCGTGACGGTGACTTCGCAGGAAAACTCAGACCGGTTACCAGCCGGCGCGACCAGGCAGTAACCGTCAAGCACCTGGTCGCGGGTTGCCGCCTCGGCTCGGTCGCGTTTGAGTCTCTGAGCGATGTCTTCTCTCAATGCCGGCGTTGAGCTCTGGATCGCGCGCGCAGCTTCAACTTCACGCTGTGTCAGGCGGCGCTGCTGCCTGACACCCAATTCCCGCGAGTCAACCACCGTTGGGAAATCCCTGTGCAGCAGCTCCATCAGTTCATCGGGATCCAGCCAGCGCCTCGAATACAGGGTCAGCCCCACTGCCGAATCCGGGTCAGGCTGAATGACATCACCGGACGTGTCGGTCGCGATGCGCAGCGCACCACCCAGGCGTCGAGCCATGCGATACAGGACCAGCAAGACTTTGTACTCCAGTCCTATCGGCATGCCGTCTGGGAATGCGCGCGCCCACCTGTCACGCTCTTTCATGTCCTCATCTGGAGCTTTCCCACGTGACGCGGGACAATTCAGGATCCACGCACGCGTCAGGTCCGCGCCCGATCCAAGCTCGGCGCGAGTCGCCGCATCCACGCTCCACGGGCCATTGAGCCGCGCGGACTGGCACAGCGTCAAGTTTCCTGCCCCGGCCCATCCGGCGTCATCCCACACAGAAATTGCCAGCGCTTCGAGTTCTTCGGGGTCGACCTCCGGGCTGAGCAACAGCACATGGTGCTCACGCGCACTGTCCACGTCGAGTGGGTGCGGGTCCTCCAGGCGTGTCAGCGGCGCGCTGATCGGTGCTCCCGAGTCATCGCGGGCCGCGCGGCCCCCCTCGTCAATGCGGAACGAATCCGTCAAAACGTTCAGGCCGCTCAGCGCCGTCAATGACGTGTCAGCCAGAAGGCTGGGTGCCTCGCGCTGCGCGGCCCGTTCACTTTCGGTCGCGTCGGCAGCCTCCCCCTGCTGCTCTGCACGCTTTTCAACACGGCGGTCCGCCTGGGCGAAGCGGTCATGAATTGAAATGCGCGTGGGTTGGCCAGGCGCAGTGTTGTGCGACGAGGGTGCCTCTGCGCCACTGTCAGGTGATGACGTGTCAGTCATCAGCCCCACGCTCGATTCTGGTGCGGGTAAAGCGCACATGCGTGCGGGACGGGGTCGGCCCGCGTTGGCCCTGATAGTGGGAGCCGGCCGCGGCTGATCCATACGGGTTCTTCGCGGGCGACGACAGATCAAAGAAACACAACTGTCCGACCTTCATGCCGGGGTGCAGCAGAATCGGCATCGTCGCTGTGTTCGACAGCTCCAAGGTCACATGGCCACAAAATCCGGGGTCAATGAACCCTGCAGTCGAGTGCGTCAGCAATCCGAGCCGGCCCAGCGACGACTTGCCTTCCAGGCGCGCGGCGATGTCATCAGCCAGGGTGACCTGCTCGTAGGTGGCTCCCAGCACAAACTCGCCGGGATGCAGCACGAAGGGGTCGTCCGGTCCCACATCAATCAGGTGCGTCAGGTCTGACTGGTCGGCCGCCGGGTCGATCACCGAATAGCGGTGGTTGTTGAACAGGCGGAAGAGCCGGTCGAGGCGCACGTCGATACTGGCGGGCTGAATCATCGAGCGGTCGAGCGGGTCGAGATTGATCCGCCCCGAATCCAGGCTGGCAGCAATGTCACGGTCACTCAGGAGCATGTGTTGATTGTCCCACGTCGGCGCCCCAGCTCCAACTGAACGGCAACTTGCCCGTAGGCTGTAGTCATGTTTGACGCGGTAACGACCTGGTACAGGCACAATCGGCGTGACCTTCCGATGCGTTCTGACCATGTCAGCCCGTGGGCCACCCTGGTTTTTGAAGTGATGAGCCAGCAGACCCCGATACCGCGGGTCCAGCCGATCTGGGAGCGGTGGATGGAACGCTGGCCCACGCCTGTTGATCTGGCCCGTGCCAGGCGCTCCGATGTTCTGGTGGCGTGGGACCACCTGGGCTACCCGTCGCGAGCCCTGCGTCTGCATGCATGCGCTCAGGTGATCGCCAACCGCCCCGGTTCCCGTGTCCCGGCCGATATGGATGCCCTGCTGGAACTGCCGGGAATCGGCCCCTACACCGCTTCAGCTGTCGCATCCTTCTCCTTCCACCAACGTGTCCCTGTATTGGACACCAACATTCGTCGGGTCCTCACCCGAGTCTTTGACGGCCGCCAGTTCGCCCGAAAATCGGCCCCTTCACGAGCCGAACAGGATCGCGCATGGTCATTACTTCCGGACGAGGGCGACGCTTGCGCCTTGTGGAACGTGGCCATCATGGAGCTTGGCGCACTGGTGTGTACGCAGCGCGCACCGCTGTGCGATCAATGCCCGATCAGTGAGCGGTGCCGATGGCTTGCTGACGGTCAGCCTGCCGATGCGGTCAAACCGCGCGGCCAGGCGTGGGCGGGAACCGACCGTCAGGCTCGTGGCCGCGTCATGGCGCTGCTGCGTGATGCTCACGCTTCTTCAGCGGAGCGCGTCGGCCGCGATGCAGTCATTGAAGCGGCCACCTTGCCCGGCGCTCCAGCCGACCAGGCAGTGCAAGTGGTGGATGCCCTCGTCAATGACGGGTTGATCGAAGTGGATCGACGCGGAACGTATGGCCTGCCTGACTAGAGCGCTGACCGCCCATTAGAGGGCCGCATAAAGCCCGCTCTTGCGGTCAGGACGGCCTGCGCAGAAGGCAGTCCCTTGGTAGCTGATTAGTAGCGAATCGCGTCGATCGGGCGCACCCGGATGGCTGCCACTGCCGGAATAATGCCGCACAGAGCGCCAACTGCAGATGCGATCCCGACGCCGGCGGCGGCCGCGGAAGTGGGGAACGCCGGTCGGTCCTGCAATATGATGTCCATTGACTCGAGCGGAATGAACTGCAGGATCACGATCGCAATGCCTACCCCGATTATGCCTGCAACAAAGGTCGCGACCACTGATTCCATGAACACGGCGAAGAAGACTCTGCCGGCCGAGGCACCCATTGCGCGTCGGATGCCGATTTCCCGGATACGTTGACGCACCGTCACGATCGCCACGTTCAGCAAGCCCAATGCGCCCAGAGAGATGACGATCGCGCCGATGATCATGACTATCAGGCGCAGCGTCTGAGTCTGATCCTGCACACTTTCGAACTGCTCGCCGCCACTCACATCCACGCGCCAGCCCTGACCCAGAATCGCACTCAGAGCCGCGGGCAGCTCGGTGCGTGCCTGGTCAACCTGGTCTTCACCGCTCCACACCAGCATCGTCGGAAAACCTCCGATGCCTCCTGCCATTGTCGGGTCGGCCGTGTCCTGTGGTTTGGTCAGCTGCCAGGCGTCGTAGTGCATGTAGATGATGGGCTGATCCCAGGCGGATTTCGCCCTGACCACTCCGACTACACGCAGCTGCTGTGTCTGCTTGCCGGTCACGTTCAGCACAATCGGGTCAGCAATGTTGGGCTTGCCCAGGTATTCCCACAAAATACTGTTGATAACAACAGGGCTGACCCGCTGGTTGATGTCACTGTCCTGCAGCCAGCGTCCCTGCACCGGCTTCAGGCGGAACAGCACCTGATAATTCGGATCCACCGCCTGCAGTGCCAATCCTCCAAATCCGTATTTAGGCTCCACAACCGGAACCCCGCGGAACGACCCGGTTTGCTGGGCTCGATCGACTTCTTCGATCTGAATGGAGGAATCTTCCAGTCGTGACCAGTACGGAATTGAGAAGCGGTCCGCCAGCGTTTTCATGGCGGTAGACACCGGGTCGGCCACGATACCGGTCGCCTGAGCGGACCAGCCCATCTGGTCCTGGTCTTCCGGCTCAGTTGAATCCGGTACCGCGTCGTCGGCATACGCCACGGCGCCACCGCTTCCCACGACCATGCCGCCACCAGGTGGCGCGCCCGCAGTGTCGCCACCGCCGTCTCCGGTTTTTTGCGGCATGAGCCGCAGCGTAATATCCCGGCCGTCGAACGCTTCATTCATTTCCTTGTCCGCCTGCCCGACGATGTCACCCAACGCAATTACCGTTGACATGGCGGCAACAGCTGCCACGACACCCACCAGGGAGAGGATCACGCGCGCTTTCTGCACGCGCACCTCACCCCACGCCTCGACGAGTGCGCCCACAATCTGGCTCAGGATCCTCATGGCGTCACCTCATTTTCATGCGGTTCCCCGTCCTCCGTGACGGTCACTTCCTCAATGGTGGCTGTGTCTGTTTCTTCGTCGCACAGTTCAGGCGCGGCCGAAGCCTCACCCTCGTTGCTCATTGGCATGTCCGATGGCGACTGGGGTGTCTGATCGTGCCCTGCATCCTGCGACATGACGGGCACCCCGTCTGAAACGGCGGCAACGGTGTGCTCAGACAAATCGTCAACATTGTGCAAAATGCCGTCGTAGAGGGAATACGCGCGGCTCGCTCGCGCCGCCACATTCATGTCGTGCGTAATGACGATCAGGGCGGCATTGTTTTCCGCAGCCACGTCTTCGAGCAGTTCCATAATGATGCGGCCGGTATGCGGGTCCAGTGCGCCCGTCGGCTCGTCGGCCAGAATGACGCGCGGCGTGCGCACCAAAGCGCGCGCAATGGCGATACGTTGCTGCTCACCGCCCGACATCTGCGTGGGATAGGAGTCAAGGCGGTCGCCCAGGCCAACCCGCTCGAGCATGTCAGCCACCAGGTTGCGACGGTTCCAGAACTGACGGCCTGCCGCATACAGCAACGGGACTTCCACGTTCTGCAGCGCTGTTCGAGCATTGAAAATGTTGAACTGCTGAAAGACAAAGCCGAAGGATGATCCTCGAAGTGCTGATCGTTTCCCCTCGCCCAGGCCCGATGTATCAACACCGTCGATGCTGTAGGTCCCACTGGTCGGCTTGTCCAACAGTCCAATAATGTTGAGCAGCGTGGATTTGCCGGTTCCTGATCGCCCCACGATGGAGACGTGGTCGCCAGGCTCCACAGTCAGATTGACACCCCTGAGGATGTGGAGATCATCCCCATCGGGCAGCGTGACTGTCCGTGTGACGTCATGAATGTCGAGCAGTGCCACGTCAGCACCCTTCACCTGTCATCGGGTCACACATGTCCTGTTCCTGCTGCTGGCCTGGGATGAATTCGAGAACTTCCTGATCCTCGGTCAGGCCCTCGACGATCTGCACGCGTTTGCCGTCAGTGATTCCCAGCTTGACTTCCACCTTCGTCGGGTTCGCCGGATCATCTGTCGGCATGTAGACGTAGCCGTTCTGGAAGCGTCCCTCAACTGCGGTTGCGGGCAGCGTCATCACGTCAGCTGCTTCACCGGCAACCACATCCATCGTCACCTGCAGGCCGGCAAACACCTTCTGGTCACCGGGAATGGTGCACGTGGCGCGAATGCCTGACTGAGTTGAACCTGAATTGCCATCCATCTTGGGGACAGACCCGGAATCCTGTCCCGATGCCTTGGGCGTATCGATACGAAGCCCCGTGCATTCGAACGGTGCCGGACCGTTCTTGATCGTGATCGTCGCCTTTTCAGGTGTTTGCTGCATCCGGTACATCTGGTCGGGTGTGAGGCTCGCGCTGGCAACAAAGGTAGGCGGCTGAATGGTGCCGATCGGATCCCCCACGTTGAACTGCTGTTCAACCAGCGCATTCAAGGCGAGCGCACCGTCTGCCGGCGCATAGACCACTTCGCTCTTCCAATACTTTTCACCGGGGATGACGGTCGGATTGCCTTCTTCATCGACGCCCTGCTGGTCTTCACCCGTTTCTTCGCGTTGAATCAGCAGAATCGGATCGCCTTTGGCAACGTTTTGACCATCTTGCACGTACACCTCAGTCACTTCGCCCATCATGGTGGCTTTCACCGGCGTGGCAGCGACCGGTTCGATCGTGCCTTCCAGCGACAGCGTGTTCGTGATCGTGCCCTTTTCGGGCAGAACTGTCATCTGTCCGTATTGCGCGCCAGGATCCAGCGCGTCACCCTCGGGCTTGTTGGCCGAGGGGAAGAATGCGAACTTCACGAATGCGACGGCGATTACCACCCACGCCAGGACTTTGATGATTGAAAGCACCATCGCGCCTTTGGACCGGCCTGCCATATATCCTCCTTGAGACTTGGCACGTCAGCCTCGGCTCAAGATCCCCGTGGCGTTGGTGCGCATCATGACGAAACTGAGTGTAGAACGCGCGGAGGATCACCCTCGAACATTCTGCGATCCCCCGCCCAAAATCAGGGTTTTTTCAGGGACGGCTCAGGGATGAGGTGACGCCACGGTCACACACAGCGTCCGTGAGCGGTCGCGCCCGGCGACCTCGTACCCACCTGCACCCGCGCGCACCCGTCGCGAAAAATTCGTCAACTTTTTATTTTCAACTTGCCGTGCCGAGGGCGCCCGGCAGTGTAGTCTGAAACGAAGCGGCATTGAGTTCCCACTCATTCCACGGTGGGGGCTTGCCGGAGACGCCCTCGAACATGCGACAACTGGATACAAGACCTCCTGTGCTAGGAAGTCGTCAGGAATGGGCCTGAGTGATTTCAACGATGAGGTGACTATGACTAATCAGCAGAAAGTGAAGGCGGCGGTTTATCTTCACGCTGTCTTGCGAAATATTGAGCAGCTGTGCGAGCTCGACTCGCGCGCACGCTCCATCGTGGCGAACTCTGATACGAGTGTCGATTTCCACATCCCCGGTATTCAACCACTGACTTTGATCTTCGACCACGGATCCTGCACCGCAACGACCGAGCCAAAAACAAAGCCGACGATTTCACTGGTGTTTGCATCATCCAAGCACTTCAACAGCATGATTGACGGGAAAGCGAACCCGATCCCAATCAAGGGCTTCACTCATATCAAGTTCCTGACGGACGAGTTCATGCAGATCACCGATCGGCTCACGGAGTTCCTGCGCCCCACACCCGAAGCTCTCAAGGACCCGGAATTCTCACGAATTTCAACGATCCTGACGGCCAACGTCGCCTTTTCCGCGCTCGGCCCGATCGCCCGCTATGACGATCACGGTAAGAAGAACGCGGGCCGCATCCCCGATGGCAACATTCTGGTCCACGTTGAGGACGGCCCCGAACTGACGATCCATGCCGAGGGTGGCGCGCTGAGCTTGAGCCAGGGCCGGATCCGCCCCATCAGCGCACTGATGTCGTTCGATTCGATTGAGACAGCTCAGGGCATTTTGAGCGGTGAGCTCGACTCATTTGCGTGCCTGGGGAAGAGTCGCCTGAAGATTCGAGGGCGAATCGCCATGATCGACAATCTCAACAAGCTACTGGGTCAAGTCCAGACATATCTGGCGTAGGAGGAGCACCCGATGAACACATATGAATACCCCAAGAGCCGCGAGCTGTTCGACCGCGCCACGAAGGTGATTCCCGCCGGCATCTACGGACACCTCGGCCCCTCCGAAGGTTGCTTCATTCCGATCGAGAACTACCCGTTCTACGCTGATCACGCCCAGGATTCCTACATCTGGGACGTGGACGGGAACCGCTTCATTGATTACATGTGTGCGTACGGTCCCAACGTACTGGGCTACAACCATCCAAAAGTCAACGAAGCCTTCATCAAGCAGCTTGAGCAGGGCAACTGCACAACGCTTCCAACCACACGCATGATCGAACTTGCTGAACTGCTGGTCGATGAGGTCGCCAGCGCCGACTGGGCGTTCTTCGCCAAGAACGGTGGCGACGTGACGAATATGGCGGTCCTGACCGCGCGCGCCGCAACCGGGCGTGACAAGATCATCCGCTTCTTCGGTGGTTACCACGGCGTGGCGCAGTGGATGCAGTACGTCGGTTACGCCGGCATCACCGACGCTGACCTCGCCAATGTCATCGATCTGCCGTTCAACGATATCGACGCCCTCGAAAAGGCGATCGCAAAGTATCCGAACCAGATCGCCGGCATCATTTCCACGCCGTACTATCACCCTACGTTCGTGGACAATGAGCTTCCGGCACCGGGATACTGGCAGAAAGTTCGCGAGCTGTGCGACAAGCACGGCATCGTGCTGATCATCGACGACGTGCGATGCGGTTTCCGCCTGGATGAGCGAGGCAGTGACTACCACTACGGTTTCAAGGCTGATCTGATTTGCTTCTGCAAGGCTCTGGCCAACGGGTTCAACATTTCCGCGCTGTGTGGATCTGACGAGCTCAAAGCCGCAGCTTCCTCCGTGTTCTACACAGGCAGCTACTGGTTGTCGGCAGCACCGATGGCTGCTGCGATCGAATGCCTGACAATCATGAAGGAAATCGACGGTGCCACGGTCATGAAGGAGAAAGGTCGCAAGTTGACCGACGGCTTGAAAAAGGTCGCTGAGGAAGAAGGCTACAAACTGGTCGTGACCGGTGAGCCGTCCATGTGGTTCATGCGCCTGGATAATGACCCGTCGTCGATGCTGCACCAGGCGTTCGTCGGTAACTGCGTCAAGCGCGGAGTCTTCTTCACCAACCACCACAACCACTTCATCAACTGCTCACTGACCGATGAGGACATTGAGTTCACGTGGGACGTTGCCAGAGAAGCATTCAAAGAACTGCATACCCAGGAAGATGAGTTGATCCTGTAGGCAAGCCGGTCGGCGCGGACAGACGCGGCCCGCTTGGCCATGCAGCCGGCACCAGCCCACCTGTCCGCACCGGCGGCCTGTCTTCAGAAACACCTGATCTTCACCCGTTTACCTGCACGTCTGAGGCGGGCGTGCAGACTGACAGCACATATGAGAAAAGTAGTAAAGGAGCTACGATGCCCGTATCACTAGACGAGCTCAAGCGACTCGAGGATAAAGCAAATTTCCTGCGTCACGATATCGTCGATACCGTTTACCACGCGCACTCCGGCCACCTCGGCGGCGCACTCTCCATGATCGATGCAGTCACAGTGTTGTATTACCACGTGATGAACATTGATCCGAAGAATGCCAAGTGGGAGGATCGTGACCGTTTCGTCATGTCGAAGGGGCATGCAGGAATCGGATTCGTCACGGTTCTGGCCGACCTGGGATTCGTTGACCACGACGAGCTGAAGACCTTCAACCTGACAGGATCAAAACTCGGCATCCACCTGGATTGCAACAAGGTCAACGGCCTGGATGCTTCCACCGGATCGCTCGGCCACGGCCTGTCGATCGCGCTGGGCATGGGTTTGGCGGCAACGCAGCTCAAGAAAGATTTCATGACCTACTGCATGCTCGGTGACGGCGAATGCAACGAGGGGTCCATCTGGGAAGCCGCAATGGCAATCGCCAACTACAACGCGCACAACGTTGTCGTGATGGTGGACCGCAACAAGGCCATGATTGACGGCCCAACCGAGGACGTCATGAAGCTCGAGCCCTTTGCCGACAAGTGGACAGCCTTCGGTTTCAACACACTGAGCATTGATGGTCACGATCACGCAGCCATCATCGACGCCCTCGAAACGGCGAAGAACACAACAGACAAGCCCACCTGCATCGTGCTGAACACGGTGAAAGGCCAAGGTGTTGATTTCGCTGCCGGTGACTACAAGTGGCACTACGGCGCAATCAACGACGAGCTGCGCGATCAGGCGTTCGCCAGCCTCGACAAGTATCACGCCGAACGTCTAGCCAAGTTGGAGGAGAAGTAAGATGGCAGGCCTTGTTTACACCAGTATTGACACCACGAAACTGTCAACCGCTGAAGTTTACGGCGCGATGCTGTCCAAACTTGGCGAAGACGATCCCAGGATTGTTGTTCTGACCGCTGATCTGGCCAAATCCACCAAGATCGGCACGTTCATGGAATCATTCCCGGATCGCTTCTACAACCTGGGCATCGCTGAGCAGAACATGTACGGCGTGGCGGCCGGCATGGCGAGCTGCGGACTGATTCCGTTCACATCCTCGTTCGCGATCTTCAACTCGTGCCGCGCCCTTGACCAGGTGCACACCGATATCTGCTATCAGAACCTCAACGTCAAGATGATTGGCTCCCACGCGGGCACCTCGTTCGGACAGGCCGGTTCCACGCACCACTCGATTGAGGACATCGCGATCATGCGGTCGCTGGCGAACCTGACCGTGCTGGTGCCTGCTGACGGTATGGAGACGGCGAACGCAGTCAAGGCCGCTTACGAGATGGAAGGCCCGGTCTACATCCGCATCAACCGTGGGTTCGACCAGATCGTGTACCGCGAGGCGGACTACGGCTACGAAATCGGCAAGGCTGTTCAGCTTGCCGACGGCTCAGACGCGACGATCATTGCGTGTGGCTGCACAGTCTTCTCAGCTGTTCAGGCAGCCCGCGAACTGGCCGCTGACGGCGTGAAGGTGCGCGTGCTGGACATGCACACGATCAAGCCACTGGACGAGGAAGCGGTACGCAAGGCCGTTCACGACACCAGACGCATCATCACCGTGGAGGATCACTCGATCATCGGCGGTCTGGGCGGCGCGGTCTCAGAAGTCATCGCATCTGCCGGTATGGGCTGCGCGTTCAAGCGTCTGGGAATTCCAGACCAGTTCTCCCCCATTGGCCTGCAGGAAGACCTGATGGCCTACCACGGTATCGACACTGCCGGCGTCGTCACGGCGGTCCATGAACTGCTCAAGATGGACTTCGAAGAAGACGACGACTGGGCGGATGAGATTTAGGGCGACACTCCATGGATAAAGAAGCTATTTACACTGCGAAGATCTTCCTGAACAGTGCGATCCCCTTGCTGAAAGTCATCATCGAGGAGACCTCGCTGCACAAGATGTTCGCCAAAAAGACCGGTATCGTCCAGTTTTCCTTCCCGCACGAGGGCGACAAGTGGGCCACTCACCTCGTTTTCGACAAGGGTGACATCTCGGTGAAGCTTGGACCCAGTGAAGACGAACCGACTGTGGAGTTGGCGTTCAACGATATCGATCACTTCAACGCCTTCTTCAAAGGCACGTCGATGAAGTTACCGCAGTTCCGTCACGTGCATCACCTGAACTGGGTTGTTCCCGTAGTCATGGGGTTGCTCAAGATGCAGAAACTGCTCAGCGCTTCGGAGCCGCCGGCTGATGAGGAAACCAAGGCGCTGATGGTCAAGCTCATGTTCTACCTGCTGCCGTCGGGTATCAGCCAGCTCAATAAGGCTGGACACCCGGAGGTGGCAAAATGGGCGAAGATGTCACCTGACCGTGTCTACGCCCTGGTGGTAGATGGCCGCGATGACCTGGCTGGCTACATCCATGTCAAGGCGGGCAAGACCCGTTCTGCGCGCGGCGCATACAAGCGGTCGCAGCCCTTCTTCACGATGCGCTTCACCGACCTGGATGCGGCGCTCGGCGTGTTGTTGCAGACAGCGGACATGTTGGCGTTGACTGCACAGAAGCGTCTGATCATGGAAGGTGCGCCGGAGTTCGGTGCTCAGATCGGTGATTTCATGATGCTGGTCGGGCAGTACGCCCAAAAGTAGCCGCACGCTCAGGCTCGGCTGAGCAGCTGCTCTGTCCAGTCGAGACGGGCCCGTCAATAAGCTGCAGCCCGGCCGGGCTGCTCCCAACGCCTGAGTTGCACGAGGTGCCGGTGTTCGGATCATTCCGAACGCCGGCACCACTGCGTTGAGACCGCTTATCTGTTCATGTGACGCGCACGAGGCTCCAGATCGAAGCCGTTTTATGCACATTCCCCTAGATTTAAGCCCTCGTAGTGCACATTCCCCTAGATTAACCGCGCTCCCCGACGCCCGCGATCACACTCACCCTCTCTGACCTGCAGGTTTGCAAATCGTCTCATGAGAACTCCGTTCTTTTCTAGGGGTATGTGCACGCAGGGCGCTTAGATCTAGGGGATTGTGCACGTGGGCCTCTTAAATCTAGGGGCATGTGCGCGCGGTGCCTTGAGATGTTGGCGGTCGTTCGCGCAGTGCGTTGAGATTCATGGGGGCGCGTACGCGAGCCTCGAAAATCTGGGTGCTCGTGCAGGCACAGTCGCTTAGGCGAGGCCTTCGTGCGAGCCGACCCGGCATGATCTATTACGTGTTCGTCCACACTCATACATAGAAACGGGCGGGTGTACGGACGCTTCTGCGCCCGCACACCCGCCCGGCTGGAACCGTGAAGGTGGAATCCTCTTACGCTCCGACGATCTCCTCCGCGCTGGCACATTCCATGTCGAATGCCTCGGCAACGCCGGGGAAGGTGATCTTCCCGTCGAAGGTGTTCAGACCCTGACGCAGCGCCACATCATCGGCCAGAGCCTTCTTCCATCCCTTGTCCGCAATCGCATGGATATAGGGCAAGGTGGCGTTGGTCAGTGCCTGCGTCGAAGACACCGGGACAGTGCCCGGCATGTTCGTCACACAGTAGAACGTGGTGTCGTGCACCCTGAAGGTGGGCTCCTCATGAGTGGTGGGGTGTGAATCCTCGAAACAGCCACCCTGGTCAATGGCGATATCAACCAGAACAGATCCCGGCTGCATTGATGCAACCATCTCATTGGTCACTAGCTTGGGAGCTTTCGAACCTGGGATCAGAACCGAGCCGACCACCACGTCGGACTTCTTGATCAGGCGCGAAATTTCCAGCGGCGTGGAATAACGCGTGCACACGCGCCCTTCCCAGTGGTTCGTGATCTGGCGCAGCTTGTCGATATTGTTGTCGACAACCGTGACATCCGCGCCCAGTCCCACTGCGCCCGCAGCGGCGTTGATTCCGGCGGTGCCGCCACCGATGACCAGTACGTGTGCATCTTCCACGCCGGTCACTCCGCCCATCAGGACGCCTTTGCCCCCATGCGGCTTCTGAAGGAAATACGAGCCGACCTGGGGCGCCAACCGCCCAGCGATCTCTGACATCGGAATCAGCAGCGGCAAACGGCCGTCAGGCAAACGCACCGTCTCGTACGCAATGCCAACCGCTTTAGCTCCCAGCAGCGCATCCGTGCCGGGCTTGTCCGCAGCCAGGTGTAGATAGGTGAAAACGATCTGGCCTTCACGGATATGACCGTACTCAGATTCGATCGGTTCTTTGACTTTCACGATCATGTCGGACTGTGCCCACACCTCGTCGGCACCGTCAACGATGGTGGCGCCCACCGCGGCATAATCCTCATCGGAAATTGCAGATCCGACACCCGCGCCCGCCTGAACCAGGACTTCGTGGCCGCCGTGCACAAGTGCAGAGACGCCACTCGGGGTCATTGAAACTCGGAATTCGTTGTTCTTCGCTTCGGTTGGAATTCCTACGCGCATTGAAACCTCCCTTGTGTGTTAACCCAGTATCTTTTTGAGGAATGAGAAGGACTTGGAATCATAGGGGTGGTGCCGCACCGGAATGTCGAAGCACCAGCTCTTATGCAGCACCGTTCGCTCGTGGCTCAGGGTTTTGAAGCCCGAGGCCCCGTGGTAGTTGCCCATGCCGGAGTTCCCGACTCCGCCAAAGGGCGCTTTCGATGAGGACATGTGCAGCAACGTGTCATTGATGCACACGCCGCCGCTGGATATCGCCTCGACAACGCGCTGAGCAAAGCGCTTCTTCCTGGTGAAGATATACAGCGCCAAAGGCTTGTCGCGATCCTGGTAGTCCGTCAGCACGTCCTCGATATCCGTGAACTCCTTGATCGGCAAGATGGGACCGAAGATTTCTTCCTGCATGACGGGGCTGTCCCATTCGGGGTCGTCGACCAACACCGGGATGATCTGCTGCGTATCCTCCAGCGTCACATCGGCCGGCTTGGCGTCGCGCGACTTCGACGTGATCAGGCGCTGCCCTTCCAGCAATCCGGACAGACGCTTGAAATGCTTGGGGTGAATCACCTTGGCGAAGGAGTTGCGACGATACTCCTCGGTCGGCAATGCGCTGTCGATCCCCCGCCTCAGCGCCTCGATCAGTTGGTCCTTGACGTCGCGGTGAACATACACGAAATCGACGCCCACACAGGTCTGCCCGCCGTTGGTCAGCTTGCCGAACAGGATTCGCTTCGCTGTCTTTTCGATGTCAGCGGTCTTGTCGACAAAGCACGGGGACTTGCCGCCCAGCTCCAGGACGACGGGCGTGAGGTGCTCCGCCGCAGCGCGCATCACCACTTTGCCGACGTTCGGGGAGCCGGTGAAGAAAATAAAGTCGAATTTTTCATCCAGCAGTGCCGAGTTCTCCTTGCGCCCACCTTCGATGACGCTCACGTAGCCGTCCTCGAAAATCTCCTCGCACATCTGTCGGATGAGGCGGGACGTGGCCGGCGAGTAGGCGGACGGTTTGATGACCACGGTATTGCCCGCTGCGATCGCCGCGGCGAGGGGACACATCGTCAGCTGGAAGGGGTAGTTCCACGGACTCATCACCAGTGCCACGCCAAATGGTTCATACGTCACGGACAGCACGCCGGGCATCTGCGAAAGCGCGGGAATCTTGTAGTGCGGCGCTGCCATGCATGACAGGTGCCGGCGCATGAACCTGATTTCGTCCAAGACCAGCGAAATTTCCGTCATGAAGCTTTCGGTGTCCGACTTGTTCAGGTCAGCGTGCAGCGCATCCAGAATGTCGCGTTCGTGGGCGCGTACTGATTTTTCAAATGCGGCCAGCGTGCGTTTGCGGTAGCTGAGGTCACGGGTTTTCCCAGTGAAGAAGAACTCCCGTGCGCGCGTGACTGCCTCGCGGATTTCCTCTTGTTTTGTGCGTGCCATATCCATCCTCTGATACTCATCATTGAATGACACTCATCAGTGAGCGACTACTCACATGCTACTAGCGAGGAACGCACGGCGCTGGGTCTTCCAGAGAATTTCCTCAAGATTGTTCCGATCTGCTCCATCAGCGTCCCTACTCCCTTTCTGGGTTATAGCTCCGACCAGTTTCCAAGAAGGAAAAACTATGTCTTCAAGATATGCACGGAGGAATAAAGCAGGTGAGGAGCGCAAGTATCCAGCAGGCGTTGCCTCGCACTCACAGGCAGGGTTGTTAGAGTACATTGCATGTGGCTGACGGTGCTCTTTATGATTGGAATCACGGCCGAGGCCATGACAGGCGCCCTGTCAGCGGCCCGCGAGCGCATGGACCTGTTCGGCGTGATGATGGTGGCCGCGGTGACCGCCATTGGCGGTGGCTCCATTCGTGACGTTTTGCTGGGACACTACCCCCTCACCTGGGTGAAGAACCCCCACTACGTGGTCATTGTCGTGTGCGCCGCAGTGATTTCGGTTCTGATTCCCTCATTGATGAAGCATTTCCGCAAGCTGTTCCTTGGTCTCGACGCACTTGGCCTGGCGGTGTTCTCCATTTTCGGCACACGCATCGGCTGGGACGTCGGCATCCAGCAAGGCCCCGCCCAGGCGTTCATCCTCGCCTGCGTCGCCTCAGTGATTACCGGCGTGATGGGCGGTGTGCTGCGAGACCTCCTGTGCGACCGCATCCCCCTGGTGTTCCTGAAAGAGCTGTACGCCGCGGTGTCATTCCTCGCCACCTGCACGTACGTCACACTTTCCGAACTGGGCGTGCACGATGACTGGGCTGTGACCATCACGCTGATCGTCACCTTCGTCTTCCGCATTCTCGCGATTCGCTTCAGCTGGCACCTGCCTGTCTTCGACTATCAGGAACAGCACTACGAGCGCAGTCAGTCGGTGCGTCCCCGCCTATTCATCCACCGCCTCAAGCAGTGGAGGCCAAGGCGCCCTCGTCAATTCATCAGGAATAACTCGAAGCCTGTGCAACCAGATTCCACCGCCCCCACCATCGACGAGGGTGACTAGTGGACCGCCTACTTACCCAATTTGCTGCGCGGCACGACCGGGCGAATTTCGAGGTTCTCCACCATTGCTTCCTCACTCGCGTCCACTGCCATGCGCACCGCGGCGGCAACTGACTGCGGGCGCAGGTGATCGCTGGGGCGGTAGGAGCGGCCGGCGCGCTGCTGAATGTCCACCTGCATATCTGTGTCAACACGACCCGGATGCACGGAAGTGACGCGAATTGTGCCGCGCTCCTGCTCACGCAACGCGTCAGTGAAGGCACGCAGGGCGAACTTGGAGGCTGAGTACACCGCGTTGTCAGCGCCCACGCGATAACCGGCTCCGGAGTTAATCGCAACGACCTGGCCACCGGCAGCGCGCAAAGCCGGCAGCAGCAGGCGTGTCAGCTCGGCCACGGCAACCACGTTCAGGCGCAGGACTCGGAGCCACTCGTCAGGCATGGTTTCGGCGATTGTACTTGAAGGCGCCATTGTTCCGGCACTGTGCACCAGTATGTCGAGGCGCTCCAGGTGCAGGTCTTCGACGGCTTGGTGCATCTGTTCGAAATCACTGAGGTCTGCGACAAATGGACGGACCGTGGCTGCTGCGTCTCGGCTGGAGGTGTCCGTATTACTGCCAGTGGCAGCTGCCTGGCGTGCTGCGATGAACCTGTCGCAGGCGGCCGCCACCGATTCGTCCGAACTGCCACCAACGATGATGGTGTGTGTGCGGGACAGTTCCTGGGCAATGGCTGCACCTATACCGCGCGTTGCGCCGGTGATCAGGGCAATGGGTCGATCTGTCGAAAGCTCGTGCGTAATCGTCATGGGGTCAGCTTATCGATTCGGGCAATGCCTGTTCACCCCCTTCGATACACTGGACGCACGACACTCCTGTGTCGACTTGGCAATGATCGAGCACCAACAAGACGATCCTTTCAAGCGAGGAGGCCCCCATGAAACTTGCATCCGGCATCATGCGCACCATCACCGGCGCTTACATTCTGAACTCAGGTATCGGCAAACTGCATCTGGATGCCGAGGCCGCTGCCGGACTGCAGGAAATGGCCGCCACAGGCATTCCCCAGCTCGGTGAACTTGACCCGGAGGTATTCGGCAAGTTCATCTGCGCATCGGAAATCGGAATTGGCGCATCGCTTTTGACACCGTTTATTCCTCGCAAACTCGCCGGATTGGCGCTGACAGCATTCGCCTCGGGCATGCTCACCATGTACTTCCGCAACCCTGCGATGACCGAAGCAGACGGAATCCGCCCCTCGCAAGAAGGCATGATGCTCTCAAAGGATGTCTTCATGCTGGCGATCGGTTTGGCTCTGATCACCATGAAGAAAGACAAGAAAGCGCAGTAAATGCCTCGTGATCAGTTCCCGCTGGCCGGCCGAGTCATCGTCATCACGGGAGTGAGTCGGCGGGCAGGGATCGGATACGCTATTGCCCGGCGCGCCGCCGAATGGGGTGCTGACTTGGTATGCCACCACTTCAGCACCCATGACGACAAGCAGCCGTGGGGCAGCGATGACATTGCAGCCGTGTGCGCCGGCATCCGATCCCACCTTCGGTCCGGCGCCCGCATGATCGACGTCGGTGGTGATTTAACTGACGAGGGAGCCCCCGCGGCACTGATCGATACAGCGCGCAGCGAATATGGCCGCGTTGATGCTGTTGTGTGCAACCAGGCGCTGTCTGGCAATGACGGCGCGCTCAGTGACATCACAACGGACGATCTTGATGCCCACTGGCGTGTCAATGCGCGCACGTCAATCCTGCTGGCGCAGGCCTTTGCGGCCGTTGCCGGCGACCAGGGGTCGATCGTGTTCATGACATCCGGGCAGGCGATGGGGCCGATGCGCGGCGAAATCGCCTACGCCGCCTCAAAAGCAGCAATCGCCGGCATCACGCTGACACTGTCAGATGAGCTTGCGGCCAGGAACATCCGCGTCAACACTGTCAATCCCGGCCCTGTTGACACCGGTTACATGACGGAGGAGGGGCGCCGGCATGTGCTCGAGCAGTTCCCCGGTGGCCGAATGGCCACCCCTGATGATCCGGCACGGCTGGTTGTGTGGCTCCTCAGTGATGAGGCTCAGTGGGTCACGGGTCAGGTGATCAACACTGAAGGCGGGTTCTCGCGCTGGAAGTAGCGCCACGCTCACCGCTGCCAGGCGCAAGTGTGCACAACACCAGGAAGCACGGTGGCGAAAACAGGGCACGAGAGTGTCCGCACCCACCCCATGACATTTGTGATAGATAGATCGTGACAATCGCTCTATCCACATGCGGGTAATCATTTGTACTGTGAAGACATGAACACAGATGAGATTGCCACCACACGTGGCTCCACAGTGCGATCCGAAAACGCTCACACAGCACAGACGTCATCGCAGGCATCATCGGCGGCGCCTACACGCGCACCACAATCCGCTCCACCAGCAATCGACCTCGTCGACATTCACCGCTCGTTCGGTCAAGTCCACGCAGTCTACGGTGTCACCCTGTGCGTTGAACAAGGTGAACTCGTCGCACTGCTGGGACGCAACGGCGCGGGCAAGACCACACTCATTGACATCGCTCTGGGTCTGGGCCATCAGGATTCGGGCACAGCCAGGCTTTTCGGCATGGCTCCTCATGACGCAATCAAGCGCGGCCTGATCGGAGTCATTCAGCAAACTGGCGGACTGCCGCCCGAACCGTCCGTTCGTGAAACAGTGTCAACACTGGCCAGCGCATACGTCGATCCCGCACCTGTGGATGAGGTGCTGGAGCTGGCCGGAATCACCGACCTGGCAACGCGCAGAATCGGCAAGTGTTCAGGTGGCGAACAGCAGCGCGTACGCCTGGCGATCGCCCTGCTTTCACGTCCGCGCCTTCTCATCATGGATGAGCCGACCGCCGGAATGGACGTGGATTCACGGATGCAGTTCTGGCAGACGATGGAGAAACTGACAACAGGCGGCTTGACCGTCGTGTTCGCAACTCACTATCTGTCAGAAGTTGAAGCAGTTGCCCACCGCATCATCATCATGAATCGCGGTCACGTTGTCACAGATGAAAGCTCCCGAACTCTGCTGAACACGGAGCGTGCCCATATTCGCGCAACCGTTTCAGAAGAGCATAGGGACGCCCTCGTCAATGAGATCACTGCGTTGCCCGGGGCCGACAAGTGGACCTACAAATTCGACGACGGGCAAATCGCGATCGACGGAGAAAAGCTTGAACCGGCTGCTCTTGCGGTACTGAACACCGCAGGCATCAAGGATTTCCAAATGAAACGAACCAGCCTGGATGAAATGTTCACCCGCCTGACCGGCGCGAACACGGAGGAGTCAGATTCATGAGCACGCACGCCGCAACGACACATACCCTGACGAAACAAGACCTGACAGACCGACCTGTTCCCCCGCCGCTCAAAGGACTGGGTGCACAGTTCATGATGGCGTTGCGTGATAACACGCTGCGCAACCCGTGGTTCATCGGCGGTTCCATCGGCATCCCCATTCTGATGTATTTCCTGTTCGCAGTTGGCAAGGAATACTCAGATACCAGCGTGGGGCACGCGAACATTCAGGCAGCCATTCTGGCCGGTCTGACATGCTACGGAGCGCTCATATCGGCTGCAAGCGCAACATGCAACACCGCGCTGCAACGTCGAACCGGATGGTGGCGCACACTGGCACTGACTCCAATGAGCCTGTCAACATACCTGTGGGCTCAGATCTGTGCGGCAATTCTGGTCGGCGCTCTGGCTGCACTGGTGACCTATGGTGTAGGGGCACTCACCGGCGCTGAAATGTCAGGAATTACCTGGGTTGTGACGTTCGCGTTGATTGTCGTGTGCAGTTTTCCCCTGGCGGCATTCGGATTCGCGGTTGGCCAGCTTGTCGGTGAGAACGCCGCGAACTTCATCGTCTCAATGACGGTGCTGGTCAGTGCATTCCTGTCCGGCATGTTCATACCGATGGAGCAGATGGGCTCATTGGTCCAGAAAGTCGCGAAGTACACACCAATGTATGGGATCATCAATCTTGTTCGGGCACCGCAGCTTGGCTGGGATACCGCGTTCGAATGGAGCTGGGTCATCAATATCGCGGTCTGGTCGCTCGCAATGTTGGCCGCAGCTGTCTGGACGTTTACTCGCTCGAGCCGTACTGAAAGGAACTGACACCGATGAGCTGGAGCTGGCTGTGGCACTCACCGGCGGCTTCAAGTTCGCTGCGCGAGCGCCTCAGCTCGTTGCCGTGGGCACTGCCGTACCTGATCTTCATGATCATCGGCATCATCCTGGGAGTGCGCAGCAGCCCGGAGCAGGCTGTGCCCATGTTCGCCTGGCTCACCGTGTTCATCCTGGTGTACGTTTCCACGTGGATCCGTTCCGACTCTGCCCCCGTTTCACGGTCAACGGACCCGTGGGTGGTGGCGACGATCGTCGTCATGAGCGTCCTGCTCGCAGGTATGATGCCGTTTTCGGATGCGGTGTCGGTGTTCTTTTTTCTGCCGTACATCAGCGCGGTGATTGTGCTGCAGCTTCCGCGCCACCTGTACACGCGGTGGGCGTGCGCGCTGCTGATCGGCTCAGTCCTGCTCGCAGTGCTTTTGGTGATTCTGCGTCTGGCCAACATCAATGAGGCGTCCTTTGGGCTGGCGATCCTGCTGTGCACGATTTTCATGACGTTCATGGCTCGTCGCGCCATCGACAATGACCGAGAAGACAGGATCCGTCAGGCCGAGCGCGTCCAGACCTCCCAGTCAGAAGAACGCAGCCGCATCAGCGCGGATCTGCATGACGTCCTCGGGCAGACCCTGACCGCCATCAACGTCAACGCGCAGGTCGTCGCCCGGTTCGCCCAGTTGGGCAAGATTGACGAGGGCGTCCCCTACCTTGAACAGCTCCAGGAATTATCACATGACGCCCTGGCGCAGATGAGGCAGGTTGTTGCCGCCACGCGTGAAGCGGATCTGGATCAGGAGCTGGCGCAGGCCGCGCACCTGGCGGACGCTGCGGGCATCGTGCTGACGCTGAGCGATGAGGGGCATCCACCTGAGGGCAAAACCAGTCAGGTTGCCGCTCACCTGGTCCGTGAATCGATGGCGAATGTCGTCCACCATTCCGGTGCTGACCGGGTATGGGTGGAGCTCAGTCCGGTTCGCGTGAGCGTGCATGACAACGGTCGGGGCAGCAGGCCGGCTGCCGCGGGTCGAAGCCGGGCCGCTGCCGGCCAGAAAACCATTGCGGACAGTCAGCAGAGCGCTCACGCGGGACAGCGCATCTCCACCGGTTTGGAGTCGCTGGAAAAACGTGCCGAAGGTGTGGGCACCGTGACCTGGGGGCCTGCTGACGGGGGCGGCTGGCACGTGACGTTCGTGGTGAATCCTGTTGATGGGGCGGATTCTCCTGCCCTGTCAATGGTGGGCGACACTGTTCGTCCCGTCAGTGAAGGAGCACTCTCATGAGGGTCGCAGTTGTCGATGATCAGGGAGTTGTCCGCGCCGGTATCGCCGCGCTGATCGGTTTGGAGCCTGACATTGAGGTGGTTGCTCAGGCGTCCAACGGCAGCGAAGCGGTTGACCTTGCCGAGACCATGGGCGCAGAGATTGACGTGATGCTGCTGGATGTGGAGATGCCCGGTGTTGACGGGCTGCAAGCTTTGCCGCGTGTGCGGGAAGTCAGCCCGCATACGCGCGTGTTGATGCTGACAACGTTTGACCGTCCGGGGTGGGTGGCGCGTGCCCTGTCGCTGGGGGCGGCCGGCTTCGTGTTGAAGGACCAGCCGGCGGAGGCTCTGGCCGCGTCGATCCGCGCGGTCAACGACGGTAAGCAGGTTGTTGATCAGGAGCTTGCCGCGCGCACACTGGGCCTGGGGATCAATCCGCTCACCCCGCGTGAGATCGATGTGCTGCGTGCGGCCGAGGGCGGCGGCACCACTGCTGATGTGGCGCGTGAAGTCGGTCTGTCTCAGGGCACCGTCCGTAACCATGTCACCAGCGCGATGGCGAAAACCGGTGGCTCATCCCGCATGGATGCCGCGCGCCGCGCCCGCGACAACGGGTGGCTGTAGGGACTGCCCGCGGGGCTTGCGTAGGGGCCCGAGGGGCCCTGCCTCTGGTTCAGGCGTCGTGCTGACCGCTGCTGATCGGCACGATGAGCGTTTCCTATCGCCAGGGCTCGCAGGTGATCTGGGTTCCGGTCTCCATATCCAGACTGCCGCCATCCTGGCCCTGTGCTACGTCGACCGGCACTTCACCACCTGCGATGCCCAGTGTCATATCAACCGTGTCAGATTCCTCCGTCTCCGCTCCGCGCCAGGATAGTTGCATCGCGGCGCTTGCACCTGCAGGAATATCCACTCCCCGGTCAAATTCGGCCGCCGAGGCGCGGGGCGAGGCAACAGTGCTCACCGCTAGGTCTGCTCCACTCATCGTGATCTGCAGGTCGGGCACACCGCTCACAGAGCACGCGGTGTCGCCATTGTTAATCACTGTCAGTATCGCGCCTCGAGCACCCAGCGCTCCCTGCACCGGACCGAGCACGGCAGTAAGAGAGTCCGGGCTGCACAGTGGCTCCACCGCCGACATCGCTTCACCTCCAGACTCAGCGACCGCCCCAGACTCAGCGACCGCCCCAGATTCAGAGGCCACCGCAGCTCCAGACTCAGCTTCTTCCGGCGGCACCGAAGACGAAGCAGGTGGAGTCTGATCAATCGGGGTCGACCGGTCAGCCGGTGCAGGCAGAATCATCAGGGCGCTCACGCTGACAATCCCCGCCACCGTGCACACCACCGCCGCGCATCGGGCGATAGGACGCCACGCAGCGGTGGTCGGGTCACCCTCGTCGATGATGATTGCCGAGGATGGAGCACCGCCTTCATACTCGACGGCAGAGTTTTCGCGAATGCTCTCGTAGGCGGCGGCGCGAGCCAGCAGCATGGCGACAATCCCGATAACAGGAACCGCGAACAGGCCCGGCCCAGTGAAAAGCAGCGCGATTCCGGAGATGAAGACTGCGATGATCGCTGTGAGCGCGACGGCTCCGCCTGCAATCCAGGCGGGTCGGGTTGTGCGAGTCTGAATACTGGTCGTGAGGGCGAACACCAACGCGAGCAGCACGCCGGCCACGCCCGCAAATCCAAGTGCCGCGGCGTATCCACCGAAGGCCAGCGCCAGGCCACCGACTGCCAGGATCGGCGGCGCAACGACGCATAGTGCCACATCAACGACGAGGGAGACCCATTGACTGGCTGTCCGTGAACGCGTGGGGCTCTTGCGCGACTGATCCAACAGCTCAGCAGAGCCGCCAGAACGCGGCATCCCCGACCAGCTGCCTGTCAGTTGGCGCGCCAGCGCGACCCACAGCCCGATAACGGCAATGATGAGCAGCAGCATCGCGATGAGGTAGCCGTAGGGGAAGGGGTAGTCACGGCACTGCCCGGGGAAGTCATTGCAGTCGAACTGGAGTTCGGGACCGGGCATGCGGATGTCCTGTCCTGTGATGACGATCAGTGCGCTCAGTGCGAGGCCGAGGAGCGCTGCGGTGCCCAGCAGGTTGCGTCTGCGCCTGATGGGGCAGGCCCCTGTTGGTACGCGCCGCCGCCGTGTGCTCTTCACAGTGTCAGTGTGCCACACAGGCGGCACAGCCAACCGGATGTGCCTGTAAGAGATGACAGGCACATCCGGCAGGACATGCCACGCGGGCAGGACTGCAGCCTCAGTTCTGGATCTATTGCGAGTTCAGGGCGGCTGTGGGGGGTGTGCGTGCGGCGCGCACTGCCGGGTACAGGCCGGCGACAGCGCCAATCACCACGGTCACGGCCAGACCTGCGGCCACCACGTACAGCGGCATGACGAACAGCCATCCACTGACAGTGGCCACGACAGCAGTGATCAGTGTGCCGATGATGCAGCCGAGTGCTCCGCCGATACCGGCCAGCAGCAGTGCTTCAGACAGGAACTGGATACGGATGTGAGCGCGCGTTGCTCCCATGGCCCGACGCAAGCCGATTTCCTGGCGGCGCTCGAGGACCGAAATGATCATCGTGTTGGCAACGCCGATACCGCCGACCAGCAGAGCAATTGATCCGACGCCGGCCAGCAGCGTCGTGAATGCATGATCGGCAGCGGCTTTCGCACTGAGCGCTTCTGAAGGTCGCGACACTTTGATACCACCTGATGCCTGCGGTGAAATGGTCGGTGCCAGGAGGTCACGGATCCGGGCGACCTGGTCATCGGCGCTGCGCTCGTACACTGTGGTGGGATGGTCATCATGGCCGTACAGTCGTTGCGCCACTGTGCGACTGATCAGCGCCGCGGAGTCCAGTTCCGGTGCCAGTGGTACCGGTTTGAGGATACCGGCCACCGTGACGAGCTGGTTGCCCATCCAGATCTGTGTTCCGGGAGTGACAATGCCGAGGCGCTGAGCTGCACTCGCCCCCAAAACGGTTGTCGGATACTGCGCGAGCGCTTCGTTGAGCCACGTTCCATGCGCCACTTCGCCTGCCACCACGTCCAGCAGTGTCAGATCAGTGGAGACGGTCGCGATCCCACCTGTTTCTTCTGCAGGAATCAGCGAGCTGCGATAGACCTTGATGTCGGTCAGGGCAGCTGTGCTGGTCGCATCGGTAACACCCGGCAGGAGCGCCACTTTCGCTGCAGCGTCTGGTGGCAGTGTGGCAGCGGCTCCCGTCATGTCGCTTCCGGCAGTGACTGTCAGCAGATTTGTGCCGAGGGCGTCCAACTGTCGAGTCAGTTGAGCTCTGCTGGAGGTGGAAATTCCGATCACCGCCACCATTGCTGCGATCCCGATCGCGATGCCCAGTGCTGACAGGAAGGCACGCATCGGGCGTGAGCGCAGCCCCACTGTGCCGAGCCGCACCGCATCTGATGCCAGAAGCGTTGACGCGGCCGGCGCTGAACGAATGTGATCAGATGTGTGAGTCATGGTGCTCCCTTCCAGCCACGCCGCCCGCCGGGCATTCAGTCGAACCGCCTGTCGCGCCGCCCGCCGCACCGTCGGCCGAGTCAGCCACGATCCGTCCGTCACGGATGGCGATTCTGCGCGGCAGGCGCGCAGCCAGGTCGTTGTCGTGTGTAATGACAACGATGGTTGTGCCCGCCTCATTCAAGTCGTGGAGAAGCTGGACGATTGATTCACCCGAGCGTGAATCCAGATTGCCTGTCGGCTCGTCTGCCAGCAGCAGCGGCGGTTCAGCGACAACGGCTCGTGCAATCGCCACACGCTGGCGTTCTCCACCTGACATCTGGTGGGGTCTGTGCTCCAGACGATGCCCCAGTCCGACGCGTTCCAGCGCTGCTCGTGCTCGCTCACGGCGCTGCGAGCGCGCTACGCCCAGGTACAGTAATCCGTCAGCCACATTGTCCAGTGCGCTCACTCCCGGTGAGAGATGGAACTGTTGAAAGACGAATCCGATCATGCGGGCGCGCACCGCTGACACACCTGCATCATCAAGTTCACTGACGTTGATTCCATCAATGAGGACCCGTCCCGACGTGGGAGTATCCAGTGTGCCGATCATGTTAAGCAACGTTGTTTTACCTGATCCGCTCGGTCCGACAATGGCCGTGAATTCGCCGCGATTAATCGTCATGCTCACACCCGCACATGCTTGGACGGGCGGGGAGCCGAACGAACGAGTCACGTCATCCAGTTGCACCAATGCGTCGGTCATCGTGATGGCACCACCACGTGCTGACCTTCGGCAAGGTCGTCTCCGGATACTTCCACGCGTCCGGCTGCAAACAGTCCCGTTTCAACAGGTATCTGTGAAAATGAGCCGTCCTCGCGTGCGATTTCCACGCCGAACTGTGTCGGTGTCAGGGCAAGCAGGGCGTTGACTGGAACGGTCAGCACGTTTTCGCGGGTTTGGGACGGTAGCGCAACTGTCACGGATGCTTCCTGGAGCGTTGATGTGGCTTCCGGGTCGGAGGGGGTCACGGTGATGGGAAGGATGCGTTCCTTGTTTCCCGCAGCCGGGCCTGCCTGGTTTGCCTGTGAGCCCTGCCCGTCGGCCTGGCTGTCCTGACCGTTTCCAGCGCCACGCTCAACCGGGGTGCCAACTGAGCTGATGGTGCCCGGCGTTGTTGACCCGTCGGGAAGCTGAATCGTCACCTCGCGGCCCTTTTCAGCCAGGTCCTGCTGTGCGAGCGAGACGTTCGCATCCACGACCTGTTGCATGGAGGACACGCTGAAAAGGCTGGTGTCCAGCGTGACTCGATCTCCCACACGGGTAGACAGTGTTCCGACGCGCAGGTCAGCTGGCGCAAAAATGATTCGTCCCAGCTGCAGGCGACCACTACGTGTCAGTCCGACTGCGTCCTGCCAGTTCCTGATCGCACTGATCGTCTGCGCATCGAAGCGCTCATCTGGCTCATCGGCAAAATAGCCCAGATCCTTGAGGGACTGTTCGAGCTGCTGAACGTCCTGCCCGTTACTCATACCGTCTTCAAAGTCACGCCACGCAGGGGTGGCACCGCGCATGAGGTAGGCCGGGTCGTCACCTACCTGGTACAGCTGTGCACCGGCGCTGATTTGAGTGCCCGGTTCAGGCAGCTGTGTCACGATTCCGTCGAATCCGGCACGAAGCTGGTGCGAATCAGCGTAATGTAACGTGCCGGCAACATTCACACTGCCATGCAGATCCTCGCGCACAACGGGTTCGGTGGCAATTGCAGAGCCTGCCTGCCCCGTTGCACCGCTCTGACCCGATTGTGCGGCATTGGCCTGCCCGCCGTGCCTGAGCCAGATGGCACTTGCCACCACCAGCGTCACAACCAGGATTGCCGCTATGCCGAGGACGACAAGCGTGCGCCGCTTCGTCATAGCTTTCACTTGGTGTTCTCCGTCCCGGTGTTGGAGGCATTGGCCGCATCAGCCTTGTCGAAGCATTGAGAAATGGCTGCTGGCGGCACGTCGTTGAGTCGGATTCCCTGGCCTCGCACTGGATCTTCCACGTGATAGCCGTCCTGGCGCAGGCATTGAGCGACACGCACAAGCCGATCGAATTCTTGGTCAGTCATTTCACTGTCCGCACCTGCCGTTGGGCTGTCACCGACTTTTTCCCAGCAGCCCTGCACGGCGGTGTTCCACGCGTTCGCATCGACACCAAAATCTTCGCCCGGGCCGTAATTTTGAAGGTCGTCGGGCACATTCACACCGGCTTCGCGCATACAGGCAGCGAATTTGAGATTGTATTCTTCCACAGCTTTGGTCTCTGACTCTGATACGCCAGCGCCCTTGCCCGCAGCGTTGCTGTCCGATCCGGCTGCGTCGCTTCCGACCGGCATATTGCTCGAACAGCCTGCAAGCGTGACCAGGCTCATCAGCGCAGCTCCAGTCACCGCGCGCGCCCTGAAAGCTTTCAGCACGCCTCCAACTGAACTCTCTGCCGTCACGTTCGAAGCCCTACCATGTATGCGCAGTTGCATCGTCAATTTCCTCCACGTATTTGGTCCTGCAGTTTGCGCGAGGTACCCGGATCAGTACTCCACGCGTCTGAAGAGATTTAAACGCATCATGCGTTGCCGTAGCGTTGCGGTTTTTGTTTATGTTTTGCTAACACTGACATCGTTAAGATGTCGCCAGCGGAAGGGGCTCAACTGAGTCGCCCTCGTCAAGAGGAATGAATGAAAGGCACACCACTATGAAGGTTCTCATCGCCGAGGATGAAGAATATCTCGCACAGGCAATCGCTCAGGGGCTGAGGCGCGAAGCAATGGTTGTTGACGTGACTTTCGATGGCGATGACGCGCTGGAGATGGTGCGTAGTTCTTCCTACGACGCGATAGTTCTGGATCGTGATTTGCCGGGAACTCATGGTGACGAGGTGTGCAGGATTCTCGCGCACCACTACCCTGAGGTGCGCATCCTGATGCTCACTGCCGCCCGCACGCTCAACGCACGCGTCACGGGGTTCGAACTGGGAGCTGACGACTATCTGGTCAAACCGTTTGAGTTCCCGGAGCTGGTTGCCAGACTGCGAGCTCTCGGCCGCCGCTCTCAACCGGCACGAGAACCTGTCCTTGAATCGTGCGGAGTGCGTCTGGACCCGTTCCGTCGCGAAGTTTACCGCAATGGGCGCTTCGTCCGTCTGAGCCCCAAGGAATTCGCAGTTTTGGAATTGCTGATGGAGGCTGACGGCGGGGTCCTCAGCCAGGAAACGCTGCTGGAGCGCGCATGGGACGCGAACGCTGATCCCTTCACCAATTCGATTCGCGTCACTATTTCACATCTGCGTCAGCGGCTCGGATCCCCCTGGGTTATTCAAACCGTGCCGGGCGCAGGATATCGCTTTGGGGAGGCAGACAGATGACGAGGACACCGCGCGGGGAACGCCGCCTGACCCTGCGAATGCGCCTGACCTTGTCGTATGCGGGACTGGTGGGCGGTGTGGGCCTGGTGATGATTGGCCTGGTGTACGCCTATATGCGCCTGGTGCCGATGCGACTGAACACCACGTTCGCTCCTCCCGCGCCTGACGGGCAAAGCGCCAGTTTTGACCTGGTGATCCCAGTGGCCCGCTCCATGCTCAACACCATGCTGGTCACATCGCTTCTGGTTCTGACGATTCTGACGCTTCTTTCCGGCCTGGTCGGGTGGATCGTGGCGGGACGCGTGATGGCGCCGCTGGTTGACATGAAGAAAGCTGCAGCTCTGGCAACATCAGGCGATTACAGTTACCGCCTGAACCTGAAGGGACCGGATGATGAGGTGCGCGAGCTGGGCGTTATGTTCGACGCGATGCTTGATTCGGTCGATCAGTCACTGCGCTCCCAGCAGCAGTTCGCGGCCAATGCGTCGCATGAGCTGCGTACTCCTCTTGCCACGACTCAGACAATGATTGATGTGACGCTGTCTGATCCGGATGCGACCACTCAGGAACTGCGGGACCTTCTGCGACGGGTACGCGAAACCAATCACGCCAACGCTCAGACTGTGGATGCGCTGCTGGATCTGTCGGCAGCTCAAGGCGGGATGCTGGCGCGCGAAGAGGTGGATCTAGCCGAAATTGTTCGCCAAGCCGTCCATGAAGTTGAATCTCTGGCGAAAGACCATGGTATAGCCATCCATACGAGCATCACTCCCGCTGCAGTTACTGGAGATCAGGTGCTGTTGCGCCAGGCAGTCTCGAACCTGCTGCGCAACGCCGTCACCTACAACCAGGCGGATGGATCTGTGAACGTCACCCTGCAGGTACACCATTCGCCTTATGCCAGTGCTTCCTGCGCAGTGCTGAACGTGACCAACACCGGTCCCCTCGTCGATGCTGATACCGTCAGCTCACTGTGTGAGCCTTTCGTGCGTGGATCCAGACGTACAGCCGGTACCACGCGCGGACATGGCCTGGGACTCGCAATCGTGCAGGCTGTCGCTCAAGCTCACCGCGGCAGAGTCGCTATTTCCGCACTCGACGAGGGTGGTCTGAGCGTGACACTCACCGTTCCTGCAACAGCGCGCATTGCCAGCCGTTCAGTGGATGCGACACGGGCTACGCCCCGCACCACGTGAAGACGTCCGGCCAGAGATAGTGATCCCGGTCAGTATTGCCACCCCAGAGATATGGCGGGCAGCTCAGCAAAGACCTGCGGCCTCGCGTGGAGGCCGCAGGATCGATCAGGCGAACAGGTAGGGGTTGATCATCTGCCACGCGAGCGGCGATGTCAGCCCTGCCAACTCCACTTCCGGTTCATCGGCCTTGGTGCCGTCCATCGCGTACAGGCACGTCGGAGCACTCAGAAAGAGCAGGGATCCAGCGGGCGCCATCTGCTCGTCCACCGCGGCGAAAATGTCGAACACATTCATCGCCCAGGTTCCCTCAAGACCGGCCTTGCCAAATCCTGTGTCGTCGTGACCTCGGCATTCACTGGCGATGACGCGTTGCAGCTGATCGACATCACCTTGGTGTGCCAGACGAATGACGTCGGAGGGCAAGTGAAGTGGGCCGTCGAAAACATTCATGTGCGGCCCGAAAACCAGCCAACGCAAAATCAGTGAGGGAACTTCTTCCGGGTCGGAACGGAACAGGTTCATCGAGTCACCCTCGGGCACGATCCACGTGACGTCCGTTGAAGAAATCCACACGGTGAGGGTGATCCGTTTGACGTCTTCCGACGGTGCGATGCGGGTCAGTTGAATCATGTGGGAACGCTGGAACAGACCGGCGAAGAGGCGTTCGGCACCGTCCGTCAGGGATTCCTCATCGCTGATGAATCCCAGGTCGACCAGATTCTTCCAGCCGTCTGAATTCGTGTCAGCTTTGCCGTCCAGCAAATCGGTTAGGGCTTCCCAGTCGGCCTCGTTGAGAATTGCAGCTGATTCTTCAGGGTTAAAACGGCTCATTGTGGGTTCCTCAAGCTATTCGACATTTCAACAAACGTGTCGTACATCGGGTCAAATTCGCGTGTCGCGCATGTCAGGGTGGCGGTCAGTCCGGCCTCGCCGTTCACCCACAGCCACTGGCACGACGACACGGACAGATCCTCCATCATGTAGACCCCCATGCGGGCTACACCATTGAGGTGTTCGTTTTCCCATGCTGCGTTTTCCAGCACCAGGAATCCGGGGATAGATTCGACGAGTTGACGCAACGTGCCGTCGTACCAGTCGATCGGATCGTCCGACCCGGTCGCGGCTTTCGTCACGACGAGGCTGGGGCGGAACCCTGATGCAGCTTCAGGACCAAGTGCGATCAGCGGGAAGGTGCTCTCAACTTCCTGGAGCATCTGCTGAGTCGGGCCTTCTTCCGGCACTTGCTGGGTGAATTGCACTTTTTCTTCAGTGCTGAGTTCTTCCCAGTCTGCGGGAAGAGTGACGAACTCAGCGTCACTACTCGTTGGACTCATCAAAATCCTCCATCGCTTCGGTGGTTATTGTCGGACTTAAATTCTTGATGTTCGGGTTGGGTCAGGCGGGTTGGATCACTGTGGGAAGTAGTCGGATCACTGTGGGAAGGCGGGACGATACCTTCAGCACGAAGGCGATCGGCCGGGTACGAGCCCGGATCGACTTGAGTCAGGGCTTGCTGCTGACGTTTTTCCAACCGCTTCTCCGGATACATCGCGTCAGGCAGACGGAAAGGGATCACTGATATCAGCGCGACGACCATACAGGCCATTGCAACGATGACGATGATACGCATTCCCTGTTTGCTCATCCCCAGTGTTCCAGCAGTAAATGCAACTCCGAAAAGCAGGAACGCCAGACCGATGGCAGGAGTGGTCAGTGCTTCGGAGTTTTTCCACCATCCGAAGATGTTCCCAACTGAGCGAGCGAGTTTTCCGAGCATGGAGTCTGAAAACATCGCAAGAGCCCATTGAGCCAGGATGAGGCCCCCAAACAAGAATGCCAGTGTGATCATCCAGAAGGTATCACTACTCGAAAAATCATCCATCGATTTCCTCATCCTCAGCTACAGAGCCTGTACTGCCGTGGATGGAGTAGCGGCGGGCAACGCGCGAAGTGGTTTCACCGTCAGTCCGCAGCCACATCCAAATCCTCAGCTCTTGTCAGATTACCTTGAGGTCACTACGCATTGCAGCGTTAATCACCATGCACAACACTCACACATCAGTAGCGGTCTTGCTGGCGCTAGTCGAACAGGCCGAAGGTAAAATCTGTTGCCTTTCCGCCAAGCCACTTACCGCCGGCACCACCCGCAACGCCACCGATGATGCCGCCAACGGCCGCTCCGATCGGTCCGCCAACAGCCATACCAATAGCTGCGCCACCCATCGCACCAGCTTTGCCGCCAGCCCAGCCACCGCCGACTTCCAGCAGCGTTCGGGTTCCGGCACGTGCAACCTTTTCTCCGGTTCCCATACCAGGATTGAGCGCACTGTCCGTCTTCCACTGGTCGTAAGCGGTGGTGCCAGCATCAACAGCGGTGAGCACACGCCCAGCATGCTTCGTCACCTTGCTGACTTTGTCGAGGATCTCTGGCGAATCTCCCCATCCCTTACCAAGGTTGATCTTGTCTTTAAATGTGTGGAACCGAACCTCTGGCGTATCTTTGAAATGCTTTCCGAGTCTCTTCGGATCGAACGTGGCACCGTTGAGCTTGAAGTTGATGCCCTTGATAAGCTTGACGGCATCGCCGGTGCGGGACTTCAGCATCTTCAGGAAGCCCAGCGTCGTACCGCCACCTGAGAACATCCCAGTGAAAGCCTTGACCAGCCAGTTGGCGGAAGTAACGGCACTGCATGCGTTCTGCAGCTCACTGTGAGCCACGTCCTCATCGCGGCGGACGATGCTCACCTCTCCCGCGAGGGTCGAATAGAGGGCCTGCTTTTCCATGTACTCAGTCCACGCCTGGATGAGAGCCGCATTCGTCACCGGATCCGCCGGAACCGGCAGCGGAGGCGGAGGCGGAGGCAGTTCGATTGAAGTCTTGGGGATAACAATCAGCTTGCCTGCTGCCGCCCGACCTTCAATGTCTTTGAGGCGGGTCTTACATGAACGAATCAACGTCACAAATGAGTCAACGGCACCAGCAAAAGTTTCGATCTCATCATGGATCTCCTGCGCTGATTTAGTGGCAGACTGGATAGCCGCGGACGCTTCAGCTGCCGTGTAGCCCACCAGCTCAGACTGCACGATGCTATTGGCCCGATCGAGGTCCTTAATACCGTCGTACACTTGGCCCCTGCCATGCAGGAGGACTCCACTCTTCCAGGAGGAGAGCGTTTCGGGTTCTATATCGAGCTTGGTGTCAATCATTTACCCATTCCTCCTGACTGGGGATAGTAAACCCCGCCCTGGGGGTAAACCGAGGTAAGTTCGCTAAAGATTCGAGCTTCTGAAGCTTCGAAATTCTGATCAGCGGTCGACAGACTGCCACTCACCTTCCCTGTTCCATCAGCCAGGGCTTTCAGGCCTTCAGTAAACTTGCTCAGTACAGCATTCACACTTGCCGTGGACTTGCCAAAATCAGGCGGCGCCCCGAAATTCACTCCCGCGAACGTGCTGTTCGCGTCGTTCAATCGCGCTTGTGCTGCTTGCGACCGATCCTGCTTCCATTTCAGATCGCCCATACGATCCCCTTACATGTCTCATCGCAGATACGTCGTGACCAACGCGCCACGCCAACTCTTCGATTGCCGCACTTAGGTTAGGGATTCAGATTAAACAGTGGGTAAACAGAATGTGAGCAGTTTTCAGGCGCCCGTCACAAGCGGGTCGGCCGCCCTCGTCAATCACGCCAACACTGAGCGAGGCCTTGCCGCCTCCAGCATCCACCGGGCTGCATAATCCACGTCCGCGGGCACCTCTCTCACGAGGAAGAACACTCATCGACGCTCCTACCTCGCGCGCGGGCGTCACGACTATTGAGGAGCGGAACCGCAGGCCCTCACAGCCCCGTCCCCGACACGTCATAGTGCAATCGACCACATCAAAAACACCTACATCGAACCGGGCATTTCTGGCTTCCGCACTGGAATTTCACTATATGGACGGGCGTGAGAGCCGAAGACAGATCAACCTGGCACGCCCCGCCAGTGCTCCACCACGCAGCGACATGCCCTGTTAAGTGAACTAGCCCCTGAAAGTTGGACTGGTTTAATTCTAGGCGGTTAGGGCTTCAAGGCCGTAGTTGAATTCGTGGTTACCAGCACCCACCGCATCGTATTTCAAGTAGTTGAACACACTAGCCATCGGGTCAACAGTGCTATCTGTCCGGTTCGAGTGGTACACCATTTCGATTCATGAGCCCTGCGCAGCGTCGCCGTTGTCTAGAAGCAGCACGGCGTTCTTACCTTTTTCTTCACGAACGTTCTGGATTGCCGTTGAGGGGTGATCCATACCGCGAACATTTTGGGGTTTGGAAGAGCCAAAGGGCTGCCCGGTGAAGTAGTCGTGGTCCACTAGGGTGCCATAAATGAAGGTTTTGGTTTTCAAAACAAAACAGGCAAGGTTACTTTTGTACTTTAACTTCACTTGAGATGCAGGTCTTACAAATTTGCGCTCGTACATATCACGGATTTGGCCGGGCGGAGCAAACAACGTTGTTTTGGTGCCTCACCGAAATTTCGTTCAGCACTGTTCGGACTATAGGAGAAATTGGCGACGGGGGTGAGACCGTTTAAGGTCTCACCCCCGTACTGTTATGCCGGTGTTTCGTCGGCTAGGCGATTAGCTCTCCTCGCCTTCTCGACGGCGTCGCACGAGCGCCAGGCCAAGGCCTGCTACGCCCATTACGGCTGCGATACCAACGAGTCCTCCTACCTGCGCGCCGGTGCGTACAAGCTTAAACTTCTTGACTCCCGGCTCGGTGGTCATATCGCCAGCGGCAGGCTTCTCAACGGTGACCGTCACGCGATCAATCTCGTTGCCGTTCTTGTCCTTGACGATAACTACGATCTTGTCACCAGGCTTAGCGTTGTCGTCGATGTCAACAACGAGGTTGCCGTCGCCATCGATTTTTGCCTTGCCGGGGCCGTCGGTGTCGACCGTCGTGCCGTCCTCAACAGGGCCGCCATCGTTCGGGATTACGACCTTGCCACCCGGTTCGCCAGAGCCGTCCTTCCAGTCCGGAGTCTTGGTGTCAGGTTCGCCAACCGTGACAGTGACAGTCACGTTGTCGGTGGTGCCATCGGGGTAGGTCACAACAACAGGAACATCAAACTTCTCAACAGTGTCCTTATTCAGCTTCGACCCATCCGGGAACGTAACCGTAATCTCACCAGTGTTCTCATCGATCGTCACTACATAACCCTCAGGAGCCTTGTAATCACCAATCGAGAACTTCGAACCCTCAGGAACATCTACACCCTTACCATCCTTACCAGTAAAGGAAGGAGCAGACTTCGTCTCCTGACCAGGAACAACCAACTTACCCTCATACGCAGGCTCGTATTCGTCTGATTCCTTGGTCACCAGAACAGTCCATGCGGACACATCGTTACCACCAGAAACTAGAACCACGTTGAAGTAGTCGCCCGTCTTGGCAGTCTCGGGGATATCAAAGGTGCAAGCTGCAACCTGAGCCTTGATGCCCTTGGACTGGTCAAGTTCACAGGTCTTTAAGACTGTGCCCTTGGAGTCACGCCACTCAACCTTCGAAGGCAGAGCTGACAGGTCACCGCTAAACGCAGGAGTAACCGTTACGCCAGGCGCAGCCGGCTTATCCGTTGCATTGTAGTCGGCGGTATTAGTGACCGGAGTGTACGGCATTATGCCGTACACTCCGGTCACTATTACCCTAAGGCTCGCTACTGCTCGTTTAGCGCTGGGAGTTTCGCCTGCGCATCGCGGTGAGGCCTGCGCCTGCCAGTAGCAACGCTGCGGCCGCTGCTAGTGTGCCCTCGACGCTCACACCGGTGCGGGCCAGTGATGAACCGCTCTGAACGCCCGACTTAGCAGACTTGCTGCCCTCAGTGCTCGGAGTAGTCACCTTGTCGCTTGGCGTCGTGCCCGGCGTTGTCTCACCTGGGTTGTCACCAGGTTGCGTCGGGTCAGACGGGTTAGCTGGGTCCGTCGGGTCAGACGGGTTAGCTGGGTCCGTCGGGTCACACGGGTTAGCTGGGTCCGTCGGATCTTCACAGACGCACTTGGTGCCAACGCGTAGCTTGCGCGTTGTCGGATCCTTGATGATCTTCTCGGACGTTTCCGGATCGCCTACCGGCTCTCCATTCTCGAGCTTCCAGGTCTTGGTGATTTCCTTCTCGCCGAATACACCGGCCTGGTCCTCAACAATCTTGCCAACTTCGAGGTTCGGATCGAACTCAATCTCAGTGTCATACGGAGTTTTCTCCGTGTGCTTGTCCGTCAACGTTGTCTGAGTCTTGGCAGGGCCAACCTCAACGATGTGCTTAACCGGATCGCTGATCTTCTCGGAGGAATCCTTCTTGGAGACCTCCCCGTTCTCAACATTCACCGTGACGGTGTGCTTGATCTCGCCCTGCTTGCCTTCCTGAACAACCTTGGTTTCACCAGGCTTCAGTTCAGGGTTGACCCGCACCTCGACCTCGAACGGAGTCTTTTCCGTCCACTCAACCGTGGTTGAGGCAGGCTTGCCCTTGGTGCCGACCTTGATGATCTTCTTGACCGGCTCCGCCACGCGCTTGGTTTCGGTCTTGGTATCCACAACCTGCGAGTTCTCAATGGTCCGGGTAGTGGTTACCTTATCCTTGCCAAGAACACCTTCCTGCACGGTTTCCTGCTTGCCAGCATCCATCGTGTCATCGAAGATGATCTCGGTTTCGAACGGAACATCCACCTCGTATTCGGAGGTCTCAGTGCCGGTGGTCTTGGTGCCAACGCGAATGATCTGCTTGACCGGCTCTGCAGTGCGTTTGGTGTCGACCACTGGATCACCGTTCGGCTTTCCATCAACAAGCTTCTGCGTCGAGGTTACGGTGTCCTCGCCAAGCTTTCCTTCCTGGTCAACCTTCTGTTTACCAGCTGCCAGAGTGTCGTCGAAGACAACTTCAGTCTCAAACGGGACAGGCTTCTTCACCGTGGTGACCAGTTCGCTAGCACCCAAGCGTGGACCGTACTCGATGATGCGAGGCTTCGCATCCTTGGTGGTCTGTTCCTCTGCAACCTGAGCCTCGGAACCCTTAGCGGTGAACTTAGCGGTGTAGGTCTTCTCGCCGTTCTCACCTTCCTGGACAACCCTTGTCTCACCAGGGGCTAGATCCGGGTTTTCGCGAACCTCGGTTGGGTACGGGATCGGAACCGTCCAGGTCACGTCCTTGGCGCTCTCAGCAGGCTTGGTACCGACGAGGACAACCTCGTTGACCGGCGCCTTGGTGCCCTCCCACGTGCCGTCCGCGTTCATCTTCTCAGCGCCAGGCACGCCCTTAGTTTCAACCTTGTACTCGCCGGCAGGAATGGTGTCGTCGTACTTGTACTCGACCTTGAACGGGACTTCACGCTCCGGAACTTTAACAACGTTGACCACAGCGGACGTGACGTCCTTAGAACCGTCCTCATAAGTCACGGTTACGGGAACCTTGACCTGGTCACCCGGCTTCGCGGTCTTAGGCGCGGTGGAGATGACGTGGCCATCTTTATCCAAGCTAACGATCCAGTCGCCGTTATCAGTCTTCAGCGTGTAGGTCGGGTTGCCAAACTCGTTCGTGTCGCCGGTCGGAGTGATGTGCTCCGGTAACGGAGCAATCTCGTAAGGCTTGTTCTCAGCAACCTTGATGTCTTCCGGCTTTTCGATTGCCAGCGGCGATGTCACCGTGTCGCCCGGGTACACCGTCTTCGGCGGGATAACCGGGTTGGACTCCCAGTTGTTCATCAACTTCACCACTGTGGTTACAGGAACCTCGGTGGTCAGACCGCCAGGCGCATTCACCTTGACAGTAACGGTGTTCTTGTCACCCGGCTTCGAATTGGCCGGCGGAGTGGAGGAAACCACACCGGTATTAGGATCGATAGTGTACTTCCAGCCGTTATCCGTGGTCTGCGTCAGCACGGGCTTGCCGTCCGCGTAGCCGAACGAGAACGTGGAGCCGTCTGGAGCACCATCAACATGGTGGTCGACGGCCTGATTCGGCCCGGTCACCTGGACGTCGTATGACGCTTTCAAGTCACCCTTGATGACGACGACAGTGCCTATAACCGTCTGCGGCTTCTGCTTGCCTTCCTCACTGTAGTGGGCCTGGACGGGAACGTTCAGGATGTCGCCTTCCTGCGCTCCCTTCGGAATCGTGGTTGTGATCTCGCCAGTCTTCTCGTCGACGTAAACGGTCCATGTCTTACCGTCCTTGCTGGTAAGAGTGGTTTCGTTCGTGCCGTCTTCGAAGGTGTAGCGCTGCGGCGCCTCATCTGACGTGTTACCACTCAGACCGCGCTCCGGGATTTCCGGAATAAGGCTGACGTTCGCGTTTGGCTGCCCCGCAACCGTGTCATAGTTCGGGATCTTGATGTCCACGATCGCCTGGAACTGGACCTCGATCTCATCCGTGGTCTGGTCCGGGTAGGTAGCTTTGAGCTTCGGCGTAATAATCGTGCCCGGGACAACGGTGTCATCTGCCTTCGCGGTGACCTTACCGGTCTCATCGACGGTCACGGTCCAGCCGGCTGGAATGGTGGCTGGGTCGATCTCGAACTTGGCCGGGTGGACAGGCTCGTGGCCCTTCATGATGGACCTAGTGCCCACCTGGGACGTGATTTCCTGGTTGAGTTTGCCCTTGGACAGGCCCGGGCGTACCAGGTCGGTCACCTGCGTGTTGTTCGGATCAACAACTACCATAAGCTGTAGCACGTCAGTGGAGCCGTTAGAGTACTCCACCGTGATCTTCGGCTGCGCGAAAGCACCCGGTTTCGGGTTCTCTGGAGCAGTGACGGTGACGTTGTAGTCACCGTCCATCTCAACGGTCCAACCCTCATAGACGTACTTCTCGTCCAACTCGACCTTAGCCTCGAAGCCGCCGTCAGCCTTCTTCTTTTTCAGTTCCTTAATCAGATCAGGGGTCTGGGTGAAGACGACCTTCTGCGGCGCAGTAGCCAACGGGCCAGTTTCGCTATCGACGCCAGAGATGATGGAGGCATCGGTCTTGTCATACTGCGGATTGTGATACTCGGTGTCGTCCAGAGAGAACGCCTTGGAGTCGATGACGTTTGCCTTGTTGTAACGGCTCAGCGAGTTGGAGCTTTCGAACGCTTTAGGTTCTCCATCCGGGTCGTTGTTTTCGCTAGCAGCTTGCAGCTGGTCCACGCTACGCGGCTTTGCCAGAACGGAAAAGTTCACGTTCTTGTCAGTGGCCAGGCCCGTACCGCGGTACTCAGGCCAGGTGAAGAAGATCTCGCCGGTCGTTTCGTCGATACGCGGGTTCTGAGTACCACCGGACGCCTCCGTGTCCGAGGTGCCGATGAATTTGCCGTTGCCGTCGTAGGCCTCCACGACCATACGGGACATTGAGTCATCCATACCCTGGCCGCTCACAGCCGGGATGTTGATCTTACCGACCTTGGTCTCTTCGCCTGGGACGATCACGTGCTTCTCAAAGCTTTCCCAAGACACCGTAATCGGGTTACATTCGATGTTCTCGCTTGGCCACGGATTCACAACTGCGGAGAAATAAACACTGCTGCCTTTCGTCGCTTTGGCACCACCTGGCGAGGTATTTTCCTGCGTGTAGTCACTCTTCCACGCGTAGCGCACGGGATTTTCGGAACCAGCCTGCGCGTACTGACTTACCTTATCTTCCGTCAAGTCCGCTACAAGCACAAGGGCCCTTTGAGCCCCTTTTCCGGTAATCTGAATGTCTTCATCGGCCTTGTGGGTAACCAACCCATCACCGTCGAAAAGGACCTTGCCAGCGTCCAGAGAAGACACAGGAGCCGCATTCAAAAACGCGGAGAGGCGACCCGAATTAGTAAAAATCCAATCAGCGAACGTGCGGTCCTTCGAGTTATCGAAGGAAAGACTCAATCCCCAAGCGGTCTTAGAAGGGCTGGTGGCGCTCGGTTCCAATGTATTCCAAGTGAAGCCTGCCTGACTGCCAGACGGGGCCGAGTCTTCAACAACACATGAACCGGCCGGCAAGTCCGAGGCCAGCTGAGCATCCTTCTCAATCGCTCCGGATTTTTCGCGGATGCCGCCGGTAAATGGTGCCGCAGCAGCTGACTGCGGGGCGATAAAGCTTGGTGCAACTCCAAGCGCGCTTCCTACCAAAGCTACGACTGATAGCGTAACCCAAGAACGACGCAAAGCGCGTTTTGGTTCGGTGGCGGGTTGTGGCATACGCATGTATTTTCCTTCCTCCAACTAGTCCTGGGACATTCTGGAAGTCTCAATGGCCCCAATGAAGTAAGTATTGACTTGTGGCCGCCCATATCCTCCGACGCACTATGACTTCGTTCTCGTCCGTGGGGCACCCGTATACTATACCATTCGCGGACAACGGCTTTACAGGCGAGTGTATACACTACGCAGGCGATATTACGCACTGTATGGGACGAATAGCCTATTGACCTCTGTCCCGGTAGCACGCCTGTGGTTTGAGGTTTTATGTGAGTACGGGGGTGAGACCGTTTAAGGTCTCACCCCCGTACTGTTATGCCGGTGTTTCGTCGGCTAGGCGATTAGTTCTCCTCGCCTTCTCGACGGCGTCGCACGAGCGCCAGGCCAAGGCCTGCTACGCCCATTGCGGCTGCGATACCAACGAGTCCTGATACCTGCGCGCCGGTGCGTACAAGCTTAAACTTCTTGACTCCCGGCTCGGTGGTCATATCGCCAGCGGCAGACTTCTCAACGGTGACCGTCACGCGATCAATCTCGTTGCCGTTCTTGTCCTTGACGATAACTACGATCTTGTCACCAGGCTTAGCGGGTCTGCTGAGGGTTTGGTTGACGTCTAGCTTGTTTCGCTGGGGCGGGGCAGGGAAGGGTGTTGATTATGTTGGAGTTGTATTCAGAGTAGTTCAAAGCTGATGCTGTGGCGTTGGTGGAGTCTGGGGTTACTTTGCCGTCAGGTGTGTGCTGATTTGGGGATCTCGCGTTCCTCGTTGCAAAAATGGATTACTGATGCGAGGTTGCAGGCTCAGGGGATGCAACCGTCTGCCGATCCGGTAGCGGCTAAAGAGATAAGCCAGGCTTTGAAACGGATTCGCGAGTTGGAGATGGAAAACGAAGTGCTACGTGCCGCGGCGGCGTACCTGTCTCAAGAAGCGATTCGCCCAAAAGGGTCTTCCCGACCGTGGAAAAGCTGATCAAGGCGGGTAAGGCGACCTTGACGGTAGCGGCTCGGGTACTGGGGTTTTCCCGCCAAGCATTTTATAAATGGGCTGCTAAGCCAGTTTCGAACAGGCAAGCCCAAGAAGTATAGCTTATAGACAAGATTCGCCAGATTCACAGTGACGATCCTGAATTTGGTTACCGCCTGATAGCAGACGAGCTCCATGATCAAGGGATAGAGATTTCTGAGCGTCGAGTATGGCGATTGTGTTCTCATGCTCAGGTGTTCTCGGTGATCGCTAGGCGTAAGCCGCGTGGGAAGAAGTCGGGTGCTCCAGTACATGATGACCTGTTACAGCGTCACTTCCACGCTGATGCGCTCAACGTTGCGTGGGCTACAGATATTACGGAGCATTGGACCAAAGAGGGCAAGCTGTATCTGTGTGCGATCAAAGACCTGTGCTCGCGAAGAATCGTGGGCTATGCGACCGGTGGGCGAATGAAATCACGCCTCGTGGTGGCGGCGCTCGATGATGCGATGAGGAAACGAGGCAATCCCCATGGCGTAATCGTTCACTCTGATCGTGGCTCGCAATTTCGTTCTAGAATATTCCGTGCCGCGCTGAAATCTTACGGCGCGAGGGGATCTATGGGCAGAGTTGGAGCGTGTGGGGATAACGCTGCGATGGAATCTTTCTTCGCTCTTGTACAAAAGAACGTTCTTGATCGTGGCTCTTGGAACAGGCGCCGTGAATTATCTGCCGCGATCACTCACTGGATTGAACGGACATATCACAGGAAAAGACGGCAACGAGCACTGGGTAAATTGACACCAATCGAATACGAAACAATCATGGAACCAGCCGCATCCCTTGCGGCCTAAAAATCAGAAGGAAAACTGTCAACCAAACCCTCAGCAGACCCCTGGTATTGGAATCCTTGGTCGGTGTGGACTACCAGACCCGGGCCCGGCTTAGCCTTGTTCAAAGCCTTGCGGAGACTGGTGTTGGTCAGTTCAAGATTGGCTGATTTCCCGACCGTGTAGGAAACGACTGAGTGATCGAACAAGTCGATGATTGGTGAGAGATAGATCTTGGACGATCCGAGACGGAACTCGGTAACGTCAGAGACCCATTTTTGGTTCGGGCTAGTAGCAGTGAAGTCGCGGGCTAACACGTTTGGGGCAATGGTCGATAGTGTGCCTCGGTAAGAGTTATAGCGTTTCTTCTGACGGACCAGGCAGGTCAGTCCTTCACGCTTCATAAGCTTGGCGACGAGTTTACGAGAGACCACCAGGCCCTGGCGGTGTAGGGCGAGTCGGATCCTACGGTGACCATACCGACCGCCCGAAGCTTCAAAAATTGTTCTGATCTTGGCTCGAAGATCAGCATGTTTATCTGGCTGTCCTAGGCGGGCTTGATGGTAGTAGAACGTTGATCTGGCCAATCGCGCTACCCGCAAAAGAACATCGAGATCATGATGGGACTTGAGTGTAACGATTACTCGAGCTCGGTCTATTGCTCGTTGTTCATCAAGTCCCTTAATGCTTTTAGGTAGGCGTTCTCCGCTTCTAAGTCCCTGATCCGTTGTTCAAGTTCCTCAGTTTGAGATAACACCCTGGGACCGGTCTTAGGTCGCCTGCCCTTAGGCTTAGGGCGCAAGCCGTCTTCGCCTTGGTCGCGATAGATCCGCACCCAGCTCGTCACCACGTTGACAGAAGCCAATCCCAAGTCCTGCGCGATACTCATCCGGGTCTTGCCGGCCAGAAAGCGTTGAACAGCATCACGTTTGACTTCAAAGGTAAAACTCGCTTATGTGACTTATTCACAAGAACAAGCCTGCCATGAATACGCCACCGATTATAGAAACGATCGCACGGCTTGAAACTCAAGCCAAGGTAAGAAGCAGCCGCTGCGGCACCACACCCCTGCTCAAACAAAGCAACTAAACGCGTCTGATCAGACTCAGTCAATGAAGATAAAGAAGAAACCATGAAAATGTCCCCCGGAAAAAGAAACTGAATAATCCAGTCCAACTTCCGGGGGACACTTCATAAGCGACATGCTCCATTAAAGGCCACGCGGTCTGCACACTCAGTACAATGGTGGCGCTACCTGCCGCTGGCAGGCTGCGCATCAAACAGTGAGGATTGACGCCATGAAGAACGCCTTGGGTTTCGGTTTAGGGACGCTGGGGCGCGACATGATGTACGGAATGGTGTCGATGTACCTCATGTTCTACCTCACCGACGTCCTGGACCTGTCGACCGGTGCGCTCGCAGCGGTCACCGTCGTGCTGGTGCTCATGCGGATCTTCGACGCCGTGAATGATCCGTTTATGGGTTACGTCGTCGACAATACGCGCACGCGGTGGGGCAAATTCAAACCGTGGATCACGATCGGCGCATGCGGATGGTGCATTGGCACGGTGCTGCTGTTCACCGACTGGGGGGTGCGAGGCTGGCAATTCATCACGCTGTTCATCGTGGTCTACCTGGTGTTCGAGGTCGCCTACACGATGAACGACATCTCCTACTACGGGATGATGCCGTCACTGACCCGCGACAAGGCTGAGCGTGAACGCATCGGAGTGGTCACACGTATCTGCGCGAACATTGGCCTGTTCTCCATCGTTGTCGGCATCGTGCCGGTGACTCAGTGGCTCACAGGTGTGCTGGGGGATGCGCAGCGTGCCTGGCAGCTGCTGGCGATCGTGCTGTCGATCATTGCGATCGCTTTCCAGTCCATCACGCTGATCTTTGCGCACGAGACCGTGCATGTGAAGTCGGAGTCGACGCCGCTGCGCGAACTCGTCAGCGTCATCTTCAAGAACGATCAGCTGCTGTGGGTGTCGCTGACGTTCCTGCTGTATATGTCCGGCTACACCCTGCTGACCAGCCTGGGCCTGCATTACTTCAAGTACCTGGTGGGAGACGAAGGCAAGTACCCGGTTTTCGCGCTGGTTCTAGGCGTGACCCAGTTGGGCACGCTGCTGGTATTTCCCTTGATTTCTGCCCGCATGCCGAGGCGACAGGTCTTCACCCTGGGGTGCGGCGCTTCCGTCGTGGGATACGTGGTGTTCATCTGTGCCGGCAGCAACATGGCCGTCATTTTGTGCGCCGGGTTGTTCCTGTTCTTCGGGGAGGCACTGTTCCAGGTGCTGCTCATGATGTACATCGCGGACAGTGTGGAGTACGGCGAATGGAAGCTGGGGCGGCGCAACGAGTCCATTACTTTTTCCCTGCAGCCCTTCATCTATAAGCTGTCCGGTGCAATTTCTTCGGGCCTGATGGGTATCTGCCTGATCTGGTCGGGTGTGGAGAGCGCCACCAGTTCTGCCGATGTCGCCGAGTCGGGCACGTGGATTTTCCGGCTGTTCATGATGGTCGTCCCCCTGATTCTGACCGTCGCGGCGTTCCTGGTGTTCCGGCACGGCTATCGCATTGACGAAGCCACATACAGTTCAATTGTCGCAAGCCTGCAAGACAGTGAAAAAACCAGCACACCCGAGGAGGAAGCACGATGACCCGACACCCTGTGCGCACCCTCGGTGATGTGTACGACCACCCTGTTGGACGCGACGTCCTGGACAAGATCGCGTTGCAGATTGGAGTGTCGCCCTCGTTCATCGTGAACCCGCTGACGCGCCGGCTCCCATTGACGGTTCTGGATCGCGTGGCTGGGCGAGCAGCGCCGGGACTGGTCGCGGCGCTCACGGATTTGTTGGAGATGAATCCCGACCGGCTCGATGACGCCGACACCCACACCGAGGGACAGTCCGAGCCCCCCTGGTGGCAGGGCGCCGTTTTCTACCAGATCTATCCGCGCAGTTTCGCAGACTCGAACGGCGACGGGATCGGTGATCTGCGCGGCATCATCGGCAAACTTGATTACCTTCAAACACTGGGCGTTGACTGCCTGTGGCTCTCCCCCATCTTCGATTCACCCAACGATGATATGGGCTATGACGTGCGAGATTATCGCGCAGTCATGGATCTGATGGGGTCGATGGAGGATCTGGACGAGCTCATCGAACAGGTTCACGCGCGCGATATGCGCATTATTTTGGACCTGGTTGTCAACCACTCCTCCGCCGAGCACGAATGGTTCCAGGAAGCGCTGCGTGATCCAGACGGCGACAAGGCGGCGTACTACTTCCTTCGTGAAGGCTCTTCCGACGCGCCGCCCAACAACTGGGTGTCATTCTTTTCCGGGTCGGCCTGGCGCTGGTTTGATGACATCAAGCGTTGGGGCATGCACCTGTTCGCACCCTCGCAAATGGATCTGAACTGGGACAATCCTGCGGTTCGTCGCGAAGTTGCCGACATTGTGCAGTTCTGGCTGGCTCGAGGCATCGACGGTTTCCGCATGGATGTCATCAACTACATTTCGAAAAACGCGGGCCTGCCCAATGGCGTGCCGGCAGTGGGTGAGCTGGTCGGTTTCACCGGCATCGAGCGCTACTTCATCGGGCCTCATCTGCACGATTATTTGCGTGAGCTGAGGTCGGCAGGCTTCACACGACCGGACGGCTCCCACGCTCTCATGGTGGGTGAAACACCGGGGATCGGCATCGAGGTAGGTCGCCTTCTGACCAATCGGCAGCGTCGCGAAATGGATCTGATCTTCAACTTCGACGTCCTTGAGCCCCCCGGAAAGATCCGTTGGGATGACTACCGCTATCCTCCCGCCTACTTCCTGGATTTCTATCTGCGCTACCTGCGCCGTCTGGGGCCCAGCGACCAGATGGCAATTTTCGCGGAGAATCACGATAATCCGCGCATCGTCAGCAAGATCACCCTCGATCCGCGCTGGCGCGGTGCGGTGGCCAAACTGATCGCCGCGATTTCACTGACCCTGCCCGGCACGCCCTTCATTTTCCAGGGGCAGGAGCTCGGCGCAGTCAACCAGAATTTCACCAGCCTCGACCAGCTTCGCGACGTCGAATCACTGAACTATTTCCGCGAACTCATCGACGGCGGTGCGGCGCGCGATGAGGCCTGGGACCGCATCCTCGCTGGTTCACGCGATCATGCGCGCGTCCCCATGCGCTGGACTGTCGAGGGTGGCTTCACGACTGGCCAGCCGTGGATTACGGGGACCGACATGGAGGCGGGATGGAGCGCCGCCGAACAGCTGGACGATGAGCATTCGGTTCTGAACTTCTACCGCTATCTGATCAGTGTGCGCCAGTACTTTGCACACGATGACTTCACGCTGCTCACACGCAGCGGGCACTATGCAGCGTGGACGCGCGGGCACTACCTGGTTGAGGTCAACTTGTCAGAGCGAACGATCAGGCGTCCCCTGAGCGTGAGACGGATGCCCGGCCGAACTGTGATGACATCACTGGGATCAACGGTTAGGAGCGAACGCCCTCGTCCCGATGAGTTGCCGCCGTACGGGGTGCTGATCCGCCTGCTCGACTAACACTCAGGAGCGATCCGCGATCCGGCACGTGGGCATCTGAGACCCATACTCGCCACGGCAGGATCTTTCGATTCTGTGCCGCTCCGCCGGTGCAACTCCGCCTCCGCCGCGGCTATGCACATACCCCTAGATTTAAGTCCCTGGCATGCACATACCCCTAGATTCACAAGTGCTTTGTACACATACCCCTAGTTTTGGGGCCCTGTATGCACATACCCCTAGATTTAAGACCTCGAGCCCCGAGCAGTGAAATCCGTACGCACTCTGACCAGCAAAAATAGAAAAATGCCATAACGAGGAGCCGTTAGATCTAGGGGTATGTGCACGCGAGCGCTACTTTTTAGGGAGATGTGCACGAGGCGGAGACGATCACACCACGCTCGCGCCATAAGCGGCCCGGTCCCAATCTGCAACCGACTCAACCGCGGGGCGAGGATACCCTCGACGACCTCCGTCACAGAGCAAAGGACATTGCGCGCGACACGGTCGGGTGCACAAAGGTGAAGCCAGCTTCTTCCAGGACGCGCGCATGTACACGCTGGTCGGCCATCAGTAAGGAATCGGCGGCATCACGCGTGAGCGACATGCGCAGCGCCCACTTCGGAACCGGGAGCCAGAAGGGGCGGCTCAGCCGATCAGCCAGCTCAGAGCCAATGTCATTCATGGTTGCCATTTCGGGCGCCGTCAGGTTGATCGGTCCGCCAAGGCGTTGGTCGATCACGCATCGCAATGCGCGCACCTCATCAATCAGAGAGATCCACGGAATATGCTGCTGGCCATCTCCCAGTGGCCCACTCACGCGCAACTTCGTCAGAGGAATCAGCGGTTTCAACAGGGCTTCACGGTGGATGATCGAGGATGTCCGACACCTCGCCACGGTCGTCACGTCTTCAGACTGCCGCGCTTCATCTTCCCACGCACGACAAATCGACGCCAGATAGGTGTCACCGCTACTCGACCCTTCATCGAGTTCTTCGCCGGGACGATCCCCATAAATACCCACGGCCGATCCGGCCACAAACTGCGGCGCACCCTGCCCGATCTGTGCCAATGCCTGAGCAACAGTGCGGGTGGGATCCACACGCGAATGCAGCAGCGTCTCACGGTACCGTTTCGTCCACGGGAAGGACGCGATGCTCGCGCCGTTCAATGTGACAACGGCTCGAGCACCCTCGAGCACGCGAGGGTCAAGCGGGGCTGAGCCGGGTGCCCACTGCACTTCGTTCGCGGTACGCGCCGGACGCCTGACCAGCGCAATCACCCGGTACCCGTCTTCGTGCAACGATCGCGACAAGGTTCGACCGATCAGGCCTGACGCGCCGGCAACAACCACAGTTTCCTGTACCATCAGCGCTCATGCTACACGACGGTTCGTGCTCGGTGGAGACGATCGACCACACGACTCAGACGCGCGCTGCGATAATGACCCCATGACTTCACAACCCCTTCTCCACGCCGACGGAAGGCCTCCGCGTCCTGATTGTCGATGACGAGGTTTCTCTGGCCGACCTGCTCTCCTCGGCACTGCGATACGATTGGTTCCTACGCATACGCTCCTACGTGAACTCACACTCTGCAATACTTACCGTTCATTTACTTTTCAAACGATCGATAATAAGGAAATTCTCTCCAGAATCTGCCCAGACTGCTATGATTTTTCTGCATCCCATCTAGACTTGATGACATTCAGTGCGGGTTTTCACAGACGCCCTCGTCACTGCACAAGGACGATAAGACGCCGTGGCGCTTCACACACGATGCCCATCGGGTGGCAATGGGACTCAACAGATTCTTTAACTCAACTGTGAGCGCCCGACTATCCCGTCCGTGCTCACTGACCTACGACGTTGCGATGCCATCAGTCGGCAACGCAACAGGCGAAAGGGCTGAAAACGCCATGAAATCTCACTTCACAGTGCGTGCCAGAAAAGTCGCGGCGCTGCTCGGGGCGTCGATCGTAGCTGCCACAGCGTTTGTTGTACCGATACAGCAGAGCAGCCAGGCTGCAGAGCGACCATTCCCCAGTTATGAGCTGTCGTACCAACGCATCGTTGGACAGAAAGATCCAAATTTCAATCCTGAGACCGATGAGGGGGACGGATGCATTCACTCAGCAAATCCGGAGCTGGCGCCCCTCCCCTTCTTTGGCTTCGAATCGGCCGCCATCAACCAGTGTGACGGCATGCGCGTAAAAGTTCGGTGGTTCTACGACAAGAGCCTTGATTCCGAAACTACTGCTCCTACGCTCGAATTCCGCTTCGGCACGACGTGGCAGTACACGCAGGTCGATAATCCCGATTCCAATGCGTATATCTGGAAGCCCGTGGAAAATTTCCTTTACGACGGGCAGCCAACCGACATTTATAAGGCCGACGATCCGGTGGTCAAGGACAGCAACGGCAATTTTGTGCGTATGCACAACGGCAAGGGGTTCTACGAGCCTATTCACTTTGTCTTTGAAGACACCTTCGGCCCGGGCGTTGAGCACACCATGCAATACGACGTCTATTTGCCGTACAACGCTGACTGGGGCGGCATGACTTTTGGCACCGGGTCCACGGGCGACACACACGGCGGATCGATCGGCGCGAAGGCGAACGGTATGACTGTGCCGATCGCTGCGAAAATGGATGTACGCTACGTCCTCGACTCCGAGTATCGTGCAGCTCGTGGTTTTCCTCAGGCATCCAGCAGCTCGACCGATGAATCCCAGTCGGCAGGTCTTCCGAACGAAATTGTTGGCAAAGACGAAGTATTGAAGAACCAGTATACGGCACGCCCACAAGCCGGATGGGGTCGCCAATTGGAGGGCTCAACCTACACAACGCTTGACTGCCTTGAAGCTGAAGGTCAGCAGCTTACCGAACTTGCCAATTCAGTGCCGATCAACAAGATTTACCCGAACCTGAATTCTGACGCGGCTGTTCCGCTCGAGGCAGCGTCGGGTACTGCGTTCTTCGCACGATATCCCTACCAGTATTACCTCACCGGCGGACGGACGTGGGACTCCCTTTCGGGGCAAAGGTACATGAATCTCAATTCTGAGACAGGGGAATTTGAGCCATTCACCGATAAAGATGGTAATCAGCTCGTTTTCCCATATAAGCCGACGCCGCAGTCCCTCATTGCCGACATTCCGGGATACAAGTATGTCGGCTTCGACCTGCCGACGATGAAAAACGGCGCATATAAGGGCCTGAGCAACAGCGACCTGCCTGAATACCAGGACGGCCCGAACGTGGCGGCCAGATATCACAAGTCGAATGAAAAGACTCAGCACTTCTACTACACCTATGAGAAGATCAAGGGAGCGTTCAACTTGTCGAAGGTGAGCACGCTCGATGAGACTCCCATTGCCGGAGCTGAGTTTGAGCTCTACCAGGTTGTCGATCCCACGGTCAGTGCCTGCGGCGTGCAACCGGATCTGACCGATACGAGTACGGTGAATATCTGCCCGCTCAAGAACGGCGCTGAAGACACTGCCTCCAAGTGCAGCAAGACGGTTCGCCGCATCACGTTAGACAACATGACTGACGGCAAGATCATCACTGACGCTGAAGGTGCTTATGCGGCACCTCAACAGTCACTGGCGTCTGACACCACCTACCTGCTCAAGGAGGTTGCTGTTCCCGATCCCTACCGCATCGACAATGCGTGGACGCAGTTCAATGTTCCGTTGCAGACATCTGACGACCAGGCTGTGTCGACCCCGACGGTGACAGTCAAGAACCCCGGACCGGTTCCTCCGCCGGAAGTGCCTCCAACACCGCCGACGAAGACCCCGCCCAAAAAAGTTGTCCTGTCGAACACAGGCGCCAACGCTGCAGATCTTGCGGCTGCGTGCGTCGCCTTGGTGGCTGCAGGTGGCATGACGCTGATGCTTCGTCGCCGCTCGTCCAAGTAGCTATTGCCGAGGGGGTTGTCGACTGACCGCCCCTCAACGGCATCGCTCAATATCGGCCGGGTTCGTTACTTTCACGGTAGCGAGCCCGGCTTTCATATCTGCAGATCATGATTCGCAGCATCTGGAGGTCACACATCCGCACAATGCGCCCCACACTGATTCATTCGGCACGCCCGTCGGGCGTTGCGTGATGCAGACCTGACTGCTGGACGCCGGAAACAGCGGCGCATTATCACGCTTCTTCGTTGATGCTACGCAAGAAACATGGAGCCAGAGACCTCGCATTTGATAAGGGGCGAGATCGCGGCGGGAGGGGTCTGGTTAGGCTTTTGCGTTGACTAGTTCAATGCGGGGGCGGCTTTTGTGCAGCGAGATGGTGTTGGCTCTTCCATCGCTCAAAGTACATGTAAAGACACATGAAATATCTAATGAAGAGATAATCCTGAATTTACATGCAATATCACCCTAAAAACAGCTGGTTTGTGGGAAACTTGGAGGCGTTACGTTCGAGGTTGAGGGAGGCCGTGGTGGCAAAGCGACGCAAGGTTCCGATGCGCTATATCAACATCGGAGATCTCTCGCGCGGTCAAGCATCACGCCTGATCAAAGCGGTAGCTGAAAAGGATGAGTCTGCATTTGTTATGCGCTATGGCAAACCAGTTGCCGTCGTGATCTCCAACGAACGCTACGAACGACTGATGAGTGAAGGAATCGACCCGAGTGAGCACTAATAAACTTTCCAGCCACGTGTCATTGATCTGGAATATCGCAGAGATCCTGCGCGGCGACTATAAGGAACACGAATACGGCGATGTCGTCTTGCCTTTCACTGTGCTGACTCGACTCGATTCCGTTCTGGTGGACACCAAACATGCAGTCCTCGATATCAAGGCCACCTCACTGCCGGAGGAGATCAAAGAGCTGCAGTACGCGAAGGCTACAGGCTATCCGTTTTGGAACACCTCAAATTTCACCCTCAAGACCTTGCTGGACGACCCGGACAATCTCGAACAGAACTTGAGCTACTACGTACAAGCGTTTGCTCCTGCCGCACGGGAGGTGATGGAGGCGTACAACTTCTACAACGTCATCGAACGCCTCGACAAGGCAAACCTGTTGTTTCAGGTGCTTTCCGAATTCACGTCCTCGAAAGTCAACCTTCACCCGGACGTAGTCAGCAACGACCAGATGGGCTACATCTTTGAAGAGCTCATTCGCCGGTTTTCTGAGCTTTCGAATGAAACCGCTGGTGAGCATTTCACCCCACGTGAAGTCATTCAACTCATGGTCAACATTCTCTTCAGCCCTGATGAGGACTCTAATCGGATCTGCACTGATGGCGCGATGGCTTCCCTCTACGATCCGGGGGTGGGCACGGGTGGCATGCTGTCGATTGCATCCCAACACGTCGCGGACATGAACAAAACGGCGCGCCTCGAGGTGTTCGGTCAGGAGCTCAATCCGCAGACCTATGCGGTGGCGAAGTCAGACATCATGATCAAAGGCGAACGCCAGGAGCGCATCTACCTTGGTAACTCACTGACGAGCGACCAGACCAAAGGCATGAAGTTCGATTACATGCTGTGCAATCCACCGTTCGGGGTGAATTGGAAGAAGTACGCAGACAAGATCCTCGACGAGGCCGAGCGCGACGGCTACCAGGGTCGCTTTGGCGCCGGGACGCCGCGAATATCAGACGGTTCGTTCCTGTTCTTGCAGCATATGATCTCCAAAATGCAACCGTACGATCCTGGCGACCCGGTTAACGCGCCAGGATCTCGGATCGGCATCGTATTCAACGGCTCCCCCCTGTTTACCGGTGGTGCTGGTCAGGCCGAGTCTGAGATCCGACGTTGGATTCTTGAAAATGATTGGCTCGAGGCGATCATCGCGCTACCAGATCAGATGTTCTACAACACCGGAATCCTCACCTACGTGTGGGTACTCTCCAACCGCAAAGAACGCCGCCGTAAAAACAAGGTGCAGCTCATTGACGCCACCAACTATTTCCAGCGGATGCGCAAACCCCTTGGCGAGAAGCGAAAAGAACTCAGCAAAGACAACATTGACGACATTACCCGCATCTACGGTGCGTTCCAGGAAACTGAAGAATCCAAAATCTTCGACACCGAGGACTTCGCCTACCATGAAGTCACCGTCGAACGCCCCCTGCGGCTCAGTTTCCAGGCCACACCCGAGGCCATCGAGACGCTCCAAGAATCCAAACCTTTCACCTCGATAGCCACCTCGAAAAAGAAGGCCGAACCGGCACGTTCCCAGGAAATTGAGAAAGGCAAGCACCTACAAGACGCAATCATCGGCACCCTGAAAGGGCTCGGCTCTGAGCGGGTGTTCCTCAACCGAGACGAATTCATTGACTTGCTCCGTGAGGGCATCAAAGAGCGCGGCCGGAAGATCAGTCTCCCTGTGCTACGCAAGATCGTGGAAGAACTCGGCGTAAGGAACCCGGACGCGGGCATCTGCCTCGATACGAAAGGCAAGCCAGAACCCGACTCAGGCCTGCACGACACTGAGCAGATCCCGTTCCGCGAAGATATCGAAGCCTACTTCCAGCGCGAAGTCATTCCCTACGCCCCCGACGCCTGGATCGACCATACTAAGACCAAAATCGGCTACGAGATACCCTTCACCCGCTACTTCTACAAATACGAAGAACTAGGCGACCCAGTGGAAACCCTCACCGAAATCCAAGCCCTCTCCGCAAGCATCCAAGCCGACATCGCCAAACTCTTCAGCGAGCAGGTGAACAAGTGAAGCCGCCGAATTTGTCATGGCTTAAACATCGCCCAACCGAATGGAGGGTTGTCCGATTAAAGAACCTGTTTTGTGAACATAAACATAAGAACCATGGGTTAATTGAAACTAATCTCCTGTCTCTCAGCTACGGGCAAATTGTACGGCGCGATATAAACCAGCGTGGCGGCCTCTTGCCGGAATCATTTGAAGGCTACAACATAGTCGAACCGGGTGACATCGTCCTGCGACTCACAGATCTTCAGAATGATCAAAAGAGCTTGCGAACAGGACTTGTACGAGAACGAGGAATCATAACTTCAGCCTACTTGGCACTGCGGCCGCGAAACCGCGTTAATGCTCCATATTTCGAGGCACTTCTTAAGGCATATGACTTTCGCAAAGTGTTTTATTCAATGGGAGGCGGAGTCCGTCAAAGCCTGACTTTCGCCGACGTTTCAAGCCTTCCCCTACTCGTGCCAACTGGCGAGGAGCAATCAGCCATTATTAACTTCTTGAGTTACAAGACTGCTGAGATTGATGGGCTGATTGGGAAACTGACTCGACAGGTGGAGTTGTTGGAGCAGTATCGACGTGAGTTGATCGCTCACACTGTGACTCGGGGACTGGATCCTGACGTGCCGATGAAAGATAGTGGCATCGACTGGTTGCCCCGTATTCCTGATCATTGGGAGGTGGTTGCAGGGAGACGTGTATTTACGAAACTCCAGCGGCCGGTTATAGCAGGCGCTGAGACTGTCACTTGTTTTAGAGATGGCATCGTAACTTTGCGAAGGAATCGGCGAACTGAGGGATTCACAGAGTCCCTGCAGGAAATCGGGTATCAAGGTGTCGAAGTTGGCGACCTGGTAATTCACGAGATGGATGCGTTTGCGGGTGCTATAGGAGTTTCCGATTCTGCTGGCAAGTCCACCCCGGTTTATTCCGTATGTAGCATTCAAAATGGTGGTAGCGCACACTTCTATGCCTATCTACTTCGACACATGGCTGGTGCCGGATATATTGATGCGCTCGCTCGGGGAATAAGACAGCGTACTGTTGATTTTCGATTCAAAACCCTAGCTAGCCTTTCTATTGCCGTTCCACCCGTTGCAGAACAAGGGCGCATAGCAGACTTCCTTAATAAGAAGTCCAAGGAAATTGATTCGACGATTGCGGGCATCAAGAAACAGATTGAGCTTTTGGGTAGGTATCGCAAGCAGGTTATTAATGATCTGGTGACGGGCAAGGTTCGTGTGGAAGAGGCGGTGTGATGGATACGTCTGAGCGCAGATTTGAAGACGAGATCGAGTATTGGTTGACTCACGCCGGCCCGTTCGAGTACGACCGCTACGAGTCAAAGTCGCCCTCGGGGTATGACAGGCAGCTGGGCTTGTATCGTGAGGATCTGCTGGATTTTGTGCGGGAAACTCAGCCTCAGCAGTGGGAGCGCCTGGAGCGTATTCATGGGGCGAAGGCTGGCGAGAAGTTCTGCAAGCGGGTCGCTCGAGAGCTTGATCATCGTGGCGTGGTCGAAGTGTTGCGTCGTGGCGTAGAGGACCTGGGAGCCAGGTTCAAGTTAGTATTCTTCGCTCCCGGTTCGGATTTGAACGAGCTACTGGCAGAGAAGTACTGGGCGAACCGGATGACAGTAGTGCGCCAGTTGCACTATTCGACGAAGAATGAGAACTCAGTGGATACCGTGCTGTTTGTCAATGGTATCCCGGTGGTGACATTGGAGTTGAAGAACCAGCTGACTGGCCAGACGTATCGGGATGCGATTGATCAGTACAAGCGTTCACGCCCTGCTACTGAGTTGTTGTTTGAATTGAACCGGCGCGCAGTGGTGCATTTCGCTGTCGATACTGACGAAGCATGGATGACTACGAAGCTCGCCGGGATGGATACCGTGTTCTTGCCATTCAATCGTGGATACAAGAACGGTGCTGGTAATCCGCCTGTGCCAGGTAAGTACAAGACGTCTTACTTGTGGGAGGAGGTACTGGCGAAGGATTCCCTGCTCGACATCCTTCATCGCTTCGTCCAGTTCGTCCCCGATGAGTCCGACCGACGCAAAGACAAATTGATTTTTCCGCGCTATCACCAGCTTGATGCGGTGCGTGCCCTGGTGGCTGATGCGAAGGATTACGGTGCTGGCAAGAATTACTTGGTGCAGCATTCGGCTGGGTCGGGTAAATCGAACACGATCGCCTGGCTAGCCCATCACCTGTCGAATCTGCATGATGATCAACAGCGCGCGGTTTTCGATTCCATCATTGTGATCACTGATCGACGAGTGCTGGATAAGCAGCTGCAGGACACTGTTTTCTCAATGGATCATACTGCTGGCGTGGTGGTGAAAGTTGATAAGAATTCCCATCAGCTCACCGGCGCCCTTGCCGACGGGGTGAAGATCATCATCTCGACTTTGCAGAAATTCCCGTTCGTTGACGTGAGCAAAGTAGCTACGGCAGGTAAGCGGTTCGCCATCATCGTGGACGAGGCGCACTCGTCCCAAACTGGCGAGGCGTCGGAGAAGTTGAAGCAGATTCTTGCAGATACCGTTACCGCGGGTAAAGACTCCGAAGAAGATCTCCTCGAGCGCTACGCGGCTGCCGAGGCGCAGGTTGAAGCCGAGCAACTCGAAATTGATGAGCAGATCGCTGAAGAGCTCCGCACACAAGGACGCCAAAAGAACCTCTCCTTTTTCGCGTTCACGGCGACACCGAAGCAGAAGACACTCGAGATCTTTGGTACGCCGGTACTGGATGCAACTCCGCGTCCGTTCCACGTGTATTCGATGCGACAAGCCATCGAAGAAGGCTTCATCCTGGACGTGCTGCAGAACTACACCACATATCAGACGTACTTCCAGATCGGCAAAACCGCTGCCGATGACCCCGAATATTCCACCAAGCAGGCGAATAAAGCGCTGGGCAAATATCTGAGCCTTCACCCTTATAGCCTTCGGCAGAAAGCCGAGATCATTATCGAACACTTCCGCGTCAATGTTGCCCACAAAATTGGCGGTAAGGCCAAGGCGATGCTGGTGACTGGGTCTCGCCTGCACGCAGTCCGCTACTACTTTGCATTCCGTGACTACATCAGACAGAGAGGATACACGGATCTCGGCGTATTGGTCGCATTCTCCGGCACCGTCGAGGAAGAAGGACTGGAATACACCGAAGAGCAACTCAACCAGATCCCCGAAGCAGAACTACCCGAGAGATTCGCTACCGGCGAGTATCAGCTGCTACTTGTTGCCGAGAAATATCAGACCGGCTTCGACCAGCCACTGCTGCACACCATGTATGTCGATAAGAAACTACACGGCGTCAAAGCTGTACAGACTTTGTCGCGAATCAACCGCATGTACCCGGGCAAGACCGACACATTCGTGCTTGACTTCGTGAACACTGCTGACGATATCCAAAAGTCTTTCCAGGACTACTACATTTCCACTGGTATCACTGAAGAGACTGACCCGAACATCGTCTACGACCTGTACCACTTCCTTGCCTCCTACCACCTGTGGACGGACAAGGAAATTGAAGGCTTCACGAAAGTGTTCTTCACGCAGCAGACGAAGCAAACCAATCTGGACTTCAGCCGCCTAAACGCCTATCTGGATCCTGCAGTTGCACGATTCAACGATCTCGAGGATGAAGACAAGCTTGAAGTGCGAGCACGGATGAGAAAGTTCAACCGTAACTACGACTTCTTGACCCATATCATTCGATACGACGACGAGCGACTACACCGATTTGCCGCCTACGCCAAACTCCTCGTCCGTAAGCTCCACATCGATGGTGACCCCGCCCCCCATCTGGAGGACGAGGTTGCACTGCAGTACTATCGCATCCAAAAGGTCTACGAAGACTCCATCGACCTGATAGACGAAGAGGGACAACTGTCGAACAACCCCGACATTTCAGGCGCAAGCGAAGACGAGAAGGACAGCCTGTCAAACATCATCTCCAGGCTCAATGACCGCTGGGGAACCGAGTTCACCCACATGGACAAAGTCATCGAACAGCTCACCGAGGACATGGTCGAAGATGCTGAAGTCAAGGCTCGAGCCCATAACTCTCTGGACTTGTTCTCCATCGTCTACTCTGAACGGATCCAAGACATTGTTCTTGACCGCATGAACCAAAACCAAGACTTCGCAATCAAATACCTCTCAGATACTCAATTCAGAGCCGACGTCGACCGAGTCCTGCTGCCACTGATTCACGCACGCCTCAACAATAAGAAAGGCGAGAACATACCGCCGGAAAACCACGTATGACCAAGGCTAACGCAACCACGGCCTGATCAAATCCAATGTCACAGCGGACCCTTTATCGTTCGTGCTGACAGCTTGAGCAAGCTCGGCCCTCGTTCTTGCTAGAAGCGAGTGGGGGTGTGGGATCGTCGTGCGAATGGCGAACGTTTAGAAGGAGAGGCTCCAGTCTTCGGGTAGGCCCATGCTGGTCGGGCTGACCAGGGGATTCGTTAAGAACTCATTGTGGATAAGGGCAGCTACTTTGCTTGGCCAGGTGGTTCCGGGCGATGTCACTCGGATGAGGTTTGCCATGACTGTGATAACGCCGAAGATTTTCTCACTCTGCCCCTGGGGAAGTGTGATGAATTCCGGCAGGGTTCGTAGTGCCGCTGTCGGAGCGGGTGCAAAGGATTTATTCCATAGCCTTGCGTGGTGTGCGCAGTGATTGCGGACGATAGTGAGTTGTTCCATCCATCGCACGAGCGGAGATTGAAGTTTTGCTTTGCGTCGCTGGTGTTTCGACAGCATCCCCAAATTGATGATGATCCCAAGGTCTTCGGCGATGAGGCGCTGGTCGGCGGCAGGCAGACCTTCATAGAGACGCGATATGTCGGCGAAATCTAGTACCTCGGCCAGAACCCAGAACGGGAATTTGTCGTCATATTTGTCTCGGTAATGTCTTATGGCTTCGTTGCTGCGGCCTGCACGAGCCACACGTTTAGCTAGAGTTGACATCCATCTTTGATGGTCAAAGGATGGCCGAAACCGACTTGGATCGGTGTAGGAAAGTGGATCAGTTGTGACCAAGGCTTCCCCTACACGGGTACGCATTGCGATCTCTATGCGTTCCATACCATCATGCACGAGAGTACGAAGTTTCCGGTCCGATTCGTATAAAGATACCGCGTCGCTGAAACGCGTGCCCGACCGGAAAGCGTCGTCTCGAACACCATCATGAGTAAGCAAACGAGCGGGATACCAGTATGCCGATAGTCGGTAGTAACTGACGTAACGTAACCATCGGCTGGCAAGCTCAGGGTCAACTTCCATGCCCCGGGAACGTAACAACTTAATGTGTTGAGAAACTGTTGCTGCTTGCTTTATTGGCTCGCCCAATACGACTACTCCAACCTCAAACAGAGATCCAGCCCACTCCCGACCTAAGTCGGGGCGGGCTGAACGATTACTTCCATTATAACCGCACCCAGTTTCTGAGTGCCAACCAAAGCTGAAAATATGGGGTTAATGCCCGGATTGTGTGTACGCGGTGTTGGTTTTGTTCGGTGTGTCAGGGGTGTTAGCGCTGTGCACATGCTTTGAGAGCATGCATAGTCCATGGCGCTAGGAATCAGCCGTGTTGTCATCACGCCCGCTTAATATGAGGGCTGGCTTTCTTATACCCAAAAAACCTTGTCTAGCCAAGTAAAACACGAACCCGCGAATGGTCTGACAAGCGTGAACGTGAACTCGCCAACGCTCGCCGGATTCTAGACCCCAAGGGTATACTCGCCACACGCAACCTCAGCCTTATTAAATCCGGGGTCATTGTGGATACTTAGACGTCGAAAATGATAAAAGCCGCTTGAACCCTTGAACCCCTGTTGAGCAGGGGTTTTGTCGTTTCTGGGGTTGTTCGTTGGCTCGCTGGAGGTCCGGTGATCTGGTGCTCGTCGCCATGACGTCCGCGCGGCAGGGGCACGTTTCTGGTTGAGGGGGTCTGCGGGAATGCTTGCGTTAGCGGGTATCAGACGAGGGTGTTAGAACAAGAAATCTGGCATCGAGAAGGCTTCTGGCACGTTGTATCTGATTTCGTTGGCTTCTTTGCGGACGTTGATGTTCGAGCTTTCGAGGAGAATCGGGTTCAGGTGGGGTTTTCCTTCGTGAAGGAAGATTGCATTGGAGACGTTGATTCGAATGTAAGTGGCGCTCTCGCGGGTGAATCCGAGTCGTTGGAGAAGGATGGTTTCCTGTTTCGTTGTGCCGTACTCGACGTATTCGTACCAGTCGTTGTCGAACTGCTCTTTTCCGTGGACCTTCTTGTATTCGTTGGAGAATTTAAGAAAGTAATTCGATAGCTCAAAAAGGATTACTTGCTCAATAGCTTCAAGCGTGTCACTAAAAACAAGGTTTCGGTGTTCTTTCGAATCTAGGTAGCGATTCGGTTGCCGATTGATCCACACAATTCCAGTTTTCCGGTGATGCTCGATTGCACGATTCATGATGGAACGCAAACCGTGTCCCTCCATCCACTGCAACAGGAGGACGGTGTACCAGGACAGCATAGCGAGCTGGTCACTTCCCTTGGTTGTTCTCCCTAACGTCTCGGGATTGTAAATTCGCCATTTGAAGATTGAGGCAAGCCGCTGAAGAAACGCGAGGGTCTCGTCGTAACTGAACTTTCCGTTTGGAGAAAGTTGTGGATACTGGAGTCCAGCTTGGATTGCGTGCGTCAGCGCTTCTGCCTGGTCAACGGAGACATTGATATCGTCATCTTGTTGGCCTTCGCGTCGCGAGAAAGTAGCAATAATGCTGTTGGTAGCCTGTTCGTCAAGATAGTCAGAGAATTCTTCACGCACCAGGCTTTGACGTCCGGTAGTGATGTCGCGCAAGAGCATGAGACCGAATTTGCGTTTCATATCATAACGCTCATAGCTCTCATTCCCTTTGGAGAATTCGATGCGACCTTCCTGTAGATCCTTGACGACACCTTGCTTCATTTTCTTGCTGATAATTTGTGAGTCAGTTTGCACGGATAGCTTCTGTGCAGGAACGTTCGCTTGTAGGAGTTCCTTGGCCTTTTGCTCGGATGCAAGTTGGTTGCCCACGATGATGAATACGTTGCCGTAGAGGTTGAACTCGATACGCCCGACTCGGCCGATCAGGTTCTTGAAGTCGACTGCTGTCATTCCTGCTCTGCCGATTTTGTTGGTTGTGATGACGAGGTTGTCGGCGGGAAGGTTGACTCCTTCGAGGAGCGTGCTGGTGCAGAATAGTGTCGAGATTTTGCCTTCGCGGAACAGGCCTTCGATGCGTTCGCGGATCGCTGGCGGGAGGTAGCCGATGTGGTAGCTGACGCCTCTACGGATGAGACCGCTGAGGTAGTAGTCCTCGTGGACGTCGCGTTCGATGTCTTTTGCGAGAGCGTCCAAGTCTTTATCGTTGAGGTCTGCCAAACCCTGGGCATAGTCACGCGCCGCTTGCACTGCGTGATGTCGGGCAGAATGAAACACGATGGTTTGCCCACGATGATCTGAACCTCGTGATGATTCACTAACAAATCGGGTTACGCCCTGTGCGGTAGCGTCCTGAGCTTGAAGTGAGGCTAGGTGCGTGAATTCTTGGGTGTGGTCGTTGTAGCTGGAAATGGTGTTCTCGTGCAGGTTGACGAGGTATTTGAATTGCGCGACTGGCGAATACTGGGTTGCGACCGCGTTGGTTTCATTTTCGTCAGAGTTTGGATCAACCAGCCTTAGGAATACCTCTGGGTTGGGAATGTTGGGTGAAGCGAAGATGAAGTGTGGTGGTCTGTGGCGGTGTTGAAGGATTGTCACGGTTTGGTAGTAGAACGGGGCGCGGCTGTTCTTGCCTGAGAGTTTGTGTGATTCGTCGAAAAAGACGTACTCGAATTCGATTGCAGGTTTGCCGATCAGAAGGTAAAGCAAGCGTTCTGGGGTGAGCACGAAGATGAAGTTGTGATCGCCTTCGAGCACGATGTCACCAGCGGCACTGACGATTCGATAGTTGTGCCGTTCAAGGTCTTCGCCGAGGTCAGCGATCAGTTTCGAGCGGGTCTCGTTGATCAGCGCTTTTGACGGCACGATGATCGCAAAGTTGGCTGTCACCCCGGATTTGATCTGGTTGGTGATGAAGGTGCGCATGATGAAGGACTTGCCCAGTGACGTTGGGGCCGAGAAGGAAAACTTGCCGTCGTTCAGGCGGTCGTAGATCTTCTTTTGCGGCGCGAAAAACTTCATCGACTTATCACCGGGCACGGTGAGGTATTCGGCTTGGTAGGCGTTGAATGCGGCGTCGAGGATGCCCGCATCGGAAGTCACACCCAACTGCTTCAGGCCTGGGTAGTTACCTAGCGTGGTGAAGATTGCAGGAACGTATGCTTTCGTTCGCGCGTCTTGTGGGTAGAGAATGTGGCACAGGAGCGCGATTTCTTGCGCCCACACCCTGTGTCGGTCACGATTGGTGGGGTGGATTGATTTCGACAGCAGGTCTGCGAATCGCAGGGCGGCTTCAAGATCCACGTCGTATGGGTGACGATCCGCCAGCCCCAATCGATGTAAGCCGTAGTTGTAGAGCAGGTTGGCGTACAGCTGTTTGAGGAATTCGTTGGAGTCGATGTCAGAAAATACGAGCTCGCCGACTGTTAATTTCTTGTCAGACATGGCTACCACCTGGCCCACCCACGAGCCCATCCATAATTGCGTCCGCGTCAACGTCTACTTCGTTGAGAGGCACAACGTAAATGTAGAACGAGTAGTTATCGAGGTTTCGGGTGTTGATCTCGTTGGCGATGATTTGGGCGTGCGCGGCGATATCTCCCTGCATTTTCTGATCGAGCGCAGCCCGATATTGCTGGTTGCCATAGTTCTTCGGATCGAGACCGATGTCGTAGCCCAGGAACATCGAATAAGCGGTATCAAACTCGGGTGCTCCACCCGGCTTCGGGATTAGCAGATCTTTGACGTAGTTTGCTGTTGCTGGGTCGAGGGTCTTGGTGAACACAGTTTGCTCGGCGAGCTGAACCTCGTCTGAGCGATTCTGTTCTATATCTACAACGCGGTCGAATGCTGCAGTGATGGCATCCCCAATGTTGCCGACCACGCTGGAGGTTCCAAACACGATGCTGCTGGTGGTTCGCTGACCGTCTGGTGTGAGTAGGTGGATGGCGTCACAGCGGCTGTGGATCTGGCCTCGGGCCTGGTTGAGCTCGATCTTGCTCATCACTTTGGGTGCTTCGAGGATTTGTTCGAGCAGGACGTAGAGCAAGATTTCACCTAACCCCATGCCGTCTTGTTGTGAACGCATCCGGTTTACCGCGTCGAGAGCAACTTCTTCGAGATCGTCTCGCTGTTTGTAGCCTTCGTATTCGGCGCGGGAGAAGACGTAGCGTCCAACGTTGCGTTTGAGGAACTTGACGAGGGCCGTGTGGTCGAAGCGGTTGTTTTGGATAGACAGATGGAACAGGCGTAACTGTTCGTCGTTTCGAAGACCTAACGTGTTCGAATGGGCCACTTCGGTGAACGTGGACGCGAATGTGTCGCCGCGCAGCGTTGGCGTGATCGTTGCCTGTGCCATCTCGTCTTCTCCCAAGAGGTGTCCTTCCCGCCTACAGCTTTTCGAGGATACGCACGAGCTCCGACAAAGTGATCGCCCCGTCAGGCGGAGTGACGCCATCTTCGAAGACCATGTAGTAGCGGTAGTCATTGCCAGACATGTTCGCCCACGCCCGGCCGAGCCTGATCTTGCGGTTAGAATCGTCGTTCTTCAAATGCTCGCCCTTGGACTCGATAACCACGATGGTGCCGCTAGCGGTCATCACGACGAAATCTGGGTAGTGGTTGAACGGACCGTTGAGGCAAAAGCCCTTGCGTTCAATGATCCGGTGCCACCAGCGAACGTTGTCCATTCCAGAGAAGCGACCAGCGAGTTCGAGCTCAAATCCGTTCATCTTGTCTTCGGCCTCATACAGGGAGCCACCAATGAGGGAGGAGGCATGAATGGGCTGGATCGCTTTCGGAAACGCGTATAACGCTTGAACATCAACGCGGCGGGTCTCGATATCCTCATAGAATCTCTTGACTTTGTGCGCTTCCAAAAGACCATCGATTTTTTGCTTGACCTTGCTTGCTACCGCATGCGGATGCTCTTGAAATGTCAGCAGCTGCTCGGTGCCAAACGCTTCAACCATCCGCACAATGTATGCGCGCAAGTCAGAGTCAGTGATCGAATTGATCGGTTTGATCCGATCGTAGATGGCGATTGCCGTGTTGCGTTTTTGTCCTTCGACGCTCAGTTTCGAGAAGTGTTCGCGCATGAATTTCTGATCGGTACTCGACATCCGGAAGGCTTTAGGAACCTCGGAGTCCTTTCGCACGTCGATCTTGTACATCTGCTCATCGGCCGTCGACAGGTCAATGTCGATGTCTTTCGTCTTTAAGTCAAAGTCACCGGCTAGTGCCTCGTGCTTGAGCTCGTTGTATCCCTCATGAGCGGTCGGGAACAATGCTGATCCGGGTTCTTGGATGACGAATTGGGGAAGGCGAAGGATTTCGATCTCGTCATCAAATTCGTGGTTGACGAAGCTCGTGTCCACAGCATCCTCCAAATCTGAAGGTACGAAGCCCTCACCCATCTGTGCAGCTTCTTCGACCTCCTGCTCATAGTCCGCACCCTGCTGAGCCGCCTGCTCAATCATCGAAGCAACCGTCGGATCCGCCGAAGGCTCTGGTGAACTAGCGGATTCTTCTCGCGCATCCAGATCAGCTGCAACCTGTTCTTCGTCAAACTCCAAGAACTCTTCAACGTCCATACCTTCCCCTGCGACTGGGGACGTTGGGGCAGGTTTGCTTGGCTGGTCCGTGCCAGTGAAGTCGAAAGCTACTTGATCGGCTGCACGGAAGTCACGCTTGGAGAATCCGGCACTGTTGAGCCCCGCAACGATCTGATTGAGCGTGGTCCCGAAATCGTTCGAGGAGGTCAACACGTAACTCATGTTCAACAACGTGTTCGGCTGCTTCCTGGCGTGGGGTTGGCGCAGAACACGGCCAAGGATCTGCTCAACATCGACCTGACTGGTCTTGTTCGCCAACGACGCCAAAATATAGGCGAAGGGGCAATCCCAGCCCTCCTTCAACGCGTTCACGGTGATGATGAACCTGATCGGGCACTCCTTGCTGAGCAGGTCAACGCCTTTAAGCTCGTTTACGTCGGCGGTCTTGATCGCGATCTGCTCTGCAGGAATACCCGCCTTGACGAGCTTGTCACGCAGCCGCTCAAACGAGGTAGCGTCCTCGCTCGTCTTCGGCTGAGCCTGAAACAACACGATTGGGCGAATATAAGCGCCACCACTTTCATACTGCTGTGTAGCAGCGATTTCTAGTGAACGACGCAGGTCGATCGCGTCTGTGACAACATCCTTTTGTGACGCCCGGTTGTATGCGATGACCGGAAGTTTGACCATGCTCTCGTTCTTAAGTGAGAGCGCATCCACATACGAGATCACGTTTGCTTGCCGCTTCGGGGTTGCGGTTAGATCAAGAATGAATGCAGGGTTGAAATTCGTGAGCATCTCCTGGCTCAACGTGCTCGTCGCGTGATGCGACTCATCCACGATAACGACGGGATTCAACTGGTTAATCACCTGGAACAGTGCAGTTTCATCCGCGTTCTCGATCGGCTGCTCCGGGGCACCAAACGCGGTCGCGAACGAGGCGAGATTCCCATTAGCTTGGTATGCCTTGCGTCCGTCCTTTGTTCGTGAGCGGAACGAATCATACGAGAGCACCATCACTGACAGCTGCTCAGCCACGGTCGACGGGCTGAAATTCTGCCCTGCCAGCAGCTCTTCTTTCGAATACACCTCAACTCGGCCACCAAAATCAGCGTTCAGCTTCTGTCTATACGGGTGCAAGGGATTCTTCAACGCAGCCAATGTCTGCGTCAAAATTGAATCCGACGGCACCAGCCACACCACAGCCTGTTTCCGCGTCGGCGGCAAAGCCTCAAATATCGGCTTCACCGACGCACAAGCCAAGAACGTCTTCCCACCACCAGTTGGAACCTTGTAACACACGTGCGGAACACCAACGATCACATTCTGGTAGCCCGGCATCTGCGGGGTGCCAACCTCAATCTGGCGAGACTCCCAAAACATCTTAAAAGCATCGCTCAGCGTAGGCTGCTCGTTAAGCTGCGTGAGGTAATCCTCTAGATCGGCGATCACCCGGTTTTGATACTTCTTCAACTCCATAACCAACACTCCTTAGAGACGGGTGATATCCCGAGGGATCTTCTTAAACGTGATATTCAGAGAGCGCAGCTCCTCATCAGACAACAAACACGTGTCGGCATAAATCACATACGAACTAGCCGCACACTCAGGAGGGATCGAAGCCAGATAGTCACGATCCAAAACCGTTGCCCGATCCGGCTCATACACGAAAAACAACGACGCATCCTCATGCCGTCCTAAGAAATACGGATGAGCACTGGTCGGATTCGAGAACGCCTGCCCTGTCTCGGTGAACCACACATACTCACGGACCCGCTCAAGAGGAACATCAGGATTCAAATCACCCTCAACAAGAAGCGGCGCGCCAAGCTCATAAAAGGAGAAGTCACCTCCCGTACCTCCTGTCCTATTCTTGCCAGAGCCGTACCCCTCGATGGCTCGCTTTACGCGTTCAGCTGTGACTTCGTTTGCGTAGTCTCCAAGTTCGACCAGAATAAACTTTCGGCTTCCATTGTCTGCTTGATTTGTGGCAAGCACTGCATGGGCGGTTGTTCCCGATCCAGCAAAGGAATCCAAGACTATGGAATCTTTGTTTGTTGCCTGTTCGAGGCAAAGCTGAATCAGCTCAATTGGCTTAGGTGTGTCAAAATCACGCCGCCCAAATATCTTTTTGACCTGAAGTGTGCCGGTCTCTGCCGAAAACTCGGAACCCATCCAAACAGATTTAGGCTTGGCGCGTCTCACTCCACCAAGATCTAGATAATCCTTTTGGAAAACGTCGAACTCGTCACGACCGCGAACCTTCTTTACCGTCAACTCGCCGATTCGTTCTCGGGCAGTTTCCCGACCCCAGCGCCATCGCCCGTCGGTTCCATCGGACAAGCGTGGATAAATTTCGATTTCTTCTTTTGACTGCGAGTTACCCAATTTGAGTTCACCAGTTTTGCGGTTATATGAAAACGGGTAGTACATGTTGGGTCGATCTTCGCGTTTTGCCCCTGCGCCGCGTTTCCTGAGACCTAGTTCACGATACCTTCCATGTTCATCTTCATGCCGGTAATCCTTGACGTACTCCTCGGGCAATGGAACGCCACGAGTGATGAAATCGACTCCACGATAGAAGAGGAGATGTTCATGGGCGGTAGCGACATACTTAGCGTCGCTACGACCCTTCCAGTTGTTCACCACGGCTATATCGGCAACAAAGCATGCGAGACCAAAGATCTCGTCGCAGATGAGGCGGAGGTTGGCTGCTTCATTGTCATCGACCGAGATGAAGATGGCTCCGGTTGGTGCGAGCAGGCGTTGGAGCAGGCGAAGCCTTGGATACATCATGCATAGCCATTTGTCATGGCGGGAGAGGTCTTCGCCTTCTTTGCCGACGACTTCGCCAAGCCATTTCTTGATTCGTGGGTCGTTGACGGCGTCGTTGTAGATCCAGCCTTCGTTGCCTGTGTTATAGGGAGGATCGATATAAATGCAGTCAACCTTGCCTTCGTACTTTGGTAGTAGAGCTTTGAGGGCTTCGAGGTTGTCACCATGAATAATCATGTTCTGTGAGCCGTTGTCCCCATCGTGTTGGCCGTGCTCGTCATATGAGTATTGGCGGTCGAGGACGCGGTAGGGAACGTCGAGGTGGTGGGTGATCACCTTGTCTTTGCCGACCCAGTTCAGTTCTGGCATTAGCGTTCCTCCTTAGGCTCGTGAGGGTTGTTGGGATGTGGTTCTTCTGCGGCTTGACCGGTGCGGACCCATTCGTCGATTTCTGAGAGTTTGAACTTCCAGACCCTGCCGACTTTATAGGCAGGGAGATTATGGGTTGTTATCCATTTCGTGATGGTTTCCCGGCGCACCCCGAGGTGAGTTTGCGCTTCTTTCATGGTGACCCAGTTTTCTAATTCAGCTTCGCTCATCGTTCCTGCCTTATCGCTTGAAGATCCGGGTTAATAACTGTGACATCGACATTGAAGGTCGCGCTTTCACGAGGGAAGCAGTTCTCGCCTTCCTGGTTGCGCATTTCCCAGTGGCTTGAGGCTGCTCCTTCGTAGCCTTGCGCCCGAAACGTGCAAGAAATCTTGATGAACCTCGCTGTCGCTGGTGGGCTGTCAGGAATGGCGATCTGTGTGGTGCCGACGGGTCGTAGTCGCGGGTCTGTTGGATTCGTACAGACGAGTGTCCGACTGGTCCAGTCGATGCTGCCCACGTTGCGCAGTGTCCAGGTGTGAGTGAACTCGGCCCAAAATCCTGGCTTGTGTTTTTGCAGTGCGGGCGGTTCCGTGACGTCGACGCGATCTCCTTGATAGAGCGGCTGCGGCACGGGGTTTATTTCTTCTGGTTCCTGGTCTTCAAGGCGAAGTCGGTAGCAGTGTTCAAGGACATCGCAATGGTTTGGATCGTGGATGATCGCGTCGAACCAATCTGTGAGTGCCCAAATGAATGCTTCTGGTTCGATAGTGAGGGTTGAGGGCAGTCCGGTGTCTTTGCCGACTTCTTGGCAGCGGTCGTCCAATGTGGCCCGTGTGCTTGGGAGGGGCGTCAGGTGGGTAAGAAGGAAATCATGCAACGATTTCTTGCTCACCTGTGTAGGAAATGATTCGTATTGCGGTTCGGAGATCGGTTTCGCTCCGGTAAAGATCTTTCGCGCGTACTCGTCGTCTAACCGCTCTGCACTGCCAGCGTGTTGGAATACGGCTTGGACAAATTTTGCCTGGTTAGTGATGGGACTCTTCCGCTTGTAAACAGCGCGACAAAACTCGGGCAAACCCATGTGCGTCACGCTCCTCTATGCCGAGTCCCAAACTAGTCCCAGAAGTCCCAGTTTTTGCTTCTCTCAACGATCTGAAGTCCCAAAACCACAGCGTTTGATGAGTATGTGAGCAAAACACGAGCCGACGAGACGAACAACTTCTATCTCATTATCGCACGCCGACTCGCGCTAACGCTCATGAACACGCATCAAGTGATGGTGGGTGTCGTAGCAAGAGCGAAGGAGGTGAAGCACATGGGGAGGAACCGTAAGCAGACGTCCGCGAAGGTGGCGTCCAAGGCGTCGAAGATTCTGACCAATGGCCGTTATGGCAAGGACTCGAAGTCTGTTGCCGCTTCGGCGTTGGCGCAGACTAAGCCGCTCAAGCGCGGCAAGTAGCCGTACACAGCCCACTCGGTTTCGACACAGTGCGGGCCGGGTGGGTGGGGACGGTAGCGCTGGTGGCCACCGGTACTGACGTTCTCCAAGCCTGAGCGTGATTGTTCGGGAGCTCATCTGGCGGATGAGCAAGCCCTATGGCGGGTGCAGGCCGTGGGGTTAGACAAACAAATCACTAGTGAGACCTGCTCTGGGAGCGCTCGGCGGGTCACCTCACCCAACCCTTCTTCACTGAGGGGTATGTGGGGTGGCTCGCCTTTGTCGTCTTCCAAGTAGTTCTCACCAGTGATCTGAGCCAAACAGATCAGGTCTCCAAATCACCGGGATTCCCGGAGAAATGGAGATCCTTCGATGAAGGTCACCTTCAGGCACGAAGCAGATAACAACAAGAACGAGTCCATCACTGACACTTTCGACTTTGACCCTGGCGAGTTCGCTCTCATGATCGCAACCGACCGCCAGCAACGCGCCGCCGCTACTGGTGTTCCGCTCGACCAGGTTAAGCCCTGCACACCGCAGAAGATTCTGGACGAGTTGTGGAACGCAGAAGAAACGGCCACGCATAAGGCGGTTCGCGCCGATCGCGGCAAGGGTAAGAAGAAATGTACGTGTGGGGCTGGGTGCGGTCCTCGACGTGGATGCCGCGTCCCGAACAACGCACCGTTTTCGTATGAGCAGATGCTCGAGATCGATCTTGACCCTGCTTCACCGGGTATCAGCGCTGAAGACCAGGTCATTGAACGTGAAGACAACGCCCAGCACGTCCTTGAGCTCAAGGTCATGTGTGGCGTCATCGCTGCTTTGGATCCTCAGCATCGTGAGGTGATGACGCGTCTGCTTGCAACCGACAAGCTCAATCAGGCACAGGTGGCGCGCGATATGGGGTTGACCCGTGCTCGGGTATCGCAGCTGGTGGCAGAGGTAAAACCGCTGATCCGGCAGGCGGTTGAGGAGGCCCGATTTAACACTTTCGGTGGTGTCGGCAGTGGGGTGAAGGGAGAAGCCAACCGGGCTGCTCCCACAAATGAGGAAGAAAGGTAAGCCCGATGGCTCGACATAGTCTCAAGCTTCATATTGCCCGGCATATCCCTGACGACCCCGGAATCGTCGCCACCAAGAATGTGACGCTGCGTGAACGGCTCATGCGCCTACTGCTTGGTACCCCACGCAAAGTCATGATTCTCGTTCCCGGTGACTCGGTCAAGCAGATCGACATCACCGAAAACAGCGACGATGACCTCATGGCCCTGGCTGATGCTCTCAAGGCGGGTGAATCCAAATGATGATGCCGGAAATTAACGCCTTCATTCGTGATGGAAATCAGACGATGCGGTCGCTCGCCGATTTGCTTGCGCGGGCTCAGCAGATCGTTGAGGAGAGCTTCGAAGACCACGCAGGAATGCCTGGTGAACGCCCGGAGCTTGCCTTGCAGATCAAGGAACCCTTCGAAACCATCCCAGCCACGCACGCCCAGCCAGAACTACTTGCGGACGAGCCAGAGGTTGAACCTGAACCGACGGTGACGTTGGAAGAAGTACGTGCTTTTCTTTCCGAGCTCTCAACGCAAGGTCACACGGCAAAGGTTCGTGAGCTGATCGTCGAGGCTGGTGCGGACAAGCTCTCAGCGGTGGATCCGGCGAAGTTCGGCTGGCTGCTGGATCGAGCGAAGGAGATTGCTGATGGCACCGTCTGATCACGCACTCCTCTCTGCTTCTGGTGCTCACAGGTGGCTCAACTGCACCCCCTCCGCTCGGCTCGAATCCGATGAGCCAGAATCCACGTCTGCGGCTGCCGAGCAAGGCACCGCCGCCCATGCACTGGCTGAACACAAACTCCGCAGGGCGCTCAAGCAGCGCTCGAAGCGGCCTGTCTCGGCCTGGATCGATGACGAGATGGAAACCTTGACTGACGACTACGTCGCCTTCGTCCAGGAGCACGTCTCGATCGCACGGGAGGCCTGTGGTGATCCGCAGGTGCTGATCGAGCAGCACCTGGACTTCTCCCATGTGGTGCCGGGAGGTTTTGGCACCGGGGATTGTGTGATCATCGCTGAACCCACCTTGCAGATCATTGATCTGAAGTACGGGCAAGGTGTGTTGGTTGAGGCTGAGCGTAATCCCCAGTTGATGCTCTACGCTCTCGGAGCCCTTCACACTTTCGGCGACCTGTACGACATCGAGCGCGTAGCGGTGACGATCTACCAGCCGCGCCGGGCGAACGTCGACACCTGGGAAATCCCCGTCACTGAACTCGAGCACTGGGCCGAAGCGGAAGTGAAACCGAAGGCTGAGCTGGCAGCGGCTGGCGAGGGCGAGTTTTGTCCGGGCTCGTGGTGTCAGTTCTGCAAGATTGCACCCACGTGTCGGGCACGAGCTGAAGCCAATCTTGCGCTGGCCAGGTTGGAGTTCGCCCCACCAGCAGAACTTAGCGATACAGAGATCGCTGACGTGCTGGCAAGGATTCCGCAGCTCAAAACTTGGGCGGCGGATGTGGAGGCCTACGCCCTGTCGAAGGCCGTCAACCAGGGAGTGGTCTTTGAGGGGTTCAAGCTCGTAGCCGGACGGTCGATACGCAAATACACCTCCGAAACCGATGTCGCTGCAGCGGCTGAGGCGGCTGGATATAGGGACATCTGGGATCGCAAGCTCATCACCCTCACAGCCATGGAACGCCTCATGGGTAAACCCGCCTTCAACGAGGTCCTCGGTGATCTCGTGACCAAGCCTGCAGGAAAACCTACGTTGGTTCCTACATCCGATAAACGGCCAGCGCTTGACCTGGTGAGTGCGGCCACCGATTTTCAACCAAACAAGTAACGAGTAGAAAGAAGAATGATTATGTCAACGACTAACACAACTCGTATTGTGACCGGCGAAGTTCGCCTATCCTACGCACACGTGTGGGAGCCGAACTCCATCCAGGGAGGCAAACCGAAGTACTCCGTCTCCCTAATTATCCCGAAGTCCGATACTGCCACGATTGCGGCGATCGAGAAGGCCGTGGATGCAGCCATCGAGGCCGGGACGGCCAAGTTTGGTGGCAAGCGCCCCAACAAGGCCGCCCTCAAGTTGCCGCTGCGCGATGGGGATATTGAGCGTGACGACGAAGCCTACAAGGGCGCCTACTTCCTCAACGCCAACTCCCTGACCGCTCCGCAGATCGTCGATCAGAGCGTCGCCCCGATCCTGGACCGCGCCGAGGTGTATTCCGGCTGCTATGCCCGTGTCAGCCTCAGTTTCTATGCGTTTAACACGAATGGCAACCGAGGCATCGCCTGCGGACTCGGCAATATCCAAAAGACCCGTGACGGCGAGAGCCTTGGCGGTGGACGAGTTTCCGCTGAGACCGACTTCGGTGCCTTCGCCGCTGATGACGACTTCCTGAACTAACCATCCCCACACGTGGAGGGAATCAGCACATCTTGTTGGTTCCCTCCACTTTTCTTCTATGTGAAAGGAACCCCGTCATGCGAACACTCTTCTGCGATATCGAGACTTTCAGTCCAGTTCAGCTCGCCAAGGCGGGCGTTTACCCGTATGCCGAGCACCCAGACTTCGAGCTACTCCTGTTCGGCTATTCGATTGACGGCGGCCCAGTCGAAATAGTGGATCTTGCCAGCGGCGAGACCCTGCCCGATGAGGTTCTAGCGGCTTTAGTGGATTCGGGTGTGGTCAAGTGGGCGCATAACGCCGCCTTCGAGCGAGTCTGCTTGTCCGCTTGGCTACGCACTCATCATCCCGAGCTTCTCGCTGATGGGTTTCTTGGCCCAAGGCAGTGGCGCTGCACCATGATCTGGTCGGCCTACCTTGGTATCCCGATGAGCCTCGATGCAGTAGCCACAGTTTTGAAGCTTGACGTCCAAAAAGATTCTGCGGGGCGCAAGCTGATCAAGCAGTTCTGCACACCCGCCACACCCTCAGTCCTGAACGGCGGCAAACACAGGAACCCACCATCAGCTGACCCGACCGGCTGGGCACGGTTTATCGACTACAACCGGCGCGACGTCGAAGTCGAACAAGCCATCCACGACAGACTGGCGTCTTTTCCGATGCCCGATGCCGAATGGGACACCTACGCCCTCGACCAACGCATTAATGATGCCGGGATTCTTCTCGACCACACGCTCGTCGATAATGCCGTTGCCGTGGACGAGCACCACCGCAACGCGACACTCGCTCGGGCACAGACATTGACTGGGTTGAAGAATCCGAACTCGCCGATCCAGCTCAAACAATGGCTGAGCGAGCACGGCTGCGAACTCGAATCGCTGACCAAAGCCGACGTCGATGCAGCCCTCGATACTGCGACCGGTGAGGTGAAAGAAGTCCTCGAACTTCGCGGCGATCTAGCGAAATCAAGCGTCAAGAAATACCAGGCCATGCAAAACGTCGCAGGATCCGATGGCCGTACACGTGGGCTCATCCAGTTCTACGGCGCAGGACGTACCGGACGTTTCGCCGGACGCCTCGTCCAAGTCCAGAACCTCCCCAGGAATTATTTGCCTGATCTTGACCAAGCCCGATCGCTCGTCAGAACAGGCAGCCTCGATGCCCTTGAGCTTCTGTACGAGTCCGTGCCCGACACCCTCAGCCAACTCATCCGTACCGCGTTTATCCCTTCACCTGGGCACAGGTTCATCGTTGCTGATTTCTCTGCAATTGAAGCACGTGTCATCGCATGGCTCGCAGGAGAAACCACCACCCTTCAAGCCTTCCGTGAAGGTAAAGACCTCTACTGCGAAACCGCGAGCCGTATGTTCGGAGTGCCAGTCGAAAAACACGGCGTTAATGGTGAGCTTCGGCAGAAAGGAAAATTAGCAGTTTTGGCTTGTGGTTTTGGCGGCTCAACGGGCGCTTTGGAGCGCATGGGAGCACTCACCATGGGTTTAGCCAAGCATGAGCTCAAACCGATCGTGGACGCCTGGCGGCAAGCTAACCCACACGTCGTGCAGCTCTGGGCAGACGTCGAAGAAGCCGCTATCGCTGCAATCACGTTGCGCCAGCCGATCCGGCTGCGGAATCTGCGATTTACCGTCGAGTCCGGGATTCTCTTCATCGAACTCCCCTCAGACAGACGACTTGCGTATGTGCAGCCGCGTCTTGGGGAGAACCGTTGGGGCGGCACATCCATCACCTACACCGGCACCACCACCGCCAGAAAATGGGGACATCTCGAAACCTACGGAGGGAAGTTGGTTGAGAATATCGTGCAGGCGATCGCTCGTGATCTGCTCGTGGTTGGCATGCACGCAGTCGCCGAGGCAGGGCACCAGATTGTGATGCATGTTCACGACGAAATCGTTATCGACGAACCCACAGATTCGGGCTTCACCGTTGCTGACGCGTGCGAGCTCATGACGACACCGCCCGACTGGGCAGCAGGGCTCCCACTCGACGCCGACGGCTACGAATGCGATTACTACCGCAAGGACTAACTCCTACTCGTCGCCGAGCAGCAGCTTCGGGTCGGTTTCCATGAACTCTCGAAGATACGCGGCGATCTGCTGATTCGCAGCAGAGGGCGCTGGATCGTTGTCAAGATCGTGTAAGTATTCCAAGAACGCAAAGAGACGCATGCACATTGCCATCGCCCACACCGTGGCTTTATCAATCTCACCCATATCTCCATGATCGCTCGTGTAGCACTGTTTGTCTGCGGGGTATACCCTGCATGGATTTAACACTTTTAGGTTCGTCGGCAGTGGGGTGAGGCCCTTAACTCCTTGTGCCGCCCGGCACGACTTTTTCTCGACGGGGTCTCGGGAAGGAACCCCGCCATGGGAAACCAGATTCAAACATTCACCAACGACGTGTTCGGCACCATCCGCACCATCACCAATGATGGCCAGACGCTGTTTTGTGGGAAGGACGTCGCCACTGCGCTCGGCTACGTTAACGCCAGCAAGGCAGTACGCGATCATGCTCGCGCCGATGGGGGTCTAAAACGTTACCCCATCGTCGATGCCATGGGACGCGAACAAGAAGCCACCTTCATTACCGAAGGTGACCTCTATCGCCTCATCATCTCTTCAAAGCTCCCGGCAGCACAGAAGTTCGAAGCCTGGGTGTTCGATGAAGTGCTACCGACGATTCGCCGCCACGGCATGTACGCATACGACGAACTACTCGCTGACGATGAATTCCTGGAGCATGCCATCGCCACTCTGCGGGCCGAACGGGCCAAGCGCCTGGCAGCAGAGCAAGCCCTGCTCGAAGCGGAACCGAAAGTCTCGTACTACGACGTTGTGTTGCAATCGGATTCGTTGTTGACGACGACTGCGATTGCGAAGGACTACGGACTTTCCGCGAAGAAGCTCAACCGGATCCTGCGTGATGCTCGCGTGCAGTTCCATCAGTCGGGCCGGTGGTTCCTGTACGCGAAGTACGCCGAGCAGGGATACACCCAGTCCAAGACCCACGAATACGGCGAAGGCCAGACCCGCACCCACATGTACTGGACCCAGAAGGGACGTCTGTTCATCTACGACCTGCTCAAGAACCAGCTCGGCATTCTCCCGGTGATTGAGCGTGAAAGTCAGGTGCAAGCATGACTGTCGCGACTCTTGATATTGGGTTTTCGAAGAAGAACACCGAAGGCTATCTGGACCTGACGAGCTACCACGCGCTCAAGAAGCTCCAGCGCGAACTATTCGGTTACCGACCCTTGGTTTATATCTGCTCGCCCTACTCAGGTGACACCGAGGCGAACGTTGAGCTCGCCCGTCAATTCTGTGGGTTTGCAGTAAGCGCGGGCAAGATCCCGTTCGCTCCGCATCTGCACTATCCCCAGTTCATGGACGACGCCGATCCCGATCAGCGTGAGTTGGCGATGTTTTTCAACAGGGTGTTGCTCGCCAAGTGCGAAGCGCTGTGGGCATATGTCGGACGCGTGAGCCCTGGTATGCGCTTAGAGATCGGGTGGGCGCGCGACCTCGAGTTGCCGATTAAGTATTTCGATTCTGATTTCAAGGAGGTCACGCCATGACCACGTCCTTCACTCTGTTTGCTGCCACGGTTACAGGTGTGCAGAACAATAACCACTACCCGAACCAGCACATCGTCGCTGACGCGGCCTCGCTGAGCGCGGTCGCGGGTTTTGATCACGTGGCTGCCACGTATGTGAATGATCGCCGCTCAACTGCAGCCTTCATCTCCTCGGATTGCGTGGTGATGGATATCGACAACGATCACACCGACACCGAGTCCGAGTGGGTCACCCCGGAGAAGCTCGCCGAGTTGATGGCTGGTGTGGAGTTCATGACCGCCACGTCTCGTAATCACCAGAAACCGAAGGGCGTGGTGTCGGCCAGGCCGCGTTTCCACGTCTACTTCCCAATACATGAAATACGCGACGCAGACGACTATGCGGGGCTCAAGCACCGCCTCGCATCACGGTTCTCCTTCTTCGACCGTAATGCTTTGGATGCAGGACGTTTCATCTACGGGGCGTCGAACGCGGTAGTGACGGTGCATGAAGGTGATCAGCTCCTCGATGCATGGCTTGATGCGGCTGACGAGATCGACGTGTTCGCCGCCTTCGATCAAAGCACTTTGGTCATTGGTGAGGGCTCACGTAACGCTACACTCTCACGCTTCGCAGGCAGGGTCCTCATCCGCTACGGCGATACAGACCAGGCGCGTGACTTGTTCGACCGCAAAGCCAACCTCTGCGAGCCACCGCTCAGCGAGGGCGAATTACAGACGATTTGGAATAGCGCGTGCAGGTTTGCTTCGAAGGTTGCTGCTGATCCAGGCTATCTGCCGCCTGAGGCGTATGAGGCGTTGGCGGGTTTGCGTCCGGATGATTTTTCCGATGTAGGTCAGGCAGACACATTGGCTGGCGAGTATGCGAACAAGATCCGCTACTCACTGGCTACCAAGTGGCTCGTCTACGACCATGGCGTGTGGGATGAGAACGACTTATCCGCACAGGGCGTGGTTCAGGAATTGACTTCCCGCCAGCTGGAAGAAGCCGACCGTCTGATCGCATCGACGTGGGAGACCATGACGGCAACCGGCGCAGATCTCGTGATGGCCTCCGCCTCGTCGAAAGCCCGCGGCATCGCGAAGCTCACGCCTGTGCAAGCGACCGCGTTTCGAGCGTGGGATGAGGCAAAGAACTACCACAAGTTTGTTCTATCTCGGCGTTTGTCACGCAATATCACGGCCACGTTGAAAGAAGCCGGGCCGATCTTGCAGGTGCGTATCCGTGACCTTGACGTCGACCCCTACCAGCTCAACACCCCGGCAGGTACCTGGGATCTGCGCGACGGTAGTAGCCACGAGCACAACCCTGTCGATCTATTGACCAAGCAGACCGCTGTCAGCCCCAGCGAGGAGGGTGCACAGATCTGGGCCGACGCGCTCGACGTGTTCTTCCAAGCAGATCCTGAGTTGATTGGTTACGTGCAGCGCATTGTGGGGTTGGCGGCTATCGGTCAGGTTTTCGTCGAAGCGCTCGTCATCGCTTACGGGGACGGACGAAACGGCAAATCCACGTTTTGGAACACCATCGCCCGCGTGTTGGGGACGTATTCGGGCACGATCTCAGCAGATGCGCTCACGGTCGGGGTGCGCCGCAACGTCAAACCCGAACTCGCCGAAGCCAGAGGCAAACGTCTCTTGATCGCGGCTGAAACCGAAGAAGGCATGCGCCTATCAACCTCGAACGTCAAACAGCTGGCTTCGACCGATCAGATCTCGGCAGAGAAAAAGTTCAAGGACCCCTTCGCCTTCACCCCCTCCCACACGCTGGTCTTGTACACGAACCATTTGCCGCGTGTGGGAGCCATGGACGCAGGCATCTGGCGGCGTCTGATCGTCATCCCGTTCAACGCCACCATCGAAGGCGACACGGATGTGAAGAACTATGCCGACCACCTCTACGAACACGCTGGCGGAGCAATCCTTTCCTGGATCATGGAGGGAGCGCGCCTCATTCATGCTGAGGGCTACAAGCTCAAAGCCCCGCCTCAGGTGGTTCAAGCCTCGCAAGCATATAAGGAGGATAACGACTGGTTCTCGCAGTTCCTTGAGGACTCGTGCGACGTCGAGGACGGATTATCGGAGAGGGCTGGTGACCTCTATCAGACGTATCGGGCGTGGGCGCAAAACACCTCAGGATGGGCGCGCCCGATGGTCGACTTCAACGCCGCATGCGAACAAGCAGGATTCGAGCGCAAGAAAACCAAGTCCGGTATCCGCGTCTACGGGCTGGCCCTGACCAGTGAATTCAACAGCTGAAAGTTATGAGGGTGCAGACCGGTGCAACCCGTTTTCCTACCTTACGCATGTGAAATTACATGGTGTTTTTCTCTATGTAAAAGGTTAGGAAATACCCTGCACCACTCTGCACCCCTTGAGAAACCATTCAAGGAGTGACCATGAACGAACGAACCATAGAACACCAACTGAAGAAAGCCGTTGAAGCCTCTGGCGGCTTGTGTTGGAAGTTTGTCTGCCCTGGAACCACGGGTGTACCTGACCGGATATGCCTGATGAGAAACCGCGTAGTTTTCGTTGAGCTCAAAGCACCAGGTAAACAACCCAGGCCAATCCAGGTGCGCCGGATGAATCAACTCCGCTACCAAGGTTTCACCGCTTTGGTCGTTGATTCGGTTGACGGCATACAGGAGGTGCTTGATGCACTATCAGCCGCATAACTACCAGCGGCAGGCGACCCAGTTCATCATCGACCATCACGAGGCCGCAATCTTCCTTGGGATGGGTTTGGGCAAATCGGTGATCACGTTGACGGCGATCTGGCAGCTCATGCTCGACTACTTCACCATCCACCGAGTCCTAGTCATCGCACCACTGCGGGTAGCCCGTGATACCTGGCCCGCCGAAATAGCGAAGTGGGATCACCTTGATGGGCTCACCGTCGCGGTCGCTGTTGGCACCAAGCAAGACCGGCTGAACGCTCTCGCGGCGTCTGCGATGGTTACCGTCATCAACCGTGAAAACATCCCATGGCTCATTAGCCAACTCGGGGGGAGCTGGCCGTTCGACATGGTTATCATCGACGAACTCTCCAGCTTCAAAAACCACCGAGCAAAGCGGTTCACGGCGCTGGTGAAAATGCGACCCTTCGTCAAGCGCTGGGTTGGCCTGACCGGAACGCCAGCGTCGAACGGGCTGATGGATGTATGGGCACAATTCCGGCTCCTCGACGGCGGGGATCGTTTGGGCCGTTTCATTATTTGTTATCGCGAGCGCTGGTTTGTGCCCGATAAGCGTAATGGGATGCAGATCTTCACCTATAAGCCCCGCGTGGGTGCTGAGGATGAGATCTATGCGGCGATTGGTGACATGACGTTGTCGATGAGAACCACCGACCACCTGCAGCTACCAAAACTGACGGTGACGACAATGCCTGTGGTGCTGTATCCGAAAGAACGACGCGTGTATGAGCAGTTGAAATCTGATCTTGTCCTCGACCTCGGTGAGGCGACAATCGACGCTGCGAATGCTGCTGCATTGTCGGGCAAGTTGCTGCAGTTGGCGTCGGGCGCGATCTACACCGGTGATGGTCAGTGGACGGCGGTTCACGAGCGGAAGCTCGACGTCCTCGAAGACCTCATCGAGGCTGCCAACGGCAGCCCGTTATTGGTGGCCTATTGGTTTACCCATGACCGCGAACGCATCGTCTCCCGCTTCCCGCAGGCTCGCGAACTGAAAACGAGCGCGGATATCGAGGCGTGGAACAGAGGCGAGATTGCGCTTGGGCTGATCCACCCCGCGTCGGCCGGCCACGGGCTGAACCTCCAATCAGGTGGGCATCTGCTGGTGTGGTTCTCGCTCACGTGGAGCTTGGAGCTTTACCAGCAGACCAACGCACGGCTTTATCGGCAAGGACAAACCGAACCTGTGACGATCACGCATCTTGTTACGGAAGGGACGCTCGATGAAACCGTTCTCAAAGCTCTTGATGCGAAAGACGCTACTCAGGCTGCGTTGATTGACGCGGTCACAGCAGAAATTACAACCACTGAAAGAACAAGCTCATGCATGTGATGACCAAATACCTCGACACAAGGAAAGCCGCGATCGCAGCGCTACAGGATTATGCGGTGATGGAACAGATCATCGAGAGTACCGACGAGCAGATCAAGACGGCTTACGCTGACGCGGCAAGCCCAGCATCCCCACGCATGGACGGCACACCACCTTCTGGCGATCTCCGCGCTTCGGAGAATCGGATCGTGGCGAGCATTGAGCGAATCGACGCCTACAAGGCTCGCTACCTACAGGCCCGCCAGTACATGGACTGGTTCTTGCCTGCGTGGGAAGTCATCGCTGAAGACGACCGCTTCATCCTCGAAGGCTTCTTCCTCAGCGAGGGGACACAAGATGAGAAGGTATCGATGATCGCCGACCATTTCTACGTCGAGCGTGACACGGTCTATCGGCGCAAGAACCGGGCCCTCGACAGGTTCGCCACCGCCTTATATGGACAGCTCTAGCGTTAGCCGGTATCCGAAACATGCGATAGAAAACCGCATATCGGTGTGAGAACATATAAGTGGTTGAAAACTAGGAGAAGCCCCAAGAACCCACACGGGAACTTGGGGCTTCACCACATCCAGGGGGAAGGAGCCAGCGATGCCAGTCAAACCCGCCTCCCCGTGCTCCCACCCTGGCTGCCCCGAGCTCACCCACGAACGCTACTGCGACGCCCACGCGAAGGCAGAAGACGCCCGGTATCGGAAGTATCAACGGGATCCGAAGATCAACCGCCGCTACGGCTCACGGTGGCGCAAGATCCGCGCCACCTACGTCGCCGCCCACCCGCTCTGCGAAGACTGCCTAGAGGCTGGGCGATACACGCCGGTGCAAGAAGTCCACCACGTTCTCCCGGTTGAACACGGCGGCACCCACAACTTCAACAACCTCCGAAGCCTGTGCAAGCCCTGCCACTCCAGGCGGACAGCCTTGGATGACGACAGGTGGAGGCAACAACCTCGGGTCTACACCTACTGACGAGCCCACACGTTGCCCGTTGGCGCGACGATCATCTGGAACCTCAAAGATGCCTACCCGCCTGGCGTTTGCCGAACACGAGCCACCGTCGAAAGCCTGACGAGGGGTAGGGCCGTCGAATCTCTACGACTCGTTCACGGGTCAGCGGGCGGGGCCAACCGTACACAAAAAGACCGATTCAAACACGGTATTAACCCGCAAGCCCTCCATCACCGGGCTAACCGCCTGGAAGGAGGCAAGATTTCATGGCGAAAGACGGCACCAACCGCGGCGGCCGCCGCGTCAGAGCAGGCGCGAAACCCGACCCGCTGGGCGAGAAACTCGCCAAGGGTCTGCCTGCTACTCGCCTGGAAGATCCGCTAGCGAGCCCTTTCGATTTTGAGGGTGCAGATGTTGGTGATGGCGCGGTGCTTGCTGGTGAGGTGATGCCGGAGCCGTCTGAGTATCTGTCGGAGGTTCAACGCGATGGCAAACCCTTGGGTGCTGACCTGGTCTACCGAGAAACCTGGCGGTGGTTGGATGAGCGTGGCTGCACGAGGTTTGTTTCTAAGCGTCTGATTGAGGCCTACGCCCAGGCGTTCGCCCGGTATGTGCAGTGTGAGCAGGCGATTTCCAAGTTTGGTTTGCTAGGTAAGCACCCGACGACGGGGGCTGCTATCGCTTCCCCGTTTGTTGCGATGAGCCAGTCTTTTGGTAAGCAGGCGAATGTGTATTGGTATGAGATTTTTGAGATTGTGCGGGCTAACTGCACTAGTGACTATTCGGGTGCGGCTCCTGGTGATGAGGTTATGGAGCAGCTGTTGAAAGCACGCTCGTAGACGCATCCTAGTGTTTTTGAGCTTATTTGGGGCGTTTTCTTGCACTGAAGCCTACCCCTAGCGCGATTCCAACTCCTGTGCCAATAGTTATCGCTAAGGCATTATCGTCCATAATGAACCCAAAGATAATGCTGGTCATGATCCCGGCAATCATTCCATAGGCCACGGCTTTACCATCGCCACCAGAAGGCTCCTGCTCCTGCGGATTAGGTTTACTCGTTTCGTCTTTCACGTATTCCAGTATCACACATGACTCGGGTTTTCCTCGTTTTCTTCGCTCCCTGCTCCTGGCTGATGGTGGGGAGTTTTTGTTTCTTTTGATTTTTCTACTGAAAGGGCATTCCTATGACTATGGTTCGCAGCGCTGAAGCAGTGTGTATCGGTCACCCCGATAAACTGTGCGATCTAATTGCTGATCAGATTCTCGACGAAATTCTCTACGCCGATCCCAACGCACGCGTCGCGGTAGAGGTCATGGCTACTGGGCGACGCATTATTGTCACTGGTGAAATCAACGCTAATGCTCGTGTGGACTTGCGTGATTGCGTACGAACTGCACTTACTGCAGCTGGATATAAGCCGTGGAGATTTTTGGTGTATGTGTGGGTGAGGCGTCAATCTAACGATATTAACGACGGGGTGAGCACATCTTTAGAGGCTCGCCATGGCGATGAGTCTGCTTATTGTCTTCAGGGTGCTGGTGATCAAGGCACGGTCTATGGTTATGCCTGCACTGATACTCCTGAGCGTTTACCGTTGCCTCTTGTTTTAGCCCACGAGATTTGTAAGCGGCTAGATGATGCGCGCAAGCAAAGAACCATTACTGGGATCTTCTCGGATGGTAAAGCACAAGTTTCGGTGCGCTACAACGACGCAGGAAAACCGCAAGCCGTAGAGACGGTGGTGGTTTCCGTCCAGCACGATAAATCCAAGGATTTCGAGGTGTTGCGCCGTGAAATAACTTCGCTGATTGTTGGCCCAGCATGTCAGCCATATCTACCGGTAGATGCGGACACTGTTGTGTTGATCAACCCGTCCGGGCGGTTCGTGGAGGGCGGCCCTAAAGCTGACACCGGACTCACTGGCCGAAAACTTATGGTTGATACCTATGGCGGGCTGGCCGGACATGGTGGTGGAGCTTTCTGTGGTAAAGATGCTTCTAAGGTTGACCGGTCGGGTGCATATATGGCGCGCCTGATCGCGAAAACGATAGTGGATGCGGATCTTGCATCCCGGTGCCAGGTGGCGATTAGTTACGCGATTGGCAAAGCCGACCCGGTTGCTTTCAGTGTGGACACGCTCGGCACCGGCCAATACACCGACCAGATCCTCACGGCTGCAGCTCAAGATGTGTTCAATCTTCGGCCAGCAGCAATCATCGACCAGTTTGGGCTGCGAGCACCCGGCTATGTGCGCTATTCGACGTATGGGCATTTCGGGGATTACACACGCAAGTGGGAAGACACCTGGACTACTAGCCGCGAGCTTGTCAAGGCGGTGAAAAACCATGCGCATCAAGCAAATAGCGCTAACTGATCTCACCCCAGCTGACTACAACCCCCGCAAAGACCTACAACCTGGGGACACGGACTACGACAAACTAAAACGCTCGCTAAGTGAGTTTGGGTATGTGGAGCCAGTCATCTGGAACAAAACCACCGGAAATGTTGTGGGTGGGCATCAGCGTCTGAAAGTACTAGCTGATCTGGGTTATAAAACGGTGGATTGCGTGGTCGTCGAAGTCGACGAAACACGCGAAAAAGCGCTCAATGTTGCTCTAAACAAGATCAGTGGCGATTGGGATGATTCCAAACTCGCCCTGCTCATAGCCGACCTGGATGCTTCCGATTTCGAGGTTGAACTCACTGGTTTCGACGAAGCCGAAATACAACAGTTGATAGGTTCTCTTGATAGCGACAGTATCGAGGACGATAACTTCGACCTGAACGCCGCCCTAGAAGCGGCAGCCTTTGTTGAAAAAGGCGATATCTGGAGGGTTGGTAGGCATCGCCTAATGTGCGCGGATGCCACGAACCCAAGCGACGTCGAAACCTTGATGGATGGCAAACAGGCTAATCTGGTGGTCACAGACCCGCCTTACAACGTGGACTTCAAATCGAACAGCGGCCTGAAAATCGCAGGCGACAAACAAGACGCAGGCACCTTCTACCAGTTCCTGCTGGCTGCATTCACCAACATGGCGGCATCCCTTGCTAAGGGCGGGTCAGCCTATGTTTTCCATGCCGACACCGAAGGCCTCAACTTCCGTAAAGCGTTTCTTGATGCTGGCTTCTACCTGTCGGGCTGTTGTATTTGGGTTAAAGACTCCCTAGTGCTTGGTCGTTCCCCATATCAGTGGCAGCACGAACCGGTGCTGTATGGGTGGAAGAAAGACGGCTCTCACGCTTGGTATGCCGACCGCAAACAAACCACGGTGTGGAATTTCGCCAAGCCCCGCAAAAACAGTGACCATCCGACCTCGAAGCCGCTGGATTTGCTGGCCTATCCGATTCGTAACTCCACGCAAACCAACGCGATCGTGCTCGATACGTTTGCTGGCTCTGGTTCCACGCTAATGGCTGCAGAAGCCACAGACCGCACTTGCTATTGCATGGAGCTGGATGAGAAATACGCTTCCGTGATTCTGCGCCGCTATGCCGAAGCAACCGGAGACGCAGCAGGGATCACGTGTGAGCGTGGTGGCAAGCAGTATGCCTACCTGGATCTGGTGAAAGAGGTCGACCGTCCCAAGCAGAAAGGCTAACTCGTGAGACAAACTTTAAGGCTTGGCTCGCTTTTTGATGGCTCGGGTGGTTTCCCACTCGCGGCAACAAAGGTTGGTATCGAACCTGTGTGGGCAAGCGAGATTGAGCCTTTCCCGATCCTGGTCACCACCACGCGCCTTCCGCAAATGCAACACCTAGGCAACATCTGCAACATTGACGGCAGTCAGCTAGAGCCGGTGGATGTGGTCACGTTTGGCTCTCCTTGCCAAGACCTGTCGGTAGCAGGTAAAAGGGCAGGTTTAGCTGGCGAACGCTCGGGTCTATTCCACCAAGCTGTCAGAGTCATCAAGGAAATGAGAAAGGCAAGTCATGGTCTATATCCAAGATTCGCTGTTTGGGAAAACGTGCCCGGAGCCTTCTCAAGCAATAAAGGGGCAGACTTCCACAGCGTCCTGCAAAACCTCATCTCGGTTGTCGACGAAACGGCAGCGGCTGACCTACCTCGAGTACAAAAATGGCAAAAAGCCGGAGCGATCGTGGCAGACAAATGGAGTATTGCGTGGCGAGTATTGGACGCGCAATTTTTCGGAGTACCCCAACGACGCAAAAGAATCTACCTTATCTGCGATTTTGCAAGCGGGCGTGCCGGACACATACTCTTTGAGCCCACGCGCCTGCACGGGGATCTTGCGCCGGGCTGCAGTGAAAAGCAAAACCCTCCCACCAATCCTCGAGCAGGCACTCACGAGGCAAGCAAATCTTTAGATGTGTTCGCCTTGCGGATGCGGGCAGGTAAACCTGGTGGTGGTAAAGGCCCGCTCGTGCAAACAAATCTTTCCGGCACGCTCGGATGCAGTAACGACCAGAGTATTATTGAGCCGCTACTATTTGACCACCATCCTCATGATGCCAGAGTGGGCGGACCATGCCAGATAGCACCAACCGTGACCGCTCGTTACGGCAATGGCGGAGGCAATACTCCCATCATCGCTACCGCCTACGGTTTCAATGCGTTACATGAGGGACGCGGCGCGGCAGTGGGCAGGTACGGTTATTCAACTGAGGTATCCAAGACGCTCGATACGTCTGGGATAACTCCGACCTGTAACCAAGGCGGCATCGCCATCGTCGAACCCGACGTTGTGAGTGCCTCGAAGGCAGACTTCTTCTGCCGAGGCAACGTCAATATTGCTGGTGCTCTGTTGGCTTCGGACTCAACTGAGCCGCCCCTGGTCACTGACCCTGGCATGCCCGAATACCGCGTGAGACGCTTAACCCCAACCGAATGCGCCCGCCTACAAGGATTCCCTGATGATTGGACACAGGATTTAGCAATCAGCGATCCTACAGATTCACAGTTGGATTACTGGTGGCAGATCTGGGCCAGCTGGGCCAAGGTGCAAGGATTGAAAAAACCTAAAACCCGCAACCAAGTACGCTCTTGGCTCACCAATCCAGCGTCCGACCGGGCACTCTACAAGCTGTGGGGAAACGGGATAGCTTTGCCGTGCGCCAAACTCGTGCTTTCCCAGATAGTCGCCGAGACCACTAAAACTCCTTGATTTTAAGGCGAAAATGACTGGATAAGTACGCGTTCCTATGGCTGTATGTACATGACCAAACAACCAGCAAGAAAGAGAGGGTTTGGTGATGATGGGACAGCTATACGCCGATCTAGAAGAAATCGAAAACCTCGGAGTCGACCTGACCGATATTGGTGCGGTGTGGGATGCAGCCGAAGACCACGGCTACAAGCACGTAGAAATGATTGTCTCCAACTTCCCACACGACTTCATGCGCCTCATCCGCACATGGCTGGACGTTCAAAGCATCGAGTTTGATGGTGAGGAGGATGAGCAATGGTGAACACCAAAAAGGCTGAAAACTACGGGCTCGTAGTCACCCTGCCCGCCACGCTTGATGAGACTGAGCTGGCAAGGCTGCATGGACTTATTGCAGCCAAGAAAGACTTGATCGCTAAAGCGCTCGGCGCGAGCCGGCTCGACATCACCACCAGTAGTGAGGGGCTGAGTTTCCCGTGGTGGGATGAGCTGCCCGAGTTTGAGAAGATCACTGCCTACACCGAGTTCTTAACGAAGCTGATCGCGTACGCTAAACGGATCCGCCGCACCGTAACCCGCAGTACAAGACAGGTAAGTAATGAGAAGTATGAACTGCGCTCCCTGCTTTACCGCATCGGACTTTCTGGTAAAGAACATAAGGAAGTACGCAAGATTTTACTTGCACCATTAAGCGGTGATTCTGCGTGGAAAACCCCGCCACTAATAAACACTAACCAAGAGATGTAAACCACTATTTATTAGGCAAAATAGGTGGCAAAATGACTGGATAAGTAGCGAAGTCTATGGCTGTATATACATACCAAAACGGTACGCGAAGAAAGGAAATACAGCGATGGAAACGACAACGATGGAACGCCTGCAAATGGCCACCGATAGCTACGGTGCGGTGGTGCGCTACGGCAACCTAGTGATCGCCACCAGCTACAGTTGGCACAAGGGCGGGGTTTATGGCAACGACGCCTGCATCTACCACCTGACCGAAACCCCCTCCGAGAACCCCTGGCAGGGTAAGTCCTTCATCGAATGCGGCCTCGAACTGATCAAGCAAGCCGACCAGATTTTCCCTGACGACGGTCACGCGCTCGCCTGGGCGTTAGCTAATCTGCCCGAAGCCTAGCCCCACAAGGCTTGAGGGCGCCTGTTATCGCTGGTAGTAACTGATTTTTTAACCAATAGAAGGTAACTGATTCGTATGCGTGAGCTAGCTGATTATCACCCGACCCGGTTCATGGCTGAAAGCTCGCGCTATGACAAGCGCCGAGCTGATTTTGCGGTCGCGTTTATCGAAGCTTTAAAGCATACGAAAGGCCGGTGGGCAGGAAAACCTTTTAAGTTGATTGATTGGCAAGAACAAATCATTCGCGACCTTTTCGGGGTGGTCAAACCTGACGGGTTTCGCCAATTCACTACGGCTTACGTGGAGATCCCGAAGAAACAGGGCAAGAGTGAACTTGCCGCCGCCGTCGCACTCTTACTGTGTTGCGGCGATGGCGAGGAACGCGCTGAAGTTTATGGGTGTGCTGCCGATCGGCAACAAGCATCCATCGTGTTCGAAGTGGCAGCCGACATGGTGAGAATGTGTCCCCCACTAGCCAAGCGGGTAAAGATCCTTAGAAGCCAAAAACGTATCATCTACTCCCCCACCAATTCCTTCTACCAGGTACTATCGGCCGAGGCTTATTCCAAACACGGATTCAATATTTCCGGAGTGGTATTCGATGAGCTACACACCCAACCCAACCGGGCGCTCTTCGACGTGATGACCAAAGGCAGTGGGGATGCTCGCACCCAGCCACTGTACTTCCTGATCACAACCGCCGGCACCGACACCCACAGCATCTGCTACGAACAACACCAAAAAGCCCAAGACATCCTGGATGGCAAAAAGATCGACCCCACTTTCTATCCAGTCATATATGGGGCAGCGCAAGATGATGATTGGACCGATGAAGCCGTGTGGCATAAAGCCAACCCATCCTTGGACGTGACGGTGCCAATCCAGAAAGTTAGGGACGCTTGTAATAGTGCCAGGCAGAATCCGGCTGAAGAAAACACCTTCAGACAGTTGCGTTTGAACCAGTGGGTCAAACAGTCTGTGCGATGGATGCCCATGCACGTGTGGAATCAAAACAATACCCCAGTCAATCTAGACGACCTCGAGGGACGACCCTGTTATGGAGGGCTGGATCTTGCCTCTACCACCGATATCACTGCTTTCGTTCTCGTATTCCCACCCACGGATGACGATGACAAATACACGGTTGCACCCTGGTTTTGGATACCCGAAGACAACCTCAAACTCAGAGTTTCTAGGGATCACGTCCCCTACGACCTATGGCATCAGCAAGGCCACCTACTCACAACTGAGGGCAACGTGGTGCACTACGGGTATATCGAGAAGTTCATTGAGGATCTTGGCACCCGGTTTAATATCCGAGAAATCGCTTTCGACCGGTGGGGAGCGGTCCAAATGAGCCAAAACCTTGAGGATGCTGGTTTCACGGTAGTGCCATTTGGGCAAGGCTTCAAAGACATGTCCCCACCATCCAAGGAACTGATGAAGCTGGCGTTGGAAGGCAAGCTCGCGCACGGCGGGCACCCGGTGCTGGCCTGGATGGTCGATAACATTCACGTGCGCACCGACCCAGCTGGCAACATCAAGCCAGATAAGCAAAAATCCACGGAAAAAATCGACGGGGTGGTCGCCACCATCATGGCCTTGGATCGGGCTATCAGGTGTGGCAACGCACTTAGTGGTGGTTCGGTTTACGACTCGCGGGGACTACTTGTGCTCTAATACTTACAAAAGTGGTCGGTCAGTCTTGATACTTTGAACTCGAATTTCTCCGTTACCGTCACGTCGAAGTAGAAGAAACTCGGAGGAATCTGCAAGTTGAACAATGTGGGATTCAAGCAGCTCTCGCAAAAATAGGCACAAAGCTCTAAGTGCTTCGAAGTTCTCTTCAGGAGAAGTCTCATTCTTTTTGAATGGATTAGGTGCATGGAGGATCGCGCTGACAAGACCAAAACTGCGTCCGACTTCGGATTCCTGGAGTCCAACTTCCGGTCGTACGCCTTGCCCCACAGTTCCATCATGGGTAACATATCCGAACGAACATGGCCAATAGTTTGGATTAAGCTCCTTCAAACGTTTTCGCATCTCTCCGAAGTCTTTTGCGCTTTCCATCTTTTTCTGTGCCTTGTCGAAAAGCCTTTTGCTAGCGGCAAAGGAAGCTGTAACTACGCGCTCCAAAACGAGACGTAGGTGAGCAGCTGCGTGAATTAGATTAGCGAAATCGACGCGACTTCCTGTCAGCTCGACTTCTGCATGGTCGAGATCCCAAAATATTCGGTCATAAATCCACCGGTACAGGACTGGGGTACCCGTTTCTATGTTCTCAAAGCCATCGATTCGTTCCGACTGCATTGAGCCTGGTTCGTTTATGCGTTCTTTCGGTGATCTACGTTTATTCACATAACAAATTATCCATGCAAGGAGTGCTCCATGGGGATACGCAACTGGCTACGCGGTAGACCCCGCGAGACCGAAAACCATACGATTGGCTCGTCTTACTCGTTCTTGTTCGGACCTACGTCTTCTGGTCGTCCGGTAACAGAACGCAGCGCGATGCAGATGACCGCTGTGCATTCATGCGTGCGTATCCTGGCTGAGGCTATCGCGGGTTTGCCACTGCATGTTTACCGGCATACGGAAGGTGGCGGTAAAGAAAAAGCTACCGATCATGGTTTGTATCGGCTTCTTCATGATGAGCCGAACCCCGAGATGACGTCGTTTGTTTTCCGCGAAACTTTGATGACGCATCTGCTTTTGTGGGGTAACGCGTTCGCCCAGGTTGTACGCAACGGCCTAGGTGAAATCATAGGGCTCTATCCGTTGCAGCCAAACCGCATGAGCGTAGGCAGAGACTTGGACACTAAGGCTTTGTATTACGAGTACCAGACCTCCTGGGATGAGCCGGCAGGCGAATACAAAACCATCCGGCTGACCCCAGCCGATGTTTTGCATATCCCAGGTCTCGGCTTCGACGGTTTAGTGGGTTATTCACCGATTGCGATGGCCCGCAATGCTATCGGCCTGGCACAAGCCACCGAAGATTACGGGGCGTCGTTTTTTGCTAATGGTGCTGCTCCTGGTGGGGTGTTGGAGCATCCTGGCACGATTAAGGATCCTTCTCGGGTGCGTGAGTCTTGGCAGGCTACCTTTGGTGGTGCGAAGAACGGCAATAAGGTCGCTGTTTTAGAAGAGGGCATGAAGTACACGCCTATTAGCGTGTCTCCGGAGCAGGCACAGTTTCTTGAAACACGGAAGTTTCAGCTCAACGAGATTGCCCGGATTTTCCGTATTCCGCCGCACATGATCGGCGATCTGGAAAAGAGTTCCTTTTCTAATATTGAGCAGCAGTCTCTGGAGTTTGTGAAGTACACGCTTGATCCGTGGGTGATCCGCTGGGAACAAGCAATCACGAAAACTCTCTTGAACCCGCGTGAAAAGCAGCAGTTGTTTGTGAAGTTCAATGTTGAGGGGCTGCTGCGCGGGGATTACCAGTCGCGTATGGAGGGCTACGCGGTAGCCAGGCAGAACGGGTGGATGAGCGCCAACGACATCCGCGAGCTAGAGAATCTCGACCGCATCGATGAGGCCGATGGCGGGGATCTCTACCTGGTCAACGGCAACATGCTGCCACTCGATATGGCAGGCGCTTATGCCGCCACCAAACAAGCCGACGCTGTCGCAGCTAACGATGAGCAGCTGGAAGAACAACCTGAAAAGAACCAAATTTTGAGGAGGAGAATGTGAAGCGTTTTTGGAACTGGATACCACCAGAAACAACCAACCCGGACACCCAAGAGGATGTTCGGGTTTTGCGTATCAACGGGGCTATCGCCGAAGAATCCTGGCTCGACGATGACGTAACACCCGCCATCTTCGCATCTGAACTAAATGCCGGATCAGGACCGGTCACTGTTTGGCTCAACAGTCCCGGTGGCGATGTCGTGGCGGCAGCCAGGATTTACAACATGCTTCTGGACTACCCAGGAACCGTGACAGTCAATATTGATGGCATCGCAGCATCCGCAGCGAGCGTGATCGCCATGGCAGCAAGTCATGTGGCGATGTCGCCGGTGTCGATGTTGATGATCCACAACCCAGCAACGTTGGCGATGGGCGATAAAACCGAACTCTCGCGTGCCCTCGACATGCTTGAGAGTGTCAAGGACTCGATTATCAATGCTTACCAGCTCAAGACTGGGTTGAGCAGGGCGAAGTTGTCGAAGTTGATGGATGCCGAGACCTGGATGGACGCAACTGCAGCCATCGAACTTGGGTTCGCCGACGAGCTGCTGACTGGTAAACGAGCACCAACCCCAGACAAAGAGGACGAAGAATCTGAAGAGCCGGGTGAAGACGAGCCGGATGAGGACGATTCCGGCGGGGATGACGAGCAAGGCCCTGCCCGTAAGAAGCCGCCGTTGCCGCCCAAAAACAAGGGTGGTGTGGTGTTTTCCAGAAAGGCCGCGGAACAGCGCCTCGTCGCGCAGTTAGCTGGCCAGCGAAAAGATAGTGCTCCGCCTGGCTCACTGCCATCTCCTGATACCCGTTGTTCTTTGCAGCCCGCTGTCTCTTGTGGTCGGCGGGTTGTTGATTTATACGCCCAACTAACTGATCAACCCCACTAAACCCTTAAGAGAGGAACTTTTTATCATGACTACTGTTACTGATCTTTATGCTCGCCGTGCCGAAACCTGGAATAAGGCGAAGGCTTTTCTGGATGAGCGCCGTAACTTTGAGACCGGCTGCCTGAGCGCTGAGGACGATGCGGCTTACGCGAAGATGGAGGCTGAGATCGAGGCGCTTTCTAACGAGATCGCTCGATCCGAGCGGGCCGAACGCACAGAAGCCAACCTCGCGCAGGCGACTCGGGCACCCATCACAGCAACACCAGGTGCTGGATCAGACGAGAATGTGGGCAAGGCGAAGCCTGCCCGTGCTACAGCTTCCTACAAGCGGGCGTTTTGGGATGCGATGCGGCTTAACACCTCCCCCATGGAAGTAAGGAATGCGCTAAGTGAGGGGGTGGATTCTGAGGGCGGATACCTAGTGCCTGACGAGTTCGAACGCACCCTAGTGCAGTCTTTAGCCGACCAAAACATCATGCGAAGCCTCGCCAAGGTTATTCAGACCACTAGCGGGGACCGAAAGATCCCTGTCGTGTCTACCCATGGCACCGCTACCTGGCTGGATGAAGGCAAACCATATAGCGAATCCGATGAAGCCTTCACCCAAATCTCTCTGTCGGCGTTCAAGCTGGGTACCTTCCTGAAAATCAGCGAAGAACTGCTCAACGATGCAGCGTTTAACGTTGAACAATACTTAGCGAGCGAGTTTGCTCGCCGTATTGGAGCTGCTGAAGAAGAAGCGTTCCTGGTTGGCGATGGTAAAGGTAAACCCACCGGTATCTTCAACCCAACCGGCGGAGCCGAGATTGGCGTGACCAGCGCCAAGCCTACCGACATTAGCGCTGATGAACTCATCGATCTGCACTATAGTTTGCGTGCCCCCTACCGGGCGCGCGCGGTGTGGCTGATGAACGATGCAACAGTAAAGACCGTACGCAAGCTCAAGGACGGTAACGGGCAGTACCTGTGGCAACCAGCCCTGACTGCTGGAACCCCGGACATGATCCTTGGCCGACCCGTTCACACTTCCGTGTTTGTGCCTGAGCTTAAAGCTGGGGCGCGCACAGTAGCGTTCGGTGACCTCGGCTTCTATTGGATTGCTGACCGGCAAGGCCGCTCCTTCAAACGCCTCAACGAGCTATTTGCAACCACCGGGCAGATCGGGTTCCTCGCCTCCCAACGCCTAGACGGCAAGCTAGTCTTGCCCGAAGCGATCAAGGTTCTTACCCAAAAGACCGCGGGGTAAACCATAAAAATAGTTAGGAGGTGGCAGCCATGAAAACAGACGAACTCATGGCTTTAGTCAAGCAGAATCTACTGGTCGACCATAGCGAGGATGATTCTTTGATTGCCTCGTTTGTTTTGGCTGCCATCTCCTATGCCACCGCTTACCAACATCTGCCCGAGGGCTACTACCAAACGGAGCCCATGTCGCAGGCAACCCGGCAAGGCATTATCATGCTCGCCACCCATTTCTACGAATCCAGAGATGGAGCAACCGCCGGGTTTTGGGCAGACAAAACCGATGCTGCCCGCGCCGTGTGGAACGCAGTCAACACCCTGCTTCGTCTGGATCGGGACTGGAAAATCTAAAGAAGGACGCGCCTTGTGGCAACGCTAGGCAAAATGAGCGAGCACATCGACCTAATACAACCTGTAGTGGTTAAGGACGCTGCCGGGTTCGCCACTACTGGTGATGAGGTTATTGCTTCGGTGCGCGCATATATGGAAGTGCGGCACGCTTCACCGGCTTGGGTCAACCGCGCCGCCTACACCAAAGCAGACCTGTTATTTAGGATCCGAGCAATACCCGGCATAAATATAACCGAGGCGATGGAAATCAGCTCCGCACGTGGCAGGTACGTTATTGATGCGGTCGAATGCCTCGGCCGCTATGTCGAGATTTTGGCTCACCGCACCGAAGCAGAAGGAGCACCCTGATGGCTCGCGTACAAATCCGGCTTCCCAACGATTTCATTGACGCACTCGACTCAGCCAGCAGCCTCATTGATAACTCCGCTGAGCAAGTACTTAAAGCCGGGGCTAATATTGTGGAGCCGCGTATGCGCTCTAACCTTTCTGCAGCAATCGGCAGCTCAACGAAACAGCCCTCCCGCTCTACCGGTCAGCTCGCCAAAGCGTTAGGAACCGCGCCAGTAAAAGTCAATAGCCGCGGAGACTACAACGTCAAAGTTGGTTTCGCCGAGAACCGAGACGATGGTAGAGCTAACGCACTAATCGCTAACGTTCTTGAACACGGGCGCTCCAACCAGCCCGCTAGACCCTTCCTAGCCCCTACGCGTTCACAAACCAGGCGAGCCGCAATCACCGCAATGAAACAAACCCTAGCCGCGCGAATCCAGCAGGTGAAACCATGAGCGGGCTTTTAGAAAACATAAGCCACATCGCTAAACAACTTGGGCTCGCCTATGCAGTCAGCTGCTACACCGATTCCCCAGCCCCAGACACGTATCTAGTATTCACCCCGTTAACAGATTCTTTCGAGATCTTCGCCGACAACACCCCAGGCGTCGAAATAGAAGAAGCTCGAATCAGCCTGTTCACGAAAACCAACTACTTAGCTCTAAGAGACCAGATCACGAAAGCTCTAATTAGCGCTCGCCTGGTTATTACAGGCAGGCGCTATATCGGATACGAGGACGATACCGGCTACCACCACTATTCAATCGACATCGCGAATTATTCACCGACTACTTTCTAGGAGTTGTTGCTTTCCTCCCAGACTCCATAATTTTGTCCCTCATCATTGACCCAGCGCGCTCTACCATTGGCGGAGGTACCTAACACTATGGCCGCTGCTGCAGAAGGAGAAGCAAAAGCAATATCCCGGGTAACCACGCCCCGCTTATTTTCTAGACGGATTGAACCGTCACTAACTAGCTTTTGGTGACGACTAGCTATAGTCGCATACGAGTTAACCGTTGCCTGACTTCTGGCTTTACTGGTTTCCCAATTCGCAACCACTATTAATCCCTTGAGGAGGAAAAACTCGCCATCAATCAGCTGCATCGAGGCGTCTATCTGATCTTTTTGTCTGCGCAGATGGAAAACAGGCGAAGAAACTATCTGAGCGGTAGCTGCTTGCACAGTATTTTCTAGGGAACGCAAAACATTGACTCCCAGGATCGGCAAAATCAGCTTCACATTATCTAAGAACGACTCGGCTGATGCTCGTTGCGCTTCAGAAAGCTTCCTAACCCGAGGAGTTTGTCTGTTATCAGGCATAGAACAACGCTCAGCATTCTTAGCGATTTCAACCAGACGGGCTTCTAAATAACCCCAATGCCCCTCGTTAAAAGACCGCTGCAAGCTAGCAATAATAACGACCTTTTCCCACTGCGGCTTCTTTTTGTCATGATCACGCAGGCGCTCTACAAAGTTTTCTGTCTTGCCTATATAGCACCAAGTGTTCTCAATAGCTTCAGGGTCATTACCAAGAAGAATATACACACCATTACAAGCGATTGAGCTGAATGACCCCGTGTTTGCATGGGGTTTTTGAGACGTTTGAGTTTGTTTGAACCTCGTAGCGACTAGACATCATAGTTCTGCTGAAGTCAACACCGCTTTAGCAGGAATTTTTATGGTTTTTGCTTCTAGTCATAAAGAGATTATTTGCGGAACTCGGGATGGTAAAAACTCAGCAAAATTGCCGCAGCTATCAGGACTGCGCAACATGTCATTGGTAGCCACGGAGAGAGTCCGTAAAGTGCGGTAGAGGCTATCGGTGCCACTACATAGGCAGCACCATTGTTAGCATTAATCAACCCGGCCAGCCCACCTTGTTCTTCGGGCTTCATTTGCAAAGTAGGCGCCGTGTTGTAGCCAGGCATCGCCAGGCCTAGACCAAAGCCTGTCAAGATGCTGGCCACGATGAACAGTCCAAGATTTAGTGGATAAACCAAGAGTAGTAACCCGAGAAGAACGATTATTAATCCTCTTCTAAAGAGTTTTTTAGCACCCCAGTTTAACCTTGGAGCCACCAAGGCCTGCGCCAGTATCATCACCACACCCATTATTGACATGCACAAAGCGGTGAGCCCTGCTGTTGCGCCGGCCGCTAGCTTCAAAACATCCTGCAGTAAAAAGCCGAAAAGTGTAGCCACGGTAGAAAAAGCGGTAAACATTAGGAAACCGCAAGCCAGGAACACGAATACTCTTGAATCAAAATAGGAAACTTTTGCCGGTTGAGCGACTTTTTCTTCGCTACCTGTGGGTTTGAATGTTAGCAGCAAAACGGCAACGCCTAAAAGCATGACCAGAGGCATCACCAGCAAGGGCATCATGAAACCTCCTATAGCTGCAAGGCTGCCGCCCAATAAGGCTCCAAGAATAGACGAGAATCCTTGTGCAGCACCCAAGACTCCCAGACCCTTTACCCGTTGCGTCTCATTGTAGGTATGAGTCACAACGTAGGTTTGCGCGGCTGGGGAAACTGATGCGATGGCACCGCCGTACAGCACTCCCCTAGTTATGACTACTCCTATGATCAACGCTATGCCGGTGAGCAGACCCTTAAATCCTAGCCACACCACCATAGCGAATCCGCTTAGAGCCAGGATTCCGGCAAGCATGCCAATAAGCAAGATACGCCGAGATCCCCATCGCAATGAGACCCGTCCCCACCTGGTGGAGGTAAGAGAAAACATTATGGCAGCTAACGAAATGGTGGCGCCAATGTGCCATTCCTTCAGCCCGATTTCGCGCGATAGCGGAGCCAGAATTGGATTAAGAATCATCTGCCCCATATATGCCAGTAACACCGTCAAAAACAAGGGAAACAGTCCCGCTATTTTTGATTCGACTTTCTCGTTTCGTTCATTAGTGGCGCACATTAAAACATCCTTTCCAAAGTGAGCTACCAATCAAGCTGAGACAATACTAGAACAATGTTCTAGTATTGTCGAGGTTGAGGGTATGCTGTTTTCGTGGGGAATAAAGACAAGCGGGTAAACACGGGTAGACGCGCCTGGCTGACGCAGGAAAAGATCATGTACACCGCAATGGAACTGACCCGAGAGTGCGGTCTAGAAAAATGGTCGATTCGTGACCTTGCGCAGCGTCTGGGAGTAGTTCCCTCTGTCATCTACCACCATTACCAAAACCGTGACGCCATTACCGCTTCTGTAATAGGCGAGATCACTAGCACCATCGAACTACCGGACGAGCAGCTGGAATGGAAAGATTGGTTCATCTCCCTAGCAAAAAATGTCAGGCCTGTCTTTCTTGAATTCCCCGGAGTCACCGACAAACTGATGTATGGACATATGAACGCCGCGTTGATACCAATCTTGGAGGTGGCTTACGAAAAACTACGGGATGCTGGTTTTAGCAAGTACATTCACATCGCATACTCAATTATCATCAACACGATGCTATGGAGCATTACTGCTCGCAACTTGCGCAGCCCAACCAAGCAGGAACAGCGCCACGACCTAGGCCAAATGATTACCCAACTTCAGCCCCTAGCTGTCTGCTCCACAACGCTGGCTGACATCATCCAGGGCTACTTAATTCCGCTAGCCAACCCGAAAAACGAAGACCGCATGAGTCAGGAATACTTTGAAATCATCATAGAAGTCGTACTCGCCGGTTTAGAGATAGCAATCTTGCCTCGCGAAAACGCCTAACGAACCCGTGAACAAGAGAAATCATCAATACTCATAAAATATTTCCCAAAATCGCAAGGCATCCAGCTAAGAGCAAAGCCTTTCAGCCTCTCCCTCTATTTCCTGCGATTTTCCAATAAATACAAGAAGATCCACTATATCCAGAGCTTCCCAAACAACTGGTACGACTACATCAAATACTGCACTACCAATGAACTAGCTATCGCCCTTCACAGTACACAGGCTTCTCCCAGGAATCCGCTATATCGGATACGAGGCGGATACCGGTTTTCACCACTATTCCATCGATGTTTCGAGTTTTAGAGCCTGTCCTTAAGAGTTTGCAATGATCAGGAAAGTCAAAAATCCGATGAACAAGATCTCCAGGACTAACCCGATGACGTTAATGACTTTTTCGCTCTTTTCAGGCCAGAATCTGGCTAGCAGAGCAAAAACTACTAAGCCAGTAGCGGCTCCAGCAGTGTTCATTATGACATCGGTGATATCGCTGACCCCAATAGCGAAAACGTACTGAACGACCTCGAATGCCACGCTTGCTAAAAACGGTGGGAGCAATTGAATTAACCATGAGCGCCGTTTCAACAACATCCTCATGTACAAGCCAAACGGGATGAAAATAAGGAAGTTGACCACGATCTCATCAAAGAAGTTCGACCCGTAAAGATTCGCAGAATCTGTAAATGGGATCAGATTTAAGTAGCGCGCATGCCGCACGCTCAGTATGTCGTCAACGCTGGTGGCGAATTTGAACAGCACCATCCACAACAACAAGAGCAGATAAATCCCGAACACCGCATAGGTCAAGCGTCGCGTTTTCTCTCTCATGCCCCAATTCTATCTCTCGATGACATCTAACGAAAATTACTACCCAAAAGGAGAAACATCATGGCAACTATTGGTTTAGACAAGCTCTACTACGCGAGCATTAGCGAAGATCCCACTAGCGGTGAGGAAACTTATGCCGTTCCTAAACCGCTGGCTAAAGCAATATCTGCAGAATTGTCTGTGGAGGTGGCTGAGGCAATTTTGTATGCCGATGACGGGGCATCCGAGATTGTCAAGGAATTCAAATCTGGAACGCTCACTCTTGGGGTTGATGATCTCGGGGCTGAGGCTGCAGCTGCCTTAACTGGTGCGAGACTGGACGCGAACGGGGTACTTATCAGTACTTCTGAGGATGGTGGCGCACCCGTGGCTATTGGTTTTAGAGCTGCACGCTCTAACGGGAAGTACCAGTATTTTTGGCTTTACCGCGTCAAATTTGCTCTGCCGGGAACCACGCTGGCGACCAAAGCTGATTCGATCACGTTCTCTACCCCGAGTATTGAGGGAACGATTCTGCGGCGTAACAAACCAGACGCTACCGGTAAGCACCCGTGGAAAGCCGAAGTCACCGAAGGAGCCACCGGCGTGAAAGCTGAGACGATCTCCAACTGGTACAGGCAGGTGTATGAGCCTGCCGCTACAACCAGCATTAAACCGACAAACAACTAGAAATGCAGGTAAGCCATGACAGCGAAAACCCAAACCAGCCCGGCCAGCACCTCTTTAAAAAGCGCGACAATCACTATCGCAGGTCAAGAATACGAGCTTGTCCTCACTACCCGTGCGACCCGCCTTATAGCTCAACGTTACGGAGGGCTAGAACATTTAGGTCAAGCCCTGGAAACTAGCGAAGATATGGATAAGTCACTCGGTGACGTAATCTGGCTCATCGCCCTGCTCGCTAACCAGTCCGTACAAATACACAACCTCACCCATCCGGACGATAAGCGCCCAGAGCTGACCGCAGAAGCAGTGGAGTTACTAACTGTGCCTGCAGATTTAGCTGACTACCGAGAGGCTATCGCCCAGGCACTCCAACGCGGCACCCGGCGAGCAATCATGACCGAGACCCCAGACCCAAAAGGGCAAACCAAGAAAAAGGACACTTAATAGATAGTGACGAGGCAATCTTTACCCGCCTGACCTATATCGGGCTCGCCCACCTGGGACTGACCCGCATGCAAATCGAGCTGACCATATTCGGTGAACTATTGGACCTGGTGGATTGCTGGCGTATCGAAACCGGCAGAGCCCAGCCGAAACGCATCTGGTTTATCGACGATATTATTCCTGCTGGGGTTTAGCGATCTAAATGTTTCGTGAGATAACAGGCGAATAGCTGAGGATGGGCGGCGTGCCACTGGTGCCCTGCACCTTGGATCACTTCTAGGTGAGCTGTGGGGATAAGGCCGGCGATTTTGCGGGCTGCAGGCAGGTTTGCTTTATCTTTGCTGCCGCAAACCACAGTTACGGGCATAGATAAAGCTGGAAGCTGCGAAGTAAGGTCTAAATCTTTCAAACTATCGAGCACGCCCACCAGCTCAGGTTTGCTAAGCTGCGGCGGACAGACCCATTTTGTTGGTAGAACTCGCATTAGTGTCTTTTGCAGATTCATCAACAGTTTTGGGGGTTTAGCTTGCGGAGCTGAAACAAACAGTGAGGACACCTTGCCCGGATGGGTGAGCGCGATATTTAAAGCAATCACTGCGCCCAACGATACCCCGACCAGGTGCACTGGTTCGGTCAGCGAGTTAGCAATCTGGGCGCATACGTCTTCAAGCAACCAAGAAGCCAGCGGCGGTTTCGTTGTCAAAACGTCTAGAGATATGCACTCGGTTTGTGGCAGCTGTTTTATTACTGGGTTCCAAACATCACGGGTTTCACCCAACCCGTGCAAGAACACTACCTTTTGCGCATCGCTCATTTACGCAGCGCGAAAAAACCTGCAACCAGGCTAGTTATCAGAAAACCAGCAGCATTTCCGATAGCGGTGACCGGTGAAATCACGTGCGTGAACCCGAAAATAGCAAAACAGATAGCTGCAAATAATAGCCCAACGGCTACCAGCATTAACCAGTTACGCACTCGCGCATTGTTCTTTGCCATATATGCCCTTTCGCTTTTACGTGTTCGTTCACTGATTATCCCATAACTGTCGTTACCGGAAAGAAAGGTAAACACTCATGGCTGATTCGTCTTTTGGTTTGAAGATTGGACTTGAGGGTGAGCGGGAGTTTAAGCGCGCGATCACGGATATTAATCGTGAGATGCGGGTTTTGGGATCCGAGATGAAGTTGGTGGCTTCTCAGTTCGATAGGAACGATAAGTCCGCTTCAGCGCTTACGGCTCGTAACCAGGTTTTAGGCAAAGAGATTGAGGCTCAAAAGTCGAAGATTGAGACCCTGCGCGCCGCACTCGAAAACTCCGCCACGAGCTTTGGTGAGAACGATAGCCGGACGAAGAATTGGCAGATCCAGCTCAACAACGCAGGCGCTGAACTCAACCGGCTTGAAGGCGAACTCAAATCGAATAATGACGCCCTGTCGGATTTCGGGGACGAGGCTGACGGTGCCGGTGACGATGCCAAGGGCGCGGCAAAGGACGCAGGACGTCTTGAGGGCGCGGTGGATGATCTCGGGGACGAGATGGACACCACCAGCTCCAAGACCCGCATTTTCGGCGACGTGTTGAAAGCCAACCTCGCCTCCGAAGCCATCATTGCCGGGGTCAAGGGTATCGGGCATGCGATCGCCAGTATTGGGCGCGGCATGGCCGGAGCCTTGAAGGAAGGCGTGGAATACAACGCCCGCATGGAGCAATACACCACCTCGTTTACCACGATGCTGGGTGATCAAGCCAAGGCTCAGAAACTGGTCAATGACCTGAAGGTTGAGGCGGCGAAGACTCCGTTTGGTATGGAGGACCTCGCGGGCAACATGCAGACCCTCCTGAGCTTCGGAATGAGCCTTGAGGATGCGAAAAAGCACCTGAACGAAATCGGCGATATCTCCCAAGGTGATGCGGTGAAGATGGAGTCGCTAACGCTCGCCTTCGCCCAAATGTCTTCGACTGGCAAGTTGACTGGTCAGGACTTGCTGCAGATGATCAACGCCGGCTTCAACCCCCTGGAGGAAATCTCGCGTAAGACTGGCAAGTCGATTGGTGAACTGAAAGAGGATATGGCGAAGGGCGCGATCAGCGCTGATATGGTCGCTGACGCATTCGCCAGTGCTACTGCTGAAGGCGGGCGTTTCTACGGGGCTATGGACGCCCAATCCAAGACCTTTAGCGGCCAGTTGGCGACGATGCAGGATGGGGTGGAAAATCTCAAGGGGTTGTTGGCTGGTGGTCTGTCGGAGGCGTTGGCGGGTTCGGTGTTGCCGATGGTCAACGGGTGGATCGACGAACTGACCGCAGCGTTTGAAGAAGGCGGAACACCCGCACTCATCGACACCCTCGGCCAAGTCTTACAGGAAGCCCTCGCATTTATTGCTGAGCAGCTACCGATGGTGGTCGAGACCGGCATGTCCATCCTCACCGCCCTGTTAGAGGGCATCATCGAAGTCCTCCCACAAGTGGCCGAGACGGCGGTGACGCTGATTATCGCGCTGGTGGAGGCGATCATTGAGGCGTTGCCGTCTTTGTTGGAGGCGGCGATTCAGATCATCGCAACCCTGGTTGCTGGTATCGGCGAAGCACTACCGGAACTGGTTCCTGCGGCGGTGGAAATGCTCGTCGCCCTCGTCCAAGGGCTCGTCGATAACCTGCCATTGCTTCTTGATGCGGCGTTGCAGCTCATCACCGGACTTGCCGAAGGTCTCATCGCATCAATCCCCGTGATTATTGAAGCCCTCCCGCAGGTCGTCACCGGGATTGTCACGTTCCTTGTGGGCGCGATCCCGCAGCTCATCGAAGCAGGAATCCAGCTGCTGACCGCGTTGATTGGGGCGTTGCCACAGATCATCACAGCAATCGTCGCAGCACTCCCGCAGATTATTACTGCGATCGTCAGCGGCGTGGTGGGTGCGATCCCGCAGCTCATCGACGCAGGCATTCAACTGCTGACGGCGTTGATTGGGGCGTTGCCACAGATCATTACAACGATTGTGGCCGCGTTGCCGCAGATTATCGCAAGTATTGTGTCGGCGATTGGTGGGGCTATCCCGCAACTCGTCCAAGCAGGCATCCAACTCTTGACGGCACTCGTGCGGGCGTTACCCCAGATCATTTCCACGATCGTCGCAGCAATCCCGCAGATCATTACCGGCATCGTCTCGGCCGTTGGCCAGGGCATGTGGCAGATGGCGGAGGCGGGCAAAAACCTCGTCTACGGCCTGTGGAACGGAATCCAATCCCTGGCGGGGTGGTTGTGGAATTCGGTCTCGAACTGGGCAAGCGGGATTTGGGACTCCATCACTGGCTTCTTCGGCATCCACTCACCGTCTCGCAAGATGGCCTGGGCAGGACGGATGCTCGTCGAAGGCCTCGCAGGCTCCATCAAAATCGATGGCAACAAGGCTGTCACTGCTGCCACTGGTTTGGCTAGGGACACGATGGACGCCTTCAGCGAGCTTGAAGACGGACTTCATGTACCGATCGACGCAGTGGCAGACCTGCAGGTACCTGCCGTTGACCTCACCCCACAACCCATAGCTATCAATCGCGATACGAGTGGCGGTGCTGATAGTGAGCGTGTGGATGTCGCGAGCATCGTCGATGCCACAGCAAAGCGCATCCTGTCTTCGCTGGAAATTAGCGTGACGTTGTCGGATGGGACGCTGGTCGGCAAACTCGCACCCGCTCTCGACAAACAACTTGCTCGTCTTGATCGGCGGCAGACCGTGATGGCAGGAGGCTACTAATGTATGGGTTCACCTTGAACGACACGGTGACCTCTACGTCGCTTGGTCTGCGCTTGACCGCCCCGGTTGCGATACCCGCCGCCGTCCGTGCGGTGAACGATATCGAGATCGAAGGCCGCGCCGGAACCCTGACCAGGTTTATAGGCTGGGAGGACACCGAACTCGAGCTTGAACTCGCGGTGCCTATCCGTGACGGGCTCCACCAATACCGGAAAGCCGCCCATGAGCTGACGGGCGCTTCGACGATTGCGTTGACTGCCGAGCCTGGTGTTTACCGCAAGGTTAAGCACTGCAAAGTGAGCGAACTGCGCCGGGAGCTGTCGGGGTGGGGGTTCTTCACCGCACGCCTGACCTGCCAGCCCTTCACTTACCTGACCGAGGGTTTGAAGCCGTTAATAATGTCGGAGTCGGGGACGATCACCAACCCTGGCCTACTTGATGCGGATCCGATCATCACTGTTACAGGCACGGGCATGCTCTCGTTGACGGTGAACAAAACGGTACATCAGGTGAATTCGCCAGCAGGCTCCGTCACGCTCGACAGCGCGCGTCTCGTCGCACACGCCCACGGGAAAGTCCAGACCGATGCGCTCAGTGAAGCCTTCCCAGTTTTGAAGCCTGGGGTCAATCGGATCACGCTCGGCGCTGGTATCTCGAAGATCGTGATCACGCCGAACTGGCGCAACCCCTAACACCCAACTCACGCAAGTTCCGATGGTCATCCCTTCGTGGGGTGGCCACTGTTGTCTTTGGAAGGCCTCTCATGATTACGGTTCACGACCGCACCGCCACGACATTCACCACCACCGGGCTAGGAGTCTTGGATCGGGAGATCATCAACCCGATCGTGACTGAAGAACTAGGTGGCGAATTCTCCTTGACCTTCACCTACCCAGCAGATGGACCTGCAGCCACGCACCTCGTACTTGAGAACATTGTGGCAGCGCCCGTGCCAGGGTTGGAGCAACGTCAGGGTTTCCGGATTAGCGAGGTCGTCACCACGATCGAAGGTTTGCTGGAAGTAACGGCGTTTCATGTCTTCTATGATCTGGCGGCGAACCTCATCGCCGACACCTACGTGGTCAACAAAACCGCGAAAGGCGCACTCACTCAAATCCTTGGCGCGGCAAACACTAAGCACGGGTTTACTGCTACCTCGTCGGATACGGTGACTAGGTCTTCGGCGCGGTTGGTGCGCATGCCCATCGCCCAAGCTCTGATGGATGCGGGCGAGGACAACACGTTCGCTGCGCGTTGGGGCGGTGAGATCACCCGGGACAACTGGCACATTCACCACGGGCCCATGCGTGGAGCCAACCACGGGGTGGTCATCCGTGACCGCAAGAACCTCACTGGCTTCGAATCGGCTATCGATTTTTCGACGGTGGTGACACGGATTCTCCCGGTCGGCTACGACGGCCTACTCTTGCCTGAACTCTATGTGGATTCGCCGAAGTTGGGCGATTATGTGGTGCCGCGTATCCGCGTCATCCGCTACGGACAAGTCAAAGCCATTACTGATAAAGACAACCCGCGTGAAGGCGAGCTTCCGCTCGACCAAGCCCACGCGCAGTTGCGACGTCTAGCGGCGGCAGAATTCAGCGCCAAGCATGTGGATGAGCCGTCCGCTTCGTACAAGATCCGCTTCACTGACCTTTCACAAACCCGTGAATACGCAGACCTCGCACGGCTAGAAACCGTCGAAATTGGTGACACGGTGACCGTCCGCCACACCGATCTTGGGATTGCGCTCACGGCGCGGGTAGTGGCCTACGAGTACAACCCGCTCACGCTCCAGTACATCTCGGTCGAACTTGGAACCGTAGCTCGGAAGTTCACGTCTGTCACCCGGCAAGTCAAAACCGCCATCAGCACGGCGGTGGCTGCGTCGGATGCGGCAGGGTTCGCGTTGGCTAGTGCGGATGGGAAGAACACCAACCACTACGGCAGGATCCAGCCCGCCAATGCCAGGCTGGGTGACACGTGGTTCCGACAAAACGGCGAAACCACCGAAATCTGGATCTACCGGCTCACCGACACCAGGCAGCCCGGCTGGGTGGCACTCGCTACTGATCTGAACCATGCACAGATCACCGCGGAACTCGACGCCGCCCGCGCAGAGGTCGACCACGCCCTCGCCGCCGCACAAGACGCACAAACCGCCGCCGATGCTGTCGCCACTCAGATGGCTTCGGCGCAGGTGGAGATCGACCAGGCCAAGTCTGCTGCCGCTGGTGCTACCCAGTTGGCGCAGGATGCCCACGACGTTGCGGTTACCTCGGATGGGCGGCTCACGGTTGCCGTTGTTGACCCGAACGTAGCGGACGCGGCTGGCCGACCGGAGGGCGCGCTATGGCAAGTGCGCGTAGACGGCGTGATCGCCCGCCAATACATCCTCACCAACAACCAATGGGAACAAACACCGGTCGGTGCCGCGATGATCGGGTCGAAAGCGATCAGCCAAGCACACATCGCAGACGCCGCCATCGGCACCGCACAAATCGCAGACGCCGCGATCACCGACGCGAAAACCGGGTCGCTCTCGGCCTCGAAGATCACCTCAGACTATTTGGCTGCTGGGCGGATTGCCGCCGGATCGATCACGTCCGACAAGTTGACGATCGCCAACGGATACATCACCAATGCGATGATCAAGGACGCGGCGGTCACGTCGGCGAAGATCGCTGCGCTGGATGCTGGGAAGATCACCACTGGGACGTTGTCGGCGGCTCGGATTGGGGCGCGCTCGATTTCGGCTGACAAGCTCGCGACCAACGCGATCCAAGTGGGCTTGGCCGGATGGAACCAGTCGATCCGTATTTCGCCGACGCAGATCGCGTGGTATAACGGCTCCACCTTGGAAGGGACAATCTCCAGTTCCGGGATGAAATTCTGGTACGGCTCCCGCTACATCGGGGAGATGGCACGCCGTGCCCACAAGGACAAGCCCGACGTGCAAGGCGTCGTCAACCAGGTCGCCTATCAAGGCGACTATGTGGCCTGGACATACCAGACGGTTTCCGGCGGTGGCTACTTCACCTGCCTCACCCTGGATCCGAAGGGACGCTTCTACGGCGAGGCCGGCATTCATCTCGGTGCTGACTTGCGCACCAACGGCTACAAGTTCTACACCACCGGCTCACGCTACGTGACCTTGCAAGACTGCACGCTCACCGGGAAAGGCACCTACGCCGGGTGGGCGTCGAGCAATGGGCTGGCGAAGGTCGTGTTTCACACCTACGACCTGATGGTCGTAACCAACGGGTCGTATTACAACATGACCCGTCTCTTTGATCGCACCAAGGATTTGATGTCGAGGATGAACGCAATCCTCAGCCTGCTCAATCAAGGGTGGATCACATCCATCTCCGGAACCGGCTCGAACATCACGTGGCGGTACTTCTCCAACACAGGCCTGTCGGCCATGTCCACCAACCTCGCATAAGTAAAAGGAAACCCTCATGAAGATCATGCTCGCCAACCACCATTTGCAACCCATCGCCGACCTACTCACCAATATGCCGTTGAAGGCGGCGCAGTCCCGTGCTCGCTCGAAACTCCTCACGCTAGTGAAGGAAGCGATTGCACGGTTCGGGGAAGACGAATACGACCTCGTCACCCAATTCGCAACACTCGACGAGAACGGCCGCCCGATATTCGCCGACGATGGCACGTTCGTCCTCGCCGACCCCGACAAAGCCAGTGAATTCCTCGAAGCCCGCCAGAATCTGCTGACCTCGGTTGCGGAAGTGTCGGGTCCCACCTACGACGGCCACGACAAGGACGTGAAAGCACTTCTTGACGGCTATGAGGGTGAACTGTCTGGCGTGGCGGCGGAAGCCTACGACGTTCTCTACGACGCCATCACCAAGGGTGGCCAATGAAGGCCAAGGAAGAAAAGGACACAGAAATGACCGACGTTTCAGATGATGAGTCAACGTCTAGCGAAGAAGTACAGCTACCCATCGTCCCGATCGAATCCGATGCCACGCCCGCACCACCAGCAGAGGCCATCGAAGCCCAAGAACTCCCAGTGCCACAGGTCGCGTCGATTGATCTGACAGAGCCGATTCTCGAAGTTCTCACTGACCCGACCATGTAGCCCAGTGCTACACCAATTTTTGATGCCTTCACCCCAGATGGGTGTGGGCAATTTTTATGCCCACGAAAGGAATCATTCTCATGTCTCTACACGCCATCTGGCACGCCATCCAAACCGGCATCGCTGGTATTGGTGCGTGGCTCGCCGCTTATCTTGGAGGGCTCGACGGCCTCGTCTATGCGCTGATCGTCTTCGCTATCGCCGACTACATCACCGGGGTGCTGGCCGCCATCAACGAGCGCCGCCTCAGCTCATCCGTCGGTTTTAGGGGTATCAGCCGCAAAATCCTCATCTTCACCCTCGTCGGCCTCGCCCACCTCATCGACGTCCATATTCTCGGAGCACCCGGCGTGCTACGTGCGGCGGTCATCTTCTTCTACCTATCCAACGAAGGCATCTCCCTGGTCGAAAACGCCACCCGCCTCGGCCTACCCGTCCCACCCCAAATGCGTGGGGCGCTCGATGCGATCGCCAACCGCGCCGAAACAAGACCCTCACTGACCGAAACAACCACTGAAAATACAAAGGAGAACCAGTCATGAAGAATTGGCTCGCGCTCGAGGCCGACATCGACCTCATCATGAACACACACTACACACCCGGCCGCAACGGCAGGCGCATCGATAAGGTCATCATCCACCACAACGCCGGAAACCTCACCATTAGGGGCTGCTACGACGTGTGGCAAACCCGTCCAGCTTCCGCCCACTACCAAGTCCAAACCGACGGCACAATCGGCCAGCTCGTATGGGATCGCGACACCGCCTGGCATGCAGGCAACTTTGCCGCCAACACCACCAGTATCGGCATCGAGCATGCGGACGTGAGCTCCAGCCCGTGGGCTGTGTCGGAGGCGTGCCTCGATAACGGAGCACACCTCGTCGCCGCGATCTGCAAGTTCTACGGCCTTGGCCGACCCCAGTGGGGCAAGAACGTCTTCGGGCACAAAAACTTCTCTGCCACGGCTTGCCCGGCATCGTTGGCTGGTTCCCAGCATGCCGCCTACATGTCCCGCGCACAGTCTTGGTATGACCAGATGAGCGGTAGCGCACCAGCACCCGCTCCTGCAGCACCGAACATCGACGCCCTCGCCGACGCGGTGATTCGCGGCGAGTACGGGAACGGGGAGGAGCGTAAGCTCCGCCTCGGAGCCAACTACGCCGCTGTTCAGGCTCGCGTGAACGAGAAGCTCTCTGGCAACGCACCTGCCGCGAAGCCAGCAGGGCCCAACATTGACGCGCTTGCCGACGCCGTGATCCGTGGCGACTATGGCAATGGTGAGGAACGTAAGCGCCGCTTGGGCAACCTCTACGCCGCTGTTCAGGCGCGCGTGAATGCCAAGCTCGGCTACTAACCCCACGTTGCTCCGGCGAAACTTAGCCCCGCTGCTACCCGTCATGGGTGGTGGCGGGGCTTTTCGTCGTTTCATGGACGGATTTAACAATCGGGGGTTTGTCGGCAGTGGGGTGAAGGGAGTGACCCCACTGTGAATGATCTTGATGAACAACGTATCCGCAACCTGCGCACGGCGGGCTGGGGGTATAAAGCGATTGCCGAGTTTTGCGCCCTGACTCGTGACCAGGTCCGCTCGTACTGCACAACCCGAAACCTTGACGCCGCTCCGGTGATGGTCGAGCGCGTGTGTCAGTGGTGTGCCAGCCCTATACAGGGAGGGGCTCGGGCTCGGTTTTGCTCGCCCGCCTGCAGGCATAAAGCGTGGCGGCATCGACAGAAAACCGAGCCTGTGCGCGAGCAGACCTGTACGCACTGCGGACGCCGCTTCGCGATCGTGGACAAACCAGGTCAAAAGTTTTGCTGTCACGCCTGCTATGTGCGTGCTCGCTTTGGCACCAGGGGCGGACGACCATGAACGCTCTCACGGCTCGGGTTGATCAGATGACACAGCCTGACGTGTTCGCCCGAGAACTCGCCTTCATCACGGACTCTCACACGTTGAGCGTGCTGGCGGGGCGGGGCGTGCTCACACCCGCAGAGTATCAGCGTGCTCACCGGTTGTTATGGAAGGCGTGGACGCCGATCTATCAACCACAGATTGTGGGCGAAACGACTGGATAAACACCGCCTTTAGAGCGTGTATAGACCTAACGCGAAAGGAGAAAACGTGGCACACATCAGTGTGGTGACACCAGTTCGGCCGCCGACCCCGAAACTGGTCAACGTGGCGGCATACGCGAGGGTCTCAACCAACGCCGTCGAGCAGTTAGCATCCCTATCGGCGCAGGTTTCGTATTATTCGCGCCTGATCCAGTCCACGCCCGGATGGGCCTATGCGGGCGTGTTCACCGATGAGGGTATTACTGGCACGTCAACGAAATCCCGGCAAGGCCTGGCCGACCTGATGGACACAGCCAGGAGTGGGGTTGTCGATATTGTGTTGTGTAAATCGATCTCACGCCTGGCCCGCAACACTGTCGATCTGCTCGCTACGGTCCGTGAGCTGAAAGACCTGGGCGTGGCCGTGCGATTCGAACGCGAACAGATCGACACCCTTAGCGCTGACGGGGAACTGCTGTTAACCTTGCTGGCCTCGTTCGCCCAAGAAGAATCACGCTCACTATCCCAGAACGTCAAATGGGCGATCCGCAACCGGTACAAGAGCGGGGGCACGAACTCCTTCGTTGTCTATGGATACCAATGGGCAGACTGCCAGTTCACCATCGTCGAAGAAGAAGCCAAGATCGTGCGCTTACTGTTTGCCAATTATCTCGATGGGATCAGCCCGGAGAAAACCGCGACGATGCTCAATGCTGAAGGTAAACGCTCTCGGGGAGGGGGACGGTTCTACGGATCCGTGTTTCGTCGCATGCTCGAAAATGAGCGGTACAAGGGCTGCCAAATGCTACAGAAAATGTACCGCCCCACAATCCAAGCACCCACACGCTCCTTCAACGACGGGGAGCTGCCGCGATACTGGGTCGAGCAAGCCCTCCCAGCGATCATTGATGAGGCGATGTTTGACGCGGTGCAAGCAGAAATCGCGCACAGGCGTGAGGCGGGCCCGGCTGCCACTCCGTCAAAGAACACGGGCGTATTCACCGGGCGGATCTGCTGCGGCGCGTGTGGGAAGAACTATCAACGCAAAACCCGCACCTACAAGTCTGGAACCTCATACAAGTTCTGGCGCTGCTGGAGTGCCTGCACCGGGAACGGCAATCCCTGTAGGGGGCACAACCTGCGCGAAACACTCCTCGAACAAGCCTGCGCAGACATGCTCGGCACCCAGGGTTTCGACCCCGTCCAGGTTGGCGAGCAGATCGTGATGATCGAGGCCTTCGAGCATCAGCTCACCTTCCACCTCGCGGATGGAACCATGACACCAGTGGGGTTAACCAGTGAGGGGAGGCTGGCATGAACCGCACCGTCACCGCGATACCCGCAACAAAGAAACTTGGGAATCTCACAGCCTCATCTGGCGCACCGGCACGCAGGCGGGTCGCCGCCTACGCTCGCGTCTCTACCGAGATGGAAGAACAAACCTCCTCCTACGAGGCTCAGATTGACTACTACACCACCTATATTCGCTCACGTAATGATTGGCAGTTCGCGGGCATGTACTGCGATGAAGGTATTTCTGGCACCTCTATGAAACGTCGCGAAGGTTTCCAAACCATGATCGATGACGCCCTGGCAGGTAAAATCGATCTGATCCTCACCAAGAGTGTGTCCCGGTTTGCTCGCAACACCGTCGACTCGCTCACTACCGTGCGCAAGCTCAAGGATGCAGGTGTCGAGGTCTATTTTCAGAAGGAAAATATTTACACCTTCGACGCCAAAGGCGAGCTATTGATCACGATCATGTCGAGCTTGGCGCAAGAAGAATCCCGCTCGATCTCCGAGAACGTGACCTGGGGGCACAGGAAACGTTTTGCCGATGGGAAAGTCATGGTTCCCTACAAATCCCTACTCGGATACAAGAAAGGCGCGGATGGCAGCCTCGTCATTGACGAGACGCAGGCTCCGGCCGTGCGGTTGATCTACCAGCTTTTCCTTGACGGGATGGCGATCAGTGAGATTAAAACCGAGCTCGCTGCCCGCAAGATTCTCACCCCGCGCGGGAAAGAAGTGTGGTCAACCTCGACAGTGCGCTCCATCCTGTCCAACGAAAAATACAAGGGCGACGCCCTTCTTCAAAAGACGTTCACCACCGATTTCCTTACTAAGAAGATGAAGGTCAACGAGGGTGAAGTGCCCCAATACTACGTAACAGGCAATCACGAGCCAATTATCGAACCGCGCATCTGGGATCAGGTGCAATACGAACTCGCCACCAGGCATGGCAACATATCGTCAGCGAAAGTCGGCTTGTTCTCCACCAGGCTGAAATGTTCTCAGTGTGGGGCGTGGTATGGGCGTAAGACGTGGGCGTCGAACACGAAATACAAATACACAGTATGGCAATGCAACCACAAATACACAGACGAACATCCCTGCAGCAGCGCGACGGTGAAAGACGAGCAGATCAAGGATTCTTTCGTCCAAGCGCTCAATCAACTGATCGCCTGCCGTCCGCAGCAAAGCCAGCTACCGCAGGTGCTTGGCGACATGTTCGATACGAGCAGGTTGGAAGAACAGGCCGCCGCCTGCCAGGCGAAAATCGTGGAGCTGACCGAGCAAATCGAGGCGCTGATTGCGGAAAACCAGCAACGCGCGCTCGACCAGGACGCCTACCAAAACAAGTACACCGAACTCGATACTGCCTACCGTAAGACACTCGCACGTAAAACAAGCCTCGAAGCCGACATCACAGCAAAGACAGCCAAACATGCGGCCGTGACTACAGCCCTCGACGATCTCACGGGCGAACCTGTGAGCGAGTTCCGCCCCTCACAGTGGAGCGCTCTCATCGACCACGCCATCGTAGACGAGGACGGGATCCGGTTCGTGTTCCGCACCGGTGAACAGGTGAGGATTGCCCTGAAAGGGTGATGCTCATATCAGTTGACGTGCACGGTTAGGTACACCTCCCAGAAATAAAGTAAGGTTACCCTTATCTAATAAGGATGGTGTTTGCGTGGACGATATTGTAATGGATCAGGTTGTTGAAGGCGAGTATGGGTCGGCGAAGGAAAAATCTGTCGCTGGCCAGAACGCGATCCGTCAGCTATCGCAGCCAGTGAAAGGCAAACTGTTTGTCGCGCAGGTCTTAGCGTTCGCCTCTGGTGTGTTGGCTATCGCACCCTATGTGGCTTTGGTGGAGCTGGGAGCTGCGCTGATGCAAGACCGGGTGGACCCGGCGCGGGTGAACTGGATCGTGATGCTCCTCGTCAGCGCATACATGGCCCGGTTGACCTTATATTTTGTTGCATTGGGCGTGACGCATTTTATTGACCTGTCGTTGCGTAATCAAATGCGCCGCCAGATTGCCGCCCGCATGTCGACTGCTCCGCTGTCGTGGTTTACCCGCGAGGGTGAGGGAAAGATCCGCAAGACCATTCAGGATGATACGGCCACGGTGCACACAGTGATTGCGCACGGGCCGATTGAGAAACTGAACGCGATCGTATCCCCGCTCGCCTTGTTGGCCTATGCGTTCGTGGTGGATTGGCGGCTCGCTCTGCTGTCGATTGCGACGATTCCGATTTATGTGGGCATGTATGGCATGTCGATGCGTGGGATGAATGAGAAGACCGCGCAAATGGACACCAAGCTCGCTCAGGTTTCGGCAACGATGGCCGAGTTCGTTGCCGGTATCTCAGTGGTGAAAGCGTTCGGCAAGGTCGGCCAAGCACATAAAGCCTATTTAGATGCAGCTAACGAGTTTTCTAAGTTCTACCGGGCGTGGTGTATGCCGCTGGTGTCGATGTCGGTCGCCTCATTTTCGTGGGTGTCGATCCCGGTGTTGTTGATCGTGAACCTTGGCGGTGGCGCGTTGATGATGAACGCCGGTTGGGTGAGCATCTACGAGGTGATAACGACCACGTTGATCGCCTTGGTGTTGCCGGGAGCGTTGATGGCAATCGCAACCATCGCCTGGTCGTACCAGCTCGCAGGGTCTGCGGCAGTGAGGTTGGTGAACGTCATGGAGCTACCGGCGTTGAGTCAGCCCGATGCGCCGCAGACGCCAAAGGGTCATGATATTGAGATTCGGGGTGTGTCGTATGCCTATGACGAGACCCAAGCGTTAGACGAGGTGAGCCTGAGAATTCCGGCGGGGACGGTGACTGCGCTGGTTGGGCCTTCGGGTGCGGGAAAGTCGACGTTGGCGAGTTTGATTGCCCGCTTCGATGACCCGGACGCTGGCACGATCACTATTGGCGGGGTTGATCTAAAGAGCATTTCCCAGGATGTGTTGTATTCGACGGTCGCATTCGTCCTGCAAGATGCACAGCTTATTCGCGACACCATCCACAACAACATTGCCCTAGGCGCGCCAGACGCAACCTTGGATCAGGTGCGGCAGGCGGCGCGGGCGGCGCAGATCGACGAGTTCATCATGAGCCTGCCAGATGGTTACGACACTGTGTTGGGTGAGGATACCCACGTTTCGGGCGGGCAGGCAGCCCGTATCGCGATCGCCCGGGCGCTCATGGTTGATGCCCCAGTGTTGGTGTTGGACGAGGCGACGGCGATGGCGGACCCGGAATCGGAATCGAAAATCCAACAAGCTCTCTCGACTCTTGCCAAAGGCAGAACCGTGATTGTGATCGCCCACCGACTGGCCTCGATCAGAGGGGCAGACCAAATCGTCGTCATGGAACGCGGGCGCATTGCTGTGGTCGGTAAACACGACGAGCTGGTGGGTAATGCGCACTATCAGGCACTTCTTGCCCAAGGTGCATGCGAGGAGATGACACGATGAATCAACTATTGCTGCCACGCTTTAAGCGTTTGATGGAACCCGCCTCGTGGCGAGACCTCTCGGTCGGTCAAGCGTGGGGTGCGGTCTCAGGACTGTGTCACGGCTTTGCCCTGCTGACTCTGCTTCCCGCAGCAAGTGCCCTAGCGACCGGAATGCCGGTGTGGGGGTTATCGTTTTGGGGATGGCTCATCGCCTTGGCGGTAATCGCGGTGCTGGGCGTGGGCACGGAGTTTTATGGCATGCGCACCGGCTATATCGGGGCCCTCGGGTTCATTCACGACGTACACCAAGCGGTCGGCAACAAGGTAGCCCGCCTACCGTTGGGAGTGTTCGATTCGGGTAGTTCTGGACGGCTGTCGCGCATGGTCACCCAGGAAATGATGAACTTGGGTGAGTCGGCGGCACATTTCATTTTTTCCCTCGTCCAAAAACTCTCAGCCGTGCTGGTGATCACTGTGGGCACGTGGTTCTGGGATTGGCGGCTGGGACTGACCTTGACGATCGCCTTCCCGATCATGCTCGCCTTCCTTCATATCTCCCGTGTGCTTCTCGATAAGGGCAAGCAGGTTTCCGAACCAGCAGAATCGGAGCTGGCGGCTCGCATGGTCGAATTCGCCACCTGCCAAGGCGCGCTGCGCTCCTGCCATGTCGCCGATGACTACCCGGCCCTTGATCGGGCATTCAAACAGGCTGACCGCAAAAGCCGCAAAGCATTGTGGATCGAAACATTAGCGAACCTGATAAACGGAGTGTTCGTCCAAGCCCTTGTCGTGGTAATGATTTGGCTGACCGCCCAACTCGCCCTCGGCGGGCAGATGAATGCGTTGAACGCTGTGGTCACCATCGGCATGTGCCTGCGGTTCACCACCATGCTCCAAGACATCGGTGGCTGCATGACCGGGCTGGAAGAACGCCGCCAGCAGATGAATCACGTCGACAAGGTCATGGACGCTCCCGAACTGTCCGAACCCGATGTCTCCACCCCGGTGAGCGCTCCTGGTGATGTTCGTTTCGAGGACGTCGCCTTCGGCTACGATCCGGACACCCCGGTTCTCCGTGATACTTCCTTCCATGTCCCGCAAGGCGGCATGTGTGCCCTGGTTGGCCCTTCCGGCTGCGGAAAAACCACAATCGCGAGGTTGGTTGCACGTTTCTGGGATGTGCAGTCCGGCAGCGTACGCGTTGGCGGGGTTGATGTGCGCGAGCAGACCACCGAAGATTTGATGCGCCAGATATCCCTGGTCTTCCAAGACGTCTATTTATTCAATGACACGCTCGAGGCCAACATTCGCCTTGGCAACCCAGAAGCCACCGATGAAGAAATCAGGTGGGCGGCTGACCTGTCGGGCGTGACGGAAATCGTCAACCGGCTCCCAGACGGCTGGAATTCATTGGCGGGTGCTGGCGGGCGCGCACTGTCAGGTGGGGAACGCCAACGCGTCTCTATCGCCCGCGCCTTGGTGAAGAAAGCCCCAATTGTGCTGTTCGATGAGGCCACCAGCGCGTTGGATGCGGAAAATGAAGCCAACATTGTTGCGGCGATGAACGAGCTACGCAGGCACTCCACACTGATCGTGATCGCCCACAAACTTGAAACCATTCGCCAAGCTGACCAAATCATTGTGCTCTCCCACGGTGGGCGTATCGCCCAGCGCGGGTGCCACGACGAGCTGGTCAACCAGCCAGGTCAATACCGCGATTTCTGGCAAGAGCGCATCAACGCCGCCGGATGGCAACTCGTCTAAAACACAGCACTGTTCACAATCATGAAAGGAATAACTATGTCCACACCCACGTCCTCGCGCCTAAACACGCGCGACTTCATCAATATCGGCGTCTTCACCGCTTTGATGTTTGTCATCGTGTTTGCATTCGGAATGCTCGGGTTCATTCCGGCTGCCATGTATGCCGGTTTCTTACTCTCCATTCTCGTCAACGGCACCGTGTTCGCGCTGTTTACTGCCCGCACTCCGAAGATGGGGGCATTGACCATCATGCTGATCCTCATCGAAGCCCTCTTCTTCGTAACGGGTCATTGGGTGGGAGGAATCGCGATCGCCGCTGTGTTCGGCCTGCTCGCTGACTTGGTGATCACCAAGGGGCCGAAGAACGTGAAAGTTCGTGTCCCGCTGGCATATGCACTGTTTATCCTGCCAATCTATGTTTCCCCGTGGATGCCGCTATTTATGAACCAAGACGCATATATGTCGCAGATCGCCGAACAAATGGGTGCCGAGTATGCCGCGAAGATGGCGCAGGTTGTCACGATTCCGATTCTGTTGGGCTTCTTCGTCGTGATGCTCATCGTTGGCTGGCTTGCTGGTCTGTTGGGAACCCGAGTGGCGCGCAAACACTTTGAACGGGCCGGTCTTGTCTAAACTTCCCGACCCGCGCACGATTATCGTAGCGCTCGTCATCGTCTCCACCACGATCTACAGTGCCTACTCGCCGTGGTTCGTGTGTGCTCTGGGCGGATTCGCCGCCGTGATGCTGGCGAGCGCTACGATCAACCCCAACACGCTCGTGCGCCCGAGCTGGGTGGCCGTCTACCTGGCCACGTTTGCGGCTCTCGGCACACTCGTCTTCGTGATACCACTGGTGTGGAAGTCAACGGCCAGCGCGTTCCTCGTGCTGTTTTTGCAGTGGATGTGGCGATTCAGTGTCAGCGCAGGAATGGGAGCCTACGCGATCGGCGTGATCCGACCTGCCACCTTGCAAAAAGCACTCGCCAGCTCACGGATCCCGACTTGTTTCACGATCCCGATCTCAGTCGCGTTACGTGTGCTGCCCGTGATCGGCCACGAGGTTAAAGCGATCTCAGATGCCATGAAACTACGCGGCATGTCCGCGCTTTCCCTGCGTTCGGCCCAGTACTTCACAATCCCGCTGCTATCGACCGTGGTACGCAGCGGAGACGAACTGGCATCGGCCGCCCTTGTACGCGGACTGGGCGGAACCGCAAAGCCCACCTCAGTCACGGTCGTGAAATTCCGTGTGATCGACGCGGTCATTCTGCTCATCGTTATCAGCTTCGCGATATGGAGAATCACCCTATGACAACAGCCCAAGCAACTGGGGTCACCTTCACCTATCGGGGAGCAGACCACCCCTCAATCAATGACGCAACCATCACCATCACACCTGGAACCGTCACCTTGCTGTGTGGCGCGTCAGGGTCGGGGAAAACCACCGCGCTACGGCTGTTTAACGGGCTCATCCCGCACTTCCACGACGGCGACCTCACCGGAACCGTCACAGTCGACGACATTGACGTGGCACGAGCAGACCTATCAGAGCTTGCCCACCACTGTTCGACAGTGTTTCAAAACCCGCGCACCCAGTTCTACACCACCCACGTGCGCCAAGAACTCGCCTTCGGCCCAGAAAACCTCGGCCGCGACCCTCAAGAGATTTGTGTGCGCATTGACGAGGTTGCAGCCGAGTTAGGTATCGCTGACCTGCTGGAATCCCGCGTCACACAACTGTCGGGTGGGCAGATGCAACGCGTGGCCTGCGCCGTCGCCATGTGCAACAACACGTCGCTGATCGTGTTCGACGAACCGACCGCGAACTTGTCCGCTGACGTTATCGACCAACTCGCCACACTCATCGCCATGCTCAAAACCGATGGACACACCATCATCATTGCTGAACACCGGCTAAGTTTCCTTTCCGAGATTGCTGACCGTGTCTACTGCTTCGACAAAGGCAACATCGCCCTCACCGCAACCGGCGAGGAGTTTTATGCCATGCCAGATGAGGAGCGTAAACAGCTTGGGCTGCGATCCCTAGTGACTGTGCCTATGCCACAACTTCCGGAACCGGCAGGAGATGGGCTTGAGATTGACAACCTCACCTTCGCCTACCGCCACGGAAACCCGGTTCTCAACATCGGCCATCTGCTCTTCCCGGCAGGGAAAATCACCGCACTGTTAGGCCCGTGCGGGTCAGGAAAATCAACACTGGCACGCATCATCTGCGGACTCGAAAAAGCCAAAGGTGCATCCATCACACTCAATGGGCAAAAATTCGCCAGCCGGGACGCATACCTTGTCATGCAAGACCCCACCCGGCAGCTATTCTCAGACACAGTCATTGACGAAGTTACGCTCGGGGCAACCAGAGTCGAAAAACAACACATCGACGCCCACGCGATCCTTAAAGAACTCGACCTCACCGACCACGAGTCCGATCATCCGCAAGCGCTGTCTGGTGGGCAACGCCAACGCCTTGTCATCGCCACAGCACTTGCTGCGAACAAGAAGGTCTACATTTTCGACGAGCCGACATCAGGTGTGGGCTACAAGCACCTCGTCGCGATCTCACAAGTGATGCGCAAACTCGCTGACACTGGTGCCGTCGTCATCGTCATCACCCACGACGCTGAACTCGTTACCGAAGCCGCCAACCATAGCGTCCGCCTCGACCAAATCAACGCCTGCTAACGCAAACGCTCACTCAGTCGAAAGAGAGGAAAGCGTTTCTGCAGGTCAGAGCAAACGCGCTACACACTCGCTAACGGAAGGGAATTTCTTGACCCCCTTGGGGCATACTCGCTAACGCAAAAGGGTACTTATCATTTTCGACGTCTAAGTGGAGCGGGCGACGGGAATCGAACCCGCCTTTACAGCTTGGGAAGCTGTCGTTCTACCGATGAACTACGCCCGCAATGGCGTCACTTTCTTCTCAAAGACGCTTCACGATGATAACTGTTTCCGAGCGCTAACACCAATTCAGAACACAAAGTGGACACCCACGCAAATCGCGCCACACGCATTACGCCTACCATAGAGGCCGTGACCATCACGCAGCATCAACCGGTACGCCCCGTCGTGGGCGCAGCAATCGTCGACAGTCTTGACCGGCCCCACCAGCTCCTGGCAGCGGCACGCTCCTATCCACCCGAGTTGGCCGGCCGGTTCGAACTTCCCGGCGGAAAAGTGGAGCCAGGTGAGAACGCGATGGATGCCCTCGTCCGTGAGGTGCGTGAAGAACTAGGGACGACTATTGAACTGGGCGCCCAGGTCGCAGGACCGCTCGACGGATGGTGGCCGATCCTTGGGACACGCACAATGGCCGTGTGGCTGGCGCAGGTCTCGCCGGGTTCCAAGGCGCCGCGAGCTGGATCCTCCCATCAGCGTATTCAATGGGTTCCGCTCGAGGAAGCGCTGAGGTTGAACTGGCTGGATCCTGATTTTCCAATCGTGCAGGCGATCATTGACCAGTGCGCATGAACCGACACGGGTGAATCCCCGCTCTCATTTTCCGCTGGCACCGCGCTATTCGCGCACTCAGCAGATTTCAACATAATTTGACGACACACAGTACGCTTCTGTCAGAATACAATTATGCCGAAGATTATTGGATCGACTCTTGCGGCTCATCGCGAGCTGACTCGCAGCCGACTTTTTACTGCCCTGTCAGAACTGCTGTCCGAAGAACCGTTCGATGCCATCACCATGGCACAGATTGCCGAACGTGCCGAAGTGGGTCGAACTGCCGTGTATAACCACTTCAGCGACAAGGAAGCTCTGCTGCTGGCATTCATGGAGGATGCCACCGCCAAGTTCGCTAACTTCCTCAGGGACAAGCTGGCCGGAATTGACGATCCGATCGAGCAACTCACCGTATATCTGCGCTCCTATCTCGATCTCAAAGATCAGTTTCATCTCGCATCGAGCATCACGCTGAGCAAGCAGGTATCGTCACAGCACACTGCCCGCCTCCATGACCACGCCGGAATCGTTGAGCATATCCTGCTCCACATCCTGGAAGCAGCAATGGCACAGGGGCGCATTCCACAGCAGAACTTGTTGACGCTGGTTGCGCTGATTCACTCATGTCTGGCCGGCGTGCGAGTACCGACACATTCGCCTGCAGACTCACCGGCAGATGCGCCTGACAACGCGCGCGCAGGAAGCGACGAGGATGCCGCGAGCCGCACCGATGCCCGAGAAGCCACAATCGGCACCGTCGTGGCGTTTATTCTCAGAGCGATCGGTGTGGCGGCCGATGAAGTTTCCCTGCCTCCAGCTGAGCAGCTTGAACGAGCACACTCGCAAACCTCCGGCAGCACCGATTCTCTCGCGATACTGCGCTGCCCTGTTGCGCACGGCTGATACTCACAATACGGCCACTCAGCACGAGTTTCCTGACTCACAGTGAGGCGAGGATCTTCACAGCCTGATTGCTCCAGTCATGGAATAATCGTGCATACAGCACAGTTGAGATAGGTGAAAGGCTGCGGACCGACCGTAGACCACTCATGATGGGAGGCCCTATGAGCACTGTTGAACTGACCAAAGAGACATTCGAGCAGACAATCAAGGACAATGACATTGTCCTGGTCGACTTCTGGGCAACGTGGTGCGGACCGTGCCAGCAGTTCGGCCCTGTTTTCGAAGAAGCGTCGAACAAGCACGAGGACATCGTCTTCGGCAAGATCGACACCGATCAGCAGCAGGAACTGGCCACCGCCATGCAGATCAGCTCAATCCCCACGGTGATGGGTTTCCGCGATGGTATTGCCGTTTTCCGCCAATCCGGCGCTCTGCCGGCAGTCGCGCTGGAGGATCTGATCACTCAGATTCAGAACCTCGACATGGATGATGTGCGCGCCAAGATCGCAGAGCAGAAGAACCAGTAGGCTTTTCGCACTCACGCGTGAACGCAGTCGCCCTCGTCAGTTATTGATTGACGAGGGCGACGCTGTTTGTCTGGGGCGCAGGTGGATGGAAGCTAGCCGGCGAGCAGCTCCTGAGCGACCAGTTCGGCCAGTTGCACCGAGTTCAATGCAGCGCCTTTACGCAGGTTGTCACCGGCCACAACGAGCACAAGACCCTTACCGTCATCAACGGCCTGATCCTGGCGGATCCTGCCGACCAGCACGTCATCAATGCCGGCGCATTCGAGCGGTGTGGGCACATCCACCAGGCGCACTCCGGGAGCCTCGGCCAACAGTTCGCGCGCACGGTCAGGAGTGATCGCGCGGTCGAACTCGACGTGGATCGTCAGAGTGTGACCAGTGAACACGGGCACGCGCACACACGTTCCCGACACCTTCAGATCCGGGACGTGCAGGATGCGGCGCGACTCATTGCGCAGCTTCTGCTCCTCATCGGTTTCGTCTGACCCGTCATCGACGAGCGCCCCCGCGAAGGGCACCACGTCAAAGGCGATCGGTGCGACGTATGTGGACGGTTCCGGCAAGGTGACGGCCTGGCCGTCCAGTGTCAGTTTGCTCAGATCCTGGTGCGCGCCGGCACGAATACCTTCTTCCAGTTCACGCACGCCTTTCAGCCCGGATCCGGAGACAGCCTGATAGCTGGAGACGAAGAGGCGGCGCAGGACACCCTCGTCGTGCAGGACTTTCAGTACCGGCATCGCGGCCATCGTGGTGCAGTTCGGGTTCGCAATGATGCCTTTGGGACGCTGCGCGATATCCTCGCCGTTAACTTCGGACACGACCAGCGGCACGTTCGGATCCTTGCGCCAGCCGGAGGAGTTGTCCACCACGACCGCGCCTTTTTCAACGAAACGTGGGGCGTAGGTACGTGAGGCGGTGGCTCCGGCGGAGAAGATTGCGATGTCGATACCGGACAGGTCAGCGGTTGCCACGTCTTCGACGACGATGTCCTGGTCACGCCAGGTCAGTGTCTTGCCTGCTGAACGTGCGGTGGCAAAAAAACGCAGGCTGGTCAACGGGAAGTCGCGCTCATCGAGCAGGGTGCGCATGACAGAGCCCACCTGGCCGGTGGCTCCTACGACGGCGACGCTCAAGTCGCGCTGGGTGTGACTACGGGTTTCAGGCGTGGTCATCGTCCTGTTCCTCCATATACGACGGCTTCAGATTCGGTGGAATCCAGACCGAAAGCGGTGTGCACTGCCTGCACGGCGCGGTCAAGGTCTTCCAGCTTGGTCACCACAGAGATGCGGATCTCTGAGGTGGAAATAAGATCAATGTTGATGCCGGCCTGGGACAGTGCGCCGAACAGTTTGGCCGATACGCCGGGGTTGGTTCGCATGCCAGCTCCAACCAGGGACAGTTTGCCGATATCGGGGTTGTACTTGAGTTCCTTGAAGCCCAGTTCTTCGCGCGCAGCTTCCAGCGCCTGCATGACGTGGTCGGCGTCCTCGGCGGGCAGTGTGAAGGAGATGTTGGCGCGATTTTCCAAGGTGACGGGAATGTTCTGCACGATCATGTCAATGTTCGCACCTTGCTGCGCCACCAGTTCAAACAGGCGTGCGGCCATGCCGGGTGAATTCGCAATGCCGACCACGGTGATCTTGTCCTGTGACCGGTCGTGAGCAATGCCGGAGATAATCGGCTCTTCCATTGGGTCCTCCTGGTTGGCAGCTAACGCAGCTTGAGGGACGAGGCCGGCCAGTGCAGGGTTTGCGGGTCTGTCGGAAATCCATGTCCCATTCTTGTCGGAAAAAGATGAGCGCACATGCAGCGGAACGTGGTATCGACGAGCGAACTCCACTGCCCGAAGGTGCAGAATCTTTGCTCCATGTGCGGCAAGTTCGAGTGTTTCTTCCTGACTGATGGTGCGCACGCGCCGCGCGGTCGGCACGATGCGCGGGTCAGCAGTGAACAGCCCGTCAACGTCGGTGTAGATTTCGCACACGTCGGCGTGCAAAGCGGCAGCCAGGGCGACCGCTGTCGTATCGGAGCCGCCGCGACCCAGCGTCGTCGTTTCGTCATCTTCTGATATTCCCTGGAATCCTGCGACGATGGCGACCTGACCGTCACGGATGGAGCGCGCTACGCGTTCGGGCACCATGCCGACGATTTGCGCTTTACCGAAGTGAGTGTCGGTACGGATGCCGGCTTGTGCACCGGTGTAGGCCTGTGCAGGCACGCCGCATTCATTGACCGCCATCGCCAGCAGTGACATGGAGATTCTTTCCCCGGCTGTGAGCAGGATGTCGAGTTCGCGGTCAGGTGGCGCGCTGGTGATCTGGGCGGCTGTGTCCAGCAGATCATCTGTTGTGTCACCCATCGCTGAGACCACCACGACGACCTGGTGTCCTGCATTTCGAGTGTCCACGACACGCTGGGCGACCCTCTTCATCGCGTCTACGTCTGCGACAGATGAGCCACCGTATTTCTGAACAATCAGTGCCACTTTGTCTCGTTTCCTTGTGATCAACCTGGGATGGGTTTCCCCTTCATCCTATGAGTCTGCGACTCGTGACGGAAAGGTGCCCGCTATGCGGTCGCGTGGAGTTATTCGGCGCGACGGCGGCCTTCGAGCGCGCGCCCCAACGTCACGGGATCTGCGTATTCCAGGTCGCCACCCATTGGCAGTCCCATAGCCAGGCGCGAGGTCACCACGCCGATTGTGGACAGGGTGCGCGAGAGGTAGGAGGCGGTTGCTTCGCCTTCAATGGTGGGGTTCGTGGCCACGATAACTTCTTGAACCGTGCCGTCCTGAAGGCGAGTGAGCAGTTGACGCACACGCAGTTGATCAGGCCCCACGCCATGAATCGGGTCGATCGCTCCGCCCAGGACGTGATAGCGCCCTTTGAACACTCTCGCATTCTCAATGGCACGAATATCTTTGGGCTCTTCGACAACGCAGATCACTGATCCGTCGCGCGCGGGGTTACGGCAGATGGTGCACTGGTCGGCTTCGGTGAGATCACCGCAGATTTCGCAGTGGTGTACTTTTTCGCGCACGGCCTGGATGGCGTCCACCAGGTGCGTCACGTCATCGGGTTCAGCGTCGAGCAGATACAGGGCCATGCGTTGAGCTGACTTGGGTCCGACACCGGGCAGCATTCCCAATTCATCGATCAGGGTCTGTAAGGCGCCTTCAAACACGAGTCACACTCATCTTTCTTCGCTCTGGTCTTTTTCTTCGATCACTGTACCGCCGAGTATCTCCAGTATGGCCGGCAACCCGACGCTGGTCGACATCTCCAGATCCACGTCATCCATGCTGGCCGAGTCATCCTCATTGGGCGGCACGATAACTGGGTCAGGTTCACCACCAGGTGCGTCGTGGCCGTACGGGGCAGCGAAATGCTCCTGCTGGCGATGCGGCCGTGTACCGCGCACCTCTGCCTCGTGGGCGTGAGTATCGCCTGTGCCCTGCTCCCCTGCTTCGTCAGCTCGTTCCTGCTGCACTTCACGGATCGCTTCGGCGCGCATCTCCTCCACGCTGCCTGGTGAAGGGGTGTTCTCACCCTGCGGTTCAGGTGGTGTGGATGTGCGAGCTGTCGACGGGACGGCCTGGTCTGTGTCGTCACTGTCACGCACGTCCTCAACAGCGTGTGCCACTCCTTGAGGGCGACTGCCGATCTTCTGCTCCACTAATTGTGCGGCGTGCTCGGCGTTCTGCTCGTCATGGTCGCGGTCGCGCAAGGGTTCGGCGCGACCGGAAGTCGCTCCGTCTCCCTCGCCCTCGTCGTTTTCGTCGTCCTCGTCATCAAAGATCGGGCCATGTGCGGCTCGAGGTGGCTGTTCTGTGCCATTCTCGCGCTCAAATGGACGATGCTGGCGTGCTGCCGGATGAGCGTCACGCTCTGACTGGTGATCACGCGCTACCGGGTCAGAGTGGACGGGCTCGGAGGAAGACGCCGATGCGGCCGGTTCAGATGCCTCGGCACGTCCGCCACCGGGTATGGCTACCGGCCCCCAGCCGTCATCATCGTCATCGTCGTTAACTGTCGGAGTCGAGGGTGAGGGCGGCGCTGAAGGCTGATCAATTTGTGGGCGTGACGGCGCCTGCGCTGCCTGTTCGTCGTGCGTTGCCTGTTCAGAGCGCATCGACTGTTGGCTGGGCATCGCGCCGTGCTGCTGAGTGGACAAGGGCGGCTCGTGACCTGCAGTGCGCTGGGGCGTGCCCTCGTTACTGGGCCCGTGTGCCTGATGATCAGTGCGTTGCGATTGCTGTGGAACCGATGCAGGCGTAGTCAGCGACGCGCCGCCTACTGACTGCGCGATCTGAGCCCTGACCTGCACGTCTGCACCGCACACGTCGTGGACTGCGCGGGCGACGTCCTGGGCTCGGGAACCCGAGTCGAATGCCTTTACCAATCCTGGAGTGGTGAAGCTGAGAATCACGGTAGATTCGTCCACTCCTCCCAGCTGGGCGTGAGAGTCCACGAGCGACCATGTGGCTCGGCTGAGCGAAGCGATACGATCGACAATTTCCTGCCAGCGCATGCGAATCGAATCTGCAACCGCGCCGCTTCGATGAGGTTGTTCGGACACAGCGTGCTGTTCAGGCGCAGGGTGGTGGCCGGGACGGTCAGGTTCAGGACGCCTCTGCTCAGCCTGACGCTGCTCAGTCGGGCGCTGTTCAGCCTGGCTCTGGCCATGTTGGCTGTGTTCTGGCTGACCGTGCTCGGCTCCCGGTGCCACGTCAGATGCCCGCGTTGCGTGTGCCGGCCTGTCCTGCGTGCCGGCTTGGGGCCTAGGTGCTCCCTGCGTCTCCCCGGTTTGCTGGGAATGCTGAGATTGTTGCTCGCGACGACGACGCAGATCCGCTTTCGCCTGAGCCGCGCCATAAGTTCCGCCGCGCTCGTGGTCATACTGACCATCGCCAGCACCACTCGCACGACCAGACTCGCTGCCACTTCCGGCACTGCCATGTCCAGCATCACCGCCTGGCGACTGGTAATTCGGTGCGCCTCCGCCGACTGTTCCCACCGTTCCGGGGAAGCCCTCCTGGTCCTGCGGCGCTGCCACCTCTGTGCGGGATGCAGGTGAAGTCTGTGACGGCACCAGGATTCGGCCCAACAACAACTCCAGCTGTATACGCGGAGATGTCGCGCCCACCATGGAACGCAAGGCCTTATCAGTCAGATCGGCTGCGCGCGACAGGTGGTACGGCCCCCAATTTCGGGCCTGCACCTGCATGCGTTCAAACTGGTCACTGGGCGTTCCCGCCAGGACATCGACTGCCGCATCTCCCGACACGGCGATAATCAGGAGGTCACGCAAACGCTGCAGGAGGTCCTCAACGAACCGACGAGGATCATGGCCCGACTCCACCATGTGCTCCACAACTCGGAAAGCGGCAGCACCATCACCGCCCGCGAGCGCATCAACCGTCTGATCAAGCAGAGCAGTGTCGGTGTACCCCAGCAACGCAACAGCAAGGTCATAGCTCAGCGCCCCCTCCACTGCGCCAGCCATCAGCTGATCGAGGACCGACAACGTGTCGCGCACAGACCCTCCACCCGACCGCATCACGAGGGGAAGCACGCCCGCGTCTGGATGAATCCCTTCTTCCTCACACAGATGCTCCAGATACGGTTGCATCACGTCCGGCGGCACCAGTCGGAACGGGTAGTGATGAGTACGCGAACGAATCGTCCCGATCACTTTTTCGGGCTCAGTCGTGGCGAACACAAACTTCACATGCTCAGGGGGTTCTTCAACCAGCTTCAGCATCGCGTTCGAGCCCTCTTTGGTGACCATGTGGGCTTCGTCGATAATGAACACCTTGTAGCGGTCGCGCACGGGCGCAAAGGTGGCGCGCTCACGCAGATCCCTGGCATCGTCAACGCCGCGGTGTGAGGCTGCGTCAATTTCCACAACGTCGAGGGAACCGGGCCCGCCAGTTGCCAGTTCGCGGCATGATTCGCACTGTCCGCATGGGGTGTCGGTCGGCCCCTCCGCGCAGTTCAGACAGCGTGCCAGGATTCGTGCCGACGTGGTCTTTCCACATCCGCGTGGTCCTGAGAACAAGTAGGCATGTGTCACTCGGTCGGCACGAAGAGCTGCACGTAACGGCTGCGTCACGTGGTCCTGGCCGATCATCTCATCAAACGTATCGGGCCGATAGCGGCGGTACAGAGCTGTGGTCACACTCGAACCTTAAAGGTATCCATAGGCATTTGGCGACACCAACCGTCCTGAACAGCAACGACGATGATAATAAAGATCCTCCGCGCACCCGGCAGAGCGCCCTTATCCTTGCTGCCTTCCAGCCCTGGGGAGGTTCGGACGGTACCGTCACGCGGAGGACCGCCATCTAGTCTACACAATTCCAGCTCACTCAGCGCGCCGCGTCACCCTCGTCAATTACTTCGACCAATGAGGCCATGAGTTGCCAGCTGATAATTCAGGAATCGTTTCCTCATACCCTTTCTCACTGGCATTCACGAGGCGGTCACGTGCTGGATAAAATCGCGCATCGTTTCAGCAATATCCAGAGAGGGGTCATTGAGCCACAACAGCTGCAAACCTTCGACTAACGCCCTAATTTCATGCGCCAACTGCTCAACATCAACGTCGTTTGACAGCCTGCCAACACGCTGTTCCCGAAGCAGTTCGATGCACAATGATTCTTGAAAGTCCTCCTCGCGCTGGCGGACGAAGTCATGGGCGGGATGCTCAGCGTCGATCGCCTCCAGCGTCAAGGTTGTGTCCAACCTGATAATGGCCGGCATGGTCATATTGTGTGCCAAGACCTCAGGTAGAGCAGCTAAGAGCCCCCGCTGTTCAATCAATTCAGATCGCCAGTCTCTCTCACCTTCTTCGCGCTGCTCCAGCACAGCTTGAAGCAAACCGTCTTTTGAGCCGAAATATCTCAAGAGCGTCGTATGCGAGATGCCTATTTCATCGGCAAGTTGACGCATCGAGAGGTGACGAAATCCGTTTTCACCGATGGCTTTAGCAGCAGCAGCAATAATCCTTGTTCGTCGACGCTGACTGTTCATATAAGGACCACGCTGCTTTCCGGTCATCTTCCCTCCTCGACAGTGCGCATGACCTCAAGTCTACAAGACAGTAGAAATGAAACCTTTCATCTTGTTCCAAAATAGTGTATTTTTAGAACACGAAGGTGTGCCATATTGGTTCACTTTCAATAAGGAACAGCTTGATGACGAGCTTCAGCTTCCGACTATCGTTCAAAGGAGTTCGAATGAAACCAGAAAAGAATCAGGCACCCGATCCTGCTTTAGCTGCGGACGACACTGCGGCCGAGCTTTCCACGATCAGTGCCGGTGCAAATCCAGCAAATATCCATGCAACAACCGCCGCGATCGGCCACGACGACACGCCCCAGCTCACACCTGAGCAAGAAGAGGAGGCGCGAATTGTCCAGGTTTTCGGTATCCCCAAGCGGACTATCATCCTCGTTCTCATCGCGGCTGTCGGAATGTACATCATGGCAATGAGTCTCGGCACCGCACTTTCGCTGAGAATCGCTTCAGTTGCCCCTGACACCAAAGATGTTATTTATTCACGAATCGTGTCAATCGGTTCGCTCCTCATGTTGGTCATTGTCCCGTTAGTGGGGGCGTTATCTGACCGTACAACCTCACGTCTCGGCCGTCGCCGCCCGTGGATCATTGCCGGTCTTGTGACAACTTTGGTATGCGCACTCGTTGTCGGAGCAACGTCGAATGTCGTCCTCATCGGTATTGCATACGTGATTGGCGTGTGCTCGATGCAGGCCGGTTTCAATGCGTATGCAGCAATTCCCGTTGAAGCAGTTCCTGACCGCATGCGCGCCCGAGTGATGGGGATCATGGGGCTGTTCGGCGCATTGGCATTTTCCGGCGGTACCTACCTCACTGGTGCACTTGTTGGGGTACCTCTTCTTTTGATGAGTGCTCCGGTGCTGCTTGCTGCGCTTACGTCGATTCCTCTCTTGCTTCTCTATAAGGATCCTCAATTCGGCCACAGTCAAGTGCCCGACATGAACGTGGGACAAATGTTCAAAGGAATGTTCGTCAATCCCCGAAAGCATCCGAACTTTGGCATCACCTGGCTCGCACGATTCCTCGCAGGCATCGCCATGGCTGCTTTGCTGACATATTTCGTGTATTACCTCATCGACGTTATCCATGTTCCACTACCTGAGGTTGGGCAAAAAGCTGGTCTGCTCACTTTGCTGTCAGCGCCGATTTCCGTCATCTTCTTTACCGGGTCCGGCTGGCTATCCGATAAAATTGGAGCACGCAAACCTTTCGTCGCAGCTGCAGCAGTATTCATGTCTCTGGCGCTCGTCATCGGAGCCTTCTCACACAGCTTTGGAATGTTCATCGTTGCGTGGCTGGTATTCGCAGTAGGACAAGCAATGTATCTGACCGTGGACTTGGCACTTTGCGCGTCAGTTCTGCCTGATCAGAAAGACGTTGGTAAAGACATGGCTGTCTTCGGTCTGGCGCTCAACATCCCCAATATCGTCGTCCCGGCGGTCGCACCGATGATCCTGGCTATCGGATCCGGTAAGAATTACATGCTGCTGTGGATTATTGCGGCCATTTTGTGCGCCTTCAACCTCGTTTTGATGCCTCTCATCAAGGGCGTCAAGTAAGTCCAGAAAGGAATGCCAACTCATGTATGCCACGTCATCTACGAATACCACCGCCGGCGCGCCACACTTCCCCGACTCATTCCTGTGGGGTGTTGCCACAGCGTCCCATCAGGTCGAGGGAGGTAATGCGAATAACGACATATGGTTCCTCGAAAACCTGCATGACACGTTTTTTCATGAGCCTTCTCTCGATGCCATTGACCACTATCATCGCTTTGCAGAAGACATCGACTTGATCGCATCTCTCGGCCTGAACACATATCGCTTTTCTCTGGAATGGTCGCGCATTGAACCGGTGGAAGGACATTTTTCCCTTGCTGCAATCGCCCACTACCGCAGAATGCTTGAGTCTTGCAAGTCACACAATCTGACAACAGTCGTGACTCTGCATCACTTCACCTCTCCCCTCTGGCTCCTGCGGCAAGGGGGCTGGGAATCAAGTAATACCCCAGCGCTTTTTGCCCGGTACTGCACATTTGTGATGGAACAGCTGGGTGACCTCATCGACTGGGCGTGCACTCTGAATGAACCAAATCTACCGTGGCTTCTTGCTGAGATGGGACTTGTCGAAAAGAGCCCTGATCAGCGCAAGCATAATCCGGCATTCGTGGAAGCAGCCCGTCAATTTGACCTGCTTCCAACTCAAATTGCACCATTCCAGTTCACGGCAACGCGCGAAGGGTTTGACATCAAGGTCGAGGCCCACCGCAAAGCTCGACAGGCAATTAAGGCTGTGTGCCCTGACACACCGGTGGGATGGACACTTGCAAATTCCGATATCCAGGCTGCAGAGGGTGGAGAAGAACGTGCAAGGCATATGCGCGCTGAGGTCAACGAGCGTTTCCTTGAGGTCAGCCGAGATGATGATTTCGTGGGGATCCAGACATATGGTCGTCACCTCATGGGTGCTGAGGGCCCGGCAATTGTACCGGAAGGTGCATCGACCACCGCTACGGGGGAAGAGATCTATCCCGAAGGATTGGAGGCCACAATCCGTCAAGCAGCGGAAATTGCCCGTGTACCTGTCTTGGTAACAGAAAATGGTCTGGCAACTGATGATGACGCTCAGCGAGTCGATTATATTCGACGAGCACTCCTAGGCGTACGACGCTGTTTGAATGACGGCATCGATGTTCGAGGCTGGATCTGTTGGAGCGCATTTGACAATTTTGAGTGGATCTTCGGCTATGGGCCGCGATACGGCGTAATCAGCGTTGATCGCTCAACATTCGAGCGCAGCGTCAATCCCTCCGGATATCTCATTGGTCAGATTTCACGAACCAATGGGGGTGCACTGACTGAGTCAGCCTGATCTGACAGCTTGTGGGGCTGCTCAATTCAGAGCAGCCCCACAATTATGTCCAATTAGGGTTAAACGACAAGACACACGCTTGACGTTCCCTCAATCATTTGACAGAGAGCAACCTGACCGGTCCTTGTAGACCGTATGCCTTGACAGTCGTCTGATGCAGTTGTTGTTTTCCGGTGACCTGAAGCGTGATCACGTCGAAAATGTCATCGTAATAACCGCGAGCTATCAAACGATTATTGAGTGAAGACGACACGCGCACGACAATTTCATTCTTGCCTGAGTGCACCATGCCGGAAATGTCAATTGTCGGGCTTGACGTATCAAATCCGACTGGATCACTTCCGTTGACTTGTACTGACCCCAGTCCGCCGCTTGTGTTGCCTAGGTCCAGAATGAGCCGTCCAAGCTCATTCAAGTTACACTCTTCCGGCATCGTGAAGACTGCACGATACTCTCCCACACCGCTTACTTCTGGTCCGACTTCTTCAAGTTCGCACCATGGCTTGAGCTCACTGTCAGAAACCTTGATTGTCGAGATGTCGGTTGTGGGACGCACTTCGGTAGTGACGTATCCCAGGCCGCGATCTTCTGTTACTTCTTCATCTTCGCCAGCGTCCCAGCTTTCAACTTCGATTTCCCACTGATTGAGCAGAGCCAGCTCCCTGACACTCGACGGGCTAGTCTCCATCAATGAGTCAGCAGCCTCTTCATCGATCACCATAATCGCCGTTTCACCTGGACCAAGATCCACATGAATAAGGGTCGAGGAATCGCGATATTGAACGCCATGATGCTCGTAAAGCTTCCCTGTCCAACAATCGATGTCTTTGACGGTGGCACGGGCAGGAATAACGATATCCGCCTGTGCGCGATCATTGTTTTCGTACAGGAAGTTGTAGACGTACAGATACCGGTATCGACCTTCCTGCCTCATGTGCGTGAGCAGCTGCCGGTTAGGCTCGGTAAATTCAGCTCGCCCCTGCACACCCAACGCCCGCAGCGCATTGATTGTTTGCGCGGGATCGTCTGTTACTGCCACGTTTGACAGCTGAGCAAGCTTGGTGATGACCTCGCGAAGTTCATCATCTTTTCCATCTAATCCCGGTGTTCGTGAAGCTGCATGATGATGGACGATGTACTGCTGTTTTGCGAGGAGTTTGAGCTCGCGAGCTCCGTTGACAACGAGAATTGGTAGCCCCTGGCGCGCCCAACGATACAGGAGCTCAGCGACATCCAGATCAAGAGCTTCCTGATAGACGATCAACGCCTGATATCCTGGCCCGTCTTCCTGAACAGTGTTTCCATCGCATGAGACATCGTCTCTGAGCAGAAGAGTCGGATCAAAGAATTCATACGTCCATCCGGCATCCTGCATGCCCAGATCCTGCCACCAGTGGTTTTCCCGATTTCTCATCCACATGTGCCCATAGGCGTATTCATCCGGAATTCGTTTTCCACTGGAATCGAGAAATATGGTGCCTGACGTGTTGTCGGTGAAGTGGTCGGTACGCAAGATTCCAACATCGATTCGCGGCTTGCCCTGACGCAGAATGTACTGTTTGCGTCCAACTGCTTTGTTCCACAGCGGATAGAACTCTGAAGCAGGTTGCCGCAGATCAAATCTCTCTGAGAACATCGGCCACATTCCCTCATGGCCTGGCCAGGATGTCGCACCAGGCGCACCGGCCATACTTGACCACCCGTGAAGCACCGTCTTCGTAATACCGGCCGCAAGCTGTGTCGCAATGATCTGGTCATAAAAGCGATGCTCCAGCATGTGATTACGCGTAGTGGCGCCAGTTTCGGATGAATACTGTTTTCCGAACAAATGAGCCGGCCCTGCGAGGAGCCTGTATGCATCGATCTGCGATCCAAATTCTAGAGACTCGGTTTCGATGCCATCAACTTCAGGTCCTGGACAGGTGAGCTCGAAAGGAAGTCCGTAGCTGATCTCCGAACGAAGTTGGATCCCGTTTTCGTGGAGAAAAGCTGCAAACGGACGGAGCATATGGTCGATATACAGGTCGGTCAGCGTACGAACGTAGTCAAATCTCACTTTCTCGACTTGTTGTTGTTCCTCTGCTCCCAATGCTTCATAGTGATAAGTCGTGTCCGCCGCCATCAAACCGGTTGTGCGCACGAGGAAGGGGAGCCACGTGGTTATCTGGTATCCGCGACGTTTTTCGAACTCCTCGGCAACGCAACGCCCCCAAAACATTCCTCCTCGTCCCCACGTGTTGAGTTCCAGCGAGTCCATATACATCTGCGCTCGGGGATTTTGCTGGATTTGCTTGCGGAGCTCCGGGGTCAGAACGACATGCTCCCAGTAATCAATGGCTGCGTCTACACCTTCTTTGTCAAGATAGTTGACGGTGTAGTTCACGCTTGCAGACGGAGAAGCTGTTTGTCCGGTTCCGTGCGACCAGAAGAAGAAGATCTTCCATGTTCGGTCATCTGTTTCAGAAGGCTTCCATGATAGTTGCTCATCATGGACACAGTCAGTCAGATCTGTTGCCGCATGAATATCAAGAATTTCCGCCTCATCGCTGTCGTCACTTTCGGCCATGGGTGCCGCTACTACTGCGACAAGGTGTTGTTGCTTTGGCGCAACGCGTCCGAGAGGTATTGGTCCTAGGTCTTTGACATCCTCCAGATCGATCTGAGGGATTTTCCCGACGAATCCTTCTTTGGCGGTGCACTCCGCCGTGCAATAGTCCAGTTCCTGAGCAGCAGCTGGATCATCCGGATCGATTGTCGGCAAGTTGGCGTTTGACCAGTTTGTTCCAGATGTGAAGCTGAAAGACATGTTGCGTTTCGTTGTTTCTTCCACAACGATCTGCGAATCATGCACCCATTCTTCGGCTCCCCATCCATATCGTGAATGGTCGATATTTCCTTCATCCATTGCAAGAAATTCCATACCGCCAAATCCAAGTTTGTGGGCGGAATCGATCTCGTGCCGCAGCGTGCGATCAGTATGGAGACCTTCAGCCAGCCACCATCTCACCTCTGGACGAAATTCGATTGGTGGATCCAACAAAGCATTACAGTGTTGGTCTTCAAACACGGTGGTTCTCCTTCGAATCTTGGTGGTTTGTTGAGTAATTGGTGGAGGGGGAACGCTTTCTGGCGTTCCCCCTCCACTATTCCGTTCTAGTCGCGAGCAATATAGCTGCTGACGAGCTGGTCAATCTGTGATTTTGTTTCCTCGACTCCGATGATGAAGCCTCCTCCTGTGGCAGCATTTGAAAACTCACTGGCAGGAGCGTCAAACGCCATCTTGAGGAAGTTCATCATGGCGAATTCTGGATCATGTTGAAACTCATTGACATCAGTTTGCTTGATCACTTCCAAGATCTGTTCCCAGAGTTCAACATGGTCAATCACGTCTCTCACAGTCCTAATCGGCTGGAAATCGGGAATCTCGACTGTCCATGAGTATTGACCATGACCGACCTCTTGTTCTTCCATTCCTGGAAGCTGCACTGTGGCGGTTGCTCCTACTGGAATGACAACGCTCACCGTCGCAGTCGACTTGTCATCATTGAGGCGCCATCCGCTTTCAATCTGGCCTACTGGCGTCATTCGTGATGCATGCACATAGTCGAGAGAGCGGGTCAGGAGTGGCCTGATTTGCGTCTTTGTGAAGCCTGCTTCTCCAGCTGAGAGGCCCGCCAGGTCTGTCAGCAGCCATTCAACTACTGCGCCCAGCGCGTAGTGATTGAATGATGTCATGTGCCCTGGGTTGATGGATCCGTCGGGCAGCATCGAGTCCCATCGCTCCCAAATGGTTGTCGCTCCCATTGTTACCGGATAGAGCCATGACGGACACCCCCTCTCAAGCACCAGCCGAATTGCAACCTGCGGATGCCCCGATTTCACCAGTGCTGGCGGAACCAACGGAGTTCCAACAAATCCGGTTGAAATACGGAAATTCCGTTGTCTGACAAGGTCTGCCAGCCGGTCGCCTGCTCCCTGAATCTGTCGATCATCACCTAATAGGTTCCAGCACAGCGCCTGAGAATAGACAGTCGCACAGTCGGAGACTATCCACCCTGCAGCAGTCACATAAGCATCGCAATAGGCTTGACGGACGTTGCCAGCCAGATCCTGGTACTGCTTGGAACGATTGCTGTCTCCCAAAATCCGGTATGCGTTTGCGACGATTTCTGCAGAGTGCGCAAAATACGCAGTCGCTACCACATCTGGGTGTGCCTTTGCAGCCGCTGGATCTTCCGGCGGAGCATCCGGGTCGAGCCAATCGCCGAACTGGAAACCGCCTTTCCACAGGTAATCAGTGGATATTGCGTGCACACCGTCAACAAATGCGCTCATTACAGGAATGTATCGCTGAAGCACCTGCTTGTTGCCCGTCGCCTGGTAGACAGCCCAAGGCACCAGGATGCAGGCGTCGCCCCACGCACATGTCAATTTGGAACCATCCAAGACGTCCGGGACTACCACGGGGATGCCGCCATCAGGGGCTTGTGATGTTGCTACGTCATCCATCCATGAGTTGAGGAATGCGGCTGAATCAGTCAGCGCAAGCGCAGCCGGAGCGAATGCGCCAATGTCACCTGTCCAGCCAAGTCGTTCGTCTCGTTGAGGGCAGTCAGTCGGAATGGTAATGAAATTACCGAGGGTAGACCACAAGCCGTTTTCAAATAGACGGTTGAGTTCTGGATTCGAGCTGTCAAACCATGCTGTTCGTTGTTGCTTGGCGGAAATGACCTTTGCCTCGATGGAATCGGCTAGCTCACCGTCGTCGCCTGGGAACCCCGTGATTTCAGCATACCGGAAGCCGTGCTGAGTCAAAGTGGGGCGGACTTTCACGTCCGAGCCTTCCGCGATGTCATTCAGAATAATCTGATCAGTCGCTTCAGCGTTACGCAACGGTCGGACACCGAGTTCTCCGTTTTCAAGCACTTCAGCATGCCGTATGGTGATGACATCTCCACTCTTTCCTCTGGGGATGGTCACTTGTAGATGTCCAGTCAAGTTCTGTCCGAAATCGAGGATTTTCTTCCCACTCGGCGTTGTAATTACTTCCTGCGGCTTAATAGTTTGTACCACTGTCGGCAGAGGGAGCACCTCGGGGACTAAAGCTGCGTGAGACAATGCGCGGACGGTTACTTCTCGTGCCTCGGCTGGGTCACCTAAATGGGGCCTCCGCAAGTCGATCGTCTGGCCATCGTACAGATCGTTTTTCGTGACATTGCTGGGACGCCATGTCCACGTCTCATCAGTGCCTATTGTCTCACGTTTTCCATCGGAATCGCGGTATGAGACATCAGCAAGCAGCCACAATTCATCGCCGTAAACGTTGGCGCGACCTGGTTCCCACGTGAGTCGTCCTCGGTACCATCCATTACCAAGAATTATCGCCACTTCGTGCGATCCCGGGGTCAGGAACTCTGACACATCATAGGTAGAAACAACGAAGCGTGAACTGTATTCAGTCCATCCTGGCGCAAGCTCCGTGTCGCCTGCTTTTCGGCCATCGATGAAGATCTCGTATATTCCCCCTGCTGTGGCCGAGATTCTAGCTGCCTTCGCTCCGCTCGGAATATCTACTGTCCTCACGACTACAGGAGCAGGGTCAAGGCGCTCAACGCGCGGAATCGGAGTGATTGGACGACCAAGCCAGTCTTCTGCGCACTGTGGACCAGTTTCAATTTCTACTGGTTCTGACCAGGGTGAATAGTCACCACCGGCACCAGTTACCCGTAGCGATAGCGTGTACCGGATTCCTGTTTCCAATGGTGAAAAAGGCCATGCTAGAAAACTATTCTCAGAAGTCTTTTCGACATGACACTCAGATTCTTCTGAGTCAAGATTTGTCAGACGCAGCTCGACCGCTTCCTGATTCCACCCTTGCGGAGCACGCGGCACAACCCACGATATTTGAGGCTCCGGTCCCGTGGCTCCCAGCAGCAGCCCGTCCTCACTCGGAATGCGATGATTGAAGCGAATACCTACCGGCGCGGCAAGTGGGCCAATTGGTTTTCTGACATTCTGACGACTGTGAAGAATTTCCATTATTCTCCTCTCATTTTCTTGGAAGGAGAGCATTATGCTGCGTTAAATTCCCTGCTTCCAATAGCTTTTCAATTAGGTTCCGCAGCCATGATCGAAAACAAGGCACGCGGTTTGGCTCTCATTCCATTGAGGTTTCGAGTTTTTATCCAAAAACCCTTCTCTCTGCCGAGTCCCACAACGAGAATTCGCCAGCCGTCGGTTCATATCGAACACTGGCAACTGACTTTTTGATTAATGTGCGGATTTCATTGAGTCCACCTTCAATTGCTCCGATTGCGCGAAGCTGGACAGCCATATTGCCGATAGCGGTTCCTTCAACAGGTCCCGCCAAAAGCGGTAAGCCAGTGGCATCAGCAGTCAGCTGGCAAAGTAATCGATTCTTTGAACCTCCCCCAACGAGATGGATCACATCAATCCTCTCGTCGGTCAGCTCCTGCATTTCACGCAAGGCACGCCTGTAGGCCACGACGAGCGAATCCGTAATTGTACGGAGATATTCACCGCGGTTGCGGGGAATTGGCTCACCATGAGAACAAGCCCATTGATCAATACGGGCCAACATGTCCCCTGGGGCGAGGAACACATCATCGTTCACGTCGATTAGAGTTCTGAATGGCTCGCAATTCTCTGTTTCGGCGTCTAGGACCTTCCATGACATATTTCTCATGTCCGACTCTTGCCATTCACGCAAACATTCTTGCTGAACCCACATTCCCATAATGTTCTTGAGGTACCGGACGGTTCCGTCGACACCGAGCTCGTTTGTGAAGTTCGCGCGTTGAGACGCCTGCGATAGTACGGGCGAAGACAGTTCCGTACCAACAAGCGACCACGTTCCTGAGGAAATGAATCCGAAGTTCACGCCTGTAGAAGCCGGAACCGCCACAACAGCTGAAGCAGTATCGTGTGACCCCACAGCTACCAGCTTGGTGGGAGCGTGGCTTGAATTTTGGAGATCGACGCCGGGCAGCGTGACGTCACCTACGATTTCTCCTGCTTCGACTAACGGCGGCAATATGTCCGGTACTTGTACATCACATCCATCATGCAAGGCTCTGATCAGGTCTGGTGCCCATGTGCGAGTAGTCGGATCAATCAGTCCAGTCGTCGACGCATTAGTCACTTCACAGACGCGTTCACCTGTCAACCAATACGCCACCAAGTCTGGCAGCATCAGAATCGATGAAGCGTTGACACCTCGAGTTGTCGATCGATCCGCGATCAGCTGATAAATGGTGTTGAACGGCTGGAATTGAATCCCATTAAGCTGATAAAGCGCCTCATGCCCAATTTGCTCATGAAACGACTCAACAGCTTCTTCGGTTCGATTCGAGCGGTACGCCGATGGATTACCCATCAGTCGTCCGTCTGCGTCAAGCAGGCCGTAGTCGACAGCCCACGAGTCAATACCAATCGATTCGATAGGGCCTCGACGCGCCGCCTCAGTTAGACCGGCACAGATTCCCTGCCACAGGAAAAGAATGTCCCATTCAAGATCGTAAGCTTGACCATTGGGCACACGTACCGGGCCGTTGGGGAAACGCGAACACTCAGCTACCTCCAACCGATCCGCCGACAGCGTACCGGCTAAGACACGGCCACTCGAAGCGCCTAAATCGATAGCAACGACTGTGCTTGCCATGGATTCCTCTTCACACATACTCAATCAACTGGAGAGCAGTAGCTTGCGCCAGCAACGTCGGCTACCGCCTCTGAAAGAAACCATCTCTAAATCAGGCACCCCACGACGCTTGTTCTCCGCCGATTCTCTCTTCTTCAATCCGGGACATATATCCTGATTCCTTAAAGGCACGCATTGGATCTGGGTCCATGCCCTTCTCTTCACGCAATTCCGCAAGCAATGGGCGGACATCTGTAAAGAATGCATCCATTAAGACCTGATTTGCTGCCAAGACATCATTATTCTTCTGTGCATCTTTCAAGGCTTCACGGTCGACAAGGACCGCCTTAGCGGTCGCTTCCTGGACGTTCAGAGCTGATCGAATCTCTCCTTCAATCTTGCCCTCGATGTTGTGGCATTGATCCAGCATGTAATTAACAGGGGAATCAGCGCCCATCGCGCCTGCCGAGACGAGTTCATTCAAGATTCTGAAGAGCTGGAACGGGTCTGCCGCCCCGACCATCAGGTCGTCATCTGCATAGAAGCGAGAGTTAAAGTCGAATGCCCCTAAGCGACCTGCGCGCAGAAGCTGAACCACAATGAATTCGACATTTGTGTTCGGGGCGTGGTGTCCGGTGTCAAGACACACAACTGCACGTTCACCTAGCGCCTGCACATGCATGAGCGCGGTGCCCCAGTCAGGCACGTCCGTGTGGTAGAAAGCCGGTTCGAAGAACTTATATTCCAGTAAGAGTTTTTGATCTTCGTCTAGCGCGGCATATATCTGTTTGAGGGAGTCAAGCAGCCTTTCCTGACGCTCCCACATTGAATCCTGCCCTGGATAATTAGTGCCGTCACCAAGCCATATTTTCAGGGTATCTGAGCCCGTCGCACGCATAACGTCAATGCAATGCAGATGGGCATCAATCGCTTTCTTCCGGCACTTTTCATTCGCGTTGGTCAACGAGCCAAACTTGTAGTCGTCATCCTGAAACACATTCGAATTGATGTTTCCGAGGGTAATGCCCCGTTCCTCCGCATATGCTTTCAGCTCAGAGAAATCGTCAACCTCATCCCAAGGAATATGAAGCGATACTCGAGGCGTAATTCCAGTATATTTATGTACTTGCCCCACATCGTCGATCTTTTCGTAAGGGTTACGCGGCGTGCCAGGGGTGTTGAAAACTTTAAAACGCGTTCCCGAATTTCCGAATGCCCAGCTTGGCAATTCTATCGTTTGATCAGTCAAGATCTTTTTCTGTTCACGATTAAGGTCACCCAAGAGGATCATGAAAATTCTCCTTTGAAATACGTTTCCTGCAAGTCACCTTTTCCCTGCCAATCAAGACGCGCCTCACACCTGCATCACAGTGAAGAGCAAAACAACAGTTGCCGCACCCTTGAGCAAAGCCATCTGCTACTAACTTCAGAGTTTAAGCGGAGATTCAGAGCACCCCACTTTCTCTCACTGACAAGGTGAAACACCTCTAGAAGGTGATGACCTTTAGTGTACAGTGAACCGTTTCATGCGTCAATTCTTGGCATCCCGCCATCACCTACACTCCACTGTTTTCTCTATTATTCGCATTTCCAGCCAGATTCCGGCAAACTAGGAAGAGCGAACTTAACTGCCATCAGGTCGCGTCCTTCCTAGTCAGGAGCTACCACGAGCACCAGAGAGACTAAATTGAGAGCCGGAAAATCACCGTCTAATCGCCCCGGAGTTAAGGATGTTGCTTACCGGGCAGGGGTTTCTGTCGGAACCGTTTCCAACGTTCTGAATGGCCGCAAGACTGTTGCTGCAGATATTCGACGGCGGGTCGAGGCTGCTGTGGAGGCGTTGGGATATGTGCCCAACCCAACAGCTCAAGCGTTGCGCACCGGCCTATCTCCCCTAGTAGGCGTTTCGGTCCTTGACCTGGCGAACCCGTTTTTTATGGAGGCTGCAACGGGCATGGACCGACGTTTTTCCGATGCGAATGTCGTGATGGCTTTGTCATCCTCATTGTCAGATCCAGCTCGAGAGGCACGCCTTATCCGCGCTTTCTCCGCTCAGCGCATGCGCGGCATCCTATTGACTCCAGCAGACAACTCTCTAAGCGTTGCACGCGAAGCGATCTCTCAAGGAACTCCGGTTGTTCTTTTCGATTTCCCAGGCAACGATCCCAGGATGTCTTCAATATGCGTCGATGATCATGCGGGCGCAGCACTTGCAGTTCGCCATCTTGTCGACCTCGGGCACCACCGCATAGGGTTTCTGAATGGTCCTTTCCATGTCAGACAAGCAAAAGACAGGCTTGCGGGAGTCCAAACCGTGATCAATGCTTCGCGGGACAAAATCCAACTCACATACGTCAAATTATCGGCTTTCACAGCTGAAGCTGGTCGTTCAGGGATGCGACAACTATTGATGGACACAGCAGTCATCGAAAAAGATCCAGCCGGTATGTTTTCGCGCAGCAAACAGTATGCGTCTGTTTTGCCAAAGGAGTTTCCAACCGCATTTTTCTGCGCGAACGATCTATTGGCTTTTGGTGCAATGACCACCCTCCGGGATTGTGGCATCCGAGTGCCGCAAGAAGTTTCCCTAGTGGGATTCGATGACATTTCGATCGCACAGCAAATGTCGACGCCTCTGACTACAGTTGCTCAACCGATGGAAGAGCTCGGCTGGGCCGCTGCAGATTTGCTGCTAACTTCCTCAGAGATAACTCGGCATGAGAAGTTCTATCCGAGTCTTGTCACCCGAGAGTCAACATCTACCCCTCGCGCCGATCACTAACTTATTCGGCGCATTTTCCAGCCAACAAGTCTGCTCTGCCCTGAACCACATTTTCAGTTTCCCTGTTTCTGGGCAACTGACTGGCGGTACGACTCCGCCTCCCAGTTTTCAATAAAACTCCGTTCTCGCTCGTTCATGACTCGAGTCTTCCCTATCCGGTCTGCGTCACGTGACACGCGCAGCGCATCAAGAAACGTAGCTAGCGCATTATCAGCCGCGGACTGGCTTGCACCGGTCCCTATCACGCCAACATCAGGCATGACAGCAACAATGGGGCGTTTCCCATGTTGCGAATAGAACTGATTAATTGCCTCAGCGATAGTCTCATCTACAGTCCCAGTTCTGTGAGCTTCCGCGACGTTATCCTGCATGATAACCAGCGGGAAAGACCCTGAATAGACGATTTGATCCGGGATAAGAGGGCCTTGAGTAACCGGAGCGGCCTTCATGCTTGATGAGTCTCGTGCAACGCCTTCCCATGCCGCTGAAATATGTCGCGCATTTAGTGAAGCCTTCAGCGCCTCCATCAACGCGCCCTGTGCACTTTCACTCAATGACTGGGCGTTGACCGGCGCACTGACTGGATCTGACGCTTCGATCGATTCTCGAACAAGTTGCGTAGCTTCGTTTACGCTCGCTTTCACATCCGCATATGAACTACCGGAAACAATCATTCCGTGATTGCCCAGCAATGTAATCTTTGGAGCTTTCTTGCCTGTGCGCTCAGCGAAGTCCTGGCGCGCATGTTCGATGCGGCGCGCTAACGGGACACCTGGGTCTTCATAGCTAACCCATACAGCTCTATCCTCCAAGATTTCCCTGGCTAAACGGGAACCATCTTGGTTACACGTAAGTGCGTTGACCGTTAGCGGGTGCAGATGGAGCACCAAAGGGTCGTCAATCAAAGCGTGGAACAAGATTTCAACACTGGGGCGCCTATCCGGCTTACCAACCTGCGCTGCGTGAGCTGCAACCTGGACTGGGTCGCCTTCAATCTCCTCATTCGAATGTAAGCAGTCCAACAGCACGTCCACTTTGAGTGGAACCAAATCATCTTGACGTAAAGATGCCATGCTCACACCACTAGGCTTGATGTACAGAATCCCTTCTTCTTTGCACGAGACGTTTCCACCCCCTGCCCTAGAAAACTCGGTGTTACCACCTATCTCATTAGCCAGACGAATAACGTCATCATGCAGTTGCGAAGACATTAGATCCAGATTCCTCTCCTGGTAAGAGTCGCTACTGAGTAAACCGTTTTGCCACGTCATCCAGTCGTCATCTCCGACGCGGTGAACCGTTTCACTCCAAACTGTAGCATTTCCGCCACTAGCCGTCTTCATCCAACTACCGCTTGCTCATGATTTTGCGCAGAATAAGGACTCAGATGACCTTTTCAACGTGAATCAGCATTTCATGAAAGGCTAGGTTTTTCGGAATCCCCAGTAGGGCTTTCCGTAGCTATCTGCCTATTACTGTTGCGACAAGAAGAGGCTCCTGTTATTTCCACGTTGTGCTCGCAGATGGCTCATCCAACAGGCTTGACCGTCAGAAGCCCGCCAGCCGAAGTGCCGCCAGTGTCATGGCATCAGCCAGTTCGCCTCTGCGAATCATCTGCTCGAGCTGCGCCCGGTCCACCCCACCGCGCCTCGTCCACCTCACCGTCGGTCTCATCGCTCGGATCCGCGCAATCTGCACACGCCCACACCACGCCGACACGTTGCAGTACCTGCGAGACTGTAGATCCAGAAGGCAACGCGGCATTCCGTGATCCATAGATCCCCTATTTAGATCATTCGGAACTATTTGAAACCTGAAGCTGATTCCCGCTTCCTTTTTTGATATTCGTCTAGAGATTCGATCAATTTCTCGAAACTCTTTTGCTCGACATTTTATGTAAACATTCTCAGGAGTTTCAATGTCCGCGCATTGTCGCAAATTTTCCTTATATAGTTTAATTTCTGCACTAGGCATATCTTTAGCATTTATTGGAGTTCCTTCTTCAACGGGTGCCCCTCAACAAAGTGGCGCTCTAGCAGGGGAAAATCCACAGTCGCTTGAGCAGCCGCAGTCCACCTCCGACGAACCGGACGTTCTCGCACGCAGCTCAGACACGACCCAGCCAATCGGTAAACTTGAATCGGCGCCTCATGTCGATTGTTCCTCGATGCCATGGCTGGATACCTCATTATCCGCATCAAAGCGAGCTGATCTTCTACTCAGTCAATCGGAGGAGACCCAAGTATTTCGCTGGCTCGTTGAGCAACCTGCAAATTATCCCTCGCAGAATAGCTTTAACGGCGTTGATTATTCTGACCAACTGCCGTGCACACCAACGGTAAACTACACTGACGGCCCCGAGGGGATACGACACCAAGGTGCCACTTCTTACCCGCCACAGATTTTGGTGGCGTCAACTTGGGATCCAGAGCTTTCTTATGCCAAAGGAAGAGCTATGGCTGAAGAGTCTGTCCAGAAAGGATTCCAAGGAATTTTGGCTCCAGGCGTCTCCTCGGGACGCACACCACTAGCGGGACGTACTCCTGAATACTTTGGAGAAGACTCACTTCTGTCAGGCGATATGGCTGCAGCAGGAATTGACGGCATTCAAAGTACACCCGGCGTATTCGCAAATCTGAAACACTTTGTGGCTAACGAGCAAGAACTCGATAGGCACTCAAGCTCATCGAATATTGATAGCCGTTCTTTACACGAGCTGTATTTGAGACCATTCGAGATTGCGGTGAAGAAATCAGACAAGCTTGCTTCCGTTATGTGCTCGTACAACCAAGTGAACTCAACATACGCATGCGAGAACAAAGAGGTACTTCAGCTATTAGCTGATAAGGCGGGATTCACGGGATTCATAATGTCAGATTTTGGCGCAGTGCACTCTACTGCGCCTTCTCTAAATGCAGGATTGGACTTAGAGCTTAACCGGCCAAAGTTCTACACACCTGATTTACTGGCAAGTGCAGTAAATACTGGCAGCGTTGACAGGGAGGCAATTTATGCAGCGGCGCACAGAGTCCTTGAAAACTATTTCGAACAAGGTCTGTTCGATGTTCCTATAAGTCAAGAGCTGTCCGAGGATCCACAAAAATACGCAGACAAGCCAACTAAGACTGTCGAGACTCTCGCGCTTGCCAAGCGACTGGTTGAAGAGGGAGCAGTACTACTCAAGAATGATGATGGTGTCTTGCCCCTTTCTAATACCCTTACAGGTAAGAAGGTCACGGTTTTTGGTCTTGCGGCATCAGAACAGCCTGAGGGGGTTGGCGCACAAAGCATTTGCAGCATACGCGGATTCCGAGGTGCGACTTCGATGCCATGCACCGATATCGTTACTGCGGTCTCTGAGATTTCTCAGCGTGTAGCAAGTGCCGGCGGGCAGTTCAGCTACATCGCCGGAAAGAGTAGTGACGAAGTTCGCGAAGCTGCAAGTAATACAGACATCGCGATCATCTTTGGCCACCAGCTCATGGGAGAATTCTCAGACATAACTGATCTGAATTTGCAAGACGGCGGTGACGAACTCATTTCCACCGTCGCAAGATCCGTACCCGACGATTCAACTACGATTGTCGTTCTAGCAAATGGTTCCGCTGTAGAAATGCCTTGGATTGCAGATGTCGATTCTGTTATGACTATCTGGTACCCAGGCGAGCAACAAGGTAATGCACTAACTAGTCTATTATGGGGCGACACTAATTTTAGCGGTCGCCTACCAATGACCTTTCCTAAGTCGTTAGCCGACACGCCTACAGCTGGAAGCGAAAATCAGTATCCTGGGGTCGTCGATGAAAACAACATACGACAGGTTGACTATGCTGAAGGTCTCAAGGTGGGATACCGATGGTATGACTCAGAAAATATCACGCCTCTCTTTCCCTTTGGACATGGGCTTTCGTATACCCAATTTTCTTATTCTGCTCCCACTTCATCCACCTCTTCCAGTGGTGACGGTACCAAATTGCAAGTAGAATTCGATGTTACGAATACAGGTAACCTGGCTGGAAAGGACGTTCCTCAGCTCTATCTAACTTTCCCAACAAGTGCCGATGTCCCTGGAAAATTGTTAGTTGGATATCAAAAGACTCCTCTAATTGCTCCAGGCGCAACGTTGCCCATGAAACTTGTGATTAGCTCAGATTCACCTGATCGGCCATTATCCATTTGGGATATTAACAACGACGACTGGAGAATTCCTGAAGGAGATTACCAATTGTCACTTGCTCGCTCGGCTGGAGACATAGTTGAATCCATGGGGTTCAGTCTTCCAGATACGTCAAGTAACACTGACGATAAGCCCGACGCCAAGAATCCTCCGGTTGACCAGACAAACGCAGGAAATGGTTCGAGCAACCAAGATGGCAAAGGTACCATGAAGTCGCCTGACTCAATTGCGTCGACTGGAGTTTCTGTCATCTTACTTCCTTCGATGCTCACTGCCTTAGCGGTTGGCGCTGCCTCTATTGGAGTAAGCCGCACTCGGAAGTATCAACGATAGAATTACGCTCTATCTTCTTCCGCTTGGCTCCTTCAATGGAGCCAAGCGGAACTTATTTTTGGAATCACCGTAAACCTAATCTAATGCCAACGTGAATCACAAAGGCGCAACTTAGACGATTGTGAATAAATTTGCAAGAGGATACGCTTGATAGTCTTGGACGTTAGCAAAGCAGCCCTTATCCTCGAATGACGTGAGCTCTTCTGTGTCCCATCATTCGCATGTTTCACCTAGTGCGAAGGAAAATCAATTGAGTGAGAACTGTCATTTAGACAGCTAAATGGACACGCCTACCATGAATTTCATCTTAACTCAATCCGACGTCAAGTGAACACTCCCGAACGAACCGCTTTCAACAATTTATAACGAAAATCTTTCCTGTCACTTCAAATTGATCTGACCAATAAACAGATCTCATAGTAGTGAGCTGTAATGATAAGGCGTAAATACAACTTCTCGCGCTCTGACGAAAGATTGGCTACTTAGCCCAATACGAGCCACAGCAATCAGCCGACCTCTCCAGATACTCCGTCTATCTCAAAACCAAGCGACCGTCAGAGTAAGTCATCACCTTCGTTCCTTCACATGCGTTTCACCTTCGGTAAGTAAAGAATAGCTATCGACTATTGAGACAGTACTAATAACACACGTCTGGTTCGCAATCAAAGCAGTGCCATTAGAGCAAAACATACCCATGAGGTCACACTAAGGTGAGCCTCGAAATCAACTGGCACTTCAATTCCCACTGCATTTACGTGCCGTACGCCACGATTCGAAAACCTTGCGAGGTTAGTAATTCTTGGCGGGTGCTCTAAATCGCATAACTCGAATCCTTGATCATTGCCCTTTCACCGCCAGTAAGTGAAGACACATAGCAACGTAGACCCTTACTACGAAAGAACTGGGATAATCATTGAATTTCCGACTGGTCGACTCTTACGGCAAGCCAAAACAACCCGTTCCTTCAAGCGCATTTCGAATCGCACTCTCTACCTGCTCTAATCTCTCGATACTCACCAAACAAAATGAGTGCACGCCACGGGGTCTCCCACCTATACTGCAGACGAGTAGTTGAAGGCTCGGAATCAACAACCACAGACTCAAAACAGTTTGAGGGCCCAAATACCGCAGTAAACACAACTAGCTCTCAACCAGGAAATAGAGCCTTCATCCAGTCCGTCAATTCCTTCCGCGCATCCTGCACTATTACAATCTTGCCAAACCAGGCACCGCGATAAGCCTCACGATTCCTTACAACCAGCAGCGTCATGTCTCCACCACAACGCCTCGCCAAGGAGGCGAAGCTGTACTGCACGTGAGCTACTAGCCTTTCACCGCTCCTGCTGTCATACCTTCAATAATCTTCCGATTGAAGAAAATGAACATAATCAGCGGCGGAATAGTAATCAAAAAGACATCCATGAACAGCAGGTTCCACCTATTAAGCCCCTGAGACTGGTAATCGTAAAGCGTTAGCTGAACTGTCTCGTTTCCCTGCCCTGGCAAGAAGTAAAGAGCATATGTGAAATCATTAAACACCGTTACCGCCTGAACCACAATAACTGTAATGATGACCGACCGCAGCAGAGGAAAAATAACCGAAAAAAATAGCCTTATCGGACCAGCACCGTCTATCGTAGCTGCTTCATCAAGCTCTCGAGGGATTGATGACACAAAAGCACGGAACATCAAAATACAGAAAGATAGTCCAAACGCAACATGCACCGCAATTAATCCGGCAAGAGTCTTGTAAAGATGAACTTTCTCCAGCATCCAGATGGTAGGAACAACAGCTGGAGGAATGATTAATCCCAGCATTACAAACAGGTTAACGATTGGATTTATGGCAGACTGCCTACGCTGCAGCACATATCCCACCATGGCCGCTAACACGACCATTATCGCAACCGAAAATACTGTCAACAGAGCACTATTGGCAAACGCTCTTATCAAAACGCCATCACGACTAGATATGACTTCGATGAAGTTTGACCAATACTTAAACTCGCTTGGCAACGTAAATGATAGTTCTGAAGCTTCCTTCTGACTCTTCCCCGCTGTCAAGACAATAAACACGAGCGGAACTATGAAAACAAGCAAAGCTATTACAATCGAAACCACACCCAGAATGGTTCCTCGAGGAAGCTTTTTAATCAGATTTTTCATTGAGCCACTTCCCTTCGATTAAGCCAGTAATTGAGCGGGATTGCAATTGCAGCAATGACGATAAATAACACAACATTTCCTGCTGTCGAGAGTCCAAAGAAACCCGCTTGGTATTGTTTGTAGATTACCGATGCGATCACGTCACTGGTAAACCCTGGGCCTCCTCTAGTCATTGCCCAAATGAGGTCAAAGGACCTGAGCCCGCCAATTAAGGAAAGAATAATGACTGTACCTGTCGCAGCTCTGCACAACGGCATGGTGATATGGAAAAACTTTTGGATTTTCGACGCACCGTCCACTTCGGCCGCTTCTAAATAGTCTCGCGGAATTCCTACTATCGCGGCTACGTAGATGAGAGTTGCGATGCCAACACCTTTCCAAACGTCTACGGCAGCAACGCTCAACAGAGCTAGATTCGGATCCGTCAGCCAGCCGGGTCCATCTACTCCAATAACCGCGAGAGAACGATTCACCAGTCCATCGAATGGATCTAACAGCACTTTGAAAGTTACGCCAACCCCAATCGTAGAGACTAGAACTGGGAAAAATACCACGGAACGGAGAAAGTTTCTGCCAACGATTTGGGAAGTTAGCAAGACAGCCAGCAATAGACCTATTACTACTTTTGAACCGGATGTCACAAATGCATATATGAATGTATTAATAAATCCTTGAACAAGTGCCGGCTCGCGGAAGAATTGCTTAAAGTTTTCTAAACCGATGAATTCGTGATCGAAAATCGTCCACCTCGTTAAAGAAAAATAGAAAGAGGCGATGGTCGGAATGGCAAAGAGCAGCAAGAAAAATACGGCCGCGGGCAAATAAAAGTATAAAGGATATTGCTTCTTAGCGAGGCTCGCTTTTGAAGTTTTTCGCATTTTGACCTCTATATTCATTCCTCGTTGATAGAACTCAAATTGTTTGGGGTGAGGCCACTCAAGGTTGCGACCTCACCCCAAACAAAACTATTTCACCACCCTTCAATTCCTAGTTGCTGCGCCTGCTTTTTAACGTCTTCGTCATACAATGCCGCGCCATCTTGAGCTCCACGAATTCCCGAGCCAACTTCTACGGTAATTTGCTCAAGGGCAGGACCCTTAATGGGCGAAATAAATTCGAGAGCAAGGCCGACTTTCCCTTCGTCGTAATAGGGTTGAAGATCCTTCACCAGTGTGGGAGCAGACTCGGGAATTTCACATTTATCAACCATGAATGGCCCAGAAACGGATGCGGCTTCTGCCGTTACCTCACAGCCTTCCACACTGACAAACCAATTAAGGAAATCTTTTGCTGCTTCGAGCTTCTCTCCCTCAGTTGTCTTCGGGATGTATAGACCGCTTGGCATCCAGGTAGTGGCGCCGTTTTTCTCGGGATCATTACCTGGAATTGGGAATGAACCAATTTCCTCGTCAGACTCGGGGTAGTTCTCGGTGATAACCGGAGCTGCGTTCATTGTCACCATAGGGTAATGTGCAGCTTCCCCTTCGGCTAACTTACGCATCGCCGAGTCAAGGTTTGCCGAGGCGAAATCATCGTTGAGGTATCCTGCCTTGTAGATTTCTTCAAGGTGTTTGAAACCTTCAACAGCCGGAGCATCTGCGTACTTTACCTTCCCGGCTGTGTATTTTTCCGCCCATTCAGGGTCTTGTGCTGTTACATTGTAGAAGTCGCCGAGGACAAATAACTGGGATGTCCACGTATCCGCGTAGCTCTGAAGCACTGGCGTCAGACCTGAGTCCTTAATCTTTTGATTGTTCGCCATGAATTCATCCCATGTGCGCGGAATTTCCAGTCCAAGATCCTTATAAATAGTCTTGTTGTAGATTATCACCCCAGCAAACGAACTGCCGGCTGGAGCACCGTAGATGCCTGAGTCAGTTGCGACAGACTTAATGAAGTTTTCATCAACGCTTTCAACCCACGGTTGGTCTGAGAGATCAACGAGGGTATTGTCAGGGGATAGCGCCTGCAGCAGAGAACCTGAGTTGTACCAGAACATATCACTCATGTCCCCGGTCGACAGTCTCGTCTTGACGAGGTTATCCCCTTCGCCTCCCGCTGGATGAGTTTCATACGAAAGATTGACGTTTGGATTAACCTCTTTGTATTTGGCTATGATTCTATCCCACAAGGCTAGTGACGACGGGTTTGAATCAATATAAACCGTTAAGTCTACTGCATTCGCAGATGCGTCACCGTCAGCTCCCGATTGAGAATCTCCGCCACTCGCACCCCCGCAACCCACGAGGGTTCCAGTCAGTAGCGCCGCAGCAGCCACACACGCTACACGATGTTTACCAAGCACTTGTCTTGCACCTCTCATTAGACACACCACTCCATCTTTGGCTGTGGTCATCACACAGTGAATCTATTCACTAGTGTTTACACACTATACGGCATTTTCCGCTATTGTCAAAAAACGATTCACGAGATTCATTCGATTCATCCTCCTAAGCGAGATGGGGCTATCCCTAAGTCAGCGAATCCAAATCCCGCCATGGTCTCAACTATCCTGCGAGCCCAAGCTTTCAAGAGGCAGAAGCAAGAACAGCAACGTCCATTGCTACGTCGGTCATTTTCCGCAAGTTCATACAACGAAATTTAGACGCAGGAGTCGTGCACGCCACTCCTGCCTTCTCCAAGCAAAGGTCACAAGAAAACAGTTGCACCTGTTTTCTCACGCGCACGAAAAAGCTCTAGCGGCGATCAGTGCGCCGATGGTTGCGAGCACCAAGCGAGCAACTGCTAGGGCTCGGTGCTCGTTGATAAAAGCCTATGACGAGTCATTTCACTCCCGCACACTGGGCATGAAACAATATTCATCCCCGCACTACGCTCGACCTAAGTTTAAAGCAAACTTTCCCGCGCTATAGAGCCACAACAGCCCGGTCACAGCAACACGTTTTGTCCGACCTCACGTTGCCTCCAACCAATTTGACTCTCAACCTTTCCCAACCACAACGATGAAAAGTCCCCACAAAAGCAACAGAGGATGTCCTATAACCTCAGTTTATCCGGTATGGGCCTGGCAGGGTGCGATGGTGTTCTATCTGGGTGCCAGGTTCCCGTCGTTGATGCAGCACACGCGCATCTCGTCAGCCGTATAGCGCACGAAGACGTCAACGTTGTAGGTGCTAAGACCCTCGCGAACCATGATTGTGCGGACTCGGTTTTCAACTTTCCTGGTGAGGTAGCCGCGTTCAGCTCTGCCGCTCCACGCGGCGAGGCGTTCCTCGCGTGTTTCAGGGTCCGGAGTCTGAAACACAAGTGCCTTGCCGTTGACGGTGCCGTACTGTTGTCCAGTTGAGCGCCTGACGAACTCCGCGACTTGGAATCGGTGGTGCTCGTGAATTTCGACGCTGTGCGTGACGACATCAGGGGCAAGGCTATCTGCTTTCTTGTCGCGGGGCGTCGATGCGGGGACGTACACCTGCCTCGTGGCGGCGGGCTGCGGCTTTTTCTTTCGCGCGAGCCTGCGATCAGCACGGATCAGTAGCAGCGCGATACTTCCGAAGAGAACAACGATGAAAACAAGCTGGCCCGTCCCGAAATCAGGAGTGGATTGGTCCACATACGCCAGCACGCCACCCAGGAGCATGAGGGCGCTGCACATAATCAATGCCCACACAAACAGTCGCAAAACTACCCTGAGCACAGGTCCCCTCCTTCCATGCTGACGTGCAGAGCTTCCGGCGCATTTTCGTAGAGCCTGGTGCGGGTAATGGACGAGGGTGTCCTCGTCCTCGTCAATTCCCACAAAACTGCCACCGGTTCGCCTGTTGCCGTGCACGAAGTGGTGACACAAGGCTGGCACATCGGCGGGATCGCCGTAGCAGCGGAATTGCGAAGCACGCCTGGCGGATTTAAGCGCCTGTTTATCGTGGTTGTGCCATTCCTTTGCTCAACGAATCGGTGGATGAAGTGACGCCAGTAGAGCACGGCTGATGGATACCTGCCATCTTCGCTGTACCTGCCTATCATCTTTGCCGGCGGGGCGATCTACGCCGCAAACTGGCACGTTTCGGTTTCCCTAATGCCGGATACTGGATGATCGAGCGTGTGCACGGCATAGTTCCGCGTGATCATATGGACCTGTACGAGTAGAGCCGTCAGGTTCTAGCTGCCCGACTGCTTGATGGTGGCCGGGTTTTCGTTCTTGCTCCGTCCGAACAACACAAAGTCAGGTGAGAAGGGCTCCCGTTAGGCATCCTGTGCAATTCGTTCAACCTGACGAATGTTGGGCCCAACGAGTGACTTGATTGCGAGCACTTAATCACTGTGAAGGCAGCACAAGATGTTTGTGCGCAGATATGACAAGACTGTCAACAACGCAAGAAAGTCTCTCGGTGCGGCAGAGGTCGCGTAGCATCGAGTTATGGAGCCAGATGTGCTGTACTACCAAGACGAGCAGGTCGATAGATATTTTGCACGAGTAGTAGGCCAGCGACATCCTCTTTACGGTCAGGAGTTCCGCTACGATGTTGCTCAAGGTGCATGGGTAGCGTTGGAGCTCATGCCGGTTATAGGCTGGCTCCTTGATGGCGATCCTTGGTTAGAAGAAGTCGATGCCTCCGAAGTTCCTCAAGCCTTGGCAGTATAGATGTCCTGCGCCCAGATCAACAGCGAGGGCGGGACATGCACGACCAGATCTTAATCGTTACGAAAAGAAAGACCTGTCATTGCAGATAATCCGCGTGAATGAAATAGTAGCGGACGGGTCCAATCCCCGCCGATTCGACAGTGAAACTGCCTAGCCGACTCAATGAGACGGCGGCCGGGGAACCCGTCCTGTCACTAGGATAAGGCTTTTTAGACCTACGAGGAAGGCCAAATTGCTCCAAAATTAGGGATTTTGTTATGCCCTCGTCGCCTGTCGTCTCTGCGAACATGAGGTGGTGTCGCGAGCGTTGCGCATTGTGAACATTGTGATCCTCGTTTCTCGGGTTAAAGCGAACCCCGCTACACCAACGAAAAACCCCGCCGTTCCAACGAAACAGCGGGGTATCTGCGGAGGATGGGGGATTCGAACCCCCGAGGGCTTGCACCCAACACGCTTTCCAAGCGTGCGCCATAGGCCACTAGGCGAATCCTCCAAGGCGCTGCACCGATTCGACCACACAGCTGATCAATACGTGCAACAACATAGGAGCATATCTGATTGACCGCCCTTTCGGCCACCTCGCAGCGTTCACATCAGGGTGTAATCGCTCACGCAGCGCCAGCCAGGTGCAGCGTGGTCGCCCTCGTCAATGCAATCAATCAACGAGGGCGACCCATGTGCTACTCGTCGTACACGCCCAGGTAGTCTAGCCATCCTTCGTAATGATCCAGAACGTCGTGCGCGATCTGGTCAGAGGACCACCCCACAATGTCGTACCCCTGACCACCGCCCGAGGGACGCACTTCCAGGCGCACCGTCACGTCATTCGCCTCAGCAACCATCGCGGTGCCCACAGACGGAACGGGAGACTCGATCACTCGCACGGTGTAGCGGAACGGATGCTCGGTCAGCAGGCCCGCGATGCTCGGTTCAGCGTCAGCAGAAGTACTCCCGGCCGTTCGAGGCTTCGCATCATCAACCATTTCACTGATCTGCTCGTGCAGCTCAGTGGTGGAATCGGTCTGCGGTTGCTCGCCCGTATCAGTGGTCTGAGCACCTGAATCCCACTCCTGCGCGCCCGATGCCCTGGCCTCCGATTCGCCGCCAACTGTCAGCGTGACGCGGCCCAGGAAGTTACGCTCGTCATCCGGATCCTGTGCTTCGGGACCCTCAACAACCACCCATGCGGGCAGATCTTCCTTGTGGAGTTCATCGGCCACAGCCTGCAATGCGGGAACCACTCGCCTGTCAAGGACACGCTGAGCGCGCACAGGGGTGACAACGTCGAATGTCTTGCTCAGACGGTCACGCCAGGAGCGGCGAGCCATCGTTCCGGCTCCTGATGCGAGCACGCGGTTTTGGACGATGCGGCGACGACGCTGAGCCATCGACGCCTCTTGCGACAGCGAGCGCCACAAGCCGATCATCACCAGCACAAGGACGAAGGAGAATGGCAGCGCCATAACGATCGTGGCCTGCTGCAGAACCGTCAACCCACCGGCAACCAGCATCGCAATGGTCAGCACACCGGTCAGCGTCGCCCAGAAGATACGCAGCCACGGCACAGCGTCCTGGCGAGCGTTCGTGATGCGGCTGGACAGGTTTGACATGACGAGGGAGCCTGAGTCCGCGCTGGTGACATAGAACAGGATTCCGACGAACAGTGCGACGGCGACAACCACTGTTGAGCCAGGTACTCGTTGCAGCAGGGCGTAGAACCCCTGTTCCGGAGCGTTCACAGTGATTTCTGCGAATTCCCTGTCACCGTTCATCACGAGTTCCAGTGCAGCGTTACCGAAAATTGACACCCACATGATGACGTAGTTCAGGGGCAGGATCAGTGAGCCCATGACGAACTCACGGATGGTGCGGCCGCGTGAAATACGTGCCAGGAACATTCCGACGAATGCGGCCCAGGTGATCCACCACGCCCAGAAGAACAAGGTCCAGCTATTGAGCCACGTGTTGATCACATCTGCCGTTGCCGGGTTCACACGCAGGTCAGCGTAGGTTTCCAATGTGAGGGCGGGGAACATGCGCACCAGGTCGCCCACGGAACGAACCAGCGAGTCCAGCAGGTACGCGGTGTTTTGGGTGACCAGAACCCACACGGCCAGACCGATTGCCAACAGTACGTTCACGTTGGACAGAACGCGCACGCCGCGATCGACGCCGGAAACAGCGGAAACTGTCGCCATGATGACACTCAGTGCGATCAATCCGATCTGAGTGGAGGTTGCCTGCGGCAGTCCGAACAGTATCGTCAGACCGACATTCAGCTGAATGATGCCCACGCCCAGGGATGCGGCGATACCGAAGACACCGCCCACAACGACTGCGCCGTCAATGATGTTGCCCAGCGGGCCGTCCACATGTTTGCCGAAAAGAGGCCGCAAGGCTGACCGCACCGCGAGGTGGTGCTGGTGACGGTAGGCGAAGTATCCCAGAGCAATTCCGACCAGCGCGTACATGCCCCACCCTGTGATGCCGTAGTGGAAGAGCGTGTAGACCACGCCGGCGCGGGCAGCTTCCACTGTCTGAGCTTCACCGGTGGGAGGCGCCATGTACTGCGCGATCGGCTCTGCGACAGCAAAGAACATGATGTCGGTACCGATACCTGCGGCAAACAGCATGGCTGCCCATGAGAAAGTCGAGAAGTCAGGTGTCGCGTTATCTGGCCCCAGCCTCACGTTGCCGAACTTGCTCAAAGCGAGCACAACGACGAACACCAGGATGAAGGTTGCGAGAAAAATATAGAAAGATCCGAACCAGTGACTGATCCAATCCACCGCCACGGTAAACCCTGCCTCCACGCTTTGCGGTGATGCGATCGCGATGATGGCAATGACCGCAACGATCAGAGCTGATCCGATGAATACCGGGTAGTTGACTGGTGGTGATTGGGGTGTGGGTCGAGTGGCGATCTCCCCTTCGCGAGGCCGTCCGTCCGGTGAGGATTCTGCCTGCTCATCCATATCGTGACTTGCGCTGTTTGTGTTGATGTGCGCGCTCACACATCGTCCTTTCGCTCGTGTGCGCGACAGCTGGGAGCCGCACACTGCTCTATCACCATAAGGCGTTGATGGTGACAACTGCATATCAACCTTATCGACGAGGGTTCTCATGGCGCCTTCGTCGTGACAGACTCCAAAATGTGAGAAAACCGACCAAAATTCTCGCGCTCCTGAGCACAGTCGCCATCACCATGACCCTGAGTGCATGTGGACCACTCGTCAAAAAGGACCCCACTGCACAGGGCATCCAACCCACACCGCAAAGCACGCAGCCCGTTCCAACTCCAACTCCGACTCCCACCCCGGCGCCGGCTCCCGCCCCGTCCCCCCCAATCCACGGGCCTCACGCCGGGCGGCTCACAGACGACGATCGCACGAAGAAGAACCTACTCTCACTGGCCGACAAGGCTGAGCAGGGCGATGACATGGGTATTGTCAACGTGTCGATGGATCAGGCACAGTTCTGCTATCCAGACACTTTCTCGGGTGACGTCGAAAACCTCACGAGTGACCTTGACGACCAGTTCGCAGAATTGGATGAGCAGCTCGAGGAGCTTGACAAGATGCTCGAGGACTTGGACAGCGGCAGCTGAGCTTTCACCGCCCGTGCATGGCGAGGTCACATTCACAGTGTATTTCGGCTAAGTTAGTGACGTGAACCCGCAGCAATCTCGGCGTCGAACAGCACGTCAACGCTTCCTTGATGCCCGACAGAGTAAGCAGAATCTGACATTTTCCGTCGTGGCATCCGTCATGGCAGTACTGGTCATTGCTGCGCTCCTCGTGATCACGAACATCATTTCGATGCCCTCCGAAGAGTTCTCCAAGACGGAAAAGACGGCAGGTCTGGGCGACATTGTGTGCCCGACGGAAGGTACGACACCGCTGCCGGCAGACACGATCCATGTTCAGGTTCTCAACGCCACCTCACAGTCGGGCCTGGCCAGCTCGGTGACGACGATGCTGGCCGAGCAGGGATTTGTCATGCAGGATCCTGCCAACGCGGCAAGTGAGTTGACCGGCACCGTCGAAATTGACGTCTCCCCCAAGAACATTGATGCCGGCTACACGGTTGCGCGCTTCTTCCCTGATGCGCGCGTGGTGCTGAGCGAAGGCACCGACGAGGTTGTCCAGGTCATCCTCGGTACATTCTTCGATTCACTGCTGCCTAAGGAAGATATCAAGAAAATCGCAGAGGCTCAAAGCGCCTTGAAAGGCAGCGACTCGTGCCTGCCTGTCGACCCGGAGCTTCTTGCGCCCGCGACCACCCAAACCGGCGACGATGATCAGTCAGGCGACGGCAGTCAGTCAGAGGGACAATCCGAGTAGCGTCGCCGCGGTGTCACAGCAGTGGCGTTGCGTCCGCTTTTAATAGGAACGAGGGCGACTCACGTGAGCCGCCCTCGTCACATACCTGAAGAATTGGCTTAGCGAGCCTGTTCAGCGCCGCCAGTCTGTTCGGTGCCATCTGCCAGTTCAGCAGCGTCCGCCAGTTCCCCTCGTGAATGATGACGGGTCGAATAGGCCGTCGACTCCAACTCGGTACCTGACGGGGCTGACGCAGGTGAAGCAGCCTCAAGCGTCGTGCCGCGCAGCTTAGAAATCCAGCGCATGACATGGTAGATCAGCAATGCTGCACCTGAACCCAGTGCAATACCTTCGAACTGCATGCCGCCGGCAACCCACGTGAAGTTCGCGATTGCGACGATCAGGGAAACCGCAGCGGTGTTGAGGTTAACCGGGTCAGAGAAGTCCACCTGGTTCTGCACCCAGATACGCACGCCCAGCATGCCGATCATGCCGTACAGAACCGTTCCCGCACCGCCCAGAACGCCAGCCGGAATCGTCGAAATGAGGGCGCCGAACTTGGGCGTGAGAGCCAGAAGGAACGCCATGCCTGAGGCGACCAGGTACGCGGCCGTGGAGTACACGCGGGTCGCAGCCATCACACCGATGTTTTCTGCGTACGTCGTGGTACCTGAACCACCGCCGGCACCGGCAAGCATGGTGGAGCAGCCGTCAGCGATCAGTGCGCGCCCGGTGATGCCGTCAAGGTCGCGGCCGGTCATCGCTGACACCGACTTCACGTGACCAACGTTTTCAGCAATAAGGACGAAGACAACCGGGACAAACAGGCCCAGCGTCGATGGATCAAAAGCAGGTGTGGAGAACTCAGGCAGACCGATCCAGGAGGCTTCAGCAACGCGTGAGAAGTCAACCTCGTGCTGGAGGATTGCTGCAACGTAGCCGATCAGCACGCCGAATAGGATGGACAGGCGTCCGATAATACCCTTGAAGAGCACGGTGATCAGACAGATTGACACGATGGTGACCACTGCCGTCAGTGGGCCTTCCTTGACCCAGTTCCATGCGGCTGGCGCAAGGTTCAGGCCGATCAGCGCGACGATTGCGCCAGTGACGACTGGGGGCATCACGACGTCGATCCAGTGCGCGCCGGCGAAGTGCACAATGATGCCGACCAGCGTCAGGGTTGCACCGGTGGCGATTACGCCGCCCAGGGCGTAGTTGTGGCCGAGGGTCTGCGTGACAGCGGTGATCGGCGCGATCAGCGCGAAAGATGATCCGAGGTAGGACGGCATGCGTCCGCCGGTGATCAGGAAGAACAGCAGTGTGCCGACTGCGCAGAAGAACAGCGTGGTCGAAGGTGGGAAGCCTGTGATCAGAGGGACGAGGAACGTCGCACCGAACATGGCGACAACGTGCTGCGCACCGATTCCGATGGTGCGCGGCCAGGACAGACGCTCTTCGGGGGCGACAACCTCGCCGGGAGCGATTGACGTGCCGTCACCGTGCAGTCGCCATGAAAAAAAGCCGCCCCGAGGACGACTTGACGAATGGGAAGACTCGCGCGAGGCGCGAGGGGTAGCTGAACCGCTCATGCGGATGTCTCCGATCAGTTGATAAGGATGCAAAAGTGCAGGCCGTTCACCGGTCGGAACATCACAGTATCGAACTTGCCGACAAAAGGCTAAATTCCGCGGCAAATCATGGTTGATTTCACACGGGTGATCTGATGGGCGAGTTGCCTGAGCGTGCAGATAAGCTGTGACCATAGATGAACCCAGTCGTCATGCCGTAGGGTGGGACGTAGCAGGATCGTCACAAGGGGATACCAAAGATGCCCTCGGTCAGCACAGGGCCGCGGGGAGTGAGGGGGGAACTGGTGAGTCAGCCAGCGACAGGTTCGCAGTTGCACGTGCTGGATCCTTCTCTTGATTCCTCACACAGTGCCACAGAAAATCCGACGCTGGATCCGCCCTTGGATCCATCCCTTGATCCTGCACTGGATCCCTCGTCGCCCCAGTTCGTTTTCCCCGGAACCCAGGACATTGACCCAGCCATGGTTTTCTCGGCCCCCGGATACAACGCCCCTCGCCATAACTCCAACACTGCCGCCACGATTGGCCTGTGGATGGCAGCCCTTTCCCTGCTGGCGTTCCCTCTGACAATCTTCGCCCTGATCTTGAGTATTGCCGGACTCATCACCTCGTTTTCACGCGGTGGTCGAGGAAGGCACGAGGCCGTCGCCGGGCTTGTTGTATCGGGCATCGTGATCATCTCGATCTGTCTCGTTGTCGGCATCTTCGTCATCGGTTTCACGGCCGGTCTGTAGATCCCATGTTTCGACCGTAAGGGTACCGGAAATTCTTTCTTTGCCTACACTTGAAGCATGAAGCCTTTCTTGCTGGTATCAACACGCCCCGAAGAAGAAGCGATCGACGCTGAATACCATTCGTACCTCCTGGTCAGCGGTTTGACGCCGTCCACGCTCGAACAGGTTCGCATGGATATGCTGGGGCTGCCCGAAGTTGACGTCAATGCCTACAGCGGCATCTTCGTGGCTGGATCGCCTTACGGCACCACTACTCCCACTGAGAAGAAGTCATCGTCCCAGCGCAGAACTGAGGAAGATCTGGCTCACTTGTTCCATCAGATCCTCGAGGCGAAAACCCCATGTCTGACCACGGGTTACGGAACGGAGGTTGCCGCGACGGTTCTGGGCGGCACGGTGACGACACGGTGGGCTGAACCGGCTTCGATGGTGACAATCACCCTGACTGAGGAGGCCGAGGGTGACCCGCTGCTTGAGGACTTTCCGCGCACATTCACAACCTACGTCGGCCACCACGAAGCAGTAGAAGAAGTGCCGCCGGGCACGACGGTTCTTGCTAAATCAGTCACGTGTCCCACGCAGATGATGCGTTTTGGGCCGGCTTTTTGGGCTACGCAGTTCAACCCTGAACTTGACTCCGACGCGATCAATCAGCGCCTGGCGATCTATGCCGATGCCGGCTACTCAGGCACTGACGATCTGGAGACCCTGGTGCAGATCGGGCACATGGGTGAAGGAACCCACCAGGCGGGACAAATCGTGAAGAAGTTCGTTGAAAGGTTCAGGCAGCAGTAATGCCACGGTCGTCATCCTCGCTGCCTCACCTGGATGAGCTGGTCGAGCTGTGTGCGGGTAAGCGTCTGGCTGCTCTGACAGGTGCCGGAATGTCCACTGATTCAGGGCTTCCGGACTATCGCGGAACCGGATCGTCTGGCACGCCGACAGTGGATATCGACCTGTTCCTGTCGGATCCGAAATGGCAACGCTGGGTGTGGGAGCGAAACCAGGTGACGTGGCGAGCGTTGCAGGACCTGCCCGCCACACGTGGACATGAGGCGCTCGCACGCATGGAGCGGGCAGGAATCCTTCACGGCGTTGCCACTCAGAATGTGGATGGCCTAGATGAAAAGGCTGGGATCCACCAGCTCGCTCTGCTGCACGGCTCGTTCTTGACGGTTGACTGCATGCAGTGCGCAGCGCGGTATCCTCGAGAATGGCTCGATGGCGAGTTGCGCGCCGCCAATCCGAATCTGGTCGACGACCCTGATCCCACTCACGTTGCGATTCTGGCTCAGGTTGATCCCGAGGGCGCCACGGCTTCCGCGATCACGCTGGTTCCCTGTCCGCAGTGTGGTGGAATCCTCAAACCGAATGTCGTCTTTTTTGGCGAGATGCTGCCATCAGACCAGATGGACAAGGGACTGACCTTTGCTGCGCAGTGTGACGTACTCCTGGTTGTGGGCACGTCAGTGAAAGTGTCAACCGCCGTGTGGATTGCTCATCAGGCGATCAGCAGCGGCGCTGACTTGATCGTCATCAATCGTGGGCCGTGCGACCTCGATCATCACCCCGCTGTTCGCCTGCGCATCGATGGCTCTGCCAGTGACTATCTCGAGGTACTGGCAGACGCCCTCGGTGCATAAAGCCCTACCGCACAGACTTGATCCGCATGATAAATACGCACGCAATGACAGCAAATGCGATCGCTGTCGGGAACACAAACGAGTATGAGGACATGGCCGTGACAAGTACAGACGTGATGATCGGGCCAACAGCCTGACCAAGCGTCGTCGCTATGTTCAAAATGCCCAGATCTTTACCCGCAGTTTCCTTCGATGGCAGCACATCGACATTGAGCGCCTGATCAACTGACGAATACGTGCCGTATCCGAATCCTGCAAATGCGGCAAACAGAATCATGCCTGTTGTTGTCGGCATCACCCACGGGATCAGGTATCCCACTGCAAGCAGAATCGAGGCGACGACAACAGGGATCTTCCTGCGGTGAATCAAGTCAGATAGCGGTCCTGACGTAACCGTCGCAATCGCCGATACAATCAGCGTCACTATTGCCATTGTCGCGATCGTCGCCGAGGCCTGGGCATCTGTTGCACCAATGTGATCCTGGAGGATGTACAGCTGGTAGTTGAGGATCATGTAGTAGCTCAGAATCAGCAGTGAACGGCCGACAAAGGCGCGCCAGAAATCCGGGGCATTGCGAGGTGGGCGGAAGGACTTGAGCAAGTCAAGCAGGGTTTCTTTTTCATGCTGCGTTTCGCCATTGCGGGAGGAGCCTTCCCGTGGACACACCATAACCGTGAGAATTCCTGCCAACCCCATGAGGATTCCTGCCGTAACGAATCCGGGCAATGTCTGGCCGAGGAAACGTGCACCTACCAGCTGGCCCACTGATTGGCCAACCAATGTACCTGCTGCGATAAATGCCGACATAGTGGCACGTTGACGCTCGGGGATTCTGTCCGACAGTGTTGCGATCACCGGGGCAATCATCATATTGAGACCGACCATGGAGATGGAGTAGGACAGTCCGATCAGGAATGCATTGGGTAGAACCTGAATCAGGAACAGCGAGGCGCCACCTAAAATGCCGCCGGTGAAAACCCAGGGCGTACGTTTGCCAAACACCGAGCGAGTACGGTCTGAGAGGTTACCGGCAATCAGATTCGACAGGAGCGAGACGATTGCAGTAATGGTGTTGAGGGCTCCGAATACTGCCTCTTTATTCGCCACGCCAATGTCTGTGAGCCGCTGCGGCAGTAGGACGCCCGAGACAATCATCAGGCCGCCCATCCACAAGAATGAGAACAGCGCGAGAGCCGCTGCGAAGCGGATGGTGTCAGCTGTCAATTTCGGACGGGTCACCTGTGGCGTGCCCGTCGTGCCGGTATCAGTGTTCATCTTGCTTTCTTTCTTCGTTATTCGTTAATGGGAACCGGAAACAGTGGATCAGTGAGAGGGCGTATGAACGACTGCAACGTCCCATGCGCCAAGCTTGATTTCTTCCCCGGCCTTGTAAACTGCGCCGTCAAGTCCCGTCGCACGTTCAGGCACAACATAGGTACTGGGCTTCCAAGACCAGTTGTGTATGAAGTGCAGCGTTGTGTTCTGAGTGCTCGTAGCACGCATGTAGGTTTGCTGTTCGCCTGCATGTGCTCGCCACTGATCCGGCTCGAGCGACGTGGAATCAACCCATTCGAACAGGTGACGCGCCAGTTCACGATCCGGGTAGCACCCCACGGTGGTTACTCGCCCTTGGCCCGTTTGCTGGGTCGTTGCAGCTGCGTAGTCGTCCAGGAATGGGTCATCGTAGTGACCAAGGACGAGGACGTCGTCGCTGTCCGGAATCAGGCAGTCGGCATACCACTGCGCATGTCCTTCCCACTGCCCATGAACTGCAACGGGGTGCAGCAGCGTGGTTGATTCGTCGTAATGGACACCAGCATCTGTTCGAAGTACGCCTGGCTTGGTGCAATCACGAACAATTGCTTCTGCATCTGCCAGCCCTGTACGCGGCATAACGACAAGGTGGCCACCTGCAGCGACGTATTCGCGCAGCAGCTGCAGGTCCTGGTCGGAAAGCACGTAGAGGAAAGCGCTAACCAGCACCGGCCAGCGTTTGACCATCTCCTCAGGGCTCGTACCAAGTTGATCAATGTTGACAATATCGGTGGTCAGGCCGGCATCCTGGATACCTCTCATGAGAAGTGCCATGCCTTTGTCGTAGGCACCCTGGTCGCCGCGAATGCCTTCACCAATGGGCGGTTGGAATTCAGTTGCCCAGCGCGATTCAGCCGTGACAATCACTCCGATGTCAGAATGCGGTGTGAGCCCTGAGATGAGTTCGCGTGAGCTTTCCAGCTCGTGGGCCACATCTGACAACTCGTGATAGGTACGGGTCGGTGTCAGCGAGTGACCGAGGATTCCTTCCCACCATGTCTCGAATCCAAATCTGTTGGTGTGCCAGTGCCAGTATTCAATCATCTGAGCACCGCGGGCAATCATCTGCCATACGACCTGTCGGCGTTGGCCAGGCCACGGCACGATCAGGTTATGGGAGTAGCCAATTGAGGTTGCTCCCGTTTCGGTGACGACAAAAGGTGCGTCTTTCATTCCGTGGGAGACGTCAAGAAGCATTTGAACATAGGCGGGACCAGACCAGGGAATCCAACCGGGAGCACCTTGAGGATCCAGTTCGTCTATACCAGGCTTTTCTAGGCCGACCTGTGCGGCAAAGTAGATGTTCGATCCGGCGATATCAAGTGCGCTGGCCACCTCTGTAATGTCTTGTCCCGGCTGGTTGGCTGCAATACACGTGGTAACGATGTGGTGATCGGGGACCATCTGGCGAACCAAGTCAGCCTGCCATTGAATCATCTCGTGAGTGATTTCTGCCTGGAATCGCCGCCAGGCTAGGTCATAGGAAGGTACCGTGTTACCGTCGGGCGTCCACAGCTCATCCCACGAGGTGATTCTGTGGGACCAATAAGTCAGGCCCCACTTCCGGTTGAGGGTGTCGACGTCACCGTAGCGTTTCTGAAGCCATTTCTTGAAGTCGGCGAAAACATCCGGATTGTACATCAATGCCAGACCGGGCTCATTATCCACTTGCCATCCCACCACAGCAGGATGATCTTTGTAGCGCTCAACGATTTTCCGTATGACGCGTTCGGCCAGACGACAGAAGGTTGCGTTGTGGTAGTTGATGTCCTGTCGCCCGCCGTATGGCTTTTCCACACCTGTCGCGACCTGCAAGGTTGTCTCGGGGTATCGCACTCTCATCCACGGAGGCGCGGCATATGTCGGTGTCCCGATGATGACATCGATACCACGCTTATGGGCACCATCAAGGATCGGTTGAAGCCATTCAAGATTGAAGATCCCGTCTTCTGGCTCCCACGTTGACCAGACGGATTCACCGACTCGAATGATGTTGAAACCGCCCTCGACCATGAGATCCAAGTCCTTATCGAGACGGTCCTCGAAATGATACTCGTGATAATACGCAGCACCGAACCCTATCTTGTTCTGCCATGGGTGCGTCATTGTCTGTCCCTCTTCATTGATTGGTGTTCACAACCGGACTTACACGCGTAAGCAACCGTTAGCTCATAGCTTAAGCGCGTAACCCAAAATCGTCAAGCGATATCATTTGATTGCCCCAGCAGTCGCAGGAAATGAGCAATCATGGCTAACGTCCGTCGCCGCCCCACCAGTGCCGATGTCGCAAGATTGGCACGCACCTCGCGTGCCACGGTGAGCTACGTTCTTAATGACAAGCCTGGGCAGAGTATCTCGAGTGCCACGCGGGCACGCGTCCTTCAGGCGGCGCAGAAACTGGGCTACACACCCAATTCTCTTGCCCGCGATCTTGCAATGGGACATTCGCGGGTTGTCGTGATCGCCATGCCACGTTTTCCCTCAACATTCAAGTTAGGGCAGTACTACCAGCAACTCAGCACCGCAATCACTTCATGCGGATTGACCCCGCTTCTATGGTACGAAAATGAAGAGCTAACAGCGTCGCTGCTATCAGCGATCACTCCAGCCCTGATAATTGCTCCATATGGCTTGGATACAGACGATATTGATACTTTCGATTCTTTGTCGATTCCACATGTCGAAGGAGGACATTCTCAGGAACTTGCCGGCTTAGAGGTAGGCAGGGCTCAAGTCCACTATTTGTTCTCACGAGGTTCTCACACGATTGCTCTCGCAACTACGGACAATCCCCTGATGCAGATCTTTTCGGCTCCGCGTGCACAAGGCGCTCGAGCTGCACTCAGCGAAGCGGGATACCGTAGCCCATTCGAGCTAGTGCTCCCCATCCCACAAGGAGGAGATTCGGCTGAACTCACACAGATGGTAAACGACTATCTCGACTTGAATCCTGAGATAGATGCGTTCGCCTGTTACAACGACGTTCACGCAATGCCGATCATGAATGCTGTACTCAGCAGAGGCATGTCGATCCCCGATGATATCGCAATCATCGGTGTGGATGATGAGTTATTCGACTCGTATCTGCCGATTCCTCTCACCACTTTCACACTCGCTGGCGACCCGACAGCAGCTCAGCTTCTTACTGATGGACTGAACATGCTTGGAATCACAGCGGACATTGAAATCCCCAAACCCCCTATCGCTCGTCTCGTCGAACGTCAATCAGCTTAAGAGACAGTCCAAATTACTAATGAGAATCGCTTCGCATCCCCGAGACACTAGGCTATTCAGACCGTGCTGCAAGTATCGATACTCACCACCTGAACTGGTCTTCACCGATGGGGCCTTGCTCCCCGACCATCCATCCTTGACGGGCAAGGGCAAATGAAGCTCCGGACTTCACGTTCCAGCAGCTCATGCCGTTCTGCGTCGACTGACATGCGACGTCACCACTGGTTGCAAACTTGCCGTATTCAAGGGCCTGCCCACCACCTTGTGCGGACTCCACGCATTCGCGCGAAGCTCCTTCGGCGGTGGCAACCAGATTTGTCAGCCGGTCACCGCAGCTCTCAACTCCGGCAGCTGCGTAATCGTCATCAACAATGACACATGAGACAGTTTCGTCGGACAGAGTGCAGGCAATATTGCCCGAGGGCGCCATGATCTCGCCGGCCTGAACTGCACCCGCCGGTGCCGGGTACACGATCGGTTGTTCATCTGACTGAGCCTGCTCTGGTTCGGCCTCCGACTGCTCTTCAGCCGCCCCGGTGCTTTCAGGCTCGGTCGACTGCGCAGACGACTGCGGAGCCGGCGCGGGGCTGGGATCAACCGGACGGGAGGGGAAAATCCCTTTGAATACCACGATCGAGATCACCACAAGCACAAGAGCGATGGCGATGAGGATTCCGAGCACCAGTCCCACCCTGGACTGCGACGATCCATCAGATTCACCGCTTCGATTCCCCTGCTGGCGGCTGGCCTGGTCGAGGGCGGCCGTACCGGACGCCGCCTGAGAAACAGGTGGAAAACGCCCCGCTCCCTGCTGCCCGTATGCACGCCTCTGGGCAAGCGCCTGGTCCACCGCGGGATCTCCCAACGATCCCAACCACTCGAGCAGCCCCGAGTAGGTGTGCGGATTCTGAGCAACGACGGCACGCAGCTCCGGGTGACGGTAGGCGATATCCCTCAGCGTCTCATAATCCGTACCGGGGTCAGCGGCCAGTTGATGTAGGTTGCGAGGATCTGACTGATTGTTCATCGCGTTTGCCTCCATCAGCTCCAATGGTGTTGCTGACAAGCCTAGCGCACCGCTGCACGCCTGACGATCGCGCGGGCGAACTCTGCCCTATTGTCCGAGGTCACCGCACTCACCTATTCAGTGCGCGGGCCGATAGGCGAAGGTGTCGAACCCGATCTGTTCGATGTCGCGGGCCAGCGCTTCAACCTGGTCATCCCACCCCACCGCGTCGGAGCGGAAACCGTCAGGCGCACCCATCGCCCTGGCCTGCTGCAAGGCAAAGCGGCGAACGCCGCGCCGGAACGCCTCTCTCGCCACCGTCAAACCGTCACGCGGCCCATCGGGGTACACCGTCAGGCGCACTTCGTAATCCACCGACCGCGAGCGCGCATGACCGCTGCCACCGCCCTCGCAATTCACCTCATCTGGATCTGCGCCCGCACTGCCTGAACCAGGCTCGGCATAGTCAAGCAGCACGTCCAGTGCCTCCCACGCTTTCGTACCGGCACCTTGGCGTCCCGCCACGATCTGATACGTGTCCGGCATCGCTTTAATATCAATCCCGACCCAGTCAACCAGGCCCTCAGCCAGGACCTCGCGCAAACGGTGCGGGTACGGCCCTGCGGTGTGCAAACCAATCAGGAATCCCATCTCGCGCACCCGACGCATCGCCGGTATCAGCGCCTGCTGGCGTGTGGCCTCCCCTCCGGAAAACACCACGCCATCGAGCAGTCCGCGGCGCCGTGACAGCAGATCCTCCACCGATGACCATGCGACCACGCCCGGGATCGTCGGATCGATGATCGCGTGGTTATGGCAGTACGGGCACACCCACGGACATCCCTGGCAGAACACCGATGCGACCAGCTTGCCAGGCCAGTCCACCGTTGACATCGGGGTGAGCCCAGCTATTTGAAGGTCGTCGGCGTTGACAAGGCGCCCGCGGCCTGCCTCGTCCTTCATGAAAGGGAGACGGGAGGAAAGGCGCTGACCAGTTCGCCGTGCTGAGAGGCGGCTGATTCAGTGAACATTGTGCGTTCGGCGTACTCACCCTTCTTGCCGATGTTGAAGGACTGGACGGGGCGGAAGTAGCCCATGACGCGTGTCCACACCTCACACGTCTGCGGTTCGCTGTTCGGGTGGGCATCCGCGCAGCGTTCACACGTGAAGTGCTCGCCAGCCAGATACCCATGGACCGGACAGATCGAGAAGGTCGGCGTGATTGTCACGTACGGCACCTTGAAAGCAGTCAGAGAGCGACGGACCATTTCCATGCAGGCCTTCGCAGATGAGACACGCTCCCCCATGTACAGGTGAAGCACGGTGCCGCCCGTGTACTTGCCCTGCAGCACTTCCTGCTCTTCCAGAGCCTGGAATGGGTCGTCGGTGTAGCCGACGGGCAGCTGCGAGGAGTTCGTGTAGTACGGCTGATCGGCGGAGCCGGCCTGCAGGATGTCGGGGTAGCGTTTGCGGTCTTCCTTGGCGAAGCGGTACGTCGTGCCTTCGGCAGGGGTGGCCTCCAGGTTGTACATGTGGCCGGTGAACTCCTGCAGCTGAACCATGCGGTCGCGCACGCGATCGAGGATCTTTTCGCACATCTCGCGTCCACGCGGATCCGTGATGTCCATCTGGTCGTCGGTGAAGTTGCGGACCATCTCATTCATGCCGTTCACACCGATGGTGGAGAAGTGGTTATCCAGCGACCCCAGGTAGCGGCGCGTGTAGGGGAACAGGCCGTGTTCCATGTGGTAGGAAATGGTTTCGCGCTTGCGCTCCAGCGTGTCGGAGGCAATGTCGATCAGCTGGTCCATCGCACCGATCAGTCCGTCCAGGTCACCCTTGTACAGGTAGCCCAGACGCGCCATGTTAAGCGTGACCACGCCCACCGATCCGGTCAGCTCGGCCGACCCGAACAGGCCGTTGCCGCGCTTGAGCAGTTCGCGCAGATCCAACTGCAATCGGCAGCACATTGATCGGATCATATGCGGATCCAGATCGGAATTGATGAAGTTCTGGAAGTAGGGCAGGCCGTACTTCGCGGTCATTTCGAACAGGCGCAGCGTGTTGGGCGAATCCCAGTCGAAGTCCCTGGTGATGTTGTACGTCGGGATCGGGAACGTGAAGACGCGTCCGTCAGCGTCTCCCCCGGTCATCACTTCGATAAACGCCTGGTTGATCAGGTCCATTTCATGCTGCAGGTCGCCGTAGGTGAAGTCGCAGATCTCGTCGCCAATCAGCGGAGCTTCATCCATCAGATCGTCAGGGCATGTCCAGTCGAACGTGAGGTTCGTGAACGGGCACTGCGAGCCCCAGCGTGAAGGAACATTCAGGTTGAAGATCAGTTCCTGCATGCACTGGACGATCTCCTCGTACGTCATGTTGTCGAGGCGGACGAATGGCGCCATGTAGGTATCGAAAGATGAAAACGCCTGCGCACCGGCCCACTCGTTTTGCAGCGTGCCCAGAAAGTTGACGATCTGACCGCACGCAGAGGAGAAATGTTTGGGTGGGGCCGAGGCGATCGCACCGGGCACACCGTTGAAGCCTTCCTGGATGAGGCGTTTGAGCGACCAGCCTGCGCAGTACCCGGAGAACATGTCGAGGTCGTGAATGTGCAGGGCGCCCGAGCGGTGCGCTTCACCGGCTTCCGGTGAATAGATCTTTTCCAGCCAGTAGTTTGCGACCATCTTGCCGGAGGCGTTGAGGATCAAACCGCCCAGGGAGTACCCCTGGTTTGCGTTCGCATTGACGCGCCAGTCGGAGCGTTCCAGGTATTCATCAATTGTGCTGATGGCATCTACGTCATAGCGCACGGTTCAGTCTCCTCTGCCTTGATGTGGGGTCGACGCGCGGAAAGCCCGCCACGCGTCGGGGGTTTCGTCACAGGGAAAACAGCCCGCACTCGGGCTGCTGCGGCGTCAGGCCGTCGTCCTTGTCGACGTTGCGTGAACACCATATCTAGTTGCCGTTTTAAATTCTACCCACTAGATGTCGTGGTTCGGCGTGTCGCATGCGTCAGCTATGATTCCCTCGTCGAGCATGGGCCGAAAGTCCCCATCTCGCCCAGTGGGCGTTGCACAGCGTCCCCCTCGTCGGTCACTTTGTGCGTGTTGTCATTGACGAGGGCGACCGCGCCCGCTGTTTCACCGACTGTTGCGAGATTGCGGCTGCGCCCACGACAGGCGGTCCACCTCGCACATCACAGCCCCCGCGATACCACTGAGCATGAACATGACGGCCAGGGCGAGCCACCTGGTGCGCGCCGGGTCACTGGCAACGAACTGTGCGTAACCCAGGTCCCACGCGCCCGGCGCAAAGTGCGAGACGATGTCGACGTTGGGCATGAAATACCATGCGATGAGGAGCGCGAAGATGATCGCGCAGCCACAGAAGAAGGACAACATGCGCCGCGCCATCACGCCGTGCCGCCTGCGGTGTTCAACGGGTGCGAGCAGCTGCGCCCATGTGCCGGCCACCAGCACTGCGACCAGAACATCGGAAGGGCGATGCCAACCATACATGATGACGGTCATGGCCATGAGCGTGGTCCAGATCCACCCGACGTAGGCGGCCGGGGTGCGCACCCATCGAGGCGCCACGATGACCAGGGCGAGCGCGATGGATGCGGCAAACGTTGTGTGGCCGGAGGGCAGTGAGTTTGCGATGTGGATCGACGATCCCAGATCCGGTCGCGCGATCAGGAGTTTGACCAGCTGCGTGGTCAGATTTGCCGCAACGACGACGATGATGGCGCGCACGGCCAGGTGCCACCGCCTGCGCGCAATCGCAACGGCCGCGACAACGACACACATGACAACGACGGCCTGCCAGGAGGCCAGGTGAACCAGGATGCGGCCCACCGGCGCAATAGTGGGGCGCCACGTGGCCAGCGTTTCCATCAATGCCGTATCCCAGGCCTGCCCAACTGCCGTGAAGACGGCGCCGCGAATCGTCACCACGATCACGACGATATACACCACGGCTGACACAATCCGGCGGAACAGCCGTGCGCTGTATCCATCCGGGCGGGCGGCCCACTGCTGCGCCGGGCGAGATGATGGCCCGATTTGGTCGGGCGCGGACGGCGATGTGGATGAGGCCGGTGGTCCGGCTGCGCGCTGACCAGCACCATCTTCGGGCACCTGCCGCACGTCAGGGCGAGGCTCGTCAGGCATGGCCATCTCGCTTACTCCTCGGTTCGTGTTGAGCATTCCCGATAGAAACTGTATTCCATGATGCGCCAACTTCCGAGCACGGTTTCACGGCCGCGCGCCGCCCAAGCGCGCGAGTCACACTCGTCTAGACATGTAGGATCTTGCGGCTCTTCGCAACGAAGTTCTGCCGCCCTCTTTTCCCTCACGTAGGATGAAGAAAATGAGGCCTGGGCACCTCGCTCAGGAAACGGCACGATAAGCGCATATGATGAAAATGCATCGGCAGCTGACAAGGGAGGGATGAGCGTGTCACCATCACAGACGTCGCCCGTCACATCGACCCGACTGGATCGGACTCTGACGGATCTTCATGTCGATTTCCGCCCCTCCTCAACCGATGACGCAGTGTTCACCAGCCTGGAACAAAACGCGTTCTACTTCTGGGATCTGTCCCACCCTGATTTCTTCCGTATCCGCGCTCACTGGCGCGGTGAAGCTCCTGATGAAGACAGCCGCACCGAACTTGAACTGGTAGCCGCCAAGATCAATCCAGTCGAGTTCAGCCCCAAGCTCTTTATCGTGCCACTGGCTGACGATGAGGGATACCAGCTCGTAGCCGAGACGACCCTCATCATTGCGGACGGCGTCAGCGACGAACAGCTGACCGGGTTCATCACGCGCTCGGTGGCATCCATTGCTGAAGTTCTGCACGCCCTCGAACGCCAATTGCCGGACATGGTGACCTGGGATGTGGACGCGCCGCACGAGGAGGATCGCTGACCATGTCTGACGCACCTGCAATTCTTCCTGTCGACCTGGATCGCATTGAGCGCGCACTGCGCGACGTGGGCACACATCCGCGTCCCTCCGCATCCAACCCGACACAGCTTCAGGTCAGACTTGGCAGTGACCTGTTTTTCGTCTCCCTTTCCGAGGGCGACGATCCGTGGCTGACTGTCAGTGCTGCGCGCCTGATCACACGCCTCTTTTCGCGCCAGGCTGGCACGTTAATTGAACGAGCCAACCAGTGGAATGCGCAGCGGGTGACACCCACGGCGTTTGTCCAGACCGATGCTCAGGATCGTTCCTTCGTCTTTACCCGCCTACGCGTCTCAACAGCACACGGCCTGTCAGATGCGCAGCTTCGAACCAATGTCAATGTCGGGCTCAAGGGCGGCAGACAGGCTCTGGACTTCATTGACGGCGTAAGCCAGCCGCCAGCCACTACGGCCCCGACATCTCAGCGCGCTGAAAGCGATGACGTGTCATAGGGTGTTGGCAATGCCAGTGCGCCCACTTTTCCACGTATCCGCCACTCGTCCTGAGCCAGAGGAGGTCGTCATGGTTGCGTTGTCCCGTCCCATTGATGTCCAGCGCATACGCACATTGCTTGCGGGCAATCACGTGCATTTTGATGACTGGGAAAACAACCAACTCGTCGTTCCCACCCCGAACGCGATTTACCTGTGGGATGCGACGTATCCGAATGTGCTGATCATGCGGGGCATCTGGCGAGGCATCGCACGCAACGACGCTCAGTTCTACGCACTCGAATGTGAAATCGAAGCCTGCAATTCGATGCGTACGGCACCCAAGGCTTACCTGGCGCCCCTGGAAGATCAGACGAGTTTCGGCCTCCACACCGAATGCGCCATCCTCACGTCAGCAGGTCTGACCGACCAGCAGCTCTCCACGTTCTACGAAACTTCGATGGCGATGACCATGTCGTTCTTCCACGATCTGGAGGCAACACTGCCCGAATTCATCACATGGGAACGCGAGGAGGAGGCACAATGAACACGTCGCTGCATTCAGTGCCTGATTCAGCGGATTCCGCGCGCCCCACACCGGTCAGCCTGGATCGCGTCATCAGCTGCGCCCACGCGTTGACATACGAGCTGGGTGTCCTCGTCAAAGATCAGGCAGCCGGAGTAGTGATCGAGGAGGTTCCTTTCCTCTTCTCCTTCGATGCGAGCGAGCGTTTCCTGTGTGTTCGCGCGGTGTGGGATACCGATGCGCAGCCTGATCGGTGCAAGAAGCAGCTCTTTGCCGCATCCGACTGGTGGAATCGTGAGAAGTTCATTCCCACCGTCTACACGATGAACAGCCCCGATCACCACGTCCAGGTGTGCGCTGACTTTACCGTTGACACGCAGTGCGGCCTCACGGACGCTCAATTGTCCGACAACCTCGCAGCAGGGGTGAGCGCCGGCCTCGAAGCCATCGCCTACATGCGTCAAGCGTTCACCCACACGTCGTGTCCCAATGGCTGATGTCGCAGGTGCCGGTTCGACGAGGGCGCCCTCGTCCCTGAGCGCGGGCATCGACGACCTTCTTGCGATGCTGGAGCGCATTGGTGCGCGTGACGATCGGCTGGTCCACGTTCACAGCATTCCTGCACGACCAGCACGCACCGCACCGTGGCCTGGGTGGATCAACCCCTCCGTCACACACGCAGGCGCTGACCTGGGTATCGAGCACGTGTGGGAGCACCAGCGGCGCGCACTGGACGCCGTGCACGCCGGGCAGGACACAGTTGTCGCCACCGGGACTGGCTCCGGGAAGTCTTTGGTCGCATGGGTGCCGATTCTGTCCGATCTGGCCGACCACGCCGCATCCGACAGGCCGGCGCGTATCTCCGAAGTGCACCACCGGCCCACACTGTTGTACCTGTCCCCCACGAAGGCGCTTGCCGCCGACCAGTTGAGCGCACTGCACAAGTGGATCAACACGGCGCAGGGCACGCAGTGGGGAGTGCGCGTGAGTACGGCGGATGGTGATACACCACGCGAGGCGAAGGACTGGGCGCGCGCTCATGCCGACATCGTCTTGACCAATCCTGATTACCTGCATTTTGTCATGCTGCCTGGACATCAGCGGTGGACACGACTGCTGGCTTCCCTGCGTTACATCGTCATCGATGAGCTGCACTACTGGCGCGGCATGACTGGCTCCCACATTGCCCTGGTCATTCGCCGCCTGCTGCGTATTGCCCGCCACCTGGGTGCGAACCCCACCGTCATCATGTTGTCCGCCACTGTGCGTGACCCTCACGATGTCGCCCGTCAGATGACGGGGCGTGAGAACATCTGTGACATTACCGAGGACGGCTCACCTGCCGGTGAGCATCAGCTCATACTGTGGCAGCCTGCGTTGCGCCCCGACCCGGACGATATCCCCATTGACGCATTCCTGGACGCGCTGGCTGACAATGAGCCGGTCGTGCTGGAGAAGGCACCGTCCACGTGGCGTATCAGCGCCACGTCCGAAGCTGCCTCGCTCATCGCTGCTTTGGTGGAGCGTGGCGCTCGTCTCCTGGCATTCGTGCGCTCACGCGTGGGAGCTGAAACCCTGGCGGCGCATGTGCGCGACATACTGTCTGCCTCATTGTCTCCGCTGGTTGGGTCCGTTGCCTCCTACCGGGGCGGATACCTGCCTGAAGAGCGCCGAGCATTGGAACGTTCTTTGCGGTCTGGGCAGCTGAGGGCGGTCGCCACGACAAATGCACTGGAACTGGGCATGGACGTGTCCGGACTGGACGCGACCATTACTGTCGGCTGGCCGGGTACGCGCGCATCCTTGTGGCAGCAGGTGGGCCGTGCCGGTCGGGCCGGAGCGCGCGGCCTTTCGATCCTCATCGCCAGCGACAATCCGCTCGACTCCTACATCATCCATCACCCCGACGAACTCACCCGGGAGGTTGAAGCCGCGGTCATTGATCCGCTCAATCCGTGGGTCCTGGCGCCTCACCTGTGTGCCGCCGCTCAGGAGCTGCCGCTGACCGCTGACGATGCCGCTTGCTTCGGTCTGCCTGACGGTGACACCTCTATGTTCGATGACCTGGCTGATCAGGGGCTTTTGGTGCGCCGCCCGGCAGGCTGGTACTGGGATGTCACGCGCGGCGACCGCGCAGCTGATCTGACCGATTTACGAGGGGGCGGCGGCGAAGTCCAGATCATCGATCAGGCCACCGGCACCGTCATCGGCACAGTCGACGAGGGGTCCGCCGACGCTCAGGTTTTTCCAGATGCCATCTACCTGCATCAAGGGCGCACCTATCACGTACTGAGCCTGGCACCGCTGTCACCTGGTGACGGCGGACGGGTCGCCCTCGTCGAACCTGTCTCAACGCAGCTGCGCACCCGCGCGAAACAACACGTTGCTGTCTCCATCGTAAGTACATCCCAGGAGTGGCACAGTGCAGATGGCGCGGTCACGTGGCACACCGGCGAGGTTGACGTCACCACTAGAGTCACTGACTACGACCTGCTTCGACTTCCGGGCCTGGAATTCATCCGTAACCGCGAGCTTTCGTTGCCGTCCCACACGCTGGAGACCGTAGGCGTGTGGTTCACTCTGGCTCCCGGTGCACTGCGCAGCATTGGCCTGACGCAAGCTGAACTGCCGGGCGCTTTGCATGGCGCTGAGCACGCGATGATTGCACTGCTACCGCTGCTGGCGACCTGTGACCGCTGGGATTTGGGCGGGTTGTCGACCGCACTGCACGAGGACACTGACGCGCCTACCGTCTTCGTGTTCGATGCCTATCGCGGCGGCGCTGGTTACGCGATGTACGGGTGTGCGCACGCTGCGCGGTGGGTGCAGGCAACTGTGACGCGCCTGCAGGAGTGTCTGTGTTCGGACGGGTGCCCATCGTGCGTGCAATCTCCCAAGTGCGGCAACGGCAACGAGCCGCTGTCGAAGGCCGGCGCGATCGCGGTGCTGGAGTTCCTGGCCAGTCACTGCCCGCCGGAGGAGGCGGCGCCCTCGGATTCGCCCACACCGTCTGCTTCTCCCGATTCTTCGTCTTCCTGCCCCGCGACCGTCCGATCCTGAGTCGAGGACCTCACCACAGGACCAAAATTCACAGGGATTTTTAAGGTTCGCTCAAAGCTATTCCAAGGTAGGGCCCGTAGTGTTGACACCATCGAGCCAACGAGGTTCTATAGCGACTGTTTCAAGGGAGCTGTTTCTCGATTAGACTCGCACTGTGTTGATGGGATGCCTGAGGGGCCGGTCTGCTGACCGGCCCCTCAGTGCGTCTGCACATCGCGTCTGCTTACCTCCAACACCTCAGCCTTGCAGATACGTCACTACCGGCGCACCTTTTGCCGCGCGAGAGGTCTCGACATGTACTGTGTGTAGGTGCATCTTCTTCTGGGAATCTCATTCGCCAGCGACATCAGCCTCGACCCGGTGTCCGTGCGCGAAGCTGCAGGTGTCGAACGCACAGGCGACCTGCGGGATCGCCACGTCCGCGAATTCTCCCGCGTCATTGATCCCACTCACCCTGACAATATCCGCGAACTGCAGGTCACGCTGCGTGACTCGGTACGAAAACGCGAACGGCTCTGGCTTTTGATGATGACACCCACCGATCGCGCGCACTGGGAACAGTGGCTGGCCCCCGACCTGCTCCACGAGCTCGGACCCGTGCAGACCTACGAGGGGCAGCAATGCCAGCCCATCGGCGTAGCCCCGCGTCTGTTAATCCCATTCCTTCTGGAACGAGGCAGACCTGAGGACCTGGCGTTCCTTCACCATGCCCTCACGGGCCTGGATGCACTTTTGGTTTCAGCTTCCACTTACCGCGGCCTCACGCAGGCAGGTATCCGCCTACAACACCGTTTCATGGTCACGCGAATACTGACGAATCCGAAGTTCCTGGCTTACGCGGTTGTGCTGATCTACTCGGCGCTGCGCGTGTTGCCCGTGTCGTATGTGCGCGAATTCCACGGCTCGCTTCTGTTGTTGTGGCTCATCGACCTGACGACGGCGATTCCCTACACGTGGGGCGTGCTCACGATGGTGACGGCCGCGCATTTCCTCAAACGCATGGCAGGACTGGCCGTCACCGTCATCACCTTCGTCGCGCCCTACGTGTACTTCGGGCTCAACGGAAAAGACTACCCCGGGTACGTCATCGTGATCATCGCACTGCTGATTGCCTCTGCCTTCGTGCTCGAAGGTTTCAAGTACTGGCTGGACCGGCGTGCCAATCGCCAGCTCTCCAGCATCGAGCCTGATTAGGACACGTGGCGTTTGGAGGGGCGCCCTCGTACGGTACGTTCTGCGCTGACGACCATCAGCCACACGCCAGCCACGAGCCACACGATCATGAGCCACAGCGGGCGAGCCGGGTACAACCCCACCATCACCGCAGTTGTCACGACCCACAAGGCGGCGGCAGTGGCATTGAAGATGCGCAGGTGAGTGACTCTGAAGGGATGGATCCACTTGAACGGGATAACGGCCAGCACGGTGAAAATCACGACGATCAGCCAGTTGAACCACCAGGGCGTCGCGAACAACCACATGATAATAGCGACGACGTTCCACGCTGCCGGGAACCCTACAAAATACCAGTCCGAGGACTTCATCTTCGTGTTGGCGTAACAGAACATGGATGAGCCGAGGACCAGTGCTGCAGCAAGGATTGGCCATTTGCCCGGCCCGAGCGGAATGTAAAGGAACATGAACACCGCTGGAATGAATGTCCACGTCAGATAGTCCACGACGTTATCCATCATCACGCCAGAGAACCACGGGACCACTTTCGTCACGTCAGCCGCGCGTGACATTGGCCCGTCAACAGCGTCCACAATCAGCGCAATTCCCAGCCACAGCCACATCATCTTGATGTCGCCAGAGCGCAGTGAGTCGACTGCCAGCAGTGCCCAAAGCAGACCGCTCATGGTGAAAGCATGGATGCACCATACGGTCACTCGTCGTTCAATGGACCACTGTGTCTCGTTCACCGCGTGAGTGTCTGCGCTCATGTTTCCCTCGATTGTTGCCTACAACGATGCTGAACGAGACAATACACGAAAAAACTGCTCATTCCGGCGATCGTTGGGCACATCACCTGCGATGGAGCCAGATGATCGGCTCCGGTTACCTGCGCCGCGCGTTCAGCTCCACGTCACGGTGTCGAGGGCGGCCACGAGTTCGTGCGGCAGCGCCTCGTTCGGCGCACTTCGAAGGGTCATCACCCACATGCCATCAGGTCGAGCCACGTACACAATCATGGTCTCGACAGCACCCTCATCCTCATCCGCAACGAAAGCCAGTCCCGTGGCTTGACAGCCGTCGATACTCCGATCAGGCAATGCCTCAGTGTTGGACACGCGAGAGTTCTCCTGAGCGAGTTTGATTCTGTCTTCTCGCATGTCAGCAGGGTCCGGGATCAGCTCCATCGGATCAGAGCGAGGTTCTTTTGTATCGATGTCGCCCCAGTCGAAAATGTGGTAGCGCACAACTTCGGCCGTTGCGTTTGAAGCCGGATCAGTGGACGCTTCAATCCGATAATCCACTGTCGGATTATCCGGAGTTTCACGGATGACCCACCCGCTGGGCAAGTCAATATTCATGGTGTTGACCTCCTTGGATTGGTCATCATCGGATGATTGCATGCACTGCGTCGAATCCGACATCGATGATTCCGACTGCCCCAACGTAACGTCGCATCCAGTCAAGTGTCCCATTGAAACAAGTCCAATGGTGACCAGTGCATACCGCCACAGTCTCCTCATCTTTCAACAGCCTTCCATGCGATTCAATGAGTCCTTAGTTCCCGCCTTGCGCGTTCTTTTCATTTTGCTGAGTGTCATTGAACACCGAATTGACTTCGTGCTCAATATTCGCAGTATTCTCATTATTGTTGATGAAATTCTGGAAGGCTGTGCGTTGTTCCGGTGAAAGATCCTCGTAGTCTTTCAATGTCCCATCAGAATTGTAATAGTCGTCCAGACCGGCGCCAGAGCGAGTGCTCAAAAAGCTCCCATCAGGCTGTTTGCCCATAACTGGCGCGCCCATGACTTCCGAATCGGCATAACGTGAGTACAACGACTGAGCCATCAAAGTACGCGCAACTTCCTGATCATTAATGCGTGAAGCCTGCGCCAGTTCAGCGTGATTGGTCGGCAGAAATTGGTCAAGAGCCATGTCAGTTCCGGCACCGAGTGCCTGACCCGCGATAAACTGCGTAACTTTGCCGGCGCCGGGAATTTTGCCCGGCAGTCCTGCTGCACCAAGACCCCCCTCAGCGAGCTCTCGCCAGCGTTTGTTGGTTTCGTCAAGCCATTCGGCATGAGCCCCGTCTGCGGCTCCGTGCGCACCGAACAATTGATTGAAACCGGGCGCCCATTTTTGAGCAATGTTTTGTACGCCTGCTGTTGTCGGCGACGAACCATCGACGTCTTCCTGGAACTTCTCAATTGCCGAAAGTCGCAGATTATCAATTGCGGGTCCGCGTCCACCGATGTACGAACCGTCATCCATTTTTACCGGATGATCAAATGCCAAATCAGTCAGCAGGCTCTTCTCACCTAGAAGCGATTTCCTGAGATCTTTAGAGAACGCAAACGATGCCCGATCATCATTCAGACCCATTTCCGCTACGGTGTTTTCAGCACCCGACCCAGAACCGATTTCGAACAGAAGATTATCAACTCGAGGCGCAAGCGCGACGCCAGCCCAGCTTCTCAGTTGACTGTTCATCATGCCGAAGCGATTTTCGCCTTGTGATTCTCCAAAGTCCTGCAGGCCATCTTGATACCCCTGAACAAAGTCCATGGTGATTTGCGCAGACTTCCTCTCACGATCCGCCCATTCTGCATACGTTGGATCGTCGGGAGAGACGTCAGGCTTGTCAACAGGCATCGCATTTTGCGCAATGACCTCACCAAATGCATCTCCCTGATCAGTCCACCCGCTGAAGATATCAGGGACAGCGCGGTGGCCTGTCAGGTACTCCGTCATCGACATCGCCCGACCGTCAACAGCAAAATCTGTATTACTGGCAAGCAGGTTACGCACACCATCTGCGCGTTCAGTTTCTGCGGCAGACAAAGAATCCGGTGTCCCATCGGCAAAAGAGTCGGGCATATCCATCAATTTCATCATGGAGGTGACAGGATCAAGTGTCCAGCCGTAGGCACCATAGCTGCCTCCAGGCATGTGCGAGCCATTCCATGAAGAGTACGGGAAAGCGTTTTGTCGCAACTCAGGATGCTCATTATCCCAGGTGATAATGTCGCGAGCTATCGAGTCTTTCCCGTTGTAATCTTCAACGAATCCTCCACCAAGTGAAATGTTTTCATTTTCTGACGCTACGCCGAGCATGTGCCCAACGTATTCATAGCCATAATGAGTTCCAGCCATCCCCGCGAAATTGGGGTCAACAGGTTCTCCGGAAGAGTCGACAAGCGTGTGGCCATACTTCTTCAAGCCATCCAGATTATGCTCCTGAACAGCGGAATAATGCTGTCCATCAGATGCCATCAGGCCGTCTTGCACCACATTGAAACTGTTCTGGGCGCTCTGGTATGCAGGATCACCATTCATTCCCCCAGTTGACAGAACCATGGCTGTTCCCAGCGAACGCGTCACATTTTCGATTGCTTTATCGAAATCGGTGTCAATTTCATGAGTCCCTGGATCAACAATCTGTCCCTTGAAATCCCCCATCCTCGCCACAAACCGGGCCATATCCTCAGGAGGTACCCGTTCGGCCAGCGCATTGGCAAAGAACGGGTTATCCAGATCGTCGGCGTATTTCTTATTGAATTCCTTGATGTTTTCAATGAGATCCGGGGAAGACATATCAAGAAGATCAGCAGCGTCGTCCGCTATGCCCTGACAGTATTCCCATTCGGCCTGGCCATCTACCAGCGGCATGTCGTCGAATAGGCTCTTTCCTATCGAGTCTCGCCCACCCTTGCGATCAGCAGCCGATACGATTGAATTGATTGATCCGGTTAAAGCGGACGCAGTAGCTGACGCCTCACTATCCAGTCTTTCCATCTCATTTTTATATGATTCTCTCAGACGAGTCTGCTGAATATCTTTTGACTCAATGATCTCTCCATGGCTCCGGCTGTACTCAAGACGATCCATCGGATTGTTTGTGTTTTGTCGGGCGTCTCTGTCGGCATTGAGCGCGTTGATTCTCTGCGTAGCTTCTGCTTCAGCGTCATCCCATTCCTGCTGCCACCGCTCAACCTCGCGGATGGCTTCGCCTACAGTGTGAGCCCAGTCCCGTAGTGAATTCACAGGCTTTGAAAATGATTTAGCCAATGTGGAGACGTGTGTCGACAGTGATTGAGCTTCCGAACAGTACTTTTGAGCAGCCTGGCCTTCCCAGCCCGGCACCTGATCTGCTCCAGATGCGATTTGGGTGTTCGCGATACGTTTACTCACCATCTCGAAATCGTCGGCATACGCGTTCGCGCCTGCCTGAATATCAGGCGGGGTGGGCAGTTCGTCAGCACCAGCCATAGTCAGCCCCCCAACCTTTCACTCAGCACTGCGATACCTTCGCGGACATCTCGTATGAAGAGATTTCCATTCGCCGCTTCAGTTTTGTCATAGTTGGCAATTGCTTTTTCCTGACCTGATCCCAGAACAGCGCAGGCATCCGAAAATTCAAAGATCACGTCCTTCATGCCATCGCGATAGTTCCTCACTGCATCGCGCAGGGATTGAACACCTTCGTTCGGGCCTTCTGGCAGATTCTTCGCAATTCCCACTATGGAAATCTGTCTGGCAACAGCACCGATTCTCCCGAATTCTTCAGAATCGGTCCAATCTTTCTTCGCGCTCACACCAACGGCAGCGCGGTCGAATTCCAAGTCAGCCATCGAACTGTCAATCTCTCGTCTCGGAGGAACTCAGGCGTTACTACATTAAATGGAGAATTGACTGTCAGTCAATAGTTCTGACTATTTTCTTTTCATGTTCCTCGCCGATCATGAAAAGGAAAGGTTACAAGGCACAGATGAAGGACCGAGACAGCCGCAACGATAGGGAACTACGCCAGTTCCTCGCGGTAGGGGTCCGCCGGGTAGCAGCCCATGACTTTCATGTCCGCGACGTAGAAGTGCAGTTCATCGAGGGCACGCTTGACGTTTGGATCCTCCATGTGCCCATCGAGGTCGACATAAAACTGCGTGGCGCAGAAAGAGCCCCCCAGCTGGTAGCTTTCCAGCTTTGTCATGTTCACCGAGTTCGTCGCGAATCCGCCCAGGCATTTGTACAGCGCGGCAGGCACGTTCTTGGTGCGAAACAGAACCGTTGTGATGGCTGGCCGTGTCTGGCTCACCTCTGGCTTGGGCGACAGGACAAGGAATCGCGTCGCATTGTTGTCGTTGTCTTCGACATGGCTTTGCAGCACCGCCAGATCGAATTTGTCTGCAATTCCCGAGGGAGCCAATGCCGCTACGGATCGGTTCCCCATCATCGCAACTTCACGCGCAGCCCCTGCCGTATCGGCACTGATGTGGCGCGTCCACTTCCAGTTGGCAAACAGTTTCGTACACTGGCCGAATGCGTGGACGTGGGAGCGCACGGAGCGGATCGACTCCAGTGTCGCACCCTGGGGTGCCACCAGATCGAAGTGGATCGGCAGAAACAGTTCACGGGTGATGTACAGGCCAGAGTTGGGCAGCAGCTGGTGCGGGTCTGCGACGCGACCGGCCGAGGAGTTTTCCACCGGTATTACTGCTACATCAGCTGCCTGGTCGTGCACCGCATCGAAAGCGGCGGTAAACGTCTCGCAGGGCGCAATCGTTGCGTCCGGAAAGAGTTGGAGAGCACCCACTTCGGAATTCGATCCGGCCTCTCCCTGTATCGCAACTGTCATCCCGCGTGTCATGAAAATTAGGCTATCAGGGCGGCAGCGTTCTTCTCACATCGTGTGAGCAGGATCTACAGAAGCGATTATGGGTCGCCCTCGTCCATCACAATGAACGAGGGCGACCCATGACGCGCGACGATGCTACTCGTCAATCGACGGCGCGTGCTCCAGGAGGTATTCTTCAGCCTGCTTGTTCCACAGACCGTTGTTCGCCTTGCACAGGCGATCCAGCTCCGCATAGAACGGATCCGTCTTGCCGCGCTCAGCGAAATCGTCAATTGCGACCAGATCCAGCCTCTTGTGGGTGTAGATCAGCTTCTTGCCACCGGGAATGTTCGGCAGATTCAGCGTCGTTTCCTCGACCACGTTCAGACCACCGATGTGGGTGACCAGGACGGCCGGGTTCAGCTTGCCTGATTCAAACATATCGATCGCATCAGCGACGTCCTCGTACGTGCCACCGGTTGTGGCCACGTAGTGGTGACCTGAGTAGTGGATATCGTAGAAGTTGATCGTCGCCTCAAAATCGTTACGCGGCGGGCCGGCGAAGAAGTTCATGCAGCCTTCGCGAGCCAGCAACTTCGAGCCGAGCTCCACGACCGGACGCACCGGAGCGAACACGAAGACGTCATCAAACAGTTCGCCCTCGTTGATCTTTGTCAGCTCCGCGACCGGATCCTCCATGTCGCCGGTGTTGACGTAGTGAAGCTCGATGCCGTTCTTCTTCGCATCTTCAACGGTCAGCAGCGCGGCTGCACGATCGAGGCGATCCTGTGCAATGTCGGTGACGACGATACGGCGCGGCTTGCGCTCCTGATGCAGTGCCACGTCCAGGCCGGCCAGTCCCATCGGGCCGACGGATGCGAGCATGGCCAGTGTGCCGCCCTCGCGAATACCCATGTAGTGCGTGTAGTCGTTCGGCTTCATGTGGTACTGCGCCTTGAATGCGCCGATGACGCACGAGTACGGCTCGGTCAGGGAGCCGGTGAAGAAGCTGTCTTCCTTGTATTCGAACAGGCAGTTGGACTCCATGACCTCGCTGGGGATCACGACGTAGGTCGCGTCGCCGCCGATGTACTGGTAGGAGTATCCCGGTGCCCACAGTGTTCCCTTGTAGTTCAGGGCGGGCTGGATGGCGAACTTCATGCCGGGTGTGAACTGGTCAGCCCACTTGGAGCCGACCTTCTTGATCGTTCCGCAGAATTCGTGCCCGACCATTGTCGGGGTTTCCGCCAGCGATCCGCGCACGCGTTTGTGCGCCTCGCCCTGGTGTGCGAGCTTGTTGGTGGACATGCAGATCGAGTCTGACGTGACTTCAGCGAGGATTTCGTCCTCACCGATTTCAGGCAGGTCGAACGTTTCCAGGCGGAGGTCCTCCACTCCGTGGATACGCACTGCAGTTGTTGTCTGAGTGGACATTGAAATGTGTTCCTTTCGGCCTGTGGCCCTGTTAATTCATCATGACCTGACCGCCGGTGACGGGCACCGCCTGGCCAGTTTCATAGGCTTGCTCAACGATGTAGTAGATGGCGCGCAAAACGTCGATGCCCTGTGCGCCGCGGTGCATCGGCACCTTCGCTTCGTAGTATTCCTTCACATCGGCAACGGTCTTCGCGCCTGGCACCTTCCCTGAGTTGAGGTACTGGACGAACAGTCCGCGATCAGGGTCTGACCACAGTGGTCCGTCGAGGAAGTTGCCCGGGCACACAGCGTTGACTTTGATGCCGTGGGCGACCAGTTCGAGGGCGAAGGACTGCACCAGTCCGAGGCCACCGAACTTCGACCCGGCATAGGCGGCGTTCTTGTTGGATCCTTCCAGGCCGGACTTGGAGTTGACCTGGATGATGTCAGTCAGCCACTGGGGTGCAGCCTTGTGCTGGCGGGCCAGAAGATTGCCGCACGCCTGAGTGACCAGGAAGAACGCAATGTAGTTGATGTTCGTGGACAGGCGGAATGCGGACGGGTCCTGCGTCAGGACGCTTCCAGCGCGCACGATTCCGGCGTTGGAGACCACCAGGTCAAGCCCGCCGGCCACGCGCTCAATTTCCTCAGCCATCGCTGCCACTGATTCCTCGTTGGACACGTCTACCGTGATCGGCCATGCGTGTTCGCCGAGTTCTTCGGCCTTGGCGCGGGCGCCTTCTTCGTTGAGGTCAGCAATGAAAACGAAGCAGCCCTGGTCGATCAGACCGCGTGCGATTTCAGCACCGAAGCCCTGCGCGCCGCCCGTTACGACGGCAATCCTGCCGGAGATCTCGCGTTCACCGCGTTTACCTGTTTCGGTGACCTCGAAGATGTCGTCTCCGCATCTGACGGTGACCGGTAGGTTCACGCCGCCCAGAAGCTCGTTCACCTCCGAGTCATTCATCTGGATCAGGCTGTCTTCGTCTGCAGGCAGCGTGATCGTTGCTTCCTTGTCGCTGCGGCTGACCAGAACCGGTCGACCTAGTGCGCGCAGAAACACTCCGCGCACGATAGGTGCAACGCTCATCTTTCATTCCTCCACATCACTTGGGTCTTGGGTAAGTCTGTGATCACGCCGTCAGGCGTGAAGCTATGTCCTCGGCGGGCGTCCCGTCGGCGTATTCGCGGCCAAGCGGCGCGTATTGTTCGATGCGGGCCACCAGGTCCTGCGGGCTCAGTCGACCTGATCCCAGCAGGTGCAGCTGCGGGTCCACACTGGTGAGTGCTTCGTGCGCCACGAGTGCCCAGGTCGCCTGGTTGAGTCCGGCAAATTCCTCTCTGCGCAGCTCTGGGCAGTTGAAGGATTGGCGCGGCTGGTTGATGTCCACACCGGAGATTTCCAGCATGCCGTGCTGCGTGGCCAGTTCATGAATCCGGGCAAGCTGCTCATCGGTGTTGCGTGGCGGCATGTAGGTCACTGCCCTGAACCCGCGTTCCTCCAAAGCTTCGAACAGCTCATCAAGGAAGGAGTCTTCAAACTTCTCCGCCTTCTTGTCTCCTGTCGGTGAGGCTGACACGTCTCCCAGGTAAGCGTAGGTCGCGATCGCGCCGATCGAATCAGCAAAGGCGACGACCTCGCGGGCGGTCGGGCATTCCTCGTGAGAAGGCTGAATGTAGATCTGCTGCAGGTATTCAGATTTGAGCAGGCCGAGCAGGTCGTACATCAGGTACGGGTTGGCCTCGTCTCCCAGTCGATCGACGAGGGGGGCCGGCACCTCCACATTCATGGTCGCCAGGCCGTCAAGCAGAGCCTGTCCCTTGCCGAAACCGTTGATCAGTGCGCGCGCCATCGCTGCAAGCAAGTGGCGTTCCGTGATTCCGCCGCCGTTGGCATATTGGGAGTGATCCACCATGTCGCGCTGTGGATCGAAGGGAGTCAGATTCAGGCCGGCCAAAATCTTGTTGGCACGTTCGGCCATTTCGAGGGTGCGCTGCAGGCGTGCCACTCGCTTGGGTGCAAGCCACTGATCGGCCTTTTCACGGGACGGCGCCGGAACTCCCTGGACGGTCAGGTAGGCCATACCCGCTGAATCGGGGTTGTTGAGTTTGCGCGATGCAAACGGGCCGTCGGGCGTATCGTCGAAGAACGCGCGGATTTCAAAGCCGGTCACCGAACCCATCGACAGGATACGGCAAGCCTCGCTCATTTCCGGGGCGGCAGCGATCGAGTCGTGGTCAACGGACCCAACAACCCGCAGCCCTGCCTGCCTGGCTCGCAGTGCAGCATGGGTCGGTGTGTACGGGCTGAAGGAGTAGCACGTGTGGATGTGGTTGTTGGATTCTGGCGCCCACGCAGGGAACGTGAAGTGCGCGGCGCCCTCACGCAAAGCATCGAGGCGTTCACTCTGAGTGAGGCTGACATCGTTAGTAACTGGAACGCTCATATTTCCTCTGCTGGGTTCGTTGTCGGCCAGGTGCTCACGGCATCGCTCAGTGAGCACCGTGGCCGTTGGATATGTTGTGGCTGCGGGTGGGATACGGCGGTGAGGCGGCAGCAGCCTTTTTGCCGCCTCACCGCATGTCTCAGATTCCGAGGCGGTTGCGACGTGCCAGTTCACCCTCAGTCTGGTTGGTGGTGGGGGTGTGTCCCGGCAGTGGAACAATGCGCTCGTGAATGGCATCGATCATCCATTCAGGCTGCGGGAAGAAGGTCTTTTCCAGCTCAGCAGCCGGGATCACGGTGTTGCGCGATCCCACGATGGTCACCGGTGCGTCAAGTGCGTCGAAGGCCAGTGACTGCACGTTCTGTGCGACGTCCTGCAGCACCGAGCCGCGTTCACACGCGTCCGAGCTCAGCAGCAGGCGGCCTGTCTTCTTCACTGATTCGATCAGCTTGTCGTAGTTCAGCGGGCAGACGAAGCGCAGGTCGATGACCTCAGCGGACATGCCGTACTTTTCTTCCAGAATGTCGGCTGCTTCAAGCGCACGGTAGAGCGTCGCGCCCAGGGTTGCAATGGTGATGTCCTTGCCTTCGCGACGGATGGCGGGCTCACCTTCAGGTGTTTCGTAGTAGCCCTCGGGCACGCCCCCCTCTTCGAAGTCTTCGCCCTTGTCGTACAGCTGCTGGGATTCGAAGAAGACCACGGGATCCGTGCCGTGCAGCGCCAGATTCAACATGCCCTTTGCGTCGGTTGGCGTGGCCGGGAAGTATACCTTCAGGCCAGGAATGTGAGCGGTCAGAGCTGTCCAGTCCTGTGAGTGCTGCGCACCGTACTTGTTGCCGACAGACACGCGCAGCACCAGTGGCATCTTGATCAGGCCCGCGGCCATTGCCTGCCATTTGGCCATCTGGTTGAACACTTCGTCACCGGAGCGGCCCAGGAAGTCGCAGTACATGAGTTCTGCAACAGCGCGGCCACCACAGATCGCGTACCCAACACCGGCACCGACAATCGCCGCTTCGGAAATCGGCGAGTTGAACAGGCGACGGTACGGCAGGGCTTCGGTCAGGCCACGGTAGACGGCGAATGCACCACCCCAGTCGCGGTTCTCTTCGCCCCATGCCGCCATCGTCGGGTCGACGGAGAAGCGATGAATCATGGCTTCGAACAGGGCGTCACGGAACTGGAACATCTTCATCTTCGAGACGGGCTTGCCGTTCTCGTCGCGCGAAGAGCGGATCTTCTTGGACAAAGCCTTGATACGCGGGTTGTCCTCGAGGGTGATTTCAGATTCGCCCTCCTCCATTGCCTCGGTGGGCGTGTTGGAGAACATGGCGTTTTCGACGTACTCGGGTCCCACACGCGGACACTTCTCATCGTCGGATGCCAGCACCAGCACCTTGGTGAGCTTCTCGGTGAACTTCGCGGAGAAGTCATCGATGTCGCCCTGGGAGACCAGGCCGTTGGAGATGAGCAGCTCAGAGTATGTCTTGATGCAGTCGACTTCCTCCCACAGATCCACTTCAGCCTTGTCGCGATAGCTGGAGGCGTCGGACGGGGAGTGGCCTGAGAAGCGGTAGGTCAGAGTGTCCATGAGGACAGGTCCGCGACCTTCTTCCAGGATCTTCTTCTTGCGCGTGACGGCATCTGCAACGGCCAGCGGGTTAATGCCGTCGACGCGTTCGGCGTGCATGGCTTCGGGGTTGACACCTGCGCCAACGCGGGCCAAAACGTCGTATCCCATTGTTTCGCCGGAGGTCTGGCCGCCCATTCCGTAGAAGTTGTTGAAGAAGTTGTACATGATCGGCGGGTTGCCGCCGTCTTCTTCGCGCCACAGCGTGCGGTACTGATCCATCGATGCCAGCTGGATGGCTTCCCATACCGGGCCACAGCCCAGGGCTGCGTCACCGACGTTGGCCACCACGATGCCGGGCTTGCGGTTAATGCGCTTGTAGAGCGCTGCGCCCGTGGCAATAGGTGCCGAGCCGCCAACAATGGCGTTGTTCGGCATGGAACCGAAAGGCTGGAAGAAGGCGTGCATCGAGCCGCCCATGCCGCGGTTGAAGCCTGCCTTACGGGCGAAGATCTCCGCCAGCGTGCCGAACAGGATGAAGTTTTCGGACAGCTCACGCAGGTTCTCGTACCCGATTTCTTCGGCCAGTCCCAGCGTTTCACCGTCGAGGAAGCCCTTCATAACTGCTTCCAGATCAGCGTCCTCGTACTGGCGTGCAGCTGAGAAGGACTTGGACAGGATCTCACCGTGTGAGCGGTGAGAGCCGAAGATGAAATCGTCGGGGGTCAGCACAAAGGACTGGCCGACGTATGCGGCTTCCTGACCGATTCCCAGGTGGGCGGGGCCACGGTGGTTGTATTCCACGCCCTGCCATCCGCCGGTCTTCTTGATGGAATCAAGCATGGATTCAAATGTGCGCACCGCGATCATGTCGTGGAGCATCTGCACCATGCCATCTTTGCCGTATCGGCCGACCTCGGTGTCAAGGTCGAACGTGTATTGGTTGATCGGAATATCTGGAATGGTGATCTTTCCGGACGCGCGGACCTTCGCCGGGTCAACTGTCAGTGACTTCGTCATGTTCTTTCTTTCGCCTACTTCTAATCAGTTACGTCGGTGCGCTCAGGCTTTGACAGCCCAGGCAGCTTCGCGGATGAGTTCAGATACTGTCGGGTGCGGGACGACAAGCTGACGCAGGTCGTCCAGTGTCAGTTCGGTTTCGAGGACGGCGCATGCGCCCCAGATCATCTCGGATGCGTATGTGCCCAACACGTGAATGCCGAGGACGTGGTTCGTCTCAGCATCCACAATCACTTTGGCGCTGCCGGGTGCTTTGAAGCCGTTCTCAGCGATGAACCGGCCGGACATCTGGCCAGGCACGGACCCGACCTTAATGGCGCGTCCCTCAGCCTTGGCCTTCGATTCGGTCAGTCCCACACCGGCTGCTTCCGGCAGGCAATACACAGCCCATGGGATCGTGTTCCAGCGCATCACCTGTCCACGCTTGTAGGCCTGGTCATCCAGGATGTTCGCCGCCACGACCTCGCCCATGCGGTATGCAGCGTGCGCCAGCAGGGAACGACCCGTCACATCACCGATGGCCCACACGTTGGGAAGGTTCGTGCGCAGGCGGTCATCAACCGTTATGCCTCGGCGCCCGATGTCAAGTCCGGATTCTTCAGCTCCCCAGCCGCGCGTGGCTGGGCGACGACCCACCGCCATGAGAACCAGGTCGGCCTCCACCGTGTGCTTCTGGCCATCCTTGGAGAAGACGACGTTCGATCCTTCGACCGCCTCCACCTTGCAGCCGAGGTTGAAGGTGATGGCGGGCATCGCCTTGCGCAGCTGAGCTGCCATGTCGTCATCCATAAAGGGCAGGATCTCGTCCATCATTTCGACGACGGTCACTTCACTGCCCAGGCTGGAGAACAACGAGGCGAACTCCACGCCGATGACACCGCCACCGATGACGGCCAGTCGTTTCGGCACGTCGGAGATAGATAACAGTCCGGTGGAATCCACGACCTTTTCGTTGTCGGCGCTGCCCGGGATGGGCGGCATCGCAGGAACTGAACCGGTCGCGATGATGACGTGTTCAGCGGTGTAGTGCGTGTCATCCACGCGTACCTTGCCGGGGCCTTCGAAGTAGCCACGCCCGTACACGACGGTGCAGCCGGCTTTCTTGACGCTGGCTCCCACGCCTCCGACCAGACCTTTGACGACCTGGCCCTTCCACTTTTGCATCGCTTCCCAGTCATAGGAGGCACCCTCGATCCCCACGCCGTAGGCGCCGGCCTCACTCGCGTGCACGTAGTGCTTCGCGGAGTTCAGCAGGGTCTTGGTGGGGATACATCCCACCGTCAGGCATGTGCCGCCGAGATCTTTCTCCTCGATCAGCAGGACTTTCTTGCCGCCGTTGCCGAGGCGTTCGGCTGCAAGATATCCGCCCGGGCCTCCGCCCAGTACGATGACGTCGAATTTTGTCTCTGTCATGGCGCTCATCCCAATACTGTCAGGTCGATGTTTTCGATGGCGTTGACCAGGTCGCGCAGGAATCGCGCTGCGTCAGCACCATCAATCACCTGGTGGTCAGCGGTCAGCGAGAAGCCGATCCTCTTTTCCACCACAACATTTCCGTCATTGTCGAGGGCGGCCCGCGGCGTCACAGCTGCCACGCCCAGGATCGCGACCTGCGGACGGTTGATGATCGGTGTGAAGGTCTCCACGCCGAACGATCCCAGATTCGTCACGGTGAAGGTGCCGCCGTTGAGCAGGTCGGGGCTGATAGTGCCGTCAATCGAATCACCAGCCACCTGCTTGGAGGCAGCGGAGAATTCCTTCAGGTTCATGGCGTTGGCTCCGCGGATCACCGGGACCAGCAGGCCGCGCGGAGTATCGACGGCCACCCCGAGGTGAATGTTCTGGAACTTCGTGTAGGTGCCGTCAGCCAGATGCGCGTTGAATGTCGGGTACTTCGCGATCGTCTTGACGACTGCGTATCCGACCAGGTCACCGATCGTAATGGCATTGACGCCCAGTGATTCGTCGGCCTGCTTGAAACGCTTGCGCATGGCCATGAGCTTGTCGGCCTTCGCGCTGACCGTGTAGGACAGCTGAGCGGTTTCGGCCAGGGACTCCATCATGCGCGTGGCGACAACCTTGCGGATGCCCTTCAACGGTGCCGCTTCGGAGGGGCCAGGGAAGTCGGCGTTGGCACTGATCAGCGGCGCTGCGGCTGCCTCGTCGGCTGCAGGGGAAGCCAGGTCGGCGGTCGTGACGCGTCCACCCAGTCCGGTTCCAGTTCCGGTTGCGCCCTGGGCACGAGCTGCGTTGGTGGCAGGGTTCTCGGCAAGATAGGCCTTTACATCGCGTTCGAGCACGCGTCCGTGGGGGCCGGATCCTTCGGACACTGCCGACGGGTCCAGTCCTTCACTGTCGGCCAGTGCGCGGGCGCGAGGCGAAATCGCTCCGCCGGATGCTGCCGTCTGGAACGAGGGCGCCTCAGGCTTTTCTTCTTCAGCGGGTGCTTCCTGTTCGGGAGCACTGGCGGCTTCGTTGGAGTCACCGGAAACACCGGCCTGCGCGAGAACTTCCTCGCTGATCTCTTCGCCAGGCTCGCCCAGGATCAGCAAGGGATCCTTGACGGGGACTTCGTCACCGACTTCCCACAGAAGTTTGAGGACTGTGCCGGCATCGGTACTGGGCACGTCCATTGTTGCTTTGTCCGTCTCAATTGAGCACAGCACCTGGTCAACGGCGACCGTGTCGCCAACGGAGACCTCCCACTCGTTGATCAAGCAGGACTCCACTGAGTTACCCAGTTGGGGCATCACCACGATGGTGGCCATGTGTTCCTCCCTTACACCGCGCGAACGCGGGTGTGTTCTTCCAATTCCTTCATCGAGTCCGCCGTGAGGTCATCATCGGTAATGATCCCCGTGACGTCATCAAGTCCCATGAAACTGACAAATCCGCTCTTTCCGTATTTCGACGAATCTGCCAGCAGCCACGTCTCTTCTGCACGCGCCCTCATCAAGGTGGCGACTTCTCCGCCTTCAACCAGCTGAGTTGTCAGACCACGCTCGACTGTGAATCCGTCCGTCCCCAGGAACGCGATGCGTGCATTGAACGAGTTAATTGAGCGTTCCGCCAGCGGTCCGGTCAGCGATTCTGATTCAGCGCGGAACTGGCCACCCGTCAGCGTGATGTTGAGCTGTGGATTCGAGCGAGCGTTGGCGAAAACAAGCACCGAGTTGGTGACAATCTGCACGCCGCGTTTTCCGGCCAGGTGCCGAACGATCATCGCACAGGTCGTGCCCGCTTCAATCATGATGCGGTCGTTGTCCCTGACCATCGCTGCCGCTGCACGCACGATGCGCTCTTTTGCGTCGACGCGATCCATCTGGCGCAGTCGAATATTGCGGAACGCGGTCGGACGCGCACCGCCGTGCGTCCTGACCAGGTAGCCGTCTTCTTCGAGCTGTTTGAGGGTGGATCGGACGGTAACTGGAGAGACATCGAGCTCAACGGCAAGAGTGCTCACAGAGACTTCACCCTCAGCCGCCAGCTGGTCGAGAATGAAGCTGTTACGCTCGTGTTGCGCTCTCGTCATCTCATCGCATCCTTACGTTTCGATTTGCCTATGATGAATTTTAGTAAATCAATCGAAAGTATGCAACACTCGATATGTGAACTTTTCTCCGCCATTTTTCCGCTGAATCACGCCCTTCCAGCCGTCAGATAACAACTGGAAATCAACGGAAGGCAGAAAACTAAGTCGCCCTCGTTGAAGAAAAATCTTCACGAGGGCGACGAAAGTCCCAGATACTCACCTCAGATCAATCGTCACTCAAACGAAAATCCGGTGAACGGAGGGTTACGGAGCGGCTACTCACCAGGCTGGCGCACGCCGATTGTCAGCAGCAAGTTCGCGTACAGGCGCTGATCGCCCGTCGCCACAATAATGCCGACATCCTCACTTCGAGCCGCGTCGTAGAACTTGAAGCGCGGAATCTCACCGAATTCCACATCCGGCAAAGCTGCCTTGTAGTCGGCGTGAGCCGGAATGTCAATCGTGTCCTGATCATCCTCAGGCACCATGATCTCCGCTTTTTCAATCGGGATCGTGCGCTTGAGAACTTCGAGGATCTCGTTGACGCCCAGCAAGCCGGGCGCAAGGTTGAGGGAGATCAGTTCGCAGCGCTCGTTCACGCCGGTGGTGTGCGGGTAGTTACCATCGGCCAGCAAGATCTTCGAGCCGTGTCCGGCTGCGGCAAGTGCGCGTAGGAACGCGGGGTGAGTCATAGGTCCGTACAGCATCAGTGGTGTCCTTTCATTCGTAGTGAGTGACAATTTGGGAGCTGGTCCGAATGACCAGTTCGGGGGGAATGATGAAGTCCTGCGGTGGGCGTCCGGCAATGAGGTCGACGATCTGACGAATCGCCGTGCGGCCCACCCGGTCAAAGGGCTGTCGAATAGTTGTGAGCGGCGGCGAGAAGCACTGCGCGCCCGCCTCATCGTCAAAACCGACCACGCGGGTGTCGTGGGGGAGCTCTCCGCCGAGCTCGCGAACGGCGCGCATGGCCCCCAGCGCAATCTGGTCGTTGGATGCGACGATCCCCTGCGGGATGCGCCCCATGCTGTAGGTGGCATCGAATCCGTCCACAGCATTCCACGAGCCACATTCGATGATCTCGACATTTAAAGAGGCGTCGGACTGCGCACACGCTTCTTCGAATCCCTTGCGCCGCTGATGTGCGTCGTTCCAGCCTGCCGGCCCCATCAGGTGAACGATGTCAGTGACTCCTCCACGCAACAAGTGGTCGGTGGCGACTCGTGAGCCCAGCACGTTATCGACAGAGACGGTCGATACGCCATCGATATTCGTTTCCGATGACAGCAGCAGCGTCGTCGGCGTTGTGCGAGCCAGCTTCATCGCCATTTCGATGACGGGGTCCTGACCGCCCAGAATGACGATTCCGTCGACTCGAAATGGGATCGCGTCACTGGTGACGTGCCCGTTGGACATGTAGACACTCGAAATCGACACGCTCAGACCGGCATCGCTGGCAGCGTTGAGCACATGCAGCAACGTCTGGCCGTGCCCGTGGAACATCGGCGCCGCCATCAGCACATGGATGACCCCTGTGCGCTTGCCGGCAAGAGCCCTGGCCGCATAGTTCGGCCGGTACCCCATCTCGTGGAGCAGCGCGGTGATTTTCGCTCGTGTGGAATCTGCGACTTCAGGGTCGCCTCGTACCACGCGCGAGACCGTGTTGGCTGACACGCCGGCATGGCGCGCCACGTCTGCGAGCGAGATTCGCTTGTTCTTCGCAGGTGGTCCGTTCTTAACGCGCAGAGGGTTCGTGGACACGGGTCTTCGCTGTCGTTGCAATGATGTGGGGCCTGTCGCCTGAAGCGATGTTCCCCATTATTTCCAGTTGCGCGATGAGGGAGCCCAGGATCGACGCTTCGATCGGGCCGGCCACGACACGCAGCTGAGCGGCCTGCGCGGTCAGATCACACAGAAGGTGGTTGCGCGCGCCACCTCCTACCAGGTTGAGTTGGTCGGGCCTGCTTCCAGCGATCTGCGCCAGCTCGTCAATGCCGCGCGCATAACGCTGGGCAAAGGATTCAATGACCAGTCGTACGTACTCGGGCTTCGTCGAGGGAGGCTCACCGCCGGCTTCCCGAATCACGGTGTCGATCTTTTCAACCATTTCACCGGGTTCGGCAAAACGGGAGTCATCCGGGTCAAACAGATGTGCGGACGGGGCGCATGTGCGCGCAGCGGCCACCAATTCGTCGGTGTCGGTCGGCATCCCTTCGCGCTCCCACTGACGCTGGAGTTCCTGCAGGATCCACATGCCGGTGATGTTGAACAGCGGACGAACTCCTCCGTCACTGCGTGATTCATTGGTCAGGCCCAGTTTGAATGCTGCGTCAGTGAGCAGCGGGCGGTCCAGCATGCCGCCGAGCACGGACCATGATCCGCAGGACAGGAAGTACGCTTTGACGCCTTCTTCGACAGGCAGGCCGTGGACTGCACATGCCGTATCGTGTGCGCCGCCGCGCACCACCGTGAGCGATTCAAGCCCTTCGACCGTGCACGGGCCGACTGTGGTGAGGTCATCGTTGAGATCACCAACCCATGAACGGGGAAGACCAAGGCGTGAAAAGACCGTGTCTGACCAGCGTGGCGAACCAGGTTCGCACAGTCCTGAGCTGGAGCAGATAGAACGAGACCAGCCTTTGACGCCGGACAGTTTCCACGCGAAGTAATCAGGCAGAAGCAGAACCGTGTCGATGTGCTCAGCCAGTTCCGGTTCTTCGCGGGTCAGTGCAACGAGCTGGTTTGCGGTGTTGATGGTGGCTGGAGCGATTCCCGTCAGATGAAAGAATTCTTCATCATCAATGCGTTGACGGAATTGTTCCAATGTGCGTGCCGTGCGCTCATCGCGGTAGGCGCGTGGTGGGCCAACAGGATGATCGTCGCTGTCCAGCGCGACGAAGTCGACGCCCCAGGTATCCACAGATACGGATTGTGCGTCGGGATATTCCTGGACGGCTTTCTGCAGACCTTCAACGGTTTGATCCCACAAACGCTCCAGGTCCCACACCAGTGAGCCGTCACGTCGGATCGCTTCATGTGAGAACCGATGCACCTCGTGGATCTCAATATGGTCGCCTTCCAAGCGTCCTGCAACAACGCGGCCTGACGACGACCCTAAATCGACAGCAAGCGCAGTGGTCATGAAACGTCCTTCTTTTCTCAGTATTTTCAGTGTGATGTCAGTGGTAATTGTCCGAGGGTGACAGTGCATTCGCCCAGTGGGTGCAGTGATGGGTGGGGCGCCTTGACGCCCCACCCATCGGGCATCCTGATGTCAGCGGCGAGAGCCGGATGACTCAGCGGTACAGCGGTCCGAAGTTCTTGCAGGCACGGTAGTCCGCGCCTTCAACGTCGGCTGTTCCGAACAGTGTCCATGCGCGCGGACGGAAGATATCATCTTCCGGCACGTTATGCATGTTAACCGGGATACGGAGCATGGAGGCCAGCGTGATGAGCTGAGCGCCAATATGTCCGTATGAGATTGCACCGTGGTTGGCGCCCCAGTTATTCATCACGTCGTAGACGGAGGCAAAGGCCCCCTCGCCGGTCAGACGCGGTGCGAACCAGGTGGTCGGCCATGCCGGGTCGGTGCGCTGCTCAATGGTTGTGGCGACTTCGTCGGGCAGATCAATGGTCCAGCCTTCAGCGATCTGCAGAACCGGGCCCTGTCCGTAGACAAGGTTGATACGGCACATCGTCACGGGCATTTCGCCGCTGGTGCGGAAGTGGGTTGACCACCCACCACCGGGGAAGTATTCGTACCCTGAGGGGTGGAAGGTTGTTGCCTCAAGGGCTGCCTTCTGGTCCTCTTCGGTTACTTCCCACCACGGCTTGATGACAGGCTTGCCGTCACGGGTGGCCTTGCCGGCACCATCCAGTGTGGTCGAGCCGGAGTTGCGCAGATCCAGGAAGCCGTCCTTTGCGTGTCCTTCCAGCTCATAGCCGGTGACTCGCTTGACCGATTCCGGGCTCCAGTAGGTGCGCACGTCGGAGAAGATCTGCGGGGTGTTGGTCAGCAGATATCCGAACAGCATGGATGCACCGTTCAGGGAGTCATTTTCGGTTGCGACAACTCCGACTGGCTGACGTGCGCCGTTCCAGTCAAAGTTGGTGTTGAGGACAGTTTCCATGACGTCGCCGTTGGGCATGCCGTCTGTCCACTGACGCTGTCCCTGGAATCCGGCTGCGATTGCACCATGGCCGCCGGCTTCTTCGGCCCATCCCTTTTCTGCCAGCTTGGGGTTGCCTTTCATCAGGTCGTGGCCGATCAGCACCATCTTGGCACAGGTTTCCCACCAATCTTCATGGCGCTCGGGATGCTGGTTCTTTTCCGGGTTGTAGTCCTTTCCGATGGTGAAGTTTTCCTTCATCCACTTCAGGGCCTTTTCGTACTCTTCTTCGTCGTAGATCTTCTCGTTGATACGGCGGTAGAACTCGGACATATCGATGTACTCATTGCGCATGCCAAGGTAGGGGCCGAAGAATTCGTCCTTGACCGTTGATCCGGCAATGCCCATGGCAACCGAGCCCATCGACAGATATGCTTCACCGCGCATCTGTGCCACAGCCAGACCTGCCTTCGCAAAGTCGAGCAGACGGCCACGCACGTCATCGGGGATGGTCTCGTCGTCAGCATCCTGGACCTGCTTACCGTAGATGCCGAATGCCGGGAAGCCGAGTTGTGCGTGTCCTGCCAGTGCAGCGGCAAGGTAGACGGCGCCTGGACGCTCTGTGCCGTTGAAGCCCCAGATTGCGTGCGGGGTACGGGTGTCCATCTGCAGGGTTTCTGTGCCGTAGCACCAGCACGGGGTCACCGAGACAGTCAGACCAACGTTTTCAGTGTCGAATTTCTTCTGGCATGCGATGGCTTCGGAAACGCCACCAATGGTGGTGTCAGCGATGATGCATTCCACAGGTTCACCATCGATGTAGTGTAGTTCGTCCGTGTACAGCTTCGCCAGACGCTGAGCCATGCCCATTGTCTGATCTTCGAGGCTTTCACGCACTCCCCTGCGACGTCCATCGATAATTGGTCGGATGCCGATCTTGGGGTGTTCAGCCATGTTTCCTCATTCCTTCATTGGTTTCGTTTGTCTTAGTTGGTCCCCTGCGTGGCAGTAAGGACGGTGACGTTCGGCCGAAGCGTCACGTCACTATTATGTCCCGTTGGTCAGGAGGTGGTGGAGGGGGATCAACGGGTTCTCCCCCTCCACCTGGGCTATTATCCGGTGGGATGTGAAATCACTCGTAGAGGTTGGCCTTAATGTCAGGATCGTCCATATTGGTCTTGTCATACCAGGCGAAACCGGAGTCAATGATCTTGGGCAGTTCTTCACCCTTGATGGCTGCAATTGCAGCCTTGACAGTTTCGTATCCCATCTTGACTGGAGCCTGAGTCACAGCGCCGGCCTGCACGCCGCTGCGAACGGATTCGAGCTGTGCCTTACCGGAGTCGATACCAACCATCTGAACCTTGCCGGCGTTGCCGGATTCGGTCACACCCTGCATCGTGCCGATGGCTGATGCTTCGTTCGTTGCGCCAATACCTACAACATCCGGGTTGGCAGTCAGAATGCTCTTGGCAACGTCAGCTGCCACACCGACCTCGCCGCCGATCTGGGGATCGAGCAGTTCGATGTCAGGTTCATTCTCAGCCATGTATTCCTGGTATCCGGCGCAGCGGTCCTTACCGGTCTGGGAGGTGTCATCGTGGCAGACCAGAGCAACCTTGCCCTTGTGGCCCACGAGTTCCGCCAGGTGCTTGGCGGCTTCAGCGGCAGCGGCCTTGTTGTCCGTCTGAACGGTTGTCACCGGAATGTCGGACTCAACGCCGGAGTCGAATGCGACCACCGGAATGTTGGCGGCCTTGATCTGCTCGAGGATCGGGGCGGCAGCTTCTGAATCCAGTGCTGCAAATCCGATTGCAGCAGGCTTGGTGTCCAGTGCGGTCTGGAGCTGCTGGAGCTGCTCAGTGATGGCTTGCTCGTTGGCGGGTCCGATGAATTCAACCTTGTAGCCGAATTCTTCACCTGCCTGCATTGCGCCTTCCTTCACTGCCTGCCAGAAGCGGTGCTGGAAGCCTTTCGAGACGAGGTAGATGGTTTCACCGCTGGCAGCACCGCCGGCGCTTTCACCGCTCTGTGTTGCACCGGCGTCGCCGGAAGCGGCGTTTGTGTCGCCGCCGCCTGATGAGCAAGCGGTCATTCCCAATGCCATTGCCCCAGCGGCAATGAGGCTCACGATACGTCCAATTGGGCGCATTGCTGTTCCTTTCTTTCGGGCGAAGGTCTTTCTTCGCCGTTGTGGTGGTTGGACGGTTGTCCGATTCAAGTAATGCTTACACTGCCTGAGCACGGGCTCGGCGGACGTTATCGATAAAGACTGCCAGCAGGATGACCAGGCCGGTCACCACGAGCTGCCATTCCTTTGCAACACCCATCATCTGCAGACCTGTCGTCAGAGTGTTCATCAGCAGCGCACCAATGAACGTACCGATGATTGTGGCGCGACCACCGGCAAGTGAGGTACCGCCGATGACGACCGCTGCGATTGCCTGCAACTCGAGTCCGAGACCTTCAGCAGGTTGTGCGAATCCGAATCGTGCTGAGTACAGAATGCCGCCGATGGCCGTGAAGATACCGGCTGCGATGTACACCATCAAGGTCCAGAAGCGCACGTTCACGCCTGACAGGCGTGTGGCTTCGATGTTCGATCCCATCGACAGCGCGTAGCGGCCCAGGACCGTGCGCGTCAGCAGGATCGATGCGATGACAGTCAAGATAATGAAGATCAACGCTGCGTTGGGCAGGGAGCCGATCAGTTTGCCGTTCGACAGGTTGTAGTAGAACGGCGAGGGGATCTTGATCGAGCTCTTACCCGACAGAATCAGTGACAGACCGTTGGCTGCCATCATCATGGCCAGTGTGGCGATGAAGGGAGGAATACCCAGGAACGCCACGTTAAACCCGTTGACCAGTCCGATCACTGCGCCGACCACCAGGACGAGCAGCAAGCCGATACCGACGGGCAGCCCGAGGTATCCGGATTCGGGTGAGCCCATCAGCAGACCTGCCGACACTGCTGTCAGCGTCATGCCGGTGCCCACTGACAGGTCGATGCCGCCGGTGGCGATGATGAACGTTGCACCCAGCGCCATGACGCCGATTGCAGAAGCTGCCATCAGGACGTTCATGAACACGCCAATGGATGCGAAGTTCGGGGCTGCGAACAGGAAGTAAATGTAAATCAGGATCAGTGCAGCGAATGCGAAAAGCTGCTGAATTGATGACTTCAGGAAAGTCACGACTTTGCTGTTGGACTTTTCTGACGCTTGGTCTTTCGTTTCAACCTCGGTGCTCACGCGTCCACTCCCATTGCTTGCTCTTGGCCAACGGTGGCCAGTTCCATGATCTTTTCTTGGGTGGCTTCCTCGTTATCGAGGATGCCGATAATGCGGCCCTGTGCCATCACTGCGATGCGGTTCGACAGGCGCAGTACTTCGGGCAGTTCCGATGAAATCACAACGATTGCCTTGCCTTGCGCCGCGAGGTTTTCCAGCAGTTGATAGATCTCTTCTTTTGCGCCCACGTCGATACCGCGTGTTGGCTCATCGAAGATCAAGACATCACTGTCTCGAACCAACCACTTGGCAATAACAACTTTCTGCTGGTTACCACCAGACAGGTTCAACAGGGTCTGATTGATTGAAGGGGTGCGAATCCGCAATTTGTCCACATAGTCGAGTGCGGTCCTGCGGATCTTGCGATCGTCGACAAAGCCCGCTTTCGCATAGTCCTTCATGTCGGCCAGCGTGACGTTGGCTTTCACGTCAGCATCCAGCAGGATTCCGAAGCGTTTACGGTCTTCGGACAGGTAGCCGATACCGTTCGTCACCCCGTCTTTGGCGTTCGTAATCCTGACCTTCTTGCCGTGCACGTAAATGTCACCTTCGGTGCGCGGATCAGCACCGAAGACGCATCGCGCCACTTCGGTGCGACCTGCACCCATCAGACCGGCGAATCCGAAAATCTCACCCTTCTTCACGTCGAAGCTCACGTTCTTGATGAGATTCTTCGTGGACAGGTTCTTGACTTCCAGAACAGTTTCGTCTGTCTGCGGCTTCGTGACGGGACGGACGTCAGACTTCAGTTTGCGTCCCACCATCATGGAGATGATTTCCTGCATCTCCACTTCAGCCGTGTTCACCGTGCCGACGTATTCACCGTCGCGCAGAACGACCACGCGGTCCGTAATCTGCTTGATTTCAGGCATACGGTGCGAGATGTATATCAGACCGGTTGACGGCGTGACGAAGTCGTGGATCAGGTCAAACAGTGCGTCCGTTTCTTCGATCGTCAACGCCGCAGTCGGCTCATCCATAATGAGAATGTCTGCGTTATACGACAGCGCTCGGGCGATTTCCACCATCTGGAGGCGCGCCACTGACAGGTCGCGACAGTAAGCCTTGGGGTTGATATCCATCTTCAGATGATCGAAAAGCTCCTGAGCATCCTTGTTCAGTTTCTTGTCATTGACGATCCCGGCTCTAGTGGAGCCTGGGCGCCCCAGGTACAGATTCTGGGCAACCGTCAGGTCGGGAACGATGTTGAGTTCCTGGTGAATGATGGCCAGGCCAAGGTCACGTGCGTGGTTGATGCCCGTCACGTGGACCTTTTCGCCCTTGATCCAAATCTCGCCGCCTGGATCAGGCTGATAAATACCGGTCAGGACCTTCATCAGCGTCGACTTTCCGGCACCGTTTTCACCGCAAAGCCCCAGCACTTCTCCTGCTCGAAGATCCAAATTGACATTCGATAGTGCTTTGACGCCCGGAAAGGTCTTCGACATACCTTTCAAGTCGAGCAAATGTGTCACGTCTCACCCCTTCGTGCGTGGTACATAACGCCTGCGACAAATAAGACCTAGACCGTTAGCGCTAACGACTCCAGTGTCACATTTGTACGACAACGTGCTTGACAGTGTAGCTTGGTTCGTGCAAAACGACAAATAAAGTGTTAAATCTGCCAAAAACGATATAAAAACGTAATTTTTCGTCCTCGTATCAGCACGACCGCTGCGCGACGCCGACCGTTTACGTGATCGTTAACGATTGAAGGGTCACAGCGTGCCTTTGTCGTGATTCATCAGGCAAAACCAGGATTGAGCGACGCTCTGCCGCCTCGGGTTAAACGTTTTTCACCGTGAATCTTCCCGGATTAAGGGACTTCCTCGTGTTAGTCGTCTCGCTCACTGTTTCAGCGTGTCACGCCTGACCGGCCCTGCGCGTGCCCTCGCGCGAATATCCACACTGATCCCCGCAACAAGCACTCTCTGGCTCACCGTCACATAGGTGTCATCTCCGCGCACCTCGCAGCCGGCGTGAGCCCCATTGCGCTCGACGACCTCACTGGCCACCGTGCAGGCATTCATCCCACCTCCGGTCCACTGTGCAACCGCCGACCGATGCCCACCGGCCAGGGCTGCAACGTCAGCCACTGCCTGAAGACGGGTCTGATGCCCGTACACACTCCCTGCACCAGCAATCACCACACACATCATCACGGTGCATGCGATGACCGCCAGCGCGGAGATGGTGCCTGATCCTTCCTCGTTCCCCCTGTCGCCGTATACCATCAGGGCACCAGCTCAGAAATGGTGGTGATCGTGCACGATGCTGTAGCACCGACCCATCCTGCCGGCACAGCCACACTGGCGTGCCCGGTGACCGTCATCCATCGCCCTGATTTGTTCGTTGTGACAGTAACGGGCCTGCCGTACGCCTGGGAAACACTGAGAGCTGGATCCTGGCCACCTATGGCTGCTTCATGTGCACCCTGACGAACCGCCGAACACAGTTCAATGCGCGTGTGAGCAATGCTGACGACGCCAAGAACGAACGCCACCACGATCATCACGGCGAAAAGTGAGAGCGCATGTTCGACTGTCACCATGCCGTCCTCGCTATGCCCGCCCGTTTCGCTGCCACCAGCGGGGTGGTCCCGTAAGCACTCCCTGGCACTTACGGGACCACGTGTCGCATGCCTGTTCACAGTGAAAGCGCCTGCTGGATAATGCCCTGAAGCAGGGATTTCACTGCGCCTGACTTGAGAACGACGAGCAGAAGTCCGGCGAAGCCGGCTGCTGCGACCGCCCCGATCGCGTATTCCACGGTTGTGGATCCTTCTTCCGGATCGGCATCATGATCCTCGACATGGTGAGCACGTTGGATCATTGCGTCGTATTGACACCACGTGTCACACGCTGCCTTCGTCGCTGCATCTTCGATGCGTTGGGTGATTGCCATGTTTGTCCTTTCGATCAATAGTGACTGTCCGCCGTTTGACGGTGTGACCACCTTCCGTGACACGCACTGCGATCTCCATCGACTGTGCGCAAATTGTGGAGCAAGAAGCACCTGGAAGGGCAGCTGTGGATTGAACGCATCTGTAGATGCGCGGTGTGGATAACCAGGGGCTGCCAGGTGCCGACCCGTCAGCTACCACAGCCCGCCAAAAGTGTTCGTGCCAATATGCAGCAGGATTGGCACGACGCCTAGGGCGATGAAGGACGGCAGCAGTAGCGCCCCCAGCGGGATGACAAGGCGCACCGCCAGGCGTTCAGCCTCACTTTTTGCATGTGCGATGCGCCGTGCCCTGACCTGGCGCGCAGCACGCGTGAGCAATGGCACCGGCGACGTGCCATCGCTCCATGCCGGCTCGAGGACATCAGCCAGCAGCGCGGCGTTGGCTGGATAGGGATTCCACGCATCACCCCACCGTGCCCCCAGGACCAGTTCGCTACCAATCCGTTCCAGTTCCGCGTCATTACTGACGCGGCCCAGCGTGCGCACAATGGAGGGCACTGAGACACCCGCATTCATTCCCGCGATCGTCAGATCGCACATAGTGGCCGGATCGACGCCCTCGCTTATGTCAATGGTTCGGGTGATCATGCGAGTGGAGACGAGCCGACCAGCGATCAGGCACACCGTTCCGATGATGGCGCTGATGGTGCCGATCCCACCGTCACAGAAGCGCTCAAGAGGGTTCGCTCCAATCAGCTGGCCCAGCGCAATACCCGCCACAGGCAATGCGGTGAGAATACGTGCCGAGGTCAAGGGGCCAGACCGTGCGATGGCGCGCGCATCTTCGGCGGCTGCAGCTTCATCGATACTGTCAGCCACAATATCCAGTACCTCAGCAAGCGGCGTTCCCAGTTCCTGCGTCAGGCGGCATGCGACACTCAAGGTATGAGCTGAGCGCCGACTGACCCGTTCGCTCACTGTGCTGCGTCGCCGCAGCCGCCCACACGAGGACACTAGGTGGCGCCACGACAACGCGTCTCGCTGCCGCACCAAACCCAGCACATCACGCCGCACATCGCGCCACGAGGGAGCGCGCGCCAGCCTCGCCACGGATCGGGGAACACCGTCCTCGGCAATCCCCTCCCATGAACCCAGGTGCGCAGAGCCAACTCTGTCCCACGCACGCATCCACGCCTCGGCAGTCGGCATACCGGCACGCAGCCGGGCTGCCACCTCGGCCACCAACATCGACAACTGGGAGCTGCTGTCCTGCCCGGCCGGCACGACATTTGACGAGGGAGGCACTGGCTTCTGTGCGCGAACTGCCTTCAATGATTCGTCGAATCTCCAGGCCACGATCACAGCCTGAGCGCGCCAATGTTTGGCGGCCGATATGCCAATCGCCGCGACCAAACAGGCACTCATCAAGCACAGTAGCGCCATCATGGAGCAGCACTTTTCGCGTCCAGATCGATGTGCAGCCGTTCAGCCAGCAGTGGCCAGGCGCGATCAGGGTAGAGCCGGCCATCACGCTCTCTCAGCGCGCATTCACATTCACAGGCAACGCCACCTGCTGTCCGGGTCAGAACACCAATCTGGCTGACCCGCCTTCCATGCGCATCGCGCCTCATCTGAATCACCGCGTCAAATGCGGCCACCGCTTGCGCTGACAGCGCGGCATCCGACAGGCCGGCCAGCGATCCGAGGGCAGCCAGACGTGCCGGGACATCTTCCACCGCGTTGGCGTGGATGGTAGCCATTCCCCCGTCGTGTCCGGTGTTGAGCGCCGTCAACACGTCACGCACTTCGGCGCCTCGACACTCACCGAGAATCAGTCGGTCGGGCCGCATTCGCATCGCAGCGCGCACCAGATCCGACAGGCTCACCGCTCCCGCGCCCTGAACATTGGCCTGCCTTTCCTGCAAGTGGATAACATGCGGGTGACAGGGACGCAATTCCCGTACCTCCTCGATACACACGATCCGTTCGTCATGCGGCACGCTGGACAGCATGGTCGACAGCAATGTGGTCTTACCCGACCCGGTCGCCCCGGATATCAAAATGTTGGCCCGCAGTGCCACCAACTGGGCCATCACGCTCGCGATGGAACCGTCCATCAAAGACTTGCGCACCATCTGCTCCAGCGTCATGGAGTGAGCGCGCGAGGTCCGCAGGGAAATCACCGTTCCTTCATCAGAAACTGGTGAGAGCACCGCGTGCAGGCGCACGCCGCCGGGCAGCGTTCCATCCACAATCGGACTGGCCTCATCCAGTCGTCGTCCGCACGCAGCTGCCATGTGGACCGCGAGCGCCCGAACCTGACTTTCCGACCCCAGCTGCACGTCAACGCGCTCCACCCCCTGCCCGCGATCGATCCAGACACTGGTGGAGTTGACGAGCACATCTGTCACATCGGGGTCCGCCACAAGAGGAGCAAGGTCCGGTCCGAGTCCACCGGCGCGCGCCACCAGATCGTCAAAATCGGTGGCCAGTTCTCTCACTCCTGCACCCTCGCGAGCATTGTCACGCACCGCCCGGACAGCTGAGTGCCCCTGAGCGAGCGCGCGCCTCATGGTGTGACGGCTCATCGCGCACGCTCCATGCCCGACCTGAGCGCGGCATACATTCGCTTGACGGCAAAACCCCTGGGCATCCCACCTCGAAAAGGACACTGCATGGCCTGAATCGACTGGAAGCCGCACTCGCGGATACTGCCCAACAGTTGCGTCGTCGTCCCGTGCGTCGTGGCAATCACGACGGGCACAGCAGGTGGCGCATAGCGGGATATGCCGGCCATCAGCGTACACACCCCGTCCAGGTCGGCGCGTCCGACCAGGCACAGCGCATCGATTCCACATTGGGAGGCGGTGCGCATTGCGTATTCATCCCACCGTCCCAGATCGACCACAACATGCGCGCGGGAGCTCACGCTGGTGAGCACCCGCACCAGCCTCGTATCTGAACGTGCCGGCCCACCACGGCAGTCAGCCGCGAGGATTTTCACGCCGTCACGCACGGGCAGAGCGTCAATGAGCGTGCCAGTCCATCCGGTCTCGTCTGCGCGCAGGTCACCCCAGTGGATACCGTCAGCGGCCACGTCCTGCGCCGCGCCCACGCCTGGCCCATACTCGGCGGTGTCCACGACGATCACGGGCGGAGGGGGAGCCTGAGGCAGAACCGGCAGCGGGTGCGACCGGATCTGCTGAGCCAGCGCCCGCGCGATTGCCGTCACCCCCACCCCACCTTGCCATCCGGCGCAACCGATGCGTATCAGGTCAGGGGAAAATACCGGTGACGGTTCACATGAGGCGACAATGTCGGCCAGCATCATCTCATCGCCGGGCAGGCGCAGCGATCCGGCAGGGCCGACAACAATGACCGGCACCTGTGCAGACGCACGGACTGACGAGGGTGGCCCATCCGGATCCGAGGTCAGCCACATGTCGCAGGGCAGTCCGTCGCTGGCAACCGTTCCGCCTGCAAGCTCGATGATTTCACATGCGCTGCGCCTGGCACCCTCGTCCAGTCGATCCAGTCCGACGCGCACGTTCCACTGTGTACTCATGCCGTCACTTCATCTCACGTGGCTTCCCTCGTCCACCTCGCTCAGTCAACCTGTGGAAGACTGGAGAGAGACACCACCCTGTGGATAACGCGCGCAGTTTTTCGACTCGACGATCAGGAGACCCGCATGAAGCGATCACAGCCACGCTCAAGGTCCGCTGCCTTTTTCGACCTCGACAAGACAATCCTGGCCACGTCAACCTCCGTGGCGCTGCGCGCTCCCCTGCGTGAGGCCGGCCTTCTGACCCGGCGCGGCGCACTGCTGGGTCTGCTCATCCAACTGCCCTACCTGATCAAGGGCGCTGACGAGCAGGCGACAGAGAAAATGCGCGAATCACTGGGTGAAATCGCTGCCGGATGGGACGGAGTCTACCTGGAGTCCACCGTGAAGGATGCGTTGAGCAGGTCAATTGACCCGGTGTGCTTCGTGGAGGCGCTGGAAGAAATCGCCATTCACCGCGCGGCTGGTCGGCGCATTGTCATCGCCTCAGCCTCGATTGAAGAAATGGTGCGCCCGGTTGCTCACATGCTGGGTGCTGACGCGTCGATCGGTTCCTACGCGCAGCGCAATGAGGACGGGACGTTCACCGGCGTGATTTCGCGTTTCAACTACGCCGATGAGAAGGCGCGCGCCTGCATCGACATGGCACAGCGCAACGGGTGGGATCTGAGGGAGTGCTTCGCGTATTCAGATTCCATCACTGATGTGCCGTTACTGGAGGCAGTGGGGCACCCCGTCGTCATCAACCCTGACCGTCAGCTGCGTGAAATCGCTCAGGAACGCGACTGGCCGATTCGCAGTTTCACGCACACGGTTCAGGTCCGCACCTCGCCGGCTCGACTCATTGTGCCGGGCTTGATTGCCGCTTGCTCTGCTGCAGGCGCGGCGTGGTCGTTTTACCGCGCGTATACCAGTTTGCGCGGCAAGTAGCCCGCCCTCATTCCCTATTGCCGAGGGTGGCCCGCCTGAACACTGAGCGCAATATCCAGGGCATCGTCGACACCGGCGATCAGTGATGACAGGAAGAATGCGAGCACGTCGTGCGCGTAGGAGTGATCGGGCGCTGCCCAGCCGGACACAATGCGCGCAACGCGCTGAGGGTCTGTGGCGCTCAGCTTGCTCACAGTCACGACCCCTGTCGGGTCCGTGCCGCGCACGGTCAGAATCCATCGCGCCACAGCCGCCCCCACGGAGCGTGAACCTGGTTCGAACAGTGGATGAGCTGCACAGTCGGCCCACACTGCGGCCGCACTCGCCACAGCAGGCACATCACAGGTGACATGCGACAAAACGTGAGCGAGACGCCGAGGCGAGGCAGGAACGGCAATTCGGGAACGTTCAACGTGGCCTGAGGTAGCAAGAAGTGACGTGATGTCGCGGTGCAGTCCGGCGACCAGGTTCGGCAAAGCGGGCTGCGATGCAGGCCTGGTGGTGGGCGTGCGGTTCAGGGGCGGCATGAGCGTCATGACGTGCCATTGGCTGCGCCAGATCCCCAGCGCGAACTGTTCACCTGTGGTCAGGGTGCCGGCTTCGTGTGGCCCCTCGCGCATCGTGAGGTCACGCAGATCGCTGGTGCTGATCGGTGAGCCTTCCCAGCGAGAAAGATAGGCAGCTTCATAGATGTTGGTCAGGGCGCGTACTTCCTGCCACCGGCGGCGCAAACTATGATGGAAACGGACGCGCGTCAATGCGCTGTCACATTGTTCGCGCAGCGCGCAGATATCTGGGGTCTGCCACGCTTGAAGCAGGAGGCGCATGCGCACAATGTGATCGGATTCTTCCACGTGGTGAGCTTATCGGGTGAGGTGAACGTGAGCGAGACGAAAGTGGCACAGACTGGGGTCAGGTCGATCCCTCGGGCCACGCTGTCACAGCACCTGCGTTCAGCGGTTTTCTCAGCGGTTTTTTCACCTGTCGCGCTGATCATCATGGGATTTGCGGTCGCTGACACTCAGGCCGCCACCGCGCAGGGACAGCCATTGTCATCGTCCGAGGGCACCGTCGGTATCGTCATTACGACCCTGTTGCTGGCACTCGTGGCTGCCAACTCTGATGAGTCCTCAGCCGGCCTTGCCGTCACCACTGTCAGTGCGGTAATTGTCGGAGTGGGCCAGCTGACCGGCGCGTTGCGCGCTCCCCTGTGGATGGGAATCGCTATGAGCGAGGCGGACTCACTGACATCGATGCGGTGGAGTCTGTATCCAATATGCGTGGTCTTCATCTGCCTGGGGGCGACGGTGGCAACCATTGCCACGCGGCGGTGGACGGTTCACGCCACGCTGAGGGAACTGGAGCAGGCCAGTGCCGAGAGTTCTCAGGGAGGGTCCTCCCGCGTGCGTCCCTTCAACGGGCAATTCCACAATGCGCGCAACCGGACGTGGGTCGCGGTCTTTTCCTGTGTTGCCCTGATTCTCGGGTGCATCATGATGATGGTTGCCGCGCCCGAGGAATCACTGCGCGTAGCGTCACAGGGGTTGGAGGGGCTGATGGCAGAAAACACGTTCCGACCAGTTCCGGCGCTGATCTGCGCCTTGTGTTTCGGCCTGGTGGCGTGGATTTCGCAGTGGTCAACGTCCGGACCCATTGTAGCGTCCTCAGTTCTGGTGGTCATACCGTTTTCGTTCCTCATCCCATTGTGGTCAAGCCTTACCGGCGCGGTGGTCACACCGCATTCCCCCGCCACGACGCAGATTTCTCTGGCTGCGCCGGTGCTGTCCGCGCTGGGGTTACTGCTTCCCGCACTGGTCATGGGTCCGCTGCTGACGCGCCGCCATGTTCGCGCACAGGTGTTGCGGGCAACCGGGCACCGCCACGGTTTTGTGGATGAGATGTAACACGATCAGAATCGGCCGTTTCGGCACGCCCATCGCAAGATCGGGCAGTTCTCACGCTACATTAAAGGTCTAAGGAGGTAGCACCATGTCTGATCAGGAACTCCACGACCGCCGCCCGGAAGGTGAAGTGGGAGACGATGAACTCATCGTCGATGAGAGCCCGACTTTCGAGGGCGCAAGCGGATCAACGGCTGCGCCGATGGCACCGCGCCCCGAAGAAACTGACGAAATCGCTGAATCAGCTGCCAGCGATGAGATTCTCACGGGCGAAGAAGTGACCTTGAGCAGGCATGAGGGCGACACGGAAAACATCATTGGAGCGCCTGGCAGTGCTGCCGATGACACCTCGGCCGTCGATCCTGTGCCCTCCACGTCCGAACCACGCATCCCTTCCCCCGTCGATCCTGTTGATGACGAGGGCGACGCACCTGACCTGGATGAGGATGAACCTCGCGACCGCATCTCCCCGCCTGAGCGTGATGATTTGCCGGCACCAGCTCCGCGCGACGTCCTCGAAAATCGCCATGACCGCGATGAGGACGAAACAGCCACAGATGAAGATGAGCTGGAGCGCACCGCAGTGCACCGCCGTTCCCTCGTCTCTCCGCCGGAGGAAGCAGATCCGGCAGATGAGAACGAGGCAAACTGGCATCCTCGCGCTGAACCGGTTCCGGTGCACGTGGAAGGCACCCCGAGTTCCCTCGATGACGCCATCTTTGAAGGCACGACACTGTCGCCCGAGATTCCGTCTCGCGCTGGATCGCACTGGTGGAGCTTCTTCGCATTCTTGATCTTCCTGCCCATCGCATGGTTCCTCGCAGCTGATGCCGGGGCGCGCATGACACTTGCTGACGGGTCTGCGTTCTCGACGGGGGCAGTGAACCTGGCAGCTATTGCCGAACTGGTGGGCGCTCTGGTGATTGTTGTCCTGCTGGGGGTGACGGTTGCGCGCTCCTCGCTGGGTGGCTTCGTCATGGGTATTCTCACCTTCCTGTCCGGACTTGTTCCGATCGTCATTCCGGGGATTTTCTCGCAGCTCATTCAGCCTGCTGTTCAGTGGCTGAACTCGTGGAACGCATTCGGCATGAATCTTGCTCACCACTTCCAGGCCTCCGCATTTTCCGGACGCTTCGCACTCCTGGGCCTGATCGTGCTGGTAGGCGCGTGGGTCTCTCACTGGGTACGTCGCCGTGGCCGCTCGGAGGAAGCTCTGCGCGCTGAGGTGGAAAAGATCAATCCTGAAGGTGCCTTCTTCTCATGGCGAGCCCGCCGCCGCGCGGCCAAGGCTCGCGATGAGGGCCGCTGAATCACATGGATGCAGATCTTTCTCTTCGGGAGGTTCTGGAAGAGCCCGGTCCGTGGCAGCATCGCCACGTCAACGCTGGCGGCGCGACCTTCCACGTTGTCGATGCCGGCCCGTTGGAATGTGACCACGCCGTTGTTCTGCTGCACGAATTTCCTTTGTTCTGGCGTTCCTGGCGGCATGTTATTCCCTCCCTGGCTGAGCAGGGGCATCGTGTGATCGCAGTTGATCAGCGCGGTTTCGGCGCCTCCGACCTGCAGGCCGACAAGGTGGATCTGCTGCAACTGTCCCATGACGTCACCGCCATCATGTCAGCAATGGGTATTTCCCACTTCACAGTGGTCGGCGCAGGCATGGGCGGTGCTGTTGCATGGATGCTGGGAGCTACCAATCCGGTTGCGTTGCGCGCGGTGATGACGCTGGCGGCGCCGCACCCACTGGAACGTACCCTGTGGCCCACACTGCTTCCTCTGTGGCGCGGGCGTCTGCTCGCCCTGCGCATGGATATTCCCTGGCGGCGCGTCACCTTGCTCAAATCCGGCAAACTCATCGATTCAATGATCCGTTCGTGGGCGGCGCCCTCACATCGCGAACAGATGCTGGCCGACGCACAACCCTATCGACGCGCAATGGCTCGCGCGTTCGCCGCCTCCGCGACCACTGACTCATTTTCCAGCACGCGATTCCTGTCCATCGCCTCGCGCAAGGCGCTGGCCGACCCCGTGCAGGTTCCGACTCTGAGCGTGCACTGCGCAGAAGATTCATCACTGTCGGCTACAGATTTTGCGCGCGATTCACACCATGTGACCTATCCGCTGCACACCACAATGCTGCCCGCAGTGGGGCACTTCGCCCCCGAAGAAGCACCCGAGCGTGTCACGACCCTGATCAGCGATTTCCTGGCTTCACTGCCCACCACCTGACCAGGGCACTACACCGACTTTCGGGCAGCGATCCACCACCGGACACTCATCGCATCGGGGCCCCTGGGCAGTGCACACTGAGCGACCATGTGCGATCAGAACATGTGACAGTTTCGTCCAGTTCACGCCTGCCAGCAGTGTTGTCACGTCCTTTTCGACGCGCGTCACGCTGGTCGCTCTCGTCCATCCCAAACGGCGAGACAGGCGGCCGACATGTGTATCAACTGTCAGTGCGCGCGCTCCGAAACACACTCCCATCACGACGTTGGCCGTCTTATGCCCGACCCCGGGGAGTTTTTCCAACTCCTTGTTGGACTGCGGAACCTCACCACCGAATTCAGTGCACAGTGCCTGAGCGGTCGCAATGATCTGCCCGGATCGTCGGTGCTGGAAACCCAACGGCCGCACGATCTGCTCGACCGTATCGCGCCGCGCCTGAGCAAGGTCCAGAGCTGTTGGAAATTCCCCGAAGAGCGCCGGCGTGATGCGGTTGACCCGCTCATCGGTTGTCTGCGCCGACAGCATTGTCGCAATGAGCAGCTGGAACGGCGTCGAACAATCTAATGTGCATGTGGCGTCCGGATAGGCGTTCATCAGCTGACGCGCAAGTGCCTCGGCAGCTTCAGAACCCGCATTGACAAGCCCAGATGTGTCGTGTTCTGTTGGAATCGTCACGTATGAATAATAATATTGACTGTTGTTGCCATACACTCCGGCCAAAACGCCGTGGTGATTGTCACGATTACGACACAATGGAAGATGAAACGCTGCGAGCAGCCTCGCGCGATTCGACATAGACGACAGGAACGGAGTTTGGTCTCACATGTTTGTTGATGACATTATCAATCAGGTTCCCCTCTTCGACGGGCTCGACGAGGCGCAGAAGAACTTCTTGCAGTCCAAGATGGGACGCACCGCATTGCGTCGCGGCGAAACTCTCTTTGACGAGGGCGACCTTGGCGATCGCCTCTACATCATCACCGAAGGCAAGATCAAGCTGGGTCACACCAGCAACGACGGGCGCGAATCACTGCTCGCCGTGCTCGGACCGGGCGAAATTATCGGTGAACTGACGCTCTTCGATCCAGGCCCGCGCTCCACGGACGCTACCGCAGTGTCCCCGGCGACCCTGCTCTACCTTGAGCACGAAGACCTCATGGAAATCCTTGACACGAACCCGACGCTGGCCAAGCACATGCTCAAGGCACTTGCCCAGCGTCTGCGCCGCACGAACGAGTCCATGTCTGACCTGGTCTTCTCAGATGTTCCAGGCCGTGTCGCCAAGGCGCTGCTTGACCTGGCCGACCGTTTCGGCGCGCCCACCGACGAAGGCGTTCACGTGCCTCATGACCTGACTCAGGAAGAGCTTGCTCAGCTGGTTGGCGCGTCGCGCGAAACCGTCAACAAGTCACTGGCTGACTTCGTCTCCCGCGGCTGGATCCGCCTTGAGGGTCGCGCAGTGACGCTGCTGGATGTTGACCGTCTGGCTCGTCGCGCACGCTGAAGACGTCAAAAAAGTGGGGCGGTCGCTGACCGCCCCATTTTTTTATGCCTGTTTTTCTATCGGCCGCTTCAGGTAGGCGACCAGATTATCGGAACCCGTCGGCCCGGGGATGACGGTGACAAGTTCCCACCCGTCAGCACCCCATTGATCCAGGATTGCTTTTGTGGCATGTGTAAGCAACGGAATCGTTGCGTATTCCCATGTGGTCATGTCACTAGCCTAACTGTTTGATACCGATGCTTCCTAGCGGCGCACGTGGGCCAGAACTTTCGGGATCCGCGGTGTACGTAGTTCACACGCCAACGCGTCCTGAGATTCGTTGAGCCACTGCCACCAATCCTCCACGTCGTCGTAGTGACGCAGCATGGCTCGCCGTTCACGTTCAGTCAGTCCACCCCACACGCCGAAGTTAGCTTCCGACTGCAACGCATCTGCCAGACATTCCAGGCGCACTTCGCATGCCATGCATTTGACTCGTACCTGGCGTTGGGAAGCTCCCTGCACAAACAGTGCGTCCGGTTCTTCCGTCGCACACAGCGCGCGGGCGGCCCATGTCTGATCCTGATCGATACTGCTCATTCCTTGTTCTCCAGTCCATGATCATCCTTGACCATCACTACTGTGACCATACACACATCTGACTCATTCAAGCAACACGAGATCATCAATAGTGTGAAATATACTCCTCACAGGATGCATAACAGGCGCCCGCGGCCTCCCTCGTCAATCATCGACGAGGGTGACGCCAGCAGCCTCAATTTGACGAATTCCTCATACCTCAGGCACTTCCCCTCCCCTAATGCACGTGGACACACGTATCCTTAACCTATGTCGAAGCCACAGACTCGAACTCGTTCAGTCACGCCAGTCCAGCTGGTGGCGCTCCTGCTCGCCTTCATCTGCATCTCTGCACTGCTGGGCGTCCTGGGTGCCGGTATCGCGGTGCCTGCCGTGGGATCACTGGGGGTGGCCGCCAAAGCCTCACCATCGATTCTCGAGGGGCTGCCCGAAGATATCGAGATCGTTGCACCGGCTGAAGAGTCGACGATGCTCGACGCCAACAATCAGACGATCGCCAAGTTCTACGACAAGCGCCGTATCGTCGTGCCGTCCGACAAGATTTCCGAAGAGATGAAGCAGGCGATTGTCGCTATTGAGGACAAGCGATTCTTCACCCATCACGGCGTGGACCCGGACGGCATTATGCGCGCCGTTGTGCGTAACTTCTCCGACGATGACGGCATGCAGGGTGCATCGACCATCACGCAGCAGTACGTGCGTAACTCGCTGGTGGAGAAAGGCCTTCTGGAAGGCGACCCTGAACAGATTCACGATGCGACGGTGAGTACACCTGAGCGCAAGCTGCGTGAAATGAAGTACGCGATGAGTCTGGAGCGCCAGATGTCCAAGGATGACATCCTGACCGGCTACCTGAATATCGCACCATTCGGCCCCACCACCTATGGCGTTGAAGCCGCTGCTGACCTGTACTTTTCCTCCCACGCATCCGAGTTGACCATGCCGCAGTCGGCGTTGCTGGCGGGCCTGGTGCAGTCCCCGGTCTCCTACAATCCGCTGGTTCACCCCGATGCCGCTCAGGAACGACGTGACATCGTCCTTTCCGTCATGCTCGATCAGGGCATCATTACTCAGCAGGAACACGACGAGGCGGTGGCCACACCTGTTCCTGACATGCTCAACCCGAACGAGCGCCCCCAGGGCTGTGCCGGCGCGGCGACGGGTATGGAGTACTTCTGCGAGTTCGCCAAGCAGCAGTTCCTCGACGATGCAATATTCGGTGAGACCCGCATCGAACGTGAACGCCTGCTGAAGACCGGCGGTATCACGATTCGCACCACGATTGACGCGAATAAGCAGAAAGCTGCGCTGGACGTTGTCAACGGAGCATTGCCACCGGGTAACGGAGTCGACGCCGCGATCGCGTCGGTGGAGCCGTCCAACGGCCACATCGTCGCGATGGCTCAAAATACGCACTTCGGCGCACCCAACGAATCTGATCCAGCAATGACGCAGGTGAACTATTCGGCGGACTCAAACTTTGACGTCGGATCAACCTTCAAGGTATTCACTCTGATTCAGTGGTTCAAGGAAGGTCACGGCGCTTATGAAAGTGTTGGCCGGGGTAACCGCACTTACACGCCGGGTGATTTCCATTGCAACGGCGCCGCGATCGGTGGCTTCGAGCCGTGGACGGTGGGCGACCTGCCCGGCAAGGACGGCTCCCACACGGTCTTGCGCGCCACAGAGATGTCTGTCAACCAGGCATTTGTTAACATGGCGAGCCGCCTCGATTTGTGTGAGATTTTCCAGCGCGCAGCTGACCTGGGCATTAAGGACCCCAATACGGGTGAAGCGCCGGCCGCCCTCCCGTCCAACATCATTGGTTCGACCGGCGCATCGCCACTCGCGATGGCTTCGGCGTACGGCACGCTGGCCAACGGTGGCTCGCAGTGCCCACCGACGGCGCTCCTGTCCGTTTCTGACCGCTCAGAGAATGTCCTGAAGGAATTCAAGCCGTCGTGTCATCAGGTCTTGGATCAGGAAGTGGCTGATAAGGTTGCGACGCTTCTGGGCAAGTCAGCTGCTGAATGGTACGGCCCGCAGGAAGGTATTTACCTGGAGGGTGGCCGCCCGTTTGCCGCAAAGACCGGTACGACTGACTCGAACTCGAACACATGGACCGTTGGCTTCACACCGCAGCTCGCCACCGCCGCGTGGATGGGTCATGCGAACGCATCATCCCAGCAGGTCTCCGATGTGACGGTGGCCGGACGCTACTACTCGGTTCCTTATGGTTCCACGGTTGGCCTGCACCTGTGGATGCCGTACATGAACCTTGCTCTTCAGGGTGCGGAAGTCCAGCCCCTGCCGAACGCCAACCTGAATGGCACACGTCAGGTTCAGAACAACGCCAACTCGAACAACCAGAACCAGAATCGCGACAGGAACGCAGGTAACAACGCGAACTCCTCGTCCACTAGTTTGTCCACCGACGGCCAGGTTGACCTCAGTAATATTGATCTTGACAGTTTGAATCTGAAGCCCGGCGAAAGCATCGAGCTTCCTGACGGCACGATTATTGAGCGAGAGAGATAACGATGAGTGAGTTCAACGCGCGACAGTCGTTGGCTGCGACGGATCCTCGCATCTTGCTCAATGCGTCCCGTCAGCCATCGGTTCTGCCACCCCGCCTGATCGCAGCGGGCCGCGCGTTGGGCCTGGCCACTGCGACGGTGGCGGGTCTGGGGGTCGCTTCGCTTGCCTGGGGTCAGTGCGAGCGACGATGCCCGACGGTGCGGCACTTCTCGATTCCAGTGCCTGCACTGCGCCAGGGCGAAGAGCTGCGCATCCTGCACATCTCCGACCTCCACCTGTATTCCGGTCAGGACTTCCTCGTCGATTTTCTTGACCACGTGGCCCGAACCGAGGATTTCGACATGGTGATGTCGACGGGCGACAACTTCGGCAATGCGACGGGAGCTTCGCTTCTGCGTGAGGCCTACCGGCCGCTGTTGGCTTACCCCGGAGTGTTCGTGCTGGGTTCCAATGACTATTACACGTCGTCGACGTTCCGCCCCTGGACGCACTATCTGCGCCGCGATGCGCACGCCACTCGCGACACGTCTCACCTGGCGCGTCTGCCGTGGCGCGATTTCGTTCAGGGATTGACGAGGGCGTCCTGGGTTGACCTGTCGAATCGGTGCGATCAGCTGACGGTGCGCCTGTCGCACGGCGACCGGTCGGTGGCGGTCAATCTGGCAGGTGTTGACGATCCGCACCTTGAGCGCGACCGCATGCCGGAGCTGCCGGAGAATTGGGATGATTCGGACACCATCCGCATCGGTGTCACTCACGCGCCGTATCGCAGGGTCCTCGATGCGTTCGTTGATCGAGGTGTGGATCTGATCTGCGCGGGACATACTCACGGCGGACAGATCGGGCTGCCCGTGTGGGGGGCGTTGGTGACGAACTGCGACCTGCCGCCGCGCTACGCCAAGGGTGTGCACACGTGGAGGCATGAGGGCGCGTCTGCTCCCCTGCATGTCAGTGCCGGACTGGGTACCTCACCATGGGCGCCGGTTCGTATCGCCACGCGCCCCGAGGTGTCGATTCTGCGTCTGGTCAGCGCAAACTGAGATCGTTTGACATCACCTTGAGCCGCATTATGTGTGGGGGGACTTAGATCCTTATTCCTTTTGTTTTAATTTTGTTTCTTGCAATAAATTAACTCTTTATTTTGGTTAATACCGAAACAGTAGAAGAAAAGTAATTCTTTCGAGTAGCGTAGTCGGCGACAATGTTGTCACACTATTAGGAGATCACGTGAGAAAGCTACATTTTCTTGCATCTTCAGCGTTAACTCTGGGCCTCATAACTTCTATGACAGGTCTAGCCTTCGCTGAACCGTCTGCCGATCTGGCACCCGCGAACCCATCCCCCGTGGTAGGCGTGGATGCAGCAATTCCCTACACTGAATCGGAGCGCGCCCAAAACTGGGAAAAGCTGAAGTTCGGAATGTTTATCCACTGGGGCGTTTATTCGAACTTCGGTGGATATTACAAAGGTCAACGCCAGCCCCTAGGGTATCCGGAACAGATTAAAGCCTGGTCGAAAATCAGCGACGAAGATTATCTTGCTGAAGCAGCACAAATGAATGCGCCTGAATTTGATGCCCATGAATGGTGTCAAAATGCTAAAGACGCTGGAATGAAATATCTGGTTATCACATCAAAGCACCATGATGGTTTTGCAATGTGGGATACCGCAACAACTGACTATAACGTCATTGATAAGACCGATATGGGTCTCGACCCTCTGGAAGAACTGTCGACTGCTTGCGCCGATGTCGGTTTGAAGTTCGGCGTGTACTTCTCCATTATCGACTGGACTAAGCACGAAGCTGAGCCCTACTCGAACATGAACAAGATCCCCGAAAGCATGATGCCCTACATCAAGTCTCAGCTCACTGAGCTGATGACGAAGTACGGCGAAATCGCAGAGGTCTGGTTCGATATGGGCGCTCCCACTGCCGACCAGTCAGAGCGAATGGCCAACTGGGTGCATGAACTGCAGCCTAACGCCATGGTCAGCTCACGCGTGTGGAACAACAAGGGTGACTTCGAAGTCGGTGGCGATAACGCGGTCTTCAGCCAGAAACGCCAGGCACCGTGGGAAGCTGCCCGTTCAACGTTCCCCACGTGCTGGGGATACTGCAAGTGGCCTGAAATAGAAAACAAGCGGCAGAATCCCGCTCAGCTGACCTACCAGATTCAGCACGAAGTCAACAACCTGTTCACAACAGTCGCCAACGGTGGCCAGTACCTTCTGAATATTGGCCCCAAGGGCACCGGCGAAATGGATCCATTCGAGGTCAACATCCTCAAGGGTGTGGGCGAATGGAACAAGGCTCACCCCGCCATTCTCAACGGCTCACGCTACGCCCGTTTCCCACAGGAAAACTGGGGATATGCGGTCGTCAACGACAATGCGGTGTACCTGGGTGTCACCGACGGCTGGGCTCCTGACAAGACCATCCAGTTGCGCGGCCTTTCCTCCACGGTCAAGTCTGTGACAATTGACGGAACGGATACGGAACTTCCGTTCACGCATGAGGGAACCACACTGACAGTCACACTCAAGGGCAATTCCCCTGACGCGAACCTGCCGGTGATCAAGGTTGAAACAGAAGGCAAGCCACTGTACCTGTCGGAGAAGACTGTCACGTCAGATAACGGCACCTTCACCGCAACCGAAGAGAACGCAGAAAGCATGCCGAGCACCCTTGGATACTCAGGGGACGTGTCCCACACCGTGTACCTGACTGCCAAGGACAATGCGGTGATGGATGCCACGGCAACTGTCACGTCCAATGCCCTGAAAGACCAGACGATGTACGCCCTCACTGTCGGGGACACGCGGATGGAAGTGACAGGCGCGCAGCTCAAAGCTGGCGTGGAGATTGGAGCTCTGGCGGCCAATACCGCAACGCCGGTCATGCTGTCACTTGCCAATCCTCCTTACTACGCCACACCGCTGGGAATCGACACATTCCAGATGGACGTGAAAGGCACTGTCACCAAAGTCGTGACCCCCGAGGCGCCAACAGTGGTTCCCGCCGACAAGTGCGGCGTTGAGCAAACGGTGAAGCTTCCAACCCAGGAAGGCGTCACCTACACCACGGAAAAGACCAACTCAACGGTTCACGTCACAGCTTCAGTGGCCAAGGACTACATGGTTAAAGACGGCGCAACCGTGGAATGGGACCTGTCGGTGGCTGCGCAGCCATGCCCTGTCACCCCAGCCAAGCCGGTCACTCCAGGCAAAGTCGAACAGTCCAAGAAGAGCGCGGACGGTAAGTACATCGTCGCCAAGGGAATTGCTCGCACCGGCGCGAACAACCTGACTGGCCTCATTGCGCTCAGCTTCATCGTCGGCGCAACCGCACTCACGGTTGTGTCCCGGAAACGGAGGTGACCTGAACTAACTGCCATCCCTCGCGGGTGAGGTTTCCAGCCGTGTCAACAGCCAGAAGCCTCACCCGCTTCTCCCTTTCATCAGCGCCACGCAACGGGTGTGACCGAAACTGCAGCGTATTTGCTCTCTTATTTTTGTGTACTCAGCATCGGCATCGCTATACTTGAACGGTCGCACGGGGTGTGGCGCAGCTTGGTAGCGCGCTTCGTTCGGGACGAAGAGGTCGTGGGTTCAAATCCCGCCACCCCGACCATTGTGATGTGTCGGGACATCGTTGACAGTTTGTTGGCGGTGTCCCGATCTGTCTGTATACGGCCGCCTTTCAGTACACTGCCGGCGTTTCCACATCTTGCTGGCCTTTCTGCATTTCACCGCCTTTTTGGGGTTAATGCCCGAAACGTGTGTATGGGGTGGGCGTGTCGCGGGGTGTTTAGTGTCCGGCCCAGCCTTTTTGGGTGTGTCCTGACCGCAGATCCTTCGGGCGGGGATGCCACTGCTGTCCTGCCGCGCGCACCAACACGTGCACATACCCCTAGATTTAAGCCCTCCGCGTGCACATACCCCTAAAAAGTCTTGTAAAAATGCACAATCCCCTAGATTTAACGCGTGAGGCTCGAGGTCGCCGGAAGCTACTGACGGCTGACCTGCGGAAATAGGTTTTGTCCTTTTGGGGTGTCGACTTTAGCTAGGGGTATGTGCAATTCGAGCGTTAAATCTAGGGGAATGTGCACCAAAGCAGGGAAGATCTAGGGGTATGCGCAACGCAGGTAGCCAGCACGTATTTCAATCAAGTCGGCGCTTTGTTCCGCGACGAGGCATCAACGAAACAGAGGAGGAAGCCTCTGGCACGTGGAGGTGAGTGAGCACCGCGGCGTGGCACAATGGAGCTTTCAGAACTTCTGTTCACTGATCGGAGTGTTATGGACGGCATCACCCAGTATCTTGACTATGTTTTTGATCAGGTTGCCGACAGGGACACCCCTCAGGTCCAGGCCACCCGCACACAGATCCACGATCAGATGAGCGAACGGGTACAGGCACTGGTTGACTCCGGCGTTGACGAGGATTCCGCACTGTCAACTGTGATCAGCCAGTTCGGCACGCCAGATGAGCTCGCAGCCTCATTCGGGCTTGAAGCGCTGTCACCCTCGACACCGAAACGCGACGTGGTTCCCGAAGAATTCACCGTGGTGGATCTGCAGTGTGCCCAGCGTGTGCTGGACTATCGCCGCGAACGAGGCCAGCGCATTGCCCTGGCGTCAGCTCTGTGTGTCATCGCATTCATCCCGATCATCGTGCTTGAACTGCTCGCAGGCCAGGACGGTGCCGTGACCGTGACACTCGCGTTGAGCATCGGCGGTGCCGTCGTGCTTGTGTGCTTCGCCGTTGCGGCATACCTGTTCATTGCGGATCCGCATCGCCGTGAGTTCTCAGAGTGGAAACGGACCCGCTGGATCGCTGATGCCGAGGCTCGTGCGCATGTTCGTGAGCAGCGCGACCGCTTCACCCCTTCTTTCAGCACGATGACAGTCAGTGGAGCAACGGGGTGTGTCATCGCCACAGTCCTCATCGTATTGACAGGGTTCATTGACCCCGCCCGACTGCCCTACGCTCTGCCGATCTGTTTTGGCGTGGCAGGTGTGATCCTGACGGTTTCCATCTACGTTCTGGTGCGGGCGCAGTCATTCAGGAATGCGCTCAACCTGATCGTCCCGGACGAAACCTAGACGTCAGAGCGCGTATGCGGCAGGTACTCCCACTGCACGTCGATCACGTCCGCAAACCTTTCAATCATCGCCCAGATCGCGTCGGTGCACATTTCGACCGAATCGATCGCATCCTGACCACCTGAACAGATCGCGATCTGAACAGGCTCGTCAGCGCTTCCTGCACCGAAACGCAGCATGGAGGCTCCGCCTCCGTAGGCACCGAACCCCTCGGGCACGCCCTGAGCGGGAGTTTTGCGCGCGAATCCCTCTCTCAATGCGCGCCGCAGGTCGGCGCACACCGTCTCATCACCGTCCGTGACGGTAATGCGGACAAGCATGTTGAGCAGCTGGTTTTCATTTTCCCGGCCATAACCCCAGTCATAGTCGGGTGTCCACGGTTGAGCTGTCATGACGTGTCCTTTCCGGGTGGGGTCACCCTCGTCGATGCTTGTTTAGTCTACGTCGCCAAGGCTGCGGCGGCGGAAGAAAGCGGCGAGGATTCCGCCGGACAGATTGTGCCATACGGAGAAGACGGCTGCCGGCAAAGCGGATTCGGGAGTGAAGAACTGGGAAGCGAGGCCTGCGGCCAGACCGGAATTTTGCATGCCCACCTCAATGCAGGTGGTGCGGGCAACACGCTCTCCGCCTCCGGTGGCCCGCCCTGCGAAGTATCCCAGCACGTGTCCGAGGACGTTATGCAGCATCACGACGAGGAGGACGAACAGGCCAGCATGCACAATGCGATCAGCTGACTTACCGACAACAGCGATCAGCACGTATGAGATACCGAGGACAGACACCCACGGCAGGAACGGCAGCACTTTCTGCACGGAGCTTTCTGCCAGGCGTCGAATAATCAGGCCGGCCAGAATCGGCACAAGGACGATCTGCACAATCGTCTTCGCCATCGACCACGCGTCAACAGGCAGGTATTGACCGGCCAGCCACTGCGTGAGCAGCGGAGTCATGATCGGGGCAAGCAGAGTCGACACGGATGTCATGGCGACGGACAATGCAACATCACCTTTGGCCAGATAGGAAATCACGTTCGACGCAGTGCCGCCCGGCGCGCATCCCACCAGGATGACGCCCACGGCAAGTTCGGGCGGAAGGCTGAATACCTTCGTCAAGACGACGGCGAGTGTGGGCATGATGACGAACTGTGCAATCACACCGACGATGATGGGGAGCGGACGCTTGACGACCAGGACAAAATCGGATGCCGTCAGCGTCAGGCCCATGCCGAACATGATGACGGCGAGCGCAATGTTGACGCCTCCTGCCAGGCGCGCCGCTGGCCCGGGAATCAGCAGCCCCATGATGAAGGCGATAATGATGATGAGCGGGAAAACGGTCGCTGCGCGGCGAGCCGATCGGTCCTCCGGATTCAGACGTGCCGATGAGTGATCCTGCTGGGAGTCGAGCACGTTGGTAGTGCTCTCATTATTGTGTTCATGGGACATAGATGTACAGTGCTCCACCGCATGCCACAGATGATTCGGCATCTCACCTTTTGGCCGAAGTGTCCATATGGCGACCACGTGCGCCACTTCCGTACACTGATCGTCATGACGAGCCGCCCGACTGACCATCCGCGCATCCGACGCCCGCGTTCTTCTTCGCGCGTGCGCGCACTCATGCGCACCGGCTGGCTGCCTGACCAGCATGGCTCGTGGATGATGGCGCTGCTGCCTTTCCTGGTCGGTGCCACGCGCGGAGGCTGGCGCCCTCTTCACCTGCTGGTTCTGGCTGCGTGGATGGTGGCGTTCATGCTCTTTTCTGCGGGAAGCTGGTGGATCCGCTCCCCCAAGCGTCAGCGTTTCGCAGCGGCCACAGGCACGTGGGCCGTAAGCACCGTCCTCCTGGGCGGAGCGTCGGTCCTGTGCGCCCCGAAACTGCTGTCGTGGGCACCGATTTTCGCACCCCTCATCGCGATCGCGCTGGTGCAGAGTCTGCGGCGGCGCCAACGGTCCATACTCGCGCGACTGTCGCAGGTATTTGCTTCTGTGTTCATGTGTCCTGTTGCGGTGGATATCTCGACCGCTTTCCGGCGCACACACTGGTTCCCCTGGCAAGGCGGCGAGCTGTGGCCTCAGGCCTGGTGCGCGTGGGCAGCGTTGGCCGGAGTGCTGGTCGGGTCCGTTCTGCATGTGCGCTGCCTGATCCGCGAGCGCGGAAACCCCACTTGGATTGTCGCCTCAGTGATCTGGCATGCTCTGACTGTCGTCGGGACTGCGTGGGCAGCTGAGGCCGGGCAGCTTCATTGGCTCGTACCCTGTGCCTTCGCGCTCGCATTCACGAGGGCGACTTTCATGCCGTGGAAGCATCAGCGCACCACGATCGCCGTGAAATACATCGGGCTGGCCGAACTGGTCGTCATGGTGGCTGTAGGAGCTTCCCTCATGGTGGCGCCTTAGCGGTGGCCTGGCGGCAGGCATCATGAGACGATGTACCTATGAGGTTTCTTGTACGTTCCCTTGCCAATCTGGTCGGAATCTGGGTGTCCACCCTGATCATCAGCTCCGTGAGTTTTGCTCCCGAAGCGTCGGTGTGGAAATCTCTGGGCACGATGATTCTGGTGGCTTTGATTTTCACGGCGGTGAACTCACTGGTTCGCCCGCTGGTCAAGGTTGTCACGTTCCCGCTGTATATCCTCACCTTCGGCTTGTTCGCACTGGTCACAAACGCGTTGATGTTCATGCTGACAGGGTGGCTCAGTGAGCAGGCGAATCTTGGTTTCACGGTTGGAGGCTTCTGGCCGGCAGTGGGTGCGGGTCTGATTACGGCTGTTATTTCCGCTCTTGTTGTCGCCGCGCTGCCACGCAGGTCAGAGTCGTAGCTATTCATCTGCAAAGATGCGGCGAGTGTTGAACAGCTGCGAGGTTGTCACAGTCTGATCGCTCAGGCGCAGTGACTGTTCGCGATGCCTGGACCATTCGCGCACTTCCGGGGGCGCCGCATACGCTGACGGATCATTCAAGGCGTCGAAGGCTTTGGTATACGGTTCCAGGCCGTGCGGCGTGATGTCCAGCCCCTCCCCGTCCAGCGGTCCGACCAGGTCGCCGTCAAAGGAAACAGTCACCGCATCGTTGACATCCATGTTGGGGGAGCCGTCAAGAGGCGGGACGATGTCGCGCGTATTCTCCATGAACAGGGTGTGGACGCCCTCGGGCATGACGTAATTTCCTGTCGGAGACCCGGCGGTCAGACTGGAGACGACGGTGTACTTGCGCGTCGTGTCCGGGTCGGCAATGAGCTGCGTATTTGTGATACCCGACTGGGAGTGTCCGACGAATTCAACGGGCTCGTCGGGTGCGATCCCCGCCATGTCCATCGCTTCGAGGGTTGCAGCACTCAGGTCGTTATTATCATGGCCGACCGCCTGCAAGTTGCTGAGCATGTCCTGCGGGTTGGTCTGCCCGGGTGTCCACTTTTGCGTACCGCGCACGACGACTGACCATGATCGCTTTGTCGACCCGTCGGGCTGCGGCGTTTCATGTTTGAGGATCTCAAGCTGGCCGAACGTGTCGCTGCCGCTTTCAAGCTGACTGACGCGGTCGAACAGTTCACTACCACTGCGAGGCGTCGGTACGGTGCGGGGCAGGCGGGGAGTTGGCGCATACCTGTTGGATACGCTCACGCCGCTGGCTCGACTCGACGCATTCACCGCACTTCGCGCCGTCAACCACAGCGGCGGCACACCCGCCAATGCAGCCACACCTGTTTTCGGGATGCTCGGATCAACGACACGGATCTGCGAGGATCGCTGGGGACGCCCCGATCCTCCCGCGTCACTGATTTGCGAGGTGGTGATTTGCAGGCCTGCCAGCGGTCCCGTCGCGCGCTGCCCGACCGTGAAGAAGAGCTGACTGGCAACGCGTGCGGCGTCAACGGTTTGAGTGCGCGGACTGCCCCACCATGCCTGCTGACCGGCATCGGGACGGAAACCGTACAGATCCCTTCTGGTGGACAGGGAATTCACTGTCGTCCCCAACGTCGCCATGTCGAATTCGACACGGTATCCCAAGGTAGGGTCGCTGTGCATCTTGCCGCTGAATTCATTCGCATACCCGTAGACTTGCCCCGCTGTCAGCCCTGTTGTCAGTGGCGAAAGCGGTGTCCACGACACTCGCCCGTCCATCAGCAGCATGCGTGCGGTGACAAAACGCTGGGCATCACCTTCTGCACTGAGATACTTCATTGCCGCTGCGGTCAGGCGGTTACTCAAAGATTCCAGACGCACAACGAGCGCACTCACAGCAGTCATCGCATCCTCCACCGCGCCGATGAGGCGGCCGGGATCGAACCCCAGCATGACGGCCGAGGACGCCATGAGCTGAATAACCATCAGACTCGCATAACAGTTCTGCGCCGTCTCTTTCGCCATCATCACGCCGAGTGCCGCCCCGATCAGCTCATCTGTGTCAACACTGGTGTGTGCGCTGGTGGTGACAACGGAGTCATAGAAACCTGGGTCTACGCTCTGCTCACTCACGCGTTCCTCCTATCCCCCAACCGGACACATCAATACGGAGTTGCGTGCCGCATCGCCCACAACCTGCTGCGCCCACATCGCATCCGTCACAACGGCGTTGAATTCCCGGCGCGCCAGGTCCGCAGTGGGTCCTTGCCAACTGGGGCATTCGATGGCGCTGAGAGTTGCAACCAGCCCATCCATGTCCTCGCTCACGCTCCACAAGCTCCTCAGTACCGCGTCGATTTCGCCGCTCATATGCTGCCTCCTTCACATCAATGACGGTGTCACGGTAGCCAGCCTCATCGCCTCGCGCGCATGCCGTGCGGCCGCCTGTGGATTGGCGAGGGGAGGCGCGCGAACCTGTGGAAAACCTCTCCGCTCCACCATTCGCACTTGACCGAGTGATTGAATACAGTGTGATCACCCCACGCGCATGACTTTTCTTCGGGAGATGACCGGATGTACGTCGATCCCACATCCAACACCAAGGCTTCGAACCTCAGGTGGATTGTGCCCTACTGCCGCCCCGACGTTCCGCGCGTCTTTGCCGCACTGGTGCTGTTCGTCGTCGACAAGATCCTGATCATGCTGGTCCCGATCCTTGCGGGAATGATCGTGGATCTCGTCATCGTTGACCGCCACCTCGATCAGCTCCTGCCCCTGTGCGGCGCGATGGTGGGTGCGACGCTTGTACGCACCTGCGCCCGCTACGGCTACCAGATGCTGATGGAACGCTTCGGACAGAACTCGATTTACCGCCTGGTGTCCGACCAGTACGAAAAACTGCATTCGCTGGATTTCACGTACTTCAACCACACGCGCACCGGCGACATCATGAACCGCCTGACCGCAGACACCGACGCGATCCGGCACTTCCTGTCGTGGGTGACCTACAACGTGGTCGACTGCGTGTGCCTGTTCATCGGCTCACTGGCCGTCATGTTCACGATCGAATGGCGCCTCGCGCTGGCCCTGCTGGCCATCACCCCGTTCCTGGCCTATTGTGCCCGCCAGCTGGCCAAACATGCACGCCCCCTCTTCCTGTCGATGCGTGAATCCCTGGCTCGTCTCAATTCGATGGTGGAGGAAAACATCGAAGGCAACCGCGTGGTCCAAGCCTTCGTGCGGGAACCTTACGAGATCCGCAAACTCGATGAGCACAACGCTGCCGTCGACCCACATGTGTGCCTGGTAGTCGACTGCTCCACAGTTGAGGATCACACGCTGCCCGGACCCGCGCACCGCGCTGATCTCAGCGTCCGTCAGCGCGCGGTAGTACCAGCAGATCGGGTGAAATGACGGGTCATTGATGCCGGAGGCTTCAGATTCGGGCGGGTACGGCACGGTGATTGTGCGATCGAAGATCTCAGCCGGATTGTCACGAGGGCGCTCCCAATGCTCGCTCAGGCCGCGATCCTCATCATCGTATGCGAAGAGCCACTGACCGGTGAGGTCGAGCCACTCCTGGCGGCATAGCTGTGGGTGCTGTTGCGCCACAGTGCGCTCCTCGAAAAACAGATGAACAGTGTCTCGTTCTGATTGTACGGTAGGGGCATGGGTACTTTTCGCAAGAGTGATCAGCGACCAGGCAGGATCCTGTACGAGGTGGCCGGTCTCAAGTGGCTGGCTGACACGCCACCCCAGGCTGCGCCCGTTGTGCCGGTGAGCGATTACGGCACGACATGGCTGGAGGAACCCGAGCTGGAAACGACGCGGCCAACCAGGCAGACTGCCGAGGATTTTGGTCGCGCACTGGCCCACACACATGCGGCCGGCGCACCGAATCTGGGTGCGCCGCCACCGGCCAAAGAGGACGCTCAGGGATGGATGGGTCTGACACCCCTGCCGCTCCTGTCCAAAGTCGAAGCACCTACGTCATGGGGCGAGTTTTACGCCGAATATCGAATCCGCCCGTACCTCAAAGCCAAAGCCTTCACCGCAGATGAGCGCGCCACACTCGAAGCTTTGTGCACCAGGCTTGAAAGCGGCGCCCTCGACCATGATCAACCGCGACTGGTCACAACGCCTGCGGCCCGCACGCACGGGGACCTGTGGTCGGGCAACGTGATGTGGACCCCGAACGGTGCGACGCTGATCGACCCGGCTGCTCAGGGCGGTCATGCGGAGGAAGACCTGGCGGCACTTGCCGTATTCGGCGCGCCCTTCGTGGAGCGGATCTGGGCGGCTTACGACGAGGAATCGCCCCTTGCTGACGGCTGGCGCGAACGCATTTCACTGCATCAGCTGCATATGCTCGTCGTACACTGCGAGCTGTTCGGACGCTCCTACGTGCCCGAAACGCTCGCGATCGCGCGGCACTGGGTGGGTTAAGCCGCCAATCCGTCCAGAGCGGCATCAAACTCGGCGTCGATCTCATTGTTGCGCCGATAGGTTGCCATCGACACTGCGACGCTGACCAGAAGGTTGAACACGAATCCGGGGACGATTTCGTACAGGTCGAAGATGCCGCCTGACAGGTTGCCCCACACGGCCACGGTCACGGCTCCGACGATGATGCCGGCGCATGCGCCTTGCCAGGTGAGTTTGCGCCAGTACAGGCACAGAATCACGATCGGTCCGAATGATGCACCAAAACCTGCCCACGCGAAGGCCACCAGGCCGAGGATCGTGTCCGAGGGACTCCACGCCAGCACCGCTGCCAGTACGGACACGGCGGCCACGGCCAGGCGTCCCAGTAGCACGCCGTTGGTTTCCGACAGGTCTCGTTTGGACAGTGCTTTGTAGATATCCTCCACGATTGCCGAGGATGTGACCAGCAGCTGCGATGAAATCGTTGACATGATCGCCGCCAGAATGGCGGCCAGCATGAACCCGGCGATCAGGGGGTGGAACATCAGCTGTCCCAGCGTGATGAAGACGGATTCGGGATTCGGCAGCTGTGATTCGTCGTGCTGGTAGTAGGCGACGCCTGCTAGAGCAGTCATACCTGCGCCGATGACTGCCAGAGCCATCCAGCCGATGCCGATGCGACGCGCAGCCTTTGCTTGCGCGGCTGAGCGCAGCGCCATGAAACGCACGATGATGTGGGGTTGACCGAAGTAGCCCAACCCCCATGCCAGTGCGGAGATAATGCCTATCACGGCCGTCGCGCTCAGCGTCCCGCCCGATGGATGCAAAATGGTGGGATCCACGCGCTTGATGGTCTGCACCATCGGGCTGAAGCCGCCGACGTGAATAATCGCCACGGTCGGCACCAGAATGAGCGCACCCACCATCATGAGGCCCTGAACAACGTCCGTCCACGATACGGCAAGGAAGCCGCCCACCAGGGTGTAGAGCACAACGATCCCGGCCACCAGCGTCATGCCCAGGCGGTAATCCATACCGAAGGATGATTCAAAAAACGAGCCGCCGGCTACCATGCCTGATGACACGTAGAAGGTGAAGAACACCATGATGACCAGGCCGGCGACGATGCGGATCACGTTGTGAGGGTCTTTGAGGCGCGAGGACACGAACGACGGCACAGTGATCGAGTTGGAGGAAACCTGACTGTATGACCTGAGCCGAGGAGCTGTGTACTTCCAGTTCAGCCATGCGCCGATAGTCAGGCCAACCGCGATCCAGCCGTTGATCAGACCTGTCGCGTAGATTGCGCCGGGCAAACCCATCAGCAGCCAGCCCGACATGTCGGATGCGCCGGCCGACAACGCTGCCACACCTGGGGACAGCGACCTGCCACCCAGCATGTAGTCGTCAAGATTGCTCGTCCGGTTGTAGGCCAGCAGGCCGAGCATAATCATGGCGACGAAATACACAATCATCGCGATAGCCTGATACGTCATTTCACTCATTATGGCCCCCTTCGGTCTCGAGGGAAAAGAACAGCATGAGGCTACGTGATGATGTGAGGTAGTCGTCTCCTAGAAGGCTCCCAGTGGGATGGCGATAACGATGACGCACAGCAACGCGACCACCGACAGGATCGTTTCCATCAGCGACCACGTTTTGAACGTCTCACCCACCGTCATGCCGAAGTATTCCTTGACCAGCCAGAACCCAGCGTCGTTGACGTGTGAGAGGAACACGGATCCGGCGCCGATGGCGAGCACCAGCAGTGCAGCGGCAACGGGTGAAATGTCGGCTGCCATAGGTGCCATGATGCCGCCAGCGGTGATCGTGGCAACTGTGGCCGAACCCGTAGCCAGACGCACGGCGACTGCCACCAGCCAGCCGGCGATCAGGATCGGCATTCCCATCTGCTCAATCCACTGGGCGATGACCTCGGCAATACCGGATTCGACCAGCGTTTCCTTGAAACCGCCGCCGGCACCGACAATGAGGAGGATGGATGCGACCGGGGCCAGCGAGGAGCCCACGATGTTGGTGACTTCCTGTGTGGTGCGGCCGCTCATGCGCCCCAGAACGACAATCGCATACAGCACGGTCAGCAGCAGCGCCACGATCGGTTCACCGACGAATGTCAGCAGTTTGAAGATGATGGAGTCCTCGTGCCCCATCATCACCATTTCGACCACGGTGCGCAGCAGCATCAAGATCACGGGCATCAAAACTACGGAGATTGCCACACCGAATGATGGGCGGTGCCCTTCGCGCTTTTCGGTTTCAGAGGCATCGCCCAGAACACTGGCGGCTTCGCGCGGCACCCACTTGACCATCACCTTCGCCGCCAGCGGGCCGGAAATGATGACTGTGGGCACAGCGACGAGGAGGCCCAGGCCGAGTGTGATGCCGATATTCGCATTCAGTGCGTCAATCGCGATGAGTGGCCCGGGGTGCGGAGGCACGAGTCCGTGCAGTGCCGACAAGCCAGCCAGTGCAGGAATCCCGACCGCTACGACCGGCAGTTTGGCGCGGCGCGCAACGAGCATGACCACTGGGATCAGCAGCACGATGCCGACTTCAAAGAACAGCGGGATACCGACGACGAAGGCGACCAGTGCCATAGCCCACGGCAAGCGGTGCGGAGCTGTCTTTTCAAGGACAGTGTCAACGATCTGGTCAGCGCCGCCTGAGTCGATCAGGAGCTTGCCGATGATGGCGCCGAATGCGATCAGGACGCCCACGCCACCGACGGTGGATCCGACGCCCTTGGTAAATGCGGTGAACGTGTCGGTCAGCGGGATGCCTGCAATCAATGCGAGGACAGCGGATCCGAGTGTCAGCGCGAGGAATGGGTGCATTTTGCGCCAGACGATCAGCACGATGATCGTGGCGATACCGGCCAGTGCCGCTACCAGCAGCTGCGCCACACTGTCCGTGTGTTGCACACCGTCCGCGGCTCCTGCCATGGGGATGAGAATCTGATTCATCGGTTTGGCCCCTTAATCAATCAGACCCTGCTCACGCAGGGCATTCACTGTGGCATTGAAAGTCTCGTCGATATCTCCCAGCGCTGAGATCACTACGCCGTCCTCGTCACTTTCGAGGTCTTCGAGCGTGGCAAACTGTGAAGGCAGCATATTGGGCTTCATGAAGTGGTCACGGGTCGCCATGCGCTCTCGGATGACATCTTCCGGCACGGTCAGATGCACGAAAAAAACGCGTCCTTGCGATTCGCGCAGCAGGTCACGATAGCTGCGTTTCAACGCGGAGCAGGTGACGATCGTTGATTGGCCATTTCTGGCGTGATCGCTCATCCAGTCGCGTATCGAACGCAGCCACGGCCAACGGTCCTCATCGGTGAGCGGTGTGCCCGCACTCATCTTGTCGATATTCGCCTGGGGGTGGAAATCATCCGCCTCGGCTGCTGGCCATTTCAGGAAGTCGGCCATCTGCTGAGCTGCAGTGGTCTTTCCGCATCCGGCAACTCCCATGAACACCAGGTGCACTGCCTCGTTACTCATCTTCCTCCACCCCATTGTCTGTGAACAATCGTTCAGAACTAGCCTACTGATTCTACTGTTCGTGCAACGATTAAACGTGTGAATTGCGGGCAATACGTCGATTCGGTGCGATTGCGTAGAATAAGGCCATGAGCGATACGTGGTCAACTCTTTTCAATCCGGAATCCGGCTATACCGACCTTGCGATGGACACACCCCTGTCCCCTCTGGATGGGCGCTACCGCGCAGCCGTCGCCCCTCTGGCAAACACGCTGTCTGAGGCAGCGTTGAACCGTGCGCGCGTCCATGTGGAAGTTGAATGGCTCATCTACCTGATGGACCACGAGGTTCTGCCCGGCGCTCCCACACTGACCGATGCGGAACGCGCCTATCTGCGCCGCCTGGCCGTCGATTTTGGGCCGGAAGACATTCATCGTCTCGCCCGCATCGAAGCTGAAACGCGCCACGATGTCAAAGCGGTCGAATACCTGATCAAAGAGCACTTGGATCAGGCGCCAGACGAGCTGGGAGATTCCACCTGCCTGCCGGACCTGCACGAAGTGGTCCACATTTTCTGCACCTCCGAAGACATCAACAACCTCGCGTACGCGCTGACTGTCGCCGCGGCTGTCACACACACGTGGCTACCGGCAGCCCGCCAGCTCATTGAGTCACTGCGTGCCATTGCGCGCGACGGTGCCGACGCGCCGATGCTGGCACACACCCACGGTCAGCCCGCCACTCCCGTGACAATGGGCAAGGAAATGGCGGTCTTCATTCACCGCCTGAACCGTCAGATCGACCGCATTGAGAAAGCCGAATACCTCGGGAAGATCAATGGTGCGACCGGCACGTGGGCGGCACACATGGTGGCCGTTCCCGGTGCCGACTGGCCGGCGCTCGCTCAGGGATTCGTCGAGTTCCTCGGCTTGACATGGAACCCGCTGACCACGCAGATCGAATCGCACGACTGGCAGGCCGAGCTGTACTCGGACGTCGCCCGTTTCAACCGCATCGCGCACAACCTGGCGACGGATTGCTGGTCGTACATTTCGATGGGCTACTTCCACCAGAACCTTGCTGCCCAGGGGTCTACCGGCTCGTCCACCATGCCCCACAAGGTCAACCCGATCCGATTTGAAAACGCCGAAGCGAACCTGGAAATTTCGTGCGCGCTCTTCGACACGTTGGCGGCCACACTGGTGACATCGCGCATGCAGCGCGACCTGACGGATTCAACCACGCAGCGCAATATCGGTGTCGCTTTCGGACATTCGCTGCTGGCACTGGATAATCTGGTGCGCGGCCTGGCCGGACTGGACATCAACCGTGAGCGCATGGCTGCTGACCTGGATCAGAACTGGGCTGTGCTGGGTGAAGCCGTCCAGCAGGCGATGCGCGCTGCTTCCATTGCGGGCGCAACCGGCATGGCCAACCCGTATGAGCGCCTCAAGGAGCTCACCCGCGGGCACACAGTCGGCGCCGACGAAATGCGCACATTCATCGCCGGCCTGGGATTGCCGGGTGAGGTCGAACATCGCCTCCTGGACCTGACCCCCGCCACCTACATTGGCCAGTCCGAAAAGATGGCGGGCTGGGAGTAGTCCGTCCACGGTTTACGGCCGCCAGGCAGGGTCAGCGTCGGGTGCGCCGAAACGCGCATACAGTGCCGAGGGTGTCGCGGTTTCCTCACTGAATCCAACACTGGTAACGTCGCATCGCACTTCGCCTGCTGAATCCGTGACGCAGGCGCGCACCGCCACGGGAGCCAGCTCCGGGTTGTCCCATGCGCACCGCACCGCATCTTCGAGCTGTTGGCGCGCCTGATCTTCACTGTCGTCATCACACACGATGCGCATGTCAATCAGAGGTGAGCGGCCGAACCCTTCGTGCACACGCACATCCAACGACAGGTGCGCTCCCATCATGTCCGGCATGCGCTCAGTCAGCCACTGCTGCACGCGGTGCCCGCGACCCGCCCGTTTCGGCGGTTTAAGAACATCCAGCGCGGCGCTGACCCCCCGCGCTCCGGCGGTGAGCACACTGATCAGCACAGGGTTGTCGATCTGTGGCAGACGGCCGCGTCGCCCTCGTCCATGCCCCTTATTGACGGGGGTGGGTGAGCCTTTTCCCTTACGCCTGCGCATGTGTCCTCCTCAACGCTGAAAAGTCGATCAATGGGTTGGGCTGCCACTGCCAGTCACTGCCCACCAGGTCAGATTCGGGTGCGTCGAGCACGACGTACTGGTCCCACGTCGGCTCTTCGACGGTTTCGAGTACGTCCTGCCACACCTCATGGAATGTGGTGTGCACGGATTCCCCCTCGCGCGGCAGGAATTCCTGCAGGCGGTCCACGCATTCCGAGGGGTATCCGTGTCGGACGACGCTGGCTCGCCGCTCCAGCAGACGCACCGTGTCGGTGTAGATCGTCGATGAATGCGCGTAGTACAGCGGCGACTGACGCGGCCGCACCAGGTTTCGGTGGATCGTCACCCGCTGGTCGGGGGTCAGTGCGGGTGTGCCGTCCAGGGCTGGAATCACGTCCTGGTCGTGAGCAATCGACACCATCGTCACATCGGGGCGAATTTTGATGCGCCGGCATGGTGATCCCATCGTCATCACGCCGCTCACGCGCATACCCGCCTCATCCGGGTCCATCGACGCCAGGGCTGCTGCCACCATGCCGCCCTGAGAGTGGCCGCAGATCAAGACGCGTTCGGCCGGCCAGTCATCCTGGTCTACACCGCTGCGTCGCATCGCTTCATGCACCGCCTTGACCGCTCCGATCCGCACGGCTGAAGGCAGGAAGAGGACTTCGCGGATATTCGATTCCGTGTCGGCAGGGTTCGGAGTCGATGTCGGGTCAAGGTGCATGGTGCCGGGGATGGCCACGATCCAGCGTCGCGCGTCGCCCTCGCCCACGCGCACCACCTTGACCATCTGCCCCATCGACCCGCAGTAGTACATGTCGTCGATGTCGGCGGCGATGTCACCCAGTGACGAGGGTGGCTGCCTTCTGCGCAGTTGCGGTGTGGGGTGGCCGGGCGGAACGGTCGGCGTACCGTCGTCACTATCGAGGATCACCGCGGTGTGAACCGCTCCGCCACGAAAATACCCGGTCGCTGTGCCAACAGTCAGTGCGATCACCATCAACGCTTCATATCCGCGTCGCGGAACCAATGGCAACATGGCGCGCGCACGCCCATCACAGTCGGTGTGCGTGGCGATCCGCGCCTTCAGATACAGTCGGCCAGCGTCGGCCACGCGGCGCGCAGCAGCGGCTCCTGCCCGCACCAAAAGCGTGTCCAGGCCCGGTTCATCGAAGAAGATCCGCTGGAAGCGTTCAAGTATTTCCGACCCCATGCGCTCGGAGGCCACCCTCAGCACTTTCTGTGCATCCTTCGGCACGAAGCGCGCATCGGAGAGCAAGTCGGCACCGGCTGCCAGAGCAATGGCCGGAATCATCGGCACAAGTTTCATGCGCACGTAGGTCGGCGGATAAGACTGCGGCACACGTTTGAGTGGATACCACCTGTCTTCGCTGCGACCCATATGTGTAGTCTGGCACGTCCCATTTATTGATGCCTGCCGAATCGTACAATGGGGTCAGGCTACGAATTCAAGGAGAATCATGCTCATTCTGATCGATCACGCCAATATTGACCTCATTCGTGAGACTCTCGATTACCTTCCCATCGACGGCGTGACTACGAACCCCACCATTCTGGCGAACGAGGGAGGCGACCCGCTGGAGGTTCTCCGTAAAATCCACTCGGTTTTGCCGGAAGGCTCGCAGCTGCACGTGCAGGTCGTGTCCCATGATCGCGAATCCATGGTGGCCGAGGGGCGCGCGCTGCGTGCGGAGTTCGGCAAGCACCTGCATGTCAAGATTCCGGTCACCCATGAAGGCTTCGCCGCGATCAACATGCTGGCCTCGGAGGGTATCCCGGTCACGGCAACGGGCGTCCACTCCACCCTGCAGGGCTTCATGGCCGCTCAGGCCGGTGCGCGCTATGTTGCGCCGTATGTGAACAGGATGGATAACTTCGGTATCAACGGTGTGCGTGTAGCAACCGAAATTCATCAGATCCTGCGCACCCATCACCTGCATGCGGATGTGCTGGCCGCTTCCTTCAAGAACTCCGATCAGGTGCTGCGCCTGGTTGAGGCCGGTATCGGCGCGATCACTGCCGCTCCGTCCGTGCTGGCTGCGTTGGTGGCCAACCCGATCACGGATGTGGCGATCGCCGCTCAGGATGCTGATTTTGCCCGCCAGGTCGGCGGCGAGGAGACCTTCAGTGATCTGATTGCTCTGGCTCACCAGCGTGACCAGCAGTCGCTCAAGGTCGCGCAGCCTGAGCTGTAACCTTTTTCCTTCACGCGCGCCGTGACCGTCAGTGGTCGTGGCGCGCGTTTTACTATCGGCGCACCCCTTGACACTAATACCCCCTAGGGGTATTGTCGTGCTGGTAGACCTGAGAGGAGACCTCAATGCGCGGATACTCAGCATCAACCCAGCAGTACCTCACCCGGCTTCGCCGTATCGAAGGTCAGGTGCGCGGCGTCCAGCGCATGGTCGAGGAGCAGGACTACTGCATTGACGTACTCACGCAGATATCTGCCATTCAAAGCGCCCTTGATTCAGTCGCCCTCGGCCTCGTTCACGACCATCTGGGCCACTGTGTCCTCGACGCCGCCAAGCACTCTCACGAAGCTGGCGAAGAAAAAATCACCGAAGCGATCAACGCGATCGCACGGCTCGTCAAATCCTGAAAGGACTCATCATGGCACTCGATCGAACTGTTGAACTCTATGTCGACGGCATGACCTGTTCCCACTGCGTCGCATCCGTCACCGAAGAACTCAAAGAGGTCGAAGGCGTATCCAACGTGGAGGTCATTCTCAAGGCCAACAAGACCTCACTGGTCACCGTCCACACGCAGACCGGCGTAGATGACGACGCCCTCAAAGATGCCATCAGCGAGGCCGGATACACACTGACTGAAATCAAGCGAGACTTCTAAGGAGCTATATGCACAGCGCGCTGGATCGCGCACAAGACCTCAGGCGCCGCCTCATCGTCACCGCGCCGCCCACACTGGTCGTTGCCACCGTTTCGATGTTCCACAGCCTGCATTTTCCGGGCTGGCAATGGGTGGTGGCCATCCTGTCACTACCTGTCGTCACATGGGGCGCGTGGCCCTTCCACCGCTCAGCCATCCAGGGTCTACGCCACGGCACCACAACAATGGACACACTGGTGTCCCTGGGCGTGACCGCTTCAACTGCGTGGAGCCTGTGGGCACTGCTGTGGGGCGGCGAATCCGCGATACTCTATTTCGAGGGCGCCTGCGTGATCGTCCTGTTCCTGCTGATCGGGCGCTATGCGGAGGCGCGCACCAAGCATCGGGCCGGCGACGCGCTGCGCTCACTGCTCTCAATGGGCACCACCACAGCGCACCGCATTCTGCCTGACGGGACGCGCGAGGACGTCGACAGCGCTGACCTGCAGGTCGGAGACATGTTCGAGGTTCGTCCCGGCGAATCCATCGCAACAGATGGGCGCATCATCTCAGGCGAATCCGCCATTGACACGTCGATGCTGACCGGCGAGTCCGTTCCACGCGATGTTGCTCCCGGTGACGATGTAGCAGGTGCCACGATCAACACGTGGGGCGCTCTGGAAGTGGAAGCCCGCCGAGTTGGATCCGACACCGCGTTGGCCAAGATCGGCCGCATGGTCAGCGAAGCTCAGGCCACGAAGGCACCGATCCAGCGCCTGGCCGACACGATCAGTTCGGTTTTCGTGCCGGTCGTGCTTGCGATTTCCGCGGCAACACTGATCGGCTGGCTCATCTTTTCTGGCGACGTTCAGGCCGCGGCCACCGCCGCCGTTGCCGTGCTCGTGGTGGCCTGCCCGTGTGCGCTGGGACTGGCCACACCCACCGCCCTGCTGGTCGGCTCAGGGCGCGCCTCCCAGCTGGGCATCGTGATCCGCTCAGCTGAAATCCTCGAAGAAACCCGCAAGATCGACACGATTGTGCTGGACAAGACCGGCACGGTCACAACCGGCAACCTGGCCGTCGAACACGTCGAGTCAAGCGATCCCGACGTCACGCTCGCCCTCGCAGCCGGTATCGAGGCACGCTCTGAACACCCGATGGCGCGCTCAATTGTGCGCGCCACACAGTCCCGCTCACTCACGCCCGTTGCGACTCGCCGCTTCGTCAACCATTCCGGCATGGGTGTCTCAGCTCTGATCGACGGCGGTTTGGCTCTGGTGGGCAGGCCCGAGTGGTTCACGGGGCTGGGTATCAGTATTCCCGAGGACATCGTGCGCACTGCCCGATCGCGTTGCGCAACGCCCATCGTGGTGGCCAGCGTTCCAGGGTGGGATGAGTCGCCCTCGACAATCCACGCCGACGAAAGCGACGCTGAGAGCCCGGTCCGTGTTGACATGGCGGTGGGCGGAATGACGTGCGCGTCGTGTGTGAATCGTGTGGAACGCAAGCTGGGCAAACTTGATGGAGTCGAGGCGCACGTCAACCTGGCGACCGAAAGCGCATCGATTCTGCTCACCCGCGACCACGGTGACGATGAGTTGGTGCACGTTGTGGAAGCTGCCGGGTACCAGGCGCGTGTGCGCTCGCGCACCAGTGAGACTGCCGAGCCGTCTGCACCAAGTATTGGCCGCCAGCTGGACGCACCACTGACCGGGGCGCAGGTGCATGGTGTGATCGTATTGCGCGACCAGGTGAAGGACTCGTCAGCTGAGGCAATCGGCCTGTTCCGCAACTTGGATATTGAGCCGATCCTGCTGACCGGCGACAATCAGGGTGCTGCTGACGTGGTAGCCGACCAGGTCGGCATTTCCCACGTGATCGCTGATGTGTTGCCGGATGACAAGCGCGATGTCGTGAAGCGCCTGCAGGATGAGGGACGCGTTGTGGCGATGGTGGGTGATGGCGTCAACGACGCTGCGGCGCTCGCTCAGGCGGGACATCGCGGGCTGGGTATGGCGATGGGATCCGGAACGGATGTGGCGATCCAGGTTGCTGACATCACGTTGGTGTCCTCGGATCTGCGCGCAGCCGCCACCGCAATCGACCTGTCACGGCGGACACTGCGCGTCATCCGGCAGAACCTGGTGTGGGCGTTCGGCTATAACGTGGCTGCCATTCCGCTGGCTGTCGCAGGACTGCTCAACCCGATGATCGCAGCCGGCGCGATGGCGTTGTCATCGGTGTGCGTGGTGACTAATTCTCTTCGTCTGCGTCGGATTCGCGCCCTGGGGTCTCGTCAGCCCGATGCGGATACGGGTCACCCAGCTTAAACGCGCGGCTCTCGGAGCGCCTCAAAGGCGAACGCGTCAGCACGCGTGGCCCGCGTTCGGTCAGCGCCACCAGCGTATCGATCAGCTGCTGTGGTTTGTTGAGTTCACCGAGGGTGCGATCTCCACCCAAGTGGACGAATGCGCACGGCAGCTCCACCATGGTGAACCCTTGCATCAGCAGGTCGATCGTCATCGCGGGTTCCAGCCCGTACCCGTTGGCGAAAGGCATGATGGCTGTCAGCGCTTCGCGCGTGATGCAGCGATTTTCGGACATGGGCGATTCAGGTGCCCACCCTGTTGCGCGCCGGATGGCTCGACGCGCTATCCGTGCGGCGGGCAGGCGGCGACTGGATTTCTCACTGGCGCAGGCACAGTCCGCCATCCCGGTCATCACTGCTTCGACCAGCACGGCGGCTTCGACGGCTGATTCGCCCAGGTCGGATGAGAGGAAGAGCAGGAGGCGTGGTGGCCAGTCGGCGCGGTCACGCATCGCTGCGACTTTCACGCCTGTCTCCATCGCGGATGCGCGTCCACGCGGCACTGAGTGTCGAACAACGACGGCACCTGCCATTCGCGCGTGCGCGCCTGTTTCGTCAGTGGAGCCGTCATCGACGACTATGAGCAAATCGACTGCGGGAATGGCGCGGCAGGATCGGACTGTGGAGGCAATGTCATGAGCATCGTCGTGCGCCCAGATGATCGCGGCAACGCGTTGGGGTCCCGAATCGTTCACGCCCACAACTTTACTCCGACTTTGCCTCTTCTTGTACCTCTACCGGATGGTGACTTGTCGAGAAACAAGCCCCTGTTTGGCTCGACGCTCGTCATGTGTCAGAGCTTCGGTCGCATTGAGCGCGTCCTCAAGCTTGCTGATGAAGTTCTGCGCAGGCTTGGACACGTCATCAGAGCTGACTCCTTCTGCCAGTTCGAACACGGGGATGGCCAGCCCGCAGGCGCGGAAGGCTCCGACAAAGCGGGAACCCTCCCCCACGTGGGCATCTCCGGCCACCTGCATACGTGCCAGCGCGGTAAAGAGCTTGTTTTCGTCCTCATCGGTCACGTAGCGCACGAAGTTGCGGTTCATTTCGCACCAATACATGCCGGGCGCTCCCGGGACTTCCTGCGTGGGGATCAGTTCGTTGCGTGTCTGCTCCATCGTGGAGCGGATGTCCTCGGACATTTCTTCGGTCGGGTCGAACCAGAATGAGAAATCGTCGCACAGTTCCATCGGTTCGGCGCTTTCCAGCAGTTCCTGCAACCTGGGTGCGGGGTCACGCACGTCAAAGGCAACGATACCTTCGTCTTTCGCGTCGAGGGCGGCTTGCAACGCGCCACCCACATCGTGAGACAGGTCGCCGGAATGGAATCGCGTTTGCATGCCCACCATGATTCGGCCGTCACCGCGCACCATGGCACCCTGCCCGTCTGGCAGCAGTGAGACTATGTCGAATTCGACGCCGTCCGTCGTGCGGGCACTCATGCGCGCACACGGAATGATTTCCCTCATGGCGACCAGGTCGCTTTCGCATGGAAGCCCGTCAAAGGGTCGTTCCACGAAGCGGATCGGCGGACGGTACGTGCTGCGTCCGGGTTGTACTTTTTTACGACGGCTTGCTTTACCCATACGCACAACAATACTGGCTAACAGTGTGCGAGCGCATGTGCCATTGCATCGTGTTCCGCTCTGGTCACCGTGAGTTTCCACTTGGCTTTCACCGCGATCTGCCGCGTCACGTATTCGCAGCGGAAACTGCGGTCAGGTGGCAGCCACTGATCAGCTGAAGCAGCCATCTTGTCCTGGTTGGCCTGTCCGTCAACTGCCAGGAGATTGTCCGGGTCGTTGGCGAAGGCCTGCCTGCGGGCTGTGTCCCATTGCCAGGCTCCCGATCTCCATGCGTCGGCAAGCGCCACGACGTGATCGATCTGCACCAGTGTCGACGTGTCCTGACCTCGCTGAAATTCGATGACCTTGCCCGTGTAGGGTTCTGCCAGTGTTCCGCTGAGCACCACACAGTCGCGAGTATTCGGCTTGAACGTTGGCCGCGCGAGGTCACGGGCCAGAATGTCGTTACGAGTGTCGCACCCGTTATGGTCCTCATCGGCCCACTTCTGACCAAACTGGTCCCGGTTGTAGTCAGGGGCGCCCTCGTCACTGCGTACGATCAGTGTGCGAAGCTGGTCACCGGCGGGACCGGCGGGAGCTTCGACTCGTGGGGCGGGTATGAACAGCCACAACACCCACGCCAGCAGCACAATGACTGCCAGCGCGATGATGAAATCGCCGATGCTGAATCGCCCACGCACCTACTCATTATGAGCATCACGTCGGCACCTGCCCGACTTATCCACAGGGCTAGCGCCGCGCCAGTTTTTCGCGGATCCAGTAGATCCCCATGATGATCAGCATCAAGCCGAGCATCGAGATCAGCTGCGGGCGCGCAGAGGGGCTCAGAGCCATGAGCACACCCATCACGGCCAGGCCAGCCAGAGCCAGATACCCCGTCCACGGCCAGCCGGGCATGCGGATCGGCAGGTCATGATTTTCACGCAGGATTGGGCGCAGACGAATCTGCGAAATGATGATGAAGACCCACGCAATGAGCAGCACCATGCCGATCGCGTTGATCAGGATCCCCAGAATCGCCTCCGGCAGCCACCAGTTCAGACCGACCGACACCAGGGCGAGGATGACTGACAGGCTGACGGCTCGGCGCGGGGTTCGCCCTCGTGCAATATCACCGACTGCAGTCTCTTCCGCCATGACGGCCTCAAGATCACGCTTTGAATCGCCGGTGACCACATGGGCGAGTGCGTCCGGCGAATCCGATGCAGTTGCCGACCCGCCCAGCAGCCACGGTGAGCCCATGCCGCGAGCGCACAGCGAGTAGGCCATACGCGACGACGAGTAGACGTTGGCTGAAAAAGCGCTGACGAGGGCCACGAACACGATGATTTCCATGATGCGGCCGACAGCTGGGATACCCGCCATGTTCAGCACCGTTGCGAACGGGTTGAGCACCATGTCAGGCGAGTTCCACGGCAGCAGGCAGATCAGCAGTATCACCGAGCCGACGTAGAACACCAGGATGCGCCACAGTACTGAGCGAATCGCCTTGCTCATGGCGCGCTGCGGGTCTTCCGCTTCGGCGGCCGCAATCGTCACAATCTCAATGCCGCCGAACGATGTGATGATGGCGAGCAGGCCGGTTGCGATGCCCGCCATGCCCAACGGTGCGAACCCACCGTTGCCAAGGACGGTTTCCATCACCGGGGCGGTCTTGCCGGGAATGAAGCCGATCAGCAAACCGACGCCGATCAGCAGGAACATAATGATGGCTGCGACTTTGATTCCGGCCAGCCACGCTTCGACCTCACCGAAGTCACCGGCTGCCATCAGGTTGACTCCGCCGAGCACCACCACAATGACGAGGGCGACGATCCACTGCGGGACCGCAGGGAACCACTGCACGAAGATCTGTGCGGCACCTGTGATTTCCATGCCGAGCACCATGATCAGCATGAACCAGTACATCCATCCGACCGTGAACCCGGCCCACCGTCCGATGCCGGCTTCGGCATATGTGGAGAACGATCCGGTCGACGGCAGCGCGGCTGACAGTTCCGCCAGCGAGTACATCACAGTGATCGCGATGAGCGCTGCAATCAGGTACGACACAAGAACGGCCGGTCCGGCCGATGCAATGGCCTGCCCGGTCCCCAGAAAGAACCCAGCACCGATCGCTGAGCCAAGAGCAATCATTGACAGGTGGCGCGTTTTGAACCGGCGCGGTTTTCTGGTTTCAGTCATAGTCATGATTCTCACACTTTCCGTTCGTGCGCTGTCATGCGCGCTCAAGTGGTGAGATCAGCGACGGGTCGTTATTCTTCACCGACCCGACTTCCCGGCCCACGCGGCGCGGCAACAGGTGTGGCTCGGGAACAGCGTCAATCAGTGAGCGCACCTCATCCGGACGGTCCAGGTGCGGGTCGAGCCATGCTCCCCACAATTCCCTGGGCACGATCAGCGGCGTGCGGTCATGAATAGTGCCGAGGGCGTCCGGCGCGCTGCGTGTCAGGATCGCACATGTCCAGCTGTCGCAGATGCCTGCAAAGGCCATGAGGGGGTCGCCCTCGTCGGCGGACAAAAACCAGGGCTGCTTGCCTTGCCACTCGTAGTATCCGTTCGCGGGAACGAGGCAGCGGTGGTGCCGGACGGGGCCGCGGAAGGACGGCTTTTCCGTGACTGTTTCGGCGCGCGCGTTGATCATGGGGCGAAAACCGGGTTTGGCCCAACTTGGCACAAGCCCCCATGTCGCATCGGTCATCACGCGGACAAGGCGGTCGGCGTAGTGTTCCATGATGACGCGGATTGGCTGAGTGGGCGCAATGTTGTAGGACGCGATGGTACGCCCCAGCAGCTGGTCGAGTTCGAAGAGATCCTGCATATCGTCGTCGTTACCGAACAGAACGAACCGTCCGCACATTATTGCTCCTTATCCAGTTCTTCACGGATCTGGTTGAGCGCGTCGGTCGCTGCCTGAGCTGCAGCTTCAGCGGTCACAGCGGCGGTTTCCACGCGGTTGCGGCCCCACAGGTGTGCAAGCGACCATTCCGAGTTGCGCGGCAGCTGCCAGGAGCGCTGGAAAGCAAGGAATGTGAATGCTGACCCGACTATGATTGCGGTCGCCATTCCGATGGTGTCGAGGTGCCAGTTCCAGAAGGCCACCATGATCGCGGAGGACACCAGTGCAGGCGTGGCGTACAGGTTGTTTCCTCCGAACACCATCGGCGTGTTTCCCGCTGCGATGTCCCGGATCATGCCGCCGCCGATTGCGGTGGTCATCCCGAGGATCAGTGCCGGCATGATGCCAAATCCTGCTTCGAGTGTTTTCGCGGCTCCGGTTGCTGCCCAGCAGCCCAGTACTGTTCCGTCAGCAAAGGCGAGGGCGATCTGCCAGCGCCGTGAATCAAATGTGAACATGTAAGCGATGATGGCTCCGACCAGCGCCGCTGCCAGGTAGAACGGATCGGTGAGTGCTGCCGGCGGGCCAACCTGCAGCATGACGTCACGCAGAATACCGCCGGCCAGCGCAGACATCACGGCGAGGACGCCGAATCCGACGATGTCGAACCTTTTCATGCGTGCCAGGCGGCCACCCAGAACGCCGTTGAGCACCACGCCGATCAGGTCGATGGCGCGAAAAATGTCGGGAAGCGCATCGTTGAGCGAATGGAGCACAGAAGTCACATCGTCGATTTTAAAGTGCTGTTGTACCGAACAACCAGCCCAGAGCGTATGTCACGGCGGCTGCTCCAAATCCGATTGCCAACTGTCTGAATGCGCGAGGCATGGGGTCCTGACCAGAAAGCACACCCACCATTCCGCCGGTCAGCAGCAGCGAAATTCCCACCAGCACGGCGGCAATAACGACGGCGAGCAGGCCATCGGCCGCGAAAATATACGGAATGAGCGGGATGAACGCGCCAGCGGCAAAGAAGATGAAAGAGCTGATTGCCGCGCGCCACGGGGTCCCCACTTCTTCACCGGCACCGCCAGAGTCGTTGCCACTGAGCGCTGTGCGCACGGCGATCGGTCCGGATTGGCCTGATGGATGGGCGGCGACTTGCTGGAAGACCCGGCGCGCGTGTTCGGCTGCATCTTCAGGCGTTTCGCCGCGAGCGCGGAACACCAGCGCCAGTTCGTTCGCATCCACGTCGAGGGCGGGCACTGACTGGTGGGCCTGCGAGTCGGGCCGGGATGCGTCGAGCAGTTCACGCTGACTGGACACGCTGACCCATTCCCCTGCTGCCATTGACAGGGCACCGGCGAGCAGGCCGGAGATGCCGGTGACGAGGACAATCCTGGAGCTCACGCCGGTTGCCGCAATGCCCAGGATCAACGCCAGATTGGACACGAGGCCGTCGTTGGCACCGAACACTGCCGCGCGGAACGTGCCGGCCAGAGACTGGCGCGATCGTGCGGTCAGGCCTCGGATCACTTCGCCGTGTATGTGTTCGTCGGCTGCCATCTGCGCGGTCGCGTCGTCGTCCCGGTCGTACGCCGTGCGTTGTTCGGATCGTTGAGCCATCGCGAGAACGAAGATTGTTCCGAACATGCGTGCGAGGAATGCGCGTGCCCGGGCGCGAAACGAAGGCCTGGGTTCAGGGTAGGCATGAGGGCCAAGCAGGTCGAGCCAGTGTTTTTCGTGACGTTCTTCCGCGTCTGCCAGTGCGTTCAGCACCTGGCTGTCGCCGTCTTTTCGTCGAGCGGCGAGATGGCGGTAGGTCGCCTGTTCCATGCGTTCTTCAGCTAGGTACCTGCGCCACCGGCGTATCTGTTCGCGGGTCGGAGTGTGTTCAGACGTCACGGTGACTACAGTGGCACTCCCACCGGCGCGTTGTCCACGAGCGTCGTCGAAAGAGGACGTTCGGGCGTCCGGAATTATTCTTCTTCCACCTCAACGTCGACATATTCGTAGGTGCTGGTCGGTGTGCCGAAAAGGCGTTCCTTCACAGCATCGGCAACTTTGTCGGTCACACGTTCGCCGCCGGTGCGCACCGCTTCGGATACCCGCTGGCCGGCATTGTCGAGGGGACGCGACACGAAAGGCTGTTCACGAAGCTTGTGCGCTGCGGCTTTGATCTTCTCGTAGCGTTCACGTCCGGCTCGTGTTCCGAGGACGTACCCCACTCCCAGTCCGAGGGCGAGTCCAATTTTCATTCCCATTGACGATCTCCTCTCGCGTCGACACCCAGTGTATTTTCCTTAGGGCGAATTGTCTCACGCTTTTGCCACAGAACTGACAAAAATAGCTAGGTTGGAAGGTATGAGTGAGGTCTTGATTGAAACACCCCGCGGGCTCAGCCTGTCGGGTTCGTTCGTCAACCCTGTGGACAGCACTGACTGTGCCGTGCTGTTTTCTCACTCGTTCCTGTCCGATCGTCACTCCGGCGGGCACTTCGATCGCCTCGCCGGGCACTACCGCACGGCGGGGTATGCGACGCTGGCATTTGACTATTCGGGACATGGGTTGTCTGACGATGACATCATCACTCTTGACTCTCACGCGGAGGATCTGCGTGCCGCATCAGGCTGGCTGGCTGACCAGGGTTTCCATCGCCAGCTGATCCACGCGCACTCCTACGGCGCCACCGTCGCCATGAACGCTGCTCCACCTGCAGCGACAACTATGGTGCTGTCCGGGGCGGTACTGGGTCCCGTGTCGTATGACTGGCAGGCTATTTTTTCTTCCGAGCAGCTTGATGAACTGGAGCGTCACGGCGTTACAACCATCCCTGACGATTCACCCGGCCCTCGCCAGAACTTCACGATTTCCAGGCAGACTCTGGTGGATCTGTCGCTGGTCGACACGAAAGCGACAGTGGATCACCTGACCATGCCGGTTCTGATCATTCACGATGCCGACGATGAGGAGATCGGCCTGGTGGAAATGACTGAGGAAGTCATGCCGGAGCTGCCGCTGGGAAGTTCCGTCCAGGTCATTCACGGCTCGCATTTCGGCGCAGGTGAAGACGCTCAAACGCTTGTGGATCTGTCGCTTGAGTGGTCACGCACGCACGTTCCGATTCGTCGATAGTCGGCAGGCCTATGCGCGCTGAGGTCGGCGGTGTCCGCGGTATCGAGTCTTGCCGTGGGTGACGCTGTAGCGGTAGCCCAGCGGAGATGTCCACTCGTATATTCCCGGTCGGTGCTGAGTCAGGTGCCAGCGTGAATGCGTCTTGGCGCGGTGCACGGTACGTGAGAGCGGACCGAGATTGCCCAGGCAGGTCTGCCCCTTTGGCCCGTGCGGGTCATACGGAACGGTATGGTCAAGGTCGCATGCCGAGGAGCGCATCGTGGAGTACGGGAAGACTTCGACGGGCTCGCGAATATGCATCGCATGGCGCATCAATGGCGGTGGGTCATGTCGGTCGACCGCACGGTTGCTGTTGAGGTCAAGGACGGGACGCACTGTGACGTGGCAGTGAGCCAGCAGGTCGGAAAGAGCCTGCGCCGGGATCGTGCCGCACCTGTCACCGTGTACCAGTCGCGGCGACGCAGCGTTGATATGCAGGTGAAGCGTGGCAGGCGGGCGGGTGCGATCAAGCGCCTTACCAGTGGCGCCTTCCAGGCGCGCAAGCGCATAGGCGGGCGTCGCCAGAATTCCCAGGGCGCGGGACTTGCGCTCGTCCAGAGATTCGTCGGGGTGTTCGCTCACGAGCGTGCGCGCCAAAGCGTTGACCGTTCCTTCCAGAAGCTGCGCGTCGGTCACGCTCAAGGTGGCATCGAGATACACCAGATCCGTCGAGCTCTCACGGTCGAAGGCGACTCGGCGGTGCGACTTCTTCAAGTCGAAGCATCGTTCGATGCGTTCGGTGTCAACCTCGGCAATCAGCTCGTTGATGTGCTCAATGGTGCGCTCTTTGCTCCACGTGCCGATGTCGCCGATTCGGCGATCAACTTCCCTGCACACGTCCAGCGACAAACTGGTGGTGCGCATCGTGATAGCGCGCGCCTTCCACACGGGCACGTCCAGATCCAGTATGCGCTGCCACAGGCGCGGCATGCGGAAACGCAGGTCAAGCAGGTCTGAAATAAGGTTCAGCGCCACGTGCGGGGAGCACCCCAGAGCCGCCGCCACTTCCAAGTGGGCGAACTCGGCAATCAGGGGTGTACCCGCGCCACTGCGAATGACACGCTCTTCATCTGCAGGAGCTGCGCGGCTGACAGCCAGGACAGTGTCGACGACAAGACGGGCACGATCAGCTTCGGCCTGTTTCCAGCGCATATCCGCCTCACGCAGGGCATCGATGCGAGCTATGGCATCGTCCTGCGCGAGCTGCGGAACACGTGTTTTGTCGAACATGTGTTCTATTGTGGCAGCACCCACCGGCATCTGCGTTCCACACACAGCCAACAACCATCCTGATTTAAGTGATGTGTGTCACACTATCGACCGGCGTCACGATCGCCACCACTACCAGTTACCAGCTACCAGCGATCGACCACGCGAATATCGCGCTCCTTCAGTGCTTCCAGCCATTGTGAGTCAACGACGAGCCGCGCCTCCCACTGCCGCTTTTGATCATCGACACCGGGATGCACAAACACTTCACTGACCCCGACAGGCACAGCATCCAGCATTGCAATATAACTGTCCCGTAGCTGCTCGTAGCTGGCGACGTCTTGATACGGCGTCGTATTGGTCAGCATCATCTGTGGCAGAGCCACTCCCAGGCGGTCTGCTGCTGCCACGGCTTGAGCATGCAGAGAAGGCATCGACGAGTCACCTTCGTCAAAGAACTGAACGGGGAACGTGCGCGGCATGCGGAAAGCCAACGAAAAGCGGGTGCAGAATTCGAGTGCGGCGGGGAGCGCCTCGGGCGTATACAACGCGCCGCAATGCGAATCGAGCCGGATGACGTCCATCCCGCAGCCAGTCAAGCGCGAATGCTGTTCGCGCAGCTCATCGGCGATCTCACCTCCGGTTGCTTCGTGATGCAGGCCGACGCTGCTCAGTCCGGCGTCTCGCAGCATGTTCAGCTGCGCGGGCAGGTCATCGGAATTGGCGAGGGCGGTCACGGCACTGACACGGCCGCTGGCGACAAGGTCGCACACGATGCGCGAGGACGCGGGGTTCATGCCAAAGTCATCAGCGGTAATGACAATGCGACGCTCGGCACTCATGCTTCGTCGGCTTCCGGAAGGCGAATGAAGCGCGAAATCAGCGTGCCGATCAGCATGAATACCAGCGGATAGATGGCCATGTAGACGCGCCACGCCATCGCCGGGTCAGGGCCGGGCACCGCGCCGGAACGATATCCGAAGAACCAGCCCAGCGACAGCAACGCAATGGAGGTCGGGATCGCATTGAGACGGCCGAGCACGCCGAATGCCGACAGGAAGATCCCTTCGCGATGGATGCCAGTCTTGCGGGCATCCTCGTCAAGAACGCGGGCGAAGATCAGGTCGTTGGTGGCGAGCATACCGGACCAGCCGAACGCCACGCAGATTCCGCACAGGATGCCGGTGATGAGGTTGTGGGCAAAGAACAGTGGCACAAAGGTCAGTGCGCATACCGGCAGGGCCAGGCGCCATGTCCACGCCGCGCCGCGTCTGCGCACGATCGAGGTCCAGATGGCGAGTGATCCCAGTGACGTGAAGATGACGACACCTTGCATGATGGTGGCTTCCAGCGCGCCGCCACCCAGCGCGTAGTCCACGTAGAACTGCAGACCACCCATGAGCATCGCCATCGACGCGCCATACAGTGCTGAGACCACGCCGATCGTCCAGAAGTAGCGGTTGGTGACGATGTCTCGGATCGATCGCAGGAACGTCGGGCGTTTTTCTTCGACGTCGCCGTGGCGTTCGTGGATCCCCAGCGCCATGAAGATGATGACTGCAGCGGCGATAACACCATAGATGACGGCGAGGCGCTCGTATCCCACGGTCGGATCAGCACACGCTGCATCCCTGACGTCACATCCCAGGATGTTGCGGGCCAGCAGTGGGGTAAGGCCGAGGGAGAAGATCATGGCGACCAACTGGAATCCCTGTCGCAGCGAATTGGCGAGGGCGCGTCGCTTTTCCTGCGGGAACAGTTCCGGCAGCAGCGACCCGTAGGCCGCGTTGATCATGGAATCGGCCGCTTCGGACAAGATGGCGAATGTGGCGAACCAGGCGACCAGCATTGTTGCCTTCGCCGCGACGACGGCGTCAGGCACCCAGAACAGTGCGATCATGCCGATCAGCAGCACCAGTGCGCCGACGATGAGGTAGGGACGGCGCCTGCCCCATCGGGAGCGCGTACGGTCGGAGAAGTAGCCGAAGATCGGGTTATCGATGGCGTCAATAATCCCGTAGACCGTATAGACGGCGGCGTAGATGGCAGCATCCATGCCAAGGACCGACACGTAGAAATACAGCATCGACCCTTTGATGACATTGATCGGAATCGATGTGCCAAACATGCCGATGGCGAAGCGCCACGGCGGCGTCTGTCGACGCTCAGGTGAGATGGCGGTCACAGCAGCATCGTAGCACGCCTCATTATGCATACATTTTACGTTTGAGGATGATTCATGATCGATTCCCTCTTCAAATACATCAATAATGATGGATAATATAGAGGAACACATCACAATTCGAGCCAAAGGAGCCTCATGTTCGATGAAAGTTCACGCACCCGCCGCCAGGTGTCACGCGTACTGCGCGACTGGCTCACCCCGGGTGTCACGATCGAACGAGCAAATCTGACCCTTACCGCATGGGAAGTGCCCGACGAACCCGTCCCCTTCGACGAGGCAGTCACACAGGAATACTCCGACATCAGCCTGCCCTACGCATGGTCGCACCCCTGGGGCACGACATGGTTCCACGTCAGCGGGCGCGTACCGCAGGAATGGGACCCTGCATCCGACCAGCGCCGCCACGAAATCATCGTTGACCTGGGATTTTCCGACGCCGGCCCCGGTTTCCAGGCAGAAGGCGCAGCATATCGGCCAGACGGCACGATGATTAAGGCGCTCGAACCACTCAACCGTTACATTCCGATCGAGGCAGCGCCCGGTGAAGAATTCGAGCTCTTCATCGAAGCGGCCGCCAACCCGAATGTCATCGAAGGTGACTGGGTGACACCACCGACGATGGGCTCGAAAGAAACAGCCGGCACAGAGTCGATCTACACAATGACTACGTGCGAACTGCGCGCCATCGACACCACGGTTGAAGCACTCCAGGCTGACCTGACCGTGCTGAATGACCTCGTGACCGTCGTCGACTCACCCAGGCGCGAACAGATCATCCGCGGACTTGACCGCGCGTTGGACGCCCTCGACTATGACGATCTCTCGGGCAGCGCACACGAGGCGAGGCAGATGCTCAGCGATGTTTTGAGCGCTCCGGCCTCCGCGTCAGCGACCACCGCATACGCGATCGGACATGCGCATATCGATTCGGCGTGGCTGTGGCCGCTGCGAGAGACGCGACGCAAAGTAGCGCGCACGTGGTCGAATGTCCTGCACCTGATGGACGTCGACCCCGACGTCATGTTCGCCGCCTCCTCAGCCCAGCAGTATCAGTGGCTGCGTGACGAGCACCCTGACGTGTTCGAGCGCCTGCGTCAGCGCGTTGCCGAAGGCAGGTGGGTAGTCGTCGGAGGTCAGTGGATCGAATCCGACCCGTACATGATCGGCGGGGAGGCAATGGTTCGACAGTTCCTGGAAGGCCAGCGATTCTTCCAGCGCGAATTCGGCGTCATGCCCGAACACGTGTGGCTGCCGGACTCCTTCGGATACTCGGCAGCACTGCCGACCATCGCACGGCACATGGGTATGAAATGGATGCTCACGCAGAAGCTGTCGTGGAATGAGACGAACACGTTCCCGCATCACACTCTGTGGTGGGAAGGGATCGACGGGTCGCGTATCTTCACGCACTTTCCACCCGTTGACACCTACAACTCCACGCTCAGCCCGACCGACCTGCATCACGCTGAAAGCACATTCCGCGACAGCGGCGGAGCATCCAGGACGCTGGTGCCGTTCGGCTACGGTGACGGCGGCGGCGGCCCGACCAGGGAAATGCTGGCCAACGCGCACAGGCAAAAAGACCTGGAAGGCTCCCCGCGCGTGCGCATCGCCTCACCGACCGACTTTTTTGTCGACGCGCAGGCCGAATACCCCGATGCGCCGACGTGGGTGGGCGAACTGTACCTGGAGAACCATCGCGGCGTGCTCACCTCGCAGGCGCGCACCAAGCGCGGGAACCGACGCTGCGAGCATCTGCTGCGCGAGGCCGAATACTGGTGGACGCAGGCAGCGGTGCGCACCGGTGCCGACTACCCCTACGATGAGCTGCACGAGATCTGGCAGGAAGTCCTCCTGCTGCAATTCCATGACATCCTGCCCGGATCCTCAATCGCGTGGGTCCACCGCGAAGCTGAAGAAACCTTCGAGCGCCTCATGGAGCGCCTGAACACCCTGATCAATGACGCGCTCAGCATTGTTGCCGGCAACGGTGAGACCCCGCTCACCGCGAACGCCTCGTCCGCCGAGCAGCGTGGCGTGGGTGCCGGAGTGATCGCACATGTCAGCGCGCAGGCTCCCTCGTCCATCACCATTGACGAGGGCGACGACGGCTGGCAGATCTCGAACGGCGTGCTGAACGTACATGTCACGCGGGACGGATTGATTGACTCGCTGGTGGATGCGCGCCGTAATCGTGAGGTTGTGCCGGCAGGACAGGTGCTCGGCAGGCTCAACGCGTACCGCGACATTCCGGTGGACTGGGATGCGTGGAATATCGACGGTGATTACCGTCGCCACCCGAACCCGATTGACTCGGTGGACGCTCTGGATGTGCGCGAAGAAGACGGCGCTGCCGTCGTGACGTGTGAGCGGTCCTGGGGCACGTCGACGTTCGTTCAGACGATGCGCATCGCGCCCGATTCTGCGACGGTTGATTTCACGACTGAAGTCGAGTGGCATGAGCGCCGGCGGATGCTCAAACTGGAGTTGCCGGTTGACGTGCTGACCACAACCGCCCAATCCGAAATTCAGTGCGGACATATCACGCGCCCCATTCACGAGAACACGTCGTGGGAGCACGCGCGCTTTGAAACTGTGGGACTGCGGTGGGTGCGCGTGGCAGAAGATGATTTCGGCGTGGCCGTGGCCAATGACCGCACCTATGGGCACTCGTTCGTACGCATGCGCAGCGACGAGGGCAGGCCGTTCGTACAGATCGGTGAGTCACTGCTGCGCGCGCCGATGGCTCCGGATCCGGATGCCGATCAGGGCCACCACGTCCTGCGCACCTCCCTGACCGTTGGAGCTGAGATTGACGATGCGATCGCGCAAGGGCAGCGCCTGAACCTGCCGGTGCGCGAAGTGCGAGGCGACCATGGCGTGCCGGCACTGGTAGCACTGGACAGCGGGAATGCCCTGATTGAGGCAGTCAAGCTGGCTGATGACGAATCCGGTGACGTGATCGTGCGTTTCCATGAAACAAGAGGCGGGCGCACCACGGCGCGATTCAGTGTCGATATTCCCCACCTCGCGTCAATTGGCCTGGTAGATGGACTGGAGCGCGAGTGCGAGGACGAGGCTGACCTTCGCGCCGATGAAAGCGGCTTCGACGTTGATCTCAAGCCATTCGAACTGGTGACAGTTCGTATACATCGAAACTAACAGGAGAAGTGAAAGGCTAATCGACATAGACTGGGCCGGTGCCCCGACGACCACGTAAACATTCAGCGTTCAAGCCGTTCACACCTGAACAGCTTGCGCAGCGCGTCGCCGCCATTCCGGTGATCACATACCCGGATTTGCCGGTCAGCGACAGGCGCGACGAGATCGCCGCTGCGATTCGGGATCACCAGGTTGTCGTGGTGGCCGGGGAAACCGGCTCAGGCAAGACGACCCAGCTTCCGAAGATCTGTCTGCAGCTGGGGCGCGGCGTGACCGGCATGATCGGACACACTCAGCCGCGCCGCCTCGCCGCACACACTGTTGCTGAACGTATCGCCCACGAACTGGGGCAGAAAGTGGGGCGCGAAGCCGGCCAGGTTGTGGGCTACCAGGTTCGTTTCACTGACGAGGTCGGCCCGACGACGCTGGTGAAACTCATGACTGACGGCATTTTGCTCGCTGAGATCCAGTCGGACCCACTGTTGCGTCGTTACGACACTCTGATTATCGACGAGGCCCACGAACGCTCCCTCAACATCGATTTCATCCTGGGGTACCTCGCCCGCCTGCTTCCTGTGCGCCCTGATCTGAAGGTCATCATCACCTCCGCCACGATCGATTCGCAGCGTTTTGCCCGTCACTTCGACACACCGGAAGACCCCGCACCTGTCATCGAGGTGACCGGACGTACCTACCCGGTCGACATACGCTACGAACCGCTTTTTGACGACGAGGGTGACCACATCGACCAGGAAGAAGGTATCTGCCGCGCTGTCGATGAGCTGCGTACGGAAGGTCCCGGCGACATTTTGGTGTTCCTGCCCGGTGAGCGCGACATCCGTGACACGCAGCAGGCGTTGGCTGACCATCTAGGAAGCACTTCTGACATTGACATCCTGCCGCTGTATGCGCGGCTCACATCGGCCGAACAGCACCGAATCTTTGAACGTCATTCGCGTCGCAGAATTGTCCTGGCCACGAACGTTGCCGAAACGTCACTGACTGTGCCGGGGATCCGATACGTCATCGACCCGGGTCTGGCGCGCATTTCCCGCTACTCGAACCGCACGAAGGTACAGCGCCTGCCCATCGAACCGATCTCGCAGGCTTCAGCGAACCAGCGGGCAGGACGCTGTGGTCGCGTCGCCAACGGCGTGGCGATCAGGCTGTATTCCGAGGATGACTTCGACGCGCGCCCCGAGTACACCGAGCCGGAGATTCTGCGTACCTCACTTGCCAGCGTCATCTTGCAGATGGTGTCACTGGGGTTGGGTGACGTGCAGCGCTTCCCGTTCATCGACCCTCCCGCGCAGCGTGCCGTTCGGGATGGCCTGCAGCTTCTGGTGGAAATCGGGGCACTGACCGCTGACCACGGGCTGACGGCGATCGGCCGCTCCCTGGCGCATTTGCCGATCGATCCGCGGCTGGGCCGCATTCTCATTGAAGGTGACCGTAACGGATGCGGCTCCGATGTCCTTGTCATCGTGGCGGCCCTGTCGATCCAGGATGTCCGCGAGCGCCCTCTGGACTTTCAGCAGGCTGCCGACCAGGCGCATGCGCGCTTCGTGGATCCGCATTCAGATTTCATCACCTACCTGAACATCTGGCGCTACCTCAACGTGCAGTCACGTGACCTGTCCGGCTCCGCTTTCCGCCGCATGTGCCGCGCAGAGTTTCTGCACTATCTGCGTTTTCGTGAATGGCGTGACGTGGTCGGGCAGTTGCGGGACATGGCGCGCCCCCTCGGCCTGGATACTCACCGCATCGGCATTCCCAGCCCGAAAGAAGTGGCGTTTGCTGCCAACAGTGGCGGAATTGCGAATGCCGCTGCGCGCGCAGTCGTTGCCTACACGCGTTCAACGTCCTCACCTGATGCTGACGAAATCCACCGCTCGCTTCTGGTTGGCTTACTGTCGAACCTGGGTAACTGGGATCCGGCGAAGAAGGAGTATGCGGGCACTCGCGGCACACGATTCACCATCTGGCCCGGCTCCGGCCTGACCCGCAGCCACCCCGAATGGGTGATGACGGCGGAGCTGGTCGAAACTTCGCGCCTGTTCGCCCGCACGGTGGCGCGCATCAAACCCGAGTGGATCGAGCCTCTGGCCGGCCCTCTGCTCACCCGCGTCTACTCCGAACCATACTGGTCATCAGGCAAGGGCGCTGCGATGATCCACCAGAAAACCATGCTGTACGGGTTGACGCTGGAAGCTGACCGTACGGTCCTGCTCGGCAGGCTCGACATCACGATGGACGAGGGTGGCCCACGCCGTTCCCGAGTAGCGCGTCCGGGAACACTGGCTGGTATTGCGCAGGGTTTGCGCGGCCATGAGGGGCCAAGCGTGTTCGCTGATGCACTGTCGGACGCCCTGGGAGAAACGACCGTTGAGGAGAACTCCCCCGTCAGCGTGGAAGAGATTGAGCCGCTGACTGCACGCCAGTTGGCGCGCGAAATGTTTATCCGCCATGCGCTGGTGCGTGGCGAATGGCGTGAGCACCACCGTTTCATGGCACAGAATCGTGACCTGCTGGAGCAGGCTCATGAGGTGGAGCAGCGTTCACGCACGAGCGGACTCGTTGCAGGCGAAGACTCCCTCGTCAATTTCTTTGACGACCTGCTGCCTGAGGGCATCATCTCTGCCCGCCACTTTGACCGGTGGTGGGCCAAAAAGCGCCGCTCGAAGCCTGACCTGCTGACGTACCCGCCACAGCTGCTGTTGCCGCGCGGCTCGGGAACGGATGCCGACGCATTTCCTGACACGTGGAACGAGGGCGACCTGGAGTTCCCCCTGTCCTACGAGTTTCACCCCGGTGCCGCCCGTGACGGCGTGACGGCGACGATTCGTGTAGAAGAGCTTCCGCGCGTGACGGGACGCGGCATGGACTGGCTGGTGCCTGGATTGCTGGACGAACTGGTGATTGAGACGATCCGTGCGCTGCCCAAAGCGAAACGGCGTCTGCTGGCTCCGGCGCCCGAAGTGGGAGTGGATGTGGCTCAATGGATTCGTTCACGCATCGGCGGAGACGATGAAGTCGTGAGCGTTGAAGTGGACGAGCCTGAGGACCCTCGTTCCCTGAACGCCGCGATGGATCGCCTGGCCAAGTGGGGGGCGACCAGCGGATCAGTCAGGCGCAACAGGACGGCATCTGCGCAGTCGCAGCCAGAGCCAGACCATGCCCCGGTCGTGAAGCGCTCGGCCGGCATTGATCCCGATCCCGCCAGGCGTCCGCCTTTTGAGGAGGTGTTCGCTGATGCGGTGCGTCAGATTCGTGGCGTTGACCTGGGTGCAAAGGATCTGGCTCATGCGCGTGAGAATGTTCCCTCCCATGTTGTGATGACGCTGCGAGTAGTGGATCAGGATGGTCGTGAGCTGGGTTCGGGTCCGTCATTGACGTACCTGCAGCGCACGTTGGCACGCACAGCCGACGATGCCGTGCGCACCGCTGTTCGCGGGGCTGTGGCCGAAGCGTTTGCACGGGCGGCTGCACCCTCGCCTGCGCTGACACCGGAACCTGTCACGGAGTTTCCCGAGGATGTGCCCTGGTCGGTGGAGCCAGATGCGACGCAGGTGGCATTGCGCGGTTTCCCGGCGCTTGTTTCTGACAAAGATGAGGTGCGTCTGCAGATCGTGGCGAATCCCGATGAGGCGAACCGTCTGCACCGCGTGGGGGTGGCGCGGCTATTGGTGCGCGAAGTTCAGCTGGCGACTGCGCGGGTAACGACCCGGTGGAGTGGCCGGCAGGCAATGATGCTGGCTGCCTCCCCGTATGAGTCGACGCAGGCGCTGGTTTCTGACGCGCAGTGGGCCTCCGCGTTGAGCCTGGTGGACCAGCTTTCCGGTGATGACGGGCCGGCAGCGATCCGCAGCCGCACCCGTTTCGACAGCCTGGTTGCGCAGGCCCGCGACCGGCATGAAGACCGTGTTTACGAGATCCTTCAGCATGTGATCCGCACGCTTGAGGCTTCCAGCGAGGTGGCGGACAGTGTGCGTACTCATCAGCACGCGTCACTGAATGAAGTTCGCCAGGAGGTGCGTGATACGACTGAGGCGCTGGTCTTCCCCGGTTTCATTTCAGCCACACCGTTTGAGGTTCTGCCTCACCTGGCCAGGTATGTGCGTGCCGGTGCCGTGCGCCTTGACCGTGCGGCGCGAGGGCGACCCATGCTCGATCAGGACGCGCAGAATGCGCACGTGATCGGTGATGTTGAAGACGCCATTGAGCAGGCGCAACACGCATTGGATGAGCATCCGTTCAATGCGAAGCGGGCGCGCACGATCAGCGAGGCGCGCTGGTTGCTCGAAGAGCTGCGCGTCTCACTGTTCGCTCAGCAGCTGGGCACTCCGCGGAAAGTTTCAGCCAAGAGGATCTACTCCCTGCTCAGGCACTGACTGGCCATACGTGCGCCAGGCGCACTGATCCGCGTGACTGCTCGACCGACACTGTGATGCTGGCCAGTTCGACCGGATCGAACGAAATGATGCGCTGGTAGCCCACTGAGTTCGCACTGCCCAGGTCAACTGTGGTGCCATTTGGGCAGGTGCCGCGCACCGTGACTCGATCGATGCGCTGGCCTTCAGCGATGGCTTCACGGATAATGACGGCGCTGACAGGGGTGGACCGGTCGAAGCTGATGGTCAGCGTGGGCGCTGAGTCTCCCTCGTCCGGCTGCCAGTACGGGGCGGTCAGCAGGGCGGGAATGAGGGGGTCGTACGAGTCATCGAACGGGGTGCCCGCCTGGGCGGTGAGCGTGTCAGGCACGGTTGACGTGGACGCGTCCACGGTGACGGTGCTGATGCGGCGCGCGTAGAAGTCGCGCACCAAATCTCCCAGCCCCTTCAACGAATCGATGTCGGGTTGGGCCAGGACGCCCTTGCGGGTGGGTGGCACGTTGAGCAGCAGCGAGCAGTTCCCGCCGACGCTGCCGTGCCAGATGGCGAACAGTTCATCAGGGGTGCGCACGTGCTCATCTTCGGCGGCGTGGTGGAACCATCCGGTTCGGATCGACGTGTCCACTTCGGCCGGGTACCACACAAGCGGCCCGTCGTAATTGGCGAGGGCAGCTCGCGATCCGAGGTCCTCGTCGGTGGATTTCACTTCGCGTGAGAATGTGCCGTCATCTGCTTTTTGAGAGTGTTCCTGTGTGCGTTCGGCGGACTGGAGTTCTGCTGGAAGGACGCTCCATTCTGCCGGCCTGGCAACGCCGGCCTCGTTACCGCACCAGCGCACATCGGGTCCGCAGATGTTGATGACTGCTTCGGGCTGCAGGGCGCGGATCAGGGTGAAATATCGTTCCCAGTCGTAGTACTGGACCTTGCCGTTCTCTCCTTCACCGTTGGCCCCGTCGAACCAGATGGAGAAGATCGGGCCGTAGTTGGTGAGCAGCTCGGTGAGCTGGTTGACGAAGAAGTCGTCGTAGGCGACGCCTTGCCCGTAGGTGGCTTCGGTGCGATCCCACGGGGACAGGTAGACGCCGAATTTGAGGCCGAAGCGGCGGGCTGATTCGCTGGCTTGTGCGACGATGTCACCCTGGTAGGGGCTGGAGGCGACGCTGTGGTCGGTGTAGGCGCTGGGCCATAGGCAGAAACCGTCGTGGTGCTTGCAGGTGAGGATCACGCCGGTCATTCCGGCGTCCTTGAGGGCGCGCATCCACTGGTCGGTGTCAACGTTGCCGGGAGTGAAGAGTGCAGGATCTTCGTGCCCCTCGCCCCATTCGCGGTCTGTCATCGTGTTCATGCCGAAGTGGATGAAGGCGTACATTTCCATCTCCTGCCAGCGGAGCTGACGGAATGATGGTCGAACGTTGGACAGATAATTCAGTGCGTCACCCGCATGCATGATGGAAAGTCCTTTTCTTTGTATCTGACAGCAGCGATTAAATGTTACATAACACTCACTAACTTGTGATAGTTTGGCACCCTTTCTGATGTAGATTGTTACGAGGTTCTTTTCCGGCCAGCTGACAGTAAATGTCAATGACCCGGAGACTTGGATTCTGACGAATTGAGGATGCCGATGTTGTCACGCTATTTGGCGGAGCACCCTCACATCCTTTCTTTCAACTCAAAGAGGATCAACTATGTCAACGACAAATAGGCGAAAGCGCAGGTCAGCCGAGCTTCAGCGCAATCGAAGCATCTTCGGTATTGCGTGCGCACTCCCGACGGCCATCCTGTTCACTGTCTTCATCGTCGTTCCGACGATCAACATTTTCAGAATGTCACTCTACAAATGGAGCGGTTTTTCTGGTGTTCCCGAATTCGTTGGGCTGAACAACTTCAAGATTTTGTTGGGTGACATGAATTTCGTCCACTCGCTACAAAACACCCTTCTACTCCTTATTGTCGTGACATGTATCACGATGCCCGTTGCCGTGATCTTTGCTGCAATGCTGATTCAAACGAAGATTCTCGGAGCAAATCTGCTCCGCTTCGTGATGTATATTCCGTCGATTCTATCGGCAGTTGTCATCGCAGCAATGTTCTCCGTCATTTACGACCAGGCTGATACTGGCCTAGTAAACGGTACCTTGCACATCCTGCGTCTTGACTGGCTTAAGCAAGTCTGGCTCGGCGACCACAAGATCGTCATTTTCTCAATCGCATTCGCAATGGTATGGCAGTCCTTTGGCTACTACATGGTGATGTATATGGCGTCCATGACTGGCATCGATAAGAGCCTGTACGAGGCAGCATCATTGGACGGAGCCGGCCAGATCCGCACCCTGGTGAGCGTGACGGTGCCACTGATCTGGAGCAACATCCGAACGACATTGATTTTCTTCATCCTAGGGTCGGTCAATCTGAGTTTCGTCCTTGTTAAGGCAATGACTGACGGCGGTCCAGATAACGCATCCCAAGTCATTCTGGGATACATGTACGACCAGGCCTATACAAACTCCTCATACGGTTACGGCATGGCGATCGGAGTAGTGATCTTCCTGTTTAGCTTCATCTTGTCATTGATCGTCAGCCGCGCGACCAAACGCGAACCAATTGAGCTGTGAGGGAAGAAAGATGACACCAACAGTTTCAGTTTCCACGAAGAAATCCTCTTCAAAGAGGATGCGCAAAGCCTCGGGGAGTGTTGCCGACAGGTGGACCCCGCATCGCATCTTCAACCAAGTCATTCTCGTCTTGGTTTCCCTGACGATCATCATCCCGACGATCTGGGTTTTCCTTGCCTCCTTCAAGCAGAGAGACGAGTTTTACGGAAACCCGTGGTCCCTACCTCGCAGCCTTTACCTACAGAACTACGTCGACGCCTTCACCGACGCCAGAATCGGCGACTTTTTCTTGAATTCTCTGTTCGTCACTGCTCTGGCAATGGTGCTAGTTGTCGCTATCGCGCTGCCTTGCGCTTACGTACTGGCACGATTCGACTTCCCTGGCCGCAGGATCTTGCAGATGGCCATCCAAGGCGGACTGTTCATTAACGTGAACTATATTGTCGTCCCAATCTTCCTGATGCTGGTCGGATTCGACTCATCGGTATACCAGTGGTTCCCCAACGGCCTGTTCATTAACAACCTCGTGGTACTTGCCATTGTGTACGCCTCAACTTCACTGCCCTTCACAGTGTTCCTGCTCCAGGACTTCTTCGCGCGCATCCCTGAAGATTACGAAGAAGCTGCCTTGCTTGATGGCGCCAACCAGTTCACCGTCATGGTTCGCATTTTCTTCCCCATGGCGACACCAGCCATATCCATGGCAATGCTCTTCAACTTCCTGAGCTTCTGGAATGACTACATCATTTCAATGACGCTGATGACCGATTCATCCAGCCGCACCGTCCAGGTCGGTCTGCTCAACCTGATGGCAACGCAACGGGCAGCCACCAATTACGGCCGCCTGTACGCAGGCATGGTCATCGTGATCGTTCCAGTGATCATTTTCTATTCACTCGTTCAAAAGCGTCTACTCAACGTCACCAATGCTGGAGGTATCAAGGGATGAGCGACCGCGCACTACGAATTATCGGCATGATCGGTGCCGCATTGATCTTCATATTCTTCGTTGCACTGGTCGTCATCGGTCAACGTACAACCAGCTGGGGTAGCCTCGGCATCCAGCTAATCGGACTGGCTGGCGTCCTCGGCATGCTCGCTTTCTACAACCATCAATACCGCTAACTAGAAAGAGGTAATCGTGAAATATCACACCAAACGCACTTTGTTGTGCGCGGGAACCTGCCTTGCGTTGACGGCAACGCTAGGCGCATGCGGCGCCGGCGGATCTCAAAGCGCATCAGACGGCAAATCGACGTTGAACCTGGCGTTCTTCGATGGCGGAAACGGCCCTGAACCCTACCAGGAGGTCGTGGCAGCCTACAAGGAACTGTTCCCTGACGTGGAAGTCAACCTTGTGACGTCAACGGAAATCGAAGACGAAATCATGCCTGGCATGAAAGCGGGCAGGTACCCGGACTTGGTCCAGCGTGGCCTGAATGCAAAGGCCGGGCTCGTTGAAACCATGCTCGGTGACAACGCAATTGCCGATGTCACCGATGTCCTGTCGATGCAAATTCCCGGCGAGGAAGTCACCGTTGGCGAAAAGCTGATCGACGGCATCATCGGACCCTACACGAACCCAAATGGCGACGATCGTACCTTCCTGCTGCCGACGTTCTACTCACCTGCCGGATTGGTCTACAACAAGACCCTGCTGGAAGAGAACGGCTGGGAAGTTCCGCAAACATGGGATGAAATGTTCGAACTAGGCAAGAAGTCCAAGGAAAAAGGTATCTCGGTCTTCACCTACGCAACCTCAGGCTACTTCGATTCGCTCGTGGGTGCCCTGCTTGCAGACGCTGGCGGCGAACAGCTCTTCCAGGACGTGATGTTCTATAAGAAGGACGTGTGGAAGTCGGACGAGGCCCGCAAAGTCCTCGACACGATCGGCAAGATCGTCAGCCCCGATTACCTGCACCCGGACACACTGGGATACGCAAACGTGCAGGACTCAAAGAAGAATCAGCAGACGGTTCTCAATGGTGATGCAGTGTTCATGCCCAACGGAACTTGGATCCGCAACGAAATGAAGGACGCCCCGAAGACTGAAAACTTCAAGTGGGCGCTCTCACCCGCTCCCGGTTTTACTCCCGACGAGCGCTACCTGACGGTACTGATGGACGCACTGTGGACGCCAACTCAGGCAAAGAACCCTGAAGAAGCTAAGCGTTTCATGGCATTCATGTACTCCGACAAGGCTGCCGAAATCTTCGCCAAGATTGGTCAAGCTCAGCCCATCAAGGGCATTACCGACAAGCTCGAACCAGAACTCGCTGAGTTGTATGGTGCTTTCGACCAGGAAGGCGTCAAGATTATTCCCGGCACCTCCTTCAGCCAGAATGCAAGCGTTGAAGGTGTCAGTATCAAGGATGACCTGTACTCAACGATCGACTCAATTGCCTCGGGCAAGAAGACCGTTGATGAGTGGCAGAAAAAGCTCAACGACGATTCGAATGCTCTGAATGAGGCGATGCCCAAAGATCAGAAGTAACCTGTCCAGGTGACTGATGATCTGAGCTGGGTGCTTAAAGAAGCACAAACCCTGCTCACTTCGCACGGCGTGCATGGTTGGACTGTTAAGTTCGACCGTGCACGCCGTCGTGCTGGACAGTGCAACCACACGACGCACACCCTGTCGTTTTCTCGGCCGTTGATGACACTGTATCCCCCAGATGAAATTCGAGACGTCATCGCTCACGAAGTGGCTCACGCTCTGGCAGGCGCCAGCCACCACCATGACGAGGTATGGAAGAAGGCGGCTCGCAACCTGGGGGCGCGACCCGAGGCGCGCCTGTCTGCGGCCTTGCCTGCTCCTGAGGCGCCGTGGATCGGAACCTGTCCGCACTGCGGAGCACGCAGGTATCTATATTCCGCACCCAGGCGCGTGTCATCATGCGCGTCATGTTCACCACACTTTGATGTCGCCTTGATCTGGCAGTGGGAACACCTCGGCCACCCTCGTACCCCACCGGGGCGCTACCAGCGTGAACTGCGCTCACTGACACGCCGATCTTCACGACGTTAAATCATCCTCGTCATTACTCGTGGCACGACCTCGTCCACTACCATGGGAATCACTGCCGATCGGCGCACAGGAAGGAAGCGGATCATGGCGAAGAAAATACAGCGCGTGGGAATCCTTACCGCAGGGGGCGACAGCCCTGGGCTTAACGCAGCAATCCGCGGGTTCGGAAAAGCGGCCATCGGGCATTACGGGATGGAACTGATCGGCTTCCGCGACGGCATCCGCGGCATGGCGGAAAACCGCACCATTCCCATCGATTCACGCTTCCTCTCCGGGATCCTGACCGTCGGCGGCACGATCCTTGGAACTTCGCGCGACAAGCCGCACAAGATGAACGTCAATGGCAAAACCGTTGACATGACGGACACGATCCTGGCGAACTGCGAGAAGAACAAACTGGACTGTGTCGTGTTCATCGGCGGTGGCGGAACTGCGAAGAATGCGAACCGGCTGGCCAAAGCAGGTCTGAACGTCATCCACCTGCCCAAGACCATTGACAACGACATCGCGCACACCGACACAAGTTTCGGATTCTCCACTGCACTGGGTATCGCGACCGACGCGATTGATCGTCTGCATTCAACGGCCCACTCCCACCACCGCATCATCGTGGTGGAAATTATGGGTCACAAAGCAGGGTGGCTGGCACTGGGAGCCGGCATCGCCGGCGGCGCCGACATCATCCTGATCCCCGAAATCGCCTATTCCATCGACTCCATCGCCGCATCGATTCGCAAACGTGCCGAGGCCGGGCATTCGTTCTCGGTTGTCGCGATTGCCGAGGGCGCCCGTGACACTCAGGACACCGCTGACCTCGAAGCTGCTGAAGCACTGCTGTCTGCTGCAGACAGCCCGGAAGCAAAGTCGGCAGCCAAGATGCATAAGCAGTCCCTGGAACTGGCGCATCGCGGCAACGCATTCAAACTGGCCGAAGAACTTGAAGCGGCCACCGGCCTGGAGTCCCGCGTGACGGTGCTGGGGTATGTGCAGCGTGGCGGCACGCCGAATGCTGAAGACCGCATGCTTGGCACGTTGCTCGGCGGGGCTGGCGCAGATCTCGTGGCCAAGAAAAAATACGGCATCACCGTGGCAGCACAGGGACAGGCGGCTGTGCCGGTGCCGTTGAAGGACGTGGCCGGCACGCTCAAGACTGTTCCTCTGGATCACCCGTGGATCACTGCTGCACGCCACGTCGGAACCGGAATGGGCGACTAGAAGGATTATTCGTGACACTTCCATTCGATGACGGAGCCACCACTACCGACGGACGACCAGCTGACCTGCAGCCAGATCGCGAAACCCTCACGTGGCAGGGGTTCGGTGACGCCTCGCGCGCACTCACCCAGAGCATTGTGGATTCAGGCTGGATGCCGGAGCTGATTGTCGCGATTGCACGCGGAGGACTGCTGCCCGCCGGTGCGATTTCCTACGCCATCGGCGTCAAGGCGATGGGCACGATGAATGTCGAGTTCTACACCGGGGTGGGTCAGACTCTGACTGAACCGCAATTGTTGCCCCCCTTGATGGATGTTTCGGCGATGGACGGCAAACGCGTCCTGGTGGTCGACGATGTTGCCGATTCCGGCAGCACCCTGAAGATGGTGATGGACATGATCAACGCTCACGGTCTGTCACTGGATGGTCATACCACTGTCAAGGCAGAGGCCCGCAGCGCGGTGATCTATAAGAAGCCTCGCTCCGTGATCGAACCGGACTACATGTGGCGTGAGACTGATAAGTGGATCAATTTCCCCTGGTCAACATTGCCGGTGATCCAGCGCAGTCAGGACAATGACACCAAGCGCGTCTGAATCAGTTGCTCGCCAGATCGTTGACCGCATCGCCGCTCACCCCCGCCTGCGCCTGCTGGGAATAACCGGCCCGCCCGGCACTGGTAAGTCCACGGTGTGTGCCCTGGTGGCACGAGGGTTGGATGAGCGCGGCATCGAGGTCGCGGGAATTGTTCCGATGGATGGTTTCCACCTGTCGAATGCAGTGCTGCACGCGTTGGGTCGGGCTGACCGCAAGGGCGCTCCCGACACCTTTGATGTTGATGGGTATTGTGAAATCCTGCGCCGTGTTCGGCGTGCCGAAGGAACCGTTTTCGCCCCCGAATATCGCCGCGACATGCATGAGCCGATTGCTGCGAGCGTCGCAATTGCCCCTCGGGGGATCGTGTTGACGGAGGGGAACTATCTGGGCGTGGATCTGCCGAGATGGCGTGACGTTCGCGGCCTGCTCGATGAGCTTGTTTTCATCGACACTGATCGCACCGAGCTGGTGCGACGCCTGGTGGAGCGGCATAAGCAGCACGGACGGCGTACCGACGAGGCGGCGCACTGGGTGCGAACGGTGGACAGCGACAATATTGACCTGGTGTGTGCGGCTGCGGGCCGCGCAGATTTTACTGTGCGAGCGTAGAGTCAACCAGCCACTGCACGATCGCTGCGGTGGCAGCGCCCTGCGCCCAACGGTCAAAACTGCCGGAGCGCTGATGGACGCGGATGTGCGGGTCATCGGGCCGGGAAAATGACGTCAGTTCACGCTGGAAATTGTCCGCCCACGGTGTCTCCAGCAGGCACACACCTTCCCCGTCCAGAACAACATCACGCACGAGGGCGGCTGATGCCACTGTCTGCACATAGACCGCAAGGTTCGTGGCAAATTCCCTGATGGCACGCTGGCTGGCCTGGTCACCGTCTTGAGCCAAAGCGATGAGTTCGTCAGCCGAGGCGGGGCGGCCGTCATCGTCGACAATGGCGCGACCCGAGCGCGCCCGAGATATCACTGCGGGAACCGTCAAGGCGCCGTTGGCGCACCCGATATGACCGTACTGACATACTCCATGCGCTCCGGCCAAGGGGATATGAGCCGTCATACCCAGGCCCCGCAGCGGCGAACGCACAGCTCGCAGGCCGTGCACCATACCGTGTCCGATTCCGGCGCCAACCGTGACGATGAGGAAGTCCTCGCATTCCCGACCCAGACCGAACCACAGTTCCAGCATCGTCAGGCCTGACACGTCGTTGATGACTGTCAGTGGAATTGCCAGGTCGAGCTCACGGGCCAGGTCAATATTGTCCCATCCGAGGAAACGGCTGGACCGCACAACCGTTCCGTCCACCTGCCCGCCCAGCGAAATCGCTGCTGCAGTTGCGCCGGGGGCCACAGTGTTGATCAGGTGGCGAATTTCAGCAGCACACTCGGACACATCGGTCGAGGGAATCGGCTGAGTCAGAGCATCCAGGATCTCGGCATGGGTATTGGTGTGCACAACGTGAATGTCGGAACCAGTCAGGTTGATTCCGACAAAGGTCTGCTTATCGGCAGGAACTTCAAGGAGTTGGGTGGGCCGACCCATACCGGTAGGTGACATACCCGACGAGGTTTCGTGCACCAGTGAACGCGAGACGAGGGGGCGCACCAGCCGCGTCAGCGTTGCCGGCGACAGCTCAAGGCTGCGTGCAATGTCGGCTCGCGCAACAGGGCCTTTCGTCAGGATATGCGCAGCGGTTGCCAGTGATGAGTCGTCGAATAAACGAGCCACTGTGACAGTCTCCTCGAAATATATGCGTCATTGTCTTGTATTCACTGTACATTCACGCTACTATTTTTCACATCGAAAGTTAGTGGGCGATGCCGCCCAACTTCACACTAACTCGATGGAGGGATTCACGTGACGCACCTACCGTCAACACTTCACCTCATCAACGGGGGAACATCAGTCTTTATTCGCACATCAGACAAGGCACTTCCTCAAGTCCTTTACTGGGGAGCTACCCTACCCGCTCTCTCCAGCGAGAGCGCTGCCGACTTCTCTGACTCTCAGTACTCTGCTGTCGTGTCAGGAATGGCCGACACTCCACCACTCTTTTCTTTAATTCCGCAACAAAGTGACGGCTGGCTCGGAACACCCGGCTTGGTTGGATCACGAAACGGGCTATCCCAATTTTCTTCTTTTGTGACCCACACGATTGACCAAACACCTTCGTCAATGATCGCCTATGCACACGATGACGAGGCAAACATCGATTTGAGTATCGAACTCGAAATTACCGATGAAGGCCTACTCCGAACGCGTGCGATTCTAACGAATGCTGGCGAGGACGGTTATAACCTAGACTCTCTACTTCTTGCACTCCCCACTCCGGCTACGGAAACGTATGTTATCGATCAAAGTGGCCATCACTTGCGCGAGCGTGATACCGACATACACGAATTCACTATCGGTTCACATCAGCGCGAGATTCGTGTGGCACGAGCGCACACAGTTTCCAGCATTCACGGGACGTGCCAGAAAGCCACTTCTTGGCAACGCGGACTCGTCCACTATATCCACGTCGCATGGTCCGGAAACACACGGACGATCGCTGAGCGCGATACGCAAGGTTATCAAGGACTCATGGGGGGCGAGTTACTTTACCCAGGCGAAGTTAGCTTGGCACATGGGGAAAGTTACACTACTCCTTGGCTCTTCGGCACCTGGGGTGAAGGCCTCGATCAAGCAGCATCTCGTTTCCATAAATTTGTCCGAGACCGCTCCGCACACCCGACTACGCCGCGCCCTGTTACGCTCAACGCGTGGGAAGCCGTGTACTTCAATCAAAACTTGCCACACCTACTTGAATTGGTCGCAGAAGCAGCAAAAGTTGGAGCTGAACGTTTCGTCCTCGACGACGGGTGGTTTTCCGGCAGGCGCGATGACACGACCAGCCTCGGTGACTGGACCGTTTCCGAGGAGGTGTGGCCTGACGGTTTGGCACCGCTGGCAGACGCGGTCCACGATGCTGGCATGCAATTCGGACTGTGGTTCGAGCCTGAAATGATCAGCCCTGACTCCGACGTAGCACGTGCTCATCCGGACTGGATCCTTTCGCCGCGCACTCACCAGCCAAGAGAAGCCCGCCAGCAGCAGGTCATCGATCTGACAAATCCGGAAGCTTACGAATATGTAAAGTCACAGATACTTGCCGTACTCGATTCAACAACGATCGACTACATTAAGTGGGACTTTAACCGTGACGTCTACGAGGCTGTTTCACCTCGCACCGGCAAACCCGCTTACCATGAACGGACACTGGCTACCTACCGCTTGATGGACGAGTTGACCAAGATCCATCCCACGCTCGAAATTGAATCCTGTGCAGGAGGCGGCGGACGTATAGATCTAGGTGTATTGGAACACACCGTTCGGATTTGGGGATCAGACTGCACGGATCCAATCGAACGCTTGCAAATCGAGGCCGGCACTTCCTTACTATTGCCGCCAGAATTGGTTGGCTCACATGTTGCATCGACCGTTTCGCACCAAACCGGTCGAACGCTCAATCTGCCTCTGCGCGCATCGAACGCCATGTTCTCTCACATGGGAATTGAATGGGATCTACCGAACGCCGACCCGACCGAACTTGAGGAGCTAGCAAAGTGGGTGACGTTGCACAAGCAGCTTCGACCATTACTGCATTCGGGTCGGGTTGTCCATGCCGATCATCCTGACTCAGGCTACTGGGTTCACGGCGTAGTTGCTCAGGACGGCGCTGACGCAGTCTTTGCTTTAACCCGAGTACGGACTTCAGCGCAGCGGCCCACACCTCCGCTGCGCTTGCCTGGCCTTGTCGAAGACGTGACCTACGCATTGCGAGAACTCCTGCCTGAAGGCATCGGCTCAGCTATTGGAGATGGCCACGGGTCAGTGCCGTGGTGGGAACGAGGATTAATGTTACCCGGCGCAGTTCTTACTCACGCTGGCATTCGCTTCCCCGATTTGAACCCTATGCAGACGGTTCTACTCAGAGTTCAGAGCGCTCAGTAGAAGCCACTTTAAATGCGTACCAAAACCGAATGTCTCGATTACGATTCCTTGCGGCTTTCGATTCGTGATTGGAATGAAGAAGCAAGCATCTTAGACCTGCCTGGAAATTCTCTACGATGCAGCAGATCAAAATACCATTCTCGTACGTTCTGCCAACTAATCTCTCGAGGCGTTTCCTAACCAAGAAAGGATGAACATAAAAGAATCGAAACTTCTTAAACCTTGGATCAATATTCTTCCCTGAAGAATTAAAGGCGTCTAACTCAAAGAGTGGGAATCTCTGCACCTAACGTTCTCAGGGCACGGTCGATCTACCGAAAAAATCATCATGTTCTTGGATTGATAATTCGAGAATGCTTAACAAAGGAAATACAATGAGACATCGAAGTCTACTATTAGCTTCTACATTAGGCACTTGCCTTGCGCTTACAGCGTGTACCGGTGGAGGAAATGGCGGTGGAGGGCAAAGCTCCGAAAGTGGTTCGACAGGCGCAACGCCTGAGGGGACAATTGAATTCCAAACGAATCTCGGCCTGAACGTTCCCATTCTCGAAGTCTTACAGGAGATCACCGACGAGTACGAGGCTTCTCACGAAGGCGTATCAATTGAGCTCGTGCCAACGACGAGTAGCTATGAGGCTGACCTTAAGGTACGGCTAGCGAGCAATGATCCACCAGACATCTGGTCGACCCACGGCTGGTCTCTGCAGAGATATAGCGATTTCCTCGTACCACTTGACGATCAGCCTTGGGCAGCCAATTTCAATCCAGCACTTGATGACGCCATGCGCGATTCAGAGGGACATTTCTATGCGCTGCCGGCAAATACCGACGTTGCGGGCATTGTCTACAATAAGGATGTCCTGGATAAGGCAGGAATTGATCCTAAGTCAATCGAAACATGGGAGCAGTTCGACGCGGCTCTCGCTGCAATTAAGGATCTGGGTGTAATCCCGATTTCAGCATCCGGAAAAGATGACTACTTCGCAGGCAATATTGCAGACTTCATGGCGTCTGGATTTTACAGTGAAGAAAACCGCGAAGCACTCAAGAGCGGGGAATTCCCCTCAGAGCCCTATACAGTGCTGCTCGAGCACATAAAGAAGTGGGCTGACGCTGGCTATTTCAATCCAGACTATTCATCAGCACCGATGGACGACATTGCTCGAGCTCTCGGACAAGGTGAGACAGCGTTCGTGTTCGTTCAGAACAACGTTGTTGGAACTGCACTTACATACAATCCTGAGGCCCATCTCGGATATATGCCGGTGCCAAATGACAACGGTTCAAAGTACCTCCTCGGTGGTGAAGCCTACGCATATGGCGTTTCCAAGACATCGCCGCACAAGGATCAGGCACTTGACTACCTCGCTTTCATCGCAGAACCGGAGAATGCTGCAAAGCTCGCATCGGCGATTGGCGGCATTCCTGGTCTGACGAACGCCAAGTCAGATCTCGGCCCGCTACAGGAAAGCTACGAGACCTTCGTAGAGCCGAACAAGATCCCTCTCGAACCGTATTTCGATCGTGTTTATCTGCCGAACGGCATGTGGGACACCATGGTTTCGACTGCTGATTCCATCATCTCTCTCCAAGGTGATGTACCGTCAGCTGTCAAACAAATGGAGTCGCAATTCAAGACGCTCTACGGTCAGAACTAAGTTCCGATTGCCGGTGTATTAGTCACTTCGACTAATACACCGGCCAATTCTTTCATTACTTATCGATCTCAAAGAGGAGGATGAGTTGAAACATAAGAAACAGACTTCAAATGTTCCGAGCGTCTTCTCGAAACGTCGAGTCAACCTTCTTTACGTTCCAGCGGTTCTTTTGTTTCTCGTATTCACTATTTACCCCTTAATCAACGGTTTTGCTTTATCTTTCACCGACTGGAATGGGTACAGTGCTGGATATAACAATGTTGGGGCAAAGAACTACCTTAGGCTCTTTACAGACGAGATCTTCCTAAGTGCACTGATCAATACACTGATCTACGGTTTCGGATCGACGCTGATACAACAAATTTTGGGACTATCACTAGCACTTGCTCTCGACAGGAAATTCCGTGGCCGAACTGTAATGCGGGCTATCGTCTACCTACCAGTCTTAATCTCACCTGTAGTGATGGGCACAATGTACTATCTGCTGTTCGCCTATAACTACGGCGGTCTCAATGACATCATGATCGCTTTCGGACTCGATAGAGTTGCATGGCTGTCGAACCCTCACTTAGCGATTGTCATCATTGTTCTTGTTAACTCAATTCAATTCGTTGGCATATCAATGGTCATCTATCTGGCCGGTCTACAGTCGATCCCTCAGATGTATCTTGAGGCTGCGGCAGTCGACGGCGCTGTGGGTTGGACTCGTTTCCGCTCAATCACCATGCCTCTTCTTCAGCCTGCTTTTGCTACTTCGATCGTCCTTAACCTAATTGGTGGTCTCAAGTTGTTTGACGTTATTCAAGTTCTGACCGGCGGTGGTCCTGGATACTCGACGCATTCAATCTCGACGCTTATTTCTAAGACTTACTTTGACAGTCAGACTGCAGGCTACGCCTCTGCTATGGGAATTGTGCTCTTCATAACGATCGCAGCATTCACTTTCGTTCTTAATTCTTGGTTCAACAAACATCAAGTGGAAGGTGCATGATGAAGAAACGGTGGTCTAACGTTCTCGCGTTCCTAGCGCTTTGCCTGATGTGCATCATTCAGATGGTGCCGCTCTATATTGCTTTCACCACGGCATTCAAGCCTAAGACAGATATGTCTTCTCAATGGATGCCTCCTTCGATGCTATACTTCGAGAATTTTCGTGTAGCTATCGAGCGAGGCCGCATATTAGAGGCTATTTTTTCGAGCTTTATTGTCACATTCGTTTCGACAGTACTGATTTGCCTAATTGGAGCTCTAGCAGCGTATCCACTTGCTAGACGACAGACTACGTTCAACAAGCTGATCTTGAGTGCAATTATCGGCCTAATTATGATCCCGCCACTATCGATTCTTGTTCCTCTGTACTCATTCTTGACTCAAATTGGAGGGACAAATACCTATTGGGGCGCGATTCTCGTCATGGTGACAACACAGATGCCTCTCGCAATCTTCCTATACTCATCTTTCATCCGTGGCCTTCCGATCTCAATTGAAGAAGCGGCAATGATGGACGGTGCAGGACTCATCTCTACTCTAGTTCGAGTTGTTTTCCCCATGCTGAAGCCAGTCACTGCAACTGTCATAATCTTGGTGTCGGTTAATGTGTGGAACGAGTACGCTTTAAGCGTTTACCTCTTGCGCGATCCGTCTGTACGAACAATTGCTCCCGCAATCTCTGCGTTCTTCGCAAGTTCTGGAGCAGATTTGGGGCCGGCTGCCGCAGCAGCTCTCATTTCAGTTATTCCTGTCGTCATCGCTTACGCGGTACTACAACAGTATTTCATCAAGGGAATGGTGGCCGGTGCAGTGAAGTGAATTCCAATCGTTTCTTCGGCTTATCAGATAACTTCACGACCTTCAAAGATAGCTCTCGGTCAACACGCTGATGAGTTCGAACAGGGACGACGAATAACACGATTCGTCGTCACGCTGGTCGCCCTCGTTCGTCATGAGCGAGGGCGACTTGCTGTCTGGGCAACTCATCACGCTATGAGCGTGTTCCTAACCTTTCACTCCGCCAACTTCCACTCCGCGGAAGAAGGACTTCTGAGTCGCTGCAAACAGGACGATAATTGGCAGGAGGGCGATAATCGTTCCGGCAGCCACGACCCTCGGATCAGATCCCAGCGTCTGGTTCGAGGCCAGGTACTGCATTCCAACTGTGAGGGTGTACTTTTCCGGGTCTGACAACACCACGAGTGGCCACAGAAAATCATCCCAGGCGCCAATAAAGCTCATCAGGGCAACGACCGCTGTCATGCCTCGGGCATTGGGCCACACAATGTGGCGTATGCGCTGGACTGTTGTAGCACCGTCGATGGCAGCAGCATCCAGAATATCCTGTGGAATAGCTCGACAGGCCGTGGCCATCAACAAAACGTTGATCGCACCGATCGCTCCGGGCAGGATTACTCCAACAAGTGAATTGGCCGCCCCCAGCGCTTTCACCGTCAAATACTGACTGGTAAATGTTACTTCGCCAGGCAGCAGCAAGGTGGACAAAATGATCGCCATGACAACCGCCTTGCCTTTGAACTTCATGCACGCCAACGCATACCCTGCGAGCAACGAGAAAAAGCAGTTCAGGACAACGACCGACACCGCAACGATCAAAGAGTGCCACGCGTATGAAAACACGGGAATGGTGCGCATGACTTCTCCGTAGTTGCTCAGAGTGAAGTCATGCGGAATCAGACTGGGAGGGAACGAATACAGATCTTCATTCTTCCCCTTGAGAGACGTCGTAAGCTGCCACAGAAACGGGAAGACAGAAATGACGAAGATGACGATCAGGAGGATATAGCGAATCGTCAGTCCTGAGATCTGGCGCGTTTTCTTTGATGTCATTGTGACACCTTCTCTTTTTCGGACCTCTTATCGCCGCGTTCAATGGAACGGCGCACTTTTCGCGAGAGCCTGTGGATTCTGATCGCTTCGCGGATCTCCTGTCCCTGATTCATCCACCCAACCATTACCAACGGCACAATGGTGAGCAGGAACAAGATCACAGACAATGCCGATGCATAGCCGAGGTTTCCTGCCAGCCCCGAACCGGTCTGTTTGATATGTCCCACCATGGTTTGTGCTTCACCGCCGGGGCCGCCTCCGGAGCCAACAATCGTATAAATCTCCGTGAAAACTCGCATCGCCGACACTGTAATAAGGGCGGATATCAGGAGCATTGCGCCGCGAACACCGGGCACCGTGACAGACCAGAATTTGCGCCACGCTCCTGCACCATCGATCTCTGCAGCTTCGTATAGATCCGGATTGACATTCGACAGTGCAACCAGATAGATCACCATGTAATATCCCAGCCCCTTCCACACCGTCAGAGTGATGGCGACGAAGATGATCCACCATCGGTGAATCAAGAAGTCGACGGTACTGAGCCCGAGAGCATCAAGTGTGGCGTTCACGATTCCGCGAGATTCGAAGAGCCATGCCCAGATAATTGCCACCACAACAGCAGACGCAATGACGGGGAAATAGAAGGTTGTGCGAAAAAAGCCTATTCCCGGAATGTTCCTTTGAACCAACATGGCCAGAAGCAAAGGCAGGAATGTCAGCAGCGGAACGCAGACCAAGGCATAGACAAGGACGTTACCGATGGCGAAGTGAAAGATCTCATCGTTCAGGAGGCGCCTGTATTGATCGAATGCCACGAACGTTGCTGGCTGTAGGGGCTTGGCATTCGTAAAAGACAGGATGACAGTATTGAGGAAGGGCAACAGTGAGAAGACCAGAACCCAGATAACAGCTGGGGCCAAAAGAATGTACGGCGTGTACCACTTATGCATGCGCATAGAGAGCCACCTTTTTGATTAACGTGATTAGCAGACCGAAGTTCCGGCCCAAAAGCGCGGCGGGCTTTCTGGCCGGAACATTCGGAAAAGACCTCATCGATCAGTTGTTGAGCTCAGCGTTGGCGTTATCCTCTGCTTTCTTCAGTGCTTCCTCGGCAGATATGTCACCACGAACAGCCAGAGCGATCTGCTGGTTGTAGTAGTTACTGATCTTCTCAGTGAGCTGGAATTGCTCAGGTTGGGTCTTGCCGGAAATAGATACAGTCGCCATCTCGGTGGCTTCCTTTTGCAGCGGGTTCTCAATCACAGAGGTAAAGGACTCCGGATTCTCGTTGCCTTCTTTCGTGCCAGGGAAGAAGCCTTGGGCGATCTTCAAGAACTCAACCTGGTTCTCATTGCTGGTCACGTATTGCGCGAATTTCAGTGCCAGCGGCTTGGCTTTCGAGTTGGCTGACACGGACAGTGCCTGGCTGAACAGAGGTGGAATACCGAAACGTGGCGTTGTCTTCGTAGCTTCAAGGATGGAGGGAGCTTCTTTTTCCAGCTCCGACGCAAATCCTCCTGAACCGGTTGTCCAGGCGACTTTGCCTTCCTTGTAGGAAGCAGAGTTGCCTACCCACTCACCGGACAGTGCTTCAGCCGGCATGGCTCCCGCCTTAAATGCTTCGGCGTATTTTTCGACAATCTCCCTAGCCCGATCAGTAGCAAACGTGAACTTCCCATCTTTCATAATCTCAACACCCTCCGAGGCGAGCGTCGCCAAGGCAGGCAGATCGGAAACTACTTTCACTTCACCGTTGGTCTTCTTCGCCGCGTCGATCGCCATGTCAAGCATGTCATCGAGTGTTTCAGGCAACGTGCTGACATCAACACCTGCATTTTCAAGCATGGCGGTATTCCACCAGTTCACGTCGGTTCCCAGGTACCACCCATATCCGTATGAGCCGCCTCCTGCATCGTCAAATGTGTACGCTTTCGTCACGCCGTCGACATAAGCGTTGAGGGCTTCAGGATCCGCCTTCGCTAAATCTTCCAACTGTCCAGCCTTGGCCAACTGATAGGCATACTGGGGTGGAAGGTTAATGACGTCGGGTAACTCACCGGAGTTTGCCTGTTGAAGAACCTTGTCTTCGTAGCCGTCACCGGGCTGATCCATCCACTTGATCTTCGTTCCTGGGTTCTCTTTTTCGAAGTCTGCAATGAGCTTTTCGAAATACGGTGTGAATCGGTCATTCTTCAGCGACCATGTCTGAAAAGTGATCTCCCCTTCGACCGGTCCACTCTGAAGCGCATCGTCTCCGGATTCGTTCGTCGTAGTGACCGGACCACCACCAGTGCAGGACGTCAGCCCCATCAGCATTGCCGTACCTGCCAGCATGGCAAGACCGGCTTTATTCCAAGCCTTCATCTGTGTTTTCTCCCTCGAAAATATGATGACATGTGCATTGCGCACAGCAACCAGTATGACACTAGTAGCACGTATCAGGTACATCAGATTAGATCTTCCGTACATTCCGTCAGGCTCACTGATTTCTATATAATTTCTCTAGAGCACAAGAGCTTCGGTACCTGGCGCTGGCCGTTCCTGCTGCACAACAGCAATTGAAGTGAGAGCTAGGATGGTTCGTTCTCCTGTTCTTCAGGTGAGCACACCGCCATTCCCGCATTGTCATACTCCACGCGAGAAAGAGAAAGAGGCTGTCATGAGCAGTATTCGACAGATTGCCTTCGGCGTAAATTACACGCCCCGGGCAGGCTGGTTTCATTCATGGCTCGACTTCGATGCCGATCAGACAGCACGCGACCTCGATGCGATCGCCGCTTTAGGAATGGATCACATCCGCATCTTCCCGCTGTGGCCATTGCTCCAACCCAATCGCACACTGATTCGCCAATCAGCAATCGACGACGTGCGCCGCCTCGTGCAGTTGGCACACGAACGTGGAATGAGCACATGGGTCGATGTCCTGCAGGGACACCTGTCATCTTTTGATTTTCTTCCTTCGTGGACGGTGACCTGGCATCATGATGATCTCTTCACGTCCGAGCGTATTCGCAGCGGACAGGCCGCCCTCGTCAATGAGTTGAGCACACAGTTGGCTGACGAGCCCGGCACGGCCGGCATATGCATTGGAAACGAATTTCCTCAGTTTGCCGCAGCACGCCATCCCGATCACAGCAGGGTCGATACAGACGGAGCGCGTCGCTGGCTCACTGAAATATTCGGGGCAGTTGATCGACGCTGTGCATGCGTGCACTGCTTTGATGATGACCTCTGGTTCGATGCCACTCATCCGTTCATTCCACCATTTGCAACACAGTTCGGCGATCTGACTACCGTTCATTCGTGGGTTTTTGCCCACGTCGGGCCGCGTTACGGCAAGCGGCATCCGGCACTGGAGGTATTCGCGCGCTACCTGGTCGAGCTGGCCTGCGCATGGAACAGATACTGCAACGTGCCTGACCGCGGCGTATGGCTTCAGGAGGTGGGCGCTCCGATCACATGTGTCACGGCTGAGGACGCTGCAGACTTTGCTACCGCAACAATCCGCGGAGTGATCGACGTGCCGGAGTTGACTGGCATCACCTGGTGGTGTTCCCATGATGTGTCCCGCAAACTGGCTGACTTCCCCGAACTGGAGTATTCACTCGGCCTGATCGACAGCGACGGTAAAGTCAAGCCCGTCGGGCGGGCAGTAGCCGAATTTGCTCACGCTGTGCGTTCCGGTGACAATATCGGCACGGCTGGCGCTGACTCAGCTGAGCGTCCCGTACTAGACGTGCCAGCAGACCCCGCATTGCGTCACGAGGCAGGCCCCCAGGGCGACGTCTTCGACACTTTCCAACGCATCTGGACCAGGGATCACGTGTGGCCTCAGCTGCGTGTAAACCACGCGTGATAGTACGCGTAGAAGTTCGCGTTGCCCCAGCTTGAACACTGGTCGCCGGGATGACCGGTGAGTGCGGCATCGTTGGGCTGGTAAGGCGTGTAGTTATACAGATTCGCTGTGGCCTGATTCTCCACCATCACATCGCTGCCACCGCACGCCTCGTCGGGGTGGAATCGGATGGTGTTGACCTGCCCAGGAATCACGTCGTACATGCCGGGGGTGCCCTCGTAAATTCTGAACTGCCTGGCAGCGTGGAAAACCTGCGTGGCAAAACCTGCATACTGCGGGTCGCACGTCTGCCGGTCGGGGCATGCGTATCCCATCGCGGAGGCGTAACGGCTCGGGACCAACTTCGCGCCCGAAGCAGTGATCAATCCCTGTTCCTTTTGAAGCATCACCAGCAGCACTTCCGGGTTAATACCGCAGCTGAGAGCAGTTTTGGAGACAATCGATGCCGGGGTATCGCCCGCCTGGCCCGCAAAACCATCGCAGTACTCGTCGGCGGGGATGTCGGCCGTGTCTTCACGGTAGGAACTCAGGCACGGCGTGCCATCGGGGTTGGGTCTGCAGCCATCGTTCCACTGGGTGATGAACGCTTCGATCTGATCCTGCGTCAGTGCGCGGTCATTGAAGAATTCCTCGTCAGAGATGATGTTCGACGGGTCGAAGCCCGAAAAATCCAGCGGTGGTGTCACAGGCCCCGAAGGTGGCGCAGAGTGCGCGGGCGGTTCAAACGTGTCCTTCTTACTGCGGCTAGACAGCGTCGTCGTCACAAGAACGACCAGCGCGATCACCACGGCGACTGCGAGCATGATGATTCCGATCGACGTCAACGCTGCCCGAGGCGACTGGCTGTCGGAGTGGTGCCTATTGCCTGTGCTCACGGATATAGTCAACCACGCCCGGGATAGAGCGTTCGAGAACCTCGAGGGTGTCGACGAAATCCTGATGCCCGCCATACCACGGGTCAGGAAGATCCAGGTCCGAATCTGCCTGCGGATCAAATTCGCGCATCAGGTGGACATCCGGATCCGTTCCAGTGCGTGCAGCCATGCGCTCGATTGCCCGTTCATGGCCGCGAGTCATCGGGATGATCAAATCCCACTGGCTCAGTTCACTGGGCAGCAGCTGGCGCGCCCGATGGGTGGGGATGCCGTATCCTGCTTCGCGCAGCACACGCTCGGCACGATAATCGATCGGGTTACCTTCCTCCTCATCGGAGATCCCTGCCGAATCCACTCGCACATCAAGGTCCGCGTGCTCGACAGCTTCACGAAGGAGCTGTTCGGCCATTGTGGATCGACAAATGTTTCCGGTACATACCATGACTACTGAAAACGACATGCGACTATTGTGCCTGATCCACCTGAGTGCCGCCGATCAGGTCGAGCAGCTCACATACCGCTGCGGCAGAGATGCGCGCGGCCTTGTCGCCGTCCATGTGGAAGTCCTGGCCGGCCTGCGGGCCGCACAGGTCGGATACCGCCCGCATGCTGATCCAGGGGGTGCGTGTGCCGAAACAGACCTGAGCTACACCGGCTGTTTCCATGTCGGTCGCCAGCGCTGCAGGGAAACGAGTGCGAACAGTGTGGACAGTGCGCGCGGTGACAAATGAATCGGCGGAAATGACCTGGCCGGCGCACACACCCTCGACACGGGCGGCACATGCCGCAGCGCGCTGCCCTGCAGTGTATTCCGGAGGCATCTGCGGAATCTGGCCGGGTGCGTACCCGAATTCTGTGGCATCGGCACTGGAATACACGGTGCTGGTACCGACGATGACGTCACCCACCTGGGCTTCCTCATCCAGGCCACCGCATGTTCCGGCAACAACGACTAACGCAGTCGCCGGGTCCTCGACGAATGTGAGTGCGCGGGCTGTGGCGCTCGCAGCATTCGCCAGGCCGATACCGGATTCGACCACCACGACGTCGTGGCCGCGCAGTGTCCCTCGCGTAAAGACCTGCTGGTGAGTGTCAGCATGGCCGATAATGTGGCGGGTGGCGCCTGGCTCAAGCTGGTCGACAAACGGTGCTGCTTCCATCGCCATGGCGCACTGGATAAAGATCATCACGCACGTATTATCGCCGGCCTGCAATCCTGCCGCCACCTTTGGATATACGTGTGTCCTACACTGGAAATGTCAGGGACAACGGAAAAATCTCCAAGTTTAAGATCAGAGGGAGCCACAGATGACGTTACCCGCGCACAGCGATCTTGCACCCACATACTCACGCTCACCGAAATCCGAGCCACGCAATGTGATCGTGCATTTCGGAATGGGAAACTTTCATCGAGCTCACCAGGCCGCCTACCTTGATGAACTGTTGCGTCAGCATGATGATGACGTGCCGGAGTGGGGCATCTGCGGTGTAGGCGTGCTGGAGCGAGACCGACGTATGCACGATGCTCTGCATGCGCAGGACTGCATGTACACTCTGGTCCTCAAAGCACCCGATGGCTCGTACGATGCGCGCGTGATCGGCTCGATCATGGATCACATGCTGGCGGTAGACGATACTCAGGCAGTGCTCGACGTGCTTGCAGCTCCCTCGACCCGCATTGTGTCGCTGACGATCACCGAGGGAGGCTACCCGATCGATGATGCGACCGGTGAATTCGCCCCGGATGACGCTGCGCGTGAGGACGGTCAGTCACCTCAGTCGCCTCACACGCCATTCGGATTGATCGTCGAGGCACTCAGGCTGCGCCGCGAGCGCGCAATTGAACCGTTCACCGTACTGTCGTGCGACAACCTGCCGGGCAACGGTCACATTGCGCACGATTCAGCCTGTGGGCAGGCAGCACTGTCGGATCAGGAGCTGGCGCAGTGGATCGACGACAATGTTGCGTTCCCGAACTGCATGGTCGACCGGATCACGCCCGTGACCACTGACGAAGATCGCGAACTGGTCGAACAGCAGTGGGGGATCGAAGATGCGTGGCCGGTTGGCGCTGAACCGTTCATTCAGTGGGTTATTGAAGACAAGTTCCCGGCAGGCCGCCCGCAGTGGGAAGAAGTCGGCGCCCAGATGGTCACGGACGTGGTGCCCTACGAGCTGATGAAGCTCCGCCTGCTCAACGCCGCCCACCAGATGCTCGCACACTGGGGCCGCCTGTTGGGAATGACCTACGCGCATGAGGCCGCTGAAGATCCGGACATTGAAGCTGTGACGCGCGCCTACCTGGAGCGTGAAGCGCTGCCCACCCTGCGCCCCGTGCCGGGCATCAACCTCGACCAGTATGTCGATACGCTTTTCGAGCGCTTCACCAATCACGCCATTGCTGACACGCTGAATCGTCTGGCCGAAGACGCATCGGACCGCGTGCCCAAATTCGTTCTGCCGGCTCTGCGCGGATGCATCGAGCAGGGTCGCCCGGTTGATCTGGGTGCGGCGATGTGTGCGGCGTGGGCGCTCACACTGGAAGGCAACGACGAGGACGGCGCGCCGATCACCATCAACGACCAGTATCGGGATCGCCTGATCTCGCTGGCGCAGCAGCAAAAGGCCGGAAATACGCGCGCTTTGCTGAGCGATGCCCGCCTGTTCGGCGAGCTGGAATCAACCAGTGAGTTTGCGGATCGCTTCGAACACTGGCTGCACGCAATTCGGCGCGACGGTGCCCGCGCCGTCATGCGTGAGCTGATTGCTCAGGCGAACTGACGCTTAGCGGGCTGCCTCACCGGCAGCACACGCAACTCCGATGATTCCGGCGAGGTTACCCAGCTTCGCCGGAATGATCGGTGTCTTCAGGTCCAGCAACGGCAGGAACTTGTCGTGATTTTCCGACACGCCGCCCCCTACGACAAACAGGTCAGGTGAAAAGAGCATTTCGACATGCGAGTAGTAGCGCTGGAGACGCTCTGCCCACTGCTCCCACGTCAGGTTGTACACCGTCTTCTGGCGGGCTGACGCGTGTGACTCGGCGTCACGCCCGTCAATTTCAAGGTGTCCCAGCTCGGTGTTGGGAACCAGTGTGCCGTCAATGAACATGCCGGATCCGATGCCCGTTCCCTGCGTGGTGACAATGACAACGCCTCCTACGCCGGCGCCTGCACCAAAGCGAACCTCTGCCAGGCCGGCTGCGTCGGCATCGTTAATGACGACGGTGGGCCGTCCCAGCTGAGTGGAGAATCGTTCCTCGGCGTTGATGCCAACCCATTCCTGGTCAAGGTTCGCCATGAAGGGGATCACGCCGTGTTTGATCGGTGCGGGGAAAGAAATGCCGACGGGCACGTCGTCTGCAACGTCAAACTGGTCGATCAGTTGTTGGCATGCGGCGATGACGTGGTCCGGGGTGGCCGGAGCAGGTGTGGGGATTGTGATGGGGTCGCGCAGGACGCGCCCGATCTTCAGGTCAACGAGTGACCCCTTGACGCCTGATCCACCAATGTCGATTCCAAATGCCTGGGTAGCCATGGGACCTGCTCCGCTCTTCATGCCACGATTGTTTACTTACCGATCTTACTATTCCACCACGTCGCCCTCAGTGCGAACATCTTCAAACGCGTTATGCCTCATTCGTGCAGAACTCGGCAGCCACGTGGTGCGGTTTTATGCGCAGCACACTCACCCGCACAGAGCCAGTACGCGGCGGTCTGCTCCTTCCAGACGGAACGGTCCAAAGCGGCGCGGCGCGGCGATGCGTTGATTCTGGTCGGTGACACAGATGCGCTCCCCCAAACGGTCGACCATAACGGTACCGATCGCATCGACAGCGATAATCCCGTCTTCATCCAGTCGAATCATTGTCGGAATATCGAACAGGATCGGACGTGCTTCATCCAGTCGAATCATTGTCGGAATATCGAACAGGATCGGACGTGCTTCATTTTCGCTGACCATCCGTGCCGCCGCTGTGATGGTAGTACGTCCCGCTTTCATCGCGTCGATCAGTGCCTCGGGCGTACATTCTTCAGCTGCCAGCCATGTGGTCGGCATACCGGGGCGCAGCGGTGTGGAGTAATGATGGAAGTCTCCTCCGCCCATCACCACCACATCGTGTTTCCAGCGGGCATGCCACGCCAGGATCGAGGTGTCAGTCGGGCGCAGGTACCAGCTTCCGTGATACAGCTCCGCGCCTGGTGGTTCCGTCTCCAGTGGATGCAGCCACGAGCAGTCATCGGACACCGGGTGATTAATGGACATGAATGCGTCACGCTCAGCAGCTTCGTCCACCCACCGTTGCGCCGGTTGGCGAAAATCGATAAAGCCGACCTGGCCCCACGCGTTGGCGTGCCCGCGGTGAGTCGTCATCTCCTGACCGGGAATCAGCGTAATTCCGTGGCGAGCACTGACAGCCGCCAAGTGGGGATGGTGGCTCACTGTGTTGTGATCCGTGCAGCCGAGGTAGTCAAGGCCGGAGGCGACGCCCTCGTTCGCGAGTTGCCACAGCGACAATTGCCCGTCGGAATGCAGGCAGTGATTATGCGGGTCACCTGCGTACCACGTCAGTCCGGGCGGGGCAGGCAGTCCGCGTTCACTGCCGCGCACCTCACGGTGGATCGGCTCATCGGCCGGTCCGTGGTCAATGGATCCGCTGGCGGGTGTGCGCACGCACACCGTCACGTCGCACCCGTGCGAAGGGACAGTATGAAGTCCGAGGACGACTGCCCACGTGCCCGACTCCAGGTCACCGGGAATGTAGCCCGGCGTGGCGTCGCTACGGGCAATGATGAAGCTGGTGCGCGCACCCCCGGACCATCCGCGCCAACCTTGCGGCGATTCGCAGCCCATGTCGATACCAGCGCCGCCTTCGCGCGAAAAACTCAGTGTCGCTTCGATGGAGTCGAACCCATCAACCTCGAACTCGACGCGCGGGTAACGGTTGGCGGCCTGATCCGCCAGGGTCACGTGGAAGGTGCGTTCAACAAGTGTGCGTTGAGCAGGTGCCATCACTGATCGCCTCCGCCAATCGTCGACATGCAGACAGAGACGCGGCGAAACATCCCTGACGCCACACTTAGTGTGATGTGTTACACATCACTTGTCAAGCGGTGCATGGCTTCAGAGCAGTCCCGCCGCGTCGAGCCTTACGCCTCCTGCGTCGCTTCCTTTGCCGGCGTCGTCTCCATGCGCGTGCGTCGCGAACGTGGCGTGTACCTGCGGTCCAGAACGACGGCTGCCGCGCCGATGGCGCCGGCATCCTCGTCCATAATCGACTCCATGATCTGCACGTCACGGTGACGCTGAGTTGCGGACTCCGCCAGCAGATCCTCCACAGCTTTCTGGTAGTAGGGCTGCAGTTCCTTGAAATACGGACCGCCCAGCACGATCAGGTCAGCATCAATGAGTTCTACTGCCCCCACCGTCAGAGTTGCGATACGCTGCGCAGCTGCCTGGAGGATGTCGCGTGCTTCCTGGTTGCCATTTTCGGCCTTGTCACACACCTGGTGCAGAGCTTCGCGCACAGCGTGGTGGTCGGCGCGCGGCGGAAGATCACCGTCGATGGCACCCTTTCCGTGAGCCCGCTCTACAAGCAGAGCAGGATCGTTGTCGAGGCCACCGTCGCTATCCTCTTCGAACATGCCCAGCGTCTTCAGGATTGTGCCCACTTCACCGGAGTTACCGGACGCTCCGGCAAGCGGCTCACCATCGACCGCCAGGCCAAGTCCGATTCCGGCACCCAAGTATACGAAGACCATCGTTGAATCCAGGATGCCGCCACCGCGCACCCAGCATTCACCGATCGATGCCGAAATCGTGTCTTTGACAACCGGAATGGGCTTTTCAGCTCCCAGCCCTTCCGCCAGCAGTGCACCCAGCGGCGCGTCCTGCCATTCAGGAAGCCAGACGGATTCCCTAAGCGATCCGTTCGCCACGTCAACAACTCCAGGCACTGCCATGCACACGCCGACAATTCTGTCTTCCGGAACACCGGTTCGTTCCGCCAGCTCCCGGATCCTTCCGGCAGTCTGCTTCATCGCCTCAACCGGATCAGCCAGGGTTGGCTCATCGGAATCGCTGGAGGCAACGACACGGCCTTTCATATCGAGCATAACCAGGCTGGTCACCGCCGGATCGACGTGAACGCCGATCGAGTAGGCAGCTTCCGGGACCAGATCAACGATGACGTGGGGACGCCCTCGTCCACGAAAGTCCGTACCGATTTCCCTGAGGACGTCGATGGACAGCAGGTGACGAACGATTGCCGACACTGTTTGAACCGATAGCTGGGTGCTTGCGGCAATATCACGCTGGCTCGCAGGCCCCAGACGTCTTAAAGCATTTAGGACAACTTTTTCGTTATATTGACCAACTTCTACCAGACTGGTCCCGATTCTCATCTTCCCCTCCGTGAGATTATTGAGCGACCATCCGCAACGGTGGCAGCAACAAACATAATCACCTACTACTTTACGCAACTTGAAGTCCAATTAGGCGGCACAATAGGCCTATGCACAGGATTAACGACCATTATTTCAACGGAGGGCAGGCAGTTGTCGCTCAGGGAGGGGCTGAAGAGCCTACCCCTGCGTCACTCCTGGCCGGCGCCGTCAGTGCAGCGGACGCGCCGCACCCCCTGTCGGTCTTCGATCTATTTCGCATTGGGATTGGGCCTTCCTCGTCCCACACGGTTGGCCCGATGCGCGCGGGGCTGGCCTTTGCCACCGAGCTGGAGTACACCGACACTGCACCCGAACGAATCACAGTGGACCTGTACGGGTCGCTGGCAGCAACTGGACGAGGCCACAACACCGACCGAGCCACGTTGTTGGGACTGGCCGGCTACGACCCGGAAACCGTGAACATCACCACCGTCGAATCGCTCTTCCCCACGGTCAGCCGCACAGGAATTTTGCCCGTGGGCGCCCACCGCTCCGTGTTCTTCGACATCGCGCGCGATATTCGTTTCGAACCTGAAACGATCCTGCCGTACCACGTCAACGCGCTGACCATCACGGCGTGGGCAGACCAGATGTATCGGCGCATTGCGCGCAGGCGCACCTTCTACTCCATCGGCGGCGGTTTCGTCATGATGCAAACCAACGATGACACCGCCCATCCGGAGGTGACATCCCTCGTAGCTCCCGATGCTGCCGACATTCACGGCTGCCAGGCTCCCTATCCCTTTGCATCTGGTCGCGAGCTGCTGGATCAGTGCGCATCCCGGCAGCTGTCCATCGCAGATCTCGTCTACGCCAATGAGCGGTCGATGCGTCCAACCGAAATGGTCGACGGGTACATTGACCGCATCGCCGCGACGATGTTCAGCTGCATCGAAGCGGGAATCAGCGCGACCGGGATCCTGCCGGGCGGACTCGATGTGCGTCGACGCGCCCACACATTGTTCACTCAACTGTGCGCCCAAGGTAACCGCCCTCAGCATGGCAATTCTGCAGCACCATCGTGGGCCGAGCGACCTGACGATCCGATGCGCGCAATCGACTGGGTCAACCTGTTTGCACTGGCTGTCAATGAGGAAAATGCGTCAGGTCACCAGATCGTCACTGCTCCGACGAACGGAGCAGCCGGCGTCATCCCCGCCGTGCTCGGATACCTTGTGTCGTATTGCCCTGAGGCGGGGGCCACCACGTTTACGCCCAGCGTCGACTCATCTCTGTTCGCCAGTGATGACGAGGGCGGCTCGGGTATGCGCCGCACCCGAGCCATACGCCAATTCCTGCTCGCAGCCACGGCCATCGGCGCGCTGATCAAGACGAATGCGTCAATCGCTGGTGCCGAAGTGGGATGCCAGGGTGAAGTGGGATCAGCATCTGCGATGGCTGCAGCCGGACTGGCTCAGGCTCTGGGTGGTTCACCACTCCAGGTGGAAAATGCAGCGGAGATCGCCATGGAGCATTCTTTAGGGTTGACGTGCGATCCTGTGGGAGGTTTGGTGCAGGTTCCATGCATTGAACGCAACGCGATTGCCGCCGTCAAAGCGATCAACGCAGCCCGTATGGCACTATGGGGCGACGGGAGGCACACAGTGAGCCTCGATGCCGTGATCGAAACGATGCGCCAAACCGGTAACGATATGTTGTCGAAATACAAAGAGACGTCAGCTGGCGGATTAGCCGTCAACGTCGTGGAATGCTGAATGAGAAGGTGACGAAATGGCTCCACCACCGAAGCGATACTGGGGCGTGGCGAAAGGCGCGACCCTGATCCTCGGCATCGTCATCATTGCGTTGTCACTTCTTGGCGAGGGAACATGGCGCCTGCGCATGGCACCCACCATATTTGAAACCCGGCACCTGTTCATCGCCGTCGCCGTCTTCTTCGTGGCGACCTGTGCGCACGGCATTTCCCTGTCATATGTACGGGGTCTGTGGCAGCACATGGTGGCGTGGTCTGTCGGCGCCATCGCCGCAATCGGCATGATCATCGCACTGGCTCACATCGTGGATCAGCGCGTGCCCGATGAACTCAGCGTCCTGGTTCCGCGTCTCGGTATCCTCGCCGTCGGCGTCATCATCGTATGCATCGGGTTGTGGCGCGAGACTGACGCCCTCCACGAGCACAATGATCACAGGCAAAACAACTGGTACGTCCGCACCTCGCGGGTTCTGCGAGCCGCCCACTTCTGGACCCCGGAGGAAGCCGAGGCGCAGGTGCGTCTGGCACGTGCCGACCTGCAACACGCCCAGTCGCACCTGACTGGACCGGGTGAGGCCGACGACCTGGATCCGTGGGAGTATTTCGGCACGCCTGAGGAGTATGCCGCGCGTTTGACGTCACGCCCGGAAGTGACATCGAATCCCCTGCGCACTGCCCGCTGGTACTACCTGATGACGGCTCTCGTTCTGGACGGCTGGGCCACGTATCGCACATTCGCCCATCCGATGAACTGGCTCACCGTGGTGCTACATCTGCTGGCCCTGGTCGCGGTCTTCCTGTTCGTATGGGCATCCATCACGTTGCATCGAAGTGGCCGCTAGGCGCCCTCGACAATGAAAGGAGGGACGCATGACTGAAGGGGAAACCCCAGGAGCCGGACGTTTCGCGCCTTCTCCGTCGGGGGATCTGCATGTGGGTAATCTGCGCACCGCGGTGCTGGCGTGGCTGTGGGCGAAGGCAACGGGCCGGCGTTTCAAGTTACGCATCGAGGATCTGGACCGGGTGCGCTCAGGAGCAGCTGACTCGCAGATCGCTGACCTGACGGCGCTGGGTCTGATGTGGGATGCGCCAGTCATGTATCAGTCAACCCGCCTGGATGTGCACCGCCGCGCGATCGACTACCTGGTGGAGCAGGGACTGGTTTTCGAGTGCTACTGTTCGCGCCGCGATATTCGTGAGGCTGCGTCGGCTCCCCACCGCCCGCCGGGCCACTATCCCGGCACGTGTCTGAACCTCAGTGATGCGGAACGAGGGCGACGCCGAGCGGCCCTGGCTGAATCTGGCAGGCGTCCGGCGCTGCGGCTGCGCGCCCCGATGGATGAGTGGACCATTCACGATGAGCTCTACGGTGAGGTGCGCGCTCCGGTCGATCATTTTGTCATTCAGCGCTCCGACGGTACGCCCGCCTATAACCTGGCGGTCGTACTGGACGATGCGGCGCAGGGCGTGGATCAGGTGACGCGTGGTGACGACCTGCTCAGTCAGGCGTCGGCGCAGGGAGCGCTGGCCGACATGCTTGGAATCGACCAGGTGAATTTTGTCCATGTCCCGTTGGCGCTCGCCGCAGGCACCGGTCAGCGCCTGGCGAAGCGCGATGGCGCGGTGACGTTGTCGGATCTGCGCAAGCTGGGGTGGACGGTTAGCGACGTCATTGAGTGGATCGGTGAATCACTGGGAGTTCGCGGTGCACGTTCGATCAATGATCTTTCTGACGCGTTGGATCTGTCGGCGCTTCGCGCCTTGCCGCGAGAGCCCTGGATGGTGACGCCGCCCTCGCAAATAAAGCAAAACCCCGACCGGTGGATCGCACCGAGCGGGGCCGCTGCGCGCTCGAAGGGACTCGAACCCCCAACCTTCTGATCCGTAGTCAGATGCTCTATCCATTGAGCTACGAGCGCAGTGCCGTTTGGCTGAACTTAACTTTAGACCGTCAGGCGCCTGATCTTCAAATCGAATTGGTGTCAACGTCGCCACATTCACAGTGTGGACACCACTGGTGCGGGGGCAGGTGGTGCGGGCTACTATCAACCCATGACACACGGGCATTCACCAATTCGCGTAGCAATTAACGGGTATGGCAACCTTGGCAAGGCCGTTGAGCAGGCAGTTCAGGCCGCTGAGGATATGGAGCTGGTCGCAGTGTTTACACGACGCGATCCCGCGACGATCAAGCCACAATTCTGCGAAGCTGTCGCTGTGAGTGATGCGCCTCAGTGGCGTGACAAAGTTGACGTGTGTGTGCTGTGTGGCGGATCCGCTACGGATCTGGCAGATCAGGGTCCAGAGTTTGCCGCACTGTTCAATACGGTTGATTCTTTCGACACTCATGCGAAGATTCCCGAGTATTTTGCTGCCGTTGATGCTGCCGCTGACGCCGAGGGGCACCTCAGCGTGATTTCAACCGGCTGGGATCCCGGTTTGTTCTCACTGGCCCGCATTATCGCCCAGTCCGCTCTGCCGGATGGGAAGACCTACACGTTCTGGGGTCGTGGCGTTTCGCAGGGCCATTCCGATGCTATCCGGCGGATCGAGGGTGTCGAAACCGCTATCCAGTACACGGTGCCGGTCGAAGAAAACAGCAAGCGGATTCGTGCCGGAGAGGAACTCGAGCTGACCACGCGTGAGCAGCACACCCGCGAGTGTTTCGTTGTAGCGGCCGATGGGGCTGACCGCGAACGCATCGAACGCGAGATCGTCACGATGCCGAACTACTTTGCTGACTACGACACCACGGTCCACTTCATCAGCCGTGAAGAGTTCGACCGTGATCACACAGGCATGCCGCACGGCGGAGAGGTGATTCGCAGCGGTCACACGTCCGGTGGTGCGCGCCAGGTTGTCTCCTTCGGCCTGACGCTTGAATCAAACCCGCAGTTCACGGGTGCTTTCGCGACGGCTACTGCCCGCGCGGTTGCCCGACTGGCCCGCGAGGGACGCACTGGTGCAATGACCGTCTTCGATATTGCGCCCGCCTACTATTCACCGCTGAGCGCCGAGGAGCTGCGTTCCCAGCTCCTGTAACCTAGCGTGGGCGTGGGTGAGCGACACCGTTAAGACGACAGTGCGGCGGTAAGTTCGGCCAGGCTCGGGCATGTTGCCGGGCCGCGCCGCGTCACTGACAGTGCCGCCGCCACGTTCGCGACGCGCACCGCTTCATTAAGCTCGCTTCCGCGTGCCAGCATCGCGCAGACCACGCCGCAATGCGTGTCCCCCGCACCGTTCGTGTCAATGGCATCAACCGCATGCGGCGCGATGGTCTCGACTCGGCCGCCCGCCGCAACGAACGCCCCCTTGCCGCCTTGACGCACAATGACGGGCGCGTCCACTGTTTCAGACAAAGACAGCGCACGCTGTGAGGCATCGTCCGTTTCGTCAATCTCGACACCGAGCGTGCCCGCAACAATGCGTGATTCGCGGGCATTGAGTGACCAGATCGGATGCACGGATGCCACGGCTTCCAACGTGTCGCGGTCGATGTCAGCCACCATCGTGGAGGGGTCGAACACGATCGTGGGTTTCTCATCGGAATCAGCCGACTGCTTAACCGTGTGCGTGCGCAGCCGTTCAATCAGCCGCAGCAGCGCGGCCTTGGGAGCTTCATCAACCAGCGAATACCCCGTCATATAGACGACGTCCCCCACACCCAGTCGAATATCGTCGTAGGCGTCCAGTGGAGTGTTGAGTTCAGCGCCGCGGGTCGAAACAAAGGTGCGTTCAGCGTTGCGATCCGTCATCGCCACACAGATTCCGGTGTCCATCGTCGTGTCGCGATACCCGCTGGCAACGATTTTTTCGCGTACCAAACGTTCGCGCGCAATATCGGCCAACGGCCCGACTCCCAGTCCGCCGGCGTATTCAGCGATGATGCCCATCTGACGCACGGCGTACATGACGTTGAAACCGCCGCCCACTTCAAGCCCGTATCCGTCAGCAAAGATCTCCGTGGACGGTTGTGGAATGTGGTCGATATTCATGGTCAGGTCGACGACGACCTGACCGGTGTGGATGACGCGACCCACCTGCTGCGTTGTCATGGCGATCCTGCTCCTAGTTGTCCAGCGATGCCTGGCGCGAGTGTTCGTCAATGAGTGCCAGTTCGTCCTCACTGAATGCCGCATTGTCGAGGGCGCTCACCGAATCGGCCAACTGAGCAGCCGATGAGGCACCGACCAGAACCGTGGTGATGCGCTCATCTTTGAGCAACCATGCGAGCGCCATCTGCGCCAGTGACTGTCCACGCTGGGAAGCCAGCTCATTCAAAGCCCGCAGATGGCTGACTCGATCCTCGGTCAGTACATCGGTGTGGAGGAAGCGTTGTTCACGCATACGCGATCCGACAGGGACACCCTCGTCACCCAAATACTTGTCGGTCAGGAGGCCCTGAGCAAGGGGCGAAAAGACGGCCATGCCCAGTCCCTTTTCACCGCAGGTGTCCATGAGGCCGGATTCGACCGAGCGATCCAGCATGGAATAGCGGGGCTGATGGACGATCAGCGGCAGGTGTACCTCCGCTGCCAGGGCAACGGCGCGTTCGGTGTCGGCCGGGGAATACGACGAGATGCCGGCGTACAGAGCCTTACCCGAGCGCACAGCTTGTTCAAGGGCGCCGATCGTTTCCTCCAGCGGCGTGGTCGGATCGAAGCAGTGTGAGTAGAAGATGTCCACGTAGTCCAGACGCATGCGGCGCAGTGACTGATCCAGGGAGGCGAGAACGTATTTGCGACCACCGCCGCCTTTCCCGTAGGGACCGTCCCACATGTCGTAGCCGGCCTTGGTGGAGATGACCAGTTCGTCGCGGTAGGGGCGCAGGTCGTGGTCCATGTGGTATCCGAAATTCTTTTCGGCAGAGCCATACGGTACGCCGTAGTTATTGGCGAGGTCGAAGTGGGTGATCCCCAGATCGAAGGCCGTGCGAATAATCTCCCGCTGCACACTGATGGGGTGGTCATCACCGAAGTTATGCCACAGACCCAGTGAGATGGCAGGCAAGTCCAGTCCAGATGCACCGCAGCGCCGGTAGTGCGCACCTGGCCCACTGTATCGGTCAGGGTCCGGTGCCCACGGGCGATCGATCTGCTGTGGTGCGATAGGAGTTTCTGATATGTGCGTGTTCACCATTGGACTGCCTTCATTCTTTTCCCGCTCTGAGCAGTTTGTTCGTCTTCAGTATGGCCCACTGCGTGTGCATCTGCGAACCACTGCCGCGATGATCACGTTAACACCAACTGGTCAATCAGACTTTCAATGTGCGCGCAATAACGTACACTGGTGAGGAATTCGCACACGAATGACCCTGACGACTAATGAAGATTCGACACGATGACGACTGTCGGAACCGGGAGTATGACGTGACTTTGACAGATCAGGAAGCACAATCTTCGCACGAACAACAACGCGCAGATATTGACGCTGCACACACGGCGCTGGGAATTGAACTGGGTTCCACCCGCATTAAAGCTGTTCTTATCGACTCACACTTCCAGGTGATTGCCCAGGGTGGATTCGAATGGGAAAACAAGCTGGTTGACGGATTGTGGTCCTATGGGCTGGCCGACGTGGAACGAGGCGTGCAGACCGCCTACCGCGCGCTAGCCGACACCGTGAAGAAGGAATTCGACGTCACGCTGACTCGCGTCGGCGCGATCGGCATTTCCGCCATGATGCATGGCTACCTGGCCTTCGATGCCGATGGCAAACAGCTGGTGCCGTTCCGGACGTGGCGCAACACAAACACGGGGCCTGCCAGCGAAAAGCTCACTGAACTGTTCGACTTCAACATTCCGCTGCGCTGGTCGATTGCTCATCTGTACCAGTCGATTCTCAACGAGGAACCGCACGTCACGGACGTAGCGAAGATTCGGACCCTCGCGTGCTACGTCCACGAACGTCTCACGGGTCGTCACGTGCTGGGCGTGGGCGACGCCTCGGGCATGTTCCCCATCGATTCCACCACCGTTGACTATGACCAGGAGCGACTGCAGCAGTTCCACGACCTCGTCGCAGAAAAAGGCTTCCAGTGGGACGTTGCAGACCTGCTGCCCACAGTTCTGGCAGCGGGCGACGATGCAGGTGAACTTACCGCCGAGGGCGCACGCTTCCTCGACCCCAGCGGTAACCTCGAAGCAGGAATCACGATGTGTCCTCCTGAAGGCGATGCAGGCACCGGCATGGTGGCAACGAACGCTGTCGCGCCGCGCACTGGTAACGTTTCGGCCGGCACGTCCATCTTCGCGATGGTCGTCCTTGAGAAAGCCCTGAAGAAGGTGCACATTGAGCTTGACCCTGTCACAACGCCCGACGGCTCCCCGGTTGCGATGGTGCACTCCAACAACGGTTCCAGTGAGCTGGATGCGTGGGTGAAGATCTTCCGCGAGTTCGCTGAAATTGCCGGCGTCGATATTCCCAAGCCACGCGTTTACGACCTGCTGTACGAGCATGGCCTGACCGGCGATCCCGACGGCGGCGGCCTGGTCGCCTTCAACTTCCTGTCCGGCGAACCGATCGTCGGCGTGGAAACCGGTCGACCCATGTTCGTCAACCCGCCTGCCTCCACATTCAACCTGGCAAACTTCATGCGCACACAGCTCATGACGCCGTTCGCCGTGCTGCGCCTGGGCATGAACATTCTGACTGAGGACGAGGGTGTCCAGGTGGACCGCTTGTTCGCTCACGGTGGCCTGTTCAAGACACCGATCGTCGCGCAGCAGTTGATGGCTGGCGCTTTGGGTGTGCCCGTTGCGGTTGGAAAGAGCGCCGCCGAAGGTGGAGCATGGGGCATCGCAATCCTGGCGAAGTTCCGCGCAGACCGTGCCAATGGGGATGCTCAGTCCCTGCCGGACTATCTTGCCGAACGCGTCTTTGCCGACACCGAATCCTCGGTCATTGATCCTGTCGCCCGCGATGAAGAAGGTTTCGAGCGCTTCCTGACCCGCTACCAGGCGGCCATCAGTGTTCAGCAGGAAGCCGGCCGGGCACTCTCCACTCACTCGCAGCACGAATCAAATGACTGATCAAAAGGATTCGCGTCCCAATATCGTCCTGATTTGTGTCGATCAGTGGCGGGGTGACTGCCTCTCCAGTCTGGGCCATCCGGATGTTCAGACCCCCTACCTGGACCGTTTGGCTGGGATGGGCGCGCAGATGTCGCGTACGTATTCCGCGGCTCCAACATGCGTGCCGGCGCGCATGTCACTCATGACGGGCATGAGTCCTCAGTCGCACCGACGCGTCGGCTACCAGGACGGCGTCACATTCGACGTGGCTCCCACCTTGCCGCAGTGTCTGAAAGAGGCCGGTTACCAGACGCAGGCGATCGGGAAAATGCACTACTGGCCCGAACGCACGCGAATCGGATTTGACGACGTCCAGTTGCACGACGGCTACCTTCATGTCTCACGCGATCGCACACGCGATGTGGCGTGGTACGACGACTATCTGCCGTGGCTGCGCGACCAGGAGGGCGCAAACGCTGTCGAGGATTACATTGATTCCGGCCTGGAATGCAATTCCATCGTTGCCCGTCCGTGGGACAAGGCAGAACGTCTCCATCCGACGAACTGGGTTGTCAGTGAGGCGATCCGCTGGATGTACCGGCGCGATCCTGACTGTCCATTCTTCCTGTACCTGTCCTTCCACCGCCCGCACGCGCCCCTCGACCCGCCTGCATGGGCGTTCGAGCAGTACGATTCGGCCGAGCTGACTGATCCTCCCGTGGGCGACTGGGCTGATGAGCTCATGGAAGATGAGCAGCGCGCCTGGGATCCGACAGCACTTGCAGCCGTCTATCATCCGCGGTCCGTGCATCGCGCGCGTGCCGGTTACTTCGGACATATGACCCATATCGACACTCAGGTGTCACGATTCCTGCAGGCTCTGTTTGAATTCGGCGTTGACTCCAACACGTATGTGGTCTTTATTTCCGATCACGGCGACATGATGGGCGACCACCATCTGTGGCGCAAGGGATACCCCTACGAAGGGTCCGCTCACGTGCCATTCCTCGTGAGAGGTCCCGGCATCCCTGCAGGAGCGCGCGTCGACCAGCTGACCGAACTTCGCGATCTGATGCCCACCTTGTTGGATCTGGCTGGCGTACCCGTGCCTGAGGGCGTGGATGGGCGGTCACTGGCACCGTTCCTGCGTGGACAGGATGCGTCGTGGCGCACCTACATCCACGGTGAGCACACGTTATTCGGCCAGTCACTGCAATGGATTGTCTACGAGCATTTCAAGTATGTGTGGTACTCATCGTGGGGCACCGAACAGCTTTTCGACCTGGCAGACGACCCGCACGAGCTTCACAACCTTGCTTCAGATCCGCACTACGAGTCAGCGTTGAAGAAAGCGCGCGGCTACCTCATTGCCGAACTCGAAGGTCGTGAGGAAGGTTTTGTTGACGAGGGAGACCTGGTGACTGGGCGACCTGTTCACGCCGTCCTGACTCAGCCCCATCCGCCGCTGGATGAGGGCCGGTAGGCGGCTAGCGTGGCGAGCTCGGTGACGATGACTCGTCGAGCAGTGCGCGCAGCCACGTGAGCTGCTTGCTCCCTTCACTATCTGGCCACCTTCGTGCTGATTGAAGGGGTAGACGACGATTTCGGGGGCGTCCCCGGTCTGCGATGCGTCAGTCCTGCCCCACCAGTTTCGCGCCGCAAACACGGTCGAAGGTGGGCAGGTCATATCCATCTCCCCTGTTGAAAACAGAGCCGGCGTGCCGACAGTGACTCTCTTCGCCAGGTTCACTGCGTCGAAGTTGGACAGCGTGGTGAACACCGTGGCCACCTTGTGGCGCATGATCGACAGGTAGCGGAAAATTTCCTCGTAGGGTTCCTGTCCCGTCATGCCAGCGGCGCGTTCGAAGTGGCACAGGAACGGTACGTCCGGCATGGCTGCGAAACCCGGTGGTTCAGTGCGGTCGCTGCAATTGTGAGGCCGCCGCCCTAGCTTCCTCCGGCAGTGATGATCCGGTCCAGGCGTCGCTATGCGGCCCTGGCACTTGCCGACAGAGTTTGCCGCTGAGGGGTTCCTACAGGTTGAGCTGGATGGCTCGTCCCGGCACTGCGTCGATCAGCTCGCGCGTGTAGTCCTGCTTGGGGTGATCGAACAGTTCGTCGGACGGTGCCGCCTCGACGAGCTTGCCGTGCTCCATCACCACCACGTCATCAGCGATCTGACGCACCACCGCCAGGTCGTGCGTGATGAACAAGTAGGACAGCGAGAACTGTGCCTGCAGGTCATTAAGCAGGTGCAGAATCTGGTTCTGCACCAGCACGTCGAGGGCAGAGACAGCCTCGTCCAGCACAATCACTTCGGGCTTCAGTGCCAGGGCGCGGGCCACGGCGACGCGCTGACGCTGCCCACCGGACAGTTCGTTCGGATAGCGCCGCATGACCGAGCGCGGCAGAGCGACCAGGTCAAGCAGTTCCTGGGCCCGTGCGATGCGCTCCTTCTTGTTTCCGATCTTATGAACCTTCAGTGGTTCCTCGATAATGCGGAAGATCGAGTACATCGGGTCCAGTGACCCATAGGGATTCTGGAAGACAACCTGGAGCTTGCGGCGCAACTCAAACAGCTCTTTGGATGAGAATTGCGACGTGTCCTGCCCTTTGAAGAACACCTTGCCTTCGGTGGGAGTGAGCAAGTTGAGCACCATGTTGGCCACAGTGGACTTACCGGAACCGGATTCACCCACCAATGCCAGGGTTGTGCCCTTGCGCAATCCGAACGTGACGTCGTCAACGGCGCGCAGTTCCTTGGCTTCGCCGCGCGCACCGCGCACGTCAAAGACTTTCGTCAGATGTTCGACGCGCACGATCTCCTCGGTGGAGGACGCACCTGCTCCTGTACCGGTGAGTTCTTCGTCCGTCACTTTCACGCCGCGGGCGTGGGCGGACTCGATACGTGCCGATGCGAGCGAGGGGGCCGCCGACACCAGTCGCTTCGTGTACGGATGCTGCGGATGCTGCAGGATCTCCAGCGCGGGCCCGGATTCCACGATACGTCCGCGGTGCATGACGACCAGCTGCTCGGCGCGTTCAGCCGCCAGGCCAAGGTCGTGAGTAATGAACAGGACGGCTGTGCCCAGCTCACGAGTCATTGTGCCCAGGTGGTCAAGGATGCGGCGCTGAACTGTCACATCCAACGCGGAGGTCGGTTCGTCGGCAATGAGCAGCTTCGGGCGGGCAGCCAGACCGATCGCGATCAGGACGCGCTGGCGCATACCGCCGGAAAATTCGTGTGGGAACTGCTTGGTCCTCTTGCCGCCACCGGCAAGTCCGGCCTCTTCAAGCAGGTCTGCCACGCGCTGACCCACCTGCGAGGTGGGGACCACGTTGTTGGCCCGCAGAGCCTCACCGACCTGCTTACCGATACGGGTCACAGGGTTGAGGTTCGTCATCGGGTCCTGTGGGACCAGACCAATACCGGATCCACGCAGCTTCACCCACTCTTTAGTGGACAGATGCGTGGTGTCCTTGCCGTCAAATTCAATGCTTCCGCCTGTGACTTCACCGGTGCCGGGCAGCAGGCCGATGATCGCAGAGGCAGTCGTTGACTTGCCGGAACCGGACTCACCCACAATTGCCACGGTCTGGCCGGGGTAGATCGTCAGGTTGACTCCGCGCACGGCGGGAACTTTGCCGGTGGACGTGGTGAACGTGACTTCAAGGTCTTTGAGCTTGAGCAGCGGTTCAGCGTCATCTGGGTGGATGTCGCCTTGGTCTCGTGAATGCTCATTGACCACTTCTGGCGCATCGGACATGACAGTGCGGGTAACCAGCTTTTCGAGGCGTTCGTCTGTCAGCTCAGCGTCGGTCGAGTCACCCTCGTCAACGTCGGGCATAAAGCGGTTGTCACCCGAGTCGGAACTGGCCGGGTTGGGTGTGACCGGTCGCGACGCGGCGAACGTGGGGTCGTCGGGGTCAGGTGTCAGATCTGGATTACGTGGAGTTGTCACTTCTTACGCGCCTTCGGATCGAGGGCGTCACGCACGGCGTCGCCCATCATGATGAAGCTCAAAACGGTCAGTGCCAGCGCGATAGCCGGGTAGAACAGAACCATGGGCTGAACGCGCAGGGATGCTTGTGCCATCGAAATGTCGCCACCCCAGGACACCACGGACGACGGCAGACCGATACCCATGAATGACAGGGAGGCTTCGGCAACGATGAATGTTCCCAGTGCCACGGTTGCGTAGACGATCACCGGTGCCATTGCGTTCGGCAGGATGTGGCTGACCACGATATGCCAGCTCGATGCGCCGGTCGCGCGCGCTGCCGTCACGAATTCCTCGTTCTTGGTGGACATGACGGCGCCGCGGGTGATGCGCGCAATCTGCGTCCACCCGAAGCATGCCAGCACCAGGACGACCATCCACACATTGCGGTTGTCGCGGAACATCTGCATGAACACGATTGCGGCAAGGAGCAGCGGAACCGCGAAGAAGATGTCGATAATGCGGGAGATCACAGCGTCAACCCAGCCACCGAGGTATCCGGCGAGGGCGCCCAGCGATCCGCCGATCAGGACGACGGCGATGGTCGTGAAGACACCGACCGTCACTGAGGCGCGAGCGCCGTAGATGACGCGCGCGTAGATATCGCAGCCCTGTCGTTCGAAGCCGAAGGGGTGCCCGGGACCGGCTGGTTCAAGTGAATTGCCCAGTTCGCAAAAACGCGGGTCCTGTGAGGTGAACAGCTGCGGCACGAAGGCCATGAGGAGCGCGATGAAGATGATGATGGCTGCCACCCAGAACATGGGGCGCTTGCGCAGCTGCTTCCACGCTTCACCCCACATGGATGAGGGTGCTGAATCGTCAGCTACGGCGTCGACGGCACCCAGGCCGGTCTCGTCAATTTCAGAGACGTAGTGCTGTTGTCCATGGCGAGTGCGCTCAATGGACGCGGAAGGAATCAGATTCTCACTCATAGCGGATCCTCGGGTCGAGCCAGGCGTACAGAAGGTCAACGATCAGGTTCGCGATGATGTAGACAAGCACGAGCACAGTCGTGAAGGACACCACCGTTGCCGGCTCGCCCTTGATGACTGCTTGCCACAGCGTGCCGCCTACACCGTTGATGTTGAAAATGCCTTCTGTGATGATGGCGCCACCCATGAGGGCGCCGAGGTCACCGCCGAGGAATGTCACGACGGGGATCAGTGAGTTGCGCAGAATGTGGCGGCGCATGACCTGTCCGTTCGACAGGCCTTTTGCCCGCGCAGTGCGCACGAAGTCGGCCGCGGTGTGCTCAGACACTGACTGGCGCGTCAGTCGCAAGACGTAAGCCAGCGATTGGGCGCCCAGTACTATCGCCGGCATCAAAAGATTGGTGATCGTAGTCTTACTGCCCACCGTCGGTGGCAGGATGCCCCATTTCACGCCGACCAGGAACTGGAGTACGAAGCCGATAACGAAGGTCGGTACTGAGATGACCACGAGGGACAGAACCAGAACCGTTGAGTCGAAGAAGCCGCCTCGGCGCATGCCGGCGATGACACCGAAACCCACACCGAGGATCGCTTCGAAAAGCAGCGCCATCACTGCAAGCTTGATGGTGATGGGGAAGGCTCCCGCCATTACTTCGGCAACTGGACGACCCGAGAAGGTGGTTCCGAAATCGAGAGTGAAGACGCCCTTGAGGTACAGCAGGTACTGCATGTACAAAGGCTTGTCGAGGTTGTATTCCGCACGGATACGCGCCTGTACTTCCGGGTTGAGGCCACGGTCGCCTCCCAGGGCGGCAACGGGATCACCAGGCATCAGGTACACCATTGCGAAAATCAGGAACGTGGCTCCGAAGAAGACCGGGATGATCTGGAGGAGCCGTCGTCCGATATATCGGGACATTGGGTATTTCCTTCGGGGTGGACAGGACATGCTCGCCCCTCTGATTGCTCAGAATCGCGTGCATGTGTGCTACAGGATCACGGAGCTGACGCCTCGCGATCGTTTCGGCCACTCACCTTTTGCCGTGAGACCTGCCAACGTCGAATGTTCAACATCGTGCAAACTTCACGCCAAAATATGCAAGCTTCGCTTGGTGAGCGTATCACTAATTCTTTTAGTCTTGGGAGCCGAGTCGACTCTTGAGCGGCATTCGCGTCACTTTTGCACTGTATGACCCATCACATCAGAGACATGTTTGTGCAGGTCACTCGGTTGGACGTGAACATAGTTCTGTGGCGAACAGGGCATTCCTGGTCGCCACAGAACTATGTAGTGCTGATCTATACGGAGCAGATCACTGCTTGGTGATCAGGTAGTACATCGGAACGCTGTGCCAGTCGAATTTCACGTTGTCCACGTTCTCCGACCAGCCGGCGACCACGTTCGAGTACCACAGCGGGATTGCCGGCAGATCCTGGAAGAGGATCTCCTGGGCCTGATCCAGCAGCTTGTTGGACTCTTCCAGCGAGCTTGCGCCCGAGGACTTGGTCAGCAGTTCATCGAATGCAGGGTTCGAATAATTGCCGTCGTTCGCACTTGCGCCGGTGGCGTAAATCGGTGCCAGGAAGTTGTACTTACCGGGGTAGTCAGCCTGCCATCCGGCTCGCATGGCTCCCTTGATGGCGCCGTTGGTGACGTCGTCACGCAGTGACTTGAAGTCCGGGTAGGGGTTGCCTTCCGCTTCGATTCCGAGGGTGTTCTTGATGGAGTTGACCGTTGCGTCAACCCAACCCTGGTGACCGCCGTCAGAGTTGTAGGCAATGGTGAACTTGCCTTCGAACGGAGCGATGGCCTCAGCCTGTGCCCACAGTTCCTTCGCCTTGTCGGCATCGTAGGTCAGAACCTCGCTGCCGGGGATCGAGTCGTTGAAGCCGTCAACGACTGGTGAGGTGAAGTCCTTGGCAGGGGTGCGGGTACCGGAGAAGATCTTCTCGGTGACTTCTTCACGGTTGATCGCGTAGGAGATCGCCTGGCGACGCAGCTTGCCTTCTTCACCGGTGAAGTGCTCAAGGTCGTTCGGAATGGTGAATGCCTGGAAGATAGCAGCAGGCTGGTTCACCGAGCGCCCGTTGAGCTCGCTTTCGTAGGTCTGGAATGCGTTTTCAGGGATGGCGTCCAGCACGTCGAGGTTGTTGCCCACGAGGTCCTGGTAGGCCGCGTCCTGCTTGGCGTAGAAGGTGAAGTGGAGTCCACCGTTCTGCGGAGTGCGCTCACCCTTGTACTCGGGGTTCGGGACCAGTGAGAAGCCTTCGTTGTGAACCCATGCGCCTTCGCCGTCAGCCATGTAGGGGCCGTTGCCGACCGGGTTCTCGCCGCCGGCTTTAGGATCAGCCAGAGTAGAGTCGGGCAGCGGGTAGAAAGCTGAGTAGCCCAGACGCTGTTCGAAGTCAGCTTCCGGCTGCTTGAGCTTGATGGTGAAGGTGGTGTCGTCCACGACCTCGAGGCCGGTCAGATCGCCGTTGCCTTCCTCATCGGCACCTTCGATGGGTGCGAAGAAGTAAGCGGAGAGCATGGCCTCTTTTGCACCGAGCTTCCATGCCTCAACGAAGTTCTTGGCCTTCAGATCGGAGCCGTCAGAGAACTTCAGGCCTTCCTTCAGTTTGACGGTGTAGGTCTGATGGTCGTCAGTTTCGATGGACTCGGCCATTTCCATGTGGCTTGCGCCTGTCTCATCGTAGTAAGTCAGTCCGGCGAACAGCACGTCAAGAAGACGGCCACCGCCCGTTTCGTTCGTGTTCGCAGGGATCAGCGGGTTCTGAGGTTCAGATCCGTTGACCTCGACAATGCCGCCTGATGCTGCGGCACCGCTTTCACCACCGTTTCCTGATTGGTCGCCGCTGCCGCCGCCGCATGCGGTCAGTGCAAGGGCGAGGGCGGCCGGAACCGCCAGCCATGTTCTCTTAATCCTCATGGGATGCCTCCTGATTTTTATGCAGGTGCTTCTGGGCCGCTGTGTCACATACACAGGACACGGATGCCAGATGTCACAGACACTATCGATCAATCTGCCTCAAAGCGTTGAGAGTTCACCATGTGGAAGCTACAATTTGGTCACGAATTATCACGAAATGATCAAGAACTCGTCTTCATCATTGGAAACAAGCCGAAAGCTCACGTGGTGTCGTCGCGTCACTTTGAGACAAACCCTCATCTTTGCCTCAACTAATTGTGTCTGACTTCACACACTTTGGTCAAGACTTCGCCATGGGACCGTCACCAATTGATTTGTGACTACCCTTGAGTGCATGAAACCCAGCGCTGCAGGTCACGTCATCACGTGCGGAGAGGCACACGCGACGGCACTCCGCACACCGGAGCGTCGCATCACGCAACCGCCTGACGCACTACGTATCGGCATCAGCGGCGGAATCGGTTCCGGTAAGTCGGCGGTGGCGGACGTTTTTGCCCGCCACCATGCCACCGTCGCAGATGCCGACCAGATTGCCAGGGAGATCGTCGCACCCGGTTCACCCGCGCTGCACAACATCGCGCAGGCGTTCGGCACGGACATTCTCAACGCCGACGGCTCGTTGAATCGTCCGGCGCTGGCACAGCTCGTTTTTTCTGATCCGGCGCGGCGCACCCGCCTGGAGGCATTCACTCATCCGCGTATTGCTCGCGAGTCGGCGCGCATACTCGCCAGCGCACCTCCCGGCACCTTCGCTGTCTACGACGTTCCTCTGTTGGTCGAGGGTGGCCTGGCATCCACCTTTGACGTCGTCATCATGGTGGGTGCTCCGGTGCAGATCCGAGTCGAACGCCTCGTGAGCCGTGGTCTGACAGCTGACGATGCCCGCGAGCGCATCGATTCTCAGGCCAGTGAAGCTGAGCGACGGGCGGTGAGCGATGTGTGGATCGCGAACACGGGCACGGTCGCTGACCTCAATCAGGTGGTCGACCGACTCATCGACGAGTGGCTGACACCGCTGCTGTCATAGGCAGGCTCCCCACACCACCAGATGGCAGTGCGGGGAGTCTGACCAGATCCCTATCTGTCAGTGCGTATGACGGCGACGTCGCGTCGCCACCATCACGGCGCCCGCCATGCCGATCACGCTGACCGCTGCGAGCAGACCGCCATCAGCGCCGGTGGCTGACAGGTGACGCCCTCCCGCAGATACGTTTGGCGATGCACCGGGTTGCGCTGATTGACCGTGGCCGCGGTTCTGATCGGTTCCCGGCTCGGTCGGCTGAGTGCCCGGCTCGGTCGGCTCACCGACAGGCACCGCTGTGAACGTCAATACCGGTGAGATCACTTCACCACCGTTGACATCGCTGACCACCACGTACCAGCTATGTGTCCCCACCGGCACATCTTTCCACGTCGCACTGGCAGTGCCAGGTGTGGCAACACCCTCGGCAGTCCCAATGAGTCGGGTGGACAGCACGTCCGCGGAGAAGGTGTCCGTGCTGAGCACGCGCTGTGAAGGTGTGATTCCCAGCTGCGCATATGAGACATCGAAATGCTGGTACTCATACGGATTGTCGGAGCTGCCCAACAGCCCCTGATCATCGGAATTGTAACGCTGCAGCGAAGGTGAATACGTGCGTACCATCATGCGCTGGCCTTCGTTGTCGAAATGCAGCAAGCGCAGGTAGCCCTGGCCACCCTCGGGAAGTGCCTGGTAGTCGAAGAGCATCGATGTCACGGTGCGCTCCGCTACGCCGTCCCCATCGTCATCGAAGCTGTCCGTGCGGGTGAACGCATCGTGGTAGTGCCCCGACATCACCATCCGCACATTCGGGTTCGTGGCGACGACCTCATCAAGGATGCGCTGCGGGATCGGACCGAGCCCACCGGTCGTCAGCATGAATTCGTGCAGGTCGATGATTGCGATGCGGTCCGGGTGAGCGGCCAGCACCTGATTCATCCATTCAATTTCCGCGTCCCCTGGTCCCCAGCCCTGGTAGACGGCAATGAAGTCGATGCCTCCGGCGGAGAACAGATCGAAGTGTCCGCGGTTGTCCTCATATGAGCCGCCGTACCACGGGTTAGCAGCGAAGCGTGCCTCACCGAAGTTCTTCGAATACTCCGAGTAGTCGTTGGCAAGGTGGCCAACATCGTGATTTCCTGCCAGAACGCCATAAGGGAATCCCGCCTCATCGAGCGTGCGATACGCCGGATTGGCACGGTCCCACTGATGCTGCTGGTCGAAGTCGTCGATAATGTCACCTGTGTGGAACAGGTACTGGATATTCATGTTGGCCCGCTGATCCAGCAGGTACTGGTGGATGGCGAGCTGATGTGGGTAGTAGTCGTCGCGCTCGTTGTAGTACTGCGTGTCCGATTCCCAGGCGAGCGTGAAATCGTACGTGGAGCGCGCCTCGTCGTCGGCGTGCGCGGGAGTGACGGTGGACTCACGCGTCGTCAGGTTCTTCCCGGCCCACCCGTCGGAATGCTGGATCAGCACGGTAATCACACCATCATGCGCATACGTATCTGTCTTGACGAGGGCGTCCAGGTCAAATTTTTCGTACGCACCATCTGCTGCAGACGCGGCGCGCGTGCTGGCCGAATCCGTGCCTGGGCCAGTGATGTGGCGGTCGACCTCATCCCAGGATCCGTCAGCGGCGCGCACGCGCATCGACACCTGAGCGTTCCGTTCAGCCTGTCCGGACCAGTGCACACGCACCGTGCTGCCAGCGTCGCTGTCGCTGACAGGAATCTCGAACAGTTCATACGGGAAGGCATCATCTGAGGTGACCTGTTTGACCACATCATCATCCTGGGCAAGCTGCTCGATCTCGTCACTGGTGAGCGGACGAGCTGACTCACGCTCAGCTTGGGCAGCGTCATTCACTGTTCCGGAGGCGGTGCGAATGGTGCTGTTGTCCACGCGTTCACCTTCGTAGAATTTTGCGGTGACCTGGTCGCCTGCTTCATCATCCACGTGGGCGCTCAGTACCACATCGCCGGCTTCCACACGGGCACCATCACCAGGAGTGAAGGTTGCAACCGTGGGGTCTTCCACGGGCGTCGTGAAGTGGGTGGTGACAGTTGCGGAGTTCCCCAGTTTGTCGACGGCAATGACGGTCAGTTCGTGGTTGCCGGCCGGCAGTGTCGTCGACGAGGTGGTCAGCGGAAGGGTGATGTCCTTGCCGTCGAGTGTTGCGCTGAGTGAATCCAGTCCAATCCCACTGTCAGTGGCGGTGGGATTGACGGTGATGTCACCCTGGAGCAGGGCGCCCTCGTCAATGTGTGTCTCGATGACCGGAGCCGTGTTGTCGACCCGCAGGACGCGTGTGACGTTGTGCTGGGTGCCGTCCACTGTTGCCTGCGCGGTGATGGTGTGCGTGCCGTCTATTGCTGTCGTGGTGTCCCACGCGTGGCGAGCGCCGGTGAACGCGTCGTCAGGAATGTCGAACGTCGCGTCAAAGAAATCGTGCTTGCCTGTGGAATCGCCCATGCGCAGCCATTGTGTGGCATCGGAGTATCCGCGTGGGGTGAGCGTGCGTCCGTCCGGCAGGATCAGTCGCAATGCACGCACATCGAAATCGTCGTTGTTTTCGTTCTCGTCGATCCCGGGTTTGGCTTTGGTACCCGCGTAGATCGAGGCGGTTACGGTCTGTCCGTCCATGTAGACCAGGGGAACGGGCGTCGAAATGGTCGTGATCTCGCTGTAGGTACCCTCATCGAAAACCGTCAGGATGTCGCCATTGGGGGCCAGCACGCCGTTGCGGAAGAACGTGTCAGTCTGCGTGGCTTCGAAGGCGAAGACGGGCTCACCTTCCAGTGAGGCTTCCGTCAGCACGTTCGTGCCATCGATCGTCATCGTGATTGACGAGGGGGCATCGGTCGCCGCAATCAGGTCGGTGGTGCCGGACACCCAGTCATTATCGGCGTGGTTGATACGCAAGGGGTCAGTGGTTGCTCCCTGGATGGCAACTCGTACGGGAGCGGTGGTTTTGGTGAAGGTTCCGTCCGTGTAGGTCAGCGTGTAGTCGAACCAGCGTTTGCCGGTCATGTCAGCGGCAGGCACCTCGAAGGTGAAGTGCGTGACGTCTTCGCTGTCATGTGTCAAGTTGATCGCGCGCGAATCTTGATCGGCGCTTGACTTCATGTTCAGTGTCACCGTCTTGACGCTGGTGTTGTCCGTGATGGTGAAGTCGAATGTCAGTGGCTGGTCGGCGCGAACTGTGGATGGGGTGGCATCTGTCAGCGCCGGTTCCTGCGTGTCTGCGGCCAGCGCGACCAGGGGCCTGGGGAGCTGGGCAGCCATCAGTGTGCCCGGCGATGCCGGGTGAGTGCCAATGCGGCCCTGTGTGGTGAGGTCGTCCGTGTTCACGCAGAAATGGAATCCCTTGTTGTATTCGACCTCTTTGCCGTTCATGTTGTAGTAGGCCCGGTTAATGACCGTGCCGGTATTCGTCTGGATCTGCATGCCGCGAGCGCCACCATTGGCCATGCCACCTGAGTAGATTTCCACCAGGTCCTGGCCCATAGTCAGCGACGTACCCCACTGCTTGTTGAAATCGGCTGCGCCCAGATCATTGTTGTTGCCGTTCCTGATCCAGAACACCAGGGTTTTTCCGGGTTGGATCACGACGTTGTCAGGGGTGGAGGGCCACAGTGCCGAGCTCTTCGAATCGGGGTACAGGTAGCTGAGCGTGTAGTTGGAGAAATCGATGGGCTGGTCGGTGGTGTTGGCAATCTCAATGAACTCATAGCCATCTGAGCCGGACACGTTATCTGTGTCGGGTACGAGTTCGGTGATCATCAGAGGTGCTGCCGTGTCAGGTGCGTCCTGTGCCGACGTGGGGTCATCGGGGTCTGGCTGACCTGACTGGTCGCCCGGATCTGGCTGAGAGGTGCGGACGAACTGTTCGTCGCGGACAGTGCCAGGTGTTGCAGTGGCCTGCGACGCCAGCAACGTCATCGACTGGGTGTCTGATACGGCGAATTCTGCGACTTTGTTGGCTCCAACGGATCCGGCCGGGTAGTACGACCACGATTCGATTTGCCCGTCTTTGAGGACCCGGATTCCGCGCTCACCTTTATTGGCCATACCTGCCTGGCCGGTGATGCGCACAATCCTGGCTGTGTTGCTCATGGACCAGTTGGTGCGAAAATCTGCGTCCGTGCGAGCAAAGGAATCGAGGTTCTTCGCCGTGTAGGACAGCCACATGATGATTGTTTCGCCTGGGCTGAGGGTCAGGTTGGCGTCGTCAACCGTCAGTTGTTTGTCCTGGGATCGGTCATCGGAATCGGCGTAAGTGTAAGCGAAAGAGTACTTCTGTTCAGCAAGGTTGATCGCCGCATCCGTCGTGTTGTGGATTTCGAAGTATTCGTATTCGTCAGAGCCGGTATTGTCGGGCGCAATCTCCGTGATCATGAGCGGCGGAGCGATGGTCTCAGCCTGTGCCGGGCCACCGCTCCACACGCTCGTCATCATCAGAGCTGCCGCCACTCCCATAATGAGGGCACGAGGTCGAACTGAAAACATGTGTATGTACTCCATCAGTCAGCAAAAATCACTATGACTTCACTGACGCTAATGACGCAGTTCAACCACCCGGTAAACACTGCCTAACGTGTAGGTCTACCGGTGTGTGAGCCTTCTTTCCTTTATTCGAAAACCTTCGCGATCTGGGGACTTTGGTCGATGTAACCCTCCAGCACGCGGCGTGCCACGGCAACGGAATCGACCAATGGGTGGTTGGCCATTGCGCGCCATGCAAGGGTGCTGTCCCCCTGCGTTGCCGCTTCGATCACGAGTTCCTCACACCCCTTGACGGTGGTGATGAGTCCGAGTTCGGGACCGGTCACAGGCCGCACGTGCTGCGGATGAACTCCGTCAGCGTCGACGCGACAGGGCACTTCAATCACCGCGTCTTCGCGCAATTGCGGCACGATCAGATCACCGTCCGCATCCGAGTTGCCCACACCCAGGATCATGCGTGCGCGTGTGCCGGTGGTCAGCGAGTTCATCAAATCGAAGGCGACCTGCTGGTAGCCACCTGCGGCGATGTCTTCGTCACGACGGTTGGCGCGGTCTTCCTCATCACGGGATTCGGCCATGTAGGTCGCTTCGCGCTCGTCATGGACCCTGGTCCATGCGGCTGCGGCATCGTGGTCGCTCGCTCCGGCAGCTTCGTCATAGAAAGCGCTTTGCTGCTTGTCGAGGAATTCGCCGCGTGTAGCCTTTTCCTGCCTGATCCGGGCGACTGATTCGCGGTTGAGGTAGTAGTAGAAGAGGTATTCGTTGGGCAACATTCCCAGTGCGCGCACCCACTCAAAACCGATTGTGCGTGCCTCTTCGATGTGATCCAACGCGGCATCGTCGGCCAACAGGTCAGGCAGACGATCTGTGCCGTCCAGTTCCAGCGACCGCAGCCACCCTAGGTGGTTCAGGCCCACGTAGTCGAATGTGAGACGAGGATCGTCCTGGTCAACCCAGTGATGATCGATGCCTGCCGCCGCGCTGACACGGCGCACCAGTCCGATCGGCGTATCGCAAATACCAATCACACGGGAGCCCAGTTCGCGCCGCATCGCCTGAGTAATGATTCCGGCAGGATTCGTAAAGTTGATGACCCACGCATCGGGAGCCACCTCGCGCACTGCACGAGCCAGTTCCATCGCGATGGGCAGTGTACGGAACGCATAGGCATAGCCACCCACCCCGACCGTTTCCTGTCCGAGGATTCCTTCGGCCAGCGCAACACGCTCGTCAGTGACACGTCCGGCTGTGCCGCCCACTCGTATGGCTGAGAAGACGAAGTTGGCTCCCGTGAGGGCCTGGCGCAGGTCGGTGGAGGCGGTCAGTGTCGGTGGATGGGCGAAATCCATTCCGCGGATGACCGCCATCATGACGTCGAGCCTGCGCTGATCGATGTCATAGAGGGCCACTTCGTCGACGTTCAGGCCGCTATGAGGCCCCTTGCCCTCGCGTGCTGCTGAAAGAACTTCGATGATCTGCGGGACGCGGAATCCGCCTCCGCCTGCAATTACAAGTTTCATGCGCTGATCACTTTCGTGTTTGTTCCCTCAAGCTCTGCCAGTGAGGGGGTGGTGGATATTTCGGCGGTCGTCACAACACCCGTCAAGTCACTGAGATGGCACACGGTCAGCAGGCCTGATCCCGGAAACTTGTCCGATGACGCGACGGCGAAGGTTTGTTCAGAATGCGCGATGATTGATTTCTTGATGGGCACTTCCATTCCGGTCGAATCCATCAAAGCGCCGGAATGGCGGACACCCGAGGTGCCAACGAATGCGATGTCAGCTCTGATTGCCTCCAGTGCATGTTCAGTGAGGCTGCCGACCAGTGACAGGTAGTTTGTTCGCAACACACCACCCAGTACGACAAGCGTTGCTTCACATTCGCCTCGCAGTTCGTCTGCGACAGCCAGGGAGGCAGTGACAACGGTCACGTCGCGATGCCTGAGATGGCGGGCCACCATCACGCCGGTGGTGCCGATGTCGATGAGGACGACCGACTGATCGGGTACGAGGGCTGCAGCTGACCTGCCGATACGATCCTTCTCTTCGGCTGATCGCATAGCAACCGTGGCAAAAGGCAGGTCCTGTGTATCGTGAGGGGATTCGCTCAGGGCTCTAAAGCTGGGTACACCGCCGTGAATTCCGCCGCCGCGCACGCGCGTCAGTGCGCCTTGCTCATCCAGACGGTTCAGGTCGCGCCGAATCGTTGACTCGGAGGTGCCGAAGTGCTGTGCCAGATCGGATACTGACATACTGCCGCGGTCATGTACCAAGTCAAGGATTCTGGCACGACGCTGATAAGCCAACATAGTGCCAATTATAACGAAATTCTTTCAATTGTGAGCAATATTGGTCATTTGCAAGCACAATGCGCCGAAATATCGCTACAGTGTGATGAGAACAAGATCACGTTCAGTTCCACATTGGCAAGGAGGCATCCGTGGGCACTGTGTCGTCAGATGGATCAACCTGCGTCATTGGCCCTGTCTTCCTTGACGTTGTCATGTCGGGACTTGCAGGCCCCCCGCGCCCAGGTGAAGAACAATGGGTATCAGGATGCGCCATCACTGCAGGTGGAGCAGCAAACCAGGCCATCGCTATTGCGCGTTTACTTCAGGCGCCTGACACAGACGATTCCTCCCGTCCACGCCTGGTCACCACTATCGGCCAGGATCGAGCAGGTCATCTGGTGGCCGACATCCTGACCAGTGAAGGTATTGACCTGAGGTGGGCGAGCAGATGTGACCGCCAGAATGTCACGACGTCGCTGGCATTCAACGGTGACCGGGCAATGGTGACCTATGGCTCGGAGAGCGTCTCACTGTTGGCAGATGTCATCCAGGGGGATCACCCGGCCGCCCTCGTCGCTGACATGAATGCGATTAACGCCAACCACGACAGCATTGCTCAGTGGGGTGATGTGTGGGTGCTGGGCGATGTTGGTTGGGACCCAAGCGGGCAGTGGGATATCAACAATCTGCGCGGCCTTGACGTCACCGATGTGTTCACTCCCAACGAGACTGAAGCGATGCGTTACACACGCACCGACAGCGTCGAGGAGGCAGCCCGGGCACTGTCGAAGAAGGTGCCGCTGGTGGTTGTCACCTGCGGGCCGAGGGGAGCTGTCGCCTGCGATGGGACGGAGCTGTTCACGGTCCCGGCCCTGGATATCCCTGTTGTTGACCCGACGGGAGCCGGAGACGTGTTCTCAGCGGGCCTGACCTTCGCTCACCATGCGGGGCTCGCACCGCGCGCCGCAGTTTCCCTGGCAATCGCTGCCAGTAACTACACCGTTCGCTTCCCCGGCGGCTCATCCAGCGCGCCGACCGGCTCCGACCTGCACCACTGGGTCACGAGCCTTTCGCGAGACCTCACCAAGGGACTTGACCTGACTTTTCTTGATGTACTCAACGTTTAAATGACACGACCGAAAGGATGTAACACGATGAAGTATTCTTCTCACGGCTCGGCAATGGTTGCCGGACTGGCGTGCCTGGCACTGATGGCGGGGTGTGCTCCCAGCGGCGGAAACGGAGGCCAGACCAGTGGCGACTCCGGCTCCCAGTCGACGGCAGCATCCGAAGTATCAACCGATATTTCGAACGCCCCCGAACAGACACTTGTGGTGTGGGACCAGGAAGTGCGCGGCGGCCAGAATGAACAGATCGAGCGCCTCAACAAAGCGTTCATGGAGAAGTACCCGAACATCACCATCGAGCGCAACTCCCAGTCCTTTGACGATCTGCAGACCACACTGCGTCTGGCTCTGACCGGCGCGGATGCGCCTGACGTTGTGCAGGCCAACAACTCGCGTTCCATGATGGGCCAGTTCGTCCAAGCTGGACAGATCCAGTGCCTCGACCCCTATGTGGAGGCCTACAAGTGGAACGAAACCTTCGCTGAAGGCATCCTGGCGAACTCTTCGTACTCCTCTGATGCCACCAAGTTCGGTGAAGGCTGCGTCTACGGTCTGCCGCAGGTCGGCGAATCAGTGGGGATCTACTACTCGAAGGCCAAGCTCGCTGACCTCGGTCTGAAGGAGCCCACAACCTGGCAGGAACTGGCCGACCAGCTGCCGACCATCAAGGAAGCCGGTGAAACACCGCTGATGCTCGGTAACGTCGAGAAGTGGCCGGGACTGCACGTCTTCGGCGTCGTGCAGGGCGCACATGTGGACGCAGATACCGTGCGTTCGCTCGGCTTCGGTAACGCAGGTGCTTCGTGGAAGACACCGGAAAACGTTGCTGCCGCCACGCAGATCCAGGAATGGGCCAAGAACGGTTTCTTCAACGACGGCTTCAACGGCGCTGACTACGACAGCACCTGGCAGGATTTCGCTGGCGGCAAGGGCGTGTACCTGATTGCCGGTTCATGGCTCGCACCTGACCTGCTCGAAGCAATGGGTGAAGATGTCGGCTTCATGCTGCCGCCAATGGCCGAAGGAATGGATGCGCCGCAGACCACCGGCGGCACCGGATTGCCGTTCGCCATCACGTCAGCCGCCAAGGATGTCAACGTCGCTGCGGCCTACATCGACTTCCTGACGAACGCCGATGCGATGAAGGTTCTGGCTGAAACCGGAAACGTGCCCGTCAACGATACGGCTACCTACGCCGCCAACGAGAAGGGCGTCGTGGCCGATGTCATGAACGCCTTCGACACGTTGACGAACTCCGGCAACGTTCTGCCGTACCTCGACTACGCCACCCCGACCTTCGATCAGGTTCTTGGTGACGCACTGCAGGGACTGCTTGATTCGAAGATCACCCCTGACCAGTTCGTCGACACTCTGGAGACGGCGTACACCGAATTCACCAACCAATAATGCAGCCGGTCGCCCTCGTTCGTCTTTCATGATCAACGAGGGCGACCCATCCGCTTTTTATATCCGTTCGCGTGTACATTGAGGAGGCTTCGATGACCAACCACACCGGCGGTGCACAGACAGCGACCGCCACTAGTTCACGCCCCGCACGTGGACGCAACAGGTCACGCGCACAGTCACGGTGGGCCATGTCGATTGCTCTGCTGGCACTGCCAGTGCTGGTGTACGGCGCATTCATGCTGTACCCCATCGGTCGCGTCATCACCCTGTCGTTCTACAAGTGGGATGGCCTGGGCGTAGGAACATGGGCAGGGTTCAACAACTACGTCACAACATTCACCGACCCCAGGCTGTTGGACGCCTTTTGGCATGCTCTTGTCCTCATCATTTTCTACGCGGTGTTCCCACTGATCATCGGCCTCGTCCTGGCGACACTGCTGACACGCTCAAGCGTGCGCGGGCTCGGATTTTTCCGAACCGTCGTCTTCCTGCCACAGGTCATCGCCATGGTGGTGCTGGCCATTTCGTGGCGTGAAATTTACGCGCCCGACGGGCTGCTCAACCGTGTGCTCCGGGCGATCGGTCTGGGCGGACTTGCCAGGCCGTGGCTCGGTGACTACTCGACGGCGCTGATCGCCGTGGGCCTGATCGGCACATGGGTGTCCACCGGCCTGGTAACCGTCCTGCTCATGTCCGGAATTGCGCGCATCCCGCGCGAATACTACGAGGCAGCCATGCTTGACGGCGCTGGGTGGTTTCGCCGCTTCTGGTCCGTCACTATTCCAAGCGTGCGTGGTGAAATCCTCGTCTCACTGACCCTGACGGTGATCGCAGCGCTGAAGACATTCGATCTGGTCTACATGACGACATCGGGCGGCCCCGGCACATCCACAACCGTGCCGTCCTACGAGGTCTACAACCAGGCGTTCCGACTCGGACAGGTGGGAACGGCCTCGTCACTGGCGGTCGTACTAACACTGGTGATCTTCCTGATCAATCTGACCATCAACCTGTGGGGGGAAAAGGACCAATGAAAACTTCTCCCGCTGAAAAAGTTGTCAGCTACATCGTGTTGATCTTCTTTGCGCTGCAGTCCCTGATCCCCATTCTGTATGTCCTGTTCCTGTCGTTGAGTTCAGAGAAAATCAACGACTCGTCGTGGGGACACATCGAGAACTTCGCGAAGGCGTGGAGCCAGGGTAAGTTCTCGCTGTACATGAAGAACTCGGCGATGATCGCCGTGGTTGTCGTGACGTCGGCACTGGTGCTCTCACTGATGAGCGGCTACGTGCTCGGCATTTTGCGCCCGCCTGGCTCCAACGTTCTGTTCTACGTGTTCCTCCTGGGCATCATGGTGCCGTCCGAAGCGATCATCCTGCCGTTGTTCTACGATCTTCGCACCCTCGGACTCACCGACACGCTCTGGGCGGTGGCGCTGCCACAGATTGCGCAGTCACTGGCATTCGGCACATTCTGGATGCGCGCGTTTTTCCGCTCAGTTAACCCATCCATCCTGGAGGCTGCCCGGCTTGACGGCGCCGGTGACATCCGAATCCTGTGGTCGATCCTGCTTCCACTGGCACGTCCCGCAATCGTGACTCAGATTGTGCTGACGTTCATGTGGACGTGGAACGACTTCCTGATCCCGCTGGTCATGTCACCGACCGGCAGGATGCGCACCGCCCCGTTGAGTCTGGCATTCTTCCAGGGCCAGTACACCACCGGATCCACGCTCCTGGCAGCCGGAGCGGTTCTTGTTGCATTGCCTATGGTGATCCTCTTCCTCGCCCTGCAGCGCAGCTTCATTTCCGGAATGACCGAAGGAGCAGTTAAAGGCTGATATTTGACCGTGATTGTTGAAAAGAACTGGAGAATTTGCAATGAAGCACCTACTCAGATCGGTCGCGCTCGCAGGGGCGTGTGCGCTTCTGGTCCCAGGAATGATGTATGCGACGCCGTCCCTCGCGGCACCCTCGTCTGAGGCACCTGAATGGGCATTCGGCCACGCCCAAACCTCCTCAACCAGTGATCCAACAAAACTCGATGTCCTGGGCGTGTGGGCGCACCCCGATGATGACGCGTCCTTCAGTGCACCGTGTGGCGTGTGGGGTGATCTTGCCGATGTACGCTGCGGCATTATGCTGACCACGCGCGGCGAGGGCGGCTCCAATTCAGTCGGCTCCGAAGCCGGGCCGGACCTGGGCCTGCGACGTGAAAACGAAGACCGTGCGGCGCACGTACGTGACGGCACAGTTGATGTGTACTTCCTTGACCGGGTGGACTTCTTCTACAACACGTCCGCGCCGCTGACTCACCAGCTGTGGAACCATGACGAAACGTTGCGCCGGGCCACACAGGTTGTGCGTGAGACCCGACCCGAGATCCTGGTGACATGGCCCGCCTCCTTCGACGCAGGTCACGGCAACCATCAGGCCGCCTCGATGTTGGCATGGGAAGTGGCGCAGGCAGCTGCTGATCCCAACCGTTTCCCTGAACAGCTCAGCGGACCCAACGCGGTTCAGCCCTGGCAGGTCAAGAAAGTCACCGAATACGTCTTTGACTTTGGCAACACCACCAAGCTGCCTGATCAGGCCAACTGTCTGGCTGGCTACGCCGGAATCGAGGGACGTCCCTACACCGTGGCCGGAACGTGGACAGGATACGAATCTGAGTACACGTGGGTGGAAGGCAACGTGCAGGGACAGCCTGCCGGAACACCCAAGACCTGGGCGCAGGTTGGCGGTGAAAACGCCAAGGCTCACGCCACTCAGGCCCGCCTGATGGAAAAGACCGTTGTCGACAATCGATGTACACGCTTCCTGGTGGGTAGGTCGTGGGTACCGATGCAGGAAAACGGCACCGAAGGTGGCGGCGATGATCGTTCCATCCTCTTCGGCGCATCCCTGCCCGACCCCAGCGGCATGCCACTGGGCACACTGATGTATGGATCACCGGAAGCCCAGATGGTAGCTCCCGGTGAATCGGTCGACGTCACTGTCACGCTCGTGGCTGGCGAGCAAGCAATTCCGGCCGGCACCGTCTCGATTGACGTCCCCGAGGGGTGGACCGTCAGCGACAAACAGGCAACAGGTGAACTGGCGTCCGGTGACTCAACCGATGTCACGTTCACTGTGACCGCCCCTGACTCCAGTGCCCTCGGCACGATGCGTCTGCCGATCCGTTTCGCCTCAGATTCAGCCGAGATGACGGGCTACAACGAAACCCATGTTGACGTGGTGGCCCCGGTCAACGGCCGCTTCACGCGTGCCGGCAACGCCGCCTACTACGATCAGTGGACCGAAGATTACAACGTCTTTGTCTACGGCCAGTCACCGGCGCGGCGCGCTATCGGTGCAGGTGAATCGATCACGGTTCCCGTGACCGTCACAAACCGTTCCAGTGAAGCGCAAAGTGGCACGGTGGAGCTAACGGTTCCGGAAGGATATGCACTCAACCAGCCGTCACAATCATTCGATGCGGTCGCACCGGGTAAGACGGTGACGGTGGAGTTCATTCTCACTCACACTGATCCTGCTGCCGTCGGCAACACGATTGACGAGGTCACAGCCACCACAACCGCTGGAACATCGGTTTCGACCGAGAAGCTCGAACTGAATGTCGTGCCGACAACGGTGATCCCCAAGTTGGCGAAGGCCCCTGCTCTGGATGGTGACGCGTCAGCCTACGGCAGCACGCCGATCAGCGTTGCCGCACGGTGGGAAGGCGAGGAGTGCTCCTCCGAGGCTGACTGCGGCGGCACGTCACAGGCATGGCTGGGATGGTACGACGATGCGCTGTACGCTCTGGTCGATGTGGTCGACGAGCAGGCCTCAGCGGCGGCAACACCTGACCGCTGCTTCGGTCACTGGCTGGTTGACTCCGTCGAATTCCTGCTCGACCCGCTCGCACCGTCCAACGACACGTCCACCACGTTCAAGCTCGGTGTTTTCCCATTCACTGACGACCCTGACGGCCGGAACGGCAACGGCGCGAACGGCCCATGCTGGTCGCGTGACGCTGACCATCATCAAGGATTCTCCACAGGACCTTTGGCGGAAACTATCGAGGGTGGCCTGAACGCTCCCGACGTTGAAGTCAAGGCATTTGCCCCACGTGACGATTCGGGTGCCTACACGGATGGACACTACAAGCTGGAAGTCAAACTGCCGTTGGCAAACCTGCCGGCAGCAATTGGCCCCACGTCCACTGCACCGACCGGAGATCAGGCCAGCAATGCTGTCAACCCGACCTACCTGGGCTTCAACATCACGCCGTACGATTCCGATACGCCTGACTTCGTTGGCCAGACCCGTCTGGCCTGGTCGGCTTTCGGATCTCAGCAGTCTGAGCCGTACCGGTGGGGTCACGCCTACCTGGACGGGTACGAGCCTCCGACGGACCGTTCCCATGAAGCTGGCGATCCCATCATTCCTGACAGCGCGCTGGACAGTATTGATTCACCTCAAACGGTGTTCCAGTCCGCTACACGAGGCGTGCCGATTGCAGGTCTGATGCCCGCCGCCGATGTCACCGTGGCTCCGAGTATCGATGCCGAGGCCATCCGCGTTCCGCTGTCGGGAACTCAGGCCGGCACGGCGCGCGCCTTCCTGTGGAAAGGGGATCCGTCCTTCATTCCGGTGTGGACGTCCAGCTGCGCGAACTCCGCGCACAACTTCGACGCATGTTCACCTGATGACGGGGCAGCGATGCCGTGGCAGCCGAATATGGGTGGCAGGCTCCTGGCCAGCGCTCAGGCCGACGTGGGGAGCACCGACATGACGATCGAGCTGACCGATGAGATTCGCGCAGCACTGGGTACCGACGTTCACCTGCTGGTGTCCTACCGCAACGGTGACACTGTCAACGCGTGGGCCTACCCGATAGTGGCAAAGAAGGCCGGTGACACGCCCACACCCAAGCCGGATACCGACAAGAAGCCCGGCGATCAGGATGGGCAGCGTGGCGGCGACGCCGATCAGGGCGATCCGAACGCAGCCGGCCGACCAGGTGGCGTCGCACGAACCGGCGCGTCAGGTAGCGCACTCATCATGCTCGCAGCGTTCGGCGTGGCCGGAGCTGCAGGGCTGGCAGCATCGCGGCGGCGACACTAACGCTGATCGCGACGCATTTGAGCAAGGAGGTTGAAGCCGTTCGGCCCGTACCACACGTCGATATCTTCCGGGATGTCATGGAGTGCTTCGGGCCGAAGCGGCGTCAACGTGCCGTGCGAAAGCATTTGCTCAAACTGAGTCAGTGATCGGATGGCGATCCCGGCAACACGTTCCGGATATTTGCGGGCAAAGTCCGCATAGATTTCCGGGTCGTGTTGCCCGTCGTCTCCCACCAGGAACCATCGAACGTTCGGAAGTTCAGTGACCACGCGCTGCAGTTCGCGCCGTTTGTGTTCACGGCCCGAACGGAACCATGTATTGGCGGACGGCCCCCAGTCAGTCATCAAAAATGCTCCCTCAGGGAAGCCCATCCGCCCCAGGAAGTCCCGCATTGCGGGCAACACGTTCCACGCACCGGTCGACAGGTAGATAACGGGAGCGTGCGGCCGGTTAATCGCCTCAGCGTGCTGGTCACCTTCAGCCAGTTCGTTGAGCAGGCGCATCATTCCCGGCACCGACTGACGTGACGAAAAACGATCGACGAGGGCGTGCCGCAGCGCTATTGCCATACGTGGCAGCATCGACACCAGCACCGTGTCATCCAGGTCAGAGACGACCCCGACCCGCTCATCATCACCGATGATGCGGACTTTAACGGCGACGGGCTGGCCAGCACGAATTCTGCCCGAACGCTTCTCACGCTCAGGCGTGTCTTTCCTGTCGGGCTCACTTGCCGTCAAGACAAGATGCTCAATGTAGGACAGGTGGCCGCCAGCCGTTGAGGAAAGATTCTCCGGCACCAGCTGGTACAGTTCCTTACCTGCAGTGACGAACACCTGCTGGCCTGACGGCATGGTGGGGATGGCATTGATGCGCTGAAGAACTGCCCGTTGTTCGCGTGAAAGCTGAGTGCGCAGTCGGCGGCGCTCCGCAGTGGGCGTGACATCGGTGTGCGTATGTTCGTTGCGCACGTGATGCAGAATCGGAGCGTCGCCCTCGACAATTCCCAGGTGTGCCACGTCGCCGGCGTGCAGAACCTGAATCCACGCGTCATGCCAGCCGGGCGCAAGTCCATGGTCGCTCAGTGTCAGGTCGATGTAGCCTTCCGCGTTTGCGAAGCAGATGACGCGCGCCTTTCCCACGGTGATCAGGGCGGGTTGGCGTGGCACCTGCGCGTCGAAGAACTGTCGCCAGCCGCGCCTTTCGGCCAGCCATCGACGCTGATCATCTGTGCGGCTCATGAGGGCGCGCGCCAGGATGCGCACCTGCGTTGCAGAGCCGTACCCTCCGAATCCGACGACGGAGGGATAGAAACCTCCGAAGGCCAGTGCATGCGCCAAGCCGGTGGAGGCGAATTCGCTCACCGTATTCACTGCGCGCAACAAAGGCGCGAATGTGGCGCGGGCACCCTGGTTCTCGCGGCGGGCATCCCCTGTGTGCAGGCTGTCGGGTTGATCCCCTGTGTCCGGTTTAATCGTCGGATTCACCTTTCGTGTTGTGCTCACTGAGACGCGAATCAGCCTGCGAGGCGAGGGCGCGAACGGTTACCAGCGTACCAATGAGTTCCGCGGTTGCCCTCCGAACGACTGATTCGCCCACTCGTCCTTCGCGCACCGCGCGCACAATCGGAGCCGTGAAAGTGTCATCCGGGGAGGCCGGAGTGATCCAGTTGGTGCCTGCAGGCACCATCATGTCAACCGGGCACGTGTCGTAGGAGGTCCAATCGGTCATGATCATGCCGCGCCAGCCCCACTCGCCTCGGATAATCGTCTCCAGCAGTTCGGTATCTGCAGCGGTGTGACACCCGTTGACGCCGTTGTAACTGGTCATCAGCGTTGCGGCCGGGTGCACGCCGATCGCGACTTCGAAGGATTTCAAGTACAGTTCACGCAGCGCACGCTCCGGAATCAGCGACTGGTTGCGTTTGCGGGAGGCTTCAGCGTTGTTCGCCAGGAAGTGCTTGTAGCAGGCACCCACTCCCCCGCTTTCCAGGCCCTTCGCAAAATGCCCCGCCATCATGCCAGTCAGATACGGATCTTCCGAAAAGTATTCAGGGTGGCGCCCGCACAGGGGGTGGCGATGCAGATTCATGGCCGGTGCCAGGATCACGTCAATCCGGTTGGCGTGGGCTTCCTGGCCGATCACCCGACCGACTTCCTCAGCAAGATCCACGTCAAATGTGGAGGCGAGGACGACCGTCGTCGGCATCCCGATGTTCGGTTTCCTGATGTTGACACCGGAATTGCCGTCAGCCACTACGAATTCAGGCAGGTCAACGCCCGCGACGGTGGCCATGATGCCGGCAGCGCCTGTCCCTTCCATCCCCCAGTCGTCTCGCGAACACACCAGCAGCCGCACACACTGATCCACGTCGAGCTGTCTGGCCAGGTCAGCTGCCGTGGCCCGCCCTGCCGCCACGTCGTCAAATGTGACTGGGGTGTCAGAAGGCAGGGCTTCCTCCAGTCCGTCACGCGAGGGGACATGGCGCACGGGGATAAAACCGGGAGTATCCCTGATTCCGCTGCGCGTGCCCTGAGGCCAGGTGTGGGACGGATCGCGCCGTGAAAGCGCAGTGACCGGCTCAGGTGCGCGCATTACTGGGTGCCCGTGGGCAAGAACCCGGTCAGCGTCAAGACGGAACTGGCAGGTCTGGCCGGCATCGGCCGCGTCGTGTCCGACAAACAGGGTGTACTCACCTTCCGTCACGATCCAGCTGGACACCTCTTCATCCCACACACTCAGGCGGTCAGCGCCAACGTCCAGGTGCACGACATGTGATTCACCTGGCTCAAGGAGTGGCGTTTTCGCAAATGCCACGAGTTCACGTTCAGGTGTTTCGATCCGCTCATGTGGCTTGCGCACGTAGGCCTGGACGACGTCCCGGCCGGCACGCTCCCCCGTATTCGTCACTGTCACATCGATTTGCGCATGCGGGTGGCCCCCCTCGTCACTGTTGATCGTTGCCGAGGGCGTCAGGTCGAATGTGGTGTAGCTGAGTCCGTAGCCAAATGGGTAGGCCGGCTCGGCGTCGAATGTGGAATAGAAGCGGTAGCCCACATAGATGCCTTCTTCGTACGCCGTGTCGATCCATGTGCGGTGTTCGGCGTTGTAGCGCGTCTTTCCACCTGCACAGTCGTAGAAGTTGACGTCGGCGGGCAGGTCCGCGAGTGCCCGTGGCCACGAATCTGACAGGCGGCCAGAGGGGTTCACTGCGCCCGACAGGACGCGTTCGATGGCGGGGCCGGCCAGCATACCTCCCACTCCTGCAAGGATGAGCGCATCGACCGGGTAGGTGTCCATGAAGGACACGTCAATGGGGTACGGAGTGTTCAAGATGACGACGTTGCGGTCGAACAGGTCGCATACAGTGCGCACGAGCGTGTCCTCGGCGCTGTCAAGTCTGAATTCTGCCTCATCTGAGCTGTTGTCCGTGTTTTCTCCGCAGGGGCGGGTGAGCACGATAATGCCGGTGTCGGACAGTGCGCGGGCGCGATCACGCAGGTCACGTGGTGGCAGATCGTTGGTTCCGGTGCGGTAGAAACAGGCCAGTTCCTCGTTGAGAGTGAACGTGTCGGATGCTTCGATGGCATCACGCAGCCGCACCGTGTAACGCGGGTTGATCCTGCCTGCCCCGACGATGGCGGTGCGGAAGGCGTGCACGCCTGCTCCGAACAGGTTGAGTGTGCCCGAAGGCAGCGGCAACGTGTTGCGCCGGTTTTCCAGCAAGACGATTCCTTCTTCGGCGGCGCGCAGGGCGATGGCGTCGTGGTGTGCGAACGCTGGATCGGGGGCAGTGTCGGGCAGGGTGGTCAGCGTGAAGCTGGTCGGTTCCATCACCGTGCCGTTCAGGTCGCGAAATCCCCGGACCGTGACGCGGTGGCACGTTCCTCGCTGGGTGAGCACGCCGAATACTGTGATCCCCAGGTGGGTCACGCCCCGGATAGCCAGAACGTCAGCCAGCACGTACGGGGTTGGGGAGCCGTCCAGGAAAACATCGCCCGGATGTTCCTTGTCGATCTGCGTGCTGAATGCCAGTGAGACACAGCCTTGAAGGGAGCGGTCCAGCATGAACATCTGGCCGTCGGGATCATCGATATCGACGGTGATTCCCTCGGACGGGATGCGCAGCGTGGGTGCGGACGGTGTTGGAGTGACAGCCATGTCAGGTCCCTTTCACAGGTCAACAGGATCAACAGGATCTGTCACTAGCTTATCCACGTGCGCTCATGGCGCACACTTTAATGTGGGTCACCCTCACTGTGAGAATCGTTGGAAGTGTGATCGTCAGGCGTCTGCCCGTTGGACGCTGGTTCTTGGGAGGCTGGCTCCTCGGGTGAGCTCGAGGCCGTGTCTGAGTCTGCGCCTTCGTCTTTTGACGAGTCTGCGATCAGTGGTTCGGCTTCAGCGCGCAGCACGTCGCGACGCAACCTGGGCAGTCCGATCAGCATGACCGCGACCATCACCCACCCAAAGGACACGGTAACGAGGAAGCCGCCGTGAGCGCCGGACGCATCGATCACGCGGCCACCCAGCGTCGCCCCCACCGACACACCGATATTCATTGCCGTGGACATCCACGTCAATCCCTCAGTGAGCTGTGAGGAGGCTACGACTTTCGACACAATCGCATTGACGTTCGTCATGGTCGGCGCGATTGCCAGTCCCGTCACGAGCATTGCCACGCCAAGGGCAAGCAGGGAGTGCGCCAGCAGGAATGTTGACACACCGATGGCGAGTGCCAAGATTCCGATGGCAAAGAGTTTCCACAGCGCAGTGGTCCAGTGACGTGCACCGTAGAACAGTGCAGCCGTGAACGACCCCATTGCGAAGAAGCCGAGCAGCACACCGGCAAGCTCAGGGTGAGCGTGCTCTTCGGTGAAGGCCACCACTGCCACATCGTTCGCACCGAACATGACGCCCGCACCGATGAAGGTGAGCACCAGGATGATGATGACAGGGTTGAGAAGGACGGTCGGCTGGCGCACGCCCTTGATTTTCGGAGTCGGGGTCGGCTCGCTGGCGCGCTGCGGAAAGAACCCGATTGAGCCGACGATGATGAAGAACACCGACAAAATCAGACCCGTCCCCGGATGGAGCGCTGTTCCCAGCAGCGTGGCAACGATCGGTCCGATGACAAAGACAACCTCGTCAACTGCAGCTTCAAATGCGTACGCGGTGGTGAGCTGTTTCGGCGTGCGCACCACTTTTGCCCAGCGGGCACGTACCAGTGCACCGGGTGAACCCCACGTTGCGCCGGACAGCCCGGCGAAGATGAACAACACCCACGAAGGGGCGTGCAGGACGGCGGCACCAAACAGTCCGATGGTCGCAAGTGCCGACACCACCAGGGACGGCACCATAATCACAGCCTGGCCGCGTTGATCGACCAGGCGGGCAAGTATCGGGGCGCAGATCGACAAGGAGACGACGGAGATTGCACTGACCGCGCCCGCAAGCGTGTAGTTGCCGTACATGCCTTTGACCAGCAGAATCGTTGAGATTCCCATCAATGACATGGGTGCGCGCAGCACCATACCAGCCAGTGAGAATTTCCATGCCCCTCGGATGCGCAGCAAATCAGCGTAATTCGAGAGCACGATTCACTATCCTAACCGTCTGCAGGCGGGTCAGCACCACCATTTTTGGCCAGATTCGTCACCCAGACGGGTATAGAATCACTGCTCTGCCGGCAAGTTTGCAGGCCGGGCCCGCCTCACCTTCATTCCAATCTTCCGGCAGCGTGCAGCAGCGCCGCATCAAGCCTTACGTGAGTGCTTCGCTCACCACGTCACGCGCAGCGTCCTGAACCTTCGCAAGGTGGTCATCGCCCTTGAACGATTCGGCGTAAATCTTGTACACATCCTCGGTTCCTGACGGGCGGGCAGCAAACCACGCGTAGTCAGTGGTCACCTTCAGGCCGCCGATTGCCGCATCGTTGCCCGGTGCGCGCACCAGTTTCGCGGTAATCGGGTCGCCCGCCAGCTCCGTTGCGCTCACATCGTCAGCAGCCAGGTTCTTCAGCTTGTCTTTCTGCTCCCGGTTCGCGGGCGCATCGACACGCGCGTACGACGAGGCGCCGAAGCGTTCCACCTGCTCAACGTGAATGTGCGAGGGCGACTTGCCTGTCACCGCCATGATTTCCGAGGCGAGCAACGCCAGGATGATGCCGTCCTTGTCGGTGGTCCACACGGTGCCGTCTTTACGCAGGAACGAAGCTCCGGCCGATTCCTCACCGCCGAAGCCCACTGACCCGTCCAACAGTCCGGGCACGAAATACTTGAAGCCCACGGGTACCTCGATCAGCGTGCGATCCAGTGATTGGACAACACGGTCAATAAGGGAGGAGGACACCAGGGTCTTACCGATCGCTGTGGACTCTGACCATCCGGGGCGGTGCGTCAGCAGGTATTCGATGGCGACCGCCAGGTAGTGGTTCGGGTTCATCAGGCCGTCAGCGGTCACAATGCCGTGACGGTCTGAATCTGCATCATTGCCGGTGGCGATGTCGTAGGGGGTGTGCCCGTTGGCATCGGGCGTCATCTGATCACGCAGGGAAGCCATCGCGTAGGGAGATGAACAGTCCATGCGGATCTTGCCGTCCCAGTCCAGCGTCATGAACGACCAGGCCGGGTCGACTTTCGGGTTGACCACCGTCAGGTCCAGATCGTACTGTTCAGCGATTGCCGCCCAGTAGTCCACCGAGGCGCCACCCAGCGGGTCTGCTCCGATGCGGATCTTCGCTTCGCGGATTGCATCCATGTCGATGATCGTGTCGAGCTGGCGCACGTAGTTCGCCAGGAAGTCGAATGTGCCCACACATTCGTGGCTGTACAGGTCAGTGTCGAGGACGCGCGGGATGGAGCGCCATCCTTTTTCAAGGAGCTCGTTGGCTCGCTGCGCGATCCACGAGGTGGCATCCGTGTCAGCCGGGCCACCGTGAGGCGGGTTGTACTTGAAGCCACCGTCGCGCGGCGGATTGTGGGATGGGGTGATGACGATGCCGTCAGCCAGTCCGTCACCACTGGTGCGTAGATTTTCGGGCGCACCGTTCGCATTGAGCACGGCCAGGGACAACGCGGGGGTCGGCGTGTAGGAATGACGCTCGTCAACCTTGATCTGCACGCCTGCAGCGGCAAGCACCTCAACGGCGGTTTTCCATGCAGGCTCGGACAGCGCGTGAGTATCGCGCGCAATGAACAGCGGGCCGTTATATCCCTGGCTTTCGCGATACTCCACGATGGCCGCGGTGATCGCGACGATGTGCGCCTCATTGAATGCGCCATCGAGTGAGGATCCACGGTGCCCGGAAGTTCCGAACACGACGCGTTGGTCCGGATTGCTGACATCCGGCTCAATGTCGTAATACGCGGAAAGAAGTTCTTGAACGTCGATCAGGTCTTCTGGTAGGGCAACTGTGCCAGCTCTTTCATGCATGACTCCAGTGTGTCACTGATCGGTGCCACCTGTCGCCCTATTTCAGCTTTCGGCACGTGCCTACTTGGTTGCCGGATCATCTCCATCAGTGGGATTAATAGGCGTTTCCAGGGAGGATTCACCTGAATCAAGGTTCTCATCAGCAGCAACTGCTCCGCCTGCAGCATCGGTTGCATCAGCGGCGGTGGAGCCTGCCTCGTCAGTGTGTGCCGGCGGAACGACCGGCTTGGCTGCGGCAGCCTGCTCAGCCTGCTGGCGACGCGAATGGCGTGCCCACAGCAACGCGGCGATGGCGAGGACAACCAGCAGGAGGCCAATCAGAACGTACGGCAGTACAGTTGCGCCGGTGTTGGCCAAAGGTGACGACGCGTTGAACGTATTGATGACAGTAGGCATCTGAACTCCACTGAGACGGTAGGCTGAGTACTGATAACAACCACTCTACGACGAAAAGGCAATGACGCGATAGAGGCTCATCAGTGCCATTGGAGGTTAACGAAGACAATGGGTTGGATTGGTTCAGTTGAACACAATAACTGGCTATCGGCACAAATGCGCGCCCTCCTGGAAGAGGCGAAATGCACGATGGCATCCACCGGGTTTGCTCACCTGACCACGGAGGGGGACGCTGACACGACCCGACCAGTGGAGCTCGCGGTCACCTCGCGCATGACCTACGTGTACTCGTTGGGTGTCCTGATGGGAATCCCCGGTTGCCGTCGCTTCGCAGACCACGGGATCCACTGCCTGTCGACACATTTTGTGGATGAGGCTCAGGGCGGCTGGTTCACCGGCCTCACACACGACCTGGATGCTGAGGGCAACGCGGTCCCGTGGGAAGGCCCCTACGCCGATATGAAGTCGCAGTTCCACCACGCGTTCCTGATTCTGGCGGCTTCCGCGGCCACAGTCGCCAACAGGCCCGGCGCGCTTGAACTTCTCAACGCTGCGCTGCACGATCAGGAGCGGTTCTGGCTGGACAAGAACGGGTTGGTGCACGATTCGCTGACCGCTGACCATAAGCCGACCGACCGTCTGCATGCGATGGATTGCCTGCTGCACACCGCCGAGGCTTACCTTTCAGCGGCTGAGGCCACAACCGATCCACTGTGGATTGAACGCGCCGAAGTGATCGCGCAGTTCGTCAACGAGCAGGCGTCGTCTCACAACTGGCGCCTGCCCGAATACTACGACGCGCAATGGAAACCGCTGGATCATGTCCCCTCCGGTTTTGACGACGGTCGGCGCGTGTACACCGGCTACGTCATCGGCCACTCGATGCAGTGGGCGCGCCTGGCTGTCCATATTCGCGCCGCACTGCGCTCGATGGGTCGCCAGCAGCCGGATTACCTGTTCGAAATGGCACAGGAGCTTTTCCACCGCGCCCGCGTTGATGGATGGCGGCGCAACGGAAAGCCCGGTTTCGCACTGACCGTGTCCGCAGATGGCGAGCCTGTGGATACGCACCACCTGCAGTGGGTCGTGTGCGAAGGTGTGTGCGCTGCGCTGGCGATTCGCCGCGCAATGCTCGATGACGGTGTCAACCCTGCTGAGGTGGAGAGCTACGAGCACTGTCACCGTTCCTGGCTCGACTTCATCAACGACTACCTGATCTTGTCTCCTGGCAGGTGGATTCGCGCGCTGGATGAGAACAACGAACCGGCTTCCGAGCCGATCGCCTCACGCCTGGATGTGTACCACGCAATCCAGACATTGTTGATGTCACGCGTGCCGCTGTGGCCGCCGTTTGCCTCGGCAATTTCGCGCGGTCTTCTGGATCATCCGGAGGAAGCACCTACGGATCGGCGTTCGTGGAACATTTTCAAGCATCGCTGGTAGGCCAGTTCGACTTTCGCGCGCGGCGCGTGATGCGGGTGGGTCACCCTCGTTCGTCATCATCATTGACGAGGGGACCAGCGCGTTAGTGGTGCCGTGGTGTTGACATCGTTACGTGTTTCACTGCTGTTTCAGATTTTCATCTGCGCGCCCGAACAGGTACACTAGGCGGGCTGGGAGGGCTGACCGAGCGGCCGAAGGTGACGGTCTTGAAAACCGTTGTGTCAGCAATGGCACCAGGGGTTCGAATCCCTTGCCCTCCGCGGGATTTCCCGAAAATGGCGCTTCACCTCGGTGATCACTGTTTTCGGGATTTTTTCCAGCTACGTGCCGCCGCGCCGGGAAGTTTGCCCGGATCGTGAGTCTGCGTATTTGTGGCACGGGCGCAAGCCCGGTAGACTCAAGCGGTACTTGGAGACGTCGCATAGTCCGGTCGAGTGCGCCTCCCTGCTAAGGAGGTAGGGGTTCACGCCCCTCGCGGGTTCAAATCCCGCCGTCTCCGCAAATGCCCCGCTGTTTCGTTGGAACGGCGGGGTTTTTCGTTGGCATGACAGGGTTTCGCTGTAGCTCGTGCCTACGCGTGTGACTGCAAATTACGCCCGGTTTCGGGCCACCTTGAAGGCTTTTTTAGACACACAGTAGTCACAGGCTGAAGCTTGCAGTCGAGGTTGGAGCCGCTGGTCGAGACAGCCGGAGGGCTCCCGATCAGCCACTCAAGGTAGCCTGATGGTTTGCGATCAACCGGTCAAGGTAGAGATCAACCGGTCAAAGTAGCCGGAGGGCTGGCGATCAACCGGTCGAGGTAAGAGAGACCTCGCTAAGAGTCTCATCATGTGAGAACCGCATGATGGTGCCAAAAAGTCGGGGTCTTCCTTCTACACGAGACGTGCATTCAGCGCTCTTACCTTGACCCGTTGACTCAAAAGCCCCTCATCGACCTTGACCCGTTGACGGCACACTCGATCGGAGGACCATGCTTCGACCACCTGCCGCGCTTCTCCCCACTTGTTTTCACGAGCTGAAACTAGATCCGCAAGAGATTGTTACTCGCACATTGGGACAGACTCCCACGGACTTTTGCCTCAGAGGCAATCAATCATCCGGTGGTGAACCTCGATGGAGTCAAGCGGACGTAAATTGCTCGACCTCCTCAACTGAAACTCACGAGAGTTAATCGACTTTGACCTGCCTCCTTGCGTTGGGCAGGTCGCATGCGGCATCGAACATCCAACAGCTCCCGTATCACGCGACATACGGGAAACAACTCTTCGAGATGACAAACCAATAAGGTAGCAACCTTCGGCAAACACTGATACCGCGCACGGAGCGAGAACTCTCCCCAAGATTCAGCGACGTTGGCACGCTCATCACCGCGATGGCTTTTGTATGTATGACGAAATGCGATCTTTGAAGGCCACGTTCCACGCTCTGGGTTCGCTGCAAGTTCTGTTGTAACGACAGGCATTCGGTCGCGCCACAAATATCTGAGTCTAAGTTAACCAGCCAATTTTTTGCGTTCTCTCACCAGGCGGTTTTCGATGATCCGGTCGAGGTCTTCTTGAATGGTGACCGGTTTGAATCCGCCTGTGTTTTCTTCCGAAACATCGGTGTTGCCCTCGCTGGGCGCGGTTGAATCAGACATGGTCTGTTCCTTTCTTCCCGTTTATGGCTCGTCAGCCTTGTTGGTCCAGCCAATGGTCTCCGGGCTGTTTACGGAGCGCCACAAGGGTGGGCATAACAAAACCCCGCACCAACACCGATGCGGGGCAAAAATTAAAACAAGAGGCGCTTAGAGCTTACCTTCAGATTTCAAACGACGATACTCCCTGGTCAAATCTGAAGTATCGAAAGGCAGACCACGATCTAGGCATTCAGAAACCCTATTCCCTACCCAGTCCTTCTCAGGGCCCGGCCGAGGAATACAAATACCCATTTCTTCCTCTTCAGCTTTGATTTCAGCATCCGTCATTTGACGCGGGTTATTCCATTGGAATGTGCAAGGATCCTGCAAAGGAGACGCGTATTTTCTTATCATTACTGCTCACCTCCAAGATACTTTACAAGAACAACCTTCTTGTCGCCCTCATCCACAATCCTATTCAATTTCGGTTTACCACCGCGTATGATCAGGATCTCTTCCTCGCTGAGAATAACGGAGAACTTGCTGATAGCGGCGGCGTTGGTTCCTTTCGGGAGAAGTAGCCGAATCAGGAACCGTGGCTTACTCCCGACTTGCACGCCGCCGGGCTTCAACGAAGCCGCGATATACCCTTTGTGATCGTGAATCTCGCCAATCTTTTGATAAAGCTCTTCCATATCGTGAGCACCAAATGTTGCGAAAGGTGCCATGCGGTCAACTGTCATGGCGCGTGTTGCAGGGGGCGCCAAGGCACCCCGAGCATCATGAAATACGGCGCAAAAATGCCGTAATAGGTAATATTGCGGCATGTCCATGCGTGAGATGCGCACCAAGCTGGCCGAACTCGCCGCTTACCAAAACGGCATGTTCACAGCCGTGCAAGCCACGTGCCTAGGCGCCACTGGCAACCGACTCGCTCGCGGAGTCAGGTTGGGCAGACTGGAGAGAATTGCATCAGGCGTCTATAAATTCGCCGGCACACCACCCATCGTGTATGAGGACACCTACGCCGCATGGCTCGCAGCTATACCCGCAGTCGAAGCATGGAAGCGCGAAAACACGCTCTACCCAAACGAAGCCGTCGTCGCAGCCCAAAGCGCCCTCGAACTCCACGGACTCACCTACTACGCCTACCCTAAAACTTGCCTTGTCACAACCCACCGGCACCGTACCCGCGCCCGCCATATCTACTACTGTCAACGTAACATCGCACACCTGAACATCGAGCGCATTGACGGGATGCCCGTTATGACACTCGAAGACGCACTAGCCGACATGTATTCGCTCGTCCCCGACGCCGACAATCTTGGAACTGCGATCGACATGCTCGCTGAGATGGGCAAAGCCACCGCCCCTGCGCTTCTCCGACAAGCATTCGCGCGGCATCCTAGAACCACGTTGCCAAAAGGACTCGACTTGTAAGTGGACATGTACCCCGCGTAACTGCATTCGCCCAAAAACTGGCTACACCCTTACGCTTTGCAACGAGTCCGGCAGTGCAAATACCAGGTTCCGATGCCTGTTCATTTCTAATCTCGTGAACATGTTCCTCCAATCACTATGGGAGTGCGGGTTGCGGGGCATAAAAAACCACCCAGCCTGAAGGGGGGGGTGGCGTAGTCGAGCGATCAAGTGATATAATCGAGGTGTTAGGCGTTCAGTGTGACACTGTAGGGTGACATGTTGAACGCCTATCGTACTTTCATGAGCCTTTCTGTCCCGGTAAGGACATAAACGCTTCCTCTGCCAAATCGTTTTGACCGCGTGAGTATGTCGATGAGAGAAGCATCGTCCATTTGGTCATTTTCGTGGTTATCAAATATGACACGCCGGCAATCGCTCTTCGTTCTCAGTGAACGCAAGTGGGATTCAATCGTGTTCGCGGAACCCGCTTTAAGTAAGGTTTTTAGCTCGATACCGCCAGCAAGATCAGATAATCCAACAGTTACTGTTTCATTTCCACGTCGAATATGCAGTTCGTCCTCGATGAAGTGACACTGAACGCCACATAGCCTTAATCGTTGGGCTGTTCGTAGCTCATGCGGACGTTCTTTAAGAATCTCCTGCTCGACCCCCGGTGACGCGAACGTGATTTCTGGTAGCTCACCGGTGTTGAGCCAGTGCCGATCACGCCAACGCATCTCAGCAAGCTCGATACTGCATTTCCACGACTCATAGTCACGAAGCTCCTCACCGCCCCTGGCGGCCAGCGTCTTCTTATACGCGTCGTACCGTTCGCGCGTCGTCATAGGCGCAACAGTGTCCGCGCACGCTTTATACCGCGCATACAAGCCGTCAGGATCATATCCGGCTAAAGTCTGTTTTCCCCACGATGGAACGATCCTGCAATCACAATCCGAGTGATACTGCATTTCCCGTCCAGCCGTTTTCTCACTGGTATACGCGAACCCTCTCGACGCGAGCATCAGGCAGAACTCGCACGTCTCGCCCCTCGGTACCCTCGCCCATCTCGGGCTGGTCGGATCCAGGCGCATGTTCCGCTGAGTCGTCAGGCGCGCAGCTGAATGAATCATGTCGGCTACAAGCTGCTGCGCAGTATCTACATTCGTAATGTCGGGAAGCAGATCCCAAATCGTCATCCCCGAGTGCACCTCGCCACTAATAACCTGCTTGTAGGTCAGGCCATTAAAGTCGGTGTTTGAGAAGCCGCCTTGAACCTGCCGCAGAGCCCGCCTCAGGTCGATCAGATTGTCGTGCTCGAATGCAGGCAGGTCAACGCCTGCTTTTTCCCACACGGTTCGCACAGCGTCGTAATACTCATTAGCTGCCTGTGACGCTACGGATGTGTAGTCCTTGATCACTTCTAGCGTGTCATCAGCGTTGCCGGCAACCTCCTCGACGAGGCCGCACGCGTACTCTGTGATCGCGTCGAGGTCCTGCTGGTAGTTTGCCCAGAGCCGGTCGAGTTCCTGCTGTAAATTACTGGGAATCTCCAACTGGACCTCCCTGCTCTATCTATTTTTCTTCCAAATCCGTTGCTTCCGATTCAGGCATACGCAAACTCACCGGAACCGCCCCTGTAAACTCGACGCCATCCAGACCCAAGCTTGTTGCCGCCGATTCTGGGGAGACTCCTGCACGGATCGCGACCCCTAGAGCGTCGAACTTTGCTTTTAACGGGCTCTTCACGAACGAGGGTGTAGCGCGGGTCTAAACCCTCCGGCTTCGAGCAGCGACCGAGCGATGTAGTGGGTGAGGTTGCGGAAGCCGAGGGCGGAGCCGCGGAGGTGTTCGAGTCGCCCGTTGATGGCCTCGGTGGGGCCGTTGCTGGTGCCGGGGCGGTCGAAGAATGCGAGGATGTCGCCCGCCCGCTGCTTCATGGTCCGGCCGAGCTTGCGGACCTCGACGAGCGCCGCGGGAACGCCGCTGCTGATCGCAGCGATCACCTCCTGCATCATCGCCTTCGCTTTCTTCTTGTCGGGCTCCCGGTAGGCCGCGACGATGCGCTGGTAGATGCCCCAGGTCGCCTCGACCTCGACGTGCTCCTCGCTCGCGAACACTGCGTCCAGGCGTGCCCGCTGCCGGTCGGTGAGCAGGCTCGCCCCGGTGTGCAGGGTGCGGCGGGCTTTGTAGAGCGGGTCGCCCTTGAGCCCGCGGTGCCCGGTGGTGTCTTGCTGGACCCGACGCCGGCAGACATCCAGCGCGTCGCCGGCGAGGCGGACCACGTGGAACGGGTCCATGACGGGGACGGCGTCGGGGAGTTCCTCGGCGGCAGCGGTCTTGAACCCGGCGAAGCCGTCCATCGCGACCACCTCGATCCGCTTCGCCCAGTCCGCAGGGCGGGCGGCGAGCCACTGCTTGAACACCACCTTGGAGCGGCCCTCGACCATGTCCAGCAGCCTCGCCGGCCCGGTCTTGTTCCTCGCGGGCGTGAGGTCGATGATCACGGTGACGTACTTGTCGCCCAGCCTCGTGTGTCGCCAGACGTGCTCGTCGACACCGATCGTGGTGACCCCGTCGAACCGGGCGGGGTCGTCGATCAGGCGCCGCTTGCCTTCCGCGAGGACGGCGGCGTTCGCGGCACTCCAGGACACCCCGAGACCTGCGGCGACGCGGGTGACGGTGAGGTGGTCGATGACGATGCCCCGCAGCGCCCACTCCAGGCCGCCGCGGGAGATCTTCGCACGCGGCGCCGCTGCCCGCGTCATGTCCTGCCGCCACGTGCGCCGGCAGTGTCCGCACCGGTACCGGCGCACCCGCACCAGCAGGGTCGTCGGCCGGTGCCCGAACGGCTCGTGCGCCAGTCGACGCGTGACCGTGTCCCGCGGCACGCCCTCGACACCGCACTTCCGACACCACGGGTCGTCCTCGACGACGCGGCATTCGATCGTGGCCCGATCCGGCTCGATCAGCTGGCCGACGGCGACGAGGCCGAGCTCGTCGAGGCGGCAGAACGTGGTCAGGTCAGGGATCGCGAAAGTAGGGTGGAGCACGTCGAGGTCTTTCGGGATGGCGAGCGTGAAGAACTTCCATCATCCGGGAGACCTCGACCCCTACCCGGCCACCGACGCGCTCAACCGACTACACCCTCGTTCGTGAAGAGCCACTTTCGTGTTAGATATCCAAATTTTAGTGTTAGCTTGATTTTTTTGTGTCTTGTAAATTTGCAGATAAGTCAGGTATAATCGACGGAGATCTGGGTTCTTGTGTGTGTAGAATCCGGATTCAATCCAGAAAGGGGAAAATTGTGATTCTTGATAGACCTCGGCATAGATTGTTTCTTGCCGGCAGCCTAAGTTTATTTTTAGCCTTGAGTGCTACTTTCCCCGCTTCTGCTGCTGAGGGCGCGCAGTCGACCGTAGTTAATACTGTAGAAAGCGGCGAAGATCCGGCAGTTAACAATCTGCACGAAACCAAAAATTATGTTAATTCAGACCTCTCGGTTCTTCCTGATAACGTGAATTGGGATGGTAGCCGTAAAGGAGTACCCGATACTAATACTTTTGATGAGGCTGTTAAACTGCCAAACACTGCTACCCCATACAGTGTTGTAGATATGCAAAAGTTTCCAGGTGTAGATGAGCCTCTTATTTCAAATGCTGAAGAGTTTGGCTGGGATTTAAATATGGGTGCGATCAGTATTTCCAAGGAGGGGAAAGCCTTTACTGAGGGCACCGGTGAATCGGGAATTATTAATCCGGAAAATAAGCAAAATATATTTTGGTTCGGAAAATACCGTGAAACTCCAGAACCAGAAATTAAGAAAGACGAGAAAACAAACTCGATTGCTGAGCGGGCATGGGCTCCCTGGATTGAGGCCAACCCAGGCTATTTTGAAGGAGCTAAGCTATCAATTGCCACCGGTGAGCACTGCAAGGCAATCAAGCAACCATTTGAAACTCAGACGTTTTGGGAAAAATGTGATAGTCCTGAGGCTGATAAGAGCACAAAGCAAGTCTTTGAAGATTACAGCGCAGGGAAAATCGGCATACATACGATGTTGGCTCGTGCAGATTTGAAGAATGGTACGCACCTTATATTTTCTTTTGATCGTATAGTTTATCCTCGGTTTAATTCCGGGGTTAAACAGGCAGTTGATGTCACCCCTGGAAGTGAAATAGTTATTACTCCGTCTTGGGTGTCCAATGGAAAAGAGGGTGGTACTGACCAGCTGCAGTTGCGAATTTATGACGCTACTGGAAAGCAGATGTCTGATTTCCCAGACTGGAACACAGATCGCCCGGTAATGCTTTACGAAGGTGATACCAATAGGCCAGAAGTTGGAACTCAAGGTTTCGTTTGGAAAGTCCCGGAAGGGGTAACCCGAATTTTCACCAGCTTCCGCCAGGCAGATGAAACTAAGGATCATACTGCTCTTGCAGAGAAGAGTGCGGTTGCTCTTACCGGCTTTACTGGTGCAACTGTCACCACCGGATCGCATCTCACTATGTCCAGCGCGGCTAGCAATGATGCCTCGAAGCAGTTTGTAAATAAGCCTTTCGATTTCTCCTTGGAGATTGTAAATAACGGCTTTGCGGCGACTGCAAATGGAGAGTTTTCTGCGACTCTACCTAAAGGCGTTACTGCAAAGGCGGTATCTGTGCTAGCGGGAGATAAAGAAGTACCGGGAACGATTCAAGATGGGAAAATTACTGTTCCCCTAGAACAAATTGAAGTTAGGCAAAAAGTAGTTATTAAACTGCATGGCTTAGTTCTTCCTGATACTAAAAAGTGGAATCTGGAAAATCCGCAACTGGCATACAATACCTTCGCATTAAACGGGGGTTACACCGATGCTGCTGAGTTCCAAGATCGGTTCCATATTGTGCATCCTTATGAGATTTCGTTGATGGCAAACGAGGTGTCTAGTGCAACCTCGTCAACGGATTCCAAGCCCGTCAAGAAGAAAGCCGCGGTTAAGGGAGCCTTAGCGCGAACTGGCGCCATGTCAACAGAAATTATGGCGTTAGCTACGATCTTCAGTCTAGCTGGGATTACGTTACTTTTCGTTCGTCGTGAATACGAAAAATAACGTTTAAGGTAAGGGCTCTGGGTGTTATTCCAGAGCCCTTACCTATGTCCGACAGATGGGCATTAGCCCCAGATTCGCCAACTAGTGAAACTCCCTACAAGCCAAGGACTATCCCGATGTAAAACCATATTTATTCAGGTAGGACTTAAGTGGCTCTTCACGAACGAGGGTGTAGTCGGTTGAGCGCGTCGGTGGCCGGGTAGGGGTCGAGGTCTCCCGGATGATGGAAGTTCTTCACGCTCGCCATCCCGAAAGACCTCGACGTGCTCCACCCTACTTTCGCGATCCCTGACCTGACCACGTTCTGCCGCCTCGACGAGCTCGGCCTCGTCGCCGTCGGCCAGCTGATCGAGCCGGATCGGGCCACGATCGAATGCCGCGTCGTCGAGGACGACCCGTGGTGTCGGAAGTGCGGTGTCGAGGGCGTGCCGCGGGACACGGTCACGCGTCGACTGGCGCACGAGCCGTTCGGGCACCGGCCGACGACCCTGCTGGTGCGGGTGCGCCGGTACCGGTGCGGACACTGCCGGCGCACGTGGCGGCAGGACATGACGCGGGCAGCGGCGCCGCGTGCGAAGATCTCCCGCGGCGGCCTGGAGTGGGCGCTGCGGGGCATCGTCATCGACCACCTCACCGTCACCCGCGTCGCCGCAGGTCTCGGGGTGTCCTGGAGTGCCGCGAACGCCGCCGTCCTCGCGGAAGGCAAGCGGCGCCTGATCGACGACCCCGCCCGGTTCGACGGGGTCACCACGATCGGTGTCGACGAGCACGTCTGGCGACACACGAGGCTGGGCGACAAGTACGTCACCGTGATCATCGACCTCACGCCCGCGAGGAACAAGACCGGGCCGGCGAGGCTGCTGGACATGGTCGAGGGCCGCTCCAAGGTGGTGTTCAAGCAGTGGCTCGCCGCCCGCCCTGCGGACTGGGCGAAGCGGATCGAGGTGGTCGCGATGGACGGCTTCGCCGGGTTCAAGACCGCTGCCGCCGAGGAACTCCCCGACGCCGTCCCCGTCATGGACCCGTTCCACGTGGTCCGCCTCGCCGGCGACGCGCTGGATGTCTGCCGGCGTCGGGTCCAGCAAGACACCACCGGGCACCGCGGGCTCAAGGGCGACCCGCTCTACAAAGCCCGCCGCACCCTGCACACCGGGGCGAGCCTGCTCACCGACCGGCAGCGGGCACGCCTGGACGCAGTGTTCGCGAGCGAGGAGCACGTCGAGGTCGAGGCGACCTGGGGCATCTACCAGCGCATCGTCGCGGCCTACCGGGAGCCCGACAAGAAGAAAGCGAAGGCGATGATGCAGGAGGTGATCGCTGCGATCAGCAGCGGCGTTCCCGCGGCGCTCGTCGAGGTCCGCAAGCTCGGCCGGACCATGAAGCAGCGGGCGGGCGACATCCTCGCATTCTTCGACCGCCCCGGCACCAGCAACGGCCCCACCGAGGCCATCAACGGGCGACTCGAACACCTCCGCGGCTCCGCCCTCGGCTTCCGCAACCTCACCCACTACATCGCTCGGTCGCTGCTCGAAGCCGGAGGGTTTAGACCCGCGCTACACCCTCGTTCGTGAAGAGCCTTTTAACGTGACAGGATCTTGTGAACCGGCTGGGCGAGTCAGACTGCTTTCTTCTCCCTCTGGAGCGGTCTGCCCCATCGAGGCGCGTATCTGGTTGAGTGTTTCTTGCGCCCTGACACGCTGCTGGTCAATACGCAACCTGCGTATCTCCTCCTGCGACAATCCCAACTTTTCCAAACCGACATCAGAATCCGCATACCCCGGGATAACAGCAGCAACCTTCGCAAACGAATCAGCACGAGCCGCGCCCGATTCTTCACGAGTCGGAGCCCAAATCGCCGTAACCTTCTCAAGAGCCTGCTCGCCAGGGGAACGCCCATCCCGCACATGCACAGCAATCATCAGCGTGTGAACAAGCGCGCGCCCAAACGCCACATTCTGCCGGTCAGCAATACGAATCAACCGGCGCTCAGCCGCAGCCTGAGACTCCGCAGACGTCGGATTATCCAACGTGATACCCATATAGTCCACAGGCACCCGCATTGACGCCGCGCACAGCATTGCCATCGACTTGAGCATCTCCACGTGCGGAGCCATCGACGCCTGCGCAACCTGCTCAATAGTCGGCACATCACCGTCAATATCTTTACTGGCGGAATCGTCCTTAGTCTTTGTCGCAATAGAAGCGACAACCTCCTTGGGGAGGGCGATCTTGCTTGTTGTCAGTGCCATGATGGGAGTCCTTTCTAATTGTTAGTACCCAGTAGGCGGTTAGCGGTTTCCAGTTCCACACTTCGACGCGGGGACTCCGGCTGAGAGCCTGCGCCGCGTACAACTGGTCGTGGTTTGAGGAGTTCAGCGAGCACCTTGGCGTGCGCTTCGATTTCCTCGCGCGTTCCCCCGCGTAACGCCTCAGCGGGAACGCCGGTTTCTTTGGAGATTTCCGCGCGCCACGCGGCGCACTGGTGTTCGGTCTCGAACCGCGCGATCTGCGCTTTCAGCTGCTCGACTTCCTCCGCGAGCGCACTGTTTTTGTCCTGCAGGGCCTGGTAGTCGACTGCCTGTTCGGGAGTGGTTTCTGTGGCCTGCTCGCGCGGCTCATTCGCGTCGTCTTCGGGCTCGTCAGCTTCTGGTGCTTGAGCGGTTTCACTGTCAGAGCCGGCAGCCGTCTCTTCCGCCTTGGTCGCGTCTTCCTTGCTTTCGCTTGGCTGAGAAGGCTGACCGGTTTCGCCGCTAGTGTCGGCTGCGTTCTTGTCGCTGCCGCCTTGCGGCGAGTCCGGCAGTGCAAATACCAGGTTCCGATGCCTGTTCATTTCTAATCTCGTGAACATGTTCCTCCCATCACTATGGGAGTGCGGGTTGCGGGGCATAAAAAACCACCCAACCTGAGGGGGGTGGCAACAAGTTTCAAGCCCTTATTAGAATTGCTATATTGCGTCTATCTAGCCGGCGGACTATCCTAGAAACAAGTAGGAGCGGCGTGCACGACCCTGTGGAGGTGTGTGTGCGGCTCCTCTTTTCGTAGTAGAATTAAATCCTGTAGGAGCCCCGTGCGCGACCCCATGTGGTGCGTGCGCGGCTCCTACTTCTTATCTCGCCCTAAGAAGCTTTGAGTCGTGAGTTATCACGTATAGCGGTGCCCCTTTTACCCGTCGACTTACAGCTAACTGATCGATTAATTCCTGATCCGAGAAATACGGGTTATAGGACATTTTCTGTTGCTTTTGTGGGGACTTTTCGTTGTTGTGGTGGGGAAAGGTCGTGGTTCAAGTTGGTTGGGGGCAACTTGAAGGTCGGACAAAATGTGTTGCGGTGAGTGGGGTTTTTCGGCTTTGTAGCTCGGGAAAGTCTGCTTTGAAGTTGGGTCGGGCATCGTGTGGGGATGAATATTCCTTCGTGCCCGGTGTGCGGGCGTGTGATGACTCGTCATGGGCATTCCTCTTCGGGGGCCCAAAGGTGGCGGTGCAAAGCGTGCAATGTCAGTCAGGTCAGGCATATTGATGCGTGCGCGAAGCATTTGGACGAGTTCTTATCGTGGTTGTTGTCGGGGGCCAGGCAAGTGGACATGCCGGGGGCTGGCCGATCGTTTCGACGCAGGTGCGCATCATTGTGGCAGGTGTGGCCTTTGGCTCCGGTTGTTGATCAGGTTCATGATGTGGTCTTTGCTGACGGGATTTATTTGAGCCGTCACGTGGTCATTGTGATTGCTCAAAGCCGCACGCACGTACTGGGGTGGTATGTGGCTCGTAGCGAGAATTCACGCTCGTGGGAGGCGTTGATGAGCCGGATCGCGCCACCGCTTCTAGTAGTCAGTGATGGTGGTAGTAGTTTTGATAAAGCCAGGCGTGCCGCATGGCCCAACACGCGGGTGCAGCGGTGCACGTTCCACGCGTTCGGGCAGATCAAGAAAGCCACGACAATGCGTCCGAAGCTGGAAGCATCCCAGCAGTTGTATGCCCCGGGGTAAAGATCTCTTGCACGTGACAACTGTTGAACAAGCCCGCCAATGGGTTCAGGACTACCACCAGTGGTGCGCCCGCTGGAAGGATTTCCTTGCAGAAAAGACATTGAGCGACAATGGGTGGGTGTACACCCATGAGCGGCTTGTACGCGCGCGTAACAGCATGAACCGGCTGATCAGCAAAGGCGTGCTTTTTACTTTTGTGGACCCACACTGGGACCATGCCATGCCAGCGATGAACAACCAGATCGAAGGAGCAACCAACGCTCCCTTAAGGCAGGTACTGCGTGACCACCGGGGAATGCGCCTGACCAGGCGGATCAAAGCAGTGTTCTGGTGGTGCTACATGCACTCTGAGCACCCTTTACCAGCAGCCAAGATCGTGAAAGTCATGCCCACCGACAAACACATCGAGACCGCGTGGGCCACAGCCTGCCAAGAACACCCCATCACTGCAAGCATCCCCCGATGGGGCGACGCAATCTGCTGGAACGAACTCCACCACACCACGCCCTACCACAACCCATGGGACTAAAAAGCAACACAAAATGTCCTATAACCCCAAAATTCTGAAAGGTTAAATGCGGCCTATCGCTTTTAGACTGCGTTCAACATGCTGATCCCAAGTTTCCTCACTTGGATCATAGTTCCACGGAGCGGAGGCTACCTCGTCAGTAACAACCGTCAATCCGAGGCTACGCAAGCCGGCGAGAATCTCTTGCGGCTCATGACGAGAATCCACCCAAATCTCAGTCTCATAGCCTGGATACGCGGACTTCTCCGAGTACCATGTGTATTTATCTAGAACATGCGCTAAGTCCTCCTTATTAGCTGCCTCTACACAGTGATAAATAGCTTCAGGAACGGATCCACTCAAGGTACTCACCCCCGTCTCCAACGATAATTATAAGTTTGTCGAGCTCTGCTCCAGATTGCCATAAGGCTGTTTTCGTTATATTGCGTGCATCTTCTAAAGGAAGAGACTCCAGACTCTTATATATGACGAAACGAGATTGCCTTGCGCCTCGTCTTATCTGATCACACGCTGACAGAAAGCGAGTTAATGCCCGGAATGGGTGTACGTGGTGTTGCTTTTTGTTCGGTGTGTCAGGGGTTTGAGCGCTGTGTACATGCTTTGAAAGCATGTATGGTCCATGCTGCTAGAAATCGGCCGCGTTGTGGTGTATGCGGCCACAAGCTTGTCAAGAACGGCAAAACCAGTGCTGGAAGAACCAGGTGGCGGTGCCGAGCGTGCGGGGCGTCGAGGGTTATCAACCGCCCAGATACCACCAGGCGAGCCCAGGCATCACTTTTCGTGTCATGGCTTGTGGCAGGAGTGTGCGTCAAACAGCTGGCAATGCCGACAACCTCGTTTGCCAGAAAGGTCTCCTGGTGCTAGCAGGTCGATCCTCCGCAACCGTTGATCACTGGTGAGATTTATGATCAGATCATCATCGACGGGATTTATCTATCCCACCACTGGTGTTTACTGATCGCAACAAACGAGTCACACGTCATTGGCTGGCAATGGTGCGACCGTGAATCCGTAGCCGCATGGCAGGCGCTTCTTTCCAAGTTCCCAGCCCCTACCGTGGTCATCACCGATGGCGGGCCAGGAGCACTCAAAGCGATCCGGCAATGCTGGCCCGCCACCGGGGTTCAGCGCTGCCTGTTCCACGTATGGCTCAACACGAAAACCGACCTGACAGGGCACCCGAAAACCCCTGCCGGCAAGGCATTACTGCGCCTCGGAGGCAACCTCGCCGCCATCAACACTCTCGACGAAGCCGCCACATGAGCCACCCAACTCAACCAATGGTGGAACATTCACGCTCACCTCACCAGGCAACGAACCTACAACACCAGCTGGCAACCAGGACGACAACACTGGTGGTACACCCACTACCGGCTTCGACGCGCCTACCTGCGCCTAGCGAAGCTACTGGCCAACAAGTCCCTGTTCACTCATCTTGACCCCAGCGTTGCCACCCTTGGGATAGCAAGAACCACAAGCAGTCTCGAAGGCGGGATCAACGCCGGCATCAGAAAACTGCTCGCCGCTCATAAAGACCTGTCACAAGACCACATGCGAACCGCGGTCCAATGATCCCTCAACAACAAATCAATCCACCCCACCAACCGGTACGCTACCTCACCAGCCACTACCAGCCACCATCCCACAAACCCCTCACCACGCGTGCCGACAACCCCGGCACACCAGCCCGCTACGACACCGCCATCGACTACGACACCAACTACCAAGACGGATCACTACACATCAGAAAAGGCTGGGCCGGACACTAAACACCCCGCGACACGCCCACCCCATACACACATTTCGGGCATTAACCCCCATTTCGGGCATAACAAAAGCCCCACAGCCATTACGGCTATACGGCACCAATCAAAAGAATCTAGGTATAAGAAAACCCGGCCACCATGAAGCGGCCGGGCAGCTAGAACCGGAAGGCTCTACTCGTACATTTCGACATAGTCCCAAGGAACTATGCCGCGCAAATACAGGATTAATGCCTCGGCAAACTTACCTGCTCCAAGGCTGTGCAAGTACTTTCGCAAATCCTCGTCCGAATACAGCTCGTCCTCTTCGGGAGTCAGCACATACCCAGCGAGCTCTTCCGGAGTCTTGTCGAAAAGATCTCTTGAGATCATGATGCCATCATATCCCGAATAACTCGTCGAAGAGAACACTTGCCTCTAGAAAATCTTCTTCACTCCATTGGTGGGCAGGTGTTTCTGCGGCCATCTTAATCGCGCGTTTGAGACTCCTGTTCCCAATTTTTGAAACGAAATACTGAGCATAAGCTCGAGCAAAAATCTCTTCAACTCTCGAAAACCTGCTATAAACCGTAAGGTATCTCGTGGTTCCGCGACCTGCCAGCAGGGTAGCAATGCTATTTGGAATAGTTCCCTTTGCTTGAGACGCAAACGTGCCTGCCCCTAAGAAATGATCAATAGCATGTCCATATTCGTGAAGTATCGTTATCTCGAGGTTCTCCAGCTCTGGATTGAGAAGTATTCTTCCGGTGTTCGGCATGTACTCCCCTCTGACAACTCCGCCATCTAAAGTTCTACGCGATTTCGACATCATATCGACCGGAAGCTTAGAAAAGCCTTTCGGTATTATTCTCTCGGTGCCAATCAAAGCGAATATTCGATTGTTTAAACCGCGCAGATCACTTTGGGTGCGAGGAACATTGGCCTTTTTCGTATAGTAATCGGGGAGAAGACTAAGAGACCTCTTTACTCCTGCTTTCGTCTTTAGCTTGCGCTCTGCAATGCTTTCTTTCCAGCTGATGACCGGTCCATACTCACCATGCGTCGTGGTCATGATCATCTTCGAATAGTCCGGGCTGCGAGCGCCTCGGTCGGATTCCCCGTAGCGTTCCTCGACTGCTGAGTGGACTTGTTCGAGCGTGTCGGGGTCGATGACCCATTCCTCGCCGGTGCCTGGTGGCAGTGGTCCGAAGTCGCAGTCGCATCCCGGGTGGATCGGCATGACGTGGTCGACCCTGTAGTGCTGGGTGGATGCCACGACGCACAGGCCGCAGTTTTCGCGGCCGGTGAGGATGCGGCGGTAGAACTGCACGCCGCCCGCGCGAGCGCGACGCATTGAGCGGTGTGCTTGGCGTGTTTTTGCCAGCTGCATGTCGCCGCCGATGAGCTGGTAGAGCCTCAGGCCACCTTCCTTGACAGCCTGATCGAGGGGTTTCCCCTGGCTGAGCGCCGTGTACACGCTGACGGCTGGCCGCCGGTATACCTCCTGCGGGTCGACGCCTCGCAGGCTGGTGATCGCGTCCTCGTCGACTCCTGTGACGGGGGCTTTCACGCCCATCGCCATGAGTGTCTGCTTGACGTAGGCGACTGTGAGGTTCGCGATCTGGATCTGTCCGGCTTTCACGCGAGGGACGATCGCCTGCACCAGCATGTCGATGTTCTCGTCCCTGTAGTCGGGCAGTGCCTGCCACAGTGCGTCGCCAAAGGATTGCAGTTGGCGTCGTATCGCGCCGACCTGCGAGCCGTACGCCTTGGCGATCAGATCCAGATCGTCCATCTGGCTCATCACGGTGCCCCGACAGGTTCAGGCGCGGCTTCCTGCTCGCCCTGTGTTGGTGTGCCAGCTGTTTGCGCTGCGAGCAGGAGAGCTTGCGCCATCTGCTCTTCAGACCTGCGTTGCTTGTCCTGGGCAACCTGCTCAGGCGAATAGCCGAGAATGTTGCGCTGGATCGTTTCCAGTGATTCCCCGGCTTCGCGCGCCATCTTCGCAGACGCATACTTCTCCGTCATTGACACAGCGTGAGGCGGCTCGAAGAGCACCTCAACGGTCTGCCCGTCCAGCTCCACGCCCTCCACCTGCAAGGCCTTGACCATCATGACCGCGAGCGCTGGCTTGAACCTGTTGATCCTGTCCCGGGCTTTGTCGACCCGATCAGTTATATTTTCAAGACCTTCTCGCTGGCTTACCTTAAGCAATTCCAAGATGTCAGTGCTAACACAACCTCCGGTTCAGTAATGGTGGGTGCCGCCATCGCCATCATCGTGGTTCCATTCTTTGGAGCCATGTGCGACCGGTTTGGATCACGTAACGTCATTATGACCGGTGGGGCTTTTTCCGCGATCTACGCCTTCATCTTCCTCAAATTGCTGGAAAGCGGTACGGATCTGAATGCCTACATCGCTCTTGCGATCGGCACTGGCATATTGGCTCCTATGATGTTTGCCGCACAAGGCTCATTCCTATCACGGCAGTTCCCACCAGAGGCTCGTTCCACAGGTGTGGGCGCTGCTCGCGAGCTGGGCACAGCTATTGCCGGTGGCCTTGCGCCACTTGGGGCATTGTCGCTAGTTGTGGCTTCACCGACGAACTCAACAACTGGTGTGGGTCTCGTTCTTGTCGCTTCAGGCCTTTTAGTCCTCATTGCTCCAATCTTCGACCAAGGCAAGCGTTACACGACGAGTAAGAACTGAATACGCGCGTCCTATCATCTTCGCGTGTGCGGGAAAGGAGGAAGCCAGCAGGCCTGCCCGAGGATTTCTCCCTGGTGGGCTGGCGAACTGGCTTCACGGCTATCGTATTGGGATTACCTTCGCGTGGACAGGTGTTGTGATTTGGCCGGACGGGTCGGACAATGATGGGCAGACATCAACGAGCTCCATGCCGCACAGCGAAGGAGGCACCGTGTCCGTCCAGTCAGCCCATTCCGACCAGTCAGCCCAGCCCACCCATCCGACCCAGCCAGTGAAACCACCCGTAACTGATGACGATCCACTGTTGACTGCTCCGACCACTCCGGTCACCAACGAGACGATCCGCACTCAGCTTGCGCACCGCACGATCCGCGCATTCACAGACGAGCCGGTCGGTGAGGACATCATGGACACGCTGATCGACGTGGCACGCCGCTCGCCCACCTCCAGCTTCTACCAGCAGATGACGATCATCCGTGTCACGAACGAGGACACGCGCAACGCGCTGGCCCGCAACGCGGGCCAACCCTACATTGGAGGCACGAAAGGAGAACTGGTCATCTTCGTCGCGGACCTGCATCGCAACGCCGTGATCCGCGAGCGCGCAGGCCAGCCCACCGACCCGGCATCAACGATCAACGCCTATCAGCAGGCCGGTCGCGACACCCTGATCGCCGCGCAGAACTACGTGATCGCCGCTGAATCCCTCGGGCTCGGCGCCGTCTACCTTGGCTCCATCGGCGCGAAGCCGCAGGAAACAATCGATCTGCTCAAACTACCCGCACACACCTACCCCGTTGTCGGAGTCCTGGTTGGCCACCCGGCCCAGGAACCCCAGTTCAAGCCGCGGCTCCCGCGCGAGCTGACAGTTGGCGTTGACGCATACCCTGACCTGGACTCCGATCAGGCACGCGCGGCACTGGATGACTACGACGCCCTCGTCACCCGGTACTACGACATGCGAAACCTGAACAGCCGCGTCGACTCGTTCAGCAACCAAATCATCTCGAAGTACGGCACGAGCCCATCGGAAACTGCCCCCGCCATGCAGGTCATGAACGATCAGGGCCTCGTCCAGAGGTAGTCCTCAGAACCCGTCAGCTGAGCGGCTCCCAGAATCTGTCAACAGGCAGATCTCAAAGCTAGTCAGCAGGCAAATCACAAATCCTGTCAGCAGCTCGTTCTTAGAAGTAGTTCGCGGGCGTCTCCCCGCGTACGGCGCGCTTAATCGGTAAAAATGTCGCGAATGCGCAGATCAGTGCTGCCAGGGCGCAGCCGACCGTCGTCAGGAATCCTCCGATGGCGCCGAACGCATCGATCAGGTGACCACCGATCAGTGAACTGGCAGACTGGCCGACCACCCACATTGTTCCGCACAACGCCATGCCTTCGGTAAATCGGTAGGACGGCACCATACGCACAATCATTTGATTCACGTTCACCACGGTCGGTGCCTGCGCCAGTCCGGCGATGAACATGACGATCGCGGCACCCCACATGGAGTGCACGAATACCAGCATCGAACAGCCCACGGCCAGCGCAATCAGCCCGATGTAGAAACGTTTCCACAGCTCACCCTTCCAGTCGATCGCACCGTAGGTGAGGGCCGCGATCATGGATGCAGCTGAAAAACAGGCGGTGATCACGCCGGACAGTTCCTGGTGGCCCTGCTCGCCACTGAACGCCACGACCGACAGTGTCGTGATCGACAGGAACGCGCCGTAGGCCAGCTGAATGATCAGCATCGATGCGAACGCAACCGACCACAGGCCCTGGCGCGCAGCTGGTTGTGGTGGCAGGGTGTTGGTGGGCAAGTCGCCCTCGTCCGTGGTGGGTGAAGTGACGAGGGAGTCCTGCACGTCGCCATGACGGCGCAGTATTCGCGAGACCTGGCGCGCGATGGATCGGTGGCGGGTAGCGTACTGTGGGGCCGGTTCGTAGGTCGAATCTGCCAGCATGATCCACATGCCCACGCTCATGAGGACCGCAGCTAATGCCAGGGACACGAGCGGTGAAATGGAGGTGGCAAGAAAGGCTGCCAGTGGATTGCCGATCACCCACATGCACTCTTCAAGCGTGGAAGTCAAAGACAAAGCAGAGTTGAGGCCTTGTGGCCGCTCACGCAGCGCAACAGCCCACCGTGCTCGCAGCATGGAGCCGAACGGTGCATACAGGCCGAGCAGGGGGCTGAGAGCAAAGAGCACCCAGATCGGGGCGCGCAGCGCCAGGGCCGCCATGACGGCGATGTCGGCCAGAACCCAGATCGTGATGATGGGAATGGAAACGCGGCGCTGGCCGTGGTTGTCAACCAGACGGCCAATGATCGGGCCGGCAACGGCCGAGGTGAGCGCCACGACCGCTGACAGAGCACCCGCCAGACCATAAGAACCGTAGGCGTGCTGAACGCCGATGAGCATGCCCATTCCGACCAGGGGAAACGGGAACTGTGCGATTGTGCCGCCGAATGCGAAACGAGGGGTGCGCGGAATGCTCAGCAGGGAGCGGTAGACCTTCACACCGTGTGATGGCCACTCATCTGCCGGCGAGCTGGAAGAGTGTGACGCATCGGCGGCGCATTCGGAAGTCTCGGGTGCAGGGGTCACATTCTGCGCGCTCACGTGTTCTCCGCAAAAATCGAGCTGAACTACTGTGTGAAGGGATTGATGAGGGCTGCATAGTCAGCATGCCTCTCAATGCACCATTGTCCACCATCGAGCAGGTTGTCGCACCGTGATTCTCCACGCATACACACCGAACTTTCAGTGACCGCGCAGCAGCGGCAGATCCGGGGTATTCATGGGGATATCGTGTGATCCAGCAACCGGATCAGCGATAGTTTACTTCCCGTGAGCGGCCAGTGCGGAAAAGTCGTGGGCGAATGTGGCCACGTCATCCCAGTTGGTGAATTCGACACGCTGGGTGAAGTCAATGTCGCGTCCCATGAAACGGCGGATCATCTTGATTACCGCGGCATCGAACGGGTTGTAGAGCGAAAAATCGAGGTCACCGGCAAATACGTCAATCATGTCCGGTTTCCATGGGGTGTGTTCGAAGAAGCGACGCATGTACACGTTTGTTTCCGGAGTGTTTTTGCCATCATTCGCGGCCACGAGGTTCACTCCGAAAAAAGCACTGGGGATGTGAGCCAGTGCTGCAGCGTTGGTGCGGGCAAAGCGCCACACTCGTGGGGAAAAATAACCGTACCTGGTGGAGGCTCCGACGATGACTGCCCGACCCGGTGCAGGCTCGATGCGTTCGCGTCCCGTGATGTCCAGGACGCGAGCATCGTTCCCGTCCTGGCGCAGGATGTCAGCGACGCGCCCACAGATGCGGCGTGTATGTCCAAATCGGCTTGAGCAGAGCACCACGATGTCCATAAACCCAGTTCCCGTCCGTCACATGTCAGGTACGGATCCACATCATAGTGCCGTTTTGCGGCTCGTAATATGACGGACTGTGGCAAAGAGCGTGCTGCGCGCACAGTTCCCGCTGCTCACACCGTTTTGATCGCGTCCTTGAGTGCAACGCGCTTGCCGATGCGCATCACCGCACGCTCGTACACGATCGAGCTCAACCACACCAACACCACCGTGGTGACGATCAGGATCGCCGTGCTGATGAACGGTTCCCACCACTGTGCCGTTCCCATGTACAGGCGTGCCGGCATCGCAATCGGAGCACTGAATGGCACATAGCTCATGACGGCCATGACCGTGGTGTTGTCAAAGTAGAGGATGACCAGAACGTACGGAATCATGATGAGCATCATGAGTGGCCCGGTCACTCCTGCGACGTCTTCCTGGCGTGACACCAGTGAAGCAGCACCGGCATAGAGCGCAGCCAACACGATGAAGCCCAACAGGAACAGAATCACGAACCAGATCAGAGCCGATCCCAGCTCACCGAGCAGCAAATCCTGCCCCGTCACCAGCAGACCCGTCGTCGCCAGAATTGCAGCCACACCGATACAAGTGAACGCCACGATCGTGTTACCTGCGATCTTGCCGCACATCAGTGCGCGCGCACCCGTCGTGGCCAGCAGAATCTCCACAATGCGGCTCGACTTTTCCTCCACGACGCCTTGCGCCACGTAACTGCAGAATGTGACCGCACTGAGCATGAACAGGGCCGCAAAGATGAGCGAGATCATGAACGCCATCATGCTGTCCACTTGTGGTGGATCCAGAAGTTCAACCTTTGGGTAGGCCGCCAATACATTGATCACGTTGGCCGGTTCTTTTTCCAGTGCCACCACTGTCAGGCCAACGGGTGAGTCTCCCTCGTCAATGACGGCTTCGGCGCTGCCGTCGCGCAGGAGTTCTTCACCGCCGGACCTGTCAGCAACTTCGGTGGCATCCAGCCCCACGCTCGTGGCCATCTGCGTAACGGAGGGTCCGACAGTGGCGACCGAAGGCACCTCATCATCGCCGCCGAGCAGCCCGGGGATGATGGTGCCCGCCAGGACGCCAAGACCCACGATCGACACCATGACGATGAAAGCTTTGGACGTGAATCGTGTTTTTGCCTCGCGTGCGGTAATCAGCACGACTTGCTGGAACCAGTTCATTCGATGACCTCTTTGAAGATTTGTGCCAGTGAGGGGACGATGGGGCCGAAGTGCAAGAGCTGACCCGCTACGTCGCGACGGTGCAGAGCCTGCTCGACGACGCGTTGTTCTGCCTGCTCGTCGAGTGCTGAAAAGCGTGCAAATCCGCCTTCCAGGGCGCTGACTTCGATTCCGGGCATGTCACGAATCCACCCGCAGTCACCGCTGACTTCGATTTCGAACGAGCGGTCCGAGTACTGTTCGCGCAGCTCTTCCCTCTCTCCCGCGGCCACGATGTGACCGTCGCTGATGATGACGAGGTCCTCACATAGGCGCTCGACCACGTCGAGCTGGTGAGAAGAGAAAAGCACCGGAATACCTGTGTCCGATATGCGTTGCAGGACGCCGAGCACCACATCCACCGCGAAAGGATCCAGACCGGAAAAGGGTTCATCGAGGATCAGCGCTGTCGGGTGGTGCACAATCGCCGCCGCGACCTGGGCGCGCTGTTGATTGCCAAGCGACAGGTTTTCCACCGGTTCCGCAGCGCGTTCCGATAAGCCGAGTTCATCAAGCAGCTCATCAGTGGACGTGGATGCGTCGTGCGCGGACACGCCGTGCAGACGCGCGAGGTAGATGAGTTGTTCGCGCAGCGGCATTTTCGCGTACAGGCCGCGTTCTTCTGGCATGTATCCGAATTGCGCGCGCTGAGCGGTGCTCGTCGGGTGTGAATCGATCAGGACTTCACCCGAGTCAGCTTCCAGGACGCCCATGATGATACGCATCGTCGTTGTTTTCCCGGCGCCGTTTCCGCCAACGAAACCCGTCATGCGCCCATCGGCAACAGTCATGGACAGATCGTGGAGGACCTGGTGGCCGGAAAATGACCGGTTAAGATTTCGAACTTCCAGCATGGTGCTTACGCTACGTGCCACCTGAGCCGATCCGCATCCGTCTGGCGGATGATTCCTATCGGTCGTGCGACTGATTTTCGCTTCCCGCCACCTCCCTGACCCCGCGCCCGCAGGATCATGACTTTATGCTGGATTCATGACGGGTCCGATTGTCGAGTTGAACTCCACATGGGTCAGGCCGCGTCCCACTGAACAGGGGCTCAGGCGTGACATTGTGTTGGCCTGCGTGCTGGCCGCATGGTCAGCTCTGACGGTTCCCCTCTACTTGCGTTCGGGCATATTCACGGAAGTTGCCCCCATGTGGCTGACGCTCGCCTCCCTGGCGATCACGTTTACAGCTTCCGCGCTGCGCCGACGCATTCCCTGCACCGTGGCCCTCATTATCACGGCGGCGTTCCTGGTCAATGCGCATTTTGGCGTGCCCGAACAATTGGTCACCTCCCTGTGCCTGTCGATCGCTCTGTACACGGTGGGCGCGTGGGGTCGCCAACGCGTGCGCGCATTGGTGGTGCGGCTGGTCTGCACCGCGGCGATCGTGATCTGGTGCGCCGTGTGGCTCATCCTCGCCTCCTCCAATGTCGAACTTTTCCCCGGTATCTCCCGCGCCGGCGTCTTTTCTGCCTATGCCACGGTCATTCTCATCACCGTCATGACAAACCTGTTGAACTTGACACTTGCCTGCGCAGTCGGTGAAGCCTCCTGGCAGTGGGCACGCACGCGGGCACGCCTCGAAGCGCAAGGCGGAGAGTTGGAACGGGAACGTCGCACCACCGCTACCCAGGCTGTCGTGCTGGAACGACTGGCTATTGCGCGCGAACTGCACGACGTGGTGGCTCACCACATCTCTGTCATCGGCATCCATGCCGGCGCTGCCCGGTTGAACCTGACATCGGATCCTTCGAAGATCGGCCCCGCCCTGGAGCACATCGAGGAAGGCACGTCCGCCGTGGTCACAGAGCTGCGCCGCCTCGTGCACACGTTACGTGACCCGAGCAATGGTGAAGACGGGCCGACCGTCGGCATCGCACAGATCCCTTCCCTTGTAGAAGAGGCCGCGCACATCGGTATGGATGTAACCACAGTTGTGGTGGGTGAGCCGCGTCCGGTGCCGATGCTGGTCGACGTCGCTCTATACCGCGTGGCTCAAGAGGCGCTGACGAACGTGCGTAAACACGCGCCGAAACGCAGCCGCGTCCAGGTCATCGTCCGGTTCGCCTCTGATGCGGTGGAGGTTGAAGTGGTTGACACGTCCAGGGCAATGATTGCCGATCGACGAGGGCGGCCCGCGCATTCGGCGAGCACGTCAACGGGAATGGGGTTGCGTGGTATGCGTGAACGTATCGGTGCGGTCGGGGGTACTGTCGAAGCGCATCCCGGTCAATACAGCGGGTTCGTCGTGCGCGCACATGTCCCCCTGATGAAATCGACCGGTGATCGTGATCCCAGCACAGTCGCCAGGCAGGAGATGGCATGATTCGAGTCGCCCTCGTTGATGATCAGGCGTTGGTGCGTTCCGGGCTGCGCATCATTGTCAACACTGCTGACGATATGGAGGTTGTCGCTGAAGGTGGGAACGGACTGGAGGCACTCGACATTGCACGCAGTGCGAGGCCGGATGTGATCTGCATGGATATTGAGATGCCCGTGAAAGATGGGCTCAGCGCGGCGCGCGAGATTGTGGACGAATGTGCAGATAGCGGGCCGGAGATCATCATGCTGACAACGTTTGGAGATGATTACTACGTTGTTGATGCTGTTTCTGCCGGCATCAGCGGGTTTCTGCTGAAAACGTGCAGGCCTGAGGAACTTCTCGACGCGATTCGGCGCGTCGCTGAAGGCAAGGCGATACTGGATGATGACGTGACGCGCATTGTCATGAACGCGATGCGTCAGCGGAGCGAAGGTGCTCGTGGCGAAGGTGGTACTCGTGGCTCTGAAATGGATGCGGGCCACGCTTTGGATCCACGCCAGGCTCTGGAAGCCGCCAATGTGACCGACCGCGAGCGCGAGGTACTCGAACTTCTGGCAGCCGGTCACACCAACGCGGAAATCAGCGAGGCTCTTTTTGTCAGTGAATCCACGGTGAAAACTCACGTGTCGAGTTTGCTGCGCAAGGTGCACGCTCGTGATCGTATTCAACTGGTGGTGTGGGCACATGCGCACGGCATCAGACCGCGCAGCTGACGTCAGGCCCACACGGTGCGTACCCGTGAATACGTCTGATTGTTGCGGCTGGCCAGGCGAGCCTGCGCCAGCGGCCTCATCGCCTCGACGCCCGATACCTCCACAAGCTGGCATGGTCCAATCAGTTCGGCCCAGGCGCGCGCGAATTCTTTGGCTCCGGCTTTTCGCCTTCCCACCTCCTTGGGAACCTGCACGTACAGTGCCGAGGGTGAGATCCGTTGCGCGATCCAGCTGACCATGCGCAACAGCAGCGTCGACGGGCGCTGCGAATCTCCCTGAAAGGTCACGCGCAGCAGAAACCGCGGTGTCTCAATGGGAGCGAAGACTTCACTGACTGCATCGATGATGGTGCGTGCACTCGCATCGGGCACATCCGGCAAAGACACGACATAGCCGGCGGGCATTGCCTGGGTTCCCACTGTGACCGCGCCGTAAGGGCGGACCTGAACCTCATCGAGTGAGACAAGGCGCTGGCCGCGTTCTGAGGCGACAAGGCCGCGGGAGACGGCAACAGTGGCACCGGCATAGACGCGGGCGGGGTGTGAACGCCCTCGTAACATGCGCCATATTTCAACGGGGAGCCGCCATGCGCCTGCGATGCCCAGGAGCACCACCATGAATGCCAGTGCTATCAGGATGCGGACAGGGTGCGTGCCCCACATGACGAGCATTGGCCAGATGATGCCGGCCAGCAGGGCACACAGGCCGGAAAGGAGGGCCACGGCTGTCCAGAGGGTGGGCGGCGAATAGAACGTTGGATTCTTTCCGGCCGACACTGCCGTGTCGTGGCTGGTGTCGCCTGAATAGGGCTGGCCGATACCCCACTGTTCGTAGGTGGCGGCTCGTGACGCTATGAGCTGCAGTGTCTGCTCATTGAGCTGGTTGATGGTGGCACGCCTGTCGCCTTCAAGAAGTGCGCGCAACCTGGCTTGCCCAGTGAGCGTGAGCGAGTGATCGATGCCGGTGACGATCTGTGGGAACTGACCTGATAGCAGGGTGTTGGCGGGCTGCGGCTGGTTGCCGGGGTGCGGGCGGTCGCTGACTTGCAAGTAGTCGCTGGCCTGCGGGGCATGACCGGTTGGCAGGGTGACATCCAGTCCCCACAACTGTTCGTGGCGACGATTCATACGCGATATTTCCGCATCAGAATCCAGGGAGATACGCGGCGGCATCACACAGATCACTCCCCAGTTGTGCGCCACCTTTCCTGGCCATTGGGGATCCAAGCGCAGTGTGCGCCCACGCAGCTGCTGAGTTGCAGCTGATGTGGCCACAGCGGTCAGGTCAATCAGCGTGTTGACGGCCGGGCAGTCCCATCCCTCCCCCAGCAAGCCTCGGGTGCCGACCAGCAGACGTACTGTGCCTTGCTCCATCAGTGTGGATACCGCTCTGACAAGCACTGCCGCAGAAGGGGAGGATGATTCCACTTTGACTCTGGTCACCAGGTGGTCTGCCTGTTCCGGCTCGTTCTCGTCACCGCTATCAACTGCCAGGCGCAGACCGCTGAGTTCTTCAAGGGCGGGAATGATCCACTGCGCGTCAGCGCTGGCAACATGCAGGTGCTGTGAGGTCAGCAAAATCGGGTGCAGTCCCGCTGTTGTCGCGTCAGCACACACTCGGGCAAAACATTCCACCGCGCTGGCAACGGGGCCGGTGGAGCGCCCTCGTCGATTCCCTTCAGTGGCAAAGTCGCACACGATAACTGCCCGAACGTGTTGACCGTCCGCGCTTGCCAGCTCGTGATGCACAATATCGACGGCCGCATCGTTCTTGGCGTGTGACTGCGCCATGACGGTGTCAACCGGATTCCGACCCGCACGGATCCCTCTGTCAGTCAGGTAATATCCAAAGTCTTTGAGTGTGCGGCGCATCGCGTGCCATTCATCGGCTCGGCTCGCATCCGGCAGAATCTTCTCCAACGCGAAGCGTGCACACACCCGTATGGCGCTGTCGATGCTGGGGCGTCTGTTGCCGATCAGTCTGGGCAGTGTGAGTGCTGCAGGGTGATCACCGTGGGTGTGAATCAGAATCTGCGCAGCTGATTCCGTGAATGCATAATCGGCCTCCAATTGTGCATCTATACCTGTAGGCTGCTCGCCGTCTATACCTATGAAACCTATTGATTCCAACAAAAAGTCGAGTCCTTCACCCCCTGCAAAAACTGCCTTCAAAAATCTACGCAATTGGCGATCATGAGAGGTAAGGAATGTGATTTCATCATCTGCCGGCTCAGTGAACCACACAAGATCCCGGTATGGTGCAAGGTTGCCTTCCCGAACGACGGCAGGGGTCGGAACCTCAAAGTCGACGTCACCGAACAGACCTGAATAGGTGTCAAATGCGCGGCCATCGTCCACACTGGGCAGCGTGGCGGTCAAACCGATCACGATCGGTTCGCGGCCACTGGCACGAATACGCGCCAACAGCAGTCCGATAACCAGTGCCCAGTGGTCAAGCAGATGATGGCATTCATCAAGGATGACTGTGCGCACGCCAGCCTGAACTATCCGATCAATTGCAGCAATTGCATGAGGGTGCAGTACGCGTTCCACCAGCTTAGGATCCTGCGCTGTCAGGGTTGTGCGGATCTTGGAGGCTCGACGAGAAATGCCGGAGCGATAAGCCGCGCTATTTGAGCTCTTCAGATCTTTCAACCATTCGTCAGCCGCCTGCACTGAGCGGCCCGCATCCACCAGGTCGTCGATCCACTGCTCCCGCGCCAAATCAGCAACAGCATCTGTGCTGCGGACGGTGGACAATGCCTGATATGTCAGCGCAGTGAAATCGCCGACCAGTTCCGGATCTTCGCTGATCGTAGCTTGAGGTTCATCGTCCGGCACGGGTGCATAGGCGGCGGCCGCCCGGCTCAGCTTCGTGGCAGTCAGAGCCCATTGATGGCGAATAGTTGTCGTGGGAGCCAGTGCAACGGCTTTCCATCCTGAACGCATGGCCAGCATCAGGCCGACCAGTGTTTTGCCTGCTCCTGGCGGCGCCACAATATGCAGGGGATGATCCGGGCCTGGTGTCAAAGTGGCAAGAATGTCGCGTTGGTACGTGCGCAGGGTTCCCGTGAATTGCCACGTGCTCAGTGGGCGCTCCTCTTCACAGCTATCGGTATCACAGCGCTGACGCCTGTTCCTGTGCGCATCACAAGGCACAGCTGAGTCGTCATCACGTGCGCTCGATTCGGGCTTGTGCATGCTCCACTCTAACCTGATGCGCGGACCACCAGCTCACAGGGCAGCAAGACAGGAGCTTCCGTATGTTCGCCGTTGATCAGGTCACGCAGCATCCGCGTGGCAACGTCAGCCATCTGATCAGCAGGGTTCGTCAGTGACGTCAATGGCGGAGTGAAGCTCGCTCCCATTTCCGAGTTGTCGATCGACACCACGCAAACATCATCCGGTATGCGAATGTCCTGGTCACGCCACACATTGATTGCGGCCATCGTCATCAGGTCCGACGAGGAAAAAACAGCGTCAACTTCGCCGCGCTGAATCGGCTCTATCAACTGATACCCCGCCCGGGCTCCCGATTCAGCAGTGAACGAGCCGTTGACAACGAGTGCCTCGATATCGTGAGTTCGCAGCTCATCACAGAAACCAGCCAGACGATCCTGCGCTGCCACCATATCCGTTGATCCGGTGATAATAGCCGGTTTGCGCGATCCACCCTCGACCAGTCGGCGGGCAGCCATACGACCAGCCTGCTTGTTATCCACATCGACCCACGACTCAAAGGAGGTGGATTGTTCGGGTCGTCCGATGAACACGATTGGAATGGGCGCGTGCATGAAGGTTTCAACCTGGCCGGGGATCTGGTGATGAGAAGTCACGATCGCACCGTCCACATGCCCGTCGTACAGGAATGGTCGCAGGCGCTGGTGGTGGCCTTCCTTGTCTGCAAATGCCAGAACCAGTTGCACGTCCGTGTCATCCAGGCTGGAGACAACCGCCTGCACAACCGAAGAAAAGAACGGGTCGGAAAAGATGCGTTGATCCGGCTCAGGCACAATCAGCGCGATCGTGTCAGTTCTCCGTGTCACGAGCGAACGGGCCGCACGGTTAGGCCGATAGTTCAGCTCCTTGACAGCGCGCTGCACGGCGCGCACTTTCTGCGGTGACACACGGGCATCCCCGCGCACGACACGCGATGCCGTTGCACGTGACACGCCAGCTGCACGCGCCACGTCCTCAAGGCGCACTGCGCCCGTGCGTGGGACTCCCATGACTCATCCTCTATTCCTAGGCGTCTGGAATCTTCAGCGTTCCGGTGCGCATGACGTCGCGGTACCACAGCGCTGAAGCCTTCGGTACTCGCTCGAGCGTGTCATAGTTGACGCGCACGATGCCGAATCGCTTCGAATATCCCAATGCCCATTCGAAATTGTCCATCAGTGACCATTCCAGGTAGCCGCGCACGCGGGCGCCCTCGTCAATTGCCTGGTGAACAGCTGCCAGATGATCACGAATGTACACCAAACGGTCGTGTGAATCGTCAACGTAGTCGTGCTCATCAGCAGCATCAGGGTAGGCGGCACCGTTCTCGGTCACCACAAGGTCAGCTCCTGCCGGCCCGGTGTATTTCTGATGTAGGTCGGTGAGCAGCAGGTACAGGTCGTGAGCGTCGACTTCCCATCCCATATCTGTCAGCGGCAAGTTGCGCGAGACTACGCGCACAGATGATGAACCGACTTCCGGGCTGGAACGCAGCACTCCCTGCGCATTCGGTGCAGGCACCGATTTCCTGTATCCATCCTCAGGTGCGGCCACTGCCATTCCGTTATAGAAGTTGACCCCCAGCACGTCGATCGGCACATGAATCGTCTCCATGTCTCCGGGGCGTACATACTGCATGATGTCGGCTTCCAGACGCATGTCTTCGACCACGTCAGCAGGGTATTCGCCGCGGAAAATGGGGTCGAGGAAGATACGGTTGTGTAGCCCGTCAATTCGTCTGGCGGCATCACGATCAGCCTCGCTATCCGGGTCAGCGGGGTGTGCGACAGTGAAGTTCAAGGTAATTCCACGCGTCGGCTTCTCACCTTTTTCATTGGCGAGGGCGTCGATGGCACGTATCGCCAGTCCGTGCGCCAACAGCAGGTGGTGCGCCGCCGCCACAGCCTCATCAGGGCTGGTGTGCCCAGGGGCGTGCTCACCGCATGCGTAGCTGAGGAATGACGAGCACCACGGTTCGTTCAGCGTTGTCCACACGTCCACGCGGGCGCCAAAACGGTCGTATACGGCGGCTGCGTAATCAGCGAACAGTTCGGCGGTGTGGCGGTTTGTCCAGCCGCCCTCGTCCTGCAGGACCTGCGGCAGATCCCAGTGGTAGAGCGTGAGCCACGGTTTGATTCCTGCTGCGCCGAGCTCATCGATCAGGTCACTGTAGAACGCCAGGCCTTCTTCGTTGAGGGTGTGTCCATCTGGCATCACGCGCGCCCATGACACGGAGAATCGGTAGGTGCCGACACCGAGGTCTTTCATCAAGGCGACGTCTTCTTTCATGCGATGGAGGTGGTCGCATGCGACGTCGATAGTGGATCCGTCGATGATGGCGCCCGGGGTTTGGCAGTGAACGTCCCAGATGGACGCAGCTTTCCCGCCCTCGTATGCGCCGCCTTCAACCTGAGCTGCCGCGGTGGCGACGCCCCATCGGAAATCTTCAGGGAAAGTGAGTGTGGTCATCCTTTGACAGCTCCTTGCATGACGCCGGAGACGAGATGCCGTCCGGCCAGGAAGAACAGAATAATCAGTGGTGCCGTTGCCACGACGACGCCTGCCATGATCAGGGAGTAGTCCTTGAAGTAGGAGGCTTGCAGCAGTTGCAGTGCAACGGGCAGTGTTGGGTTTTTCGCGCCCAGAACGATGAACGGCCAGAAGAAGTTGGTCCATGAGCCGACGAACGTGAACAGGGCGAGCATCGCCGCGGCGGGTCGTGCAGCTGGAATCGCCACTGACCAGAACGTGCGGAACATGGAGGCGCCATCCACGCGGGCTGCCTCGATCAGTTCGTAGGGCAGTGCGTCGCGGATGTACTGCGTCATCCAGAACACGCCGAATGCGCTGACCATGCCCGGCACAATGACGGAGACGAGTTCGCCGCTCCATCCCAGTTTTGTCATCACCATGAACAGCGGGACAACGCCCAGCTGTGCGGGCACCGCCATCGTCGCGATGATGAAGGTCAGCAGTGGTTCACGCCCGCGGAAACGCAGCTTCGAAAACGCGTAACCCGCCAGCATCGAGAAGAACACCACAGAGGCGGACGAGATCACTGCGACGATCACCGAGTTGATGAACGCCCCCCACACGTTGATGTCGGAGTTGAGGACGCGCTGAATATTTTCGATCAGGTGCCCGCCCGGAATCAGGGACGGAATCGGATTCTTGGCAATGTCAGGCGCGGTGGACGAAGCGAGCAAAAACGCGAAGTACAGCGGGTAAGCAGAGATCAGCAGGATCACTACCAGCAGTGCGTACTTGTACCACCGCGGCCGCTGGGTCGTGCCGAAACCACGGTGTTCGGGTGTGTCCGCGCGCCGGCCACGCTTTTTCCGCACAGGTTCGGAGAGCTCGTAAGCAGTTGATTGAACTGACGAGGCAGCCTGGCTCTTTCCTTCCTGAGTCCGTGCCCTGATGGTGCGACGACGGTCTTGCCTGGCTCTCGCGCGCGCCGCTGCGCGCGCAGCCCTTTTGCCGCATCGCTGCTCAATCATGGCAATCGACGGCTGGTAAGCGCCTTCAAGAGTACTCATGACAGGTCAGCTCCTTTCCCTGCAGAAGTTGAATGTGCCGAACGGTGATCGGAGTGTGCGGCCGAGGTGGCAACCAGTTCGTGCTGCGCACCCGATTTGTCGGAGCGATGTTGTGCTTCGACGGCGCGCCGACGCGCCTCGCGCTTCTCAGCACGGGAAATCCTTCGACCGGAGGAGGAAATTCGCTTGGTCAGGAGGAAGTTGATCGCCGCGAAGAAAACGATGATGAGGAAGAGCAGCCATGCCACGGCAGATGCCTTACCGAAGCTCTTTTGCGCGCCCCACCCGACCTGGTACAGGTACATCGTCAGGGTCAGCCACTGGTTGTCGGCGCCGCCACCACCCATCGTGTCGTACATGCGCGGCTCGTCGAAGATCTGCAGACCGCCGATAGTGGAGGTGATGACAACGAAAATAATGGTCGATCGAAGCTGCGGGATCGTCACCGAAAAGAACTGGCGGGCAGGGCCTGCCCCGTCAACGGTTGCCGCTTCGTACAGTTCACGCGGAATAGCCTGCATGGCGGCCAGAAGAATCAGAGCGTTGTACCCCGTCCAGCGGAAATTCACCATATTCGCAATAGCGATATGGGAGGCCAAAGCGTTGGCATGCCAGCCGATCGGACTGATGCCCACCATGCCCAGCAGCGTGTTGATCATGCCTGACTGGTCAGCAAAAACTTTCGAAAAGATCAGGGCCACGGCCACAGGCGCCACAACGTAAGGCAGCAGCACACCCATGCGCCAAAATGTCCTGGCACGCAAGTTGGCATCGAGCACCCAGGCAATGAATATCGCGGCGATGATCTGCGGAACTGAGGACAGTAAGAAAATTGAGAATGTATTGCGCAGCGCGATCCAGAAGACTGAATGGTCCAGAACGGCTGCGTAGTTTTCAACTCCGTTGAACCCTTTATCCCCACCGATCAGGTGCCATTTATGGACGGACACCCAGGCTGTATAGACCAGGGGGAACAATCCGGTCACGGAGAAAACAATAAAGAATGGCGAAATGTACAGATACGGAGAGGCTTTGTACTCGAATCTACTGAGACGATCTCGCCATGTAACGCGCGCAGTGGCAGCATCGCTCGACATGGGTTTTCCTGCGTTCTTTCAGGTAGAAAAGCACGAATGTGCAAGATGGATCCGATGAGCTGGGGACTGTGGCGGGCCCATTTTGAGCCCGCCACAGTCTCACAGTGAGGAGTTATTGAAGATCAAGCTGGTTGTATTCAGCAATAACCTTGTCCCAGGACGCCTGGGCATCATCAGTCTTGTCGACATCGACGCGCGTAATGCCGTCGGTGACCAGCGTGGTCAGAGCGAAGAAGTTGGGTCCCTTGTACGGCTGGACCGTGATCTTCTTCGACATGTCAGAGAAGATCTGCCCGATCGGAGCGTTGTTGAAGAACTCGTTGGTGTATTCGGTCAGCTCCGGAGAATCCAGTGCTTCCAGCTGCGAGGGGAAGTTGCCCTTGGTCTCGAATGCCTTGATCTGCTGTTCGGGTGCGGTCAGCCAGGCTGCGAGTTCCCTGGCTTCCTCCGGGTGTGCGCCCTGCGCAGGAACAGTCAGGTAGGAGCCGCCCCAGTTGCCACCGCCACCGGGGAAGACAGGAGCCACGTCCCAGCCTTCGACGCCTTCAGCATTTCCTTCGACAACGCCGAGCATCCACGGCGGGCACAGCATCGTGGCAAAACCATCATTCTGGAATGCGTTGGTCCAGTCTTCCGACCACTGTGACAGGTGGGCAGACAGGTTATCCTCGACCGACGCCTTCAGTACCTGGTCGTACACCTTCTTGATGGTGTCGTTTTGGTCCAGCGGGATCACGGTGTTGTCAGACTCTTCGAAGGGCTGTTCAACCTGGTTCAAAATACCCTGGTAGGTACCGGTTCCACCGTCAAACCACGGAATTCCGGTTGCCTCGACGAACTGTTTGCCGACTTCGAAGTACTTGTCCCAGTCGCCTTCCAGCAGCTTGGCCACCTCATTGCGATCAGTTGGCAGGCCGGCTTTTTCAAACATGTCTGCGCGGTAGCAGATGGCTTCCGGACCGGCATCCGTGCCGTAGCCCATCAGCTTGCCATCTTCAGTCATCGCAGCTTCGGCCTTCCAGTCCAGCCAGCGACCCTCAACGTCAGGTGAGCTCAAATCGACGAATTCATCTGGGTACTGCTTCAGTTCGGGCCACCAGTCCACTTCGATTGCTTCGATGTCCGACAGGCCGGATCCTGCTGCCAGACGGGTGAGCATGTTGTCGTGGGCTTCGTTCGAGGTGGCCGCTTTCTTCTGCTCGACCTTGATGCCCGGATGTGACTCCATGTATTCGTCAAAGAGGTTGTCGTAGCCAAATTCGTTGAATGTTGCGACAGTCAGCGTGATGTCGCCGTCTGATCCGCCGCCAGCCTCGCCTGATGCTGAAGATTCCGATCCTCCGCCTGACGAACAGGCTGCCAACGCAAGTGCGCCAATTGAGAACACCCCGATGGTGCCCATCATTTTTCTCGATCTCACAACTACTCCTTCGTATGTGATGGTGTCGTCCATTGCCGATGCGCATGGACCAGCGCCCTGATAAGGCCACCTTTGGGAGCGCTCTCTCATTGTGTTCACAGGCTGAGAGCGCTCTCAACAGGATGTTTCCCATCCTGCCACCATAGTGCGCAGGCTGCAACCGTTAAACGGACACGATTTAGTAACACCTTTCACAAGGCGGGTGTTCAGGCTGTCGCCGGTACTCCTCGTGTCTGACGGCAGCCGTCGCTCACAGCGCCACAGCTGTGGAGACCAGCGTCGCTACGGCGACGATTAACAGCAGTCCACCGAAAGCCAGTGTCAGGGTGCTGTTTTTGGCTCGAGTGGTCAGTTTTCCGCCGAAGATTCCACCCACCATTGAGGCAGCTGCGAACGACAGTGTCACAACCCAGTCGACGCTCACGTGAGTTCCCACCCGAGATAGCAGTCCCATCGCTGAGGCAATGATCATGATCAACAGCGACGTGCCTGACGCTTCCTTGATCGGGAATTTCAGCACCAGCACCAGCATCGGAACAACCGCGAACCCGCCGCCGACACCGAAAAAGCCAGTCAGGAAGCCTGTCAGTGTTGCCGCAGCAATCAGTGCCCAGACGTTGACGCCGTCCAGTGAGAAAAGACGACGAGGCGCGCGGGCACCCTCGTCAATACGGGTGGAGGAAGGGTCAGCATCGTCGCCATCAGCACCATCAACGGGAGTATCGTCGAGGGCATCTGTGGACGCATCGCGAGATGGCGATCCGGCACGGCGCAACACTCGCCAGATCATGAGCGTGCCAACGCACAACAACAATGCGCCAAAACAGAGCATGAGGATGGTGCCGTCTACCAGCACGCTCAGGCGTGAACCGGCCAAAGACCCGATGCACGACAGGGCTCCGAAAATGAGCCCTTCCTTGATTCGAACCCGTCCGTGGCGCTGATGGTCAACGATTGACACGACGGCGGTCAGAGCCACGATGACCAGCGACGACGCGGCGGCAGAATGGGGGCTCTGCCCCAGCAGATACACCAGGATCGGGACGGACAAGATGCCGCCGCCAGCGCCCAGCGCGCCCACCACGACACCCACCGCTAATCCGACTGCCAACGCTGCACCAATGCTCATCATGTCCTGCATGTTCCCTTTCGCGTGTCATTCATAATGTCGCTGGCGGGTCGGCCCGAGACAATCAGGCCCGCCATGCGCTCCAGGTCAGCGCTGATGTGTCGGTAGAAGTGCTCGTATCCGGCGCACAGATAGTTCTGCCCGTACTCTCCGTCGACCGAGCGAACGAAGCGGTCCTTCGGGCATCCGCCGTAACACAGCTGCAGGTACGGGCAACGCCGGCACTGTCCGGTCAGCTCAAGGCGTTTCTTGCGTGAAAAGCGGCCCATCGTGTCAGTTCGGGCCAGGTCAGCAAACGCGTCCGCCGCCACGTTTCCCACAAGCCAGTCAGGTTCAACCCAGTGGTCGCAGGCGTACACATCGCCGTTGAATTCCATGGCAAAATTGAATCCGCACTCGGGCGCATGCACGCACACCGACGCGGCACCGAAAAGCGCAGACAAGGCTGAATCGAAATCCTGGACGAAGACGCGCCCCACATCGCGCTTAACCCAGCAGTCGAAAACGGTGGAGAGGAACTGGCCGTACGCCTCAGGGTCCACGCTGCGTGATGTCACATCCGAGCCATGCTGACGGTAGAGCACGCTCGGAGCGCGCTCCCCTTCGCCGCGCCAGCCGTTTTCAGCCAGATCAGCATATTCGGGGTCGACGCGCTCCACGATGGGAATGAACTGCATAAACTCAGCACCCAGCTCATCGCGGAAGTACTCGTACACTTCGCGGGCATGGTGTTCGTTCGCATGGTGAACGGTGCACAGGACATTGCAGCGCACACCGGCTTCCTGCAGGTATCGCCACCCTCGAATCACCATCGTGTGTGTGCCGTGGCCACCCTTATTCAGTCGGTAGGCATCGTGCAGCGCCTCAGGCCCGTCAATCGACACACCAACCAGGACGTCGTGCTTGGCCAGGAATTGCGCCCAGTCGCGGTCGATCAGAGTGGCATTGGTCTGAATCGCGTGGACAACGCGTTGCGAGGGGCGGCGGTAATCCTCGCACAACTGGACGGCACGTCTGAAAAAGTCGAGTCCGCGCAAGGTGGGCTCGCCACCTTGCCACAGCATCGTCACCTCGCCGTCGGCGCTGGCGGCCAGGAACTCTGCGATGTATCGCTCCAGCGTGTCCTCGCTCATGCGTTGGCGCGGCACGTCGTAGAGCAGTTCCTTCGACAGAAAGAAGCAGTACTGACAGTCGAGGTTGCACGCCGCACCAGAGGGTTTGGCAACGACGGAGAAAGGAAATCTTTCGCGTGCCAGAGGTGTCCCGTCGAGAGAAGGGGCCTCGGTGCGCACATGTGGAAACGGCAGTGGTGTCAGTGCCGGCACGGAGTCTGCTGCGGGTTCGGGATCCGGCGCTGGAGGTGATCCGCGTGTCATGGATACCTCCTGCCCGTTCATCGTCAGCCGTTTTGATCCAGCGTAGTCACGGTTTTCGCTCAGGCGCCACCGCATCACGGCCCGGGCGGGATGTCTTATGCAACGTCACATCGTGCAGTGATCGCGTCCCTGCCCGACAGTTGGCTCCCTCGTTATTGACGAGGGGCGTGCCGCATCACTGTTCGAATGCGCGCCAGCTGATCACGCAGTTCGGTGAGACGCAGGACCAGGCGGTAACGAAGCATGTTGATCGGGATTTCCCCGTACGTCCACACCTGTGTCGGTTCGGCAGCAAATTTCGTCTTGAACGTATCGAGGTGGGCGAACTGGGGAGCGTCTTCTGAGCCGATTCCCATCAGATCCAGCGTGTGGCACTTGCGTTCGCGGGCCACCTGAATCATCTTCCACACCAAGGCGTCGGGAGCCAGTTCGCGTTTGGCCTGAGGCGTGGCAGCGGCAAAGTAGTAGGTGGCGAGGTCGTGCGCATGGGTCATCATCAACCAGGCCGAAGATTGACCTTCGGGGGCGTAGGTGATCAGTGTTGCCGCATCCCCTGTGCCAATGCAGTCAGGAAGTCATGGTAGTAATCGCCCGTGAAGGTGGCGAAGAGTTCCGCGCTGCCGAGATTGTTCATGATCTCGACAAGAGGGCGAAATTCTTCAGCGCTCAAAGAGGTATAGGTGTGAATAGCACTCTAATCGATCTCGCGCAGGGCTTTCCGCGCGTCGCGTCGCCCTCGTTTTTTCATGCGGGCGAGCACATCGGAGTCCTCATCGCCCTTAAGGTCCAGCATCACCGTACGATCGTAGGCCACGGCATCGCTGCACGGCAGGCACTGCGCCTGAAGGCTCGCCACAATTCTGAGGAACGTGGCATCACTGCGTGATTTCTTGACGTAGGCGGCTAGGTCATCGATCATGCGTCGTTCAACTGAGGCAGGGGGCGCTCATTCCAGACCGGCCCGCCACGAGACCACAGGAACGGTACACGATGAGTCTCATACGACTTCAAGGTTAAGACTGCTTCATAGTGCCCATCAGTCCACAGGTGGCGGGACCCCTCACAAAGGTCGCGGCCCTCATGCAGTGCGTCCACGCGATCCCATTGCACTGTCGCCTCGATCGGCACCAATGACTGCGCACGTGACAGGAATGCCTCGTATTCCTCGTCAGTCAGTGTCTGGATATGCGAATCAGCCGATACTTCCGCTGCAGTGTAAGGGTCGCGCGAAACGGGCGCGTTTTTTCTTTGTGACTCACGACGCTCACCTTCTGTGTCTGACCTACGGAGCAGGGATGATGATCCGTATCCCACCAACCGGCCATACTCATTGGAAAAACGTCACTGTAGGCGGATATTGCGCCGAATCTTTCGAGATCCTCAACGGACAACAACGGTTCAGTAACGAGTTGCAATTCCTCATCGTAGCATTTGGATCATCCCGAGGATCTCACTGTGATCACTTGAGGCTGACACCACAAAGGCCCCGGCCCATGACACCTCACCCCGCCGATCAGGCCGCTCGAGAGACCGTTCGTCGGGGTGAAGCTCAGATGATTGCGATGCTTCTACTTTTCCGTGCTGAACATGTAGTTCGTGGCCACCACGATCGCGCCGTAAATCAGTCCGGCGATCGGCCACACCAGCCACGAGGTTTCCCAACTGCCCAGGAATGACACCGCCAGGAAGATCGCAACGGTCAGCAGCCAGTACACTCCGCTGATCATGCCCAGAGGGCTGTGTGAGGTCTTCTTGGCCAGGTCGTACTCTTCAACCTGCAAGATGACGTTCATGCCGTTCATAACAGTCTGAACTGCAGTAATGCTGTAGGTCGCGACGGCGAAGATGATCAGGGAGAGAGCAAAGCAGATTGCCAGTATCCCGTCCCCGAACACGTCCGACAGTATGCTGCCAAGTATCAAAATCAGTAGCCCGACGATGTAGGAGATCACGGAGATCGTAACGGCACGCGAATATGTCGGCTTAAACTCCTTCTTCTGCTGCTCAGTTCGATACGTTGCGGCAATGGTGGGCGCCAGAATCTTCTTCGACATGTCCTCATACTCACCTGAGTAGGGGTTTTTCAGGATGAAGTACAGTCCGAGGCAGACCAGAATTGCCACTACTGTCAGTCCGATGGCGACAGCGATCATCTCAACGGTCTCGCCGCGTCCGTCAGCCACCATGCCACCGCAGATCAAAACGATTGGAGACAGGATAAATGCTGCCACTCCCAAGGCGATGGGGCGTGCCCGTTTGCGTCGATGCTCAATGAACTCGGCGGCTCGTTCAGGACTGATCTGAATCGGTGTATCAGCCAGGGTGACTGTGCGCTCGGTCGGCGCTGTCACCTGGGGATCGCCCGCCTGGTTTGCCGCTGCCGACTGGGGTGATGCGGCCTGGGCTGGAGCGGCTACTCCCATTTCTGCTGCCAACTCATCAACATCTCCGAAGTCAGCGATGACCTGGGACAGTGCGTAGTGTTCGGGCAGTCCCTGCGCCAGGAGTTCGTCGTATTTGTCTTCCATCAGTTCGAGCATTTCGCTGCGGGCCTGCGCGGTTTCAGGGGTGTGGGGAAGAGATGCGAACATGTAATCAAGATATTGCTCGATGGCTTTCATGGTTACTCCTCAACGAATGAATTGGTCAACGAGGATTTTGGTGTCGTTCCACTCGGAGCACTTGTCATGGTAATAGGTGCGTCCTTCTGTGGTGATATGGAGGTAAGTCCGAGGTTTTCCGCCGGTTCGGGTGCCGGGATACGAGGTCACGTATCCGCCTTTTTCAAGTCGTTTGAATGCGGAGTACAACGTCGTTTCCTTCATGACGAAGTCGCTTTTGCTCAGTTCAGTGATGGATTTGGATATTTCGTAGCCGTAGCTGTCCGAGTCGAGCAGAACTCGCAAAATCATCAGTTCCGTGCATCCGCGCAGAACTTCACTACTGACCATGTGGGTTCCTCCCTTTGTGATGCCGTCGCCGCACTGTTGTGGTGATGTGTATGCCCCTCAGCAAGTACTCCATGTGAAGTACTACGTCTGATGTAGTAAATACTGTACACCCACTACTACGTCACATCAAGTAGTTTGGGTCACTTCGTGGTGCAGTGATTTCCGCCTTACGTGTGTTGGCAGCGACTGGGCCGAAGATCACGCGCTGCACCTCCTAGAGGCCGAAGCCGTCGATTTGACGCCTCGTTGTGCACATTCCCCTAGATCTAAGGCCACCACATGCACATTCCCCTAGATCTAAGGCGACCTCGTGCACGATGCCCTGGAAAAAAGAGAGCCTTTTCAGCACTCTTTTCCATGTGTCCACGTCAGCCGGCATTAGCTTCAGCGACGCCCGCGACAGACCTTGTTGATCTAGGGGTTTGTGCAATTTTCTGCCTAAATCTAGGGCTTCGTGCATTTTCTTCCCTTAAATCTAGGGGGTTGTGCGTTTTTCTCCTCTAGATTGAGGGGATTGTGCACGCAGGCGGGTGCCTGTTGGCCGCCTCCAGTCTTGACCACGTCATAGCCTGGCACTGGTGCACAACCGAAAGCACTGGTGCCTACAGCGCGCTACTCGACGGGATTACCGCTCCACTGATCGTGGTCACCAACAGCGGGCGCGCAGCCGCCAACGCCATCAACAACTGCTGGCCAACCACCGCAGTACAACGCTGCCTAATCCACGCCCAACGCACAGTACGTAGACATACAACCTCGCGGCCTCGCACCAACGGCGGGCGTGCGATTTACCAGCTGGCACTGAACCTAACGAAGATCACCAGCTTCGACCACGCCGCCCAATGGGGCGTACAACTGCACCAATACGAATGCGTCTACCGCAACTGGCTCAACGAGAAGACCTGGACTACCGACCTCACCACCAAGCAAAGAACCTGGTCGTGGACACACGAAGGCGCCCATAGGGCATACAACAGCCTGAACAATCTCTGGCGGCGCAACCTCCTGTTTACTTACCACAACCTACCCGGCACAACCCTGGATCTCCAGCATCTCAAATCCACCACCAACAGCCTTGAAGGCGGGATCAACGCCCAGCTGAAACTACTCGCTAGAACCCACCGCGGCACACACGCAGAGCACCAACGCCGCATGCTGGAATGGGGGCTGTACCTAAAAAACGGACCAGCCCAACGACCCAGTACAAATCGCCAAACAGCCCAACAAGGGTCAAGACCAACTCGCCAAAGTCCCAATCCTGATCCACAACGAGAACCAAGCCGACCAAGAAACCGGACGACCAGCCCTCTACGACAAAGCTACCGACACCACCTACAACCACTCACTCGGCTTCCGAAAAGGCCAACTCCAATCCCGACACACCAACAAAAACACGCATTTTGTCGTTTAACCCCATTTTGTCGTTTAACCGGCAGTAGCCCAATATTCGTCGCCACGACACAAAAAGCGCTCATTGTGAATCACAATGAGCGTCCAGTGGTGGAGCTAGTGGGACTCGAACCCACGACCCCCTGCTTGCAAAGCAGGTGCGCTACCAGCTGCGCCATAGCCCCGTTATTGAGTTCCTACCGTACCTGACGGTGACAGCTCCAGACAACCGCCCAGAAAGCGGTCGGGTCGGGTCGCCGTCGTTAATGAGCGGTGGAAGATTCCGGCTCATATTCGTCGGTGACGGACCTCCACAGATCAGCGTTATTGGACAGGTCCTGAGCAATTTGACGAACGACAATCCCCGCTATCGCAGCACCGGCAAGCGCCGCAATGGTCGTGATCGCCTTCTTCACCGCTCCGCCTCCCATTCAGCTGAGTGTGGACAGTGGGCCTAGCTGGACTCGAACCAGCGACCTCAGTCTTATCAGGACTGCGCTCTAACCAACTGAGCTATAGGCCCATCCGCGCCCCAAGGGCACCGAACTATCGTACCCGAGCATCGGTGCGACAACAAAACGAGAGCCTAGTGACGTCTATGACATTCACCGACACCACAGTCGCCATCTTCCACCGCTCGCGCCTCTACTCATCCATCAAGGACACGCGCACCCCGCCCACCAATGAGGCGATGATGTTGTACAGGAACGCACCCAGCGTCGACATCGCCGTGATCATGATGACGTTGGCAACCGCCGCAATGGTCGCGTAGGACAGCACCTTCGACAAATGCAGGTACTCCATGAGCGTGACGAAACGTTCCGCGCTCAGATTCTTGAGGAATTCCTCAATGTCGCCGAAAACGTGCATGGAGTCGAGCATCAGCCACAACACCAGGGTGGCGAACACCAACGCTATCCCCAGCGCCACGGACAACAGGAAGCCAACCTTCGTGACTGACCACGGGTCCACGCGCGCTACCGACAGGTCGACTCTGCGCGGTACATCCTCATCCAGGATCGGCTGATCGAGGTCTTCAAGATCGCTCATTGCTCGTCCTCCTCAGTTTCTGCACTTGACGCTACAGGCTCATCAGCCTCTTGTGCAGCTGATTCGTCGGCGGTTTCATCAACGGCCTCATCTTCGTCATCCTCCGTGTGACGCGTAATCGCAATAATGCGGTCATCGTCATCCGGGCGAGCGAAAATGACACCCATAGTGTTGCGCCCGGTGGCACGCACGTCGGACGCGTTGATTTGGACAAGTTTACCGGATTCGGTAATCACCATGACATTCTCGTCACTGTCGACAACGAGGGCGCCCACCAGTGCACCTCGTTCATCCACCAAGTTGCCTACTCGCACGCCGAAAATGCCGCGACCCTTCACAGGATATTCGCTCAACGGGGTGCGCTTCGCGTAGCCACCATCTGTGACGATCAGCAGGTCAGCACCCTCGCGCACAACTTCCATCGCCAGCAGCTCATCGCCGTCACGGAACTTCATGCCGCGCACACCCGACGTGCCGCGCCCCATCGGACGCAGCTGCTCATCGCTGGCAGTAAATCGCACCGCTTGCCCCTTACGGGACACCAGGATCAGATCATCATCAGCGTTCACCAGCTGAGCAGATACCTGCTGATCAGGCTCTCCGTTGTCATCATCACGCAAGTTGATCGCAATAATGCCGCCGGTTCTGGCACTGTCGTATTCCGACAGGCGCGTTTTCTTCACCAGGCCGGACCGTGTGGCCAGCACCAGGTAGTCAGCCTCGTCGTAGTCGTGAATAGCCAGGACCTGTGCAATGCGCTCATCGGGTTGGAACGCAAGCAGATTCGCAACGTGCTGACCGCGGGAGGTGCGACCGCCCTCCGGAATCTCATACGCTTTCGCGCGGTAAACACGACCCAGGTTCGTGAAGAACAGCAGCCACTGGTGCGTGGTTGTGACAAAGAAATGCTCCACCACATCATCGCCCTTGAGCTGAGTGCCGCGCACACCTTTGCCGCCGCGTTTTTGCGAACGGTAATTGTCGGTGCGGGTACGTTTGGCGAAACCGTCACGGGTGATGGTCACCACCACGTCCTCTTCGGGGATGAGGTCCTCCATCGACATTTCGCCCGCGTACGGCACGATCGTGGTGACACGCTCATCACCGTAGCGCTCGACAATCTCCGCCAGCTCGGTGGACACAATGTCGCGCTGGCGTTGCGGGGTGGCCAGGATGTCTTCCAGGTCGGCCACATGGTCACGCAACTGTGCGTGCTCGTCCAGAATCTTCTGACGTTCGAGGGCGGCCAGGCGACGCAACTGCAGCGCCAAAATGGCATCAGACTGCGCTTCATCAATGTTGAGAAGGTCCATCAGGCCGGTGCGCGCATCGTCGGCTGTTGGAGAGCGACGAATCAGCGCAATCACTTCATCGAGGGCATCGAGCGCCTTGAGGTAGCCTTCCAGAATGTGCAGGCGTTCGCGCGCCTTGTTCAAACGGAAGCGAGTGCGCCGCTCAATGACTTCGATCTGGTGTCTGATCCAGTGACGGATAAATCCATCCAGCGACAGTGTGCGCGGCACGCCGTCCACCAGGGCGAGCATATTCGCCGGGAACGAGTCCTGCAGCTGCGTGCGCTTGTACAAGTTGTTCAGGACAACTTTGGCAACCGCGTCGCGTTTGAGAACCATGATCAGGCGCGTGCCTGAACGGCCCGACGTTTCGTCGCGGATGTCCGCGATGCCCTGGATCTGGCCGGCCTTGACCATGTCGGCAATTTTCTGGACCAGGTTATCGGGGTTGACCTGGTAAGGCAGCGCCTTGACAACCAGGCACGTGCGGCCATGGATTTCCTCAACCTCGACAATGGCGCGCTGAATAATCGAGCCGCGGCCAGTGCGGTAGGCATCCTCAATGCCCTTGCGACCCAGGATCGTCGCACCGGAAGGAAAATCCGGGCCCTTGATGCGTTCCATGAGAGCTGCCAGCAGTTCTTCACGCGTGGCATCAGGATGCTCAAGTGCCCACTGCACACCCTCGGCCACCTCACGCAGGTTATGCGGCGGGATGCGCGTGGCCATACCCACGGCAATACCTTCCGACCCGTTGATCAGCAGGTTCGGAATACGCGACGGCAGGATCGTAGGCTCCTGGGTGCGCCCATCGTAGTTGTCCTGGAAGTCAACAGTGTCTTCATCAATGTCGCGCACCATTTCCATCGCCAGGGGCGCCATCTTACATTCGGTATAACGAGGGGCAGCAGGCCCCAGGTTACCGGGAGAACCAAAGTTACCCTGACCGGCAATGAGCGGGTAACGCATTGACCACGGCTGGATGAGGCGAGCCAAAGCGTCATACACGGAGATGTCACCGTGAGGGTGGTAGTGCGCCAACACGTCACCGACGACGCGCATGCACTTGTAGAAACCTGCATTGGGGCGGTATCCGCCGTCGTACATGGCATACAGGATGCGGCGGTGAACCGGCTTGAGGCCGTCTCGCACGTCCGGAAGGGCGCGGCCCACAATGACCGACATGGCGTAATCAAGGTACGACCTCTTCATTTCCATTTCGAGGTCGACTTGATCAATCCGTCCGTGCGGAGCGGTTGATTCAATCTCTGTGGTGGGCTCGTCACTCACGATGAAACTCTCCTTGGTCCCTGATCAGTAGGTTGTTGACGATGGTCGGATCACTGTCGTTGCGCCGCGGCGCTAGGCGTCAATGAATCGCACATCCTGAGCGTTTCGTTGAATAAACGAACGCCTGGATTCCACGTCATCACCCATCAGCAGGGTGAAGATTTGGTCGGCAGCTGCTGCTTCGCCCACCTCGACTTGCTTCAAAATTCGGTGCGCAGGATCCATCGTGGTTTCCCACAATTCCTGGTCGTTCATCTCACCCAGGCCCTTGTAACGCTGGATGCCGCCCTGCTTGGGCAGGCGATGACCGGCCTTGAGTCCTTCAGTAAGACAGTCGTCACGCTCCTTGTCCGAATACACGTATTCGTGCGGAGCATTCGTCCACTTGAGTCGATACAGCGGAGGTGTCGCTAGGTACACGTAGCCTTGCTCCACCAGTGGTCTCATATAGCGGTACAGGAACGTCAGCAGCAAGGTCGCGATGTGCTGGCCATCCACGTCAGCATCTGACATCAGCACGATCTTGAAGTAGCGCAACTTGTTGATGTCAAACTCTTCACCAATGCCAGTGCCCAGGGCGCTGATGAGCGACTGGATCGTCTCAGAGTTCAGCGCGCGGTCAAGGCGAGCCTTTTCAACGTTCAGGATCTTTCCGCGAAGTGGCAAAATCGCCTGGTGTTCCGGGTCGCGCCCACCGACGGCACTACCACCTGCCGAGTCACCCTCGACAATGAAGATTTCACACACCGAGGGATCTTTGGACGAGCAGTCGCGCAACTTCGTCGGCATCGACAGCGTGTCCAGGGCGGTTTTGCGCCGAGTGGCCTCACGGGCCTTGCGTGCCGCGACGCGCGCCAACTGAGCCTGCTGACCTTTCATGATGATCGCCTTGGCGTCGGCAGGATGCGCATCGAACCAGTCCTGCAGGTGCTGGTAGACCTGCTGCTGGACGAATGTGCGGGCTTCTGTGTTCCCCAGCTTGGTCTTGGTCTGGCCTTCGAACTGCGGTTCGGTCAGCTTGATGGAGATCACCGCCGTCAGACCTTCACGCACATCTTCACCGGACAGGTTTTCGTCCTTGTCCTTGAGGATTCCGCGCTCCTTGGCATAACGGTTGATCACCGTGGTCAGTGCCGTGCGGAAGCCCTCTTCGTGTGTGCCGCCTTCGGTCGTATTGATCGTGTTGGCGTAGGTGTGCAGGCTCGACGAGTACGCCGTTGTCCACTGCATCGCAATTTCCAGCGACATCGTGCCCGGATCGTTTTCAGCTTCAAAATCAATGATCTCGGAGTTAATGACGTCAGTCTTGCGGCTCGAATCCAGGAATTCCACGTAGTCGCGCAAGCCATGTTCATACATGTAGGACACGCGGCGGAATCCTGGAACAGGATCGTCAGCTGGGCCTTCATCATCCCCGGTGATCTCGTCGCCCTCGTCCTGAACCCAGGGGCGCTCATCGGTCAGCGTGATGCGCAGCCCCTTATTGAGGAACGCCATCTGCTGGAAGCGGTGACGCAGCGTCTCAAAGTCAAACTCAGTGGACTCGAAGATCTGTGGATCTGGATAGAACACCTGGGTAGTGCCCGTTTCGTCGGTTTCCTCGCCACGTTCGAGCTCAGAGACCACTGCCCCGCCATCGGCAAAGGACATGCGCCACACGTACCCCTGTCGACGCACCTCAGTATCAACCCGGGTGGACAAAGCGTTCACGACGGAAATACCCACGCCATGCAGACCGCCGGAAACAGCGTACCCGCCGCCTCCGAACTTGCCTCCGGCGTGCAGAATCGTCATGACGACCTCAACAGTTGGTCGCCCCTCGGTGGGGTGAATATCCACTGGAATACCGCGCCCGTTGTCGACTACCTTCAGGCCGCCATCAGCCTGGATCGTCACCTCGATGTGGTCGGCATATCCAGCCAAAGCTTCGTCAACGGAGTTGTCGACCACTTCATACACCAGATGGTGCAAGCCGCGTTCTCCCGTTGAACCGATATACATGCCAGGCCGCTTACGAACAGCCTCCAGACCTTCCAGAACGGTGATGTCTGATGCCCCGTAATGCCCCTGGTCCTCATTTGGCTGGGAATTGATCCCTTCGTCCGCCACTCACCGGCTCCCCTCATTGTGATGGTGCTGTGCACCGCGGGCTGGCTGCCCTCCCGGAAAATTCCGGGACCGTGTGTCCACATGACACACTACTCATAATCTGTTTATATTTTACCAAAAAACAGGGTTTTTCGACTTGATTTCACGTTGGTGCAGGCCCTACTAAAGTACTCGTGAGCTGCGAAAATACAGGTTTTGATGAAGTGTGGGAGGGGTCACCCATACGTGTCACGCACACCTCTGCCCTTCACTGACCATCGGCCCTTGTTCCAGGAGGGGGCCGACGGGCCGCGGACGATGACCTGATCGACCACTCCGGCACCGACTTCTTCGGCAATTCGGCGCTCAATATGCGGCAGAAGCAGCACGAGCTGTTTGGCCCACGCCGTTGATGAACAGCGCACAATGAGTGTGCGGTCATTGAAGGTTTCGATTGAACAGTGCTGGGCGACGTTGTCTCCAACAATCACTGGCCACTGCGCCATAACCGACCCCATCGCGGTCGAGGAATCCCACCCGCGATCATGCGTGGTCTTCTTGATGACACGTCCAATGGAGCGCGGTTCATTCCACCGCAAGCGACCAGAAGCCAGTCCCACACGTCCGGCGCGCCCAGCCCCGCTTCGATGCCGCAATGCCCACAGGGGTCCCAGCATGGCACGAGCTCGCAGTTCCTCGCGTGCATTGCGAGGTTCGAGGGTGACCTGACCACTGTGTGTATCACCGTTCGATGCACCGGTGTCACCTGCACCAGCGTGAGCGCCATGGGCGAACTCATCGCGCTGAGTGCGCCCAGAAGAGCCGGCAGCGCGCGGATGAGTGCTGCGCGTGGCTCCCCGAGCCAGCATGGCACGCTGCATGCGAGCAGTGGCCTGCGCGATCACATCGGTGCGCTCACCATCAGAAAGCAGTCCGGAATTTTCATTCACGCTCAATCACCGAGCCATCTTCTGGATCCCAGTGGACGCGAAAAATGTGAGCGTCCAGCTGATCGGGCACATCGCTCTCAACTGCCGCAGTAATGAGCACCTGATCTGCCTGCCTGATGACCTCGACAAGGGCTTGACGCCTCTGCGCATCGAGTTCAGCAAAGACATCATCGAGGATGAGGATTGGCCGTTCTCCCTCGTCACTCAGGACTTCAAATGATGCCAGGCGAAGTGCCAGGGCAGCCGACCATGATTCGCCGTGAGATGCATAGCCTTTAACGGGCAAGTGTCCCAAAGTCAGTTCCAGGTCGTCGCGGTGGGCACCCACAAGGTTCACACCGCGTCGCACTTCATCGTCTCGAACATGCTGGAGGGCCTGTCTTAATGCCTCAATGTGCGCGGTCGGGTCAGTGACGTCGATATCGCTGAAGGCTGACACGGAGGCTTCCAGGCCCACTGAAAATTCTCGAGGCGAGTCAGCCACACTGCTATAGGCATCAGATGCCGGTGTACTCAGTAACGTGACGACGCGGTGGCGCTCAAGTGTGACCTGCGCAGACAGTTCCACGAATTGGTCATCCCAGATTTCCAGCGTTGACAGATCAGGGACCTGGCCACGACGCACACGTGCACTGGCAGCTTTGAGCACTGCGGCGCGTTGGCGTGCCACACGGTCAAAATCTGCACGAACGGCGCTGAACGTCGGGTGAAGCTGGATCGCGCATTCGTCGATGAAACGGCGCCTGACCTGCGGTGCATCGCGCACAATGGACAGATCCTCGGGTGCGAACACAACGGTCCTGACCATTCCGAGGATTTTCTTAGCCGCCAGCGTGGTGCGATTCAGGCGCGCCCGATTGGCTTTTCCGCGCACCACTTCCAGTTCCACCACCTGGTCGCGCCTGCCGGCTTGATCGCGCCTTTCGGAGGATTCACCTGCCTGTGACGTATCCGAAGCATTGTCACTGTTGTCCCCGCTCAGCGACGTCGTGTGCTCCCCTGTCACCAATTTCACGCGGATCATGGCACCACCAGGAGGAGCCTCCTCGCCGGTCGGTACCCGCACCAGTGCCGTGTCGGCAGCGACCCGATGAGACGAAAACGTTGACAAATAGGCGATGGCCTCAACAAGATTCGTTTTTCCCTGACCGTTGTGGCCAACGAAAACGCTCACTCCAGCGGGAAGTTCACACACCTGGTGACGGTAGGAACGGAAATCATCAAGTGCGATGTGCGAGATACGCACACACTCACGCTCCGAAGCGGATGGGCATCAGCAGGTAGCGGAAACTGGTGTCCTCTCCCCCATCGAGTTCACTTTGACCAGTCATGACAACCGGCTTGGACTGGTGTGTAAAGCCGAAGCGCACAAAGTCGGCCGACAGTACCGACAGGCCTTCAATCAGATACGACGGGTTGAATCCTGTGGTGATCTCGTTGTTGACCTGAGCTTCAATTGCTTCCGAACCCTGGGCGCTTTCACCCTGGCCGGCTTCGAGGACCACCTGACCTTCTGAAAATGCCATCCGCACCGACGTCTTACGCTCAGCCACCAGCGCCATACGCTTGACCGCTTCAAGCAGCACGTGACGATCACATACAGCCTGAATCGGTGTGGTTTCCGGGAAAAGTCGGGATACCGGCGGGTAATCCCCGTCCATCAACGTGGAGGTGGTGCGTCGACCCGATGCCTCAAAACCAATCAGAGATGATGCTCCTGGCTTGGATTCACGTGACAGACCGATCGTCACGCGCGACCCTGATGCGGTGGACTTGGCCACGTCGCTCAGAATCCGGGCCTTCACCAGTGCCGCATCGGAGAACTGCGGGTCACTGGGTTCCCATTCCAGGTCACGCACAGCTAGGCGGTAGCGGTCAGTGGCGATCAGCGATATGCGCTCACCTTCAAACTCCATACGCACACCCGTCAACAGTGGCAACGTGTCGTCGCGCGACGCGGCGATCGAGACCTGGCCGATGGCCTGGGCAAGTGTTTCAGAATCAACAGTGCCGCGTGTTTGGGGATGTTCGGGCAGCAGCGGGTACTCATCCAGTGGCATCACGGCCAGCACAAAGTGAGACGATCCGCAGGTGATCGTCACTTTCGGTCCGTCAACAGTGAAATCGACCGGACGCTGTGGCAGTGACTTACAGATGTCGGCCAGCAGGCGACCCGATACGAGAACCTCACCGGGCTCATGTACTTCGGCAGGAATATGCGAGTTCGCGGATACCTCGTAGTCGAATGACGACAGCGTGACGATCTCAGCATCTGCGCTGAGTCTGACACCTGCCAGAATCGGGCTGGGTGGCCGTTGCGGCAACGCTCGGGCAGTCCACGATACGGCTTCCGACAAAATGTCACGGGCGACAGTGAACTTCATTCTGTACCCCTCCAACTCCCCGTGCGAGCACTCATTAGCTGTTTTGATGAACCGAACCAACTCTACTCGATTCTCATGCAGAAGTTGACCCCAAGGCGAAATATGTGGATTACATCAGAACTGACCACGAACCCGTGCGATGAGCTTCGTCGAGCTCTTCGCGAACTCATTAATCGGCCACCCATCGTTTGTTGTGAGTTTTCCACTTTTTCATCTTTTATTTCTTTTTCTTCATCGTCATAGGACATGTGGAAAGTGTGGAAAAGCCCGTCAACCCCCGCGATTTCAACGATTCGTTACGTGGACAAATGTGGGCACGAGATGTGGACACTTTATGAGCCGATTGTGGATTCACACAAGACCGGTCCGTGCATCCACAACGAGCAGGCATCGATCCACAGATCGAATCACAAATTTCTTGTCATTACCCACAGGATATCCACAGTTTTATCCCCAGCGGTGGGTAAGTAAGGAATATGCGGCTGGACGCGCCCCCTTCGTCAATTCGTGGCTCAACGGTACGGGCGATCCTTACGAATTGCGAGCTTTTTGCTTGATGCGGTTGGTCAACTCGGTGACGTGGTTGAAAATGTCACGCTTTTCCGCCATCTGCTCGGTGATCTTCTTATTGGCATGCATCACCGTGGTGTGGTCACGACCGCCGAACGCTGCGCCAATCTTGGGCAATGAAAGATCTGTCAACTCGCGACACAGATACATGGCGATCTGGCGTGCTTCCACCACCGTGCGGGAACGGTCAGTTGAACACAGTTGATCCAGCGTGACATCAAAGTAGTGCGCGGTCTGACCCATAATCAGTGCGGACGTGATCTCCGTGTCATCGGGATCAGAAATGATGTCCTTGAGGACCATCTCAGCCAGCGGCAAGTCAATGCGTTGCTGCGTGATATTGGCGAAAGCCGTCACGCGCAGCAGCGAACCCTCGAGTTCTCGAATATTCGACGAAATGCGCGAGGCGATGTACTCCAGCACAGCCGGATCCACTTCGATCCCCTCGCCAACGGCCTTCTTCTGCAAGATGACGATACGCGTTTCCAGATCCGGTGGCTGAACGTCGGTGAGCAGACCCCACTCGAAGCGCGAACGCAGCCGGTCCTCAAAGCCTGACAGCTGTTTGGGCGGCAGATCCGAAGTCAGAACGACCTGTTTATTAGCGTTATGCAGGGTGTTGAAGGTGTGGAAGAACTCCTCGACGGTCTGCTCTTTGCCCTGAATGAACTGGATGTCGTCCACCAACAGAATGTCCACTTCGCGGTAGCGGCGCTGGAATTCCTCCGCGCGGTCTTCGCGAATAGCGTTAATGAAGTCGTTCGTGAATTCTTCGGAATTGACGTAGCGCACACGCAGATGCGGATACATCGACAGTGCGTAGTGACCGATCGCGTGCAGCAAGTGAGTCTTTCCCAGTCCTGACCCACCGTAGATAAACAGGGGGTTATAGGACTTGGCCGGTCCTTCAGCCACTGCCGTTGCCGCCGCATGGGCAAAACGGTTCGAGGGGCCAATGACGAATGTGTCGAACGTATAGCGAGGGTTGAGCCGGGTTTCCGTTGAATCGATATTCACAGCATCGAGCACGCGCGAGGCTCCGGCGTCGCGCGGAGTTTGCAAAGGTGGAACATGATCATCGTCGGGTGATGCGCTCTCGTCTTCAAGCGGTGCAAGCGAGGTGTCAATGGTGACAGCGATGCGCACGTTGCGACCCAGTGCCTGGGACAGTGACTGCGTGACTTCGTCGGAAACGCGTGTCTCAATGAAACCTTTGGTGAATTCGTTGGGGACGGCCAGCAAGATGGTGCCTTCGATGTCGCCCAGAGGTTTCACCATGTTGATGAATGACGCCGCCAATGGCCCTAAATCAACGGATTTCAACGATTCGAGGGCGTCTGCCCACGCATCGGATAACGACTTGCTCACTGTTCTTACCTTACCTGCGAAACCGACGTGACATTCAACACTTGAACGCTACCAGTTTGTGACGACGTCCGGATAACTCACTGTATCGATCTGAGCGTAATCCACAAGTTGGGGAAAGGTCTGTGGAAAACACGCTGGCAAATGACACACGTGTAGTTACAAAGCCGAATTCAGAGATGCTGCGGAAAATCCGTAAATTACACCGTTGTGGATAACATGTGGAAATCCACGGATGTGGAAAAAGTTATCCACGGGCCAGTCCACAGTTGTGGACGAAAATTGGGAGTGTGGAACCGGTGACAATTGGCCTCGATTGCGTTGACGGCTCTGGGTCAAACCCCTACGCTTGAAATCTGTCTGTGCTCGCATGAGCACGCCGTGAACCGTCCTGCGAGAACAACTCGGTGGATACTCGCGGTGAAAGAAATAAAGGAAGAGTGGAACGAGGGGTTCCACCGTCAAGGAGTAGCGTCATGGTGAAGAGGACCTATCAGCCCGGTAACCGTCGTCGTTCCCGTACGCATGGTTTCCGTTTGCGTATGCGGACACGTGCAGGTCGCGCGGTGATCTCCAACCGTCGCCGCAAAGGCCGCGCACGTCTTTCTGCCTGAGACTTCGGTGTTGCCGCGCGCGCATCGCATGGTGGATTCGACCGATTTTTCAACGACAATCCGTCATGGTTCTCGCAGCGGTAATGCGATGGTCGTGGTGCATTGCCGAACCGACGAGGATGCTTCCAAGCGCCTCGTCGGTTTCATCGTGCCCAAGCGCGAAGTCGCGTTGGCAACACGACGCAACACCATCAAGCGTCGCCTGCGCCACCTCATGGCCGCGCGAGTAGCTGACCAACCCGACGGTGCGCGCATTGTTGTCCGCGCAGGGCACCGAGCTCTGGGTCAGGACTCGGCCACACTGGGCGTCAACCTGGATCGGGCACTGACGCGGGCATGGCGCAAGTGGGATGAACGCGAGCAGCAACGGGGCCAGAAATGAGCCTCCTGCGCACCATCGCTTTGGCACCCATACGTTTCTACCAGCGCTTCATCTCTCCCGGTTTGCCACCACGATGCAAGTACGCACCCACATGTTCGGCTTACGCCGTGCGTGCGATCGAAGTTCACGGCATCATCAAAGGCACACTCCTGGCGTCATGGCGGCTCCTGCGATGCAACCCGTGGTCCAATGGCGGTGTCGACCATGTGCCGCTTCAAGGCCAGTGGAGTGCACCCCCCTGGGTTCCGCCTGACGATTGGGCGGGTTATCTGGACCCCGATGACTTCCCCGTGATGGGGCTTAGCGATTGTGACGAGTCGCCCTCGTGCACTCACGATACGATCGATGAGACATGCGCACATTCGCCTGTGCGAGACACACATGAAGGAGATGTCCATGTGGTTTGACAAAATCATTTACCCATTTACCGTTGCGATTGCATGGGTGTGGGTAAAGATCCACGATCTGCTGGTGGCGCTCGGAATGAGCGGTGGGCCAGGTGTGGCGTGGATCGTGTCGATCATCGTGCTGACGATTGTGGTGCGCGCACTGATTACGCCTCTGTACGTCAAGCAGCTGCGTTCGCAGCGAGCGATGTCCGTCATGCAGCCTGAAATGAAGAAGATTCAGGAAAAGTACAAGGGCAAGACGGACCAGGCATCTCGTCTCAAGATGAGCGAGGAGATGCAGGCGCTCAACAAGAAGTACGGGACGAATCCTTTTGCCTCGTGTCTGCCGCTGCTGGTTCAGATGCCGATTCTGTTCGGTATGTACCGCGCACTGTGGAACGCGGGTGCCGTTGCGCAGGGAACGTTCAATCTTGGCGACCACATCGGTCCGATCGATCAGGCGCTGGCTCAGGAAATCGAGCGGACGACGGTGGCAGGTGTGTCACTGTCAGGGCGCTTGACCGAATCGACGGGTGTGGGCCTGGCGGTCTTCATCATCTTGGCCATCTTCATGGTCGTGCTGCAGTTCCTGACGATGAAGATCTCGATGGAACGCAACATGCCGCAGCAGGCTCAGGATTCATCAAACCCGATGATGCGCACCCAGAAGATGATGATGTACCTGATGCCGTTGATGTTTGTCTTCACGGCATTTGTGGTGCAGATGGGCATCATGATCTACCTGTCGATCTCCACCGCGTGGACCTTCGGCCAGCAGATGGTGATGATGACTGTGATGCCGACCCCCGGTTCACCGGCCTACAAGGACGTGCTGGCCAAGCGTGAACGTGGGTACAAGGAGTGGGCCAAGCCTTACTTCGAGGAATACGATCGCAAGCGTGAGGAACTCGGATCTGATCCTGAGGCTGTCGCACAGCTGAACCAAACATCGCTCAAGGAAATCAAGAGCAAGGCCAGGAGCCAGCGCGTAGCCGGCAACTTCCCTGAATCAATGAGTGAGGGTGAAGTGGTGGGCGTATACCGTAATCTGGCGCTGCAGGAGTGGACGACGTTGCCTGACGAAACGTGGATGCGTGGCGTCCACCGTGCCAAGGAGCGCAGCGTGGTGCGCCAGGAGAAGGCTGCGAAGCGTGAACAGCCCCGACGGATGAGTCGTGAACAGCGCAAGCAGGCAGAAGCTAAGGAACGTCAGTTGGCTGCCGAGCATGAACGTGCCGAACAGAATCGGCGAGCTCGCCGCGAGGCGAACGACCGTGCCAAGAGCGAGCTGACCCCTGAAGAGGTGGAACGCCGCCGCGCACAGCGCAAGAGTCAACGCAACAACCCAGGCCAACGCAAGAAGAAGAAGAGAAAATGATCGGAAAGTGGTGGCACTGACACACAGCGACAGTGACACTCACCGCCGATCCCCCGCACCTGAACAAGTGGAGCCCCACGGAAGGACATCTCAATGAGTGAGAAGAAAGACGAAACGTTGTCACGTCTGGAAGAAGAAGGCGAAGTCGCGGCAGATTACCTGGAGGAACTGCTCGATATTGCCGATCTTGACGGTGACATTGAGATCGACGTTGAAAACGGTCGCGCGTCGGTGGAAATCGTGGCTGACGACGCGACTGGTCTGGAAAACCTGGTCGGTGAGGACGGTGAAGTTCTCGACGCCCTGCAGGAACTCACGCGCCTGGCAGTACAAACCGAGCTGGGCGAACGCTCACGCTTGATGCTGGACATCGCGGGCTTCCGTGCCGATCGCCGCGTCCAGCTTCGTGAGCTGACACAAGAGGCCATTAACCGCCTGAATGCGACGGGTGAGCCGCAAAAGCTTGAACCGATGAACCCGTTTGAGCGCAAGGTGTGTCACGACGTGGTGGCCGAGGCTGGCCTGCACTCCGAATCGGAAGGCGCAGATCCACATCGCTATGTCGTGATCTCCGATCCGCGTGACGATGAGAGCGACGACGTTGATGACGACGCGCACTTCGAGGATTCAGACAGCGATGACGAATCTGTTAACGAGGTGCGCGCTCTGGAGGAATTGCAGGAAGGCGACTTTGTTGCTCCGGCTTCTGATGTAGCCGAGGCAACCTCGGAACTTGCTGAGCGCGACGATGAGTGAGAATGTGGCGCCTGCGGCCGGTAGTGTACCTGACGGCACCGGCGACGCTGACCTGGTGATCCCCGAAGAGCCCACCGAAGCTGTGCGCGAGTATTTCGGTACCAGTTTCTCGGCATTGGAGCACCTGGTCGACATGCTGCTTGACGAGGGAGAGATGCGCGGCTTGATCGGACCGCGTGAAGCCGGACGATTGTGGTCGCGCCACATTGTGAATTCAGCTGCGGTATTGGATTTTCTGCCTAAGCGTGGACAGGTGCTTGATGTGGGTTCAGGCGCGGGATTTCCTGGCCTAGTTATTGCCATTTGTCAACCATCACTTGACGTTCACTTGGCAGAGCCGATGGAGCGTCGGTGTGAATGGTTGGCGGACGCAATCGATGAGCTGGGTTTGGACAATGTGACAATCCACCAGGCTCGCGCGGAAGATCTGCGCGGTAAGGGTCGTGCTGATGTGGTGACGGCTCGTGCAGTGGCGAAAATGTCGAAGCTTGTGCGAATGACGTCCAAGCTGATTGCTCCTCATGGTCAGTTGGTGGCGTTGAAAGGTCGTCGTGCTGCGCTCGAAGTTGAGGACGCACGCAACGAATTGAAGCGTCATCATCTCCTCGCTGAGGTTCATGAAGTACCGTCGGTGATGGAAGATGAATCGACCTATGTGGTCGTTGCCCGTCGCGATGTGTGACCTCGGAACCAGCGGCTGACAGAGTAGACAAGAAGAAGGCAGGCTGAGATGAGCGAATTGACGCAAGGTGACGCTCCCCTATCGCGGCGTCTTCAGCAGAACTATGCTGATCTTCGTATGCTCGAGCATGCGGTCTTCACGCGGCCAGAGCGCCCTGTGGTCATGACCGTTGCCAACCAGAAGGGTGGCGTTGGAAAGACGACGTCCGCCGTCAACTTTGCTGCAGCTCTGGCTCTTGGCGGGTTGAATGTTGTGGTCATTGATGCTGATGCCCAGGGAAATGCGTCGACGGCGTTGGGTGCAGAACATGGCGTGGGCACCCCGTCAATCTATGACGTGATGGTTGAGGGAGCATCGTTGGCAGGCGTGATTCAGGACTGCCCTGATGTGGAAGGCTTGCGGGTGTGCCCATCGACCATTGACTTGTCGGGTGCTGAAATTGAAATGGTGGATTTGCCGCGTCGTGCATTCTTGCTGTCCGATGCGGTTTCGGAGTTCTTGTCAGTGAACCGTGACGTGGATGTCATCCTGATTGACTGCCCCCCGTCGCTCGGATTGGTAACGCTCAATGCACTGGTGTGTGCCGACGAGGTCATGATTCCGATTCAGACCGAATATTACGCGCTGGAAGGTTTGACCCAGCTATGGTCAACGATCGAACGGATTCGATCTGAACTCAATCCGCGGTTGAGGATCTCGACGATTGTGCTGACGATGGTCGATAAGCGTACTAAGTTGAGCGAAGAGGTTGCAGCTGAAGTGCGCGAACACTTTGGGGACATCACGCTGACAACCGTCATCCCACGATCCGTTCGCATTTCCGAGGCGCCGAGTTACTCGCAGACCGCAGTAACCTATGATCCGCGATCGACCGGTGCGATTGCGTACCGCAAGGCGGCGCTTGAGTTGACGCAGCGATGGGCACAGAAGTAACTGATCGCGTCATTTTGCGTGGCCGTGACCTGTGAAGGATAATTACAGTTCCAGTGTCTGTGCGGGTGGCGGGCCTGTGAGTCGGTCAGGTTGTATGCGAATGCAGGAAATGTTTCACGTGAAACATTCACGAAGAGGCCCGTTTGGTCAGTGATGACAAAAGCCCGGTCAAGTTAGATGACCAGGTGCGATTTGTACCCGACATGATGGTGGATAGGGACTCCTGCAACTCGTGATATCGAGCGCCCTTTGTTTGGAAAGTGGACAAGGTTGCAATCGAATGTGCTCACAGCAATGTTTCACGTGAAACATTCGTTGGCGCTCAGAGAACTGTAGAATCGAAAGCATCGATACGACCGAAGAAAGTGAAGCGCTGGGAACGATGGCCAGGAAGAAAGACACTGCACATCAATCGTCCGATTCAGGAAAATCGACTCGTCGGCACGGAGGACTGGGACGTGGATTGGCGGCACTGATTCCAGATTCTCAGAGCGAAAATCCACATTCGGTGTCGCGGCCGCTTGATGTCTTATTTCCAGAGCATACGGGTAGCCATGCTCGAGTTCGTGGAGGGTCACAACGAGATTTGTTGTCTCCGCGCTCGTCACGTCGGACAGCACACACCCGGAAGGGCACGACCACGCCCGAGTCAGAAGGTACGGGGAATTCAACAACCGTTGTGTCAGAGTCGTCGGACGCATTTGCATCCAATCAGTCCCGCAACTTGGGTTCTGAACGCGCCCACAAGGATTCAACGAGAAAGAATCGTGGAACATCTGCTGGAACAAGAAAAGGTGCAGCCCGCAAATCACAATCGGATGACGGCGCAGTGTCGCGAAAAGGTGAGGGTGCGTCACCTCGTAAAGGTCAGTCGAGGTCACGGCTCTTTGCTGAGGTCCTTGAAGGAACACCTGCGAATGTTTCACGTGAAACATCGCCGTCGGCCGCCGATTCGCCAGGACCTGACGGAGATCACGCGCCGAAAGAAAACTCGGGATCAAATAACGCAGAAGCAGTGCCGAGATCAGACGCTGGTCACGCAGGTACTGGTGACGCGAAGTCTGACCTGGTCGAAGTTCCCGGTGCGACCTTTGCTGAGATTCCAACTCAGTGGATTGTGCCGAATACCCGTCAGCCTCGGAGCGTTTTTGACGAAGATGACCTCAACGAACTGGCCGCTTCGATTCGAGAAGTCGGGGTGCTGCAGCCGATTGTCATTCGACCCATCGAAATCACGTCTGATACGCCTGACACATTGCGTGAATACATCGAGGAAAAGCCGGAAGCGCGCTATGAACTCATCATGGGAGAGCGACGTCTGCGCGCCTCTGAAATCGCTGAGGTCGACACCATTCCCGCCATTATCCGAAGGACCCAAGATGAAGACCTTCTGCGAGATGCCCTGCTGGAAAACCTCCACCGCGCCCAGCTCAATCCACTTGAAGAAGCCTCGGCCTATGCTCAGCTGATGGAGGACTTTGGAGCAACGCAGGAAGAGCTGTCAAGGCGCATTGCACGATCGCGTCCGCAGATTGCCAACACCTTGCGATTGCTCAAACTCCCACCCGCCGTGCAGCGAAAAGTTGCTTCGGGCGTGATCTCTGCTGGCCACGCACGAGCCCTGCTCTCTTTGTCAACACCAGATGAAATGGAGCTGTTGGCTGACCGAATCGTAGCAGAAGGGCTCTCGGTGAGGACGACGGAAGAAATCGCTCGGCTCAACAAGCCTAAGCCTGCACGGGTACAACGCATCCTCAAACCTCAGCAGCTCTCTGAGTTGGGGCGCCACGTGGCAGCGGAACTGTCTGATTTGTGCGATACCCGTGTAACGGTGAACGAAGGCAGCACCAAAGGCAAGATCGTCATTGAGTTTGCCGGCGCACAGGACCTGGAACGCATCGCAGCAGTCCTGCTCGCACAGGCCAGGTAACGCGTACGCAGATATAGACAGGGCCGCACGTGCGCGATCGTGATGCCGACATTTATTGTCAACAAGCGTCTCAGGATGGGTTAATGAGTCCTGAGGACTAGACCACTAGAGGTGATATGGGTGTCGCGCTGTCATGCTATGCGCTAGAGGCATGGTGCCATGACGCTGTCACACTGTGATGATGTGATGCGGTGGCGCAAGGCGCCGAGGAATGCACCCGTGACTTCACCGGCCGTGCGCCGCAGACTGTGATCGATACTATTCGTGAAGCCGGTGTGAATGATCACAAACTATCCCATTACATCTGAAAAACGGAGACAATCAGAGCAGCGATACGAATACGGGTGAGCTGCCGGAAACGCTACCAGCGCAACCAGCGGTGAGTCCGTCCACCGGTCCAATAGGAGATTAAGCAGCAATGGGGAATGCGCAGTGCCTGATCAGCACCGTATTGTTCGACATTGGTGGTGTGCTTGTCACACACCGACCTGATGCGGCGAAGATGGCTCAGGTCATGAATATGGATACCACCCCGTCAGACACCGTCAAGCTGGTTGATCATTCCATCTGGTTCCACCGTGATGCCTACGATGCTGGCTGTTCAGACCGTGAATTCTGGGACCACGTCGCAGGAGATTGCGGATTGGGTGAACTCAGCGATGCCACGATCGCCGCTCTCGTCCAGGAAGACATTACACGCTTCGACCTGCCTGACCCGGACGCCCTCGAACTCGTATGCGAACTGAAAGCCCGCGGAATGAACCTGGGGATCCTGTCCAACGCGCCGCACGCGATTGCCGACCGCTTCCCGCAACTGTCCTGGGCTGAGGCCTTCGACCACTTCACATTCTCCGCTCCGCTGGGCGTGTGCAAGCCGGCACAACGCATTTATAAAGAAGCAATCGCCCGTTCAGGGGTGCCAGCGGACAACATTCTCTTCATTGACGATCGACAGCCCAATATTCGCGCCGCCACACTGGCAGGAATGCACACCATTCAGTGGACCGACCCAGCCACCGCGCGTGAGGCGCTGGTCAACCTCAACCTGCTCGACGAATGCGTCGCAGCGAGCTGACACGAGCTGCAGACACTCGCTGAAGCGCTGAAGTGACGAGGGCGCCTTCGGAAAGCACGCTCGACCACAACCTCACAGATCTGAGGCCACGAAATGCACGATGCGGTCGCACACCGCGCTGAATGAATCCTGCGCATCTGCAGCCTGAGGGAACAACGACGTGTCTGTCATTCCGGGTGCCACATTCGCATCGATGAACCACACAGTTCCAGCAGGATCAACGATCACGTCAATGCGGGAGAGGTGACGCAATCCCAGCAAAGCGTGGATCTCCAATGCTGTTTCCTGCGCATGATCGAGAACCTCCTGATCAAGACGAGCGGGCACGAAGTATTCCGTGCTGTCCGTGGTGTAGCGGGCATCGTAGTCGTAACGCCCATCATCGGTGACGATCTCAATAGGCGGCAAGGCCGTAGGCCCGTTCTCCAGGTCAAGAACAGAGACGGCAACTTCGGTGCCTTCCACGAAATTCTCGATCATGACGCGCTCACCATAGGCAAAGGCGTCAACCAGCGCCAGCCGCAGCTCCTCAGCCGAGGTCACTTTCGACAGACCCAGGGCCGATCCACCATCAGCCGGCTTCACGATCGCCGGGTAGTGCATTGTCTGATCCAGTGAATCCAGCACACCGGAGGCGCCAACCTGGCGGAAAAGTTGCTGAGGGAGTGTCACCCATCCGGGAGTGTTCAAACCCGATGAACCAACCAGGCTCTTGGCTGTGGGCTTATTGGTCGCCATCATGGCCTGAGCCGAGTTCGACCCGACGAAGGGAATATCAAGGTTTTCAAGCAAGCCCTGCAAGGATCCGTCCTCGCCCAGGGAGCCGTGAATCAGCGGCCAGATCACATCGGGCTGAAAATCCTTGATACCTGTCAGCAATTCACTGTCCAGGTCGCACACGCATACCTTGTGGCCCAGGTGATGCAAGGTGGATGCCACGCGGCGGCCCGACCGCACGGACACGTCGCGCTCGTGGGTAAGTCCACCTGCAATGATCAAGACCCGCTGTGGGTGATCTGTCTGACGAGTCATAGCGTCGATACCTCCTGAGGTAGTCGTGGCAATATCTGTCAAAGAACGTGAGTGGTGTGAACAGTGCGCTCAGGCAGGTTCACGGACCTATTCAGTTATCTGAAGTCGGCAGTGTGGGCTCGACATCGATGTGCGCGTTCGCAGGGACCGACCCGACACCGAACATGTCCACCAGCTCCTTCTCAGCGTTGACCACAGTGGACAGACGTCGCACACCCTCGCGAATTTCCTCGGGAGTGGGGTAGCAGAACGATAATCGCATGTGATTGGTACCACGCCCATCATAGTAGAAGGCAGTTCCGGCCACGTAAGCGACCTGGGCTCGCACCGCGCGCGGCAGCATCGCCTTGGCGTTCAGGCCGTCGGGCAGCGTGACCCACGTGTAGAAGCCGCCCTCAGGATGTGTCCACGTGCAGTCCGGCATGTACTCAGCCAACGCCTTCATCATTGCGTCGCAACGCTCGTGATACATGGAACGGAAGGTTTTGACCTGGCTGTACCAGTCGTAATCAACCAGGTACCCGCCGATCGCCATCTGACCCACCATCGAGGGGCACAGGATCGCTGACTCGCTGGCCAGGACCAGTTTGTCGCGGATTGCGTGGGGTGCGTAGGCCCATCCGATCCTGAAGCCCGGTGCAAACATCTTGGAAAACGATCCCAGGTAGACCACGCCTTCCGGTGCGTAGGACTTCAATGCGGGAAGCGGATCTGACCCGAAGCCGAGCAGTCCGTAGGGGTTATCTTCCACGATCAGCACGTGTTCACGCTGGCAGATCTCAACGATGTGCGGTCGGCGTTCCTCACTCAGCGTCACGCCCGCTGGGTTATGGAAGTTCGGAATCGTATACAGGAACTTAATCGTCTTTCCAGACTTACGCAGAGAGTGGATCATATCCTCCAACGCCTGCGGAATGATGCCATCGGCATCCATGTCGACGTGCACCACATCGGCCTGACGCGCACGAAACACACCAAGGGCTCCCACATATGACGGCGACTCCGCGATGACAACGTCACCCTCGTCAATGAACAATTCGGAAACAAGGTCCAGGGCCTGCTGCGAACCGGTGGTGATGACAACGTCATCGGGGTCGGCACCGGCGATGCCGTCATAGGACATGACGTCGCAGATCTGTTCGCGCAGCGGTTCCCAGCCTTGACCGGAGCCGTATTGCATGGCGACCGAGCCGTTGCGTGCGATCAAGTCGCGCGCCGAGTCAGCCAGGCGCTCAATAGGCAGGTCCTTCAGGTTGGGCATGCCGCCAGCCAGTGAGACAACTTCGGGGCGCGACACTACCGAGAACAACGCGCGGATTTCAGAGGCGCGCAGGTTGTGAGCTCGCTCGGCATAATGGTCAAACCATGGGTCGAGACGGTTTCCATGCTGAGCGGCTTCCCGGCCGGGCATCTGGCTCACAACGATTTCCTTCCATTGTGCTACGCAAGTGCTGATCACACGTTCTATCACCAGTGTGCCACCACTTCACACACGGTCAGTAACGGTGACACTCGTGAGGCGACATATGATGAATCAGGTCACACTAGCGCGCCGATGTTTCATCGCGCAAGCACTGTCCAGTCCGTGACGCAACTCGGTTTTCGGTTGCGCACCATCCCACGTGCGGGTGGGCTGCTCGTCGTCATACGGATTGATCAGGACGGCGCTGGGAACCCACGTCACATGCCATCGTTTCGCAAAGGTGACGAACTGCGGGGCGTCGGTATCGACAGCCACAACCGTGACATCTGCAGCGAATTCACATGCAAGTTCGTCGAAAACCGGCTCAACCATGCGCGATTCGGGACTCCAGTGGGCCAGGCATGCAATGAAAACGATGCGGTCGTCGGAAAGGAGCGTGTCGAGTTCACGCAGGTCGACACGCTTCACAGTGTTGCCAGGTACCGTTCAGCGTCGAGGGCGGCTCGGCACCCTGATCCCGCTGCCGTAATGGCCTGACGATACATGTGGTCCACTGCGTCACCGCAGGCGAATACGCCAGGCAGTGATGTGTGGGTCGACGGCTCGTTCACGGTAATGTAACCGGCTTCATCCAGGTCAATCTGGCCGCGCACGATGTCGGTGCGTGGCAGGTGTCCGATCGCAACGAACACGCCCTGGACGGGCAAGGTGGTCTCAGAGTCGTCAACGGTGGAACGCAAAACGAGGCCTTCCACCTCGGTGTCGCCCTCGACGCAGGCTACTGTCGAGTTCCACGCGAAGGAAATCTTCGGGTCAGCCTTGGCGCGGTCTGCCATCACTTTGGAGGCGCGCAGTTCGTCGCGACGGTGAACGATCGTGACGGACTTTGCGAAACGAGTCAGGAAGGTTGCTTCTTCCATTGCAGAGTCGCCGCCACCGATGACCGCCAGGTCCTTGTCCTTAAAGAAAAAGCCGTCGCAGGTGGCGCAGTAGCTGACGCCGTGGCCGGAAAGCTCATCTTCACCTGGCACGTTCATGTGGCGGTATTCGCTGCCAGTCGCGAGGATCACGGTGCGAGCCTGCAGTGTCTCGTCATCGAGTGTCACGGTCTTGACGTCGCCCTCGAGGCTGACGCTGCGGGCATCCTCGAAACGAATATCGGCACCGAAGCGTTCGGCCTGGGCACGCATATTCTCCATGAGTTCGGGCCCGAGGATACCCTCAGGGAAACCGGGGAAGTTCTCCACGTCCGTCGTGTTCATCAGGGCGCCACCTGCGTCCAGTTCACCTGCGATGACGATGGGCTTCAGGCCGGCGCGCCCGGTATAGACAGCTGCCGTGTATCCGGCGGGGCCTGATCCGACGATGATGACGTCATGAACGGTGCCGTCGGTGTGAGACTGTGTAGCCTCGGTGGCCTGGTCGGCGGTTTGAGGGGCCGTTGCATCGTCCGCCTGACTGTCGCCCAGGCTGATTGCGTTGATAGAGGGGATAGAGGAGACGGAAAAATCAGTCATGATGCACCTTGTCATTCCACAGTGACTTCATAGACCCACGCCTGGTTGCTACCTTCGTCAGACGAGGGCATGTAGCGGAACATTAACACGAGGCCCTGGGTCTCAACAGGCTCCGGTAATGTGATGTCAGTTGTCGGACTCATTGCCGTGGTTGCCAGCTCCGTGCCGTGACGTGCAGCGGTGACGTCAACTGACGGGTCGACGGAGGTGAGGACCAGCTCGCCCCCGGTAGTGCCCGGAGCCATGTGGACAGTCACCTTGGACACGGTGGCCTTTTCCTGCAGGTTCAGTTTGAGTGAGACGATCTCATCGGGCGGGAACTGGTTGTAGTCGAAGGAACGCGACCTCCATGCGGTGTCCAGTTTCCCGTCGATGGCGTAGATCGCCTGGTCCGGGTTGTCGCCATTGTCGTTACGCCACGACAAAGCGTCCACGGAGGTGACCTGCGGACGGATGATTTCCGGTTCGACAGGTTGATCGGATCCTGACTGGCCGGATCCTGACTGTTCTGCAGATTGGCCGGATTCCTGCTCGTTGTGGGTAGGACTGAATGAGAAGCCTTCGCCGGATACAGGTGCGAGCATGGTCTTGACACCCCACAGCCCGCCACCGATGACCAGGATCGCCGCAAAAATCACGGTCGGAATCGTAGGATTGATGCGCGTGGTGAGGGCGCGGCTTGTCGTCGAAGATGCGTTCGAGGCCGGCTCGGGCTGCTCGGTTGCTGTGGGCTGTTCGGTTGCTGCAGATTGCCCGGTCTCAGACGCAGCTCCCGCAGCCTCGGTTGTTCCCGTCGTACTTGCTGTGCCGGCTGTACCTGGAGCGCCGGCCGCACCTATGCCACCTGAAGCGGCAGCTGCCGGCGGCACGGAGTGATCACTCGACTCGTGACCCGAGGAGGCATGATCGGTGAGCCTGCCGAACGCAATCTCATCGAAGCTGGGACGCGCGGGCTGATGAGCGCCATGTTCATGAGAGCCAAACTGATCGAGTTCGTCGTTCTCATCAGGTTCGGGTGGGTAGGGCACGGGATGCTCCTTAGGTGTGTGAGCTGGCGTCGGTTCAGAGGCGCGCAGGTCGTTCGCTTGGGATTGTACTAAGTGTGGAGTCTCTTCGTCGGGCGTCACCGCCGAGGCGAGGCCGTCTTGAGCATCCGGCTCCGGCGCCGCGGCACCCCACCTGCTGACCACCGGCATCTCACCCGTGTTCGTCGGATCTGAAGGTGAAAACCCTCTTTGCAGAATGCTCGAGGGGATCTGTGCATCTTCTTCCACCTGGGCCGGGTCATCACTGTGATGAGCGTCAGCGGGGAACGGGTCAGCATGAAGAGTGGTGTCGTATTGCGCGTCGGTGAGTTCCTGACCAACCTCAGCCTGCTCGCGACCCAGGAACTTTGACCAGTCAAAGAAGTGAATCTGCGTGCGTTGCGAATCGGTATCGTGCGAGGACCCGTCCACCACCGCGTCGGCCTGCGTGCTTTGCTGCTCACCAGAATCTGCTGTCGGCTGCGCGCGATCTGCGGCAGCTGAATCCGACTCGTCGCGCTCAGCGTCGGGGGCTTGCGGCACGGTGGTACGTGCGTGTGAAGCAAAAGAGGCGGTGGAGGCGCCCGCTCCTTCAACGACGAACACCTTGCGGATCAACGCTGGTACGGGTAGTCGTCGGTTCACCTTGCGCACAGCATCACTGGTGGAGGCAGGATCAAGCAGACGCATCATCAATGCGAACACGATGGTGACGACGAGGGCGACCACCACGGCTTTCACAGCTGCGACCAGCCAACGCGCCACCCACTGATCGATCGGGGTGGACGCCCCCATCAGCCAGATAGCCACACCACCGGCCAGACCCCCCACACCGGCGGCAGTGAAGTATTTGATATAGCTGGCGACAATCAGACCCGGGTTGACGTAGCGAATCTTTCGCGCAACCCAGAAGACGGCGATAAAGCCCTGGAGGAGTCGGCACACCGTTTCAGCTGCGCTGGCCCCGATCGTCCACCAGCCGGGTCCTGCCAGGAAGAAAACTGACCATCCGACGATGATCTGAATGATCGTCGGGACGATTCCCATCAGGAAAACAGGTTTGGCATCCTCGTAGGCGAAGAAGACGCGTTGGCTCATCAGCACCATGCCGGTCGAAGCAACGCCCGGCATCAGGGCGATCAACACTGCCGCGTAGGCGCGCACATTCTCCGGCGAGGCCATCGGCAACACCAGCTGCATGACCGGCACAGCTGCCGCGATCAAAATGGCTGCAGCCAGCAGCGTCAACAAGGTGATGACATTGACGCCTGTGTGGAAATTCCGCGCGACCTCCCGGTGATCATTTTCGGTGACCGCATTGGCCATCCGAGTGAAGATCGCGGTCGCCAGCGACACGGAGATCAATGACTGAGGAACCATGTACACCATGAACGCTGCCGTGTAGGCCACGTAACCGGCAATGGACGCGTCATGCAGAGTGGCCCAGTGGTCAGCCTGCGTAGCCAGGTTCGTCGTTGAAATAATGCCGATCTGGCTCACGCCGAGCGTGGCGAACGTCCAGCCGGCCACGCGTGAGGCGGACTTGAAGGACGTGCCCTTGAAATGCCAGTCGATGCGCAGCTTCACGTCAGCGTGACGCAGCGGTATCAGCAAGATCAATGCCTGGAGGATCACGCCGAGCGTGGCCGATCCGGCCAGCACCCAGAACTGAGAAGAGGTGAATTCTTCAATCGGGAAGACACCGTGGTGAGGGCCCCACAAGATCAGGAAGATGCTCAGACCCAGGATGGCGATGACATTGTTGAGCACCGGCGCCCACATATAGGGACCGAACATGCCGCGCGCGTTCAGCAATTCGCCCAGCAGGTTGTACACCCCATAGAAGAAAATCTGCGGCAAACACAGCAATGTGAAGGTGATGGTCAGTGCGCGGGCGGGACCCTCGTAACTGGAGGCGAACAATGTCACCAGGAGCGGCGAGCCCACCATCATCACGATGGTGACGCCGAATAGGATCAGTCCGGCCAGCGTGAGGAGGCGCGAGACGTAACGATCCCCAGAACGCGACTTCAGTGCGCGCACGATCTGCGGAACGAGGACAGCGTCGATGACACCTGCCGCCAGAATGTTGTAGACCGTGTTGGGCAGCGTGTTGGCCACCTGGAAGGTCGCTGACACGGAGCCGGCACCTTCACCGATCGCGATGATCAGCAGCGCGGTTCGCACGAATCCGAGGATGCGGGAGACCAGGGTGCCTGACGCCATGATGGCTGACGACTTCAGCAGGGACGTCTGCCTGGGGGCACGCGAATCAGATGCATCGTGTGACTGGTTCATGGTGTGTCTCCATCATCTGAGTGTGTGTGCTTGCGTCGCGACGACACTAACGGGTCGCGTGATCGCCACTGCGAGCGCACATTGCGAATCAAACCGACGCAGAACGCCACTGCAACCAGCCCCGCGATTGACCACGTCCCAATATCCTCCCACTGTGCGCGCAAACGTACCATGACGGACTGAGAGCTATCGAGTATGGTGCCACGCGGTGTGGCCACAATGTAGGTGACGTCGATATTCCCCGATCCGATGGCCTGAACTGGAACTTCGACGTTACCAGTGGAGTTCGCCTCGAGGGGCTGAGCGGCGCTGGGTGTCGCACGAAGACGCGCATCGTCAGGTTTCAGCGTTGCGGTGACGGTGATTGTCCACGGTAGCTTATTCGTCACGCGCACAGGGAACGCAGCCGTCTTGTTAATGACATTGATCGTCGCTGATGGTTCGGCATGGACCAGTGAGTACAGCTCGCTGATCGCTCCCTGCAGGTTCTTCGCCGCCTCAATGGCGTGATCATCGTCGTGTCCTGCACTGACGGCGTTGAGCATCGCCATGTTGACGACGCTCGTCAGCTGGTGGGGTTCGTCGAGTGCGGTCGCCAAGGCTGCAACCTGAGCGCGTACTTCGTTCAGCGTGTGCAGTGTGTGCTCCCAATGGTCAGGGACCTCAGGTGTGGGATGTACGTCTTCACGCTCGGTATCGGTGGGCTCTGACGTTGCAATCTCGGCGAAGGAACGCGGTGCCATCCAGTCCGACTGTGTCAGGGAGCGGATACGTGATACCAGTTCGGAGTTGACGGCGGTGTTGCGCGCCACGGTCACGAGCTGAGGTCGGGCGATATTGGGAAGCTGACGCGTGATCAGAGCACCCATTGCCTGGGCTGCCTGACGCGCATCCAGCTCATCGCTGTCTGTAGGCGCATCCCACGCCAGCAACTCCGTGAGCTCACGAGTCGAGGTCAGCACCGTGCGAGTCGAATCAGATGCGCCCTCCGTGTGGGTGTGACCATCATCAGCATCGACTTCGACGCGTGTCACGGATGTGAAAGAGGCGTCCTCGGGAGGCGCGACTTCACCGGCGGGTGCAATGATCGTGCGGCCAGTTGACTCCGGCAGCATGGACAGCCCGAAAGTCGATGAGCGTGGCCACAGCACTGATCCGATGACGCTGACTGACTGAGCTGAACCAGTGCGTGATGTGGTCGAATCTGCCTGACCGGCCTGATTGACGACCTGCTCGGGCGTGGACAGCGTGCCGAAAACGCTCATCGACTCACGCGCCAGTTCGGTCAGACGCTCATCGCCTAGCTCTTGCAGCCGAGCGGGGTCTGCATCCATGCTGGGCAGGGCAACAACCTGCCCCCCCGATCCGACGAGGGTGTCCAGTGCGCGCGAGACAAACGCGGAAGTTGCCGGTGAATGCCACCATGACGGTGTGGGGTACCTGGGTGAAGGCCAATGAGGAAACGGAGTCATCTCTGCTGGACCGGCGCTTCCGCTTTGAGGCTGATCGCCGGATTGAGAGCCTGCATCTGCCGCCGTGCCGTTCGCGCTGCCGGACTGAGTGCCTTCAGGTTGGCTGCTTTTACCGGATTGCGCCGGGGAGGCCGAATCAGAATCGGAACGGGCAGTGGATTGGGACTGGCTGGTCGGAGCAGTCGACTGCGGCTGGGCGCTTGTCCCGGCAGATTGAGCCTGGTCAGCGGTCGCAGTCGGTGAGCGCAGCCGCCCGTCGGCGTCAAGAATGCCGGTGCGCACAAAACTGGTCAACGCTTCAGGATCAACAGCCAGTGTCACGCCTGGTGTGCGGGCAAGTTCACTGAGAGCTTTCCACTGCTCCGTGGAGCCAAATGCCTGAGTCGACGTGAAAGGAACCAGCACCGATATGGGTGTCTGCTGACGCTCATAGTAAGAATCCCACACGACCACGGAGCGGTCCTCACCGTCTATATCACCCTCATCAGTGGTGGCCTGCGCCTGGACGCAAATACCGCGCGGCCCCCACTCAAAACTGTCATCCAGCGGCAGCTCCTCGGCGGGAACCGACAAGGTGAAACCCACTTTCTGACGCGGGCCAAGCTGCCTGTCGATGGTGCGTTCGGCTACCGGGATGCCGGCATCAGTGTGGCCCGAAAAGTATGCGCTCAGGTCAGGTGCCGCGACCGCTGAATGGACGGACATGAACAGGCGCAGCACAGTTGACGAGGTGGCCTGTGCACCCGAAAGGTTCGTCAATGTGCCCGACACGGTGAGCGTTGACGTGTCATCAAGGACAGTGGGTGTGATCGACGTGATCGACACCTGCAGATTGCCGCCCTCATCGGCTTCACCGAGCACGCTGGGGCGCGTGGTGTGAATACCGGACGGGTCACCCTCGGACGTGGAAGTAAAAGAAGCAACACGCGCACTGGTGTCAGTTAGTGGCATGCTCGAGGCACCCGCGGGCGCGCACAGGCACGCGGCAGTCACAATGGCAGTGACGACCGTGGAGAAAACGCGTGCGCGGCTCTTCATCACACGTCCCGGTACAAAAGATCCAATGCGATTCTGACGATACGACGCTCGTTCGGATAGGCGAGTTGGCGCATCAGCTGCTGCAAGGATACCCACGACGCGTCTTCAGCTTCGTGATCAGGGTCCATTTCCACGGTGATCGATCCCGACACGTAGCCCATGAGGAAGTGGTGCACCACCTTGTGAACACGCCGATCAGGAGAGGAAAACCAGTAGTCGATCGACGCGAGGTGACGAATGATCCGTCCGGTAATCCCCGTCTCTTCCGCAACTTCGCGCAATGCGGCTTCCTGAGCGGTTTCGCGTCCCTCCAGGTGGCCTTTCGGCAGGCACCATTCGATGCGGCCGGCCCGGTTACGTCGCGCAATGATCGCCGCGTAAGGGGTACCGTTGACAACATCGATAACGAGGCCGCCCGCCGATGTTTCTCCCACAATCGGCAGGCGGGAACTGGCAGAGTGATACGCCCGTATCGAGGCATGGTGGCGTGGGGGACGAGGTGTCCCCACACGGCGCTCATAACGACGGGCTGACATAGTTCCACTCTATTAGTCTTGGAGCGATGGCGGGTGACGTGACATTCCTGCGTCGCGGCTCCTGAGGTTTTTCGAGGCCTGAAAACGTGGCACTCTAGTACGTAATGGATACGCACAAGCACGGTTCCCACGCTGACCGCCAGCAACTGAAAGGACACGGTGTGAAGACACGCGCACTCGAGGGTGTCGGATCTCAGGACGTGCCAGCTTTGCTGGTCAACGCTCAACGCACATTCAGCCATCTACCTGCGCAAGTACTGGAAATGGCGCACCTTTTTGACGACGCTGGCCAGGAAATTGCGCTGGTGGGCGGACCTGTGCGCGACGCGTTCCTCGGCGTGACGCCGCATGACTTCGACTTCGCAACATCGGCACGCCCCGACGAAACCGAGGAGCTGCTCAGCAAGTGGGCCGACGCCGTGTGGGACATCGGCAAGAAGTTCGGCACGATCGGAGCACGCAAAGATCACATCGTTGTGGAAATCACCACATACAGGTGCGACGAGTATGACATCGGCTCACGCAAGCCTGACGTCACATTCGGAGACACGCTCGAGGGAGACCTGACGCGCAGAGACTTCACTGTCAACGCCATGGCGATGCGGCTGCCGACGATGGCACTTGTGGACCCTCACCACGGTCTTGACGATCTGGCCGACGGACGCCTGCGCACACCTGTCACCGCTCAACAATCATTCGACGACGACCCGCTGCGCATCATGCGTGCGGCGCGTTTTGCCGCCCAACTGGGCATCGACGTCGACATGGATGTGATGGATGCGATGGAGTCGATGGCCTCACGGCTGTCGATTGTGTCCAACGAACGGATCCGGGCCGAATTTGAACGCCTGATGGTCAGCCCGTACCCGCGGCGCGGCATCGAACTCATGGTGCACACCGGCGTGGCAGCTGTTGTCATTCCGGAGCTGGACGCACTGGTCGATACGCGCGACGAACACCGTCGCCACAAGGACGTGTACGAGCACACGCTGACCGTGCTCGATCAGGCGATGGACCTGGAAACCGGGCTCGATGGCGCTGTGCCGGCACCGGACCTGATTTTGCGGCTGGCCGCGATCATGCACGATGTGGGCAAGCCTGCCACGCGGCGCTTTGAAAAAGACGGCACCGTGTCGTTCCACCATCACGAGATTGTCGGCGCGAAACTGACGCGCAAACGCCTCAAGGCCTTGACCTTTGACAGACACACAGTTGATGCGGTGACGCATCTGGTGGCGCTGCATCTGCGTTTCCACGGTTATGGCGAACAGGCCTGGACTGATTCGGCTGTGCGCCGCTACGTTGCTGATGCTGGTGACCAGTTGGAGCGCCTGCACCGCCTCACTCGAGCTGACTGCACGACGCGCAACCGCCGGAAAGCGATGCACTTGTCGGCCGCTTATGACGATCTGGAAGCACGCATCGCTCAACTACGTGAACAGGAAGAACTCGATGCGATCCGGCCGGATCTGGATGGCAGTCAGATCATGGAAATCCTCAACATTCCACCTGGCCGCGATGTGGGTCGAGCACGCCAGCACCTGCTGGACCTGCGCATGGAGAACGGCCCGATGGGTCAGGACGCGGCACGTGAGGAACTACTGCGCTGGTGGACCGAGCAGGGTGCCAGGGACTGAAACACCCGCCGGCCGCCCAAGGCACGGCGTTCGCACCGTAAAACAGTGGCCGGACTGTACACTCAATGTGAAGGGCGTCATAGCGTGGATCGGACGCCCTCGCGCCACGACAAAGGATGAAAGAAGCTCACGATGACGATTACTTCACCTGAAACGGCAAGTGCTGATATTGGCGTGTATGGAATGGGCGTGATGGGGTCGAATCTTGCGCGTAACCTCGCACGCAACGGGTATCGCACTGCGGTGACGAATCGTTCACCCGGTCGCACGCTGCGCCTCATGGACCAACATGGCGACGGATCCGAGGGCATCTTCATTCCCTCGGAAACCACCGAAGACTTCGTGAAATCGCTCGAAAAGCCGCGCGTGGCCATCATTATGGTGCAGGCAGGTGAGGCCACTGACTGGGTCATCGAACAGCTTGCGGACCACATGGACGAGGGTGACATTATCGTGGACTGTGGAAACTCCCTGTTCACTGACACGATTCGCCGTGAAAAGTGGGTGCGTGAGCGTGGGATGCACTTTGTCGGTGCTGGCGTTTCAGGCGGTGAGGAAGGTGCTCTGTGGGGGCCGTCCATCATGCCGGGTGGAACCGAAGAGTCCTACAAGCGCCTTGGCCCGATGTTTGAAACGATTTCCGCCCATGTGGACGGCGAGCCGTGCTGTACGCACGTGGGTGCTGACGGCGCGGGTCACTTCGTCAAGATGGTACACAACGGCATCGAATACGCAGATATGCAGGTCATCGCGGAGGCCTACGACGTGCTGCGCCGCGGCATGGGTGCTACACCGTCCGAACTGGCGGACATTTTCGACGAATGGAATGCGGGCGAGCTGAATTCGTACCTCATCGAGATCACGGCGCAGGTGCTGCGCCACAAGGATGCAAGCACAGGTGAGCCGCTGGTGGATATGATCGTGGACCAGGCATCGCAGAAAGGCACCGGCAAGTGGACCGTGCAAACAGCGCTGGACCTGGCAGTTCCCGTCACCGCCATTGCTGAAGCAACCTTTGCGCGCGGCGCATCCTCGCAGACCACGCAGCGTGAAGCCGCACAACACATGGAGGGCCACGCCCAGGAACTGAAGGTGGAACAGGCCGATCATGACTCCTTTGTTGAGGACGTACGACGCGCCCTGTTCGCCTCCAAGATCATCGCCTACTCACAGGGATTCGATGAGATCGCTCAGGGGGCACACGCCTACAACTGGACGATTGACAAGGGTTCTGTGGCGCGGATCTGGCGCGCAGGATGCATCATTCGTGCCACGTTCCTGTCCGACATTGGGCAGGCGTACGACGAGGATCCCGATCTGCCTCTGCTCATGGCAGCCGAACCCTTCGCCTCCCGGATCGAGGAATGCATCCCGTCACTGCGCAAGATTGTGGCATTGGCAGCGACGCACGGCATTCCTACCCCCGTGTTCTCGTCGTGCCTGGCCTACTTCGACACGGTGCGTGCCGACCGACTGCCGGCAGCACTGATTCAGGGTCAGCGTGATTTCTTCGGCGCGCACACCTACCGGCGCGTCGATCGCGAGGGAACATTCCACACGCGGTGGGCTGACGAGGGCAAGCCTGAAGAACAGTGGGACTAGGCTCGGACCATACCCAGGTGTGATTCCCTTCATGGAAAAGCTGGGATTTCCATGTGAAACGAGGGGAATAGTGGCGCGGTTCATGGCGCGATCACCGTCGACATGCTTACGCTGAAGGGCAAGGCTCATAGAGACGGTGCCTGTAACGAAAGGTGAACGCGTGTCGAAAAACGGCAGGATGAATCCGGATGAGGCCAAGAACGGGCGTCACTCGTCCCGCTCATCGCACGGCACATCGCGAGGGGCGATGCGTCCCGATCCGGCATTCCCCAAGCGCGCAGCGCGACATGAAGGAACCCATCGGTCATCCGCTTCCAACTCGTCGCCCGGGACTTCCAGGCAGGCTGGCTCCGCTGCGGCAGGCAATGCCGGTGGGCGGAAAGGCGAAACCAGCCGGTCGAACTCACGCAAGACCAGTGGACGCACAGCGAATGGGCGCAAAAGGCGGTCATGGGGTAAACGCATCGGCCTTGCCTTCGTGTTCAGCGTCCTCGGCGTCATTATTGCCGGACTGGCATCCTTCCTGTTCCTGTACGCCACGTTGGATATTCCCAAGGCCGACCAGGTGGCCTTGGCTCAGACCAGCACCGTGTATTACGCGGACGGCACCTCCGAGATGGGGAAGTTCTCTGAGATCAATCGCTCCATCATCGACACGTCCACATTGCCGGACTATGTGGGGCAGGCCGTTGTTGCCTCCGAAGACCGCACTTTCTATTCCAACTCCGGAATAGATCTGAAAGGCATTGCGCGTGCCCTCGTCAATAATCTGAGAGGACTGCCGCGACAAGGTGGCTCCACGCTCACCCAGCAGTACGTGGAGCGCTACTACATGGGTGAGACTACTTCGCTGAAAGGCAAGGTCAAGGAAGCGGTCCTGGCGGTGAAGATCAACCGTGAGCAAACCAAGGACGAAGTGCTGGGCAACTACCTCAATACTATCTATTTCGGCCGGGGAGCCTACGGCATCGAAGAAGCCTCGAAAGTCTTTTTCGGACATCCGGCATCAGAACTGACCCTGTCAGAATCCGCGCTGCTGGCAGGGATCATCCCGGCACCATCGGCGTGGGATCCTGCAGAAGATCCTGATATGGCGCACTCACGGTGGGAACGAGTCATCTCACTGATGGTGCAGGACGGGTGGATCGACCAGGCGGAAGCAAATCAGCAGCAATTCCCGCAGACCATTGATTTCCAGGAGACGACCTCGTCAATGACCGGGACGACCGGCTACCTCCTGCAGCAGGTGCGTCGCGAGCTGGCCGAGACAGGTGCGTTCACTGATGAGCAGATCGATTCGGGTGGCCTGTCGATCATCACCACTATCGACAAGGCTCGTCAGGAAGCCGCAATCAATGCGGCCCAGATGATGAACGAGGTCGAGGGATGGAACCCTGATTCCATGCACGTGGCGCTGTCTGCCATTGACCCTGCAACGGGGGAGATCGTCGCTGAGTTTGCGGGCAGTGACTATCAAAAAGTTCAACGTAATGCGGTCACTGATGACATTGCACAGGCCGGTTCAACCTTCAAGCCGTTTACCTTGCTGGCGTATGCCGATCAGGGCGGCAGTGTCTACGATCAGGTTGATGGCAGTTCACCGCGCTCATTTGACGGCCTGGCTGAACCAGTGTCGAACGTGGGGAACACCTCGTGGGGTAATGTGTCGTTGATTAAGGCAACGTCCTATTCAATCAACACGGCTTTTGTGACGTTGAATGAGAAAGTCGGTCCGCAGGCGACAGTGGACACAGCCGTGAAGCTGGGAATCCCTGAAGACACGAACGGGCTCGATGCGACGCTGCTCAACACGTTGGGTGTGGCATCAACGCACAACATTGACCTCACCCATGCGTATGCCACTATCGCCAACGGCGGGACACGGATGAACCCGCATATCCTGCGAGAGGTGCGTGACTCTGTCGGCAACAAGGTCTACAGCGCGCAGCTTGAGTCGGAAAAGGTCTTTGATGCAGAGACGGTCAGCGCGATTATGCCGGCGCTCAAGGCAGTGATGGAGCCGGGTGGCACCGGTGAGAAGGCGGCAGTTCTGGGACGTGAAGCGGCCGGTAAGTCCGGTACGTCTGATGATCAGAAGTCCGCACAGTTTGTTGGAATGGTTCCGGGCCTTGTCGCCAGTGTCTCGATGTATCAGTCCGACGAGGCCGGCAACCCGGTTTCGCTGGATAACATCGGCGGCCTGTATCAGTTCCACGGAGGCGACTGGCCAGCTGACGTGTGGGTGAAATTCATGGAGGCTGCAACTGCTGACCTGCCTAACGGTGACTACTCGTGGTACACCGAACCGAACCCAGTTCAACAGAACACTCCACCAACGCCGACACAACCTCAGTCGGTCCAGCCCACCCAGCCGACTCAGCCCACACAACCCGAACCAGCTGAACCGACTCAGCCCACACAACCCGAACCAGCTGAACCGACTCAGCCCAGCCAGCCTGGTCAGGGTCACGATGACGACCACGATACGGGCGGCTCTCAATCCTCCTAGACGTCTGGCGCTGGTGGGCACGTGGGCCTAGCCGGTTGGCTATCCGACTGCATGAAAATCGAGCCGCACCCACAGTGTGGAAAAAATCCACTGCGCGGGTGCGGCCCGGTATGAATGTGCCCGGCGTCCCGGAGCCTCCTTACAGAAACGGAGTACTCATCGGAACGCCGGGATCACACTCGGTGGTGTGTCACTGTCACTCAGCGATGACGCGGACATGCAGGTTTGCAGACACCTCAGAGTGCAGGTTGACCTTGACGGTGTAGTCTCCCAGCGTCTTGATCGGAGCAGGGATGACGATCTTGCGGCGATCAATCGTCTGGCCGATCTGATCCTGAACGGCCTGAGCGATGTCGGCACTTGAAACGGCGCCAAAGAGTCGATCGTTGGAACCGGTCTTGCCGGAAACAGTCACGAACTTGACTTCCTGGAGCTGATCGCGCACGACGCGGGCATCGTCGACGGACGCGATTTCGCGCTTGCGGCGAGCACGAGCCATGTCGTCAATCTGGCGCTGAGCACCCTTGGACCATGCAGTGGCAAGGCCGCGAGGAACCAGGTAGTTGCGAGCGTAACCGCTTCTCACCTCGACAACGTCACCGGCTGAACCGAGCTTGTCGACATCGTGGGTCAAAATGAGTTTCGTTGTTGCCATCAGAAAAAGCCTCCCTATGAATCTCAGCGACCGGACGAAGAGTACGGCAGCAGAGCCATCTCGCGGGCGTTCTTGACGGCCTTGGCGATGCGGCGCTGTTCCTGTACGGATACGCCAGTGACACGGCGGGCACGGATCTTGCCGCGGTCCGAGATGAACTTACGCAGCAAAGCGGTGTCCTTGTAGTCAATGGATTCGATCTTGGCCGACTTCAGCGGGTTGGCCTTCTTCTTAATGGGCTTATTGCGAAGTTGAGGCTTCGCCATAGTGTTCTCCTTGGATCCAGGTAATCGCTGTGATTACCCCATACGAAAAATGAAGCGATAAGAATGCATTGCGAAAGCGCGTTGCGTCAGATCAGCGTCGCCCTCGTCAATTGAATTTAGAAAGGCGGCTCTTCACCGAAAGAGGACGCTCCCTCGGTGCGCCACGGATCGGAAGTGGACCCTCCGGCGGGCGCATTGTAGCTGCCTTGTTGCTGACCATATCCACCCTGGTAGCTGCCGGAACCACCTTGCGCGCCAGCGCCTGACTGGCTCTGGTATCCACCCTGGGAGTATCCGCCCTGGCCGGAATCGCCTCGAGGAGTGCGGGTCACTTCAGCCTTTGCGTAACGCAAGGATGGGCCGACCTCGTCAACCTGCAGGGACAATTCACTGCGCTGCTGGCCATCGCGCGTTTCATAGGACCGCAAAGTCAGGCGACCCTGGACGATGACGCGCATGCCTTTGCGCAGGGTTTCGGCCACGTTCTCAGCCGCGTCGCGCCAGACGGAGCAACGGTAGAACTGTGTGTCTCCGTCGCGCCATTCGTTCGCACTGCGGTCGAACGAGCGTGGGGTCATTGCCACCGAGAAGTCGGCAACGGCTACTCCCGATGACGTGAAACGCAATTCGGGATCTCTGGTCAGGTTTCCGACGATTGTGACGACAGGTTCTCCAGCCATGTCAACTCCTTTGGTGGGTGGTCAAACGCTCTTAATTCAGCGTGCGTCAGGGCGCATCAGTTTGTGGCGCAGGATGGACTCATTCAAGCCCATCAGACGTGTTGCTTCCTGTGCAGCCTCAGGCGTTGCTGTCATGTTAATGACAACATAGATGCCTTCAGATTGCTTCAAAATGTCGTAGGCAAGACGACGCTTGCCCCAGACGTCCACCTTTTCGACGGAGCCGTCGCTGGCTTTCACAGGGGCCAGGAACTTTTCCATCATGGGGACGACGGTGCGCTCGTCGATCGTTGGATCGAGGATCACCATCAGTTCATATGTACGCACGTGTGTACCCACCTCCTATGGTCTTAGCGGTCACGGACTTTCCGTGACAGGAGGGTAATGCGTGGACAGTGTCCCTTATGCAGAACACGGTCCGAGTGTCTATTTTAGTCGCTTCGAGGCTCTCTTAGCTACCCCGCGGAGTGAATCTGTGCGGTCGAGTTCGCCACATCCGACGGCCGGCAAGGAGGCTCATGTTCAGTGCAGGTCGGCAATAGCGCGGCGCGGTGACCACCAGGTGCGCCACGCGTTCACGAGGCCGCGCACCCCCAGGAACACGAAACCGAAGATCAGCCACAGCGCCACCATTGCTATACCTTGATCCGCTGGGCTCAGTGCGTCATCAATGCGTTGGGCAGCCATCCAGCGGTCCAGTGTCCACAGACACGGAAGGTAGACCACCATCATGAAGACACCGCCAAAGGCCAAGGTCTTGCCGTGCCCCGCGCCGATCAGGACGCCGTCAAGCAAAAACACGACCCCTCCCAACGGCATGGCGCAGGCGCTGGCAATCAGCGCCCATGTCGCAATGCGGTGCATCGATGGGTCAGAGCCGAAGAAGTGAGGCAAAAACGGGCTGGAAGCAGCGATGAGTACCGCGAGAATCAGGCCGACAGCTGCGCCCCACACGGTGAGTTTGCGCAGCAGGGTGCGCAGGTGCTCGCGGCGTCCGGCACCCAGATCGAAGCCCACCAATGCCTGCGCGGCGATGGCCAGCGCATCCAGTGCCAGCGCGGTGAACATCCACACGGCGTTGACCACCTGGTGTGCCGCCAAGGCGGTGACGGAAATGGAGGTGGCAACCATGAGGGTGGCGATGGTGGCGATCCTCATGGCGACGGTGCGCACGAACAGGGGAGCGCCGTCCAGAGCCGCATTCCAGATTCCCGCTCCTGATGGCCGCAAGGACACGTGCCGGCCTCGCGCTTTGGACAAGATGACGGCGACAAGGACGACAGCCATCAGTGTCTGAGCCAGCGCGGTTCCCAGTCCCGACCCGGCGATCCCCATGTCCAGCCCGTAGATGAACAGCGCGTTGAGGGCGACGTTGAGTGCTGCACCTCCGGCGGCAACATACAGCGGCGTGGTCGTATCGAGCAGGCCGCGCAGTGTGCCTGTGGCCGCCAGGACAACGAACATTCCGACCAGGCCGGGAGAGGCCGTGTGCAGGTAGGCGAGCGCGTGCGGCATGACGTCAGGTGAATTGCCCAGGGTTTCCACGAGCGCCCGACCGCCCAGGATCAAGCCGCATGCGGTGACAATGCCGCATCCGGCTGCCAGCCACATTGCTTCAATACCGGAGCGAATGGCGCGCACGCTGTCACCGGCCCCGAGTGCCTGTGCAGCGAGCGCGGTTGTGGAATAGGCCAGAAAGACGAACAGTCCGACGATGGTTTGGACGATGGTGGTGGCGGTGGCCAGGCCGGCCAGCTCTTCAGTGCCAAGGTGGCCCACCATCGCGGTGTCGATGAGGGTGAAGATGGGTGCTGCGACGAGTGCTCCCAGTGCCGGGATTGCGAGGGACAGAATCTGACGGGTCAGTGACCCTGAGGGGGTGGTGGGGGCGCTGTGAGAGGAGTGTGACGCGGATGAAACCGCACCTTTATGTTCATCTTGAGGGTCGCAAGAATTCATCTTCTGTTCATCCACTGATTACGCTCCTATTTGTTGTCCACACATTGTGCATAGATCTGTGGACAACCTGGTGGTGATGTTCCGCATGAAAACGCCTCTTGAGCGATTCGCATGGTGGTGAGGATCAGATCCCTGTCCCAACTTTATCCACATGTGCTGTGGACGACCTGCCGAGTTGTCCACAGTCTATCCACACGTTATCCACATCAAGTGATCCTTGAGAGCTTCGCGTGAGGCGGAAAAAGAGGATAACCTCGCGTATGCGCGCACGAGCGGGCGCAGGCAATGGAAGGATTGGCAGGCCGATGGCGTCAGATTCAGATTTTGACCGGGTTCCACCGCAGGATCTGGATGCGGAGATTTCTGTGCTGGGCTCGATGATGCTGTCGAAAGAAGCCATCAACGACGTCACGGAAGAGATTCGCGGCTCGGACTATTACAAGCCTGCTCACGAAACTATCCACAACGTCATCGTGGATCTTTCCGGTCGAGGCGAACCGGCCGACGCCGTCACGGTGGCCGGCGAATTACAGCGTCGCGGCGAGCTGCAGCGCGTCGGAGGCGCCACATATCTGCACACCCTGATTGCAGCCGTCCCCACAGCGGCGAACGCCGGATATTATGCGCGAATTGTGCGCGAGCGATCGTTGCTGCGACGCCTCGTCAGTGCCGGTACACGCATTGTGCAGCTCGGCTACGCTGATGCCGGCGGCGACGTCGATGAAATCGTCAACCAGGCGCAGGCGGAAATCTACGCTGTTTCAGAACGTCAGGCGAGCACTGATTACCTGTCGATGTCGGACGTGTCGGAGTCCATCCTCGACGAACTTGAGGAAATTGAACGCAACAAGGACAAGCTCAAGGGCGTGCCCACCGGGTTTGCTGATCTGGACCGACTCACCCAGGGTCTCCACCCCGGTCAGATGATTATTGTCGCCGCCCGACCGGCAATGGGTAAATCGACACTTGCACTGGACTTTTGCCGCTCGGCATCGATCCGCCACGGTGTCACATCGGTGATCTTCTCACTGGAAATGTCGCGCTCCGAAATTGCCATGCGCCTGCTGTCGGCAGAATCCGGCGTCTTCTTGCAGAAGATGCGCGCAGGTGAGATGACCAGTGAAGACTGGAGGCGCGTGTCTGCCACCACGGCGAAAGTGTCCGAAGCTCCGCTCTTTATTGACGACTCGCCCAACATGGCGATGACGGAGATTCTGGCCAAGTGCCGCAGACTGAAACAGCAGCACAACCTGGGCCTCGTTGTGGTGGACTACCTGCAGTTGATGACAGCTGGACGCGAGATGGAATCGCGTCAGCAGGAAGTGTCCACGCTGTCTCGCCAGCTGAAGCTGCTCGCCAAAGATATTGAAGTTCCGGTCGTGGCTGTCGCACAGCTGAACCGTGGGCCTGAGCAGCGAACAGATAAGAAACCGATGATGGCTGACCTGCGTGAATCCGGGTCGTTGGAGCAGGACGCCGACGTCATCATGTTGCTGCACCGCCCGGAGTACTACAACTCCGAGGAACGCCCCGGTGAAGCCGACATCATCGTCGCCAAGCACCGTAACGGTGAAACTGCGACGATTCGCGCACTCTTCCAGGGTCATATGGCACGTTTTGCGAACTTCACGGGACGTGAAGAACCGGGCGCATAACCCCTTCACTTCATCAGGGTTTACCCTGAATCTCCCCTTGCCTTCGGTTTGGAGGGTAGCCAAGCGGCGCTGAGTGTTGCACGGTAGAAGGCAAGGAAGGAGAGTGAAACCTGATGAGCACACTCCGCGACACTTTTCGTGGCACCACACCTATGACCCCGACGCTGCGGTCATTCGACCAGACTGATCGTCGCCATGTTCAATGCACGAATGCGCGCCATATTGCCGCCCGTAGTCACACCGACACGACGATGATTGACGTTGAGGAAGTGCGTATGCATATGCGCATGCGGGGCGCTCGCCCTCGAACCACAATGCTGGCCGGAGGAAACTAAGGGGTACGGGCCACCCGCTGGAACACGTAATACGCGGGAATAGCAAGCAGGAACCAGACGGCAATGACGAGGTGATGGCGCATGTCGTCAGCCGGTGGGAACACAGTCATGAGCGTATTGGCCATCCCGTGGAACACCATGCACCACAGGACTGATCTGGTGAAGGCGACCAACAGTCCCAACCACGCACTGAGCGCGAAAGAGGTCAGTGCGAATGCCGCAAATGAGGATCCCTGATGCGGGTTGCCGTCGATCCACCACAGGGGGATATGCCAGCATGCCCATACCGCCCCTACAACGAGGGCCGCTACTAGGTCTGGCGCTATGAAATTGTGAAAGCGGCGCGCGAGCAGAGGCTGCATGATTCCACGCCAGCCCCATTCTTCATTGCCGCCAGCCACCAGCGTCACGACCAAGAAGATGGACACGATGGCGATCAATGAGGTGCCTGCCGAGTCGGCGGGTGCACTCCATCCGTGTGATGACAGCCAGAATGCGGCGACCTCAAGCAAAGCGCACAGGAGAAAATAAAGCGCAGCGTGCGGGGCACGACGGGTCAGAAAATGCGCGAGATTTTTCCACGAAAAACCACCCGGCAGGCACACGCAAGCGGCGATGGTCGGGCCGAATCCACCCAGAACAAACAACGCCATAGCGGGAATGTCGGTGGCGCGAAGTGATGTGAAGTGGACCAAGAGTGCTGTCGCGCCCCAACAGATCCATGTGATCGCGAATGTCGTGAGTAGATATGTCACAAGACGGCGCCACGGATTATCGCGCACGGCCCTGCTCCTTTCACGTGCAGCGTCGAGCGGGCCGGGCTCTTCGGCGCCTGTTTATTCCGATGAGAGTGTGAACTTGAAGGAGTAGCGCTGGGCATCGTAGTAGTGAAGGCCGTATTCAACTGCTGCGCCCGCACCGTCATATGCCGTGCGCTCCATTGTCAAAAGCGAGCTTCCAGTTCCTATGTGTAACAGATCCGCTTCGACCTCGCTGGCGTTTCGGGCACCGACAGACTGGGTGGCGGACAGCAGCTCGATGCCGCGCTCGCGGATGCATGAATACAAGCCCTGGTGCGCCAGATCTGTGAATGAGGGGGCGTAGCGAGCCGGCAGCAGATTCGTCATGATCGCCAGTGGCTTGTTGTCGATCCAGCGGCGGCGGGTGACGCGAACAATTTCCTCGTCGACGGTGCATCCGAGTTTGGCGGCGTCATCCTCGTCGGCCAGGAGAACTTCATAGCGCAGCACTTCGGTGCGTGGGGTGAAGCCGGCTTTTGTCAGGTCGTCGTTGAGGGAGGTCAGGGCGAGGGGGCGGCGGACGTGTTTGGGGGTGACGCGTGTGCCGACGCCACGCCGGCGGGTCACTAGGCCACGGGAGACGAGTTCCTGGAGTGCGCGGCGCGCGGTGGGGCGGGAAACGGACAGGCGGCATGCCATGGAGATTTCATCTTCGATCAGTCTGCCGGGTAGGAGGGTGCCGGTGGAGATGAGATGTTCGAGAGGTTCGGCGATCTGGGTGTACAGGGGCGTTGAACTGGTACGGTCCAGATCGATTGACAGCTCAAAGGGTTCGTCGAGATTTCCTTGGTCACTGGCCATTGTGGGTTCCTTCAGATCGTCTCATGATGGGTTCATGTCATTGAGCGAATCGTATCACCTGAGGACAAACGAATATTTGTTATGACATGCGAGGTTGGTCGGTGCGGAGCGCGGAAAGCCGATGGTGTCCGCCTTGACAGAGGCCTTCATGCTCTATATTGTTTTAGTGATTAACAAATTGAAGTGATGTGGCGACAGAGCTGCGTACGTGCACATGGAGGTGTCTTTACTATGAGTGAATTGTGGTCAAACGGTCCTATCCCCTTCGTCGGGACCGACGATCCGAAAGCGGGCATGGGATTCAGGTACTACCAGCCAGACCGCGTCGTTGCCGGAAAGACAATGGCAGAATGGCTGCGCTTTGGCGTGGCATACTGGCACACATTCAACCAGCGCTTGGTTGACCCGTTCGGAGATGGAACCGCTCAGCGTCCCTTCGACCGCTATACCGATCCGATGGAACTGGCACTGGCAAAAGTGGACTACGCATTCGACTTCTACACCAAGCTCGGTGTGCAGTACTTCTGCTTCCACGATCGCGACCTCGCTCCCGAGGGTGACACCCTGCGTGAGAGCAACAAAAACCTGGATAAGGTCGTCGACCGGATCGAACAGCTCCAGCGCGACACCGGCATGAAACTGCTGTGGAATACCTCGAGCCTGTTCACTAACCCGCGGTTCCTGTCCGGCGCTGCCACCTCGCCGTTCGCGGACATCTATGCGTACTCAGCCGGCCAGCTCAAGCACTCTCTGGAAATCGCGAAGCGACTGGGCGCGGAAAATTACGTCTTCTGGGGCGGGCGCGAAGGATACGAGAATCTGTGGAACACCGATCTCAAGCGCGAACAGGATCACATCGCCCGCTTCTTCCACATGTGCGTGGACTACGCCAAGGAGATCGGCCTGGACGCACAGTTCCTCATCGAACCCAAGCCCAAGGAACCGACGACGCACCAGTACGACTTCGATGCTGCCACGTCGATCGCATTCCTGCAGACCTACGACCTGGCCGGTCACTTCAAGCTCAATCTGGAAGGTAACCACGCGAACCTGGCCGGACACACCTACCAGCACGAGATCCGCGTGGCGCGTGCCGCCGGAATGCTCGGCTCGCTCGATGCCAACCAAGGTGACAAGCTCATTGGCTGGGACATCGATGAATTCCCATCTGACCTGTACGAAACCACTGCAGTGATGTGGGAAATCGTCGACGAGGGGCAGATCGGGCCGCGCGGTGGACTGAACTTTGATGCCAAGCCGCGACGTACCTCGTTCACCGCCGAAGACCTGTACCTGGGCCACATCGTCGGCATGGATACGTATGCCGCAGGCCTGCTGGTCGCCGCCAAGATGCACGAGGATCGATTCATTGAAGAACTGGTCTCCACCCGATACGGGTCATTCGATTCTGGAATCGGTGCGACAGTTGAGGACGGGTCGGCAACCCTTGCCAGCCTGGAAGAGCATGCCCTCGATGTGCCGCAGGCTGACCTGATGAAGGCGGTGCGCTCTGACCACCTCGAATGCGTCAAGGCCACCATCAACAACTACATCATCGACGCGCTCGCGCAGGCCTGATCCGGCATCGCCCCGGTGGCACGCCGGGTGAGGTCAACAAACCGAGCCAACGTGCATACCAGACAGCCCATGAACTTGATTAAATGGTTCGTGGGCTGTTTGGTATGCCAAATGAGTTCGCGAGCCGCTGCGTCGCAGCGATGGCACAGTCAAGAGTGTGTGATGAGGCAGAACGGCAATCACACATCCTCCCATAATTTGTACTGACAAAGTGTGACTGCGTGGTTATACTAGGTGGTGAGTGCGCAGGCCACCCTCGTCCTCATCGAAACAAGGGAATACGAGGTGGCACGGGCGCGGGAAGTGTGGCCATGACAGTGGTCGCGAACGATGACAATGACGAAGGAGCTGTCACAGGTGAATACAATTAAGCACTGGATTGGTGGTGCCGAATACGAAGGCACGCCGGTCAAGACTCTCGATGTCGAAAATCCAGGCACCGGTGAGGTGGTCAGCCAGCTGCTCCTGGCAAGTGATGACGACCTCAACCACGCAGTTGAGGTTGCAACCGAGGCGCAAAAAGAGTGGGCAGCAACGTCACTCGCCAAGCGCACCGCGATCATGTTCAAGATGCGTCAACTCGTCCTGGATCACCAGGATGAAATGGCCAAGCTGATCGTTGAAGAGCACGGCAAGAACTACTCCGACGCAATCGGTGAAATTCAGCGTGGACGCGAAACCCTCGACTTTGCCACCGCCATCAACGTCGCACTCAAGGGTGAGCATTCCGTCAACGTATCAACCGGCGTGGACATCTTCACCACCCGTCAGCCTGTGGGCGTAGTAGCAGGCATCTGCCCCTTCAACTTCCCGGCGATGGTTCCCATGTGGATGCACCCGCTGGCGATCGCTACAGGCAACGCCTTCATCTTGAAGCCCGCCTCGCCGACTCCGTCGGCAGCACTGCTGACCGCACGCCTCTACAAGGAGGCGGGCCTGCCTGACGGCGTGTTCAACGTCGTGTCCGGCAACCGCGACATGGTGCAGTCAATCCTCAAGCACCCCGGAATCAACGCGATCTCATTCGTTGGATCAACCCCGGTGGCACACATCGTGCAGGACACCGGTGTGACCCACGGCAAGCGCGTCCAGGCACTGGGCGGCGCCAACAACCACGCGATCGTGATGCCCGACGCAGATCTGGACTTCGCTGCACAGCACATCTCCGCCTCAGCCTTCGGTGCGGCCGGCGAACGCTGCATGGCGCTGCCGGTTGTTGTCGCCGTCGGTGGAATCGGCCCGAAACTGGCCGAGATGGTCAAGAAGCACGCCGATGCAATCAAGGTTGGCTACGGCATGGATGAGGGCGTCGAAATGGGCCCGGTCATCTCCGCCAAGGCAAAGGAACGCATCGTTGGCCTGATCGACGATGCGGAAAAGCGCGGCGCCACAATCGTGCGCGATGGCCGTGACCTGGTCATCGAGGGGTACGAGGGTGGTCACTTCGTGGGACCGACCATTATCGATGATGTTCCGCTGGATGCGCCGGTGTACACCGAGGAAGTTTTTGGACCTGTCCTGGCAATCGTCCATGCCGACACCTACGAGGAAGCGATGAAGATCGTGAACTCCAGCCCCTTCGGCAACGGTTCAGCAATCTTCACTAACGACGGCGGCGTCGCACGTCGCTTCACACTCGATGTTGAGGCTGGCATGGTGGGCGTGAACGTCCCGATCCCGACACCTGTTGCGTACTACTCCTTCGGTGGGTGGAAGGATTCGCTGCTGGGCGATACCCACATCCACGGTCCGGAAGGTGTCCGTTTCTACACGCGCGCCAAGGCGATCACGTCTCGCTGGCCCAGTGAGAAGACCTATGAGGCGACGATGTCGTTCCAGCGTGAAGAGTGACGCCGGTCTTCCCGTGCGCTGATCTTTTTCATTGACGAGGGCGGCTGTGCGCGGCACTGCTAGATGTGGTGTTGCGTATGGCCGTCCTCGCTATGTCTCATCGCGGTGGATGGCACATGGTCGCAGGACCTGGTCGCAACCTGGCATCGCACCCTTATTGGAATGCTGCATGCTCACCCGAGCAAAGCAAAAGGCGATACCGAAAGGTATCGCCTAGGTGAAGCCGCGTCAGCTGGACGCGATCGGGATCAGTCAGTCCTGGGTATCAAGAACACGCGTGAACAGTGCGTGTACTCCCAGAGCCAGAGTGCACAGTCCGGCAATCAGTGTGATAACTGGTGAAGCGGCGGCAATTCCGGCAACGAGGGCGACCAAGCTGATCACAAGAGCAACAACAAAGATGCGATACTGAGCCGGTGCTGACAGCTGAAGCGTCAGGGCAGGCTGTGCAATTGCATACGATTGAGTTGATGTCATGGTCTCTCCTGTTTATCTTCGTCGGCCATGCAGGAGACCCGATGACACACACCGTGCACCCGCACGGCATTGTGTTCAATCCGGTGGGGCAGATTCTTCCCCGTGGATCAATGCACTTCCATTATCTCCCGTTATCAGCACCGATGCTGGTTGAGTTGATCACAGTAATGAACGCGTGCTCACAGGGCCACGTGGTAGCGTGTGGTAGATCGAGTCCCCGTTGGCGTAGCTGATGCTGACGAGACTGATTCTTGCTAAATGGCGTACACATACTGGAAAGGTTCCTGCGTCGCAGTGCAGGGATACCTCTGTCGTGAAGCGTTCAGACTGCTGACAACGTCACTTGATTTGCTGACGCCACATCCGATCTTTGGAGTAGACGAGATTGAAGGATTTTCCATCCAGTCGGGCTTGGCTTTCGTCGAAACGCTTGGCAATCAGAGCGCTGGAGCCCATGAACTCGAAGGGCACGTCATCAACATCCTTGTTCAGCACCTGGTCACACAACTCGATGGCTTCATCGAACAGGCTTAACGGCATGTCCATGGTCATATGGGAAATGAAAAGCCGGTCGTAGGAATCTGCAGTGCGCTCTTTCATGCTCAGCACACGGTCGCGGTATTCTTCCACAGACGTTGAATTGTGGTCCCACAGAAAGGTGCGCTGGTTGCAGGCGTCGCCGGTGATGAGGATTCTTTCTTCTGGGATAAGAATCGCAGTCATGCCGGGAGTGTGCCCGGGGAAGTGAAGGGCTTCCACGCATATTCCGCCCAAGTCGAAGATCTGACCGTCGGTGAGATCTTCGAAGTTCAAGGGGTGAGGTGGCACAAAATCAGAGTCGTTCATTCGCGGTGATGCATCACCGACAGACAAGTCGATGTATTCACGGCGAACTTTCAGGACTGCCATTTCGTCGTATACCGGCACCTCCAGAGAATTCATGTAAACGTTGTCAAACTCTGGACCGCCCATTGCATGATCGACATGGCCATGAGTCAAGATGGTCACGATCGGCTTTTTCGTCAGACGTTCGACGAAAGCTCGCAGGCCTCGTATTCCCAATGACGAATCGATGAGAGCAGCGCGCGTAGCACCCTCCACCAGGTAGAGGAGTTCACCAGTCAATGTGCGAATAGCGGTCACACGGTTTGTGACACGTTGTGCGGAGAAGAAATCAGCCATGGTGATTTCACCGAACCTTTCGAATAAGCGGGGTGGTCACGCCCTCCGAGAATTGAAGACGCGTCGCCATGGTGGAGCATCGTCGCACTTTTTGGTCCATTCAGCGCCCAGGCTTCGGTTCATGCCAACGTTTCGGCATCAACCGAAAATACACAAAAACCTCCAGCCAACCCGAATATCACCCGGATTGACGTGGAGGTTTGAGATGAAGGCCTGTCGGCCTTACTCCTCGACGCGTTTGATGTGCTCGGCCTGCAGACCCTTCGGGCCCTGCGAGACCTCAAAGTCAACCTTCTCACCCTCGTTGAGAGTGCGGAAGCCTGACGCCTCGATTTGTGAGTAGTGAGCGAACACGTCAGCAGATCCGTCATCGGGAGTGATGAAGCCGTAGCCTTTGTCCGCGTTGAACCATTTAACGACACCAGTGGTCATGAAAGCGCTGTCCTGTCTACAAAAGCCCCTGCGCAGGGGAAAAACCTCGATCCCGGTTGAGACCGACACAGTTTCATGCCCACCGCAAAGCGGAACATAACGACTGCGACATCAACGCTACCGCACATTGGGCTAGAAAAAAGGCAACACAGGTCACAGCTCGGTATCAGTCGACACGGACGCGTTCCGACGCGACTCATGTTTGAGGATCTGACGGGGTACCAGCTTGAGGGGCTCGACGCAACCCTCATGCAGGAGCTCCGATGCCTCATCGTGTGGAAAGTCTGCCGCGTACCTATCGCCCACCGCCCGCCAGCCGAAGCCCCCACCCCGCCTCAGTCCAGCAGAACCCGCGGCCATGCATCCCCACTCACTGCCGGCCATCCGCTGCCCGGCGCTTGGCGTCTGTCTCTGACGGCATGGGACTTTCGTCGGATCCTGGTGTGTGAACCACTTCATAAAGTAGGTGCGGAGGTATAGACGCAATGACGCGACCCCCGTCCGATGACATGCCGCACGCTGACACGCCGCATCCTGACGCGGCTCACACCCACACCCAGCCCAACCCAGCCACGCCAACTTCGACGTCGAAGCGTTCGCGTGGCACACGAAAACAGGCACACGCCAGGCAACGCCCGAGGCGTTCACCGCGCCCCGAATCAGGGCGCCCCGCAACCCTGACCCGCAGCAAACTCGTCGGCCGCATCATCGCGGCCGCTGCCCTTGTGACATTCCTGTTCGTCCAGCTGCCCGGTCTTGATGCGAGCGGCTCACGCATGTTCGGCATTTTCATTGCAGCCATCGCACTGTGGGTCACCGAAGCTATCCCGCTGGCCGCAACGGCAGTTGGCGTCATCTTGATGGAAGTACTCCTGATCTCCAACCAGGCAGTGCTCAGCGTCTCGGAAGAAGCGCCCGCCGCAACCGCCATCTTCGGCTCATTGGCCAACCCCGTCATCATTTTGTTCATGGGCGGATTTATGCTCGCCGACGGAGCCGCCAAATACAACCTTGATAAAGCGCTCTCCGCTCTCATGCTCAAACCCTTCCTGCGTAATGCGCGCATGACCGTCATGGGGGTCATGATGATTACCGCGCTGATGAGCATGTTCATGTCGAACACCGCCACCACCGCCACCATGTTCGCTGTCATGATGCCGGTGATTACAGCCTTGCCGAAGGGACGCGCGAGAACCGGCCTTGCGTTGTCGGTGCCGGTGGCCGCCAATGTCGGTGGCATGGGAACACCTGTGGGCACCCCTCCCAATGCCATCGCTCTGGGCGCCCTTCAAAACCACGGCATCCACGTCACATTCATTGACTGGATGCTGGCCGCAGTTCCGCTCATGCTTGTTGTACTGGTCATCGCCTGGCTGTTCATCGTCTGGCGATATATCCCCTCCGACGTCAAGTTCGACGTCGACACATCCGCAACCTTCGAGCGCACCCCGAAAGCCATCATGTTCTACGTGGTCGCCATGATCACGATCGGCCTGTGGATGACTGAATCGCTCCACCACATTTCCTCCAACACAGTGGGCTTCATCCCTGTCGCCGGTCTGATGATCCTGGGTGTCATGGGCGGCGACGACGTCAAGAAACTCGACTGGCCAGTACTGTGGCTGGTCGCAGGCGGTATCGCCCTGGGAGCGGGAGTGGGAGCAACCGGCCTGGACGAGTGGTTCATCGGCTCAATCTCCTGGCAGGCAATCCCGATGGCGTTACTCTTGCTGACTCTGGCAGCAGTGGGCTGGGTGACCTCGAACGTTATCTCCCACTCCGCGTCCGCCAACTTACTCATCCCGATGGGGATGGGGCTGGCAGCAACGGTCAGCACGTCCCCGAGCCAGATCGCGGTTGTCCTGGCTCTGGGATGCTCGCTGGGAATGTGCCTGCCGATCTCCACCCCACCCAACGCCATCGCATATTCGACAGGCACGACACCCACCCCCGAAATGGTCAAAGTCGGCATGGTTGTCGGCATCAGTGGCGTCCTTCTGCTCGCCTTCGTCGCTCCGCTCACGTGGCGCGTACTGGGGGTGCTGTAGGTGATTGACGAGGGCACCCCATCCGCACTCCATCCGCGGCACGCAGATGCCTGCGCCATCCTGGTGATAGGCGACGGGTCGGACGGGATTGCCGCGACACTGGTTGAGGACTTAACGGGTGCTTTCAGCCATATCGAGGTTCGCTCAATGGCCGACATCGACGGCATTGACGCCGAATGCGCATACCTGGCGCGCAGCCGTACGCGCCTCGTCCTGGGATTTGTCACCAGCGAGGTCGGCTCTCTTGACCGCGCCTTCGAGGCACTGAAGGCATACCCGTGCACGCAGCACAATGAATGGGTGGTGGTGACGCGCAGCCGCACGCACACCGACATGAGCCGCGCCCTGGCCTCGGGGCTGCTGGCATCTGTCATCTCCGTGCCGTGGACCCTTCCGACGCTGGTGGCGCAAAGCTACGGTGCGATCACGCGGCTGCTGTTGCGCTATGAAATGAACGAGGCCGAACGTGAACGAATCGCCGGCCCTGTTCCCGACAATGCCGTGCGAGGCCCTGTGCTCTTTGGCCTTGACCACAGTGAACGGGAAGTACTGAATGACCTTCTGGCCGGGGCTGAACGAGTCCTGGGGCCGCGCCCCATCCTGGAGGTTGGCCCTCATACCGATCTGACCACGCAGGGTCAGCCCGTGCGCGCTGTGCACCTGGTACTCGACGGTCACGTTGCCCTGCACCGCGATTCCGACCAGGGTGACATTCTGCTGCACCATGCCACATCGGGACCTCTGATCGGGTTGGTGTCCCTGGCGCGCGGCGAAAACGCATTCTTCACGTCGACGACCACCACGCCGGTCAAGGTGGTGCGCCTGACCAATGAACAACTCCAGCTGGTCATCGCTGAAGATCCTCCGATGGCGGCGACGTTGGCTGCCCTCGCCATTCAATCCCTGGCCCGCCGCCTCGTGCGCGCAGAATATCTGCACATCGAAAACCGCGTCCTGGTTGACGACCTGCGGCACACGCGCGCAGAACTTGTGGAGCGAGCCCGTTACGCCATGCTCGGTGAACTCAGCGCCGGCATCGCGCACGAACTGAACAATCCGATCACCGCGGTGGACCGGGCTGCCGACCATTTGCGTGACGACATCACAACGCTGATGGACAGTGCCTACGCGGACCATGACCCCAGTGACAAGCTGCGCGCCGCTCATGAAGCCATGACCCGCGCGCTCGACGCACATCCGCGTTCCACCGCCGATGAACGCCGACTGGTCAGCGAATTCATGTCGGAACTGAAAGTCAGCCGCCAGGTCGCTCGCCGCCTGGTGCGAGCAGGAGTACACGATGTGGCAACTGCGCGACCTCTTGTTGCGGCGTCAGCGCCTCCCTCGTATATGACGATGGTGGAGACCGGCGCGCAGATCGGATCCTCGCTGCGCTCGCTGACGGTGGCGGCAGGGCGCGTAGTGCAGTTGACCGATTCCCTGAAGGGCTACGCGCGGCCTGATGGTACCGATGCGCGCATCGTTGACGTGCGTGAAGGGATCGAGGACGTATTGCGTCTGACGGCGCACCGCCTACGCCACGTCGAGGTGCTCCGTGATTTCGAGGGCGAGCCGCTCGTGGTGGGTCATCCGGCCAAACTCGAACAAGTGTGGACGAATGTGTTGGTCAACGCGGCTGAAGCATTCGAAGACGAGGACGAAGCCGATGCCTACGCCCAGCCGGCGCGCGGAGATGAGCCACCGAGTATCACGGTCAGTGCGCGCACAGCAGGGCCGGATGTGGTGGTCGACATCGTGGATAACGGGCCGGGGATTCCCGCCAGCGTGCTGGCAAAAATGTTCGAGCCGCATTTCACCACCAAATCGGGCCGCGTTCGTTACGGTCTGGGCATGGGGATGTCGATCTGCCGGTCGATTATCACAGACGCAGGCGGCACCATCAACGTGGCATCTCAGCCCGGACGCACACAGGTCACGATACGTCTGCCGAAAGCTGCCGACCACGAGGGCGGCCCTACCCACAGTGAACACAAGGAGAGATCATGACGTTAGCTGTTCTCATACTGGAAGATGAAGCGGAAGTGCGTGACGCTCTGGAACGCGACTGTGACGAGTTCTGGGACACGCTGCGACTGGAGACTGCCGAAGATGTTGACGATGCATGGCAGGCGATCCGCAGCATTGACGAAGACGGCGATGAGCTTGCGCTGGTCCTGGCTGACCACCGTCTTCCCGGACGAAACGGCGTGGACTTCCTGATCGACATGATGGATGAGCCCTCCACGGTCAATACGCGGCGCGTCCTGGTGACCGGCCAGGCCGATCAAAGCGACACGATCCGCGCCTTGAATGAAGCCAGTCTGGACTATTACATCGCCAAGCCGTGGGTACGTGATGAGCTGGTGGCAACGGTGCGCGACCAACTGACCACCTATGTCCTCGAATCAGGTGTTGACCCGTTGCCGTACATGCCCGTGCTGGATGCGGTTCGTATTATGGATGCCATGCGATAGTCCCCGCTCACAAGGAGGCATCATGGATATTGCAGTGATCGGGTCGAACAATGTCGACCTCATTACCTACATCGATCGCATGCCCACCGAAGGGGAGACACTCGAAGCGCCTTCGTTCCAGCTGGGGTGCGGTGGCAAGGGGTCGAATCAGGCGGTGGCCGCTGCGCGCCTGGGATCGCGTGTCCTGATGGTGACCTGCGTAGGTGATGACATTTTTGCCGACATGACGGTAGAAAACTACCGCAATAACGGCATCGACACAGACCACGTCAAGCGTGCGCACGGCACGTCGGGTGTGGCGCCGATCTTTGTCGATCCACACTCGCGCAACTCCATCCTGATTGTCAAAGGCGCCAATAACGACCTGACTCCTGAGGACGTGGAGGCCTGCCGCGAGCAGATTGCACAGTGCGCACTGATCGTCTGCCAATTAGAAATCCGTCTGGATACGGTCTATGCGGCGATAGCGCTTGGCGAACAGGTCGGTGTACCCGTGCTGCTCAATCCTGCTCCCGCCAGCCCTGATTTCAACTTTGACTGGGCGCGGCGCTGCACCTACCTCATGCCTAACGAAAGTGAACTGACACTGCTGACCGGCATGCCATGTGACAGTGATGAAGGTGTTGAGGCTGCGGCGCGCACCCTCGTTGAACACGGATGCCGACACGTCATCGTCACGCTCGGGTCACGCGGGGCGTGGTGGTTCACGCGCACCAACGAAGGCGGCTTGCGCGTTGTCAGTCAGCGTATTGACGCACTCCGTGTGGATCCGGTGGATACGACTGGAGCAGGGGACGCGTTTATCGGAGCCTTTGCGCACCGGATCGTCCACGGCGATGCAATTGCGAAGGCTCTGGAGTACGCCAACAGCTATGCGGCAATGTCGGTGCTCAAACGCGGCACCCAGTACTCATATGCCACAGCCGACGAATTTGACCGGTGGCGCGCCCAACGCACGCAGTAAGACGCGAGCGGTCCTCAGCACCCAGTTGGGGGATGAGCGGCTATGACGGGACTACCACGCAGAAAGTGTGTCCCGGAGCGGCCCAGCCCGCCGGTCACTCGGGCCGAGTGGCATCTGCCCACACCTGACGCCACTTGTCGGCCAACGAGTCGATATTTTCGTGTGCGTTCAGGCCGCTTGGCTGGGGAACAACCCACAGGGATATGCCGCGCGGCCAGTTGTCAATCGTGTCAGCATCTTGCTGCCCGAGCTTCGCGTGAGGTTGCCTGAACGCCGTGCGGTACGCGGTAATTCCGGCGATGGCAACGGCGCGTGGATTCAGGTCGCCAACCCGAGTCACCAAGTGGGCAGCGCCCTCGCGCAGTTCATCGCGGCTCAATTCATCTGCGCGTGCAGTGGGCCTGCCGACCAGGTTCGTGATGCCGATTCCGCGTGACAGAATATGTTCCTCATCTTCGGCGCCGAGGCCGCAGGACGCATCGATCTCATAGTCAGTCAGGCCCGCTCGAGCGAGAGAGGGCCAAAAGCGGTTACCCGGTCGCGCGAACGGTGCATTAACGGCCGCAGTCCACAACCCCGGATTGATTCCGACGATCAGGAGCGTCAGTTCAGCTCCAACGCAGTGCGGACCAGGTAGTACATCGTCAAGAGCCAGAGGATCATCGGTGGCAAAGTACGCCAGATCACTCTGGTGTGGCTTGCGTCCACCCAGAGGCGACGGTCGGCGTAAAGACTTCATCGCTATGGCCGTCAGGCACTTTCCTGCGACCGTTCCACGCGTGCTGTCCACGCCATCGGATCATCGACGAGGTGCTGTAGGACTCGGTGTGCAGCGCCGATCGTGGCAAGTGAAGCAGAGTGCTCGGCAATGCGGATTTCAGAGGGGCTGCCGGCAGAGTGGAGGACCCGTGTGCGCAATTCAGGCAGTGCCCGTTCGCGCAGTTCAGAGCCAATGTCAGCGACGGAGCCGCCCAACACCACCAAAGGAATGTCGAGCATGTTGATGACGGCAGACAGTGTGCGCCCCAGAGCGGCGCCACCCTCGTCCAATGCAACGCGGGCAGCAGCGTTGCCAGCTTGAGCAGCAGCGACAACATCGACATTTGTCGCGCCGCGTGCCAGACCTGCGCGCTCTACCAGTGCGCGCTGGCCGATGTAGGCTTCCAGGCATCCCGTCGCGCCGCATCTGCATGTCGGGCCGGCAGGGTCGGTGGAAATATGTCCGATTTCGCCTGCCCATCCGTGCGAACCGGGCAGGAGAGCGTGGTCAATGATGATGCCTGCGCCAATACCGACTTCACCGGACACGTAAACGAACGAGGGCGGCCCTGATGGGACACCAGGTTGCGGACATGCTACGGCCCACGCTGCCAGGTCGGCCTCGTTCGCGACGGTGACGACACCCAGGTGGGACAGCGGTGCGAGCAGCGTGTGTAACGGCAGGTCACGCCACCCCAGGTTGGGAGCGAGGATCACAGCCTGAGCGGAAACTATGCCGGGCACGGCCAACCCGGTTCCAAGAAACAGTGTGTCGCCTTCTGTCGCGGCATCGGCTTGCGCTTTTACCCGGTCAGCGAGCTCCCCCAGAGCGCGCATGGTCTGCTGCGGATCTGAGTCTGAAAAGTCGCCTTCCTGCACGCCTTCTGCCACGATCTGCCCTGACAGGTCCACGATGCGTGCAGCCAGGTAGGAGACGTTGACTTCCAATCCCAGTGCGGTCGCATATCTTTCCCGCGGGGTCAGGCGCACCGCTGGCCTGCCTCGTCGAGCATCAGTTGACGGGTCGAGTTCGGTGACCAGGTGAGCCGAGATGAGCTCGTCCACCAGGCGGGAGACTGTTGCTCGCGTAATGCCAGTTGTCGCCGCGACCGAGGCGCGGGTGACTGCTCCGGGATCGGCCAGGATATAGCGAAAGACGAGGGCGAGATTCATGGCGCGCAACGACTGAGCTTTGACGCCGCCGTTGCCACGTGAGGATGTGTGGGCACTGCGCGGCAGAGAGGTGAGGCGTGATGAGGACTTATGTGCTCGGGTCATTGTTCTCTCACATTCTGGTTATGTGTCAGCGTCGCGACGTGGCCTTATGGGTTGACTATACTCGCTCACCCCGCTATTTTGTTTAGTAACGAAACACAATGGGGTTCTCGTGCACGCCACGCCTCTTCCAAGCAGCGTGAAATTATTCAACATGGAACAAGGAGCTGAACATGACGATGTATGGACCGTACGTTGCGGGCGTGGATACGTCGACCCAATCATGCAAAGTTGTCATCGTGGATGCCCTGCGCGGAACGGTCGTGCGGGAAGGTAAAGCGACGCACCCTGACGGCACGGAAGTGGACCCGCAGGCTTGGTGGGACGCGTTCAACGAGGCCGTCAAAGCAGCAGGTGGCCTGGAGGACGTGGTGGCGCTATCCGTGGGCGGACAGCAGCACGGCATGGTGTGCCTGGACAAAGATGGAGAAGTCATCCGACCCGCCCTGCTGTGGAACGACACGCGTTCAGCCGACGCTGCTCGTGACCTTATTGCCGAATACGGCGAGGGTGACGAGGAAGCCGGTGCCGCGTGGTGGGCTGATGCCACCGGATCAGTGCCCGTCGCCTCACTGACCGTGACGAAGCTGCGCTGGCTGGCAGACCACGAACCTGAGAACGCGCGCCGTATTGCAGCTATTTGCCTGCCGCACGACTGGCTGACGTGGAAAATCATGGGAACCGGTCGACTGGAGGATCTGCGCACGGACCGCTCCGATGCGTCGGGTACCGGTTACATGGACCGCGCTACGCCAACCTACCGCCGCGACATCCTTGCCCACGCGTTGCGCATCGACAAGGACGTCGCACGATCCATCATCTTGCCGAAAATCCTCGGACCATGGGACGTGGCCGGACGTGGTGATGAGTCGCGAGGCTGGGGTGAGATCATGCTGGGACCAGGGTGTGGAGACAATGCGGGGTCAGCGCTGGGTGTCGACCTCAAACCCGGTCAGGCTCTGCTGTCACTGGGCACATCCGGAGTTGTTGCCGCCGTGTCAGATCACCCGGTTGCTGACCATTCAGGACTGGTGACCGGTTTTGCCGACGCTACGGGAAACTGGCTGCCATTGGCGTGCACGCTCAATGCCTCGCGCATCATCGACGCAATGATGGCGGTGATCGATGCGGGTTACGACGAGTTTGATAATCTTGCCTTGAGTGTGGACGATGCCGCGGGATTGACTTTAGTGCCCTATTTCGAGGGCGAGCGCACCCCGAACCTGCCTGATGCTACGGCTGAGCTGAAGGGCATGACTCTGAAGAACTCGGATCGCGCTCACGTGGCGCGCGCAACGGTGGAAGGACTGCTGAACTTGATGAAGTTCGCTCTGGATGCGGTGCGCGCACTGGATGTGAAGCTCGAACACGTGGTCATGGTCGGCGGCGGAGCGAAATCGCGCGCCGTCCTCGAACTGGCCGAAGAATTCCTCGGCGCAACAGTTACGGTACCCAAGTCGGGAGAATACGTAGCGTTGGGCGCCGCCCGTCAAGCAGCGCGCGTGATGGAACGCGCAGGAAAGGCACAGTGATGACGCAGATTCCACAGACCATGAAAGCCAGCGTCCTGATTCGCCAGGGTCTCATTGAGATGGAGGAACGACCGGTGCCGACACCGGATGCGGACCAGGTGCTGATTCGCGTGGAGTCGGTGGGGGCGTGCGGCTCGGATGTGCACTACTACCACAAGGGCCGCATCGGTGACTTTGTGGTGAACGAGCCGATGATCCTGGGGCACGAAGCTTCCGGAGAGATTGTGGCCGTGGGCGATGACGTGGATCCGGCCCGCATTGGCCAGCGCGTTTCCATCGAGCCGCAACGGTGCTGCCGAGTGTGCGAATACTGCAAGCGCGGAGAATACAACCTGTGCCCCGATATCGAGTTCTACGCGACGCCGCCCATTGACGGAGCCTTTTGCGAATATGTCCTGATTCAGTCCGATTTCGCCTACGAGGTTCCCGACTCCATTTCGTGGGATGCGGCAGCCTTGATGGAACCCCTGAGCGTGGGTATTGCCGGAATCCGCAAAGCCCACGTGAAAGTGGGTGACCGCGTCTTTGTTGCCGGCGCAGGTCCGATCGGTGCGATCGTCATCCAGGTTGCGCGGGCATTTGGCGCTGCCGAGGTGGTCGTCAGTGATCCTGTTGAAGGTCGGCGCGATTTGGCACTGTCGCTGGGAGCAACCCAGGCTGTTGAGCCAGGTGACCCGGCACTAGATGGTCAACACTTTGACGCGTTCATTGACGCGACGGGCGTCACTGCAGCTGTGCAGGACGGCATCATGCGCCTGGCGTCTGGCGGCACCGCAGTGCTGATTGGTATGGGTGACGATGACATGTCACTGCCGGTTGGATTCATCACCGCGCACGAAATCAACGTGACCGGGATTTTCCGTTACAACAACACGTGGCCCACAGCCATCCACCTGGTAGCCAGTGGAGCGGTCGACCTGGATCGCCTGTGCACTGATCACTACGCCCTCGACGAAGCTGACCAGCCCATCATCAACAAGCCCGCGCCGACCACGCTGAAGTCGATCGTCCATCCCGGACAGATGACGCACAGCTCGCACTAAGAAGACCAGGGCGGAATGCCGGAGAGATCGACAGTCATGTTGAGGGCATTATGCAATGCATGTTTGCACGAACTAGCTCTGGGAACTTCAATTCACGAAAAAACTTTTGGGACCTACATATCTTTTGGTCCTTGGGGCTTGATTAGTCTGCAGGACACGGTTTAGGAGCGTATATGGGTGGCATTTTGTATTGACAACAATGTTTGTTTAGTTGTATTATTAATCAAAACCGAGATGCCAATGTGGGCATGATTGGAGGGCTCGATATTGAGTCGGAAGATGAGGTTTTAGCAGCACGATAGGCGTAGTGATCTGTGTACCGTGCGGATAATAATGCCGTGACACGGTCATGACTTCTAATGTTGCGATTTCATTTCGGTGAATATGTTCAAAGATGAGAAGGAAACTGCCATGAAAATGTCGCGTTACACCATCCCGTTGCTTGTGACAACGGGCCTATTGCTGACTGCCTGTGGAAGTGGAGGGCAAGGCAGCGTTAGTGGATCCTCGTCAGGTGATGCAGAGATCACGCTACGAACGGTCGACTATTACAATAACTCCCCGGATAAAGAGTTTTACCAAGAGGCACTTGATAATTGTGCGGCTCAAGTAGGGGTCAAGATAGAAAGGGAGATGATCCCGGGAGACAGCCTTATCTCCAAGGTCCTGCAGATGGCTTCCTCTAAGACTCTCCCTGATGTCTTGCAATTGGACAATCCTGATTTGGCGCAGATTGCAGAGACTGGAGCTTTAGCTGATCTATCCACCTTTGGGATTGAACCGGGCGAAAACGTAATTCCTGCAGTTAAGGATGCGGGTAGCTTTGATGGCGTGTTTTACGGCATGCAGCCCATCGCAAATTCATTGGCGTTGTTCTACAACGAAGAACTTCTCCAAAGTGCCGGAGTTGAGCCTCCAACAAATTGGAAGGAACTCGAGGAAGTAGCGGCCAAGCTTACTGACGGAAAGCAATATGGCATTGCGTTCGCAGCTCCTTCAAACTATGAGGGAACGTGGCAATTCCTGCCATTCATGTGGACTGCGGGCGGTGATGAGAAAGACATTGCGGGTGAAGGTGTTGTAAAGGCCTTGACTTTGTGGCGTGATCTAGTTCGAAATGGATCTGCATCGGCATCAGTAGTGAACTGGACTCAAGCTGACGTGAACGACCAATTCATGGCAGGGAATGCCGCCATGATGGTCAACGGTCCATGGCAAATCCCTCTGCTAAACGACTCAGGCATCAAGTGGAAGGCAGTTCCGATTCCTGTTCCGGAAGGACAGACGGAACCAGTGGCGCCTCTTGGTGGCGAAGTGTGGACCGTGCCGAACACCGGCGACAAACAAAAGCAGGAAAAGGCTGCCGAATTGGTCAAGTGCCTCAATAGTGACGAAGTTGAGAAGGACTTGTCCATTAAACGGTTTACAGTTCCTACAAATATGAGCCTCCAAGAGGGCTTCCTGAAGGAGTCTCCCGATATGGAAGCGTTCGTGGAGATGTGCAATGGAGCTCGAGCACGTACAGGTGAGCTAGGAACGAAATGGCCAGCAACGGCCACCGCAATTCATAACGCCATTCAAGAAGCGCTGGTAAACGGTAAGGAACCCTCCGAAGCCTTAGAGGGAGCCGCTGCTTCCCTGAAGTAATGGAAGCGATCTAAGAAAGACGAATTGGGGGAGATGCTCTCCTGTTAAGACAGAAACATAGGAATGGAAATGAATGAAAGTAAACTCGGGAATCGGCAAAAGCTGATAGGAGTGGTTTTTCTCGCGCCCGCAGTGATCTATATGTTGGCCTTCTATGGCTTTCCTATAGTCAAGAACTTTGTCATGAGCTTTCAGGACTATAGTCCCTCTACGTTTTACACAGGAGAGGCCCCGTTCGTTGCATTCGAAAACTACAAGGCGGTAATGGGGACGCCTCTTTTTGGAAAGGTTCTACTCAATACTGTCATTTTTACGGTAGGATCATTGTTCGGCCAATTCACAATTGGCTTGGCTTTGGCAATCTTCTTCAATAGAACCTTTAAAGGTGCGAAGGTCATGCGATCGCTTCTTCTCCTACCATGGCTTATTCCGATGATCGCTTCGTCTGCAATTTGGCGATGGATTTTGGATAAGGACTCGGGAGTTCTAAATAGGGCTCTTGAGAGTATTGGAATCACATCAGGTGATACAGGTTGGTTAACTTCTTCCTCTCTCGCACTGTTTTCCGTCATTTTGGTGAATATTTGGATAGGTATTCCATTTAATACAACAATTCTCTTCGGAGGTTTGCAAGATATTGATCAGGAATTATATGAAGCAGCAGCTATAGATGGAGCAAATGGTTTCCAGAGATTCCGCAAGATTACATGGCCACTTTTGCGTCCCGTAGTGAATGTAGTTTTGATTTTAGGAGTTGTATATACAGTCAAGGTTCTTGACCTCATTCTGGGATTAACGGGCGGTGGGCCTGCAAATGCCACCCAGACGTTAGCAACACAGTCTTACCGCCTCTCCTTTACGGAGTTCAATTTCGGACAGGGTGCAGCACTAAGTACGCTCCTAGTGGTTTTGTCGGTGATTTTCGCTGCGATATACCTTCGTGCAAATCGCAAGTCGAATCTTGATTGAGGGGCAAAGTGACAGTGATGAACTCTAAGAAAACGAGTTGGATAAGAACACTGATAGGAATTCTCATACTCCTCATCTTTCTGTTCCCAGTATATTGGATGATCAACATATCGCTCCAATCGGCAGGGTCGGCTGTGGTGAGCCCGATTTATCCAAAGTCTCCAACTTTCAGTGGATATCTAGCAGCTATTAGGGCACAGAGCGGACCCCTCCTAACAAGTCTGATTGTGGCAATTGGTGCTACTTTGGTTTCACTTATCATAGCGACACCAGCTGCATACGCTCTTGCGCGTTATCGCATTAAGGGGTCTTCGACGATTCTCCTGGTTATTTTACTTAGCCAGATGATTCCAACGATCGTTGTGGCGAATGCGCTGTATTCTGCTTATTCTGATCTTGGTCTTTTGAATACAGTGATCGGTCTTATCTTGGCTGACGCGTCCTTAGGAATCCCCTTCTCGATCCTGATCCTGCAGACATTTATGAAGAACATCCCGCAGGCGATCATTGAGGCTAGCTGGATCGATGGCGCGGGTGCTTTTCGGACGTTTGTCTCGATCGCATTGCCTATGTCTCGTAACGCTATTGTCACTGCTGGCTTGTTCTCTTTCCTATTTGCTTGGGGCGACTTCCTCTTTGCCTTGACGTTGACGACAAGTGAGGAGGTCCGTCCTATAACCCTGAGTTTGTATACGTATGTCGGCGCGTATGTCCAAGACTGGGGCATGGTTATGGCTACAGCCGTCCTGGCTTCACTTCCGGCGATTGTTCTGTTGGTTGTAGCTCAGCGGTTTGTCTCGGCCGGCGTTGCCGCAGGAAGTGTGAAGTAGGGGTAATGAAACTGGTTTGGGCGAATGGATGGAGTCGCGATTTCTAGAAAAAGGGATGAGGAGGGTAGTCGCTCTACGGTAGCGAAATTTGAAAGTTGACATGACCGCAATTCAGGAATAGTGAATGAAAGGAAAGAGCCTTGCAGCAGGCGTTTGAAAAAGACGGTCTAGGACTACGGTGGCGTGGTGACGGAACAACACTTTCAGTTCAGCCTTGGGGAAAGGACGCAGTCCGTGTGCGTTCACGACTCATGGCAGATGTCATCGAATCGAATTGGGCTCTGCTCGATCAACCTGAAGATCAGGAATCGAGCGTCGAACTCAAGGGCGATGAAGCTGTACTCGAGGTCGGATCGCTACGCGTCATCTTGCGCCAAACCGCGATGTGTGATGGAAAAGTTGGGTACGAGACTTTCCATTGCAGTATCAGTTTTGAGAAAACGGATGGAACACCATTACTGCGTGAAAGGGATCGGGGCGGGTCTCTGGACTTGAAGGCTCGCGATCTGCGTCCCGTTCTTGGCGGCGATATCTCCCTGACAATGTCGTTCGAGTCTCCAGAAGAAGAACATCTGTGGGGAATGGGCCAGTACCAAGAGGGTATCGGTGATCTCAAGGGAAGCACTCTTGAACTTGCTCATCGCAACTCCCAGGCGAGCGTTCCTTTTGTGATTTCCAGCAAGGGCTACGGCTTCTTGTGGCACAACCCTGCCATCGGGCAAGTAAGCTTCTCATCGAACGTAACTCAGTGGTCAGCAGAGCGCTGCGATCAACTCGACTACTGGATCACGGCTGGAGACAGCCCGCGGGAAATCAGTAAGGCATATGCCGCGGCAACCGGATTCGCTCCCATGATGCCAGAACACGGACTGGGGTTCTGGCAGTGCAAGCTCCGTTACTGGAACCAGGAGCAGCTCCTTGAAGTCGCGCGAGAACACAAGCGCCGTGGACTGCCCCTGGACGTCATCGTGATCGACTTTTTCCACTGGCCCCACATGGGAGATTATCGCTTCGAGGAGGAATTCTGGCCGGATCCTCAGGCAATGGTTGATGAACTCCATAGCATGGGCGTTGAGCTCATGGTTTCGGTGTGGACCCAGGTTGCGCACGCATCCGAGAACTGGGATGAGCTGAAGAAGAACAACCTGCTGGCACGGGCAGAACGTGGCCTAGATGTCCATATGGCGTTCCAGGGACCGAGCGCTTTCATTGACATGACCAATCCCGAGGCAAGAAAGTTCATCTGGGAGAAGTGCAAAGAAAATTACGGCAAGTACGGCATCAAGATTTTCTGGCTCGATGAGGCTGAGCCCGAATACGGTGCCTACGACTTCGATAACTACCGCTACAACGCTGGCCCCAACGTCAAGGTCGGAAATATCTATCCGCAGAACTACGCCAAAGCGTTCTACGACGGACTGGTTGAATCCGGCACTGACGACGTTGTTAACCTCTTGAGGTGCGCCTGGGCGGGCTCTCAGCGTTACGGTGCTCTTGTGTGGTCTGGTGACATTAGCTCAACATGGAAAGACCTGCGGTGCCAGGTTGCTGCGGGAATCCACATGGGTGCCGCAGGAATCCCGTGGTGGACCACCGACATTGGCGGCTTCCACGATGGTGTCATCACAGATCCGAAATTCAAGGAACTTCTCATCAGGTGGTTCCAGTTCGGAGCTTTCTGCCCGGTGATGAGGCTGCACGGTGACCGACGGCCAGTTGAAGAGGTCAGCGCCAAGGATGGCTCCTACAGACTGCCCAGCGGTGCTGAGAATGAACTCTGGAGCTTTGGAGACGACGTGTATGCCGTGCTTGAGAAGTATATTCATCTGCGCGAAAAGCTCCGCGACTACATGCGAGACGTCATGTTGGAAGCCCATGAAGAAGGACAACCTGTGATGAGAGGGCTCTTCCAGGAATTCCCGCTCGACGAGAAGTGCTGGTCCATTTCCGACCAGTACCTGCTAGGCGGAGACATCCTGGTCGCTCCAGTTCTGGAAGCCGCTGCAACCTCCCGATCGGTGTATCTGCCGGCCGGAGCTTCCTGGACTGACGCGTCAACGGGTGACAAGCACGAAGGCGGTCAGTCGATCGATGTCGAGTGCCCTCTGGACAAGATTCCTGTCTTCCTCCGAGACGACACGCATAGTGAACTAGTTGGCATGATCTAGTTCAACTGGGGTGGGTCGCGACCGCAAGGTTCGCGGCCCACCCTTTTTAATGCGACATGACAGGTGGATGCGCCAGGTTGAGACATCTCGCGCTGCTGCATGGCTTTTCTCGAACCAAAATGGTCAAATGAACCTAGCTAGATGAACAGCTCGAACTAAGGGGATCACAATGGAATCGGTGAGCGCGCGACTGTCGCAGGCAGGATACGAACTTCCGGAAGTTGCAGCACCGGTTGCGGCCTATGTTCCGGCAGTTGAAGACCGCGGAGTGATTCGCACATCAGGCCAGCTGCCATTGGAGAACGGTGAGCTTTCCTGCATTGGTGCAGTCGGAGAGGACGGCGCAGACCCAGACGATGCTTACGAGGCAGCCCGCATCTGCGCGCTCAACGCGCTTGCGGCAGCAGCAAGCGTCGCCGGAGACGTCGATTGCCTGGCACGCGTCGTCAAAGTCACCGGTTTTGTATCTTCCCGCCCAAGCTTCACCGGCCAGGCTGGTGTTCTGAACGGGGCCTCTGACTTCTTCCAGGACATCTTCGGAACGCCTCACGCACGTTCTGCCGTCGGCGTAGCCGCATTGCCGCTCAACGCGTCAGTCGAGGTGGAAGTCGAGTTCGCTCTGAATAACTGAACCCAACCCACACGTCTTCCCGCCCAGGACGCCCCCTCGGTGTCAACGCGCACTAAGGTGAGAAAAGGGGGATAGCGATGCACACGAATGCCACTGAATACCCACGCATTTTAGTCACAGGTTCCAGCGGATATGTGGGAAGCAACCTCGTGCCCGCTTTGGAAGCACGAGGTTATGCCGTGCGTTGTTTCGATCAGGTGGCACCTGCCAGTGGTACGCGGGGCGCCCTCGTTCATGATGGTGTGTGCAGTGCGCAGCGAGAGTATGTCACCGGATCAGTGTTGGAACCCGCCCAGGTGGATGAGGCGATGCGCGGCGTTGATGGTGTCATTCACCTGGCGGCCGCCATCACCTTGAAGAAACGTGACCCGCAGGCATGGAGGTTGAATTCGGCTGGACCCGGAGTCGTGGCCAGGTCGGCGCTGAAACACCACATCCGAATGGTTCACTGCTCGTCCGTGCATGCCCTCGACAATGCGACTAAAGGGGTCATCACTGAAAAGTCGCCGCCTGCCGGGCCTGACCGCCCGCTGTATGACCGCTCAAAGGCGGCAGGAAATCGAGCGGTGCGTCGACAGATCGCGCGTGGACTGGACGCGGTGGTGTGTATGCCGACCGGAATTATTGGGCCGACCGACCCGACACAGTCGCGCGTCAACGAAATCATTTTGGATGCTGCACGAGGCCGGGTACCTGCGGTCGTGGCTGGCGGCTTCGACTGGGTGGATGTACGCGATGTTGCCGGAGGGCTGATCGACGCCTTTGAGAAGGGCCAAACCTCGCAGCAGTACTTGTTGCCTGGCGTTCGAGCATCCATGTCGACACTGGTGCGAATCGCTTCCGCGCTCGCAGGACATTCGGGGCGTGCGGTGCCGGTATTTCCGTTGCGGTGGGTGGACTGGCTGGCTCCCGTGGGCGAAAAAATCGGATCGTGGGTCAATTCGGATATTTTCACATCGGCATCGCTGGGTGCCCTTGAGGATCTGCCACACGTTTCAGGCGCGAAAGCGCGCAACGAATGGGACTATCAGCCTCGGTCGCTGGCAGTGACCATTCGCGACTTGCTTGTCGACGTGGGAATCGACGTGGTGGATGATCCCGGTGCCATGGTGGAGATGCGCCGCGATCTTGCCGAGGTGTAGCGTACGAGCTAGTTCAACGCAGAAATGATTGCTTCGACTGAGGCTTTGGCATCACCGAAGAGCATGTGCGTGTTGTCCTTGAAGAACAACGGGTTCTGTACACCCGCATAGCCGGTCGCCATTGAACGTTTGAAGACGATGACATCGTGTGCGTCCCACACCTTTAGCACCGGCATTCCCGCAATCGGGGAGCCGGGCTGCTCGGCGGCAGGATTCACCGTGTCATTCGCGCCGATGACGAGGACGACGTCAACATCACCGAAATCATCGTTGACCTCATCCATTTCCATCACGATGTCGTAGGGAACCTTGGCTTCAGCCAGCAGCACGTTCATATGACCGGGCAGGCGACCTGCAACAGGGTGAATACCGAAGCGGACATCCACACCCGCCTCGCGCAGTCGCTTCGTCAGGTCCGCGACTGGATACTGTGCCTGAGCCACTGCCATGCCGTACCCGGGAGTGATCATGACGTGCTGCGCATCCGTCAACATCTCGGCGACACGCGCAGCGTCAATCTCGCGATATTCGCCTGTTTCGTCCGAGGCTGACGCAGTCGCACCTGTCGATCCGAAACCGCCCAGGATGACGGAGATGAACGAACGGTTCATCGCCTTGCACATGATGTAGGACAGGTACGCGCCGGAGGAGCCGACAAGCGCGCCAGTGATAATGAGCAGATCATTGTTGAGCATGAAGCCGGCCGCTGCCGCAGCCCACCCGGAATACGAGTTCAGCATGGACACGACAACGGGCATGTCTCCGCCGCCGATCGCGGCCACCAGGTGCACACCCAGTGCCAGCGCGATGAGAGTCATAATGATTAACGCTGCAATGCCAACTCCGGTGAAACCGTCCTGACGCACGAACAGTACCATCAGGATGAGGCAGACGACGATGGCAGCAAGGTTGATCCAGTTGCGCCCCGGAAGCATCAACGGTGCGCCCGAAATCTTCGCGGACAATTTGAGGTACGCGATGATTGAGCCGGTCAAGGTGACGGCACCGATGAAGATGCCCAGGAACACTTCACCGAGGTGGAATCCTCCCAGCAGAAGCGCATTGGCGTCGGGTGCCAGGTAGGAATTGAACCCCACCAGCACTGCTGCCAGGCCGACAAATGAGTGCAGCAATGCGATCAGTTCCGGCATGCCGGTCATCTGAACGTTGCGTGCCTTCCAGATGCCGATCACTGCGCCGATACTCATTGCCAGCGCAATCAGGATCGCGGTGACGACCACCCCGCGTGCCGGCTGCGACGTGAGAGCCAGGACTATGGTGGCGACCAGCGCAATCGCCATGCCGATGATGCCTGAATTGTTGCCACGTTGAGCCGTCTCATGACGGGACAGTCCGGCCAGCGCCAGGATGAAGAATATGGCGGCAACAATGTAGGCGAAAACAACGAAGTGTGAGACGAAGCCACCGGACAGGAGGTCGGCACCCGGAATATCAGCTGACATGAGGTCCTGGGAAAACGGTGTGACAAGGTTGGTGAACACGGTAAATCTGCCTCAGTCTTTCTTGAACATCGCGAGCATGCGGTGGGTGACTGTGAAGCCGCCGAAAATGTTGATCGACGCGACGAGTATGGCGGCAAAGGAAATGATCGTGACCAAAACGTTCGACGATCCGATCTGAAGCAGAGCGCCGACCAGGATGATGCCGGAAATCGCGTTCGTCACCGACATGAGCGGCGTATGCAACGAGTGCGTCACGTTCGTAATGACGTAGAACCCGACAACCACTGCAAGCGCCAGCACGATGTAATGGCTGGAGACCATCAGCGGTGACGTCAAAATCAACAGGGCGGCCAAGGCTATCGCCACGACAATTCCGATCACGCGGTTACGCTTATGGGACGCTTCCTTTCGTGACTCATCAGCCGCTCTGGCAGCGACTGCCGCCGGGTCTTCGCGCGGAGTCGGAGCAGGAGCAGGAGCCGCCGACACGTTGACCGGCGGCGGTGGCCACATCACGTCGCCCTCGTGCGTCACAGTGATGGAGCGAATGATCTCATCATCCATGTCCAGCGTGAGCTGACCATCCTTGTCGGGCGTGGCCAGACGCAGCAGATTCACAATGTTTTGCCCGTACAGCTGGGAGGATTGTGCTGGGAGTCTGCCCGCCAGGTCGGTCAGGCCGATAATGGTGACGCCACCTTCGGTTCGCACAATTTCCCCGGGTGACGTCAGTTCACAGTTACCGCCGTTGGCAGCTGCCATATCCACAATCACGCTGCCCGGACGCATCGCATCAATCGCGTCGGCACTGAGCAGGCGCGGAGCGGCACGCCCCGGAATGTTTGCTGTCGTGATGACAATGTCGGAGCAGGCAGCCTGTTCGGCGTACAGTATTTCAGCTGCGCGCGCCTGATCAGCGTCCATCTCCTTGGCATAACCGTCACTGGATTCCTGACGGCCCACCGGGATCGGAACGAATGTGGCTCCCATCGATTCAACCTGTTCGCCCACCTCGGGACGCACGTCGGTTGCGTAGACTTCAGCGCCCATGGAGTTGGCGGTGCCGATCGCTGCCAGACCGGCAACTCCCGCACCAATCACATAGATACGTGCCGGCGGCATTTTCCCGGCCGCGGTGACCTGACCGGTGAAGAGGCGGCCAAACTGATGAGCGGCCTCAACGACGGCTCGATATCCGGCAACATTGGCTTGGGAGGACAGGACATCCATCGCCTGAGCACGGGAAATTCTCGGCACGGTGTCCATAGCCAGCGCGGTGATGTTCGCCCTCGCCAATTCGTCGAGCAGTTCGGGGTGGCGCGCGGGTGCCAGGCGGGAAATCAGTGTTGCGCCCGACTGCATCGCCGCGATCTGCTCGCTTGTGGGGGCGTCGAGAGTGAGGACAATGTCGGCTCCCCACGCACCGCGGTCATCGACGAGGGTGGCTCCCGCATCTTCGAATAATGAATCAGGAAATTGAGCGGTTTGCCCAGCGCCTCGTTGTACGCACACGTCGAAACCCAGTTTCTTTAGCTTGGTGACGGTGTCAGGGGTGGCTGCGACAAGTGGCTGATCAGCATTGCTGGCTGGTACTCCGACGAGCACACGTACTCCTTTGTTCAAGCAGCGACTGTGCGATGCTCGTGGCACGCGCACAGAAAGGTGTTGTGAAGAAGGCACAGCGCAAAGTTGAGCGTTGCGCCGCATTCACGTCTTTATCGTATAGGTGGAAACCGTCATGCGCCGCATCTTTGATCTGCTAATGCGTCAAAAGCTGGAAAGTCGTGGTGGGCAACGATTACCGTTAAGACATGAATTACTTCGACGACGATGACGAATCAATGGACAAGGTGGACAACCTCGACGCGGTTGAAGCAGACATTTCAATTGCAGCGGACCTCGAATCCGTATGGAAAGCGGTCAGCGAGCCGGGCTGGTGGGTCAACGACGGGCCATTCGGCGACCATGAATTTGAGCGCGGCGAGGATGGCCTGTACCGTATCGAAGATCCGGATGCCGGTGCATGGCTGATCGAAAAGGAAGATGAAGATCCGATGGATCTCATTTCCTTCCGGTGGTACCCGCTGGCAGGGGACGAATTCCCTGAAGAACGCACCACGCGCGTGGAAGTATCACTGTCCGAGAAGGACGGCCAGGTACAGGTGCACGTCGAGGAATCAGATATTACATCCGTCAGCGATGACGAGGCTGAAGTGCGCCAGGCATGGGAAGACGCGCAGGGCACGTGGGATGTTGTCCTGCCGGCACTGAAGGCCTACCTGGAAGGTGCAGCCTGAGGCTGTGCCGCTGCGCCGCACACGAACTCAGTGCGCACCGCAGCGATGTTGGTACCTACTTGACGAGCAGGCGGTCGCTGATTCGCCCCTCCGGGTCAATCCACGGTTGAAAGTCGACGGCGCGCCCGTTGATGGTGAATGTGAACCGTCCTGTTTGCTGCACGTCGAGTTGATCAGCACCTGAGCGGCTGGCCACCTGGCAGAATTCCCGTATCTGCTGGCGTTCCGAATCTGTCAGCCAGCTATCTGGGTCAGAACATGAATGAACACCCATGACATGCCCGAGGTCCCGGGTGACGGCGTTGACCTGGTCAGAAAGCAGGGAGCCGCGTGTTCGCACGAATGCGACATCGGGATCTGGTGCCACCAGCGAGGTCAACCAGTATCGAGACAGCGCATTACGCAGCGCATTTCTGACGGCCGGACCACTTGGATCACGATGGCGTTCGGTGTTGTCCCAGTAGGGAGCCGTGTCGGGTCCCACTCGCATTCCATCAATCAGCCCTATAGACGATCCAATCAAAGCGCCAGACCCCATGATGTAGACATCTGGCACAGCTTGGCGAATCGTACGCAGACCCTGGCGGTAGGCTTCCTCTCGATCACAGTCCTGGTAACGGACTCCGGGGATGGCGGCACCATTGAGGAAATCGAGTTTGAAGTAGGTGAATCCCCAGCCGTGTGCGCGTTTCATGACGTTCGTCAGCCACTGCTGGGCACCGGGATGTGTGGTGTCGAGTCCGAAGTATGGTTCGCCCCAGTTATATCCGGCGTGAGCCAGTGTGCCATCGGCGTTATGAATGAAGTATTCGGGGTGTTCGCGTACGATCGGGGCACTGCTGCGGGCAATGAACGGCGCCATCCACAGACCCGGCCGCATGCCGGCGTTGTGAATGAGGGTGGCACAGTGGTCCATTCCGTGTTCAAAATCTGTGTTCGCCTGCCAGTCGCCAACTGTTTTCTCCCAGCCGTCGTCAATCTGCAGCACGCGATAGCCAGCTGCCTGCGCGTGCGGCACTTCGGTTTCAATAGTGTGTTCGGTGATTTCTTCGAACCAGGAGTACCACGATGACCACACAGGTCCGCAGTCCTGACGTGAATGAAATTCTGGAATCGAATCAGCCAGAGCGCGTGCATATGCGGCGAAGATTTCGCGTTCTTCCCCTATGCCGATCCACCAGGTCAGCTCGCTGTTGTCGTGCTCTGGATCCAGCGGGGCAGATGCGACCTGCTGACCGGTCACGGTGAAGACGCCGGTGCGGCCTCCCAGTGTTCCGACCACGATGACGCGATGCGTTGACGAGTCGACTGTCCACGCTGTCAGCAGGTAGGAGCGGTGGTCAGTTGTTGAATCGGTGGCGGGATCTTCCGCCGTCAGGAGGCGTTCGTCGTTGTCCCACACGCGCCACGGTTCGCGATCGGTGTACCACCATGCTGTCGGCGACCAGGAGTTGATGCCGTGGCGGTAAAACTCACTGATGGAGTGGCCATCAACGTCAATCCTCAGCGTGTCAGCGCGCAGCTGTGCTCCGGTGACACTGAGTTCGAGGGGTGACATGGATGGTGCGTTGAGGACGCAGGAAGTGGTGGTGGTTTTGAGACGCAAATGCATGGGAGTGCTTTCGGATGGCGAAGAAAGTGAGAAGGGGCAGGGAGTGCTGGAGGTAGGAGGAGACTGCAGGAGGGCAGGGTGACGTGGCAGTGGCAAGGTGCCGCCCGCAGATTGCGGGCGGCGGGCGGCACCTGGTGTTGCTGAGCGTATGCAGCTCAGCAGTGGTATCTGGTCCGACTATTGATCTGCAAGGATGCCGTTGATCGTGTCGTTCAGCTTCGGCAGAGCTTCAGCTGGGTCAACGCTTCCGCGCTCGATCTGTTCGATGACGGTGTCTGCCTCACTGTTGATTTCATCAGCCTTGAAGGTGATGGGGTAGTACGACAGTGATGACGGATCCTTTGTGATGTCAATGTATGCGGAGACATCCACTCCGTTGGCTTCGTGAGCCTTGGCAGCTGCTTCAGACTGCGACGTGATGGACGGGAAGACCACTGCTTCCTTGGCGATGACGGACTGGCAGTCTTCCGATGTCAGGTACTGAACCCACTGGAATGCCTGATCCTTGTGAGTGGAGGATGCCATGATCGATGGTGCAATGCCGTTGATGATGGTCTTGCGGCCTTCTGGTCCCTTCGGCAGCGGTGCGAACTTGAAATCGCCTGCCTCGGAGTTTGCCCAGGTGTTGATGCGCCATGAGCCGTCTGGGATCAGGGCAGCTTTGTTCTGCTCCATCATCGGTTCGAGGCCGAGGTTGCCGGCCTGTTCAAGCGGAGTGACGTAGCCTGCTTCAATCTGCTTCTGCCACCAGGTGAGAGCCTCGATCAGTTTGGGATCGTTCATCTGGTACTGAGTGCCGAACGGGTTCTTGTCGAGGTATTGGAAGCCGTTTGAGAGCGCCAGCCATGACCATGGGCCCTGGCCGACAACGCCGCCACCGCTTTCAAGTCCCCATCCGTATGTGGCAACTTTGGTCTTGTCAAAGTCGGCCTCGTCGCCACGCACACCATTTTCGTCGATGGTCAGATGAGCGATGAGTTTGCCGAATGAACCGCCGTCCTGCGGGTTCCAGTCCAGGTCCTTCAGGGATTCGGGATCAATCCCGGCGTCTTCAACATCTTTGGCGTTGTACACCAGTGCGATTGTGTCCCAGTCCTGCGGAATGCCGAAGGTCTTGCCGTCGTAATCCCACAGGGAGGCAAGGTTGCCGGTGTACTGGCTCATGTCGATCTGTGCCTTGTCAATGTACGGCTTGAGATCCTCGAGGGCGCCCTTGGATGCGAGCTCCGGGTAGTGCGCAACGTGGTTTGTGATCACATCGGGAGCTGTTCCTGAGGAAATGGCAACTGACAGGTTCTGCCAGTAGTCATCCCAGCCTTTCTGGTCAATGGTGACCTTGATGCCGGTCTTCTCCGTAAAGTCGGCTGCGCACTTTTCGTATGCCGGCTTCTGGTTTGGATCCCACAGGCTGTAGGTGATTCCCTGTGAATCCGATTCGCCGGACATGCCGGCTGCACCGGAGGTACCTTCGTCTGTCAGTTCGGCAGGTGTGCAGGCGCTCAGTGCCAGTGCGGCCATTGCTGCCGCACATGTTGAGGCGACTACTTTCTTCATCATCTTCTCCTTTGAAATTGTGTTGGAAAAAATTTTGCGGAACGTCAAAAGGTTTGTGTTACTTAGCGGACGTCAGACCGATTGATCCGACAAGCTTGCGACCCAGCAGGATGAGCACCAGCAGCATCGGAAGAGTCTGCAGGGTGGCAGCAGCCATCAGCCCGGCCCAGTCGGGGCGCGTGGAAGGCGATGCCTGCTGGAAAACGGCCAGCGCAACGTTAAGCAGTCGTACTGCGTGCTTTTGTGCGACCAGTTGCGGCCACAGATACTCATTCCATGCGAAGACCGCCTGGATGATGGCGATCGTGGTCAGGGGTGCGGATGCCATTGGCGCGATGATCTGGACGAATGTACGCCAGTGCCCGGCACCATCCAGCGTTGCCGCCTCTTCAACTTCACGCGGAATGGACAGGAAGAACTGGCGCAGGAAGAAGATCGCGAACGGGCTGATGAAGAAATAGGGTGCCAGCAGGCCGGTGAACGTGTTGAGCAGACCGGCGTTCTTGATCAGGATGAAGTTGGGCAGCACGATGAAGATTGGTGGAATCATCATGCCGGTCAGGAACAGGGCGAACAGCGCGTTTTGGAAGGGGAAACGCAGGCGTGAAAATGCGTATGCCGCCATCGCGGAGGTCGTGACCTGGCCAACCACCAGCAGAGCCGTGAAAATTACGGAGTTACGCAGGTAGAGCCAGAAGTACATGGTTGCTCCGGATCCGCCTGCAGCGAGGTCCTCTTTTGGTGTTGCCAGACCGAGGACGCGTTTGAAGTTGATCCACGTTGATTGCTGTGGAATCAGTGAGTAGTCGCCGTTGAAGATCTGCGCATTTGGGGTGAACGCCGTGCGGATCATCCACACGAACGGCACCAGTGTAATGAAGAGCAGGATAATCAGGGCGATCCATCCGGCAACGAGACCCGGGCGAATGGGGCGGCGATTCTTCTTCGCAGCCCTGCTGGCCTGCGTGTCAGTGTGATCAGCTTTTCGAGACAGTGACGTCATGACTTCACCCCAGATCCGTTTCGGTTGCGCGGGTGACGCGCAGCTGAACCAGCGTCATCAGCAAGATGATGAGCAGCAGCACCACAGCCATGGCTGCTGCGTATCCCATCTGGCCTTGCTGGAACGCTTTTTCGTAGATGTAGAAGTAGATCACGCGCGTCGAGTTAACAGGTCCGCCTTTCGTTGCCACGGCCACGGTGTCAAAGATCTGGAATGACCCGATGGTGGAGACCACCACGACCATGACCAGAATGGGTCGGATCAGCGGCAGTGTGATGGAGAAGAATGTGCGCCATGTGGAGGAACCGTCAATTTCAGCAGCCTCGTACACCATGGTCGGAATGATCTGCATGCCCGCGAATATCAGTAACGCGGTGTAGCCCATATTGCGCCACGAATTGACGAGGGCGACGGTGTAGATCGCGATGTCAGGGTTAGAGTAGAAAGCGATCGGACCGACATTGAGATAGGACAGCATGTGGTTGAGCAGTCCAACGTTGGGATCGAGGACGAACAAGGTGATCACTGCGATCGTCACGTTGGGAACAAGCCAGGGGACGAGCAGCAGGGATCGGATCAGGGTTGAATGCGAGATCCGCTGCATCAGGGTGGCGATAGCCAGGCCCAGAGCTGTCTGCGTGGAAATATTGACGACCACGTAGATCGCGGTCACGACCAGTGCATGACCGAAGTGATGGTCGCCGATGAGTTTGCGGTAGTTGTCAAAACCGACCCAATGAGGCGTGCTGATCATGTCCCAGTCGGTGAACGAAATCTGCAGGCCGCGGATCATGGGCCACAGGTAGAACAGCAGGAAGCCGAAAATGGCAGGTGCCAGGAATACGAGCGCAACCGGAACATCGCGCAGTTTGCGTGAATGCCGGTGCGTCTGTGCGGGTGAATGCGCGCCCTTGCTTTGTACAGTAGTGCTCATGAGGTCCTTCGTCTTTGAGCCCTCGACGGGTTGAACAGTTACTATTATTAGGTTACTTTCTTTAATAAGTCAATGTGATGGAGAGAGAGTCGTGTATGCCTGCTCCTAAACGCCTTCAGCGGCGCGCGAATATGGCGCGTGTTTTGCGTTACTGCCTTGAGAGTCCGCGCACTCTCAGCGACATTGCTCAGCAGTGCAGCATCACCCGCCCCGCAGCGGAATCAGTTGTCAGCGACCTCGCGGATCTGGGATGGATTACCGAGGTCGCCCCTCCGCAGGGATTCACATCATTGGGACGCCCCGCAGCGTTCTACGGAATGGCTACCGATGCCGGCCACGTCCTTTCCCTCGATATTGGAGCCCACCACATCACTGCGATGTCTGCTGATCTTTCAGGCAAAATCCTGGATGAACGAAGCATCAACATTGATGAAGACTGCTCTGCCGATACGCGTATCGACGTAGCTGTTGACCTGACGAACGAGGTGCGCGAACACACCACCTGTGGGACAGCATGGACCTGCGCTGTCGCTTCGCCAGGGGTTCAGCATGATGGACGTGTGGTCTACTTCGGGGGTGAAGGCATGCCCGGTTGGCAGGGACTGGCACTTGATCAGATTTTCAGCGACAGACTTGGTGTGCGCGTGCGAACAGCTGGAGACTGTGCGCTGGGTGCCCGTGGCGAATCCTGGAAAGGCGCTGCCAGCCAGTATTCCGATGTCGTCTTTATCCTGGCGGGGCGTCGTACCGGTGCTGCGAGTGTCATCGACGGTCGTGTGCGTGAAGGCCTCATGGGCAGCGCCGGTCTGATTGGTGAACTCCCGTGCATTCGCTGGAAAGACCTTGAATCGGAAACATTCGTGTCGCACCGATTTGCGGGCCGTACACCCACGCGAGAAGAGCTGTTCGAAGGAGCCCTGGTCGCTCATGACGGTGACGCTGATTACCAAGGCGCAATAGCTGAATACGCACACATTCTTGCGCAGGGAACTGCTGCGATGATTCTTGCTATTGCTCCGCAATGCGTGGTGATCGGCGGGCAGTTTGCGCGATACGCGTCCCTGTTTTACGACCAACTAGTTGACGACCTCACCGACCTATGTCCTTTCATGCCCCATGTCGCAGCCTCCACACTGGGCAGACGCGCCGTCGCATTGGGAGGAATTCGACTCGGCCTTGATGACATTTTTGACCAGATCACTCGTCTCGTCACGCACGCCGACTATTTTCCGTCAATTTCGCCGAATACGCTGTGGAAGTAACTCAACAGAGCCAGCACGTACTATACTCACGTTTACTGCCACGGGAGCCCAGTTGTGCTGGGTTGAGAGGAGGGGGAACAAGGCCCCTCGACCGTTGAACCTGATCCGGGTTAAAACCGGCGAAGGAAGGCTCTCTTCTCGTGCGCGTCTTCAAGGTCATACACGAGAAAGAGGACACGATGACTGACCAGAAGCCGCGCCTGAGCTGGCGCGTTGTTGATTTTGTGACAGCTGCAATCCTCGCGGTAGCCTGCGGCTGCATTTTCCTGCTGTGGAACCAGCCCGGTGATTTATGGACCAAAGCGATGGATGCCCTCACCCCGGGTCTGGGCGGAATCGCCGTTGGAATCTGGCTGATTGGCGGTGTTCTGGGTGGCCTCATCATCCGCAAACCCGGTGCCGCACTGTTCGTTGAACTCCTGGCAGCATGTATGTCCGCAGCTCTGGGATCACAATGGGGCATCGGCGCGGTGTATTCAGGCATCGTGCAGGGACTCGGAGCTGAACTGATCCTCCTGATTGTTCTGTACCGCCGCTTCACATTGCCGATCGGCATTCTGACCGGTATGGGTTCAGCTCTGGGTGCATTCGTCTGGGAATTCATCGCCTACAACCACGCCAAAGGCGCACTGTTCAACGTCACGTACTTCATCACCACGCAGATCTCCGGCGCATTGCTGGCAGGCCTGCTCGGATGGTTCATCGTGCGCGGACTGGCTCAGACCGGCGCGCTTGACCGTTTCGCAGCTGGACGCGAGCGCCACGAACTCGTATGAGTCCGGAGGCAACTACCCGCGTGGATATCGGAGCCTCCGTTCACATCGACAGATGGGGATGGCGGCACGCCGGTAGACGCGCATGGGCACTGAATCAGATCACCCTCGACATCAGGCCTGGCGAACACGTCCTCGTACTGGGGGCATCCGGGTCCGGCAAGTCAACACTGCTGTGCGGTATTGCCGGCGTACTCGGAGGTGACGACGAGGGTGAATCTCGCGGCACACTCACTGTCGACGGAGCTCGCCCGGAACAAATGCGTGGCTCCATCGGTCTGGTTATGCAGGACCCGGAAGCACAGGTCGTGCTGGCGCGAGCCGGTGACGACGTCGCATTCGGATGCGAGAACCTGGCGGTGGAGCGTGATGAAATCTGGCAGCGCGTCGACCAGTCGCTGCACACTGTGAACCTGGATATTCCGTTGGACTATCCAACATCAAAACTATCCGGTGGGCAGAAACAGCGTCTTGCACTGGCAAGCGTGCTCGCCATGGATCCGCGCCTGCTGCTCCTGGATGAGCCGACGGCCAATCTGGATCCGCAGGGCGTTCAGCAGGTCCGCAACGCGACCCGCGCAGTACTGGAACGTACCGGTGCCACAGCGATCATCATCGAGCACCGCGTTGACGTGTGGATGGAGCTGATTGACCGCGTCATCGTGGTGATCGACGGCGCAATCGGTGCTGACGGCACCGTGCAGGAAGTCCTGCATGACCAGGCTGATTACCTGCGTGAATGCGGGATCTGGCTGCCTGGTGACGAAGAAGCGGTGATCGGTGACAGTCGGCGTGACGTACGCAATCAGCATACTGACAGCATCGTGAGTGGCAGCCAGGATGATCCGGTCGCCACCAACACGGATGCCATCACTGTCAGTGACCTGGCCATCGGATACGACCCGGATCATCCGATTCGGCGCGACATTTCGATGCGTATTCCGCAGGGCAAATGCACCTGCATTGTCGGCGGAAACGGGTTGGGAAAGACAACACTGGCTTTGACGATGGCCGGCCTGCTCAAGCCGCTTGACGGCATGGTGCGAATCGATCCGACGCCCCCTGCAGCATCGGATAAGACGTCCGCGTCCGGTAAGACTCCCGAACGGACAGCTTCACGCCGCCCGGAATGCGCCGACCCGTACGAATGGCGCTCGCGAGACTTGGTCGGACGATTGTCCATGGTCTTCCAGGAACCCGAATACCAGTTTGTGTGCCGTACTGTTCAAGAAGAGCTCGAACTCGGGCCGACACTGGCGAAGCTGAAGGACGATCAGCGCGACGAACTGGTCAAGCGTTTCCTGAAAGCTCTGAAACTTGAGCACCTTGCTCGCGCGAATCCCATGACACTGTCCGGTGGAGAAAAACGCCGCCTGTCGGTGGCGACCGCGCTGATCAGCGCGCCGGACATTGTGATCGCCGATGAGCCGACCTTCGGACAGGACCGGTCCACATGGGTCGAACTGGTGGCACTGCTGCGCTCAGTGGTCGATGCCGGCACCACGCTCGTGGCGATCACGCACGACCACTCATTTGTTGAAGCAATGGCGGACAACGTCATTGATCTGAGCGAAGTTGGAACCGACGCACGCACAGATCCGGCATCTGCCGGTGGTAGTGAGAGCACAGATGGCGTGGACGCCCTCGGCAATGAGGGGCATTCGTGTGCATACAAGCGAGGCGCATTGCTCAAGAAGGTCAACCCGGTGACGCAGGTGCTGGGAATCGCTGCAATGACGACCCCGCTGATCGCTTCCATTGACACAGTCAGTGCAGGCATTGCGCTGATCTGTGAACTGCTGCTGCTCCCACTGGTGGGAATCAGTGCGAAACAGATAGCAGTGAGAATGATCCCGGTCATCATCGCCGCACCGCTGGCGTCTGTGTCAATGCTCCTGTACGCCGACCCGGGTGGAACGCTGTACTGGCACTGGGGGCCGATGGCGATCAGTGACCGCTCCATCGCGTTGGCAGCAGGAATATTCCTTCGTATCATCGCCGTCGCAATGCCGGCGATCGTTGTGTTCTCTCACATCGATCCGACTGACATGGCAGATGGACTCGGACAGATACTGCACCTGCCGGCACGCCCCGTCCTGGCATCCCTGGCAGGTGTCCGTATGGCCGGACTCATGATGGCCGACTGGAAAGCGCTCATGCAGGCTCGACGCATGCGCGGCCTCGGTGACGCCAACAGGTTCATCGCGTTCTTCCAGGGAGCGTTCGCACTGCTCGTCTTTGCGCTGCGCCGCTCCGCCAAACTGTCGGTGACGATGGAAGCACGAGGATTCGGTGCAGATACGCGGCGCACTTGGGCGCGCCCCTCCACAGTCAGCTGGGCGGACATGGTCTTCATGGTGCTGTGCATCGTGATCCCGGTGATCGCACTGACCACAGCAATCCGTTTCGGCTGTTTCGAATCAATCGGCACCTGAACAGGAACGAAGACAGACGAGCCGGCCGCAGGTACCTCACTGGGTACAGCGCCGGCTCGTCTGTCTGTCTGCGGCGCATCACCCATGCAGTAGGCTGACTGAGTGCCGACTTCCCATATTGCCAAAACTGACGACGTCAACCCTTTCGAGCGTGCCACGTCCTCGTATGGGCACATCCGCCCCGGATACCCGGCTGCAGCGGTCGACACACTGATCGGTGCCTGCGAGGCGAGCGGCCTGCAGACCGAGTCGCCAGTGCGTATCGCAGACATCGGTGCCGGCACAGGAAAAATGACGTTCGCACTGGCACGGCGTGAAGTCGATGTTGTTGCCGTTGAACCGGCCCGGGCAATGCGCGATCAACTCACCGGCGTTCTTCATGGGCATGACGTCGCCGACAATTCGGCCATGAACGAGGGCGACCCAGCTGCGGATGGAACACCATGGCATCAGGCGCACTCAGGGCTTATCCGCGTGATTGATGGAACCGGGGAGCGGACCACATTGCCGGATCGAAGTGTCGACGGTGCAGTATTTGCACAGTCGTGGCACTGGGTCGATGCGCATGAGGCGAGCGCCGAGCTGGCGCGAATTGTTCGACCTGGCGGCGTGGTGGCAGCAGTGTTCAACCAGATGGATGTGCGGATGCCGTGGGTGCACCGCCTGACACGGATCATGCGTTCGGGCGACGTGCACCGGCCCGACAAACCACCCAGGTGGGACCCGCCGATCACACCGGCGACGCTGCATACCTGCAGGTGGATGCACGTCTTACTGCCCGAACAGGTGATGGAACTGGCACGCACCCGCTCCTCGTACCTGCGGGCGAGCACGGCCATGCGCAAACGCATGCAACGCAACCTGCACTGGTACCTGTACGAACACCTGCGCTACGAAAGCGACCAGTGGGTGTCCATCCCTGTCGTCACGATGACGTGGATTGCGCGCAACGGACTCAACTAAAGTGTGCCGGCAGCTTTAACAGTGATGCCGGGGCGATTCTTACGCGCTGCCACCAGCGCAAACCCTACCCATTAATTCCAGGATGGCGGATGTCGAGCTGGGCACGCACCTGATCGATCATGTCCATGACCTCCACCGTTGTGCGCCACGGCATCACACTGCTTTGGGTGTGACCCTGGGCCAGGCAGCGCGCCACTTCAGCCGCCTCATACTGGAAGCCGCCGGGAATGCGGGCATCCCACTGTTCCACGACTTCGTTCCCCTCGTCATCCCACGTGCGCAACTGCAGGATACCGGGCTGGTAGAACTGCTCAGGCAACTCCAGGCACCCACCTGCACAGACCACTTCGGCCGCTGTAGCTGAACGCGCATCCATCGCGGCGCGAGCCACACCCAGCGCATCGCCTGCGCGCACAGTAACAACCTCAGCGGTGTCAAGGTGATCAGGACGCATCCGGCCGTGCGCCGACAGCTCCTCGGGCGCACCGAGCACCTGATGGACAAAAGACAGGGAATACACGCCCAGATCCAGCACGGCTCCGCCACCCAGCTCAGGGCGAATGAGGCGCGGAACATCCAGGAGGCGCTGCCCGTGATCAGCGTGAACGGAATGCACAGCTCCCAGACCTCCTCCGGCGAGGATGGCGCGAAGAACGTGATGGTGAGGCAAGTGGCGCATCCACATAGCCTCCATCGCAAACAGGTGCGCTCGTTCAGCCGCATCGAAAACATCGCGTGCCTGCTGTGCCGTCATCGTGAACGGCTTTTCCACCAGCACAGGCTTGCCCGCACGCAGAGCCATCAGCGCGCAACGTGCATGGTAGGGGTGGATCGTCGACACATACACCGCGTCCACGTCATCGCACGCCACGAGTTCCTCGTACGAATCCACAGCCCGCTCGACGTCATTGTCACGTGCAAACGCCTTTGCCCTGGACGGTTCGCGGGCAGCGACCGCGACGACGCGTGAAGTCGTGTACGAATTGATCGCGGTACACATCGTGCGGGCAATGCCGCTGGCACCAATGATTCCCCACTGAATACTGGGAGCATCCATCGGGTCAGGGATGTGCACGTCGCCAGCCAGGCGGCGCATCGCAGGCGGCAACTCCGGGAGGGTTTGATGGGGGGACGAGGGTGTCTTCGATGTATCTGGCGTCATAATTCGATTCTGTCACATAAGTGTGCCGACTACGTGCGGTCGAAGGTGACGCCAACGTCAGGTGAATCGTGGTGATGCGGTGCGATGTTCGTACAATAAAGAGGACACGGACGTGAACGTATCCCCACGTCTGACATTCCATGCAACACGGAGGTGACGGGTGCTCGACAGTCCATCTCTGCTCGGCATTATCGCCGCGCTGGTGATGTATGCAGTGTCCGTGTCGCCGTCCCTGCTGCCCAGATCCTGGTGGTGGCAAGCCGTCGTGTCCGGCGTTCTGGCATCGCTCGGATACGTGGTGGGAGTGGTGATCGAGAGCGCGGGAACGTTAATTTTGCGCCTGACTGACTTAACCATCAGTGCCTCGCCTGCCACCGAAACCGGGTTGCGGTGGGCCGCATTCGTTATTTTCATGATCTGGTTCATCCGATCAGTTGTTCAGTCATTCATCCACGCCCGCTCAGCTGCGCAACTGGTGGACATGCCCGGTCCGCGAATCAGTTCCATCCTGCTGGGAATGGTCGGAGCATTTGTGCTCTTCCACGTGATCATCGGTGTACTGGATGCGTTGCTGTGGATGCTGGCCACCCTGGTCACTTTCCTGGCGCGATGGATACCGGTGTGGATCGCGTTGGCGGTGGGATGCGCAATCATTGTGGCGCTGCTGATCCTGTTGACCTCAAAAGTGATTATCGCTGGAGGTGTCACGTTCTTTTCCCGAAAGGCATGGGAAATGAACAACCGCACCGCCAAAGGGATCTTTCGTCCCGAGGTGCCCGAACGATCCGGATCCCACCATTCCCTGGTGTCGTGGGCATCCGTTGGCGGTCAGGGCCGCGTGTTTTTGGGACGAGGCCCCTCGCGCCACGACATTGAAGAGGTGACCGGGCGCGAGGCCCTCGAACCTATTCGCGTCTACGCCGGCATGCCGACAGGCGGGCAGACCCTCGCTGACGCAGCTGACATGGTGGTGCGCGAATTGGAACGCACCGGCGCATTCGAGCGGGCGGTCATCGCCGTCAATACGTCAACGGGATCCGGCTGGGTTGACGAGTGGGAAGTGCAGCCTCTGGAGTACCTGAGCTGCGGCAACTGCGCCACAGCATCGATGCAGTATTCCTACGCACCCTCGTCCCTGCATTGGATGACCGGATTGGACCACTGCGTCGAAGCCGCGATCATGCTGTACCAGGCAGTCAAGAAGGCAGTGGACGGTCTGCCTGCTAATCAGCGGCCGGCGTTGTATATCACTGGAGAGTCGCTCGGCGCATTCGCCTCACAGGCTGTGTATACCGACCTGGCCGATGTGATGCGTCAGGTGGACGGTGCGCTGTGGGTGGGGACGCCCTCGTTCACCCCGATGCATCAGGAGCTGACAGAAAAGAGGCATCGCGGATCGCCCGAGGTGGCACCTGTTGTGGACAATGCGCGGCATGTGCGCTTTGCGACAGGTCCGGAGGATCTGCGCCACGATATATACGGCCGTGAACTCGGGCCGTGGCACTTCCCGCGCATCATCTACGCACAACACCCGTCCGACCCGGTGGTGTGGTGGACGGGCCGCCTGGCGTGGTACCAGCCGGACTGGATGCGTGAAAAAGCCGGCCGCGACGTGTCACTGTCCATGGAGTACACCCGTATCGGGACATACCTGCAGGTGCTGGCTGATTTGCCGGTGGCGGGTCGGGCACCCGGTGGGCACGGGCACACCTACCACCACGAACTGATCCCCATGTGGAAGGAACTGCTGGGGCTTGGGGACGCAGAACGTCCCAACACGCTGCCCGATGGCCAGTGGGCTGATGATGCGATGCTGCGGAGGATCGGGCACGCCATTTCCGCCAACATTGCGCTGTCCGAACGCCAGTAGGCGGCGGTCAGGCAGGCTGCCGGAGAGCGAGTCCCTTGAGCGTTACTGGCGCGGAACTGCGATATCGACGGCAGACTCGTCAACCCTGACATGTACCGTCGAGGCTGTTCCGACCGGATCCCCGTCGACTTGCACGATGCACGGCTGATCGACGTCGACCTTGACATCGCGGCACTGGCGAGCTGTCATGTGGCCGGTCGAAGCAGGCAGATCCAGTGGTGTCCATCCTGCTCCCTGCGCAAGAATCTTCCCCGCAACGTCTGCCCAGCCAAGCAGACCTGCGCGCACGTCCACTGCCACCACGTCGAGGAGTCCGTCAGTCGGATCCGCATCAGGCACCAGCACCAGGTAGGGCAGCTCACCACAGTTGGCAACCATGATGGTCCGTGCCGGCACATCGCTCAGTTCTTCAACATCAGGGCGGTCACCCTCGTCTGCCTGCGCGTCGGGGTGTTCTGCCAGGTCAGGAGCCACCGTCGACTGGTCGGCGGAGACAGCATCCTTCAACTTCAGTGACGCCTTCATGCGTTTGCCGTGCAGCGCCTTCACACCGGAAATGACGTAGGCAATCCACCCGATCTTCTTCTTCAGACCAGAATCCGTGTTCGCCATCGTCTCGCCATCAAAGCCCATTCCTGCAATGACCGTATAGGCGAATTCATCATCCTCTGCGATGGTGTCACCGTTCGCATCCAGGCGTTCGCGTGCTTCGCGGATCAGCTGGCCTTCAGCGGTCAGGTCGCCAACCTCGTCCGGATCTTCCATCCGCAGCCACGCCAAGTCACCGTGAATAAAGGTGCTGCCCAGCGCAATACGGATGGCTTCATCCAGGTCGTCGGTGGGAATATTCAGGTTGCGTGCCAGCAGGTTGCCGGTTCCGGCGGGGATGATTCCCATCGGCACGCCGCTGTGAGCCAGGCTGGCCGCAACTGCACGCACGGTCCCATCACCGCCAGCAGCGATGACCAGTGATGCGCCCTTCGTCAGGGCCTCAATGGCCTGCCCGGTGCCGGGATCTTCCTCGCTTGTCTCAATCCACTCGATGTGGGAGACGTTGCATGAGCGCGCTACTTCTTCGACGTGGGCCTGGAACTGTTCAGTATCGGACTGTTTGGCAGGGTTGAACACGACCCACACGTTCTCCAGCGTCTTGTCGCTCTCATGGGTGTTGACGTCGAACTGGGCGTCCTGGCGCGCATTTGAGCGCGATTGCTGGAAGGCGAGCCAGCGTACGACCAACACCAGACCAGCTGCTGTAGCGCCAGCCGTGGCCAAACCGATCCATCGTGAAAGATTGATGCGTCCCATGAAAAGCTCCTATCTGACGGTGCGACTGTCTGGACTGTGCAGCTTCGAGTTCCCAGCGGTGCGGACGGGCCGGCCCGCCAGTCCTGTTCGACTCTCTGGTACCTTCTACCTCTATTGTCGGGCAAAGTGGGCGCAGGGGCGCGGCGGTTAATCCTTCTGCCTACTTCTCGGCCGCCGGCTCGATCGCCTTGCCGGCTTCAGCAGCCTGATTCTCGATGGTGCGGATGAAGTAGTCAACAGGGTAGACACCTGTCAGGTACGCGTTGTTGATGAAGAACGAGGGTGTTCCCGTCAACCCCACTGATTTGCCGTGCTGCGTATCAGCCTGGACGGCGTCCTTGATCTTCTCGGACGTCAGGTCGGCGCGGAATTGATCCAGGTCTGCCACACCTACCTGCTCAGCAATCTGCGTGACGGACTCTTCAGTGTAGGACGCATGATCTTGCGTGGGAGCCTGAGCGAAAACCGCTTCGTGGAATTCGACGTACTTGCCCTGCAGGCCGGCTGCCCGCGCAGCGGCGGCAGCGATGTCAGACCCCTTGTCGGAGAAGATCACCATGTCGCGGTACTCGATGCGCAGCGTCCCATTGTCAATCAGTTCCTGAAACTTGGGCTCAACCTCCTGGGCGTACTTGGCGCACATGGGGCACGAGTAATCCGAGTACTCGACCATCACGACGGGAGCGTCGACCTCGCCGCGCGCCATCGGGTCGTTGGGATCGCGTCGTGGCTCATCGGCCAGAATCTTCAACGCCTCCTCATTGGTCTGCGAGGGAGCGTAGTCCAGCTGCTGTTGAGTGGTTGCGGATTCAGAGTTTTCACCTTGCTGCGATGCCGCCTCGTCCTGTGTCTGCGAGGACGCCTCGCTTTGTGCCTGTGACGGCTGCGGCGCGGTGCTTCGCCCAACGAACACTCCGGCGGCGAACGCCAGGACCACTGCCAAAACAGCGGCAATGGCGACCAGGACGGATGACGAGGAGCGCGACGACTGTGAGCGCGCCGCACGAGCATCAGTGCCGTGCGTAGCTGATCCTGCTGGTGCGGAATTCTCGTCTGCACCAGCAGAGCCGGTGGAGGAGGCTTGTGAGCCGGAGACGGGCACGGTGCGCGTCAAATGTGAATCTGCGCGACCAGGTGATTCAGAATCAGAAGAAGTACGCTGAATGTCCATACACGCACATTATCGCGTTTTACGTGGCCACGTCGGTCGAGCCACCTCCGGTGCACAACGCGATGCGATCCGAAGATTCAGAGCAGATCCTTCTTCTGCATGATCTTGAGGGCCGCCCATCCGAAGGGGATACGACCGTAGAAGGTCACCAGTCGGTACAGGACGGCAGTGGACAGTGCCACCGAGACGGGGATGCCGGCAACCTGCAGTCCGCCGGTCAACGCAGCTTCCACCGGACCGATACCGCCAGGCGAGGGGATCACTGATCCCAACGAGTTCGACGCCAGATATGTCACCGCCAGGGTCAGCAGGTTGAGCTCACCGCCGAAAGCCTTGAGCGCTGCCCAGAACGCGCCGACGAAGCCGATATTCATCACGATGTTTCCACCCAGGACGGCGGCGATACGCTTGGGCTGACCCACGATCCAGATCAGACGCGGGTAGATCTGCTTCCACGTCGGCTTGATTTTTGCCCACAGCCACCTGCGCAATTTCGGCACTGCGAGCGCTGTGGCCACCACCGCCAGTACTGCGACCACGATCAGCACGATCGTCGACGTCGGCAGGGAAATGTTAAGCGGTGTGGATGATGCTCCGGTCAGCAAGATGATGAGAAGCAATGCGACAGTTGTCAGGAACTGGGAGATCTGCATGAGCGTGACCGTGGTGATCGCCATCGGTGTCTCAACTTTTTGTTTATTGAGGAAGCGCAGGTTCAGCGCCGCAGGACCGATACCGGCAGGAGCCACGACCGTCACAACGGACGCGGCGATCTGTGCCAGGGTCGCGTCAGACAGTTTGATCTTCTCGGTAGACAACGCCACCAACGGCACGGCAGCACCGAACCACGTGAGCGCACCCAGGATGAACGCGATAAGAATCCACACCGGGCTGGCAGACGTAACAGCATCAGCGATTTCGCGGAAGTTCATCGAGCCGAGCACGACGATGAGGGCCACCGCGAGGATCGCGACCGTGATAATCGTCTTCGGGGCGAAGCGTTCAAGTTTCAAAAGCTGGGCGGATTCGTTCTTCTCATCGCCCACAATCGCAGTTCGCAGATTTGCCAACGTTTCACTCTTACGCACGGCACGGCTGATCTGCGCGGGCAGCACCGCGCCTTGCAACACCGGCGCGCTGGCCTTGAGTTCACGGATGCCTACCGCGCGCACCGCACTTTCCAGGGCGCGTTTTTCACCCACGCACACCGACAGCAACACCAGCATCTGAGCAATGTCGATCCTGCGGTTGAGCTCGTTCGTTGCCACTTCGCCCTGATCCCAGCCGAGCAGCCATACCTGTCCGGACGCGTCCAGCATCACCGAGTCGAACGTGAGATCGCGGTGCGTGATCGACCGGGAATGCGCCAGGAGTAACTGATTCCACACCTGATCCAGTACGTCGTCAGACAGGAGGTGATCAGGCGAATCCTTGAGCGTTGTCACCGGCGGGATCGCCTTGGATGCCACCAGGATTGAATCGCCTACCTGGGCCATTCCCAGTGGTTCAGCAACATGCACGCCAGCTCTGTGCGCAGCCAGCGTCGTCAGCGTGGAGCGTTCAGCGTTGGCTTTCAGCGACGGCGAGACCCATCGTGATATCCCGCGCAGACGCAGATTGTTCCATACGTCGATCAGCGTGCCTGTCAGTTCGCGACCCGGATCAAGCACCTGTACTTCCCACAGCCTGCCGTGGTCATCCCACACCGCATAGTGGCGGGCGTCGGGGCGTTGCGGGTAACGCGTGACGGTGTATTCAACCAGGTCCACATCGGTGGTGAACATGTGCAGATCCTGGCGCGTGGAAGTGACGTCAGCTTCCTCATCAGTGGAAGTGGTCACCTCATCGGTCACGTCAGTTTCAGGCGTGCCGGCATTGGTCGTCTCGCTGCCGGCTTGCACCGCGGTCGATCCTGGCCGAGCACCCACTAGTGCCGTATCGCGCCCCGGCTGCATGTCGGCCCCACTGATTACCGAGGCAGACCCGTCCCCTGTTGGATGGCGATCCGGATTGACGCGCCGTGAGTCTACCTCGTCAATCTTCCACGTCACCAGCGGCGAGGTTGACGTTTCCAGGTCGGAACGGATGATCCGCGAGGGGACAATGCCGATCGACAGCAAGCCTTCGACAATGTCGATTCCAGTGGCACGCTGATCCTCGAAACCGAGGACCCATCGTGCCAGTGAGCCGATCATACGGCCAAGCAGCAGGGAGACGAGCGCTGACGGAAGGCTCATGGTGCCGCGAATGACGCCGAAAAATGCGACGACCGCCAGACCGAGCCAGCCGTAGCGGATGGAACGCATATGCGTCGTTTCGCCGGCTGTGGTGAATAACGCGGCAAGCGTCATGAGGACCAGGTTGATGGCGGCGTGTGCGCCGAAGGTGCCGGTGGCACCTAACGGAGCCGTGAAATCGGCAGGTACATGATCGAGCACTATCATCAGAACCCAACCAGTGAACGTCGCGATCGCCGCGGTCAGGAGTGTTTCGATGATGGTGGTGAGTCTTCCTCGCCGGGCAAGCGCGCCCACGATGACGATAGGGCCGGCCAGAATGATCAGGCCCTCGATCAGCGTGACGGGCAGCAGGAAAATGGCTCGCAGAGCGCCGGCAAAGACGTTGCGCACATCGTCGGTGACCCCTTGCGTGGTTGAATGGGCGTACATACCCAACACCCACACCAGTGCGATTCCCAGGAGTGCGAGGATAACGTCGGTCAGATCCTCACGTCGGCGCGTGCGCTCCTCATGACGGTCAGCGAAATACGCGGGCCGCGACAGGCGCGGAAGGGGAGCGGTCGCGCGTTGAGTGGCGGCGAGCTGGTCGATCGACAGGTCATCGATGGACGCGTCGGGGTTTGAGCCGGGCGGCTCAGTGTCAGTCTTGGCAGAAGCGTTCGTGGTGGATCCGTGCGGTGTGGGCGTCGACGGGCCTGACGTCGCGGAGGGCGATGCGGATGTGGGTGTGGCTGAGCCAGGTTCGACCCAATCGGATGTCGTCGACTGGGGTGCCGTCGAATCCGCGCCCTTCAAAGTCATACGATCTATCCTAATGGCGCAACGCCTATTCGTGCAGTAACACATATAGGGTAGTGCGTGCACCGTTTTGAGGTGTTATGCCCCGCTAATGAAAGGGAACTTGTGCTGGCTGTAACCGTGATGCCAACCGATCAATCGTGGTTGACAACCGTCATCGGTTGGTTCCACGATCCCGAATCCTTGCTGCTCGCGATGGGTCCGTGGGTGCTGTGGGGCACGCTGCTGATCGTCCTGATCGAATCGGGCATTCTGTTTCCGGTGCTGCCTGGCGACTCCCTGCTGTTCACGGCCGGTCTGCTTCATGAGCGCCTGGGGCTGCACCTGCCGACCTTGATTGCACTGACGTTCGTCGCTGCGTTTATCGGCGCACAGATCGGCTATTGGCTGGGGCATCGATTCGGGCGGCGTCTCTTTTCCGACAATGCGCGGATTTTGAAGACCGAGCATTTGCACCAGGCTGAACGCTACTTCGTGAAGTATGGCGGGCGCTCGCTGGTGATCGGGCGTTTCATCCCGTTTGTGCGCACATTCATTCCGCTTGCCGCCGGTATCGCGCGCTACCCGTACGGCAAGTTCGTCATCTATAACTCGCTGGGCGCTCTGGCCTGGGGCGTGGGCATCACATGGGCCGGCTCCGCGCTGGGCGGTATCCAATTCGTTCACGATAATTTGTCAGTCATTATCATCCTGATCGTCGTGGTCTCGGTCATCCCCATGATCGCCGAGTTCGCCATTCAGCGTGTCCGTCAGTCTCGCAAAGGTCGCGCTGAAGCAGCCGAAGCATCCGCGCAGGTGTCGGATGCAGTCGATGCCGACTCCGAGGCTGCTGATCGCAGGTCCGGGTCAGTCAGCTCTGGTCCCGAAGCTGTCGACCCGAAGCCTGAGGCATTTCGGCGGGCCGGCAGCATCGCAATTGACGAGGGTGACCCGACCGGCACCGATCGCGCCACAGAAAGCTGATTCATGAACTGGGTTGCATGGTTGGGGCTGATGCCACTGGTGATCGCGATGGTTGTCATCGCAATCCTTCCCGGCTATTTCTGGGTGCGCACACAGATCCGTTCATCGGTGGTGGCTGCTGCAGCCGGACCGGCACTCACTGTCGGAACCGTGTCGATCCTGTCGATGATCTGGCATGCGCTGGGAGTTCCGTATACCCGCGCTACCGTTATGCCGGTCCTGGCATTGCTGACCTGCGCCGGAGCTGCGGTTTATGTGCTGCGTCGGCGCGCAAACCCTGAACATGGCGAACTGCTTGGAGACAGCCTGGTGGCGCGGCCACCACTGCGGGCAGATGCGCCGGCCTCGCACGCCTACCGCATTCTGTCGCGCAGAGCGCGCGGCGCAATCTGGTTCATGGTGTTTGTCGGCTGGGTGCTGGCCGCACTGCCCATGCTGATCGCGGCCAATCCGCGTGATCCCGTGCAACAGTGGGACTCTGTTTTCCACGTCAATGGTGTGTGGTCGATTCTGGAGACCTCACGTGCGGATCCTTTCGGAGGGTTGGCACCTCTGTACGGTGGACGTGAAGTTTTCTACCCGAACGCCTGGCATGCGTTCACGGCGCTGTTCGCCACGCCCGAAACCGTGATTCAAACGTCGAACGCGGCCTCGCTGGCACTGATGGCGCTGTGGGCGATCGGTGGCACAGCGTTCACTGCTGTCGTCACCACTTCACGGGTTGCCGTTGTCGTGGCACCCGTTGCTGCGGGCTGCATGCTCTCCATGCCGGCTGACGCCCTGACCATGTACAACCAGTGGCCCAACGCGTTGGGAGTCATCCTTCTGCCGGGAATTGCTGCAATGAGCCTGGTCTGGGGCAGGCGGTTGGCGCGATCGACCGATCGTGGGTTGGCTGGCGCGTTTGCACATCTTCCGCTGGGAGGGCTGATTGCCCTGGGCTTCGTCGGCATGGTGCTCGCCCACCCCACGGCCGCGTTTTCACTGGCTGTGCTGCTGATTCCACCGATCATTGCGTCCATGTTCATCCTCGTCAGGCGCTCCGCGTGGATCGGTCACTACGGCGTGGCTGCGGCAACAGGGGTGGTGTGCGTGGTGGCGGTGTGCGCGCCGCTGTGGATGCTGGGTATGGATCGCGTGCAGGCGATGGGGGATTACCCGAGGCGGGGCATTTCTTACGAGCAGGCTTTCTCGACCTTCCTGACCCCTTATCCGCCTTTCACCCGCACCATCGGCTTGATCTTGACCATCACGATCACCGCGGTGCTGATGCTGATTGGCATCATTGCGCTGATCCGCGGCGCATTTGTGTGGTCTCGAGTGGTCAAGAACGACATTCCCACCTGGCCGTGGCCGTCAGTGGTGCAGCCCGAGGCAGCAGTGCCTTCCGGCGCAGCGGCCCCCTCCGACGAGGCAGCGCAAACCGATGCAGCGCTCCACTGCCAGACAGCAGATTCTCACGATGCGGCAGAGCAGCCCTCGGCAATGCTGCAGGATTCGACGGAGCCGCCCTCGTCGACGGCCTCCATGACCGTGAGCGAACGAGCCGACCTGTGGATCGCAACGCGCCAACGCGTGCGCGAATCGTATGGGCCGCGTCCGACAACCTGGCTCATTGTCTCTTTCCTGCTGTTCGCGGCACTGACTTTCATGGCGTATGCGCCAGATTTTCCCGGACGCACCTACCTGCTGGCACCGTGGTACATGGATGCTCGTCGCATCATGGGGGTACAGAACCTCACGATGATTCCTCTGATCGCGTTCGGTTTCGAGCAGCTCGTGAACTGGGTGCGCTCGCACAGGGTGCGCGCCGCTGACGAGCATCATGCGCAATCGTCACTGTGGCGGGTCGGCGCACTGCTCGGCGTGTGGATCGTTGCCATGTCACTGGGCGGCGCGATGGATGCTCGGCTGTGGGCGGTGCGATACGTGTACGACGCAGATCACCTAGGCAAACCCGGAATGTCAACGAACGCGGAGCTGAACATGTTCCGGCGCATGCCTCAGACGGTGCCAGAAGATGCGTTGATCGTCGGAGATCCCATCGCCGGCGAGGCCTACTCGCTGTCGATCGGACAGCGTCAGGTCGTGTTCAGGCAACTGTCGACGGTTAACAAGGACACGGTTTCGCAAGATATCCTGCGCCGATCCTTTAATGAGATCCACACCAATCCCGAAGTGTGCCAAGTGGTTCGTGACCTTGGAATCACGCACTTCTTTGAGGACGAAGATGGCCAGTACTACAACTTCGCACGCTCCTCGCGAATGCCAGGGTTCTACAACGTGGACACATCCCACGGCTTCGAGCTGGTCGACACTGGCGGCACGGCGAAACTGTACCGCATTACTGCCTGCGACTGACGAAGCGCAGGGCGCGCGGAGTATGACTCAGTGCTTGTCAGCTGAGACCTGCTCGCCGGCTTCTGTGGCAGCCTGGTTTTCCTGACGGTCGGCTATCGGCTCCCAATCGTCGTGGTCGATGCCTTCTTCTTCAAGTTCCTCCGCGGCGACGGCCCCCATCGCGTCGACCAGTTCGACGTTTTCAACATCGGAGTCCTCGACTTCGTGGCGCAGCTGCCTGGCGTGTTTGCGGGAAAAACCGCGATCGAGGCGCAGACGGCGACGTATCAACTTGAGAATGCGGCCGCGTCGCTCCGACTCGTCGATGATGTCCTGGCGAGTCTTGATCCACGAGTAAAACAGCACCACCATCAGCACGATGCCGCAGTACCCCAAGATCGGGAAGAGCTTGTTGACCAGCTCTTTGAACCCGAGGAATGACAGCCCGAACCCTGCCACTGTCAGCGCCAGCAAGATGACGCGGAACCGCATGTCGCCACCGTGCGAGAAACGCTTGGCCAACGCGTAGAACATGGCAATCGCGGTGTTGAAAATCATCAGGAACGTCACGATTGCCATCGCAAAGCCAAACCACGGATGGATGTGGTTGACCAGTGCCAGCATCGGCATGTCCTGGTCATACACGGTCGTCATTTGCGTCAGCAACGCGCCGGCGACCAGTGTGAGCAGTACGCCGTAGACGATGCCGCCGATCATTCCCCCGCGCCCGGCAACCTTCAGATCCGTGATGTCACCGCCCATGACGATCGCCATCGACACAACGGTGGACAGACACACGCCCACGTAGTTCAGGGTCGAAATATGCCACGCCGGAAGGGCCGTGTCCACCAGCTGCGCAGACTCGTGGATATCCTCCCACGCCGCATCAATGTGCGTGAATGACCAGATCACCACGATGAGGACGCACAGGATCAGCACGGGCGTAATCATGCCGATGATCTTCGTAACCTTGTCCACATCCAGCATTCCCACCAGCATGACCAGCACCGTGATGATCGCGGAACCCACCCATGTCGGCAGTCCAAACTGCTGTTCGAGATTCGAGCCGCCACCCGCAATCATGACGAAACCCAGGCTAAAGAGCGTAAACGTGATGATGATGTCGAACAGGCGGGCAAGGAATGGATGTGCCACCCCGCCGAATACCACGTTGTGGTCGCTGGCCAGAAAGTATGATCCGAGCTGAACGACCACCAGACCTGCGAATGAGAACACCGCACCGGTGATGACGGCGCCGACGATGCCCCACACCCCAAATCCGGAGAAATACTGCAGAACTTCCTGGCCTGAGGCAAAACCTGCACCAACGGTGATGCCGATGAAGGCAAGGGCAACAGTCAAGACTTTTTTATTCATGAACGGCTTTCGACGCGAACATTTCCTTTGATACTTTAACCTGCTTTGCTCGTTCACATGCGACTTTTATGCCGGGCGCCAGCGGCAGCGATCGGCCAGTTCGGCGATTCTTCCTTGTGTTCGCCGCTATTGACGAGGGTGGCTTCCACCTCCACTGCTGTCACTTAATCCACACGCTTATCCACACATGGGGAAAACTACATCAGTGTAATTCAGCAGATAGCTGTGGCTTGACGTCGCTTATTTCGCCGACACCTCGCCGGTAGGGGGACCAGGTTCGGCCTGGTTCTGCAACACTGATTCACCGTCAAGATTGTCGTGAGCAATACCATGCGCATCAAGGTCGGCACACGTTTCTGACCCGATGGACTCCATTAGCTGAGCGTCCTCAATGGGTGAGGCGCTCACCTCACGGTCCAGGCGCGCCTGGTCGCGCCTGGAAAACACACGATCCGTGCGTAGTTTGCGTCTGAGCAGACGCGTGATTCGCCCTCGTCGATCAGTTTCCTCGTTAATTATGCGGCGCGTGCGAATCCACGAGTAGCCCAGCACGCCCATCAGGATGAAGCCGGCATAACCAATGACGGGGAACAGCCAGGTCACCAGGTTCTTGAAGCCGAAAGCCGACAGGACGGTGCCGGCCACAACCAGCGTCACCAGCACCAGGCGAAAACGGCCGGTGCTTCCTGTGGAGAAGCGTGAAGCCAGCGCGTAGAACATGCCGATCGCAGAGTTCAGGATCATGCCGAAAACAACCAGTGCCATCACGTGCCCCGCCCACGGTGCCGCGCTGGCGGCCAACGTCAGCATCGGCATGTCATCGCGGTACACGGTCGGCACGTGCACATACAGCGACACCGTAATCGCCAGCAGGAGGACTCCGAAGAACACGCCGCCGAGAAGGCCGCCAAAGCCAGCCACTTTCGGATCGGAAATATCGCCACCGATGACGATCGCCATTGACGCCACCACGCATAGGTTCATTGCCACGTAATTCAGTGACGACAATGACCAGTGCGCAATGGTGGTGTCAACCAGCTGCGTTGAAGCGTGGATGTCACTCCAGGTGGCGTCGATGTGTGTCAGCGCGTAGATGGTCACCACCAGGACGCAGATGATCAGCACCGGTGTGAGCGCGCCGATGATGCGCGTAACCCTGCTGACATCCAGAAACCCCATGGTCAGAACAACCACGATCACGATCGCTGAGCCAACCCATGTCGGCAGGCCGAACTGCTGATTCAGGTTCGTTCCTCCGCCGGCAATCATGATGAAACCAATTGAAAAAGCTGTGACAGTGACCGTGACGTCGAACAGGAATGCCAGAACCGGGTGCGCCACCCCGCCGAACACGACTTTGTGATCGCTGGCCAGGAAATAGGAGCCGAGCTGGACAATCACGAAACCTGCGAATGAAAACACGATGGCAGCGGCCAATGCGCCGACCAGGCCCCACGGACCAAAACCGACGAAGTATTGAAGCACTTCCTGCCCGGAGGCAAAGCCTGCACCCACGGCGATCGCAATGTACGCCATGGCAACGGTCAGGACTTTCTTATTCATCTGTCGATCCGTTCCCGGGTCGCTTCCTCACTGATGGGCGCCTCCAATAGCGCCGGCGCACCGTCGCGGCGTGGCACACGCCGCGGGGAAAGTCGCCCTCGTCAGTGACCCGAAGTAGTGATACCCACGAACTATAGTTGACCAACCCTGCCGTGTGCGCGCGATTGAGGGGCGTCACCGCACATGCCCGCGACCCCTCCCCGCTGGCGCGGTAGTAACGGGCGGTGTATCTGAACTACCATGAACACATGATTGATATGCGTGCCTTGCGAGAAGATCCCGAACCGGCCCGCGCCTCACAGCGTGCGCGCGGCGCAGACGTGGAACTGGTGGACCGAATCCTCGAAGCCGACACGAAGCGGCGTGAACTGCTCCAGGAATTCGAGCAGCTGCGCTCGCAGCAAAAAGAGGTCTCTCGATCTGTGGGGCGTGCCAGCAAGGAAGAGCGGCCCGCAATCCTGGCTGAGGCCAAGGAACTGGCTGCGCGGGTCAAGAATGCTGAGGCCGCATCGAACGAAGCAGGCGAAGAAGCCGACAAACTGGCACGCATGCTGCCGAACCTGATTCTGCCGGGAGTGCCCACCGGTGGTGAAGAAGACTTCGTGGTGCTGCGCCATGAAGGCCCCGATCCGCGTGACTTCGCGGCCGAAGGGTTCGAGCCGAAAGATCACCTGGAAATCGGTGAAAAACTGGACGCAATTGACGTCGAACGCGGCGCCAAGATTTCAGGATCGCGTTTCTACTACCTCAAGGGAATCGGCGCGCGCCTGGAGCTGGCGATGATGACCATGGCGCTGGATCAGGCTGTCGCTGCAGGTTTCACTCCGATGATGACGCCGACGCTGGTGACGCCGCAGGTCATGGGTGGCACAGGATTCCTCAACGAGCATTCCGATGAAATCTACTACCTGCCTGCTGACGATCTTTACCTGGTGGGAACCTCAGAAGTCGCGCTCGCGGGCTACCACATGGGTGAGATTCTGGACCTGAGTGACGGCCCGAAGCATTACCTCGGATGGTCAACCTGCTACCGGCGCGAAGCTGGGGCAGCCGGGCGCGACACGCGCGGCATTATCCGTGTCCACCAGTTCAACAAGGCGGAAATGTTCTCGTTCTGCCGCCCTGAGGATGCTGAAGAGGAGCACAAGAAATTCCTTGCGTGGGAAGAAGAGATGCTGGCGAAGATGGAACTGCCCTACCGCGTCATCGATACTGCGGCCGGCGACCTCGGCACCTCGGCAGCACGCAAGTTCGACTGCGAGGCATGGCTGCCGACCCAGCAGCGCTACATGGAGGTCACCTCCACATCGAACTGCACAACCTTCCAGGCCCGGCGCCTGGGCATTCGAGAGCGCCGCGATGGCCAGATGTTCCCGGTTGCCACGCTCAACGGCACACTGGCGACAACCCGCTGGCTCGTCGCGATCCTGGAGAACCATCAGCGTGAAGACGGGTCCGTGCGCGTGCCTGAAGCAATGCGGCCCTACCTGGGTGGAATCGACGTCCTGGAGCCGCGGTGAGCATCCCGCTCCTCACACCGCCCCCGTCCGGCGAGCAGGCCATCCCCTTCGATGAACTCGTCGCGAGGGCCGAGGCCGGCCTGCCCTCGTCACTTCCCGGCGATCCGACCAAAATCATGGTCGCCCTGGACGTTGACGGCACATTGTTGCTTCCCGAGGGTGCCTCTGAGCGTGTCATCAGCGCATTCCATGACGGTGTTGCTGCCGGAATGAAGATGGTGATCGCCACTGGGCGAGGCGTCAATGCCGTCGACCCGGTCTTTGGCTATCTGAAAGCCAGTCAGGGGTGGGCGGTGTGTTCGAACGGCACCACGATGGGTCAGTGGGATCCTCAGCTCGAGGGTGGTCGACGCGTGGTGCGCCGGCACAGTTTCAATCCCGCAGAAGCAATTGACGCGTTACGCCAGGTCATGCCGGATGCATTGATCGGGTCAGAACGCGACTATGGATACGCTGTTTCTGCGCCGTTCCCACATGGTGAGCTGATCGAAACGTTCCGCGTCGAATCGATGGAGAACCTGCGCAGCACTCCCAGCACCAAACTCGTTGGCCGTGCGCCGTCGTTGACGCGTGAAGAATTCAGCGAGGCGATCGCGCAGACTGGCCTGGCTGACACACATGAAGTGGCGATCGGATGGACGTCCTGGGTGGATGTCGGTCCTCGCGGCTTTACCAAGGCGACCGGTCTGGAAGAACTGGCCGAGTACCTGCAGGTGCCCCATAGCGGCATCGTCACGGTGGGGGATGGAACGAATGACATCCCGATGCTGCAGTGGGCTGCGCACGGCGTAGCGATGGGCGGCGCTGATGAGGACGTGCGCAGTCATGCCGACGCGGTGACCGGGTCGGTGGAGAATGACGGCGCTGCTGCTCTGGTTCGCGCGATTTTGAATCGCTTCTGACTCACCGGCTTGTCACGGACCTGAGGACGGCGACTGGCGGCTCGACACGCAAACGGTGTCTGTCAGGTGTCAAAACCGAGTTATTGCTGACAAAAAGGACCCTCGGCTCCTCACGTTCGTGGCCAATGAGATATAAATGAAGTGGCTTATCGTAATGGTTACGGCCGATACGAGGAGCACCCGTCACACACGTTGAACGCCGACTCGCTTGCGTATGCCGCAGGGGTGAATGAGCGCTCAGTCCATACATTTGAAGGCAGGAGATGTCACGATGTATTCACACGCATCGCCCCTGGAGCATTCTCCGCTCGAATCACAGTGCTCATCATCGACGCACACATCCAAGCCAGATGCTCACGGTGCCACACGTCCCCCTCGGCAACCACGAATGCGACGAGCACTGATTGCGGCTCTGGCTGTATGCGCATGTGGAGCATTGGCGAGCTGCGGGACGCCCCAGGCGCAGGAGAAAACCGAACTGGACTTTTTCCAGTTCAAAGGTGAAGCCAAAACAGATTTCGAAGAAATCGCGGCTGACTTTGAGGCCGAAAATCCCGACATTGACATAGTCATTAACCAATCGGCAGATGCGGACACCGCGATCCGTACGCTCCTGGTGAAGAACCGCCCGCCGGATGTCATCACCCTGAACGGTAACGGAAAATTCGCTGACCTGGCACGAGCCGGCGTCTTCCACGACTTTTCAGGTGACCCGCTGCTTGAGCACATTAACCCGGCTGTGCAGGACATTCTGGCTGACCTGGGAAATGCGGAAGGCGAAGTCAACGGTGTCGGCTATCTGAACAACGCAGACGGCATCATCTACAACCGCCAGATTTTCAAGGAACAGGGCCTGGAAGTTCCCTCCACATGGGAAGAACTGCTCGATGTGTGTGAAAAGCTCAAGGCCGCTGGCATCACACCGTTCTACGGGACGGTGGCCGACGCGTGGACCACACTGCCCTCATTTAATGGGTTGGGCGCCTACGCCGCGCGCGACGGGTTCTTCGACACCATGCGCGAGCAGGGTACGGATATCGGGCCGGATTCGGCGGTGTCGTTCCAGAAGAACTTCACCGAACCGATGCAGCGCCAACTCACCTTATTCGGATACGCACAGGACGGATGGCGTGCCCGAACCTACGACGACGGCAACGCCGCATTTGCCAACGGTGAAGTCGCCATGCTGATGCAGGGTATCTGGGCGCTCAATCCGATCCGTCAGGCAAACCCCGACGTGGATGCGGCAATTTTCCCGTATCCGGCTCCCGAAGGTGAGGGCGCCGACCAGCGCCTGCTGGTGACTGGCGTGGACGTCGTTGTGACGATGGGGAAGGGGGCGGCGCACCCTGAAGAGGCACGCCGCTTCTTCGACTACCTCTTCCAGCCTGAAGTCATCGAGAAGGTCGCGAAGTCGCAATCCATGTTCCCCTCCCTCAGGGAAGCTGACTACCCGGATGATCCGGCAATTCAGGAACTGGCTCCGTTCTTCGATGGAGGCCACATCGCAGGATTCGTGGACCACCACGTTCCCGCCTCTATCCGACTGGACCCTCTGGTCCAGCAAGGATTGTTTGACGCAGACCCATCAGTGACACTGCAGCAGCTGGATCGCCAGTGGCGTGAATACGCTGCACGCACTGTGGAGTGAAAGGAAAATCCATGTCATCAACACCTGGTGCTGGCGCCGGATCGCACAATGCCGGCAGCACGGACGGCGAAGACGGCCGCATGGTTGACCTGCCGCCACAGTTGCGCGAACGCATGCGCTCACGAGACACAGCAACGGCGAGTGAACCTGCACGTTCGGTGACCACCACGGCAACGGCTACGGCCGTGTCGGGTACGGCCTCATCGGGCACGCTCTCGGCTAAGTCCTCGGCCTCGTCCGCACGCAGATCCGGTTCAGATAAGGGGAAGCGACGGACGGTGTCGCCCACCAAGGACCGCACGTACACGATGATTGTTGTGCCCGCGCTCATTGCGTTCGCACTGTTCCATACACTGCCCGTCCTGATCGGCGTGTTCTTCTCGTTCACGAACTATGCCGGATACGGAACGTGGAAATTCGTTGGAATCTCCAACTACATCAACATTTTCCGCGACGAGCGCATGTTCCACGCATATGCGGCCACCTTCATTTTCGCCATCATCGCCACGATCCTGACGAACGTGATCTCACTGATCATCGCCGTGGCGCTGAACTCGAACATTCTGGCCCGTAACTTCTTCAGAGGCGTGTTCTTCATCCCCTACGTCCTGTCGGTGCTGATCATCGGCTACGTCTTCAAATTCATGTTCTCAACATCGTTGCCGAAGATTTTCTCCAGCATTCCGCTGTTCAGAGACAACATTTTGACGCACCCGATCGCCGCATGGGGAGCGATCATCACGCTGGCCGTGTGGCAGGCAAGCGCATTCGCGATCATCTTGTACCTGGCCGGATTGCAAACCGTTCCAGACGATGTGTACGAGGCTGCCGCACTGGATGGTGCGAACTCGTGGCAACAGTTCTGGAAGATCACGTTCCCACTGATCGGCCCCTTCTTCACCCTCAATATGGTGCTGAGTTTGAAGAGCTTCCTGCAGGTCTTCGACCCGATCATCGCGCTGACCGACGGCGGACCGGGCACGGCAACCGAATCGGTCTCCGTCCTGATTTACCGAGGCGGCTTCACCGGCGGTGAGTTCGCCTACCAGACAGCAAACGCGGTGTTCTTCTTCGTGGTGATCACCATCGTGTCGCTGTTCCAATTCAGAATTTTGCAACGTGGGGAGGGAAAGTAACATGACTGCTCCCATGACACCAGGCACACCGATCGAATCAACGTCCTCGTCAACGTCGTCGCCCTCGACGCGAGGGACAGCCGGGCAGAACTCGGCCAACACGTCGACGCGCAAGATACGCCCTTCAAAGAGGCGCCGCATCAACTGGGTGGCCACGCTGTTTATCCTGTTCACGTCTCTGGGCGTGCTGATCCCGATGTACCTCGCCGTGGTTGTTGCGCTCAAGTCGCCTGATCAGGTGCTCAACGGTAACGGTTTCGAACTGCCGACCTCGATCCGCTGGCAGAACTTCGCGGACGCGTGGGAACGTGCCGACTTCAAACACGCGCTGGTCAACACCGTGTTCGTCACAGCACTGACCCTGGTGTTCACGATTTTGACCTCGTCGATCGTGTCCTGGGCGATTGCACGTAACCTGCATAAGCCGTTCTTCAAGGGCGCGTTCTACTACCTGCTGTCGGCACTGTTCATCCCGTTCCCGATCATCATGTTGCCGATCATCAAGCAGATGTCGATCCTGCACCTGGATCGACCCATCGGCATGGTCATCCTGTACACGATCTTCGGATTGTCGATGAACTCGTTCATCTACGTCTCCTACATCCGCTCGATTCCCATTGAGTTGGAAGAGGCGGCGCGCGTGGATGGCGCATCCACGTGGCGTGTGTTCTGGCAGGTGATTTTCCCGCTGCTCACTCCGATGAATGCGACGGTCGGAATCATTACGTGCGTGTGGGCATGGAATGACTTCATCTTGCCGTTGGTTGTGCTGACCGATCCGGCGCACCGCACGCTGCCGCTGGCACAGTATGTGTTCCAGGGACAGTTCAACCTGGACTACTCGGTGGCATTCGCCTCCTACCTGATGGCGATGGCTCCGCTGCTGCTGGTCTACGTGTTCTCTCAGCGCTGGGTGATCTCGGGTGTGACCCGCGGATCCGTGAAGGGCTGATCCCGTACACATAACTCAAGGGGCGCCTCGGGGTGTGAACTCCGGGGCGCCCCTTGTCTTATTCACATGTGACAGGGGCGACGTCCACAGTCGAACTCGTCAACTCCGTCAAACATGGGTGAACGAGGGCGTCGCTGCGTCGCTACTGAGACAAATGGGCAGTGTCATCGGTTCGTGCTGTCATGGTGATCCGCATTGCTGGCGATCCGCACGCTCAGCGGCAAGTGTGGTGAGAACGTCCTGCAGCACCAGTCCGTGGTTGTGCTCGGGGTCTTTTGCTGCGATGAGCAGCGTGACAACATCACAGGTGAGATGGTTTTCCACGAAGTCGCGTGCAGCTCCGCTGTCAGCCAGTTCCTGACGGTACCTGTGTGCAAACTCCTCAAAACGTTCGGGTCGGTGTCCGAACCAGGTGCGCAGCTGCGGTGATGGTGGCAGGTCTTTGTTCCATTCGTCCAGTGCGGCGCGCTTTTTGGAGATCCCCCTTGGCCAGAGGCGATCGACGAGAACCCGGAGGCCGTCAGATGGCTCCGGGTCCTCGTAGATGCGTTTGAGATGAAACTCAGGCATTCACGACAAGCTCTTTCTTGAGGCCGCCGAGTGCCTTGGAGACGGGGCAGTTGTCCTTCGCCCACTCAGCCTTTTCCTTGAATGCGTCAGCATCGAGGCCGGGAACCTTACCGCTGACGGTGAGTTTGGCTCCGGAAATGCCGTCCTTGGGGTTGAAGGAGACCTCAACAGTGGTGTCGAGGAATTCAGGCGTATGGCCGTTTTCGGTCAGCTCGTTGGTCAGTGCCATCGAATAGCAGGTGGCAAAGGCTGCTGCGATGAGTTCTTCGGGGTTCGTGGTGCCCTGGCCTGGATCAGTGCGCTTGCCCCACGCGACGTCCAGTGTGACCACACCGGATGTTTCGAGTGTCGTTTGTCCGGCGCCGTCTGTCAGGCCACCTTCCCAGTGGGTGCTCGCAGTGCTCACAGTTGAATTCGCCATTGTGACTCCTCTCATAGTGGATGTGCACTTCATGTCTACCCTATTTGCCGGCTCGGCGCGCCCTCAATGGAAATATTCAGCGCGCGGCGAGATTATCCGGGGTGAGGCCATGCGCGTGGGAATGCGGTGCTGGCGCCTGGCGGCGCTGTCACATCCAGCCGAATCTGGCCGGGTGCACCTGAACGTGTTGGCTCATCTGTCGCCGCACGACCGAGTGCACCCAGCGCTCGTAGGTCACGCATTGCAAATCGTTGAATTCGTGATAGGTCAGCAATCCAGCGTCACGGGATCCGAGCCGCTCAAACAGTGCCCGCATGGGCGTGTTTTTCGGATCCGTATCCGCGCGCAGATACCCGTTCGGTGACTGCGTCACAGCGAATTCAATCAGCTTGCGAGCCAGTCCCATTCCGCGAGCTTCTTCGGCAACGATCAGTCGGTGCATCACCCATGTTCCCTCGTTCCCTCGCGCGGAGTCTTCCACGTCAGATTGGCCGCATCGTAAAACGGGCCGGGAGTGTCGTCGATACTCAGATAGGCCAGGACGTCTCCTCTGCTGGCAACCCCCCATCCGTAGCCGCTTCGAATATCTGCCTCAATATGCTCGGTCAATGGATAGATGCCAGATTGCCACTGATCAAGTCCATCGCGCTGCATCCGATCAGCTTCGCGGGCAAACAGCGCCATGATCTGCTCGGTGTCGGCACCGATCGCGCGGAATTGGCGCGCGCCTCAATCAAGCGCTCAAGGTAGAAATCAACAGATCAAGGTATAAGACTTTGAACTATCAACGGGCAAAGGTCTTAGTCAACTGGTCAAGGTGCTACGGGAGCGTCGGATCAACTGGTCAAGGTAAGAGCGCCTCCCCGTGCAGTCTCCTCACAGCCAACTGCAAACCGGCGCCGACCCATGAAAGCAAACCGCGCCCGCCCCGTGAAAGCAAACCGGCGTGGACGTCACGCAGACGCACACGCCGGTCAGCAGTTCACAGCCCTGCGGGCGCTCAGAAAGACGACACCTCGTAAAGGGAGCGTCCCTCTTTCACGTGCCCGCGCTGGAGGCCTTACTTGGCAGCTTCTTCAGCTTCCTTGTTGGCCTTCTCATCGGCTTCAAGCTTGGCCTGAGCAGCCTCTTCAGCCGCAGCCTTTTCCTCGTCGGTCGGGGTTTGCGACGCGCCCTGCGCGTCATCAGCGCTTTCCACCTCAACGTCAGGCAGTTCAACATCGGTGTCCAGGTCAGCCCAGTATTCCTCGGCCCACGGATCTTCGATCGGCTGGCTTCGACGCCACAACAGGTATCCCACACCAGCGGCGCTCAGCCCCAGTGCCGTCCAGCCGAGGCACTTGGCAACGCGGTGTGACTTACGCTTTGGGGTCGGCGTGGTCAACGCATATGATCCGGCATCGGCAGCGCGGCGAGCGCGTTCGATCAGGTCACCGTCAGTCTGAGCGGCAGCCGTTGCTTCCGTCCATGCGCGGTTCACGCGAGGCAGGTAGTCATCTTCGGCACGCTTACGTGCTTCTTCAACCACGGGACGAACCTTGTCTGCAGCATCGCGGGCACGGTCAGTCGCTTCGTCAATGTAAGGTTGGGCAGACTTGCGGGCGCTGTCTGCAGTCTTGCGAGCATTATCCAATACCTCCTGAGCGCGCGGGCCGGCCCAGTCCAAGCCCTGTTCCGCCAGGTCAGCGACCTTTTCGGCAGCGGCATGAGCCTGCTCAGCCAGAGTGGACCCCAGCTGAACGGCATCAGATTTAATCTGCTCCGGATCGAGTTGGTGTTTCTTAGCCATTGATGCCTCCGGATCTTGTTTCTTCATTGCGACGAATGACGCAAAGGGTCTTCCCCCCTATTGTGCACCGTCACACGATTCAATGCACTTTAATCACACCATAAAAGGCCGGCAGACAGTGACCATTTACGTAAAATGCGCGCTGGGCGAACGGCTGCCCACACGCGTGCTCACAGGCGGAAAATCTGTCACTATAGATTCATGCAAGCTATTCTTCATACTTCACAAGGCGATATCCGCCTGGACCTGTACCCCGACCACGCACCGTTCACGGTGAAGAACTTCGTGGGACTGGCAACCGGTGAGCGCGTGTGGACGCACCCCGGCACCGGTCAGGAAATGAGCTCACCGCTGTACAACGGCGTGATCTTCCACCGCGTCATCGACGGTTTCATGATCCAGACAGGTGACCCGCTCGGCACCGGCACAGGAGGCCCCGGCTACCAGTTCAACGATGAAATCCATCCGGAACTGAACTTCAATGAGCCGTATGTCCTGGCAATGGCCAACGCCGGAACCCGCATGGGGAAGGGCACCAACGGATCCCAGTTCTTCATCACCGTCGCCCCGACCCAGTGGCTGCAGGGCAAGCACACGATCTTCGGCAAGGTGGCCGACGATGAGTCACGCAGCGTCGTCGACGCGATCGCACAGGTTCCCACCGACGGACGCGACAAGCCGCGCGAAGACGTCGTGATTGAATCCGTGGAGATTCTTGACAAGTAGACGCGGGCTGATGCCTGCATCATCAATGACGAGGGCGACCACCGGTAAGCTGGATACTGCCAGCCCTGACAGCCGGATGGGACGCCCTCGTCCACTGTGGCGGGCGCAGCCCCTCCAACGGTGAGTTCGAACAAAGGATGAGTATGGCCAAGATACCTCAGTACGGTCAGCGTTCAGACCCGAATGCGGCTCCGCCGTGTCCACGCCACCCTGATGTGCAGTCCATCGACTACTGCAAGGTATGTAACCGGCCGATGTGCCCGCAGTGCCGTGTACCGGTGGAAGTGCGCGCCATGTGTGTGGACTGTGCGAAGAAACGAGGCCGACGCGGACGCCGTCAGATGCGCTGGACTCAAAAACCGACCGTGACGATGGTGCTTATTGGCCTGTGCGCAGTGACATTCGTGGCGATGAAGCTCATTCCGCAGGTCTACAGTTCCCTGGCGTTCATGCCGGCGATCGGATGGCTTGAGCCCTGGCGAATTCTGACGACTGCATTCCTGCATGCCAACGTCCTGCACATCCTGTTCAACCTCGTCGCACTGTGGTTCGTCGGCTCGAGCATCGAGCCTGTGCTTGGATGGTGGCGTTTCCTCATCCTGTATATCGCCAGCGCGATCGGTGGCAGTGCCGGTGTCCTGGCCTGGTGCTTCGTCAGCCGACAAACACTGTTGGTGACCACTGTTGGGGCGTCGGGCGCCGTATTCGGCCTGTTCGCCGCGATTTTCGTCCTTCAGAAGATGAGCGGGATCAATACGACATCGATTCTGATCCTGCTGGCAATCAACCTCGGTTACGGCTTCATCGTGCCCAATATTTCCTGGCAGGCGCATGTCGGCGGCATGATCGTGGGCGCGCTGGTGACGTGGGGCTTTGCGCATATCATGAGGCGCCCGCCGCGTCGCAGGAGCGGTGAGGTCGTCGTCAACCGTCAGGCCGAGGCCACGCGCAAGACACGCATCAGCGCACTGGCCGGTGCAGGAATGCTGATCGCCGTGTGCGCCGTGGTGGCTGTGGAATATGCCGCGTTGCTCGCTTTGAACTACTAGTCGGTTTACGGGCGGACGAGGTGAGGTGAGCGCCGCCGCATGGTAAATGATGTCAGCACGCTCGCCGAGCAGCCGAGCTTACCGCCAGCGCAGCGTCATCAGGAAACCGATCAGCATAATGCCGAAACCGATGACCAGGTTCCACCATGAGATACCGGGGATCGGGAAGCGTGCGGACGAGATGTAGTACACCATGACCCACACCAGGCCAACAATGAGCAGTGTAATGAAAGCCGGAGCCCACCACGATGGGCTCATGGGGATGTCTTCAGTCCATGAGTGGACTTCGGTATCCTGCTCAGCTACTTCGCCGCTTTTGCGCTTGCGTTTTTTCGACTCGGCCACAACCTACTCCTGATCGCTCTCCCGGAATGGGGCCGGGACTTGAATAACTGCCGTGGCGCGTTATGCGCCTGGATATCCTCTAGCGTAGTCTCGGAGTGGGGTATCGGCCAAAGCGATCGACACGCGGTAGTCGTTTTCGGTCTATCTCACTGTGGTCTGCCGCCTGCCAACGTGATGCACCCACCGCTCAGATATGGTCCGACCAGTCAGGAGGGATGATGAGCGACAGCGATTCGCCGCAGTCACCTCCGCCGAGCTATGCCCCGCGTGCGCGGATGGATCCACCACGTAAACGTTCAGGGGAGCGTTCGCCCAAGAGACGAACGTGGAAGAAGATGCGCTCAGCACTGGCAATCCTGGTCGTGATGGTGACCTGCGGCGTCGTCTTCGGCGTAGCGGCCTCCAATACGCGGGGCCAGGCATCAAGCAGCGACGTCAACCTGCTGTCCATGGTGCGAGACAGGCAGGAAACCGTTCAGGAGCTGACAGATCAGCGCAACAGTCTGCGCGAATCCATCCATCGCTACGTGGACACCATCTCATCGAGTGACGATCCTGCAACGAATGAGGGAGCTGCCTCGTCAATCCCGATCGGAACGACTACCGCTGTTCAGGGGCCGGGTGTCACCGTCACGCTCACTGACGCGCCTGCAGATCAGATTTTGCCCGAGGGTGCCCAGCCCGACGATCTGGTGATTCACCAGCAGGACATTGAAGATGTGATGAATGCGTTGTGGCGCGGCGGTGCGGAAGCGATGACGGTGCAGGGCAAGCGCGTCACGTCACGCTCGGTCATTCGCTGTATCGGCAACGTCATCTTGGTGGACGGCACCTCGTATTCACCGCCGTATGCGATTTCCGCCATAGGCGATCCTGATCGCCTCAAGCGAGCAATCAATTCAGATGAGAGAATAATCAACTATAAAAGGTATGTCGTGAAGTACGGCCTGGGCTGGCGTCTGGATGAAGAAAAGGACTTGACATTCACCGCACTGCCCGAAGACACTTCACCTCAGTACGCGCGCATTGTGGAGGATCATGGCTAGTTCAGGCACACCGGCTCACGTCCGGAGGATTGAGAGCGCCCCAGCATCATTGCCGACCCGCATCATCGGAGTGATCGGTGAGTTGCTCATCACCGTTGCCATCATCCTGGGCCTCTTCGCGTTCTGGCAGTTGTTCTGGACGAGCTACCAAGTCAGCGGGCCGGCCCAAGAAACGGTTCTGCAATTCGAACAGGAACACCAGGCCCCGCAAAAATCAGGTGAACGGCGCACGGATGAACCACCGGCGATCGATCAGCCTGCTCCTGGTGAGGTGTACGGCGTTGTTCACGTGCCGAAATGGAACTGGGCAAAGATTCCGCTTGCTGAAGGCACCACTCCCGATGTGCTCGCGAAAGCGTATGCCGGGCACTACGTGGAAACGGCTCAGCCGGGCGCCCTCGGCAATTTCTCTGTCGCCGGGCACAGGCGAACCTACGGCAATAACTTCCGTTTCATTGACCGCCTCGAACCTGGTGACCAGGTCGTTGTTGAAACGGCCAACACGTACTACGTGTACACGATGGACAATTTCGAGATCTACTCCGCCGACGATGAAACAAACATCAAGACGATCGCTCCGGTCCCCGGCGACCTCAGTTTTTCTGAAACCCCTACCGAGCGGTGGATGACGATGACGACGTGCCATCCCGAGTGGTCGAACACGGAGCGATACATCGTGCACCTCAAGCTGGATTCGTGGACGCCCAAGGAAACCGGTGTTCCTGCAGCGCTGGCCAGCGAGCCTGCGAAATGACCGCCGTATTTGTCTTGCCCCGCGTGTGAAGAGAGGATTCGACCAACATGTACGCATGGATTTTCCGCCACCTACCTGGCCCGGCCTGGCTCAAGACCATTGAGGCTGTTTTGCTGATCGTTCTTGTCATCGCCGTGCTGTTCCAATGGGTGTTCCCGTGGTTCCAGTCCACTTACATTGACGGGAACGTCACCGTCTGATGACAACACCTGGAAACGATTCGTCAATGGCCCCAACCGAATCTGCTCCGCGCCAGCGTCGAATCCTGTGCGTGGACAACTATGACTCATTCGTCTGGACCATCGTCGGCTACCTGCGTCACCTCGGCGCGCACGTGGACGTCGTGCGTAACGACCAGGTGGATCTTTCCCTCATTGACGAGGGCGCCTACGGGGCCGCTGCCGATGGTGAGCGTACGTATGACGGCGTGCTCGTCTCACCCGGGCCAGGCCGACCCGAGGAGGCAGGAAGCCTGCTTGATGTGATCGATGTGTGTGCCAGATGGCACGTACCGATGCTGGGAGTGTGCCTGGGGCATCAGGGACTGGGTGAGTATTTCGGAGCGGACGTGGTGCGCGCTCCCGAATTGATGCACGGTAAGACCTCACCGATTACGCACGATGGGCGCGGTGTTTTCGCCGGCGCGGAGAATCCTCTCACCGTCACGCGTTATCACTCGCTGGTTGTCGATCCTGCGACGGTGCCGGAGTGCCTGGAGGTCAGTGCGACCACGGACAGTGGCATCATCATGGCGTTGCGCCACAGAGAGCTTCCTCTTGAGGGCGTGCAGTTCCATCCTGAATCGGTGATGACGCGCTCGGGCCACCTCATGCTGGCCAACTGGTTGGCAGCCTGCGGTGACGCGGACGCGCCCAGGCGCGCACGTGAGCTGACACCTGTGGTTGCCGAGCGCTCTGAGCTAACCGACTAACGGGCCGACCGCGGGGCCGGGCACCGAGCCGGCGCTTACCGTCGATTACTTAGTTGCCACTTTGAGAGCCTGAGGACGATCCCCTCGAGACGTACACCTTCACCGTGCCACCCTGGGAGACGAGCTGGCCTTCGCCGGGCTCAACGTTGACGACCATTCCCTTGGCGACATCGTTGCTGTCCATCTCGTACACATCCGGAACCAGTTTGAGTTCCTTGAGAGCGTTGACCACAGCTTCCTGGGACTGGCCGGGAAGGCCGGCAGGGATAGCCACATTTCCGGACGCAAGCTGCAGCGTGATTTCTGAATCCTTGGCGACTTTTTCACCGGCAGCGGGTGCGGAGGAGACGACACGATCCTTCGCCTGCTCGGCGGAATCGACGCTCGTGACGGATCCGACCCGCAGTCCGGCTGCTTCGATCGCGGAGCGCGCCTGCTCCTGGCTCATTCCGTTGACATCAGGAACGGCAACCTGGTTGCTGCCCGAGGACACGATGAGCGTAACCGTCGATCCCTTCTTGGCCATTTCCTTAGCCTTCGGTGAGGTTTCGACGACGCTGCCTTCAGCAATATCATCGGATGGCTTCTTCTGGTCGGAGACCTTTACTTCGAAACCGGCGTTTTCCAGGATTGTGCGCGCCTGATCCACCGGATTGCCGGTGACATCAGGAACGGGCTGGGAAGCTGGTCCCGAGGAGAGGAACACAGTAACTGACGAGCCTTCTTCGACCTGGGTGGAGGGCGGCGGATCAGACTGAGCGACGCGGCCTTCTTCCACATCTTCCGATTCGACGGGATCACCAATGGCGAAGACCAGCCCCGCACCTTCGACAGCCTGTTTGGCTTCCTCCTGCGTCATGCCGATCAGAGCATCAGGAACGGTGACCTTTTCAGGATCCTTGTTCGACTGCATGAGGGCGACCGCACCGATTCCCAGCGCGCCAATCAGAAGAATCACCAGTGCGACGATCAGACCTGTGCGCTTCTTGCGCGGTTCTGCTTCCTCCTCGGTCGCCACAGACGTGTCAGCGTACTGGGCACGGTTCCTGTTCGTATAGCTCGGCGGTGGTGGGGGAGGCGATGACATCTGCGACAACGGCATCGTGGCGGTCGCACCAGATGAGCTGCCCGCATTGGCCAGTGCGGCCGTCTCCCACACCTGGGTGGCAGGTGCATCCACGTCAGCACCGTGTACGGCCCGGATCAGGTCAGAACGCATCGATGCTGCTGAGGAGTACCGATCCTCACGATCCTTCGCCAGGCACTTCATCACCACTCGGTCAAGCGACTCAGGAATATCCGGTGTAATGGACGAGGGCAGCGGTGGCGTCGAGGAGACATGCTGATAGGCCACGGCAACGGCAGAATCTCCCTTGAACGGCGGCCGGCCTGTGAGCAGTTCAAAGAGGACGATGCCGGTGGAGTACAAGTCGGAACGCGCGTCGACCTGTTCACCGCGGGCCTGCTCAGGGGACAGGTACTGCGCCGTGCCGACAACCGCATTGGTCTGCGTCATGGTCGCCTGAGAATCTGTCAGAGCGCGGGCGATACCAAAATCCATCACCTTGACCTTGCCGTCAGTGGTGAGCATGATGTTGCCCGGCTTGATGTCGCGGTGGACGAGCGACTGCGAGTGGGAATATTCCAGTGCCGACAAGACGCCGGATACGATCTCGACCGCTTCGTCGATCGGAACCGGAGTGCCGTCAGCCAGCAGATCCTTAACGGTGTGTCCTTCGACGTACTCCATCACGATGTAGGGAACGGATACTCCCGAACCATCGGGCGTGGTGACAACCTCTTCGCCAGTGTCATACACGGCGACGATATTGGGGTGGTTCAAAGAGGCTGCCGCCTGCGCTTCACGGCGGAAACGGGTCTGGAAGATCGAATCGCGTGCCAGGTCTGTTCGCAGCATCTTGATCGCGACGATGCGACTCAGACGCGTGTCGAATCCCAGGCGGACTTCCGCCATGCCGCCTCGCCCGATGAGCGAGCGGATTTCGTAGCGTCCGCCTAGACGGTGGGCCATGGAATCGGCCATGTGTGAGCCTCCTCGATGATGAATTGACTCATCCCTAGGGGTAGAGACAATGATCCAAATCTATTGTAAAGGGTGGCAATGACGATCAGGACGATCGTGACAAAGATCAGTGCGATGATCAACGCCCGTCCCAGGACATCGCGCCGTGTCAGTGGCGGTGACACCTGCGAACGGTTGAAGCGCGTGGGTGTCGGCGAGCTCGCCTCATCGTGCTTGTTGAACCCGTTGCGCGCATTCGCACGGTCCACTGCGTGCCACCGGACGCGTGGGCGACCATCGGTCGACGAGCCAGATGTGTGCGCAGCTGTCGACGCACCGGATGCGCGATTCTTAGTCGAGGCGGCAGGGGAGTGCCCTGTCGACCCGGAGTGACTGCGGGACGCCTCATGCTTGGTGTCGCGTGCCTGCGCAGTGGCACGCGCGCTTTGTCGCCTGAGCGCTTCCTGACGCTCCTGACGTTGCCTACCGGCCTGCAGGCGGCGTTCATGTGCCTCACGTTCGCGCTCCGCTGTCGCCTGAGCTTCCACTTCTTCGCGTTGACGCTGCTCCTGACGCTGGCGTTCCTCGGCGCGCTGTTTGAGGCGAGCCACCAGTTCCCGTCGACGCCGCTCGCGGGGATCCAGTGGTTTGTCGAGGGCATCCTCGTCAATGGTGGTATCGATTGTCAGATCTAGAACGGGAGCGACAGACGTTGTTGCATCAGCGAGAGCAGGGCCACCCCCGGCAGGAGTCGCTGGCATGGCAGGCGTGGCTGGCGTGTCCTGGTGGGACGGCGCGATGACGGGCGGCTGAGCGGTGGTGTCGTCGGTAACCTCAAGGGCAGGAAGCGGGCGGGGAGCTGTCGACAGGTGCAGCGTGTGAGCAGCCTGAACCAGTTCACGAGCCAGAGCCGCACCGGATTGGGGACGAGACTTCGGGTTCTTCTCCAGCAGCTTCATCACGATCCGAGCAAACGGTTCAGGCACGCTGGATGGCAGCGGCGACACAGGATCATTGACGTGCGCAAACGCAATATCGACCTGGGTCTTTCCCGTGAACGGGCGCTTACCCGATGCAGCTTCGTAGGCAATGACACCAAGGGCGTACAGATCCCCAAGAGTTGTCGCCACTTCACCCATTGCCTGCTCGGGAGGCAGGTACTGAGCGGTTCCCATCACCATGCCTGCCGCTGTCAAAGCGGCCTGATCGGCAGTGCGGGAGATCCCAAAGTCGGTGAGTTTGACGACTCCGTCAGGCCTGATCAGGATATTGGCCGGTTTGATATCGCGATGCACCACTCCTGCCGCTGCCGCTGCGTGCAGAGCCATCGCCACCTGAATCATCATCGGAATGATGTCCCGCACCTCCAGGGTGCGCCCGCCGCGCAGGTAGTCCGTCAGGGGGCGGCCCTCGACCAACTCCATCATGATCCAGCCATACCCGCCGGCCTCGCCCGAATCCAGAACAGACGCAATGTTGGGATGCTCGATACGCATCGCGTTACGTGCCTCGATGCGCAGACGGGACAGCGGAAGCTGATGGCCGGACAGTTCCGGCCGCAACACTTTGGCCGCCACGATGTGCCCGGTCTGCTTATCACGTGCCTTCCACACTTCACCCATGCCGCCCTGTGCGATCCGCGTGAGCAGCATGTAGCGCCCGCCCAGCAAGTGTCCGGGCATGTAATGGTTATGCGTTGCTTCACTCATTGCAGGCCAGCCTCCATAACGGCACGTGCGATCGGACCGGCCGTGTCACCACCATGAGGTACAGGCTGTTCATCATCACCTTCCACCAAAACGGCTATCGCGATCTGCGGGTCGTCAGCCGGGGCGAACGCAACGGCCCACGCATTGGCCTTGCCGGACCCGTCACCCGTTTCCGCCGTGCCGGTCTTTGCCGCCACTTGCCAGTTGCTCAGCGCCATCAGGCCGCCCGTGCCGTACGTCTCATTCACCGTTGACACCATCATCGAGGTCAGCTGCGAGGCCACACCAGCGCTGATCGGTTCAGCAAGCCTGGTCGGTGTCATCTGCTGAGTGGACTGCAGATCGGCGTCCACGATCTCACGTATGAGCTGCGGCTTCATCATGACGCCGTGGTTACCCACCGCCGCGGCCACCATCGCCATCTGCATCGGGGTCACCTGGACGTCAAACTGTCCGATCGATGTGAGCGCCCGTTCAGGCGCATTGGCATCTTCCGGGTAACGCGAGGGTGTCACCGTCAGCGGAATGGACAGTTCCGTTCCGAATTGAAAACGCTTGGCCATGTCGGCCAGTGCCGTGTCAGGCAGCTGCTGAGAGGCAATGACAAAGGAGGTGTTGCAGGAGCGGGCAAATGCTTCACGCAAGGCAGGTTTTCCGTTGCCGCAGGTTGTGGATTCGATATTCGACACCGTCGTAGTGGACTCGGGCAGTGGTGTCTCCACCGGCGAATCGACGGGCGTATCGGGTGTCATGCCGTTTTCGAGCAGGGCTGCTGCCGTCAGGATCTTGAACGCTGACCCTGGTGCGTACCGATTTCCCGCGATCGCACGGTTCGTCAGCGGCTGCGCAGGGTCGGCAACCAGGGCGTCATAGGCGTTTTGAACAGTCTGAGCATCGAAAGAGGCCAGTGGATTGGGATCGTAGCTGGGTGATGAATACAAGGCCAGTACCGCTCCAGTTTTTGGGTCGAGGGCGACCACCGCGCCTTTCCTGGCACCGAGCGCTTCAGCTGCCACCCGCTGCATCTGTTCATTCAGTGTCAGAACCACGCCACCGCCCTGACGCTCCGACCCTGTGAACAGGGTGCGGATCCGATGCATCAGGAGGGCGTCCGACCGGCCATCCAGAACGTCTTCGGATGCGCGCTCAATGCCGCTGGCCTGAGAAAACACGGAAGAAAAGTAGCCAGTGACATGTGCGTAGAGCGGGCCTTGCGAGTAGTAGCGTTGGAAGCGTGCAGAGCTCTCCTCCTTTGAGGAAGAAGCAACGGCGTCACCACCGACGATAATGGGGCCACGATCGATTTCTGCGGCGTGCAAGATGGTGCGAGTATTACGCCCATCTGCGTTCAGGGATGGAGCCTGGAAGAACTGGATAGACGTTGCCGCGCATGCCAGGGCGGCAAACATGACAAGCATCAACAGGAACAATCTGCGGATCTGCGTGTTCACTGTGCCTCACCACCCTCAGATGCAGTGGCGGTTGTGCGGTGATCGGCACGTGCGGAGCGTGACTGAGCCAGCGCATTGTTACCGGCGTGGGAAGCGTGTCCACTGATCGCTGAGGAGGGGATCGGGCGGGTGGGGCGCCTCGCAGCATCGGAAATACGCACCAGCAACGCGATCATCACCCACGACGCCACCATCGATGATCCGCCGGCAGCAAGGAAAGGGGCAGTCAGACCGGTCAGAGGGATGACTCGCGTAATACCTCCCAGGACGACGAACACCTGAAGTCCCAGTGAGAAGCTCAAACCAGCAGCCAGTAGCTTGCCGAATCCGTCGCGCACACCGATGGCTGCGCGCAAACCGCGCTCAATCAAAATCAGGTACAGCAGCAAAATGGCCAGCAGCCCGGTCAATCCGAGCTCTTCAGCCAGTGACGACAAGATGAAGTCGGACTCGGCGTGGACCACGAGGTGCGGGTAGCCACGCCCCCAGCCGGTGCCCATCAGTCCGCCGGAAGCCTGACCGAAGAGGCCCTGGACGACCTGATAGGACCCCACTTGCGCGTTGTACACGTCATTGTCCAGGGCATTGAGCCATACGTTGAAACGGTTCTGAACGTGTGGGAACGCGCGTACTGCCAAAATAACGGCGGGAGTGAACATGACAACGCCGATCACCAGCCACGAGGGACGGTTGGTCGCCACGTACAGGATCGCCACGAACATGCCGAAGAACATGAGGGATGTGCCCAAGTCGCGCTGGAGTACCAGAATCGCGATGCCGATGAGCCACACCACCAGGATCGGACCGAGGTCACGTGCGCGCGGCAGGCGCATTCCCAGGATCTTCGGACCGCCGATGGCCAGTGAGTCCCGCTTGTTGACCAGGTAGCCGGCAAAGAAGATGGCCAGGGTGACTTTGACGAGTTCGCCTGGCTGCAAGCTGAGCGGCCCCATGCGGATCCACACGCGCGCGCCCATTTGTTCACTGCCGATGACAGGGAGCATGGGCAGGAGCAACAAGACCAGGGAGATCACTCCGAACGTGTACGTAAAGCGGCGCAGGAGGCGGTGATTACGCACCACGATCAAGGTGAGTGCTGCGGCAACCAGCGCGACACCCACCATGATGAGCTGCTTCGTGCTGGTCGGCATGAGGTGGCCACCAGATTCAGTGTCGTAACGCCCGAGCATGTCATAGGTCAGATCCAGGCGGTAAATCATCGCCAGTCCCAGCCCGGTCAATGCCACCGAGATCGGCAAGATGACAGGATCGGCGTAGGGTGCCAGCACGTGCATCCCGATTTCAGCGGCTATGGCAACCACCAGCAGGATCACGATATGCATCCCCAGGTTCGAGGGGATAACGCCGGTGCGGTTGATCGTCGTCAGCACGTAGCCGCCGATTCCGATGGCCAGTGCCACCACCATGAGCGCAATTTCCACCAGGCGTCGAGGACGTGTCGGTGCCACCATCACTGTTGCCATTACAGTGCCTCCACGTCGGAGGAATCACTGTGGCGGAGCGACTGTGGCTGCGGCTGGGTGCCCGACTGTGAGGAACGTGATGACTGTGGCCGGTCACCACCCGATTGGGCATCCGTACTGTCTGGTCCCTGGGCACTCACGGGTGCCAGCTGCGCAATATATGCGTCGATTTCCTCGCGTGAGGAACGGGTGACAGGTTCCTGCAGTCGTTCACGATCCACGTTATCGAGGGAAGCCAGCGAAATAGAGGTGACCTCCACGCGGTGCGAAAAGGCCCACGGCCCCAGCGTCTGAGGAATTCCCTGGTAGATGGCGACCGCCCCGTCCTCGCCAATCGCATAGTACTGCTGCTGTGACCAGCGGTATCCCAAAAAGCCTGCCAGGACCACAGCTGCTACGGCCAGCACACCCACGGCAATGGTCCACCACCGCATGCGAGGCCGCTCAGGTTCAGCGGCATCCTCGTCAGGATCTGAAAGTGAATGAGTCGAGGTTGATCGGGCCAGGGCCGCTGCGCGCGCAGCAGCACCGCCACCTCCGCGGGTGGGTGCCTGACGGTCGATCGCGGCAGCACCCACAATTTCAGGAGCAGTCTGGTTCGTTGTGCCTGCCGGAACAATATCCGCGATCACGCACGTCACATTGTCAGGCCCACCGGCACGCAACGCCAGGTCAATGAGCTTTTCGGCGCACTCGCCCGGATCTTCATACTCGGTCAGCACCGAACCGATCGTGTCTCCCGATACCACTCCGGACAGACCGTCTGAACACAGCAGCCAGCGATCTCCCACAACAGCCTGACGCATGGTTTCGTCAGGAACCACGCTGGCCTGCGAATCCCCTAGAATCTTCAGCACCACGTTGCGCTGAGGATGCTGTTCAGCCTCGTCAGGCGTGATCTGGCCACTGTCAACAAGGTACTGGACAAAAGAATGGTCAATGGTGACCTGCGTGAGGGTCTGGCCACGCATCACGTAGGCACGAGAATCACCAATATGGACCATCGCCAGTTTTGAGCCGGCACGCATGATCGCAATGCAGGTGGTTCCCAGACCCTTCAGCTCCGGGTCAGTTTCCGAGCGTTCACAGAGCTCATCGTGTGCATCCACCAGGCTGTCATGCAGGAGCTTGGCGATCGAATCAGCTGGATATGATTCCGAATCCAGGTGCGCCAGGTGGGCGATCGCGACGGATGAGGCGATATCACCGCCGGCCGGGCCGCCCATACCGTCAGCGAGTACAAGCAAATTGGGGCCCGCGTAGGCAGAGTCCTGATTGTTCTTGCGGACCAGTCCGATATCAGACCGGGCTGCATAGTGAAATTCGATTGCTTCAGGACTCACGACGCTCACCTGACCAATTCAAGCGTGGTTTGTCCGATGCGAATCGTCGTGCCGGGATGGACGACGGTCGGCTGTGTGATGCGCTCGTCGTCCACGAACGTGCCGTTGCGGGAGCCGAGGTCCTCGATGACCCATTCGCCGTCTTGTGGGGAGAGCATAGCGTGCTGCCCCGAGACGTACTCGTCCTCCAGCACCATGATGCAGTTCGGGGAGCGTCCGATGGTGATCTGGGCGGAGCCAAGTGTCAGAGTCATCCCGACCAGCGGGCCGCCTGTAATGAGCAGTGATCTGGGAATCAGTTCATCTGATGCGCGATCCTTGCGAGCTTTCTGCGACTTCTTGCGTCTCTTGTCAGCGGTACGCCGGCCCTTGCCACGAGGGGTGACAACGGTTCCGAAAATGTCTCGACGCAGCGTGGACACTGCGGCGAGCACCATCAGCCACAGCAGAGCCAGGTATCCGACGCGAAAAACAGTAAATGCCAGATCGCTTGTCATCACCGTTCCTCGTCAGCTGGTTCAGGATGGGTCCAAAACAGGATCCGGGTTCTGCCCACCGTCAGTTGGTTGCCATCCACCAGCGTAGCGGCATCGATGCGGTGTCCCTCCACAAAAGTCCCGTTCGTGGAACCCAGGTCTGTTGCGATGACCCCGGTGGGAGTGATGCGCAGTTCGAGGTGATGGCGTGACACGCCTGAATCGGTGATGACAATGTCGCAGTCTGAGCCGCGCCCGATCACGGTGACTGGTTCGGTCAGCAGCCAGCGGTCTCCATCCACATCGATGATCGGATGTTCAGGGGAAGCCTCGAGCACTGTTGCTGGAGCCACTGCGCCGCGCTCATTGGCAGCTTCAACGATGAGTTGCCCGGTCAGTTCAGATTCGTCTTCCTCGAAACTGACTGCGATGGGGCCAAGCAATGCATAGCCGTGCTGAGTGGCGTACTCTGTCGCGTCGCGTTCAAATTCATCGACGAGGACGGGCATGTCGTCACCGATGGATTCCAGATCCGTCACGGAGGTACGCACGACGAACTTATTGGGCGCGATGGTGCGGTCGGAGGAAACTTCCTGGAGGTTATCCTCCATGGCACGCCGGATTGCAGAATTCACGTCAACTGGCTTGAGGCCGGAACGAAAGACACGAGAAAAAACCGAGTTCACACCTTTTTCGACCGCGTTTTCGAAACGATCAAAGATGCTCATGGCGTCCCCTTCCCTTGCGTCACGCGTAACACGCCGATCACGCATGCACTACTGATGCAGTGCAAAGGCCAGTGTAACCGTGTCGGCGGAACACTCCTAAGCGAACATTCCGAAGAGGACAGGACCGACAGGACTTCAGCTGTCTGCGGCACAGAGTCGGTACTCATAGTAACGACAATACCGGCATGGTTGTGTCTAGTGGAACATAAAAGGGTGGATTCTGGCCGATTGGCTCGCTATCATCGGCGCCATGATGGCACTACGTGAATACAACGGCAGTTCCAACCGCCTCGGCCGGCACCGGTGGTGCACCGCCCTGGCGTGCGTCGCTGTGCTCACGGGGCTCACGGCGTGCAATCCTGGTTCTGGGGACACTGCGCCGTCGGGCACACAGGAATCAGGCCAGTCTGCTGCGTCAAGCGCACCCCAGCCTGGCCCGCCCACCTCACCTGCCGGGATACGGTCCCACGTCGCTGACATGCCTGAGGCGCTTCCCGCTGATGACCCGCAGATCGGTCATGTCATTGACCGTTCGTCCACGGCAGACATCCCTGTGACTTGGCCGGGTATCCAGGGATTCGACGACGTCAACGCGTTCATGGAGCAGCGGGCCCTCGAGATGGCATCCTGGCCGGATTCTCAGGAAGTGCGCTACGACGTGTCCTTCGCTGCGGGGCAGTGGATCGGGTTCGTCCTCGAAGCCATCACCGGCACCGACGACGGCGAGGTCACGCGCTCGTCATCATGGATCGTTGATACCCAGGACCAAACGGTGGCGCCTGCGGCCGCCCTCGTCAATGAGGATGAGCGGGTGCAGCTGTTCCCTGCCGCCAAGCGTGCGTTGCGTGAGGCAGATCGAGACCCGGGAACCTATCAGGACGCGTTGGCCAGGCTCGGCTTGCGTACGAACGAGGCGTGGCATGGGCCAGATGATGTGCGAATCGGCCAGGACGGCTCATTTGCGCTGATCCTGAACGCTGATAGTGGAGTGAACGCTGATCGCGCGGTGCTGGAAGTGTCCCCCGATCAGGCTGCCGAGGTGTCGAGCGACCTGGGTCGCGCTGTAACTGCGGCGGTGACAGGAGGCGCGGAATTTGCTGGGCTTCCCCAGCCCGAACCGCCATTCGTTCCCCTCGAGCCGCTGCCCGCAGATGGATCAGGTGTGATGGGTATGGTTCCGACCGAGAATGTGGATTGCAGTGCGGCGCAGTGTGTGGCGTTGACGTTCGACGATGGTCCCGATGCGAACCTGACGCCAAAACTGCTCGATGTGCTTGCATCGAAAGGCGTGCACGCCACGTTCTTCCAGTTGGGACCCAGTGTGGCGGCGCGCCCGGATATCACCGCTCGCGCTGTGAACGAAGGGCATGTGGTGGGGTCGCATTCCTGGTCGCACCCACAGCTCGACACGTTGCCGGTCGAGGGGATCCGTGATGAGGTAGCGCGCTCGCGGGATGCGATTCAGCAGGCCAGTGGGCTGTTGCCGGCGCTGATGCGTCCTCCGTATGGAGCGACCAATGACAAGGTAACCGGCGTGCTCAGTGAGGCGGGTCAGGCAGCGATCTTCTGGGATGTGGATTCTGAGGACTGGAAGAACCGCGACGTCAAGAGCACGACCGATCGGATTATGGCGACTGTGCGCGCCGGGTCGATCGTCCTGATGCACGACGTTCACCCTTCGACCATTGAAGCTATCCCGGGCATCATTGATCAGTTGCAGCGCCAGGGCTTCACGCTGGTCACAGTGCCAACGCTGCTCGGTGGCGTGAAGGCTGGGCAGTCGTATTATTAGGGGGCTGGCGCTGCCGCGGAGGCAGCGTTACTGGCGAGTAGGTGGCCGGCGGTCATGCTTACTCAGCAGGCGGCAATTGGCCAGCCTCGCAGCATCCCGCTGGCGCTGCAGGCATTGCCTAGTGCGTTGAGACGTACGCGATGCTCGTTCCCAGGACATCTGTCACCTGAAGAACACCGCTCGCACCCGCTGGGATCTGGATAGCGACGCTACCAGTGCCTTGCTGTCCCGGTTCAAGGTCCAGAAGGTAGTACGAGTCCTCCAGACCCACGAGGTTGTCATAGTCGTAGTACGTCTGGCCTGCCTCGTCGATGAAGGCGAATGCCAGGAAGGGCAGGGTCTTTTCAGTGCCCTTGTTGGTGAAAGTGACATTGAGCAGGGAGTAAACCGTGCCGTCATCCGGAGGAGTGTTGAACATATTGCCGTTCACAATTTGGTCGGTGGCGTCGGGATTGAATGAATTGATCGCCACGTCCCACTGGCCAACGGTGATGGTTTCTCCCAGTGCTGCGGGATTGTCTCTCGAGGTTTGGGGCGAACTTGCCGTTCCGGGGGTGGGCATCTGTCCAGGCTGCTGTCCTGCCTGACCTGGGTCTCCTGATTGCTGGGGCGTGGTCGGAAGAGGCACGGTAGGTGCTGGGGCAATGGGGCTACTTTGCGGATCTTGATCCTGAGTTTCTGTCGCCGAGGGTTGTTCCTGTTCGTCGACAGTCTCATCAACGTCAGACAGATTGGCCATGACAAAGGCGACGACCAGAGCAATGAGTGCCGAAAGAACCGTCACTGCCAGCGCGATCAGTGCGCCGACGCGCGGCTGGTTCTTTAGGAAGAGCGCGACGAGGGAGCAAATAAACGCGACGCCGAGGATGACCCACCCTACGATCTGCGTCACTGGAATGACAGAGAGGATCAGGCCGAGGACTGCAAGGCCAAGCGCAACAAACGCGACGATGTTGATATTCTTCGTTCCACCGGATTGGTTTGGTTGTGACCATGAGCCACCAGGGCCTTGAGGCCCCTGCGGCCCGTAGGGCCCTTGCGGACTGTTGGGGCCCTGCGGACTGTTGGGCCCCTGCGAGCCATATGGTCCCTGTGGTCCGTACGATCCTTGCGGATTCGTGGGGCCTTGCGAACCGTATGCTCCCTGTGGGGTATAGGGCCCCTGTGGGCCGTTTTGCCATGACGGGGTGGATGACCATTGAGAATTGGACGATGACCACTGCTGATTGTGTGACCACTGGTCGTTGTAGCCTGGCCCGTTTTGCCCCGGTTGGCCCGGCTGTCCCGGCTGTCCCGGCTGTCCCGGCTGTCCCGGCTGTCTTGCCGAGTTGCCTGCCCATTGCTCATGTGCAGGTGGCATCTGCGCTGTTTGCTGGTCGCGGCTCCAACGGCCGTAATCTCCGTCGGAGTTCGAGCCTTGTGACGTGGGACCTTCGGGGCTGAACCGGCCATCGCCGTCCTGGCTCAAGCTATTCGCGCCTTGTCCATTCCACTGTGCCGTCTGATCTGGCTTGGACTCGAATTGGCGTGCGTTGTCGAAACCGTAGGGACTACTGCCGTATCGCTGGTGCGAGTTGGCGTCGTTACCTGTCGGTGGGCGTGAATTCGTCATGATTCATCCTTCGTTCTACGACATTCGTGCAAGTGCGGTAGATCAGATGCGTGGGCGTGGAACCCAAAGTGGCTCTTTGATTGAGGTCTCAATTCACTTTAAGCGTATCGCCAACAGAGGCATTATGACGGGCGAAGGTGAAAGTTCCCGATGTGTGCCCGTCGAGTACCTGTCGTTACCGTTCGAACCTGGGGTGGTGGGTGGATTCGTCATGGACTGTCCTCGATCAAGTGGGTGAGACTCTAGGTGCGGATCAACAACGAAACGGGCGCCCATTAAGCTTCGGCGCCCTCTTTATGAGCCTATCCCTTTTGGTGACATGACACAGAAAAACGTTGCTCGCATATGTCGACGCATCGGCGTCCAACACGAACGTCCCTCGAACCTCGTCGCACTGTCAACGCTGATCTCTGAATCGATATCTCCCCGCGAGCATGGCTCTGCCGCAGTACGTGAGTATGCGCGGCGTGTCGCGCTTTGCTCTTCTCCCTGCGTCTCCGCGACCCCTTTTCTCGTGCGCTCATGCGACAAATCAGCCGCCGATGCAACACAACACCCTAGATCTTCGTGCCTGCGTTGCACATTCCCCTAAATCTTCACGGTCTTGATGCACATTCCCCTAGATTTAACGCGAAAATTGCACATACCCCTAGCTAAAGTCGGCACCCCAAAAGGACAAAACCTATTTCCGCAGGTCAGCCGTCAGTAGCTTCCGGCGACCTCGAGCCTCACGCGTTAAATCTAGGGGATTGTGCATTTTTACAAGACTTTTTAGGGGTATGTGCACGAGGCGGGCTTAAATCTAGGGGTATGTGCACGAGGCGGGCTTAAATCTAGGGGTATGTGCACGTGGAGGGTTTAAATCTAGGGGTATGTGCACGTGTTGGTGCGCGCGGCAGGACAGCAGTGGCATCCCCGCCCGAAGGATCTGCGGTCATGACACACCCAAAAAGGCTGGGCCGGACACTAAACACCCCGCGACACGCCCACCCCATACACACATTTCGGGCATTAACCCCAAAAAGACGGTGAAATGCAGAAAGGCCAGCAAGATGTGGAAACGCCGGCAGTGTACTGAAACGCGGCGATATACAGAAAGATCGGGACACCGCCAACACAATGTCAACGATGTCCCGACACATCACATGGTGCGCGAGGGGGGAGTTGAACCCCCACTCCATCAACTGGAACACGGACCTGAACCGTGCGCGTCTGCCTATTCCGCCACTCGCGCGTTGCTATAGAAGATTACGAGGCCGAGGGTGTCTTCGTCAAACCGAATCCACCACAAGAGGTGTTGAGACCAGTCACATTCACTGCCACGGGACACCGGAGCGGAAGATGACGGAGATGACGGTTGCGGCAAGAACCAGGACCAGCCCGATGATGTCTGGCCAGCGAAAACGAACTCGATCGCGCTCAACTGGCGGGATTCCACCGCGCATTGTCATTGCCCTGCCGGTGTCATCGGCACGTCTCGAGGACGCGGATAACGTTGCGGTTGTCATATCCACGATCAATTTGAGCTGACCGCGAAATGTCATCATCGGCCCATCATCTGTCCAGCGCAGGCGCACGGCGTCGAACACTGCCTGCATCTGGTCGCGCACGGTCGACAGACCTCGAAGCGCAAAACTTGCCGCCATTACCCACTCGTCGACGGGAGCTCGAAACCACGTGAGGGGGTGGAGCAGTGTTCGAAGTGCCGGGGCGATTCGTTCAATGGGTGTGGTCCACACGAGCAGCAGTGATCCGAGGATCACTTCGACCATGACGAGGAAGGCGCGGACGAAAATCAATGCACCGCCGCCGATCGCGGCCCCGATCATGCCGCCAATGAAGCCGGCCCAGATCCAGGACGGCAGGCGCGGCCGTGCCGAAATGGGCATGCGTCCGACAACAGCCGCAACCAGGAGACACACGCCGACCGCCGCGACAGTTGGCCACTTGGGAAGCAGGACCAGCAGTGTCGTCAGAATTGCCAGGCAGATGATCTTCGTGCCGACCCACATGCGCGTCAGGGGAGATTCCCACGGCAGCGGGCGGGGCAGTGCCAACGTAGGTGATGGGCGAGGGCGCCTGTGCGTAGCGGCAGATCCGCGAACACCTGTGTTGGATGGCGTATTGCGTGCGAATGTACTCATGACAGTTTCCCTTCGACGAGGGAAAGGTGCCGGGAGCACACCTGATCCAAACCTTCAAAATCGTGCGAAATCACAATAATTCCCATGCCGCGATCCTGCCGGCGTTTCAGCGCGCTGATGACCAGTTCACGCGATGTTGCATCCAGGCCCGCCAGAGGCTCGTCAAGCACAATGAAATTCAGGTCCGCTGCGAATAATCCAGCCAACGCGACGCGTCGCATCTGCCCGCCGGAGAGTTCATCAATACCGCGCCTTTGCAACTCACAGTCCAGTCCCACTTCCGCCATCGCGCGGCTGACCACGTCGTCGACCCGCTCTGTGTCGTCAGGGTCGATGTTGGCGGCCGCGGCAATGTCCAGACGCACGGACGGGCGTTGGAGCTGAAGTCGGGCGAATTGCATCGACATGCCGATGGATCCGACTTGCTGGCTGGAGGGCTTGTCGCCCAGGAGGCAATCTCCCCAGGTGGGAGGCATCAGTCCTGTCATGATGCGTGCCAGTGTCGATTTGCCCGACCCGTTCTCACCTGCGATCAGGACACTCTCACCTGGCGCAACGTCCAGATTAATGTCAAAGAGGACCTGCTTGTGCCACGGGGTCCTCACGTCGTAGGCGTGCGACACGTCGTGCAGTGTCAGCGCCGGGGCGAAGTGATCCCCCCACCGTTTGAGGTGGGACACGATGTCGTCAGCCTCATCGTCGGTGGAGATCAGAGGCGTGACTGGTGCGGTGCGAACCGCGGATGGGTCACCCTCGTCAATGGGGGAGTCGTGCACGCTGCTGGCTGGCGGGCGGGTGGGAGAGGCTGTGGAATCAGTAGCATCGTCGGTGGGGACGGCCACGACATCGGCAGCGCCGCTGGTGAGGTGGCAGGTCAGGGAGCCAGATGCGCCGGTGGTCGTGCTGTCGGTGAGCGGACTGGTCGGGTCGGTGGGAGCACCATCGAAAGTGACGTGACCGTTGTCGAGTGTGATCAGCCGGTCGGCCCGTGCCGCTTCAGTGAGGTCGTGGGTGATGTGAACGACGGTTGTGCCGGTGCGGGGCAGGTCAGCGAGGATGGCGATCAGTTCGGTGCGCCCCTGCTGGTCGATCATGGCGGTTGACTCGTCCGAGATCAGCAGGGCAGGCTGGCGTGCCAAGGCTCCGGCCAGTGCGAGTCGTTGCAGTTGGCCGCCCGACAGGTGACGTACCGGCATCGCGGACAGGCCAGGCAGACCGACCTGATTCAGAAGAATGTCGAGGGGGAGCGCGGCGCGCTCGTCGGAACTCATACCCCACAGGATGTCTTCTTCGACCGTTTCGCCCAGCGATGACAATTCGGTGCGTTGAGCCAGCAGTGCGACCCCGCTATGTCGACCCAGTCCGATCCGGCCGGGCCGCTTCACGGAACCGGCGCTGTGGCGCGCACCGGCAAGAATGGATGCTAGGGTCGACTTTCCAGATCCGTTCGGCCCGGCGATGACGACGAACTGGCCGCGGTCGATGGTGAGGCTCACGCCGTCAAGCGCGTCGCGCGTGGCGCCCGGATAGTGCATGTGGACGTCGGTGAGCGTGGTGGGCAACGGCTGGATCGGGGCGGCATCCTCGTCGACGCGCAGTGGATCTAATGCATTGCCCTGCGGAATACGGGCGAGGACGTGACCCATCAGCCAGTGCGCAACGGTCAATGTGAGTGCGAATGCGAAAAGTACGGATACCGGCAGCCATGCCCACCAGTAGGCCACCATCCAGTCGGTGAAGGTCAGGAACAGGTCGGACATCGGGCGGGTGAGGCTCCATCCGGATAACAGCCGCGCGTAGCCTTTGACCGAGACTCGCACAGATTCAAGCGTGAGTTCCCGCAGGTCGGTGAGCAGCCATAGCGTCAGGTCAGTGAGTGCTCCGAGGATGACTCCGACAATAATGCCGATCAGGAATGCGAATCGGGTGCGGATGTGTTTGCGGTGGAGTGCTCCGACGATCCACCCTGCCAGTGTCGCCTGGATTGCGGTCAGTGCGGTGTTGACTCCGCCGAGGATGGCTCCGATCAGGCAGGTGGTCAGCACGGTGGTCAGTGATGCACGAGGGCGGAGCCTGACCGCAATCATGGCGATCGGGATTGTAGCGATGAGCTGCAGGAAGTTGTTGAAGAACGGCAGGATGGTAGCGCCGACACATGCCACGATTGCCAGTCCGGCAAGCACTCCGCATGAAGCAAGTTCAACCGGTGTGAGCGCGCCGGTCGGGCGTGCGGTGCCTGCCGTGGATCGCGTGTGAGAACGGTGTGATGACAATTGTGTATCCACTGACAGGAACGGCAGGATGACAGGAGGCAGTCTGAAATCAGAGGGTGACGGCTGTGCCGGTTGCTGTGCAGATCAGAGTGCCTTGCATGCAGGTGTAGTGCATCTCAACACTGATCACGGCGTCAGCTCCGAGGAGTTCGGCACGCTCGCACATTTGGTTGACAGCATTTTCAAAAGCGGTCTGCAGGTTTTCCTCGCCTCTTTTGCGTCCGCCGTTGAGCGCTTTCAGCATTCCGCTCGCGGGGAAAGATGAAACAGTTTCACCTGATACAAGGCCGATGTAACGCGTGATCGGCTGACCTTCGATGGACGGTGTCGTCACTGCGAGCATGTTGTCTCCCATCTATTGACGCAACGATTCGGCAGGCTGGCAATGCGACTGCCATGGGCGCCCGCTGCGCCCGAGCCGACCAGTCGGGCGGCCTGAATCCACTTGTATCATTCCACGTGCGCGCCGCGCGCGCACTTACAGTGCGTGCGCCGTCTTGTTTACCGCCAGGCAGCGTCTGGGTCTGTCAGGGGTTGTCAGAAATCCCAGTCTTCGTCCTCGGTGTCGACGATCTCACCGATGACGTAGGAAGAGCCGGAACCGGAGAAGAAGTCGTGGTTTTCGTCGGCATTCGGTGACAGTGCTGCCAGGATCGCCGGGTTCACATCGGTTTCATCATGCGGGAACAGTGCCTCATACCCCAGGTTCATCAGAGCCTTGTTCGCGTTGTAACGCAGGAACTTCTTGACGTCCTCGGTCAACCCCAACGGGTCATACAGCGACTCGGTGTACAGCTCTTCGTTTTCATACAACTCGAACAGCAGTGAGAACGTGTAATCCTTCAGTTCCTGACGGCGCTTCTCATCGGCCTCGTTGACAGCCAGCTGATACTTGTAGCCGATGTAGTAGCCGTGCACGGCTTCGTCACGAATGATCAGGCGAATCAGGTCGGCGGTGTTGGTGAGCTTGGCGTGCGCCGACCAGTACATCGGGGCGTAAAAGCCGGAGTAGAACAGGAAGGATTCCAGCATCGTGGACGCCACTTTGCGTTTTTCTGGGTCGTCACCGTCGTAGTACGACTTCACGATGTGTGCCTTGCGCTGCAGCGGTTCGTTCTCACGCGACCAGCGGAACGACTCATTGATCTCCTGTGTGGACAGCAGTGTGGAGAAAATCGACGAGTATGACTTGGCGTGAACTGACTCCATGAACGCGATGTTTGTGTAGACCGCTTCTTCGTGGGGGGTGCGCGCATCAGGAATCAGGGAGACGGCACCGACGGTGCCCTGCAGCGTGTCCAGCAGGGTCAGGCCTGTGAACACGCGGTTCGTCATGGTCTGTTCATCCTCGTTGAGCGTCTTCCACGACTGAATGTCGTTGGACAACGGGATTTTCTCAGGCAGCCAGAAGTTACGAGTCAGACGATCCCATACCTCTTCGTCTTTTTCATCGATGATCTTGTTCCAGTTAATGGCTTCGATCGTCTCATTCTCTGATGCATGAATGGGATCCACAGTTGTTCCTCCTCAATCCTGGTGATGTCGCACATGCACGCCACTAGCCCAGCCTACTGGTCTGAGCGTCGAAAAGACACGCCCGCCAGATGTGATGTGGCCGTGTCTAGTGCACCTCGCACCCGCATTCGCATTGCCTGTCACTGTCGTCGTCGTGGTCAGCGCCCGCAATCCTCGCAATCATGTGGGCAGTGGGCGTCCTGTCTTGAGCTCAGCAAACCGGACACGTGCGCCGTTTCCATTCCAGCAACGAGGGCTGCCATCAGCGCGGCCAGATCCGTGTGCGCACATCTCTTGCCCGCAGCTCTGCGATTCTCGCCGCGCCGAAAGATAGTTTTCTCGATCCACACTGTTGCAGCCGTCGTCACAGCAGTAATGCCGACCGCGGCTCCAATAAGTGCAGGATTTTCCTGCAGAGTTTCTTGAAGGGTGTCCAATGCCTGGTGGTGGCCACTGCGGTGATCGCCGTGGCGATGATGTTCTGTGCTGCAGCCGCACTGGTCGTGATCGCAATGCTGTCCGTCGTGGTGTCGATTGCCCGTACAGCCGCACGATCCGTCGCTCTGGCAGTCGCACTCCTTGTGTGGTTCAGGCTCCAACGTCCGATTCGGGTCGAGTGGGCCAGCCTGATCCTTGTCGATCAGCGGAACGGTACGCTCACCAGCGGCTGCGGCACCTTCATCCGATCCGCAGCCACATTTGCCCTTTCTTTTGCCACACGCGCAGCCGTCCTGACCTTTACCGCAGCCACATCCATCGTTTTCACCGCAATTGCAGCTCTTGCCCTCGCATGAAGCATCTTCGTTGCAGCAGGCGCACGCGCCCCCCTCGTCACAATTGCCGACGAACGCGCGGTGATCCTCACAGCTGAACATTGACGCCAATGCGGCTGTAATTCCGTCCAGGAGCCCGGCCTTCAACACGCCGCGAACAGGTCGTGAGCGCACGAAGTCCGGCATGGCATACCACGCGAGCGTGCCACCCGACATCAACGCGACATAACCGAGTTTGCGCGGATCACTCAGCGCCTGCTCAATGCGGTCAAACGCAGAGCTCCCGCCAACATCCGTGCTGGTTGAACAGTCGTGATCGCGGCAATCGCAAGTCATCAGAAGCCTCCCATGTATCCAGTGCTGTCAATCCTACGTGGCGGCATGTGCATTTGCAGCCGAGCCGGACGAACGCTCCCGCCACGCAGTGCTCCAGTCGCTCACCTCAGGAGGCCCCGGTATGAAACAGTAGAAGCAGCAGCGGACAGCGTCGCCCTCGTCGGTGCTGATGACCGGGACGCCCTGCCCCGCGTATCTCTATGACCGGATGAGTCTGCCTGGAGCGTAAGGAGCGCGAGATGACCACTCACACAACCGTTGCCTGGAGCGAGGGCCGCTGGCTACATGACCCTGCCGAACACCATATCGACGACGCGGGAACGCTGGTGGTGACCGCTACCGAGAAATCCGATGCGTGGGAGCGTACCTACTACGGCTTCAGCGTGAACACTGTGAACGCCCTGGTCAGGGAACTTCCCCACGGTGCAGCAATGGAGGTGACGCTCAACGCGGCCTTCTCCGAGCAATTCGACCAGGCTGGCATTTTCGTGCGCGCCGGCGCGAAGAACTGGGTCAAAGCGGGCCTTGAATTTTCCGACGGAGTGCTGCAGCTGGGCGCGGTCGTCACGCGCGGCGTGTCCGACTGGTCAGTGTCGCCGGTCCACGAATGGCTCAACAAAGATGTGGTGATCCGCGTGAGCCGCCACGACGATTCGATCATCCTGCGTGCCGGCGTGGTGGGCGAGGACCTCAGGTTGGTGCGAGTCCTGCCGTGTCTGCCTGATGATGGCTCGGTGGTGGAGGCAGGCCCCTTCGTGTGCTCGCCGTCCAGGGGCGGACTGTCCATCGCCTTCTCGTCATGGACGCTCGGCCCTGCAGACGCCAGTTTGCACTGACGAGGGTGGTGCGGTGGACCAATTGTGCGCATCCTCGAACTGACTCCTATTGTTAAAGAGCACGGGCCGCATGGGTCCGTGAAAATGCCGGCAGCACGCTGGATGTCACGATGAGGAAACGGTGCTAGGGACAGTACTGACAACGATCACACCCATGATCACGGTGGGAGTGCTGGGAACACTTTTCGCACGCAACCGTCACTTTGTCGGTGCCCTGAACCCGATCAACGACTTCGTCTTCTATGTCACCCTGCCGTGCTACATGTTCACCGTCGTGCTCAATGCGCCACTGGACACGTCAGCTACCCCGGTCGTGGAAGCACTCTCAGGCCCCGTCATCGCAGTGCTCCTCTACTTCCTGCTCGGCTTCGCTCTCCGAGCAGTCTCTAAGCGGCGTCGGCTGTGTCAGGAACGTCGTGAAGGACAGGAAACGGACGCTGATCTCTCCGCCCGTGACCGTGCCCGCACAAGCGGAGCGTTCAACCCGTCCCCCATTGTTTTGGGCGCGACCTTCGGCAACGTCGGATACATGGGTGTGCCTATCGCACTGGCCCTGATCGGACCACAGGCCGGCCTTGCGGGCGGCGTCATTCAACTGCTCCACAACGTTGTTTTCCTGTCGGGCTATCCCATCATGCGTCAGCTCCTGCTGGGACAGTCCGCGCACGAGGAACACGTCGACCGTGATCACGCCACGCATATTGCCCGCCCCCGCCACTGGCCGCGAGCGCTCCAAGTCCTCATCCAGGCCGTCACCATGCCTCCCACAATTGCCTTTGCCTTGGCACTTGGCGTCAATGCCCTGCATATCCGCCTCCCGGAGGCGATCACGCACACGACGTCACTGATTGCCGGAGCCACGGTGCCCTGTGCCTTGTTCGCGATTGGTCTGGCTGTCCCTGAGGCCCTGCGGGCCCTGCGTCAGCGTTTTGTCCCATTGTCAGTGGTCCTTGCTGCGGCCCTGACGAAGACGGTGGTGCTGCCGCTGCTGGTGGCGGGCGTGATCGCAGCGTGTGGCATTGATATTCATTCGGTGTGGGCGCTGACGGCGATCGTCCTGGCGAGCATTCCCTCGGCGTCAGCGGTGCTCAACCTTGCGCTCGGCCTGGATGGTGACCCTCAGGGAGCAACCTCCACGATCGTTATGACGCTGACCGTCTTTCCCGTGACATTCCCGCTGGTGTTCTTGCTGGTGAGCGCCCTGTAGCAGGCGCTTCCTGCCCTTACCTCGGCACAGTGTCGAGGGCGTCCAGCACAGTCCGCGTCCACACCTTTGCGCCCTCTTCGTCGGGGTGAACGTTGTCGGAGGCCAGAAGGTCGGTGTGCTCTGCAATCGCGGCGGCCCAGTCGGCCACGCGAACCCGGTCCTTATGCGCTGCCGCCCATGAACGGATCGTGTCAGCGGCGAGACGAATCCACGTATCATCGTCCGGGCCAAACCCGGTGACCAGCACGAGGCGACGATCCGGCCCGAGCTGCTTGAGCACCTCATCGAGCTGCTCGGGTGGAACATCACCGTTAGTGGCCAGAGCGACAACGACGTAGGGGCGGGCACCATATTCAGCATCAACCTGCGTGAGGACGGATGAAACCTGATAGATCGAACGCGACACTTCGGCATTGATCGCAATACCCGGACGCTCCTCAGTTAAAGCAGGCGCAGCCGCCAGCGTCACCGAATCCCCGATCACCGTGATCTGATTGCCGGGAATCGGTGTGGCGGGCTGATCTGAATGGTCGTGTCCCGCTCCGGATACGGCACCTGCGGCAGCGGACTGGGCAGCAGACGGGTCGCCCTCGGCCTTCTGGCCGGACGCGGGGGTGGTATCGCCGGCAGCGGACTGCGAGCCGGAAATGGCGGCCTGGCCGGAGCGAATGGCCTGCTCGGCGCTGGACATGGCAGGCTGGCGCGCCACTGCAGTCACGAGCACTCCGATGATCAGCATCGAGACTATGAACACGATGATGCGGCCACGCTCCTGCAGGCTCGTGATCCACAAGCGCACTGTGGCGATGATGCCGCCCTTGCGCAGCGGCGTTTCGATCCACCGATAGGAGGCCTCTGCGATCACGACGCTGAGCGCTGCCAGAGCGAGCGCCATCGGGCGCGGCATGTCGCCATCGACGAGGTAGTAGCCCAGAACCCACAGCGGCCAGTGCCACAGGTAGATGCCATAGGAGCGTTCACCAATCCAGCGCATGAAGGGTGCATCAAGGATGCGGCACAGGAAACGTCCCGATACGGAACCGCTCAGTACTGCCGGCATCATCGCCTGGATCACTCCGACCGCGCCGAGCGTTGCAAGGATCAGAACGATTTCCAGGACGAGCGGACTGTTGTTCATGGGCAACATGATGGCGACCACCACGATGATGACGGCGCCCACGTAGCCCAGCGAGGCGCGAGCCGTCGCAGTGCGCGCACTGATCGGGGCGGGTTCATCGATGCTGAGCGGATCGACGCAGGCCAACGCCAGCGCGCTGCCTGCCATCAGGCCGAAGGCACGCGAATCGGTTCCCATGTAGATGCGCGAGGGGTCAGCACCTCCCGCTGCCAATGCCAGTGCCCACAGAGCTGATGCCGCCATCAGACATGCAGCGACGATCCAGATCCAGCGCTCTGAATGGGTGAAAACGCGGCGCGCCAGCCACAGAAGGGCGATCACGATGAGCGGCCAGATCAGGTAGAACTGCTGCTCGATGGCCAGGGACCACATGTGGGTGAGCAGCAGCGGCTGATTGCGGTCGAAGTAGCTGGATCCGGCAGCAATCTCCACCCAGTTATAGGTATACGTCAACGCGCCGACGAATTGGCGTCGGATAGCCAGCAGCGCATCCCCGCCGACTATGGTCGCCGCAGTGGTGGCCACCACCACCATGACTGCGACGGCAGGAACCAGGCGGCGCACCCGCCGCACCCAAAAGCCCTTGAGATCAATGCGACCGGCCGTGCGGAACTCATGGATCAGCAGGGACGTGATGAGGAATCCCGAAATCACCAGGAACACATCCACGCCTACCATGCCGCCCGGCATCCACGAGCGCATCAGGTGGTAGATCAGCACCACTGCGACTGCCAGCGCGCGCAGCCCGTCAAGGCCGGGAACGCGCCGCCGGGTGGATGCTGTGTGCTGTGAATCTGCCACGTCAGTCGCGCTGTAGAGCAAAGAGATGGTCAAGCACGGCGCCTCCTGAGACACGCAAACCGTCATGCTGGTACTCGTTTGTCACCCACACGCGCGATCCGCGAATGGCGCTCGCAGTTTCCAGTGACAACTCACGCGGCACAAACATGTCATCGAAGTAGACGGCCGACGCGACAGGTACCGAGTTCTCAGCCAGCACCTCCGGGTCGTACACCGCTGGCCAGTCGGTGCGGTTGGCCAGGATGTCGGCAGCCTCGCCCAGTCCGGTCAGCTCCGGATCCTCATCGAAAATCGAGCGCATCATGTGCTCGCCGGTCAGGTAGTACGGCTCGGACGTATCCAACGGGTCAGCATCTGGATCAAACCCCGCGATCTCACGCGAAAGCCGATCCGCTGACCAGCGGGTTGCAGTGCCCGCGAGGGCAGGGGTGGTCGCAGCGTAAATCGTTTCCTGCAGCACCGCATACATGGGAGTGGTCTGAGCGACCTCGTCTGCCACTTGTTGTAGGAAGTGACGCGACAGGCGTGAGACCCCGTTAACCGTGACGAAGGGGGCTTCCAGCATGTAGTGCAGTGTGTCGAAACGCAGTTGCCCACCCAGACATATGCCGATCATGCGGAAACGCTCCGTGGAGAGGCGCTCACCGGTTGGCAGGCATTCCTCGTGGTCACGCAGATGCGCGGCGATGCGGCGAATCATCGGCTCATCGTCAGGGTAACGCTCATAGTACGCGCGGTTGCGTGCTGCGGTACGCTCGTAGGTCAGCCGGTAAATCGAATCAATGTCCGTCAGACCGGGCAGACCGCCGGTGTTGAAGACGGCGCGCAGCCCTTCGGGTGCAATCGACAGGTAGCACGTGTTGATGAAGCCGCCAAAACTCTGACCGAGCGTCGTCCACGGCTCATCGCCAGCCAGCTCACGGCGCACAACTTCCGCATCGCGCACAATCTGATCCTGTCGGAACAGCATCAGGTAGTCAGCAATTTCCTGAGCAGTGGGAGCGTGGTCACCCTCGTCAGTGACGGATTGATTGCCGAGGGAACTCAGCGTGAGCTTGTCGAGCCGGTGGGATCTGCCCGTCCCGCGCTGGTCCAGCAGAACGACGCGGTAGTCCTTGAGCATGCGGCCGATGAATCCGTCGCGAAAATCGCCTGGACGGGGGCCTTCAACTCCGGGACCACCCTGCATGAACACTAGGTATGGCAGGTTGTCTCCACCGGGGGGGATAATCTCGCGAGCATAAATATCCACCGTCCCGTGGTCATGCGCATCGGGCGCATTGTGATCCAGTGGGACGGTGAATGTGTGGTCGTGAATGGTGTTTGAATGGTGAATGTAGCTTCCGATGCGCATGCACCACAGTGTAGCCACGGGTGGCGAGCCTCAGTCGTTGGCGCGCCCCAGGGCAGCCAGGACGTGACGCTCCAGCGGTGTGCAGATCAGCAACGCCACCAGACTCATTCCCAGTCCGATGCCGCCAATCATGAGCAGGCGGACCAGCGTGTCGTCCGTGGCGGCGCTGCGTCCTCCGGTTGACGCCAGCGACAGGCCACGACCCAAAGCGGCGAACAGGATGGATGTCACAACCAGGGGTGCGAAACTCTGGAACAGTCGAACAAGGGTGAACAGGTGACGAGGGAATCCCATGCGGTCCAGGGCCTGAGTTTGTGTGAGTCGATCGAAGACCCCTGACGCCTGGTTCATCAGGGTGGACAGGGCTGACACGGCGAAGCCGATTCCCAGCGTGATCGTCACGCCCAGCGGGACGTCGTGCGTGAAGAGGATTACCTCTGGTGGTATTTCCTGCTTTGTGGTGGACACCGTAGCGAAGTCCATGACGGAGGTGAACCCGCCGATGAAGCACAGAATGGACAGCGCTCCGACTGCGCGCCACACAGCGCGCGGGTCATCCATGATGCGGCGGGCCGCCAGGACCACCGAGGGGAAGTGACTCAGCGTGAATGGTGCAGCCAGCAGCTGAATGATGAACGGAGCTGCGATTGCGATCGCGATGATGGTGACAGATAGCAGCGCAATAACAACGAGCATTCCCTGATTATTGAAGTCGGCGGTCGGGAAGATAGCGAAGGTGCAGAACAGAACGATTGCTCCTGCCAGGACGAACAGGCGCCACATCCGCAGTGCCTTCGGTGTATGCCGCTTGGCGACTCCCAGCGGTGAGATCCGCACTTTCTGCAGGCCGACCAGTGTTGAGATGACTGCGATAGTGAGCAGGACGGCCAGCACAATCGCCAGCATCCATGCAGGCACGAGCATCTCGGCAGGGTCGATGGCGACAGTGAGGAAATGAGCGTGCGACCACAACGGCAGTGTCACCACGTACAGTATGACGCCAATGGCTGCGCCGATTACCCACTGGATAACCGTTTCCACCAGTGCGATCAGGATGACCTGCCCACTTGTTGCTCCAACCAGACGCAGTGAGGCGAGGCGTTCGGATCTGCCCTGTGCTCCCAGGCGTGCCGCTGAGGACCCGAGAGAGAACACGGGGAAGGCAAGTAAGACGACTGCGAACAGGGCGAACACGAGATACGCTTCTGTTGCCGATGGATGCAAGTCGAGGCGTGCGAACGTTTTCAGGAGGCGCTCGGAAGGATCATTTGCCCATGTGTAGAACATCCACACGCCGCCTGCCACAGTCAGCGTCATCGCGGTGGACAGTGCAAATGATGCGACGGCCAGGACGTCCAGCCACGCGTCTCCGGCACGGGAGCGCAGCCTGCCGACGGTGAGCATCGGAGCCAAGTGCAGGGTCTTCATCGCAGACCACCACCGGGGGCCTGAGCAGGAACCTCGCGCACACCCGAATCTGCGTGCACAACGCCGTCACGGATTTCAACGAGTCGTTGACACCAGTCGGCAACGTGTGAATCGTGCGTGACGATGATGAGCGTTGCGCCACTCATCTGCGTTGTTGTGGTCAGAATCTGCATCACCTCGTGGCCGGTGGACTGGTCGAGCGCGCCGGTCGGCTCGTCGGCAAAAACCACGCTGGGAGAGCCTGCCAAGGCGCGTGCGATGGCGACGCGCTGCATCTGCCCGCCTGACATTTCACCGGGACGGCGCGACTTCTCGGTACCCAGGCCGAGCCGCTCCAGCCAGATATCGGCCTGAGCGAGGGACGCTTTGCGGCTTTGCCCCGTCAGCATCAGCGGCACGGCCACGTTTTCACGTGCGGGAAGTTCGGGGATGAGCTGGCCATCCTGGAACACGAAGCCGAATCGGGCCAGGCGCAGTTTGGAGCGGCGCGCGTCGGACAGTGCTGAAATGTTGTCCTGCCCCAGGAACGCGGCTCCCGATGTGGGTGGCAGAATCCCAGCCAGGCAGTGCAGCAGTGTGGACTTGCCGGACCCTGACGGACCCATGATCGCCACTGACTGCCCGGGCGGGAATTCGATGTCAACGCCTCGTAGAGCCGGTACGGTACCGAAATTCTTCGTCAACGCGTGGCCGCTGAGCACCTGAGGTGTTGCGGACGCGGAATTCATTCTTTGTGCCATGTCACCAGTACATCCTTTTGCGTGCTGATTCACCAGTGAGCAGGGGCGATATTTCATGGTAGAGCCAGGTCTACTGTCTGAACCGACCAGTACTGGAGCGCGCCGTCACCCTCCGGCCTGCGTGTGGCGCTTATAGGATGTTCGTGTGCAGATGCGAGATGAATGGAAAGCGTTCCTATGCGGAGCAGGCGCATGTCTCAGCGCTCTGACTGCATGCCTGTTTGCCCTGATGTTTCTCAGCAATCCCGGGATTGGTCTGGGTGTGGCGGTCGTGTGCGCACTCGCCGTATGTGCGGCCTGCCTGTTCAACGTGTGGACAATGGTCAGGGACCACGACGGTGGGGCGCGGTGGCGCCGCTCGACTGCTCCTGCAGCGCCCGACGCTTTTGACGAGGTGGTGCACGCGCACCGAGACATCGCCAATGCCTTCGAAATTGAGCGCCGCCGCATTGAACGCGACCTGCATGACGGAGCGCAGCAGTTCATCGTTGCAGCATCAATGGATATCGGGGAAGCGGCTTTGATGCTCGATGACCTGTCAGCGGGCGACAGCGTGGATCCCGCGAGTATGCGCAGCGTCAGCGAACGCCTCGAATCAGCAGCCCAGCGCACGGGAAAAGCTCTGTCCGCCTTGCGTCGCACAGTTGCCGGCATCCACCCTAAAGTGCTGTCAGATCTGGGGCTTGAGGCAGCGGTGCGAGACCTGGCGGACGCCAGTCCGCTGGACGCCGACGTCAAGGTACCCATCCCGCTTCCCGACATTCCTCAGGGCGTGATTGCTGCCGGATACTTCATGGTGGCTGAATGCCTGACGAACGCCGCGAAGTATGCGCCTCACGCGCATGTCACCGTGCTGGTCATCGCCGGTGAGAATCTGCAGATCACAGTGACAGATGACGGTCCTGGAGGAGCAAGCGTGCGCGCCGACGGCGGACTGGCTGGCATGCGTGAACGGCTGGCCTCTTTCGGCGGTTCCCTGGATGTGTCCAGTCCCGAGGGTGGCCCGACCATTATTTCGGGGCGAATTCCGCTCATGTTGATGCGCGGCGAATTCAGCGTCACATCACGAGCCGGCTCACCCCTCACCAATAAGGAGGCATGATGAAACTCATCGTGGCAGATGACTCCACGCTTTTCCGTGAAGGCATTATCGGCCTGCTGGAGCGACGCGGCCATGAGGTCATCGTTCACGTCGCCACAGCGCCGGAGCTGATTGACGCAGTTGGACAGGTCGACGCGGACCTGGTGATCACCGATGTGCGCATGCCGCCGGGAATGAGTGATGACGGCCTGCGCGCAGCTGTTGAGATCCGCAGACAGCACCCTGGTTTGGGAATAGTGGTGCTGTCACAGTATGTGGCACCGGCCTACGCGCGCGAACTGTTCAACCCGCAGTCCGCCCACCATCTGGCTTCGGATGTCAGGTTTGCGGGGTCACCTTCGGCCGGCAACGTGGACGAGGACGCCCCCGGAGGGCTCGGCTACCTGCTCAAAGACCGTGTCGCGAGGGTGGCTGACTTCATCCGATCGCTCGACATTGTCGCTGCTGGCGGCGTGGTGATCGACCCGGAGGTGGCGGCGGAGCTGATGCGGCACGAGCCGTCGAAGCTGTCCACGCTGACTGAGCGCGAAATTGAGATTCTCGCGCTCATGGCGCGCGGATTGTCGAATGCGGAGCTGGCCGATGAACTGGTCGTATCGGCGGCAACCGTGTCGAAACACGTGGCGAACATCTTCCTCAAACTCGGCATGGAGCCGGGTGAGGAGAACCGTCGGGTGCGCGCGGTGCTGGCCTACCTGACTGAGCAGCACGCGCAGCGCTGATTGCCGGCGTACCGTCGCGCTGGTGCCGGCCTGGCTTAGCCGGCGTCGACCACGGGCGTGAACTGCTGCCAGATGACGCGCGCCGTGTCAGCACTGGATCCTGCCCACATGTGAGTGATGCGGATTGTGCCTGGCCACGTCGCATCGCTGCCTGAAATCGTAAAGGTAGCGATCCACATGTTCGCGCCGCCCTCACAGATCTCGATGCGACTGACCCGGCACGACTCGCCCGGACGAATCGGCACATCACGCAGCTCTAAGCGATCGTGTCCCTCATGGTCAATAATGCGGGCACCTTCCGCCTCATACGTGCCAAGCTCCTTGACGTTGAGGCTGGCCCACGCGCGGATCAGACTCTTTTGCCGACGCCGTATCGTCGCTGCGCAGTCAACGGCGGGCGGGTCACCCTCGTCAATCGGAGATGCACAACTAGAACCTGGTGAGGACTCAAAACCTGAGCCGGATACGGATGCGAAACCTGGGCCTGGCTCGGGGGCTCGACCATCGCGGTACGCTTCTGCCGCGCCGCGCGCGTGAGTGTCAGCCAGCTCGTTGAGGTCATGTCCGGCGTGGCCGCGCACCCACGCGAAGTGTGCATCGCGTGAGGCGATGAGCCGGTCAATCTCCTGAATGACCTCGAGGTTCGCGATCGGCTTCTTGTCGGCTTTCTGCCACCCCTTCTTCTTCCACGACGGTGCCCACTTGGTGATGACGTTAATGGCGTACTGTGAATCAGCCAGGATTTCCAGGCGTCTGCCGCGCAGCTCATCCGTGTCGGTTGCGCGCAGGAGCTCCAACACGGCGGTCAGCTCGCCCAGGTTGTTCGTTCCTGACGGCCAGCCACCGGCATCCCAGTGGTCACGGTCCACGACCCACGCCCATCCGGCAGGTCCTGGATTTCCAAGCGATGAGCCGTCGACGGCAGCGCGGATCGGATCTGACGATTCACTCATTGATTCCCACCTGACTGAGGGCGAAAGCGAACTCTTCGGCGCGGGAGGCCCAATGCCCGTAGCGTCCGGACGGGCCGCGGTGTCCGGCAACCATCTGGGTGCGCATGATGATCGGGCGCTCAGTCGGGTCGCTCTGACCGGCAAATGTGGTTGTGACGGCTGCACTGCCCAGCTCAGATGCACGGCCCGCCGCTGTCGTATTGCCCGCAGTGGCCTGGCGCAGGCGCTGCACCCACTTCAGCGGCTCACCGAAGAGCACGCGCGTGTCGTTAATGCTGGTGGAGGCCATAATCGCGGGGTACTCCACGCCGTCGGCAACATTTTCATACGGCGAATACGACTTCATAACGGTGTAGATTTCGCGATCTTCAATCGGATTGCCCCACTCTTCCCATTCACCGACCGTCAGCGGCAACGAGGGATCAAGGATCGAGGTCAGTGCGTCAACGAACGGCACGCCGGCCAAGATCACCCGGAACAGGTCAGGTGCCATATTCGTCACCGCACCCATGAGCAGGCCACCAGCCGAACGTCCCTCCGCGATCAGGCGGTGTGGCGCTACCCACCCGGCGTCGACAAGGAAGCGCCCCACGTCGATGAAATCGGTGAACGTATGGGTTTTCACCTCGCGCCGGCCATCCTCGTACCACCAGCGCCCCATCTCACCGCCGCCACGAATATGAGCGAGGGCGAACACGACACCGCGCCGAATCGCCGGCAGGCGCAGCACGGAAAACTCCGGGTCGTTGGAAATCTCATACGAGCCGTAGCCGTACAGCCAGCCTGCTGCACGTCCATCGCACGCAGCGTCGCGGCGGTGCACCAGTGTGACCGGGATACGGGTGTGGCCATCACGGGCCGTGACCCACACGCGCTCTTCCACATAGCCGGCGCGCTGCTCGGCATCCCACCCGGGCACTGCTTTTTCACGCAGGACGTGTGCGGATCCGTCACGAGGATCCACGGAGACCGTGCGAGGCGGCTGCGTGATCGACTGGCATTCAACCAGGATCAGCCGGTCGTGCCAGTCCAGTTGACCCACAGTGTTCATCGTGAGGACCGCACCGTTATCGTGAGCGCCGGGCAGGACCGCGCGGGGCTCGGACCAGATTTGCGCGTAGTCGGGACGATGCTGACGCGCACTCGCAGCGGCAGCTTCGGGCGCGGTGGGAGCGGTGCGCGTCATGTACTCCAGCCAGGTCTGGCCATCGCGACGCATCGAGATCACGCACATCGACTCATACGCCTCCACATCCAGCAGGCGCGGTCCTTGGCTGTCACCCTCGATCAGCGTGTGCCACGTCGAATAATCCACCGATTCGGCAGCGCCTCCCTCGTCCCTGACCTGCGGAAGCGGTGCGATGGCGAGGCTGCCTTCGCGACTGTCGGCGGTGTGGATCAACAGGAGGTGATCGCCGGCCGGTTCTGCGCTGACCAGGACGCCCGGTCTGCGGCCTGTGACGCTGACCGGCATGTGGTGCGGCTGGAGGGTCGGCCACAGCCATACCTCGCTGGTGGACGTCGAAGCCGACGTAATCACCACCCAGTTCGGGTCACGTGCCTGCTCAAAGTAGACTTCGAAACGCTCATCCGGCTCGTCAAGGAGGCGGCGGTCGTGCGCTGGATCCTCACCTACGACGTGCAGCCACACCTGGCATGCGCGCCAGGCATCGTCGACCCGCGTGTACAGCACCGACGCTGAATCAGCTGACCATGCCACGCCGTACCCAACGTTCGTGACCTGCTCATCGACCGTGCGCCCGGAGGCAATATCCGTGACCACCAGCGTGTAGCGCTCATCTCCACTCGTGTCCTTGAGCCACGCCACGCGCGTACCGTCCGGGCTGGGCGCCCACTCGCCCACAGAAAAGAACTCTTCGCCCGCAGCCTGAGCGTTCTCATCAATGACGGTTTCCTCACCCGGAGCGGGACGGTCGGCGTGGATCGTCGGCGGAGAAAGTGGGGCGGCGTCGACGTGCGCTGGCGATTCGTCATTGACGAGGGTGACCGGCACGCGCTGATGAGACACATACTGTGAGCCTTCTTCGGTGCGATCGAAATACCAGTACTGGCCGATGCGGATCGGTACGGTGACATCGGTTTCAACGGTGTGCGCCTTGAACTCGCTGACCAGCGTGTCGCTCAGCGCGCGCAGCGGAGCCGTGACGTGATCGGCCCACGCGTTTTCCTTTTCCACCAGGTCGATGACTGCAGGGTCGTCCGCGCAACGCAACCACTGGAAGGGATCTGCGAAGGAATCACCGTGGAAGGAACGCGGCGGATCCAATGGCCGGGACTGTGCTCGCGGCGGAACGGGTGGCTGAGCCTGCGCTCGCGGCGGCTGGATGCCTGCGTCGTGGTGCTGTTTGTTATTAGATGGCGCGGAAGAGTGGTGCATGGCTGTCAGTGTAGACGCTTGGCAGCGCGCCGGTTCGATGCGGGCGCCAGGGCTGGAGGTGCTGCCTCAGGCCGAGCCTCGCGTCATCCGCGTGCACGATGCCCAAGATTCAAGCCCCCAAGGTGCACAACCCCCAAGATTCAAGCCCCCAAGGTGCACAACCCCCTAGATTTAAGCCCCCAAGGTACACAATCCCCTAAATCTGACCCTTCAGGATGCACAATCCCCTAGATCTAACGCGCCGCATTTCCGCCCCGTTTTGAAAGCTGCAGGTCGCGGGGTGTTCGGATTGTCGAGGGTGGTCCCGTCCGTTGTTTAGCTAGGGGATTGTGCAAAAAACTGCGACTTTTTAGGGGATTGTGCATGCGCGCACTGCCATAAGAACGGCCATGCACGCGCCGAAGATCACCACGCTGATTCGCAGCACTCGCGCCGGAATCCTCACACCGATCCACGCTCCCAGCGGAGAGCCAATGAGCGATCCGACCGCCACGCAGGCAGCAGCGATCCACGTGCGAGTATCGAGAGTGCCGGACAGGGGTGAAGTGACCGATAGCGTCGGATCCTGCGCCCCCGCAGCCACTGCGATGGCGACGACAATGAAGAACAACGCTGCGACAACGTTGACGATCGCCTGCAGCAGATTCTTCAGAGCGTTGTGCGTATGGATGCTGCCGGGCAGGAAAACTCCCAGAATCGCCAGGAAAATGATCCCCTGAGCAGCGGAAAAGAACCCGCCATACACTGCGCCGCACACCACCAACAGAGCCAGTACACCCAGTCGCGCAGAGGACACGGGCAGCGCCCCCGAGCCGTCATCATGTGCGCTCACCATCCGGGCAAGGCGCGGCTGGCACGCAACCAGGACAGTCGCCAGGGCAATAAGGAACGGCACGATGAGGGTAAACGTGCTGGCAGATACGCGCAGCAGCAGGCCGGCACCAATGAGCGCCCCGCCAGCGGCGCACAGCGACAGGCCACCGATGCGGCCGCGCGACAGAGTAAATGCTGACGGCGCAGAAACAGCAGCGGCGGAGTCTCCCTCGTGCATGAATGTGCGGTAGGAATAGGCGCCGGCCACTGCGCCGGGTGCCAAACCGACCGTGTTCGCCACATTGGCGCTGATCGGGGGGACGCCGAGCAGCACCATCACCGGGTAGGTGACCAGTGATCCTGACCCGATGATCGTGTTGATCGCACCGGCCACCACCCCTGCGACGGTGACGGCGAGAAGCGCTGCAATACCCACAAGACCTGACCTACCCTGACTGCTGACCTGACCACCCGCCCAGCTCAGCGCATGGTCAGAGCGCGATACCGGTTGACGGCAGCACCGATGTCAATGGGACGCGGCCGCACCAGGAACGCCGGCCACGGCCTGCCTCGATCCTTCGTCAACACGTCCAGACTTTGCTCACCGATCATCTCGTCGAGGCGCTCCAGCTCCTGATCGATGGAGTGCTCACCGTCTGCGAGGTCATCCAGCACGGTGCGCAACGCCCACGCGATTGCTTCAGTCTGGCCCGCATCCACAATCTGCTCCACGTCGGACACGTCCACAGTGTGTCGGTCCAGTGTGATCGTATCGAGGCCCGCCGACTTGGTCTTCGGCTTGCCGCGACCCGAATTGCCTCGATCCCGCATGAGCACACGTGGCCTGCCCACCGGAAAGTCCTCCTCATCTGTGCGTTCGCGCGGCATCTCCGCCACCACCGCACGAGCCTGGTCGGTGACATCCCGGCACTGATATGTGTCCATCATCAGCACGCAGTCCGCGATGTCGAGGTAGTCACCTGACCCACCCATGACCATCAGCGTGGAGACGTGGCGCTGATCAAAAAGGGCGCGCACGCGGTCCACCAGCGGCGTGATCGGTTCACGTTCGGCCGCAACAAGGCGACGCATGCGCGCATCACGGATCAGCAGGTTCGTCGCTGACGTGTCCTCATCCAGCATGAGCAGTGGACTGCCCAATTCGACCGCCTCCACGATGGCTGCGGCCTGGGAGGTTGAACCGGAGGCATTCTGCGTGGAAAAGTCGCTGGTATCCGCACCGCCCGGCAGATGCGCGATGAAGGCGGAGACATCTACGCCCGTCACTGGGCGCCCATCGGCTGCACGCACTTTCATTGCCGAGGGCGTCGTCGCCACCAATTGCCTGCCATCTGCAGGAACATGGGCGTATACCGAGCGTTGAATCGCGGCGAGCAGGGTGGATTTACCGTGATAGCCACCGCCCACAATGACGGTCACGCCCGGCTCGAGCGCCATGCCGGACACCTCGCCGGCGTGAGGCAAGGTCACTGTGCGGCGCAGTGATTCCGGTGAGCTGAATGGAACGGCGTCCTCCATCGGCAGGTCGGAAACGCCGGATCTGCGCGCCAGAATCGCATCATCAGCCACGAATGTGACCCAGTTGTTGTCGACCAGTGCCTGCTGAAGGGCCTGGTAGTCCTCGTAGGTGTGAACGTGTTGATGCAGTTCGTCGAGGTGCCGGTCGGCCTGGTCAGAGACAAAGTCGAAGGTTTCCACCACGATGTCTGGCACGTCCTGGTCAAAGATCCGGGCGGCTGTCAGACCCTGAATGGTGCGTCCACGTGCCGGCATGTGGACCTGGAATCGCAGCTCAACCCGGTCAGGCATCACGGTGCAGGCTGAGCGCTCCAGGATTTCCTGCCCGGTGCGTGCGACCTGGACAGGGGAGCCGTGACCGGCCCCTCCGGATCCTTGGCCGGACATTTTTCGGATCGCGTGGCTAAAAGAGCGCAGCAGGAAGTCGGCGCTGGCGACGCGTTGGGTGTGAGTGGACAGGCAGTCGTCGGGGATCCCCATTGTCTGTGGTGAGGCAATCACGCGCACAGCCGATGGCGGTGCGTACGGGTCGGACTGGACGCGGTCAATGGCGATGGAAAAGTCGCCGTAATCCCAGTCTCCGGTTGCTGACTTGTAGGAGCCGTAGCTTTTTCCGTCCAGGCGGCGCAGCAGTTCAATCAGGTCTCGATCGGTGCCGGAACGACGTCGGATAGGAGTATGGGGTCGAGGAGTCATGATCCCAGCCTACGGCTTCACGCGTCCGGACACGAACGTCAGCTGCGCCGGGTTTGTCACCATCGGCTGCTTTGGCGGCAGTCTCAGGCCAGCCGCGCATGGCTGCCACCACTGGCCGATCTGGCGGCAATATCAGGCCAGCCGCGCATGGGACCCCTCGTCGATGCTTAAACCTGTAGATTCGCCATCGCGACGATTATGGCCAGCACCACGCAGACGACACCGAGCAGGATGTAGATGACGGTGACCGCAATTGAGATACCGCGCGCAATGCGGGCACGTGACATCGCCTGAAACGGCAGACCTGCCCTGCGTCCCTTGTTGATCATCGACTGGCTCCAGATCCACATCGGCACCGACAGCAGTATTCCCAGCGTGAAGAACGAGACGATGGAAAGGATCAGCGCCACCAGCCCGTTCGACTCAATTTCCGTGTAGACCTGCTGGGAGGAATGCTCATTCCAGTAAGGTCCCTGCGGGCCGTCAGTTTGCTGCTGAGGCGTCCACGGTGAGTACTGGCCCTGGGGCGTGCCTCCCGATCGCGGATGCGTGTCCGGTGCGCCGTAGCGGGGAGCCGAACTTTGCCACGATGACGGTGAAGCCGTTGCGGATCCTGCTGAGTCTCCGGACCCGGAACTGCCGGCTGACTCGTATGGGCCGGCGTTGGTCTGACGGGTAGTTGATGTATCGGAGGCGTGGGACTGTGAAGCGGATGAGGCCTCATCGGTCTCAGCATCAGGTGCGAAACGTTTCGAGTCATTGTCATCGGTGGCGTATTGATACATCGGCACGGCAAACCTCCTTAGGCTCACGATCATTGTAAAACATGGGTCGCCCTCGTCGAAGGTGAAAAATCGACGAGGGCGACCGCAGGTGCCTCAAAGAGCCGAGGAACTGAAAGCCTGGCGCATGCCTACAACATGCAGGAAACGCAGCCTTCGACTTCGGTGCCTTCCAGAGCCTGTTGACGGATCCGCATGTAGTACATGGTCTTGATGCCCTTGCGCCACGCACGAATGTAGGACTTGTTGACGTCACGTGAGGTCACGGTGTTCGGGTAGAACAGTGTCAGCGACAGTCCCTGGTCAACGTGCTGCGTGGCAACCGCGTAGGTGTCAATGATCTTTTCAGGGCCGATTTCGTAGGCATCCTCGTAGTACTCAACGTTGTCGTTGGTCATGTAGGGCGCCGGGTAGTACACGCGGCCGATCTTGCCTTCCTTGCGGATCTCGATCTTGGAGACGATCGGGTGGATCGACGAGGTCGCGTTGTTGATGTAGCTGATCGACCCGGTGGGAGGAACGGCCTGCAGGTTCTGGTTGTACATGCCGTACTTCGCCACGTCCGCTGCCAGTGCCTTCCAGTCTTCCTGGGTCGGAATGTGGATCGAGGATTTGGCGAGCAGTTCACGGCACTTATCCGTTGTCGGCTCCCACGTGCCGTTGATGTACTTGTCGAAGTACGTGCCACTGGCGTAGTCGGAATCTTCAAAGCCGACGAACTTTTCACCGCGTTCGCGCGCAATCATGCACGACGCCTTGATCGCCTCAAACGCCACGGCCAGAAAGTACATGTTCGTGAAGTCGAGTGCTTCTTCGGAGCCGTAGTGCACGCGTTCGCGCGCAAGGTATCCGTGCAGGTTCATCTGTCCCAGACCGATCGCGTGGCTCATGGCGTTGCCGCGCGCAATGGAGGGGACGGACTGGATATTGGACAGGTCGGACACTGCCGTCAGGCCACGAACCGCCGTCTCGATGGTTTGCGAGAAGTTGGGCGAATCCATTGTTTTGGCAATGTTCAGGGATCCGAGGTTACACGAAATATCCTTGCCCACGTGCGAATACGTCAGGTCTTCGTTGAACTCGGAGGCTTCGGAGACCTGCAGGATTTCCGAGCACAGGTTCGACATCGTGATGCGGCCCTTGATCGGGTTGGCGCGGTTGACGGTGTCTTCGAAGACGATGTACGGGTAGCCGGATTCGAACTGGATTTCAGCCAGCGTCTGGAAGAAGCGGCGAGCGTTGATCTTCTTCTTGTGGATACGCCCGTCATCGACCATTTCGCGGTACTTCTCGGTCACGGAAATTTCGCTGAACGGCTTACCGTAGACGCGTTCGACGTCGTAGGGGCTGAACAGGTACATATCCTCGTTGGCGCGCGCGAGTTCGAACGTAATATCCGGGATAACGACACCCAGGGAGAGCGTCTTGATACGGATCTTCTCGTCCGCGTTCTCACGCTTCGTGTCCAGGAAGGACATGATGTCCGGGTGATGGGCGTGCAGGTAGACGGCTCCTGCGCCCTGGCGCGCACCCAGCTGGTTCGCATAGGAGAACGAATCTTCCAGCAGTTTCATCACGGGAACAACACCGCTGGACTGATGCTCGATGCGTTTGATCGGTGCGCCCGCTTCGCGCAGGTTCGTCAGTGACAGTGCCACGCCGCCACCACGCTTGGACAGCTGCAAAGCGGAGTTCACACCTCGGGCGATGGACTCCATGTTGTCTTCGACGCGGATCAGGAAGCAGGAGACCAGTTCGCCGCGCGCACGCTTGCCCGCGTTGAGGAAGGTGGGTGTGGCCGGCTGGAAACGTCCTGACATGATCTCGTCGATGAGCTTGCGTGCCAGTTCGATGTCGCCGCGCGCCAGGTACATTGCCACGATGACAACGCGATCCTCGAAGCGTTCCAGGTACCGTTTGCCGTCGAATGTTTTCAGCGTGTACGACGTGTAGTACTTGAATGCGCCCAGGAACGTTTGAAAGCGGAACTTGTAGGCGTAGGCCTGCTTGTACAGGTCCTTGATGTCCTGAGGCTCGTACTGCTCGAGCACGTCGCCCTCGTAGTAGCCTTCGCGCACTAGGTACTCGAGTTTTTCTTCGAGGTCGTGGAAGAACACGGTGTTCTTGTTGACGTGCTGGAGAAAGTACTGGCGAGCCGCCTGACGGTCCGCTTCGAACTGAATCTTGCCGTTCTCGTCATACAGGTTGAGCTGGGCATTCAGCGCATGGTAGTCGAGGTCAGTGCTCAACTCTTCTGGGCCGGTGTCGGTGAGATTTTCGACCAAAATTCCTTCAATCCTTCGCGGACTCGGGAGACATCCTCGGACGTGCCGAGAAGCTCGAACTTATACATATGGGGAACGTGTAGCTTTGCAGAGATGATATCGCCCGCCAAGCAGTACGCCGGTCCGAAATTGGTGTTGCCTGAGGAGATCACTCCCCGGCAATATGAGCGGTTGGTGGCATCGTTGAGGAACTTGATGACCTGTTTGGGCACAGCTCCTTTGATATTTCCCCCGCCGTAGGTAGGGGTGATCAGAATGAAGTCGGTGTGAACGTGCAGGAATTCATCATGCGGGTGAAGAGGGATGCGGTGCGCCGGATAGCCCAGTTTTTCGACGAAACGGCGCGTGTTCCCCGTCGCCGACGAAAAGTAGACGATCTCCACCATGACTGAGGAATCTCCTTATATGGACGTGAGAGCCGGTTAAGTGTGTGAGCCTGCGGGCCGAGGGTGGCATGCGCCGTGGATGGTGTGAACCGTCGGTCGTGCCTTCCGCGTCTGACCTGTGCATGGGAAAAGCCCGACACCTGCGAGGTGGCCGGGCTTCACGCATTGATCAGGCTTGGGCGACCCGCAGCGGTGCAGCCTCGGCAGCCATTGCCGCAGCAGCTTTGATGCGGTCGGGGCGGTAGCCGCTCCAGTGGTCCTCGCCGGCGATCACAACGGGTGCCTGCTGGTAGCCCAGTCCCTTAATGTATTCGAGTGCTTCGGGATCCTGCGTCACGTCGATCGAGGTGTATTCCAGGCCCTGCTTGCCGAGCGCACGGTAGGTCGCATCACACTGCACGCACATCGGCTTCGAGTACACGGTGATGGTCATGGGATGCTCCTTTTTCTTCTATGCGCTCTGTGAGGTGGTGGGGATCGTCAGGTTCGGTGCGCGTCCTGCGCGCCTTCTTGATACCCCGAGCCGTAGTGGCTCCGTTGATGTATTAACACTACACCTTGTGGCGCCAAGTGCAAGTGACCACTACATGTTGTGTCTGAGTGATGGTGTGCATCGCGCTGTGGACAGGCTGTGGACAGCGATCGGCGGGCCTGTATCTGACAGCTTAAACTCCGGGCGGACCTGTGGATAGATGGAATCCCAGCGTGGTGCGCAATCCATATATCTAGTGGGCGTGTTGCGTTTCTTCGGCGTGTCGCCCCTATATTTAGGGTGGCGGACTGGTTGTCGTACCTCTATATAGGCGCATTCGGGCGCTGCAGCGGTGTCACAGGCCATCGTTCAAACGCCATCGGGCCCTACTGTCAGACCCCTCATTGCGGGACAGTCCCTTTCGCTCAGCCTTGGAGCCGGTAGACTTCATGATCTCCCGCCTTCCCGGCACCGGGGACCAGGCGCAGTCCGAGCTTTTCAGCAAGTCGAGCCGAGGCTGTGTTTGCGGGGTCGATAATCGCCACGATTGGGAGCTGTGGGTGGCGGTCGCGTGCCCATTCGATTGCGGCACTGGCAGCTTCGGTCGCGTACCCCTTGCCCTGCGCCTGTGACGCGAAGCGGTAGTAGAGATTCAGGACCGTCTCGTCACCCTCGACCGCATGCCGCACGCCAGTGAAACCGATAGTTTCACCTCCGTAAGTCAACACGACAAAGTAACCGATGCCGTGCTGGTGCCAATCCTGTTGCCACGCGGACGTCAGTTCCACGGCTTCGTCACGGTCTTTCATCGTGAGCTCCGGTCGGTGTCTGTAGGTCAGCGGGTCCGAGTGAATCTTAAAGACAGCGTCAACGTCTGCGTCCTGTGGTGGCCGCAGGCAGAGGCGTTCGGTCATCAGGGGAGTCGAATCTGCCGTCATGTCAGTCATAGTTCTCCTTTGATTGAGGGCGGGCTTCATTGGGGGCGGACTCACCTCGACTACACACTCGGGGCACGAACCGAATCCACAGCATCGCGCGCGAGGCGACCCGAGCCTGACGCATCAGGCTCCGTTACTGGTTCGCCAACTGCCCGGCGATCTGACTGACAAGCGCTTTCACCTCATCGAGACGATCCGCCGGCTGCGGTCCCACAGAGATCAGCACATTGGAAACACGGGCGCCGACGCTCACCTCGTGTTCTGCTGCCTCTGCCTGCGTACTGGTTTCCAGCACCCATCCCTGTGAGATCGCCGCATCATCCCAGTTGGACAACGCCAGCGTCGTAGGCGCCCCGCCACCAATCATGACCGTGTACTGCGAGCACTGCGCCGCCAGATCCTCAACGGCAGTCACTGCTTCTGCTGCCTCGTCACCCGACGGTGCGACAGCAACGAAAACCCCCTTCATATCGGCTGTCTGCTCGTCGCCTTCCTGCGGAAGATACAGACTGCGGTGGGGCCATTGGGCGCTCAGAGCTCCGAAAGTATGAGGCCGCCACAGGATCGACGCGCACGCAGCCGGCTCTATCGCCTCGGGTGGCAGATCACTTTCAGCCGCGCCGGTCGGGTCCGCCTTGGTGTCAGCGCCGTCATCGCCCTCACCCTCGGGAACGTTCTTGAGGGTGCGACCGTCAGACAATGGTGCGGCAACTGCAGCGTCCACCTGCTCTTCCGTTAATTCAGCTTCATTGGCGAGGGAGTCCCCATCTGTCTCATCAGATTGCGCACCGGATTGCGCGCCGTCTGATCGTTCGGCGGCAGGGGCGGATGACTGGCTGGAGGCTCCAGAGTCTTCGCCGCTGCCGCCCGTGTCCGGTGAGCAGGCCACAAGCGTCAATGCCAGTGCTCCTGATGCGGCCCCTGCGAACCAGATGCGAACCTGGCGTCTGGAAAAAACGCGTGTCATGGTTGGCTTCCTTACCTCGGTTACTTCACCCTACCGCGCCGGCATGATGGCACGCGTGGCGTTAGGCTGACCGTGTGGAATCCGCGCACACCGCCTCTGATGACCAGTCCCATTCGCGGCGCACGCCTGCACTTTCGCGCGCACGCCTGGCTGACATTGCGTGCGTGTTCCTCGGTGGCATGATCGGTACCCTCGTCCGCGCAAGTCTTGACCATATTGCGGCGGCACATCCCGCCTCATCGGCGCTGGTGCTGGCGTGGTCGACCATTGCGTGCAATCTTGCGGGCGCGCTTATCCTTGGTTTTTGCGCAGGAGCCGGCCGGTGGCTGAGCGCTCGCGTCAACCTTCTGATCGGCACTGGTATATGCGGGGCGCTGACTACATATTCGACCATGATGCTTGGCGCAGTCACATTCGTCCACAGCCCTCCGCTCGACACCACGACGGGCGCGATGGGCAGAATCCTTGCTGGCAGTGCCATTACCCTCGGCCTGCTTGTCCTGGGGGTAGGTGTCGCCGCTGCCGGCTGGTGGCTCGGAAAAAAGGCGCGGCCATGAGCGCGCTGATGTGGATACTCACCGCCCTGGCCGGCGGGTGTGGGGCCACCTGTCGGTGGCTGCTGTCGGGAGCAATCACGCGGCGACTGAACGCGCCGACGTCTGCCTCGTCAATAAGTCGACATGTGCACGGCTCGCGCGCCCAGCTCCTGCGTCCACTATGTGGAATCGCGGCGGTCAACGTGATCGGATGCCTGCTGGCCGGCGCATTCACGTTTCTGACGACATGGCCGCACTGGTGGACGGTGATCGGCGTGGGGTTCCTCGGTGCGTTCACGACGTTTTCCACCGCCGTCGTTGACGTGTGTGAAGTGCTGCGAAGCCACCGCACGGCCCTTGGTGCGAGCCTGCTGGTCGGTGTGTGGGCGCTATGCGTGGTGGCTGTCATTGTGGGGGCGGCTGCTGCTTCGATCGCGATGTTTGCTCTGGCCACGGTGAGTGCAGGCGGGTGAAGATGGTCACGAGTTGGGCTCGACGTTTGCTCTAAACGCGCCGACACTTTAAAGTAGTGATCGACCATCCAGAGCAGCTAAGAGACCTGGCTCGATGACGCTGCAGCAACCCCCGGTCACGGAGAGGGTGCTTCCGCCAGGACCGATGGAGGAACCATGATTGACCTTCACGACGTACGCAAGGTGTATCACTTGCGCGGCGGGAATGACGTTGTCGCACTTGATGACGTGACGCTGCACGTCGATGCGGGCTCGATTCATGGAATCGTGGGTCAATCGGGGGCCGGAAAATCCACACTGATCCGCTGTCTGACCGCCCTCGAACGCCCAACCAGTGGTGAAATCGTGGTCAACGACGTTGACATGACTCAGCTGCGCGGAGCGAAACTGCGTCAGGCTCGCCGGAACTTCGGCATGGTGTTTCAGGCAGCCAACCTGCTCGATGCACGCACGGCGGCAGAAAACATTGCATACACGCTGCAGATTGCGCGTCGCCCGAAGAAAGAAATCGACGAGCGCGTTGAAGAACTCCTGACCATGGTGGGGCTGCAGGGACGCGGCGGCTCCTATCCCTCGCAACTGTCAGGTGGCCAGCGCCAACGCGTCGGCATTGCGCGCGGCCTGGCTGGAACTCCGGCAGTGCTGCTTTGCGATGAGCCGACCTCCGCACTCGATCAGGACTCAACCGGCCAGATCCTCGATCTGCTGCGCGACCTGCGCGACTCACTGGGTGTGACGATTGTGATCATCACGCATGAGATGGCGGTTGTACGCGAAATCTGTGACTCGGTGACACTGCTCAACCACGGCGGCGTCCTCCAGAGTGGAACGATCGAAGAGATCATGAAGGATCCGTCCTCGCCGTTGGCTCAGGAACTGGTCCCCTTGCCGAACGTGGACGATGCCGTGATCCCGGAAGACCGCGCGCTGCTGGACCTGATTTTCACTTCAAGCCCCGGTGTGCCCACCGGTGCCAGCGTGCTCAACATGAGCGCGTCGATGGGTGCCGACGTGACCGCAGGGGTTTTCGAGTCCATCGGATCAACACAGGTGGGACGCCTGGCGCTGTCAGTGCCGCGCTACCACACTCAGCAGATCCTTCAACAGCTTCATGACCAAGGTATCTACGCGACTGAAAGGCTGGCATGATCATGAATCATGTACTGCTTGCTGCCCACATCGGTGTTGCACAATTTCAGTCCGCCATGATGTCGATTGCAGCAGACAAACCCACCTGGGGTGACAACCCGGCACTGACCAAGCAGTTCCTGCCGGCAGTGTGGGAAACACTCGTGATGACCGGCGTCGCCACACTGGTGACCGTGATCTTCGGTTTGCCGCTCGGCCTGCTGGTCGTCAACACGTCGCGCCACGGGCTCACGCCCAACCGCATCGTGCACCAGATCCTCGGCGTGATCGTCAACGTCGGCCGCTCATTCCCATTCATCATCCTGCTGATCGCGATTGTGCCGCTGACCAGGTTCCTGGTGGGAACCACGCTCGGCTGGAAAGCCGCGATGCCGTCCCTGATTATTGGTGCCATCCCGTTCTTTGCACGACTGGTGGAAACAAACGTGCTGGCCGTTTCACGCGGCAAGATTGAAGCAGCCCAAATGATGGGCGCATCCAACCAGCGCATCTACTGGGGGGTCCAGGTTCGCGAAGCTCTGCCTGCCCTGATCCAGTCGGTGACAGTCCTGGCGATCACGTTGATCGGCTACTCGGCAATGGCCGGAGCGGTCGGTGCCGGTGGCCTTGGAAAGCTGGCCATCAACTACGGCTACAACCAATTCATGCCCGACGTCATGCTGTGCGCAGTCGTTGCGATCATCATCATCGTCCAGGTGATCCAGATGATGGGTGACATGATCAGCCGGCTGGTGGACCACCGCTGAGGCACTACCAGCCGGCACACACCGCGGGCACTGCCCGCATCAGATTTCATGCGCGGCACCCGTCGCATCTGATCCGCAATACGCCTGCAACATGAGGAGTGCATTGCATCAACGGGAAGGTCGCCCTCGTTCATCTCACATGCTTCAGCGCAATTGAAAAAACCTGAAAACTTGACCATTCCGAATATAGAAACGGTTTGCATCGACAGACCGGCAACATGATTGGAGAAACTCTCATGCGTCTATCTCATCTGAACACACGCTCTTTCAAGGCCCTCGCAGTGTGCGGCCTGGCAGCATCCTTCGCGCTGGCAGGCTGCGGCGGCAACTCAACGGAATCAGCCACCAGCGGCTCGGCTGACGCAGCAGCATCAGGCGAAGCAGGCGGCGCAAGCGGTGACGTCATCAACCTGACCGTCGGCGCCAGCCCTTCACCGCATGCCAAAGTCCTGCACTTTATTCAGGACAACCTGGCTGCTGAAGCTGGCATTAACCTGGAGATCGTCGAGTACACCGACTACCATCAGCCGAACGTTGCACTGAACAGCGGTGACCTGGATGCGAACTTCTACCAGACCCCGAACTTCCTGAAAGACCAGGTCAAGGAATTCGGCTATGAGTTCGACCAGGGCGAGGGCGTCCACATCGAGCCGCTCGGTATCTTCTCCGAGAAGATCAAGGACCTGAAGGATTTCCCCGATGGCGGCAAGATCGGCATCATCTCTGATGTGACCAACCAGCGTCGTGCACTCGAACTGCTTGAAGCCAACGGATTCGTCAAGATTGCCGAGGGTGACGAGGCAGCCAACATCAACTCTGTTGAAAAGCTCAAGAACTTCGAGTTCTTTGAAGCCGAAGGCGCACAGCTGGTACGTTCACTGTCTGACGTTGACATCGCCGTGATCAACGGTAACTTCGCGCAGGAAGGTGGCCTGACCATCAATGGTGACGCACTGGTTGCCGAGCAGGGTAAGGGAAGCCCGTACACCAACTTGCTCGTGTGGAAGAAGGATCTGTCTGGTGACAAGCTCGAAGGTGTGAAGAAGCTTGACGAGCTGCTGCACTCCGACGAGGTCCGCACCTTCTTCGAAGAGAACTGGTCAGACGGCACCGTCCTTCCCGCGTTCTAAGCAGCTTGCTGGCACTGCTCCAGACAGTGTGCTGAGCAGTGCCAGATAGGGCTGTCCTCCTGATAGTAACGGCAGCCACTGCTTTACGCGGTAGCTGCCATTCAAGGGAGAAACTTCATAACAGATGGGGCGGCGCACTTCGCGAACGGAAGTGTGCCGCCCCCATCAGTACATTTTCCTTAGTCGATGATGCCGTACAGGCGGTCGCCGGCATCGCCCAGGCCGGGTACGATGTAGGACTTCTCGTTCAAGCCCTCATCAACGGCGGCGAGTACAACGGTGACATCAGCGCGATCACCCACGGCTTTTTCCACCTCATGAATGCCTTCTGGCGCCCCCAGAATGCATACGCACGTCACATCACGGGCGCCGCGTTCCAGCAGGTAGTTCGTCGCGGCTACCATCGTGTGGCCGGTGGCGAGCATGGGATCCAGAATAAAGCACTGACGGCCCGACAGGTCGTCCGGCAGCCGATTCGCATAGGTTTCAACCTGAAGCGTATCCTCGTCACGCTTCATACCCAGGAACCCAACCTCGGCGGTGGGCAGCAGGCGAGTCATCCCGTCGAGCATTCCGAGGCCTGCACGTAGGACGGGAACGACAATCGGACGTGGATCGGACAGTCGTGCCCCAACGGTGGGACACACGGGAGTCTCAATTTCGATATCTTTCACGGCAACGTGACGTGTTGCCTCGTAGGCCAGCAGGGTGACGAGTTCGTCAACGAGCTGGCGGAATGTTGCCGACGGAGTGCGGCTGTCTCGAAGAACAGTGAGCTTGTGGTTAATCAGCGGATGATCAGCGACATGTAGGTGCATGGTTCAAGCGTACCGCGCCGGACATGCCTGAGGCGATCGAGTCGTTACTGTTGTCCTTCTCCGCTGGCGCGGTAGGCTTACCTCGTGACGGTCGACGAATCATGGTCCCAGGCGATGGGACGCGCACTGTTTCTGGCGAACCGTGCCCGCGAAGCGGGCGATGTCCCTGTCGGAGCGGTGGTCCTGGACCCGCACGGCACGGTCATAGGGTCAGGCTGGAACCAGCGGGAAACGACCCACGATCCCAGTGCTCACGCTGAAATTGTGGCGCTGCGTCAGGCCGGCCTCGCGATGGGCACATGGAACCTTGCGGGATGCACCCTGGTTGTGACCCTCGAGCCTTGCACGATGTGCGCCGGAGCGGTGGTCAACTCGCGCGTCGACCGCCTGGTATTCGGCGCGTGGGACGAAAAGGCCGGAGCTGCCGGTTCGCTCCGCGACGTCGTGCGTGACGCTCGTCTGAACCACACAGTGGAAGTGATCGGCGGAGTTCTGCGCCAGGAAGTGGAAGTCCAGCTCAAAGGATTCTTCTTCGAGAAGCGCTCAGATGCGCTTCATGAAGGTCGCTCCCCACGAGTCACGTCACACTCGGCCGCCGCTGCCGCACTCCCGCCGGCCTCCCGCTCATCATCAACGAGGAAGACGCCGAACGGCCCTGATACGACAGTGCCGCCCGCATCGCCTGGTGAGAATCTGCTCCCGAAAGGAGTGCGCCTGCGAGGTCGCAAACGATCCTGACGACGGGCACCCGGCAACGTGTTTTTGGCCACGGTTAGCCGCCAGATCGCTGCTGAAGTAGCGTTGGTCGACGGATTTCGTGTAATCTGACTGGCCGAGGTAGCGTGTCCGAGCGGCCGAAGGTGCAGCACTCGAAATGCTGTGTGGTGATAAGCCACCCTGGGTTCGAATCCCAGCGCTACCGCCATTAAGAACCGCAAGATACCAACGAAAAGTCAGGGTCAGCGGTTCAGGGAAAACCGGACGGTGCACCAACGGTGCACATTCAGACCAAACTGCACACTTCGTGAGCGCTCAAAAGTAGTTAACGCTCAGACCTAGCGTGCTCAGTGAATAGCGCTAAACGCCCCGCCGCCTGACACCCTCACTGCTAGCCACACAGACACAGCGACAAGGCAATCGAGACAGCGGCCACGACAAAACGAACAGTGTCACGCCGTCAGCAGCGGTCTTACAGTTCTTCTTTATCGGCTGACTGCACACCGGGCACAGCCGAGTCTGACGGGATTTCCTCACCAATCATAATCAACACAAGAAATCAAGAATCATCACGACTTAACCCCGAAAAACATAAGTTCACCAGGAAACGCCGACCTGGCAAGCCGAAACACTCAACCGGAGCACCACGTTTTGGCAATTGACCCTTCTTTGGCTCCTGCCCTCTCCTGCGAGTCGGCAGGGGCCAGGTCTGTCAGTACACGCCCGCACCCCGCATGGCAATTGACGAGGGCGCCCCCATCCACTGTTGATCAGGGGGTTCGTGCACACGCCGCCCTTAGATTGAGGGGATTGTGCACCACAGAGCCTGAGAATGAGGGCAGTGTGCACACATCACCCGAAGAACCAGGCCGTGGCGCATCCCTTCCAGTACGATCTACGCAACGATGCCGCTACACTCATTAGTCGAACACGGCCATTCGAGCGGTACTCGGTGCTCTGGCGAGAGGGCCATTTCTACCAAAGTGTTGGGTTTTGTGGACTGGGAATGTAAAATGCTCCTAACCATCAATCTGGTGTGAGAAGGGACTCGCTACTGTGAGAATGAAAACGAGGGCATCACTGAGCGCACTTGCAGCCTTCGCGCTGGTCGCAGGTGTGCAGGGCATGACAAGTGTGGCGCAGGCAGCTGAAGAACCGCCTGAGAGCAGTTATACGCTGAACTTCAAATGGAAGACGTATGACAGCAATCCGGGGTGGACGTACGACCAATCGCGTACGGGTATTTCCAAAAAGATGAGGATGTACTGCACTCTCTACGGCAAGACGAGTCCGGATGCGGCTGAGAAGCAAATTCCTGCTTATGAGTGGGCAGATGTTCAAGTGACGTATGGCGAGAAGTCGTCGTATGTCGTGAAGACGCCGTCAACTCGCACCGTTGACGGTACGGATTATGTAGATGTGCATATCGATGCGTGTTATCACGTCATGAATGACGAAGAAGGATTTGCGCGTGATCTTGCCACGTCCCACTCGACCGTGGCTGGCACCAACGTCGACGATATTTCGATCTTTCAGCAGGCGAACACCGACTTTGAATTCGTTCTGACTGAAGGCGTCATTCACCCCGAAGATGCGGATGGTGTATCGGTCAAGATCGGACTGAATCGTACCTATAAAGGTAAGACTGAAGAAAACTTCAAAGGAAAAAGCCGCCAGAAAACTGTCAATACCTACAACTTCAAGGGCAACGCAGTTCACCATCCGAGCGCGGAATACAATGCTGATCGTACTCAGACGCCCATTACCAGAGCAGCTTCCGGGAATGATCTCGACATCTTCAGCCCTTATACGGGTCGCATCAAGACCTACGCGTTGAATGCGAAGTTTGCTGACACGGGCGGCGTTGTGAACGCAAATGGTCGCTACGAGATTGAAAAGGTCGAAGGCGACGATCTGACTGGGTGGACTGTATACGTCAAGTCCAATGTGAAGGAAGTTGCGCCTGAGAAACCGACCACCACCCAACCGGACAAGTGCGGTGAAGAAGCGACCGTTAACCTGCCAAAGGCGGAGGATCCTGACAATCCGGTGTGGAATTACGAGGAGACCCGCGTTAATGCGAAGGGTGAGCCGGACGAAAAAGGCCAGTTTATGAAGGTGACGGCTAAATTGGCTGACCCTGTTCTCTACATCGTGAAGAAGGATGAAACCACGGGCGAACCGGTCCAGACCGAATGGACATTCGACATCGCCGCTGCCGCATGCCCGGCAGCACCAAACTGGGATGATGTGACAACTCCTGCTGACAAGCCTGTCGTTGTTCCCAACCACGGTGGCCCGGTCGCCGACGGTGCCACTGTCCAGGTCAAAGGACCGGGAACGGCTGTTATCAACGACAATGGCAACATCACCGTAACCCCGAATTCCGGTGCGCGCGTCGGTGATGTCATTACCGTGACTGTGCTGGACAGGGACGGCAAGGTGCTTGATAGCTTCCAGGTCACGTTGACGAAGGTTGACCAGGTCATCACAGTCAAGCCCGCTGCCGACAGGAAGGGACTGGCACGTACCGGTGCTGATCTTGGGATGAGCGGTGCTGCAGCGGCTCTCGCGCTGCTTGCAGGTGCGTCGACCATGATCTTGGCGCGTCGTCGACGTTAGTAAACGATTCGGTTCACCGCCACAGGTGATCTGCAGAGTGTGGCTCCTCGTCTTTCAGGCGAGGAGCCACACTGCCTGTGAACCGCAAAAAGAAGGTGCTCCGAAGCATGAAACTTCGGAGCACCTTTGGTCAGTGGTGCGCCGCGCTGTCGCGGAGCATTCAGTTAGCGGAAAGTCAGGCTACAACCAGACCCTTGAAACCGCGAGCGCGCTCCAGGCGCTCGCTGACATCCTGCCAGTTCACCAGGTTCCACCACGCCTTGACGTAGTCAGCCTTGACGTTCAGGTAATCCAGGTAGAAGGCATGTTCCCACATGTCCAGCATGAGCAGCGGGACCGTCGCAACGGGCACATTCTGATGCTGATCAAACAGCTGGAACGTCACCAGGCGCTCCGCAATTGTGTCCCATGCGAGCACTGCCCAGCCGGAACCCTGCAGACCGGTCGCAGCTGCGGTGAACTGTCCCTTGAATGCGTCGAAAGAAGTGAAGAATTCCTTGATGGCTTCAGCCAGCTCGCCTTCAGGCTCGCCGCCGCCGTCCGGAGACATGTTCTTCCAGAAAATCGAGTGGTTGGTGTGGCCACCGAGGTTGAACGCCAGATCCTTCTCCAGCTTGTTGATCGTGGGGAAGTCGCCCTTCTCCTGCGCTTCGGCAAGCTTTTCGAGGGCGGTGTTAGCGCCGGTCACATATGTGTTGTGATGCTTGTCGTGGTGCAGCTCCATAATCTTGCCGGAAATGTGCGGTTCCAGCGCGGAGTAGTCGTACGGAAGATCAGGCAGTGTATAAGTCGGCATGGCAGCTCCTTAGCTCTAGACGAGGCGATTTGCCACACATCCGGGCCTTAAGCCCTGGATGCTTCTTCTTTAGGGTATCGGCCTTCGAATCTTTTCGCATGACTTATATGAGGTAATTACTGGTCACCCTCGTCCACTCTGTCAGTCCGACATCAGCTGCCTACCCAATAACGCTCTCACGTGCATCAATGAATGCCTTGACACACGCGCGTACATCGTCCTCGCTGTGCGCGGCCGACAGCTGCACGCGAATACGTGCCAGCCCCCGCGGAACCACAGGGAAACTGAACGCCGTGACATACACACCCAGCTCCAACATGCGGGCCGCAATTTTGACGGCCAACGCCGCTCCATCATCTCCACGGAACATCACGGCATGAATCGGATGCGAACCGGGCAGGACATCAAATCCGGCGTCCTCCATGAGAGAGCGGAACAGTGCCGACATCTCCTTCAGGTGAGCGCGCGCATCGTCAGCCTGGGCGGCCAGTTCCAAAGCCTTACGCGACCCTGCCACAACAACGGGAGCCAACGTGTTGGAGAACAGGTACGGTCGAGCCTGCTGACGCAGGGTGTCCACAATGGCCTGCGGGCCAGCGACATACCCACCCGAAGCGCCACCCAGCGCCTTGCCGAGTGTGCCGGTCAGAATATCCACCCGACCCTCCACACCGCAGTACTCAGGAGTTCCCCGACCGTGCTGACCGACGAACCCTGTCGCGTGCGAATCATCCACCATGACGAGGGCGTGAAACTCCTCTGCCAGATCGCAGATCTGTTCAAGGGGAGCGTACGAGCCGTCCATCGAGAAGACACCGTCAGTGACGATGAGGACCTGATCGCACTTCTTGTCTCGAGCTGCCTGGAGCTGGCGACGCAGATCCTCGATGTCGGCATTGCGGTAGCGGAAGCGGGTGGCCTTGCACAGGCGAATACCGTCAATCAGTGACGCATGGTTGAGCTCGTCAGACACGATGGCGTCATCGGGACCCAGAAGGGCGCCGAAAATTCCGCCGTTGGCATCAAAACACGACGAAAACAGGATGGAGTCATCCATGCGGAGAAACTGAGCGATCTCGCGCTCCAGCGCACTGTGCTGATCCTGAGTACCGCAGATGAAACGCACCGATGACATTCCGAAACCCCACCGGTCAAGCGCTTCCTTCGCTGCATCGACAAGTCTCTGATCCCCTGCCAGTCCCAGGTAATTGTTGGCACAGAAGTTGAGCGCCTGCCCGGAGTTGGTGTCAACGTGGGAGCCCTGGCGACCCAGGATTTCGCGCTCCTCCTTATACAGTCCCTGCTGGCGAATCTGATCGAGGTGAGCTGTCAGCCGTTCGCTGAGTGTGTCCATTGTGAAATGCTCCTTCGGATCTCTATTTCTCCCAATCGATAATGACTTTACCTGCCGTGCCGCTGGCTGCGGCTTCGAACGCATCCTCCCACTGCTCAGGGGCGAATCGGTGCGTGATGATGGAACGAACAGATTCGCGCAGCTTCTCGGACGATTCCATCATGAACGTCGCCAGGTACCACGTGTCGAACATCTGGCGCCCATACACCCCTTTAATGGTGAACATGCGGGTGATGACCTTGCCCCAGTCCACGGGGAAGGCGCCTTTCGGCAAGCCGAGCAGTGCCAGTGTTGCACCATGGGTGCAGCAGTCGATCAACGTGGTCAGCCCGCCGGGAGCTCCCGACATCTCGATTCCCACGTCGAAACCCTCACGAATGCCCAGTTCAGCCATCACATCTGGAACCGTGCGGCGCGTAATGTTGACCACGGCGTCCGCCCCTACCGAGCGCGCCATGTCCAGGCGTTCCTCCTGAACGTCGGTGATGACGACGTGGCGCGCGCCCGCATGTCGGGCGATCGCCACGCACATGATCCCGATAGGGCCTGCACCCGTAATCAGTACATCCTGACCAGTCATCTCCACCTGCTGACAGGTGTGGACAGCGTTCCCAAACGGATCAAAAAGTGCGCCGAGCTCCGGGTCGATGAGGTCGGGCTGAACCCACACGTTTGACGCCGGCACCACCACGTAGTCAGCGAAACCACCGTCGCGGTTCACGCCGATGCCGACGGTGCGCAGGCACATCTGCTTGCGGCCCGCGCGGCAGTTACGGCACCTGCCGCACACGATGTGCCCCTCCACTGATACGTGCTGTCCGGGATGTAGCTCGTCGCAGCCGAATCCGGCAGCGACACCCTCGCCAATTTCGACGATCTCCCCGAAAAACTCGTGCCCCAGCGTCTGCGGTGGGGTGAGGGATCCGGGGGCTCCGCCATCCCAGTTGAACAGGTGAACATCCGTGCCGCACAGGCCTGCGCGCTGCACTTTAATTTTGACTTCACTCGGGCCGACTGCCGGTTCGGGGATGTCGCACAGCTCCAAACCTGGTGCCTGTGCCATTTTGCGAAGTGCGCGCACGATGAGCCTCCTTGCTGCCAAAGCTGCGATGCTGCAGGCTGTCTGGAGGGCGAGCGCACCGCCTGAAAAATGTCAGCTCCTAGTGTGGCACGTATAGCCGCTGAAGTGAGAATTTGCGAGGGGAGGCCGAAGCCTGTGCGGATGACCGTATCGTGGTACCGCTCAGCTCATGGGGTATAGGTGCGCTGAGGCGTTGGGGCCTTGGTACTGGATGATCGTGGCAGACGATGAAGATGTCACGTCTTGGCAATGGTGGGTATTCATTTATGTAACGGGGGTTGTGGGCTGCTTCACTTCCTCATAATCTATGGATTATGGATAAAGGTTTTGAGGTGTGTCCCCATTGGGGGCGCGTGGTGTGCGGTTGTATCGGGAGTGCGATCCTTGTGGCTGGATGCACGATGGGCGGCGGACAGGGAGATGAACCACAGTCCCCGGCTGGCACAGTGGTTGAGCAGGGCGTGCCGCTCAATGTGGACATCGAGATTGGCCCGCTGGAAGCCGGGTCGTTTGATTCGCTTGATGATCAGGCCCGTGTGTCGATGTATGCGATGGGGTTGTCCACCGTTGCGCGCGCTGCTCGCTTAGGCGGCAGCGCTCAAAGTGGCAGTGCGGATGAGGGCGGCATGAGTGGCAACGGTGAAGCCAGCGTAGGCGGTGATTCGAGTGACACGAATGTGTTGACGTCTCCTGTTGGCACGGCGACAGCTATTGCGCAGATTGCCTTGGGTGCCCGAGGGCAGACGCGCGCGGAGTTTGAGCGGCTGATGGGCCTCAGTTCTGATGATGCGGCCAATCAGTTTTCCAAGGCATGGAACATGTGGGATCGCTGGAATGGTGATCCTGGGCAGGTCGCTGGTGGCGCAGTGGCCGAGAACCCGCTGGTCGCGCGATCGATGCGTATGGTCCTCGACGACGATCTGGTGCCTGATCCCGCGTGGCTTCATGCCGTAACGTCGAATTGGGACAGCGAGGTTGCCGATCTGGATCTGCAGTCTGCGTCAGCCAAGGAGGACCTGGACAGCTGGGTTAATGAACGCAGCGGAGGTTTGGTTGACGCCTCCGCAATTCAGCTTGATGAAAACTCGCGCCTGGTGGGGCAGAACGCGGTGGTTTTCAGTGCTCCGTGGGCGAAGCCATTTGATCAGAACAATACGCGGCGAAATGAGTTCTACACGGCTGAAGGGCCAGTCAAACTGGTCGATACGATGCACGCCGAGACTCCGGCACGTGCATTCGAGGACGACAAATGGACCGCCGGGACGCTGCCCTACAAAGGTGATGAACTGGTGCTTCACATTCTGATGCCTCACGAGGGGACACAGGTGAGTCCGGCCAGCATCGATGAGATGGTGAATGTGCTCGGTGACGTGGATGAGACGGAGGTGGACGTGTCTCTGCCGAAGGTCGATTTCACGTCATCATCGGATCTGCTGACGATCCTCGAAGACATGGGCGCACCTGTCGATCTGGGACACGGGGACTTTTCAGGGTTTGGCACCTCCGCTGATGAGGGGTCGGCGGTGTTTCTCGACCAGTTTGTTCAGCAGGGACGTTTAATCATGAAGGAGAAGGGCACTGTGGCGGCAGCGGTGACCGAGTTCGGAGGAAGAGCTACTGCGCCGGCACCGCCGCCCATGCTTGTGTTTGATCACCCATACCTCGCGATCATCGCGGAAATGCAAACCAATACGCCGCTGTTTATGGCATGGATCGGTGATCCGTCCCTGGTCAACTAGGGCAACTCAGTCGACTGCCAGGCGCATGGTGAGACGGGCTGCCCGTCCCTGATTCCCCTTAGGTTCGCCCCAGTGCAGGTGCACAATGCCCCAGGAACTCGTGCCCGTGTGCACATACCCCTAAAAAAGGCGTCCATACGTGCACATACCCCTGGAAAGTCGGCCCTGTGTGCACATACCCCTAGATCTAACGTCACGCCACATCACCCGAATTCTAAACATGCAGGTCAGGAGGTCGCGGGCTAGTCCCCGACGATGACATCCGAGGTTTATCTAGGGGAATGTGCACCGAGAGACCTTAAATCTAGGGGAATGTGCACCGAGAGACCTTAAAACTAGGGGTATGTGCATTGAGCAGCTTCAGATCCAGGGGTATGTGCAACTGCGACGTCCTCGCGGCCTCAGGTTAGCTGCCCGACTCGGAGCGCACGTGCACGCTCACCCGGCGACGTCCTCGCGGCCTCAGGTTGGCTCGTCCGCGTAGGCTGGGTGCATGCGAACAGATGACGTGTCGGATGCGAGCCAGCAGATTCCGCCGCAGACACCCTCGGGCGCGACGAAACCGCCGCACCCTCCCTCGGACATTGCGAAGTCGCCGCGACCGCCTGCGCTCGACGACAATCTGATCGAGGCATTGCGCCGGGACCTTGAAGCAGCTCACTTCACCGTCGATTATGTTGACTCGCTGCTCAGCCAGCAGGCGCAGAATGCGTTGATGCGTGATCAGCGCGTGCCGGCGATGGTGGAGCTTCAGCGGCTGATTGATGGTGAGTTCGCCGGGAACGCCGCAGCCGCCGCAACGTTGGCGCAGCTGTTTATCCTGGGGATGGATGTGGACTATGACCGCGTCGATGCGGCATTGCCGGCTCTGGGCAGTGCTGGGGCCTGCGCGCTCGGCCTCATCGCACCTGCCGGCGCGAGCGCGAATGCCGCCGAAACCAGCGGTGCCGACGCGAACGCGAAAGCCGCTGAGACCGGCAACCTCGCCGGGAACGCCGGTGAAACCAGCAGCGATGTCGAGTCAGCCGCCGCTCCGATGCGCGCGCTGTTTGACCTGCGACCACATGCCGCCACGCTGCCGGACGGCGACCATCACTGGTGGGTCCTCTCCGATCTGGGAGAGGCCACAACGGGCAGGCCGCTTGCTCCTGACCACGTGCTCGGCATCGGCGGAGCAACGACAACGTTGCTGACACTGACCGACCGCACACCCGTTGACAGCGCACTGGATGTCGGCACAGGCTGCGGCATTCAGGCACTCTACCTGGCCACGCACTGCACCCGAGTCGTGGCGACAGACCTGTCTGAACGCGCCTGTGAAATCACCCGTTTCAACGCCGCACTGAATCAGGTAGCCATTGACGTGCGCTGCGGATCCCTGTTCGAGCCGGTCGCCGGCGAGCGCTTCAACCTGATCGTCTCCAACCCACCATTCGTCATCACTCCCGATTCGGTGCGCGCATCCGGATTGATGCAGTACCGCGACGGTGGCGCGCAGCGAGACCACCTGATTGCGCAGATCATTCGCGAGGCACCCGACCACCTGACCGAGGGCGGCACCATTCAGATGCTGGCAAATTGGGAGGTCGACTCTGACTCCACCGCCACATGGTCCGATCACCCCAGAAGCTGGTTCGACGGCCTCCCCGTGGACGCGTGGGTGATTCAGCGAGACTGCCTCGAACCTGCCCAATACGTCGAAATGTGGCTGCGAGATTCCGGCGGCACGCTCACCGCCCGCGACACGTTCGAACGCGCATACGCCGACTGGCTGGCTGACTTCACCGCGGCCGGCGTCCAGTCGATCGGCATGGGACTCATTGCAGCTCGCCGCCGCCCGGATTTCGCTGAGAAGGGTCCTTCCGCCGACGGGGGTAGTCCGATTGACGAGGACGACGTGGCCGCCTCACCATCCAGTGCCAATGGGAATGAGCCGGATCGGGCGACGCAGCGCCGGCCCGCATACGTGGAATGTGACGCGGTGGCGACCGGACATGTGCCAACCGGGCGAGACATACGTCGAGGCCTTGACATTATTCAGCTCGTCGCCACCCGCGCCGGCGGAGGCAAGATCTATGGCAGCAGTGACAATGGCGGCAGCGTGGAGGGCGATAGCACCGATGGCGGAAGCGCCGACCTCCTATGGGACCTGCACGCCGTGTGCAGCCCGGATGTCACCCAAGTGCGTTATTTTGCGCCCGGTGAGGCCGACCCGCAAGTGATCGAGCTGCTCCAGGGTGGAGGTGTCGGACTGAAAACCTCGGTGAGTTCGGAACTGGCCGGCCTGGTGGGCGCTGCAGATGGCGAGCTGACCCTGGGACAGATCGTTGCCGCGATCGCAGCGCTCATGGAACTTGACCCCGGCGACCTGCGAAATCGTCTGTCGCCGGAGGTGATCCGCCTCCTCAAGTTCGGCATATTGCGCACCAGCTCACAGGACACGCCGTGAGCGAGATGCCGGTTAAACGTTGTATGGTCATCAGCGAACCACATTTCGCGGCTAAGTGAATTTCCCTCGGGAAGGCGAAATGACGGACAGGCAGGAAGGAACGGAGGGACATGGGCGCGTCGAAGTTAGTCATCGTCGAGTCTCCGGCGAAGGCGGCCACTATTGGATCTTATTTAGGGCCGGGCTTTCGTGTTGAAGCCTCGGTCGGTCATATCCGCGACCTGCCTCAACCGTCCGAACTGCCCGTGTCCATGAAGAAGGGCCCGTACGGTCGTTTCGCCGTCAACGTCGAAGACGGCTTTACTCCTTACTATCAGGTGACGCCTGAGAAGAAAAAGCGTGTCACTGAACTCAAGCGCGCCCTTAAGGATGCTGACGAGCTCTACCTGGCCACTGATGAGGACCGCGAGGGTGAAGCCATCGCGTGGCACCTGCTGGAAGTGCTCAAACCGAAGGTGCCCGTCAAGCGCATGGTGTTCCACGAAATCACCCGCGAGGCTATTGAGCGCGCACTGGACAACACGCGCGATATTGACACCGACCTGGTTGACGCGCAGGAGACTCGACGCATCCTTGACCGCCTCTACGGCTATGAAGTCTCACCGTTGTTGTGGCGCAAAATCCGCCCATCCTTGTCGGCCGGCCGCGTCCAGTCGGTAGCAACTCGCCTGATTGTGGATCGTGAACGCGACCGCATGGCGTTTATCCGCGCGGACTACTGGTCCATCGATGCCTTCATTCAGGCTGACGAGGGTGACTTTACGGCGCGTGTGAGCGCGCTCGATGGGCGTCCTGTAGCCACTGGCACTGATTTTTCCGAAGAGGGTGTGCTGTCGGACAAGGCTCGCAAAGCTCAGACAGTGGCGCTGGATGAGGCTGCAGCCGACCGCCTGGCGGACGGTCTGCGTGAGGCTCCCTCGTCGATTGAATCCGTCACGAAGAAGCCGTACCGCCGTCGCCCTGCTGCGCCTTTCACGACGTCAACCCTGCAGCAGGAAGCTTCCCGTAAGCTGCACTGGAATGCGTCCTCAACGATGCGCACGGCGCAGTCCCTGTACGAGTCCGGTTACATCACCTATATGCGTACCGATTCGACCGCGCTGTCGAGCCAGGCAATCCGTGCGGCGCGCGCCCAGGCAGCTGAACTGTACGGCAGCGATGTCGTGCCGGACAAGCCCCGTATCTACGGCACGAAATCCAAAGGCGCGCAGGAAGCACACGAAGCGATCCGCCCTGCTGGTGACCATTTCCGCACCCCCGATGAGGTGCGTTCGGTGTTGAGCCGCCAGCAGTGGGCGCTGTATGACCTGATCTGGAAGCGCACAATTTCCTCGCAGATGGCGGATGCGACGGGGCATACCTCCACGATCCGTGTCCTCAGCCAGCTCACCGATGTGCTCGAGCTGCCAGATGGCACGGGCGCGCGGGAAGTGACCTCGTCCGTGTCTGGTACAACGATCACGTTCCCCGGGTATCGACTGGCCTATCAGGAAGGCCGCGACAAGGATCGCGATGAACAGGCGCTGTCACAGCCCGCCGCTGACGCAGCATCCGCTTCACAGCCTGGCTCGCAGGATGGTGCGCGCGGAGCGGAAACCCTGCTGCCTGCCGTGGAGGAAGGCGAAACTGTCACGGTTCACCACGCTGAAGCCGAAGACCATCAGACCCAGCCACCGGGGCGCTACACTGAAGCGTCACTGGTGAAAATGATGGAGCAGCTGGGAATTGGCCGCCCCTCCACCTATGCGGCAACGATTCAGACGATCGGAGACCGCGGCTACGTCACGCACCGCGGTCAGTACCTGGTGCCTACGTGGCTGGCGTTTTCCGTCACGCGCCTTCTGGAGGAAAACCTCTCTGACCTGGTGGATTACGATTTCACGGCGTCGATGGAAACCGACCTGGACCGCATCGCGGGCGGGCAGGAGAACTCGACGCAGTTCCTCACGGAGTTTTATCTCGGCAGCAGCGCAGACCAGACAGAGGCCGAGACTGCCAGTGGCGTCGATGGTCCGCGTGACGAAGTGGCCGACGCAGCGGCGGATGGGTCTTCCTCGTCGAAGCGTGAAGGACTACGCACCCAGGTTGCCTCGCTGGGCGACAATATCGATGCGCGGGCGATCAACTCGATTGACTACGGCAACGGCGTGACGCTGCGCGTGGGGCGCTACGGGCCGTACCTGGAGCGCGACAGTGACGATGTGCGCGCCAACGTGCCGCCGGACGTTGCGCCTGACGAGCTCGATGAAGCGAAGATTGCCGAACTGTTCACTCAGGCAGCTGATGATGGCCGTGAGCTCGGCATCGACCCGGCCAGCGGGCATATGCTCATCGCGAAAAATGGTCGCTTCGGCCCCTACGTTTCCGAAGTTCTGCCCGAGGACGCCGACGAGGGCGACGCTGCGAAATCGACGCGTAAGAAGAAGGTGAAGCCGCGCACGGCTTCCCTGTTCAAGTCGATGGATCTGGCGACGATCACACTGGATGATGCACTGATGCTGTTGTCGTTGCCCCGTGAAGTGGGAGCTGATCCGGCAGATGGCGAAGTGATCACCGCTCAGAATGGTCGCTATGGGCCGTACCTGAAGAAGGGGAGTGACTCGCGCTCACTGGAAAGCGAAGAGCAGTTGCTGACGATCACGTTGGATGAGGCGCTGGCACTGTTCGCTCAGCCTAAGACACGCCGTGGCCGCACGGCCAGGCCGCCGTTGCGTGAATTCGGTATTGACCCGATCTCTGAGAAGAAAGTGGTGGTCAAGGACGGCAGGTTTGGACCGTACATCACGGACGGTCAGACCAATGTGACGGTGCCGCGATCCGAATCGATCGAGTCGCTGACTGAAGCCCGCGCCTTTGAACTGCTGGCTGACAAACGCGCCAAGGGGCCTGCTCCCAAACACGGACGCAAGAGCACCTCCAGAACGACCCGCAAGAAAGCCTCCACGAAGAGTGCGAAGACGACGCGTAGGAGCGCCGGGACTGGTGCGAAGAAGTCGTCGGGCACGTCCAAGGCTTCAGCGTCGAAGAAGAACTCCTCATCTGCGGATGGCGACCAGTAGTGCGTCGGCCTGAACAGCGTGCATGTACGCAAATGCCGGTGCCTCGTGCAAAGATAGGCTCATGAGCACTTCCAGCGGGGATTCGCGGCGCAGGCGCGGCCTGTTCATCACCTTCGAAGGCGGTGACGGTGCAGGCAAAACCACCCAGATCGAACACGTCAAAGAGTGGTTTGATCAGGCTGGATGCGTCTCGTTTGTGACCCGCGAACCGGGTGGAACTGACATGGGTAACCAGCTGCGTCAGCTCATTCAGCACGGACCCGAAGACGTGGATCCGCGTACTGAAGCCCTGCTGTATGCGGCCGACCGCGCCTACCATGTAGCAACCGTGATCAGACCCGCGCTTGCGGCCGGTCAGGTAGTGCTGGCTGACCGATTCATTGACTCGTCAGTGGCCTACCAGGGCGCTGCGCGCGAACTGGGCGTGGATGAGGTACTGGCCTTGTCAAAATGGGCGACGGAGGACCTGTCGCCGGATCTGACATTGCTGTTGGATTTGCCCCCCGAGGTGGGTGCCAGACGAGGGTCGGCGTCGCACACCGCTGACCGTATCGAGCGTGAATCAATGGACTTCCATGAGCGAGTGCGCCACGAATACCTGCACCTGGCAGATCGCTACCCAGACCGCATTGTCGTCATCGATGCGGTCGGCACCCCTGAAGAAGTGTTCCGCGAGATCAGAGGCGTACTGGAGGAACGCGTTCGACCCGCATTGGGTCTCCTCGTCAATCATGAGGCGCACGATCAGGTCGAGCTGTCTGCGACCGAATCACCCCAGCCGAACGCGCCTGCGCCCGAGCATGCAGCATCGCAGACAGGCGATGAGGACCGGGCTGGCACGATGGTGGCGGCTTTGCTGAAAGAATCCCAGGGCACGTTGTGGGAAGGTGACAGTGAGGGACTGCTGTGATGAGCCCGACGTGTTGCAGCGGTGTGCCCACCAGCGGGTATCAGCGCCTGTACGAGGCCTGTGCGCCGGTATCGCTGTGAGGCAGGTGAGCGATGAGCGTATGGGATGACATTGTCGGTCAGGAAAAGGCCGTCGCCACGTTGCAGGAAGCTGCCCGCGCCGCCCGCCACATCGTCGAGGGCAACAGTGATCGCAGCACCCACTCCATGACCCACGCATGGCTCGTGACAGGGCCGCCGGGTTCCGGGCGATCCAACGCTGCGCTCGCATTTGCCGCGTGCCTGCAGTGCACAGGAAGTGAGATCGGGTGCGGCACGTGCCCAGGATGCGTGACGACAGTGGCTCGAACAAACGCTGACGTGCTGAGTGTTGCCACAGAAACCAGCATTATTACTGCAGAACAGGTGCGCGACATCATCATGCGCGCCCAGGTGGCGCCCTCGCAGGGCCGCTGGCGCGTCATCGTTATTGAAGACGCGGACCGCATTCAGGAACTCTCGTCGAATATCCTGCTCAAGGCTATCGAGGAGCCTCCCGAGCGCACCGTGTGGGTGCTGTGTGCACCAAGCTCCGAAGACATGATCACCACCGTCAGGTCACGCTGCCGACAATTGTCCTTGCGCATCCCATCGATTGACGCTGTGGCTGGTCTGCTGGTCCGGCAGCTCGGCGTGGATATGAACGTGGCGCGCGAGGCTGCGCGGGCAGCGCAGTGCCACATCGGGCGGGCGAAAGCCTTGGCGCGTGACCCCGAGGAGCGCGATAAGCGCCGTCAACGCATCCGCGCTGCCATTCACGTCGCCTCAGTCGGTGAAGCCGCTGTCGCCGCCCATGACCTAGTTGAGATGGCGAAGAGTGACACGGAGACGGTTGCCGAGCAGCGCAACACGGAAGAAGAAGCCAAGTTGCGCTACCAGCTCGGCATGGTCGAGGGCGACAAGATGACGCCGCATGTGCGCTCACAACTGCGCCAACTGCGTGAAAATCAGACCCGCCGCATGAAACGCTCACTGACCGACATGCTGGATCGGATCCTGCTGGACGTGATGAGCGTGTATCGCGATGTCCTCATGCTCCAGCTCGGTGCGAATCAGGATCTGATGAATGACGATGTCGCGGAGGTCATCGAACATATCGCCCGCACCTCCAGCCCGGAGCAGACTCTTGCGCGCATCGACGTGATCGACCAGGCGCGCACCAGACTGACCAACGGTGCGAATCCACTGCTCGCAATGGAAGCAATGGTGGTGGCGCTGCGTTAGATGCGCGTGGCGTCCAGCCGGAGGGTGCGCGACCGCATCGACACTGTCCGTGAACCAGGAGGCCCCGGTCTTCCATACGGGGGTAGGTAACTGAATCATTGTTAGTCTTGACCCATGAAAACGCGTTCACGCAACATCGTGATAATTCTGCTCGCCATACTGGTCGTCGTTGCGCTGGCAACTGTCAGTGCCGTGCTGATCGTTGGACACGACCGCAAGAGCGGTGGATCTGCCACTCACCAGCAGTCAGCCGTCAGCGAAGATGGTCGCACGGTCATCACCTCGGAATCAACGTTCAGCGACACTTTGGGTGACCTGCCGGAACCAACCATTGAGGGCTTCTACCAGCAGAAAGTCAACTGGCGTGAATGCACTGATGACGACCTCAAACAGATGGAAGGCTCGCAGCAGTCATCAGACGGATATGAGTGCGGCGCACTGTATGCACCGTTGGATTGGGACCAGCTCGACGGCGATGTGATTGCACTGGCGCTGGCCATTCACCGCGCACCGCAATCCGAAGGCGCATTGTTCTATAACCCCGGTGGGCCCGGTGGCCCGGCAACTTCGATCTTGCCCTACATTGCGAGCCAGGGACTGTCGATGGATCTGGCGGACCGCTTTGACATCGTGGCATTGGATCCGCGCGGAGTCGGCCAGTCCACGCCGGTTATCTGCCTGACAGACAAAGAACGCGATGAAACGGCCGCAATGTCCGACGATCCAGCCGATCAATCCGACAGCACCCAAGAGCCCACCCCGCAGGAAATTGTTGAGGATCTGAAGGCTGAATCCGCCAAGCTGGCAGCTGGATGTAAGGAACACAGCGGCTCCCTGGCCGAGCACGTCGACACGATCTCAGCTGCCAAGGATTTTGATATGGCGCGAGCCGCCCTCGGACAGGACAAACTGACCTATCTGGGGTACTCATACGGCACCTACCTGGGAGCGACGTACGCCGAGCTGTTCCCCGACAAGGTCGGACGCATGGTGCTTGACGGTGCGCTCGACCCGTCGCTCAGTGTTGACGAGGTTGAACGACTGCAGATGCAGGGGTTCGAGGACGCCCTCGCAAACTGGATTAAAGTGTGCTCCGCATCGTCGGACTGCCCGGTGGGGTCAAGTGTTGACGAAGGACTGGAGACTCTGAACGCGTTCTTCGATCAACTGGAAGAAAAACCGCTTGAGACGCAGGATCCTAACCGACCGCTGACGTCTTCCCTGGCCTTCAGCGCCGTGATCGGCCTGCTGTACGACACGCAGTTGCACGATGCGTTGACCCAGGGGCTGGATATGGCAATCAAGCAGGACGATGGGTCAACGATGCTGGCGCTCGCAGATCTGCTGATGGAACGCAACGCTGATGGCACGTACCAGAATAATTCGATGGAAGCAATCAGCGTGATTAACTCCCTGGACTATTCTCCGGTCGGAGACATTGAGCAATGGGCTGCTGCAGCGGAGAAGATGAAAGCTGAGCTGCCGTTCATGGGTCGTTTCGCCGGGTATTCCTCTGCCGCTTTGGAAGGCTGGCCCATTGAATCTACGCGTGAACGCGGACCGATCCACGCTGAAGGCACCCCGGAGATTGTTGTGGTGGGAACGACGCACGACCCCGCCACGCCTTATGTGATGTCGCAGGCGCTTGCCGACCAGCTCAGTAAGGGCGTGCTGGTGAGCTGGGATGGATGGAATCACACGGCGTATTCGCGCGACGGGTCGCGGTGCGTGCGTGATGCTGTTGACGGTTTCTTCCTCAACGGAACCGTCCCGCAAGACGGTCTTCAGTGCACGGATTAGGCACTAACCTTTGTGCGTGACGCGCTCCACCTGTCGAGCATTTGTCGCAGGCGTGGGTAGTCGGCTACAGTAAACGTCGTTGCCTATCAATTGATGCGCGTGGCGCAGCCACGTAGCGCTGATAGGGAAGGCGGCCACCTTAGCTCAGTCGGCAGAGCGATTCACTCGTAATGAATAGGTCGTGGGTTCGATTCCCACAGGTGGCTCTGAGCTAGCCCCCGCGAGAGCGGGGGTTTTCGCGTATCCGGGGGTGAACGGAGCAGGGATCCAGCCGCCTTTTCCATCCGGATGCGGCATAAGGTCTTGAGCTTCAAGATCAAAGAATGCAGCGGTAAGAAGCAGATCCTCGGCCGACCAGCCAACGTTTCCACGAAGCTTCCGGCTAAGTGACGATGGTGAGACGCCGATCGCGTGAGCAAGAACCTGTGCTTGAAAGCCAGCTGCAAAGAGATGCTGATTGACTGACAGTCCAACAGCTTGGTCAACAGTTATTTGTGAGCTCTGAGTCGGTGGCATCCGAGTAGACATATTTCAAATGTAACCCATGCGTGCAAATACCGCAAGTGTTGTACTTGACGGAAAGTCCACAAAAGGGCATTCTTGTTGCATGAACATGCAAAAAACGCAAGTAGATGAGATTATCGGCACTGTTGTTGCTGCGGAGATCCTTGGGGTTTCGCCTGATACCGTCCGGCGTTGGGCGCGAACGGGGAAAGTTCGCTATGTGGAGTTGCCTTCAGGGCGGATGAGGTTTCGGCGCGAGGATATCGAAGTGTTGTTGGAGCCGGTTGAACCGCGTGGCGCGGGTGGTGGAGCGGTGAGGGGGTTGTGGTGAGTGCTGAGGCGGTTCAGTGGGCGTGGCGGGTTGAGTGTCGCAGGTTGAGTGACAAGCTTGTTCTTCTGCGGTTGGCGTGGAAGGCGGATGACGGTGGGGTTGTTCGTGTTGATCCTGCTTTGGTGTCGGGTGTGACGGGTTTGAGTGTGGCGCGTGTTGAGGCGTGCTTGTCGTCTTTGGAGCGTTCGGGTCTTATTGAGGCTCGGCGTTGGTCTGATTCGGGCTGTTGGTCGGCTCGTTTGGTGTTAGGCGGTGTGCTGTGAATCTAGGCGTTTTGCGTGCGCGTGTTGCATGTTTAGGGCCGCAGATTTTCCTTGGGGGACCGTATGGTCCAGCGTTCTCCGTCTTCGGTCTGCTCAATGGTAATGAACGCTGTTTGTTGCCATCGCAGCATAGTGGAGAGCTCACGAAGAAGCGTTTCTGGAGAGTCTGTTTCCGGAAGGTAGACCGTGTGGGTTTTCATGGTGACGCCGGAGGTTCGGCTGTTCGAACCGTCAATTGTTGCTTCTGCGGCTGTTGTGACTCCGAGTGCTCCTTCATCTGCTTTTTCAATTTTGACGTAGGGGTCGATGCTTCCTGCGTCACGAATCACGTTCACAATGGTGCTTGCTGCTGTCTCGGGTTTGATTATCCACATGTTCATTGGGGTTGCGCCCTTCTTCTCGTGGGTTTTGCTTGTGCTTTTGAGTTTAACCAGAGGTGTGGTCATGGCTGGTGAGTTTTTTGTCGTGCGTCGTGGGGCGACTGCGGTTCCTAATGCGACGGTGTGGAATAAGAAGTTGTCCATTCAGGCGTTGGGCGTGTTGGCACTGCTGTTGTCGATGCCTCCTGGCGCGCCTATGGGGTATCGGGCGTTGCTGGGGCGTGGTATGGGGCGTGATTTGTTGTTGCGGTGTTTTAGGGAGTTGGAGGAGTCGGGGTATCGGTGGCGGTTTTATGACCGTCAGGGTTCTGGCCGTTTAGTGACGGTGGTGGGCGTGTTTGATGTGCCTGTTTGTGAGGTGGAGGCGCGTGAAGCGTTGGAGTTGGCTCGTGGTGGAGCGCTGGGTGCGGTGTGCTCGGCAGGTTCGGGTGAAGGCAAGCAGGAGACTGGACCGTCTTCGGAGCAGGAAGGCGAGCCTGATCCGGTTGAGCGTCTTGGTGATGGTGCTGTAGGCGAGTCGCATGATTGCAAGGGTGTCACCGTGCGCCGGATTTCCGGCGCACGGTGTGAACGGGGCGATTGTGATTCCACCGTGCGCCGGGTTACCGGCGCACGGTCAGCCGTAGCACGGTCAGCCGGCGCACTATCCCTACGGGATACCAAGTTATTAGATAAATCTAATAACCTGACCGAACCAGACCTGGGTGAATCGGATTCGAAGCGTTGTGGTGATGAAGGGTGTGGTGCGGTTGGGTCCGGTCGGGCTGTGAGTGTTGATGGTTCTTCTGGGTCTTCGGGCGTGTCGGTGTCTGGCGGCGAGAACGTGGTGCCTGGCGCGGGCTTGTTGGCGCAGTGTCTGCCGCCTGGGATGCAGGCGTTGGATCCGTCTGGTGCTGCCAGGGTGGTTGGGTTGTTGCGTGAACGGTTGGATGCGGGGTGGCGTCCGCGTGAGATTCGGCGCGTGATGGATCAGCCGGTGCCTGGTGATGTGGGCCGGTTGTCGGCGTTGGTGGCGTATCGGTTGGAGCGCAATGTTGCGCCATTGATGGCGCCTGCGCGCCTTCAGCGTGTGGCGTTGGATGCGGAAGCTTCGCGTCGGCGGCGTGCTGTTGAGGCGTTGGAGCGGGATGCTGGTGCGGATGTTGATCCGGTGTGGTCTCGCGTGTGGGATGAGGTGACTGCTGAGTGCGTGGGGGTGTCGCGGGTTGTGCAGGTGCGTGAGGCGCAGAAGCGGTATGACCGTTTGGTTGGTGATCAGGCATGACGTCGTGGTTGGTGTGGGCGCGTGGTGTTGGGGGTCTTACTGCGTCGCAGTCGTTGGTGCTGTTTGAGTTGGCGCGGCTTGCGGATGCGCGTGGTGTGGTGATTTGCGCTGTGGAGTATCTGGTGGAGTGTACGGGTGTTTCTCGCAGGTCGGTGTTTCGCTCGTTGGCGGGTTTGGAGTCGCGCGGGGTTTTGTCACGCCAGATGCGGTATGTGCGGGGTCGTAAGGCGGCTTCACGGTTCGTGTTGCATTGGATGGCTGGGGTGAGTGATTCGCCTGTCCAGGGCGAGTTGTGTCCTGGACAGGCTGGGCGCGAGTCTGATGCGTGTGTGGGTGTTGTGCCGTTGTCGATGTCTGATAATGAGGGGTTGCGGCGTGTGGTGTTGGAGGCGGCTGCTGAGGGCTGGGTAGGCACTGCGGCGCAGTGCTTGGCGGTGACGGTGCAGGAGGTGGGCGCGCGCCAGTTCTCAAATGCGATTTCTCGGGGTGTGCAGTTTTCTCGGATGTCGTGGTCTGAGTCGGTGGCTGATACGTGTGGGATCGCGTGGGAGGTGTTGATGACGTGTGCCTCGCAGGTGGTGGAGGCGTCGCGGCCGTGGGCGGTGTGGACGACGATTGTGAATCGGCGGTGTTTTGCGCGCGATAAGTGTGCTGGTGTGGAGGAGGCGGTGGAGCCGTCAATGATGCCTGAGGCTGGGTTGCGTCCCGGCCAGGGCGATACGGCTGATGTGTGGGTGTGTGTTGATGATTTTGAGGGCCCGCTGGCTCGTATGGTGGAGGCGCTTATTGAGGCGGGAATGACCGAGACGTTGGCGTGGGCGGGAACTCGCCGTATAGCTGAGCTTGCGGTGGGTGATAGTAGTAGGCGGCATCGAATGGCGAGTGTGGATCCACGGTTGGGTGATTTGGGCGTGCAGGGTGCGGCTGCGCGCGCGTGGATGACGATGTTGGTTGGTTCGCGGCGTGGTGTCAAAGGCAGCCTGTTGCAGGCTGATGATGAGGCGCTGATGATAGCTGCTCGCGAGGTGGTGGAGGCCTTAAATCTGGCGGCATAGCAGGAACGTGAGGTGGATCACACGTGGCATTTGGGGGCATGGTGCCAGTTTGGCACCATGCTTTTTTGTTAGAGGGGTTTGAACTCGTTATAGATTTGTTCGAGTACTTCTTCGTAGCTGGTGTCTTGTCCTACCTCGACGGTGTTGGTGTTGACGGTGATGGTGATGCGGTAGAAGATTCTGATTTTGCTTGGGTTCAGGTTGAGTTCTTGAGCGATGTTGATGCCTTCGGCTTTGGCTGTGGTGTAGTCGTGGGCAATGAAATATCTGCTTCCTGCTTCGTCGGGGGTTTGTCCGTCGAAGGTGACGATGTATTCGTTGTGGCGTTCGAGTTGTTGCATGGCAGTGGTGGTGTCTCCTTAGTAGATGGTGATGGTGCCGGTATTGACGAGGCCGTCACAGCTTGTGGTCCATGATTGTGTGCCGAGTGGGATGCTGGTGAGGATGGCGGTGGCTGTTCCTGGTATGGGTGTGCTGGCGTTGGCTGCGTGTCCTGCGATGCTGATGGTGCAGGTGGTGTATCCGCTTCCTGAAACTGTGATCGAAAAGGTGGCAGCGCCGCTGTCTCCAGTGTTGACTGAGGTGTTCATTGAGGTGACGCCTGTGGGCGCTGGCTCTGGTGCCGGCTCTGGTGCTGGTGGTGTTGGTGGTTCGGGCGTCTGCGGTGCTGGCTCTGGTGCGGGTGTGGGCGCGGGATCTGGTTCTGGTTCTGTGTGTGGCGTCGTGGGTGCGGCTGGTTCTGGCTTTGGCGGAGTGGTTGGTGTGGATTGTGGTGTGCGCTGCTGGTCTTGAGTCTTCTCGGCTGGTTTTTCGGGTGCGGTGGATTGCGCGCTTTGGGCGTTGGTGGGTGTGTCGGTGTGGGTGAGGGTTTTGCCTGTTTGGTGAGTGCTGGTGATGACGATTGTGGCGGTGGCTACGCTGAGGAGGAGGATGAGTGGTGCGGTGAGGATGAGGCGTGTCCGGTGTTTCCTGCTGTGCGGGTGTGAGCGTGTCGGTGTGGGCGCGTGCTCGGGGGTTTGGTTGTGGCGCGCTGCTGTGTCGTTATCGCTTGGGTTGCTGGGGTCTATGGTGTTGCTGGTATTGCTGGCGTTTCCGGTATTGCTGGCTGTCGGCTCTGGTGTGTCATGGGTTTGGATGTGTCCGTCTGGGTGCACGCTCATGTAGTACGTGCCTTCTGGGCCTGTTGCGGTGACGGGTAGGGCGCGGTTGTAGTGTTTGGCTTGTGCCAGGGCAATGTTCATTGCGTCGTGGTGTAGGTGTTGGCTGGGTTGTAGGCGGGCAATTGTGATGCCTGCTGAGGTGACGGTGGCGGTGCCGTTGTCGTGGTGTGTGATGGTGATTGGTGGCCAGCTGGTCATTGCGTGTCTTTCATTGTCTTGGTGGTGTGTGCGCATTGTCTACGTATTACGTAGAAGGGAGCGCACATGAGGAATCCTTGGGCTGGCTCGGGTGGAGAATTCTCCTCGGACTACGGCGACCGCGCGGCGGTGTCTGGGTCTGTCCGGCCGCCTGTGTGGAAGCCGGGCGCGCAGGTGGTGGCGGCTGGCGGCTTGCCGATTGCGTTTGCTGGTGGGTATTGCCCGTTGTGGGTGGTCGGCGCGCACGGCGGCGCGGGGGCGACGTCGTGGGCCCGCTTGTTGGGCGCGGGTGATGCTGGTGTGTCGTGGCCTGATCCGAGTAGGTCAACGCGCGTAGTCGTGGTGGCTCGGACTCATTTTGCTGGGCTGAGGGCCGCGCAGGACGCGGGGATCCAGTGGGCGTCTGGCCAGGTTGGGCGTGTGGAGCTGGTTGGTTTGATTTTGGCGGCGGATGCGCCTGGTCGCAGTCCGAAAGAGCTTGCCCCGTTTCGTCAGCGTGTTGCTGGCGCGTTTCCGCGCGTGTGGCTGGTGGGCTTCCAGAGTGCGTGGCGTACCGGTTTCGCGTGGGACGTTCCGCTTTCGAGGGATGTTCGCAAGGTTTTGAAAGATATGTCGTTGATTGGAAAGGACGAGTAAATGAGTCTTGTTGCGAGTGGTGTTGGCGTTGTTGAGTCCGTGGTGGGGCGCGCGGGGCTGATTTGGATGGATTTGAATCCGACGCCGGTTGCGCCTCCAGGTGTGGAGGCGCGCGTGCAGACGGTGCTGAATTGGGTGATGTGGATTGCCGGCGCGTCTGTGATTGTCGGTTTTATTGTCGGCGGAATCATGCTTGCGGTGTCGAATGAGCGTGGGATGGGTAATGAGAACGTGCGCAGGATCGGCTATGTGATTATGGGTGCAATTGTTATTGCGGCTGCGGCGGCTCTGGCGAAGGCATTGCTGTAATGGCTGAGGAAAAGAGCACGAACATTCTTGCCCGCCCAGCCTTTATTGTTTCGGGGCTGCTGGTAGTTGCGTTGCTGGTAGGCTTAGGTTTTCTGGTGGTCACACGGGATGCTGTGCCTGTTAGTGGTGAGAATGCCGCCTCCCCTTCCTCGAGCGCCTCGGGCGCTGGTGCAGGTAAGCAAAGCGGTGGTGAGTCGCCTGATGTGGCCACTGCTGGCGGCGCTGGTGCGTCTGATTCGGTGTGCGGCTTGTCGTCTTTGGAGCGTGCGGTTCCTGAGCAGGCGTTGCCGTCGGTACCTGTGCAAGTGGGAGAGCGGATCACAGTGCCGAGCATTAACGGGTATGGGCCTGGCATGACGGATGGGATTTCACGGTGCTTCGCTCATAGTCCGGCGGGCGCGATTTTGGCGTCAGCCAATTTCCTGTCGTGGTTTTCGTCGAAGGAGCGTCTTGATGAGGTGGTTCCTGCCCTGATGGCTGCCGGGCCGGATCGTGATCGGCTTGAAGCACAGATTAAGGCCGAATGGCAAGGTGAGACGGGCTCCGCGTTGAGCATTCACGGGTTCCGGTATGAGGATCGTGGCCCAGACGTGGCGATGGTGGTGTTGGCTGTGTCGTCGGTGTCGGTTCCTGACACGCTTGTGGCGTGGCCTGTGGTGTTGGTGTGGCAGGACGGTGATTGGAAGGTGCAGGCTCCATCTACTGACTCGTGGGGTGAGCGCGTTATTGACTCACTTGCATTGGAGGGGTTCGTGGAGTGGAGTGCGTAAATGTGCCAGTTTTGGGAACTGTCATGCAAGATCGGTGAGGTCGCTTCTGAGGCGACGCACAACATTATCGCAGAATGGGCGTACAACATCATTCAGGATGTGTCTGCCACGTTGCTGAAGGTCGGCACGGTGTGGACGGGTGTGGGTACCCCCAGGCTTGGGGGTGCTGACTCGGCAGTGGGCTTCGTACACTCCACCACTCACATACTTGTGGTGGCGCTGGCAGTCGCATCGCTGTTCGTGGCTGGCATCCATTTGGCGCTGTCCAGGCGCGGTGAAACAGCGATGAGCGTGCTTCAGGGACTCTTGGCGCTGGCGGTGGTCTCTGGTGCATCTGTCGGTGTTGGACAGTTGCTGGTGGATGCGTCAGATGCGTTTTCCACGTGGGTGATCGGCCTGGCGATTGATGGCGATGCGGGCAAGTTTGGCTCGAAAATCTTGTCAGTGACGAGTGTGACGGGCAGCTTGGGGCTGACGGTGCTGATCGTGGGTGGCTTGGGCGCGCTGGTCGCGAACTTGGTCCAGATAGGCCTGATGTTTATTCGGTCAGCAATGCTGATCCTACTGGTGGGAATTATGCCGCTGGCAGCTGGCGCCTACTCGACGAAGTGGGGGCGGGGCTGGCTGTGGAAAATCGTGGCATGGTTTTTCGCGTTCCTGATGTTTAAGCCGGCCGCTTCCATCATTTACGCGGTGGCTATCAAGCTGGTGCAAGGCGATTCCTGGGTTTTGGCGAGTGGTGAGGACTTGACGAGTTTCGTCATGGGCGTTGTCATGCTGATCCTGGCAGTGCTGTCGCTGCCCGCCCTGGTGACCTTTATGGTGCCGGCCACTGAGGCGCTCAGTGCCGGTGGCGGTGGCGCTGCTGGTGCGGGAGCAGTGCTGGCGACGGGTGCAATGACTGTGGCCCGCGTGGGTGCTGCGACGGCCAGTGGAGGAGCTACAGCGGCAGCGGGTGCTGGTGCGGGCGCTGGCGGTGCGACGGGAGCCGCGTCGAGTGCGGGCGCAGGTGGAGCTTCTGGTGTTGGTGCTGGTGGTGGTGCGCGCTCGATTGGCGCGGGTAGTGCTGGTAGCGCCGGTGGTGGTGCGACGAGAACCGCGTCGAGTGATGCCTCGCCGGCGCCGAACAGTTCTCATCAAAGTGGCCCGTCAGGTGCTAATGGCGCGTCGGGCCGTGATGGGAGTTCGGGTCCGAGCGGTGCGCCTGGGCGTGACGGCGTGGACAGTGATATGGGCGGCTTCAGTCCTACTGGTGGTGATGTTCAAAATGAGCGCTGAGGCGGTCAAGGTTCGCACGTATGGCAATTGGCGTATCCCGCGTCGCGCGGGCTTCGGCAAGATGGGCTTTGGCGAATCGATCTTTGGACTCGTCGGCCTGGCTGTCGTGAGCGTAGTGGCCATGTCGAAGGGCGTGGTGATCGCATTGGCGGTCGCAGTCGTGTGGGCTGGTCTCGTGCTGCTGATGGTGACCCGCGATGTGCATGGGGTGTCTGTGGCAGAAAGGATGAATCAAAGGATGCGTTTTGGCAGGGCGGCGCGCAGGAAGTCGAATATTCACGCAACGGGCGGGATAGCACCGGATGCGACGCAGGGCATGTGCGAGTTGCCTGGCATGTTGCACGCGTCGCGGTTGAGTGAGCATCGTGATTCCTATGAGAGGCCTTTTGGGCTGATCGAGCACGGGGATGGGACGCTGAGCGTGGTGATGAGCGTGGCGCCTGAAGGTGGTGCTTTGACCGACCAGGACACGATTGACCGTCAGGTGGCGCTGTGGGGAATGTGGCTGGGGGACCTGGGCGGGCAGATGGGGGTTGCTCAGGCAAGCGTGTGTGTTGAGACGATCCCTGATAGTGGGGATCGGCTGCGCCGTGAGGTAGGCTCTCGCATCAGCCAGGATGCTCCACTGGTTGCGCGACAGATGCTTCAGCGCATTGTCGATGAGTATGGGCAGGGCGCGGCACGTGTGCGCGTGTGGATTACGATCACGTTTGACCCTTCCAAGATGGGCTCGTCGAAGAAGCGGGCGCAGGCGGTGTCGCGTATTTCCTCTGATCTGCCTGGGCTGACTCAGACGCTGATGGGAACGGGCGCAGGCGGTGTGCATGTGCTGACCGCGCGTGAGGTATGTCAGCTCACGCGCGTGGCGTATGATCCGGCGTCGGAGGTCTTGTTTGAACAGGCCGCTAGCGCGGGCGAGCAGGTGGCGCTGGTGTGGGAAGATGCGGGCCCTATTCGTGCTGTGGCCGAGTGGGACTACTACCGCCATGATTCCGGTTTGTCACGCACGTGGGTGATGAGTCGCCCTGCACGCGGCTATGTGCAGTCGGGCGTTTTGCGACGAATTTTGGAGCCGTCACGGGATGTGGAGCGTAAGCGGGTGACGATCATGTATCGACCGGTTGACGCGGCAAAGGCTCCAGCTGCGGCCGATGCGGACGTGAACAGGGCTGCGGCTCGGGTGGAGAATACTCCTCGTCCCACAGCGACCGCGCGACGTGAGCTGCGCGCGGCACAACAGGTGGCTGATGAGGAGGCGGCTGGTGCGGGATTGCTGGATTTTGCACTGATTATCACTGCTACGACGAGTACGGATGAGCTGGACGACACCTCCAGTGCGGTCACTGCGTTGGCATCATCGTCGCGCCTGCTGGTGCGACCGGCATACGGCGCTCAGGACAGCGCGTTTGCCCTGGGCCTGCCGCTGGGGCTGCGGCCTGCTTCTCAAGGGCTGTCGGGCGGGTGGTAGTGATGGGTGGATTTGTCACCGACTTGCTGTCAGCCTTGTTTGGAGGTGTCAGCGCGACGGCGAGCAAGGGAGGCCGTGGTAGCGGCTGGCCGGCTAATGGGCCGTTGATCCAGCCGTGGAGGGCGACCTCAAAACAGGTGTGCGGACTGTTCCCGTTTATTGTCGGGTCAAATACGGCGTTGGTGGGAGCACCATTAGGGCGCGCGCTGCGCGGTGGCGGCGCGGTGTGTGCTGATGAGATTAGCTGGTTTGAGCGCGGGCTTATTTCCGCACCCTCAGCAATGGTGCTCGGCTTAAACGGATTGGGCAAGTCGTCGTTGGTGCGCAGGATGATTACTGCATCTGCTGGGTTTGGCGTGCACACAATGGTGCTGGGCGACATCAAGCCCGATTACGTGGCGTTGATCGAGGCTTTGGGCGGCCAGGTGATCAGCATTGAGCATGGCGGTGCTGGGATTAATCCGTTGGATGCGGGCAACGTGTCGGAGGCCGTTGCACTGCTGGAGGCAGCCGGCAAGTGGGAAGATCGTGACAAGCTGGTTGCGGCGGCTCATGAACGCAAAAAAGACATGGTGTGCTCGCTGATTCATATCATTCGGCGTACTCCTCCATCTGATCGTGAAGAAACGATTGTGGATGAGGCAATCAGAATCCTGGAGACCTATGAGCGGCCCGTGGTACTGGCTGATCTACTCGAAGTGGTGCGCCAGGCGCCTGCCGCGCTTCGTGCAGCCGCGCTGGATCGTGGGGACCTTGATCATTATCGCGCGGTCACTGAAAGCCTGGAAGCATCCCTGGTGGCGCTGGTGTCGGGCCGTTTTGGCGCTCTTTTCGCGGTGGAGACCACGACGCCGATGATGATGGACCGATGCGTGGTGTTCGACGTGAGCGCGTTTAAGGAAGCCTCAGAGGACCTGCAGGCAGCCTTGTTGCTGGCGTGCTGGTCGTATGGGTTCGCCACGGTCGAGATAGCTCAGACGCTGGCGGATGCGGGCGTGGCCCCCCGTCGGCGCTACAAGATCGTCATGGATGAACTGTGGCGTATTCTGCGTGCCTCATCGGGGCTGGTGGAGCGGATTGACTCGCTGACTCGCCTGAACCGGACGATCGGTGTGGGGCAGGTCATGATCACGCACTCGATGGCCGATTTCAACGCTCTGGCATCGCCTGCCGACCGGCTGAAAGCGGCAGGTTTTGTCGAGCGGTCGAAAATGCTGTTCCTTGGCGGCATGCCTGCGCGTGAGATGAGCTTGCTGGAGGGCGTGTTTTCCTTGACAGAAAAGGAAAAGGAGATGCTCACGTCGTGGAACGCGCCTGGCACCTACGACCCGACCACGGGGCGAGATGCCCCGCCGCTGGGAATGGGGAAGTTCCTGCTCAAGACGTCTAACGCGCCTGGCACTCCCTTCCAGGTGCGCTTCGTAGGCGGTGAGGCCGCACTGTCAGATACGAATCAGCGGTGGGCCAGGAGAGCCCGATGAGTGCTCGAGACGGTGCGGATACGTGGGAACCGTCCACTCTCCTCCTGGTGGTCGTGACCGTCATGGTGATCGCCGGCAGCGTGCCGCTCATTGCGGGTGTGCACGTGTGGGCGTGGGTGCGTGGCGTGGCGGATGTGTCGTGGAATCCGTTCACACTCGTGTTTGATTTGGCGGGCGGCCGAGTGGATCCCACGGGGGAGGTGTATTGGTGGATTACGGCTGCGGCAGGAATCCTTGTGGTGGTGAGTGGCCTGGTGGTCCTGGCAGGTGTGCGCAGACACCGCCAGTCGCGTCGAGGTGATGAGGCCGCGCAGTATGCGGGACGCGGCCGTGACATTGAGCCGATCACCTTGAAGGCTGTGGCAGCCAAAGCTCAGCGCCTGGGCGTGCAGGGCGCGGCTGGATTGCCTGTAGGTCGCACCGTGGGAGCGGATGCGGCCGTGTTGTCCTCGTTTGAAGATGTGTGTATCACGATTGCCGGTCCCCGCACGGGCAAGACAACAGCCTGGGTGGTGCCGCGTATCCTAGCTGCGCCTGGAGCAGTTGTGGCCACCTCGAACAAGCGTGACATTGTGGATGAAACACGCTCCAGGCGTGAAGCGGCTACGGGCGAGCGGTCATGGGTGTTCGACCCGCAAGATCTCGCAGGCACACGCCAGTCGTGGTGGTGGAATCCCTTGTCGTATGTGACTGACTATGTGCAGGCGAGCGCGCTGGCTGACATGTTCCTGTCGGCTGAGGACGTGTCGAACAAGGATGGAACCGACATGTGGGATCGATGGGCGTGCCAGTTGATCTCTCCGATGCTGCTGGCTGCCGCTCTGGCGGGCAGGCCACTGACAGCCTTGCAGCCGTGGCTTGCTGATCAGACGAACGATGAGGCAGTGCTGCTGCTGCGCAGCATGGCTGAGGAGTTCGCAGACCCAGATACCCGTGATGACGTGCGTAAGGCGGCAACGAGCCTGGAGGGGTTTATGGGCATGCCTGTTGAGACGCGGGGCAGTGTTTATGGTGGCGCGGTGCGGATCATGCATTTTTTGAATAACACGCGCCTTATGCGTTGGGTGACCCCATCGGAGGGCTTACCCGAGTTCGATGCGGCCGAGTTCGTCAGGACGCGGCAGACTCTGTACTGCCTGTCTCAGGAAGGGCGCGGCAGTGCCACTCAGATAGTGACCCCGCTCACTGTGGCTGTAGTGGAAGCGGCCACAGCCCATGCAAGTACGCAGCCGCGCGGCAGGCTGGCCACTCCCATGCTGATTGAGCTCGATGAGGCGGCGAACGTGTGCCGGTGGGGTGAACTGCCCAATCAGTACTCGCACCTGGGATCGCGTGGAGTATGCGTGGACACGGTATTGCAGTCGTGGAGCCAGGGCGAACGAGTGTGGGGCGAAAAGGGAATGAAGGCATTGTGGTCGGCGGCGAACGTCAAGATGTATGGCGGCGGTGTATCTGAGCCTGAGTTCTTGCGCAGCATATCGGAGCTGATTGGTGTGCATTATGTGGACTCCACACAGGTGTCCAGGTCAAGCCAGGGCCACTCGTATTCGACATCAAAGGCGTCCCAGCAGCGCCCTATCGCCACGGTGTCGGACCTGCAGGCCCTACCGCAGGGGCGGGCATGGGTGTTTGCGTCGGGGGCTGTGCCCACCCTTGTGCAATTGGTTCCCTTTTGGGAGCAGCCTGGTTTTCAAACAGTGAAATAGCAGTGTAAGCGTAGAAAGGCGCATGTGATGGCAGATCAGGTGGTTAATGAGACGAGTGCGGAGATGGCTCGTGCCTGGCGGGTGGCGCTGGCGGTAGGCAGATTCATGGCAATGCGTCGCGAGCAGGCCCTGCGCGCGGCCCAGAAGTCTTCCACCTACCACGAGCAAGCTTTGCGCAGGGCGATTAGGCAGGAGCGTGCCCTGGCTGAAAAGGTGTATTCGGAGGCGCTCACGTCACACTGGTGGGACAGTGCATCACGCGATGAAGCTGTCTACGTGTACGGCGTGGCGAAAAGGTTTAGCGACATTGACCCGCAGGCGGGGCTGGCCGCGCGAAGGTGTGAGCGTGAGGCGAAAGAGCGGTGGGGAATTGAGGTCACCGCTCCAATGAGGGACGTGGAGGATATTCCACGGGTCGAACAGGCCCTGAAGGTGGCGCCTGTCCTCGATAGCGAAGATGTGGAGGACGTCAGGCCCGTTGTCCAGGACGTGCTGTACCGCACGTATGAGCAGCTGGCTGGCAGTGAACGTCGCGAGGAAATTCTCCACTACGTGCACGAGCAAAAAGACAGTGCACCGCAGTGGCTGAACGATATGTGGAAACATGACCTGGCGGCATGGCTCGGTGACAGTGAGCAGGTGGATGCGCGTATTCGTGCGATCTATCCCGATATTAAGGCCGCTCAAGCCGAGCAGGCTCAGGCTGAAAGGGCACTGGGCCGTGCACGCGAGAATGCGAGCATCGAGACTCGTGAAGCATCTGAAGCCCTGGAAACAGACAGGCAAGGCAGTATGAGCCCTGGCGGTGAAAACACAGTGAAGGAAGTAAGCGAGGCAAGGCACGCCGGCCACAGCGAGCAAGCCGCGTGGGACACACTGCAGGCGCGCCAGGCTCACGCTCAGGCGCTGCTGGATCAGGGTGCGGATCCGCAGTCGGTGCAGGCAGCCATCACGGCCGACAAGGGCCTGCACACCCCTGTCAGGCAAGCGATGAGCACCGTCGCCAGAACATCCACACGTCGCGCCACCCCGCGAGCTCAGAAATCGGCGCGCGTGCAGACCCGTCACATGTGATCCAGGCGTCGGCTGCCCCCTATGGCTAGTTACGCGGGGCGAAAATCTCTGGGTCGGCTGGATCGCAGGGCAGCTGCCCATCAGGGTGATATCGCAGGTCGCGGTGACCACCCGTGACGCTGCATCCCTTGAATGGCCCGTCATTGTCAAACAGGACGTTCATGATTGGATCAGCATACGAGACCAGCCACTGTGCCGATGCCATCGGCCCATCGTGCACTCGCATGTATTCCCATGACAGCCATAGAGCCTGCAGACGGTAGACCGCTTCGGCGTGTTTCCACCACTGGGGGCACCACGTCAGCCGTCCCGTTGGCAGGAACCGGTCATAGATTCGTGCCAGGAGATCCTCCACGAAGGCGTCAAGCGTGGGATACAAGAGTTCTGAAGATGCGTTTTCGTCGTTTTCGTCGTCCATGCTCACAACGTGGGCCGTGCGCACACTAGCGCAACTGGCCGCGCCCGCGCTCTGTCGTGTGCCCGCGTGGGGTCGGGTGGTGTGTGGGGTGGTTGAGTTTGGTCAGTTGTGGTGTTTGCCCGATGCCTGGCAACGGTCGCCTGGATGTTCTCTCATCATGGTCAGTCTCGTTGCCACTGGTGCTGGAGCCTTCAGTATTTGTCCCGAATCCATCGGGCAACGCGAGGAACTTATGGCGCGCGCGCAAACGCTCAAAGTAGTCGCCGTTGGAGGGTGCTCCAACTGTCACCGGCTCCTCCTGGACTGAGGGCGCGGAGCGTGTTGCGGCCGGCTCGGGCAATACGTCTTGTTGCAAGGTTGCCGTGTCGGCCTGGAGAGATTGGTGAGCCGTGTGCGGTGCTTCGGCGCGTAAGCGGTCGTACACAGTGCGCGTGTCACGCAAGATCATGTGTGCGGTGTTTGTTTGGCGCGCTTGTTCATATAGGTTTGCCAGTGTCTTCACCAATTCCAATGCCTCCACCAGCATGAGTGCATAGTTCACCTTGCTGGTCTTGGGAGTGATGGCTGTGCTGAGCAGCCGCGCACCGAGAACGACCCACGGGCTCGTCCCACTGCCAGTGACGGGCCGCTGTTTCAACTGTGCGTTTCGGCCGACCTGCCGTGCGGAGTAGTCCAAAGCGCGGCGCATGTCCTCACTCAAATCCGATTGCTGCGCGGCGGCCGCCAGAAGTCCGGCCACATCATTGGTCGCATTAGCCAAGGCAAGCGGATCAGTCGGGTCAATGCCGCCTAGCTCGTCGCGGTAGATTTCCAGCGCGCGCCTATGCCCTTGCCATTCCTCCGGTGTGTAGGCGCTGCGGTGCGCGCCAAGCGGCATCCCCTTCCAGGCATCGTGCCATGCGCGCACTGCATCAGTAGAGGCGTCGATGGTGTCTGGCCAGCGCTCGCGCAGCGCGCTCAGCGTGAGGTCACGCGCAATGGATCCACCGGCGTACCACTGTGTACGCTGTCCTGGCTTGGTGTGCAGGGCAGCAGAGTACCCCACGATTACATCCGTGTGTCCCTTGGCAAAGCGTGGGCGCAGTCTCACGCCCAGGCCACGCGCGCGGCCGATGAACTCAACCTCATTGCTCGCTGCCTTCGCGGCGGCACGCAGACGCGTTTCCAGTGCGGCGCGGTCAGTGACCGGCTTGCCGGCCCGCCTAGCGGCATTCAGTGCCTGCGCACTGTCGCACTTAGATGAGCGATTGTGTTCGCGCCCTTCCACGATACGTAGACCGTATTTGTGTTCGAGAGCGTTACACGCGCGTTGGCTGCGGGGCTGATCGTTCCAGTTGTTCCACTTGGTCCCATCCTCACGAATGATGTTGGCGGCGATGTGGATGTGGTCGCCGGCGTTTTTTGACGCACCGTGATGGATGGCGACCCATCGGCACTCGGACTTCCCACATGCAGAAGTAAACTCCATCTGGTCCATGAAGTCGCGTGCGATGGCTGCCCATTTTTCTTCTGACAGTGGCCCCTCGTCAGGCGATAAAGAAAGAGAACAATGCCAGACGTGGTTCGCACCGTAGTCCGTTACTCGCGTCCTGCCGGCCGCGGGGTCGAACTTGCGGATCGGGCCGCGCGAGGTGCGGTCCGTTTCATTCATGAACGAGTCAAGGTAGCGAGCAATTTCGCCGGCTTGAGCGGTGGACAGTTCACTCCAGTCGCCCCACCGCTTCATGATGGTGCGTGAGCCAGCCACGAGGTGAGGCTCAGTGTGTTCGTTGGCGCGTCCTGGCCCAACCAGGTAACGCATGAGCCCACCCATGTCCCCGCCATCGACGATGTTCGGCATCATCGGCGCACACTCGCAAGCAAGTAGTTGATCTCATCGACGCTGTGCTCAATGTGGTCGAGAACGTCATTCATATGGTCGGGGAGCGCGTGGTCAGTGTGAGCGTAGCGAGTCAGCTGATTGACGTTGTTTGCCAGGCCGGTGAGCTGACGCCGGTAGTCACGCAAACCGGCAATCAACTCGTGAAGGTTATCGACCGCAATCTCATCGGCTGCAACCGGATGCAACGCGCAGTGCACCAGTGTGCGAGACAAGGACCATCCGGCGTTGCTCGCCTTCGCTTCCAGCAACGCACGCTCGCTACGAGTCAGATGCACTCGCAACGACGTGCGAGTCACGCCATTAACCTGCCGCGGAGCGCGCCGAACATGACGGCGCTGTGCGCCCGTCAACTCCGACTCACTCATCCCACCCTCCTCAGCGTAGCGACCCGAAGGGATCACACCTCTAGTGTGCCTCCAGGTAGCCACCCGTGTCTACCTGCAAGCCTGTTACTGGTACCAGTAACATATAGCTTGCTACCCGCGCTTCCGCACGCGCTGCTGCGCGTGCTAAGTGACGGGGAAACGCACCGTGTGCGTGTGGCTTGGGTAGCAAGCTAATGAGATGTGGCGCGCTGCTGCGTCCACGTTCATCTCGCGTGTGGGTATGAGTCAGGTGCCCGCTGTGAGGTCACTACTGCGTGCTGTGTAAGCGATGCGCGCTCTGCGCAATAAACGTCGCACCGTCGTCTTAACCGGTCCAGTCCAGTCCGGTCCGGTCCGGTTCGGTGGTGTGCGCGTTGTGCGCGCACACCCCACGTCACTATGAAAGCCATAACGAATGGCTTTCATAGTGAAAGGAAGCAGCAATGCCTGACAAGTTCGACCCCGTACACAATCTGCTCGCACGTGAAGGAAAACGCGAGGGAGCTCTACGCGACCTGGCCGCGGCGATGACGGCACTGCAAGAGGCAGTGAGTAACTACCGTGATGCCCACAAAGCTGCGGTCGACACGGGCTGGGCAAAACGTGACCTGAACGGCGCAGGATTCTTCGACGTTGCCAAACTTCCAAAGGTCAGGAAGATCAACCCGAGTCAGCCAGAAGCGCCGGCAGCCGATCTCTAGTCGGGCCGGCCCCGCTCAGCGCGAGGCACAGGTGCCGACCTTCGCCACAGAACGACTAACACGCCCATAATCCGCACACTGGGCGTACCGAAGATGATCGCCAGGCACACACATAAGAGGGTAATGGAATCTATGAACTGTGCAGCGGCGCGTAACACGCCTTCATTATTCGTGCTCATGGGTGACTTAGTTGCGGCGGTGTTGAACGCCGGCCGCGCGCGGCCGGTGCGATAGCTCACATACAGCGAAGAACGGCTCTCAAACCGTTCCTTTACCGGCTGAGTGCACGTGAAACGCTGGAACGGCTCACCCCCAGCACCTTGCCGATCTGCGTGAATGTCGCGCCGCCCTCGCGCATGGTCTTGGCAGCTTTGACCCGCTCTGGTGTCATCACGGTTGGTCGCCCTCCAAGCCTGCCCTGGGCGCGTGCGGCTGCAAGGCCGGCACTGGTGCGCTCTCGTATCAAGTCGCGTTCAAACTGTGCGAACGCGGCGGCCATGTGAAACACGAGCCGACCTCCAGGCGTCGTCGTATCAATCGACTCAGTAAGCGAACACAACTCAACCCTGCGCTCATCCAGCTCTTCAATAACGTGCACAAGGTGGGCCAGAGAACGCCCCAACCGATCCAATCTCCACACGACGAGAGTGTCCCCCTCGCGCAAGTAGTCAAACGCCTGCGCAAGCTCCGGCCGATCAGCGCTGGCACCCGAAGCATGGTCAGTGAAAATACGCGTGCATCCAGCTTTTTTCAAGGCGTCCACCTGAGCGTCCACATGCTGATCAAGAGTGGAAACACGCGCGTACCCAACAAGGCTCACAATGCACCTCGCTCATAGCTGTAACCCGACTGGAGCTTTCGCCCATGCGGGGGCAAGGAGTGGGGCATGGGGCGGCTGGCCTCTGTGAGGCGTGGTGTTTCTGTAATGCCTGGTAAGTGCTCGCGCAGTGGAGTGACGACCTTTCTTAGCACCATTTCCAATCGCGTGTTACTTCCTGTGGCTTGACTGTAGAATCGTGCCGCCAAGAACTCTTCTCTCAGAGTATGGCCGGTAGTGAATCTGCGTGGATCCAGGCTCCAACCAGCCTGTTCACAAAGCTGCGTATAGAACATGAACTGGCTGCGCGTATTGCCTTCTCGGAACGAATGAATCGTATTGATTTCTCCCCATGACTCAGCCAGCGATTTCACGAAAGCGTCCCTGGGCATTCCGCGGAAATAATCCTGCTGCCTAATCAGCTCATACTGTTGTTCAGCGGCCGCAGTCAGTGTCTCGCCGGCAGGGTAATACCCGTAAGTGCGCCAAGGCGCCTCAGGATCACCTGGTTCGAAATTGACGACATCAGGGTAGCTCTTAGTCATGTGCGTATCTGGCGCGGTTCGTTCCTGCCCTGCCCACTCATACACATCCTGAAAAATGTGGTAGTGAATAGCTTTCATATGCGCATAGTCGAAACGGCCGTCAACAGGGTGCTGAGCCAGCTCTACCATACGGATCAAAGCAACCTTCTCTTCCAATCGCTGCAACTGATCCTGATCTTCGATGCCGTAAGGGGCGCCAGGGCTAGTGAACTTGTTGCGCAGCACAGTCGTGCCTGGAATGAAATAGTCACTCCACGTGTAGAAGGCAGCGCCGGTCATTGATGTGGCGAATCAGCACTCACTATACGACAGATAGCCTCATCTGCGGACATGTGCCCCTCGGCTACTTTTTGAGCAAGCCTGCGTGCATACGGGTCAGTGACCCGATGCCCAGCTAATGCTAGCCCAGCATCTGCAACTGCAAGCGCATCCTGAGCGCACTTACGTGACGTTGCAGGGTTTTTGAGCACTGTTGGCATAGTCCCCTCCTTCGGCCGAAAACCCCAAAACAACTCTTTTCGTCTACTCGTAATTCTACCTGACGGGCGTGCACTACTCAATAGAGGGGTGTTTTGACCAGTTGGGTCTGCTGAAGGTTTGGCCCACATCCTTCCCTGACCCACAATCGTGAAACGCCCCGATGTCAACCACACCTTCAGCAGACCCCGTGATTGGTTATGCTGTTCGTATACTGTCCGTTCATTAAAATAAGGGGGCCTGCGTGCGGCCTATCAAAGAAGTTGGGTTAAGCCATGTGTTACTAGACCTTGAAAACTATCGGATCCCGGATTCACAGGCGTCACAAGATGATGCATTGCATTACCTCTTTGAATCGGAGAATGTCCTAGAGCTGGTTGAGAAGATCGCGCACGATGGTTATTTGGACAATGAGCTACCTCTTGTTGTGCGAGCGGAGACAGAAGGTGGGGAAACCGGAGAATTCATTGTGCTGGAAGGGAATCGTCGAGTCGCTGCCTTAAAAGCGCTTAGTGGACTAGTAACTCCGGATGGATGCAAGAAGCAGCTGAATAAGGTGCGAAAGAAGTACGCCCATGAGCTGAAGAACTTGCCGACGAAGATTCGGGTGATAGTTATGGAATCGCGCGAGAGTGCTTTACCGCACCTCGGCCGAATGCATATTGGGGATTCGAAACGGCGGTGGAGCCGTGACCAGCAAGCAACGTTCTACTATTCGATGCTTGATAAAAACACCAACGTCAGCGATCTCAGGGTGCGCTTCCCGAACCAGCCTGGTTTGAATAGGCTATTGAAAATGGCGTCGGTTCGGCGCTTCATCTCCCATGCTAAGTTCACGGATGGCTCATTGAGGGCGTACGCGGCGTCGGCGGATTTGACGATGTCATCGTTCGAATATGCTTATCGCAGTAAAGATATTGCGGATGCGGTTGGGATCAGTTTTAACGACGACGGACTCATTGAGCCATCTCCGGAGCGAGAGGGGGCCGAGCTTGATGGGCAAAAACTTGGTGCGTTGGAACTGTTGCTAACAAAGTTCCGATCGAATGAGCTCAATACGCGAAGTGCGGCGTTAAAGAAGGGCACTCCTGAGTATGTGGAGCTTATTCGTGAGCTTGAAGGTAAATCGGAAACGGCCGATGGACAGACTCCACGACCGGACGAAGGATCTACTGAAAAGAAGGAAAAAGAGCAGAGCTCGTACCCAGGCGGAGCAAATACCCCCTCAAACGAGGAGACGCGCGGTGACGACCAGCAGGGCAATAACAGTGAAGAATCGTCGCCAAGGAGTCGCCATGATCCACGCACCTACCAGCACCTCAACATGAAGTCCGTGGAGAACTTATATCGCGATGGCAAAGTTCCCGTTAACATTCAGATCCTGTTTGTTGAACTCCAGAAAATCAACGTTAGTGATCTTCCCGTAGCGTCAACGATGCTTATGCGCGCCGTTTTAGAAGCAACGGTGAAGCGGACATTGACGGATCAAGAACAGCATAACCGTAACCAGCTAAAACAATTATTCAAGGTTGTGCAAGATAAAGCGAATTCCGAAAACTGGCCGTGCAAGGGCGGCGTAAACATTATAGCAGATGCTAATGTCTCGACCCCTGGCTCGATCACGTGGTTCAACATGGTCGCCCATGATTTCGATTTGCACCCTGCGGGGGAAACGCTTCACCATGCGTGGTCACTGGTTTACCCCGTCATAGAACATATGTTGAAAACGTCTCTCGATGGCACTCCATAATGGCGCGAGCCACCCTTGGGGGGGCGACGAGTAGTTCTTTTGCTTTTCCTGGTTTGGTTGCAGAGTAGGTGATTTCGAGATCGGCCATAAAACTGTCACGGTATAGGTGACGGATGAGTGAGTGATCGTCGTACGTTAGTAGCCAGTGGGCTGTAGGTATGCGATGGATATGCTCGGCGAGTGCTTCGTGATCTCGCCCGTCGAAAGCATTCAGGTAGAGTGATCCTCCAGCTGCAACATAGGGCGGGTCAATATAAATCAGCGCTTCAGGCTCGTTTCCGTAGCGTTCAATTATGTCTCTCCCGTCCAAGTTGTGAAGCACGATCTTGTCGGCGAGGGAACCGAGGGCGTTGATCCGGTTGGACAGAGTCGTCCTGTTGAACCTTGCGTCGATTCTGTATGCGCCTTGTTGTTGTTTTCCTCCAATGACGCCGGCGTTGAGAATTCCGGATCGGTTAGTGCGATTCAGGTAGAAAAATGCCAGTCCCAGAGAACACAGATCTGTGTCGTCCTCTTCCTGGTATATATTCCGTTGGCGTTTCCATTCATCGAGTGTCAGCGGTATGGATTGCACTTGTTCGATGAGCCAAGAAGCGTGGTATTTGACGCAGTACCAGAAAGCGTAGACGGCAGGGTCTATATCATTAATAATCAGCTTGGCGATTATTCCTTCGCGCAATAGTGCTGCGCCGGCACCGGCCCCACCAGCATAGGGCTCGATATAGATAGGGTTTTCCAGATCTAGATGTTGAATAAGGTCTGCGAAGAATCCTGCCATGGTTGCTTTTCCGCCGGGGTAACGTAGAGGGGAATGCGTGCCATACCGGCGGCTGGTGACGATGCGCAAACGATTGATCATGGTAGTTATCCCCTGAATAATGATGTCACGACAGTGGCCCACATTAGGTGAGGCATGGTGTGTGGATGTTGTTAACTTTGAAAAGACGAAAGTGTCGGGTCGTTGGACTAGTTTCCTTGTTCATGCGGCGGGCTGGTGTGCCTCGGAGAGGATAGCGACGTTTCGTTGGTAAAGAAATGTGGGATATGCCTTGATCCAAGATTGAAGCGAGTCTACACCAGGCCGCATGCCAAGCATTCTTCTTCGCTAATGTCTCCGCGCACGTAGTCAGTTAGGTTCCTAGTAACTCGCCTTGTAGGCTCATTTTCCTCGTGCCAGCCCAAAGCAAGAGCGTCGAGCACGATTTCCCGTTGCGTCTGGGTCATGCCGTGGAACAGTTCGAGCCAGCGCTGCTCAACGTCGAAAGCCTCCATGATACCCCTTCCTTCTCCTCACAATTTTACCTGACGGGCGTGCATTACTCAATGGTCGCAGGTTTTGAACGATTACGGTTGTGGGCATGACTTTTGCGCGTTCGGATTGTTTGATTTCGCAGGCTTTTGTGATCGCCGCCCTGAGCGTGCATTAACGGTCGATTCTGCACGCCTGGCGGCAAGAAAGTGGCCAGACCCCGCCCAAACCTGTGAGGGGTGGATTCCTGCTGAGACGGTACAGTGGAGTGGACATGAAAGGAGGCAGGCCATGAGTGAGGCGACAGTGACCCGCATGCGGTTACGCGACATCAAGCCCTATGACGCGCCCGCCTCGCTCGACGAGCTGCACGGCCCCTATGACGGGCTCATCGACTTGCCTCACTGCGTACGCTGGCAGACAGATCGCCTCGGCGTGGATGTGTCGAACCTGGGCTGGCGTCGTATGGCCTACCAGGCACTGCTCGCCGAAGGCACCGCTGACGAGCAGCGCCGCTTGATGAACCGCAACCGGCTCATCGAGACGTGGCCAATCCTGAACATGGACCCGCGCGTGCGCGCCTTGTGGGAAGGACGCTTTCCCAAGCTCCGGGCGACTGTGTGAGCAACGACCTGGAAGAACAGCGACGCATCACACGCCTAGCACTGGAGGCCGCCGGGGACGACGCCGACTTCGCCTTGGCCGGCTCAGGTGCGATCCGTGAGCATGGATTGATTGATCGACCTACCCAGGACGTGGACCTGTTCACCGTTCAGCAGGCCCAGGCACACTTTGGCAGTCGCCGCTGGCTGCGTCGCAAGAATCTTGATAGGAAAATCAGGTGGGTCCGATAGTCGCTTCGGCTCGGGCGGCCGTAGAATCGCGGCCTCCCCCCTACAGCTCGGAGTGGAGGCCGCGATCCGCTGTTTTTTAAGGCAGTAGGCCAAGTATGTCGTCTGCGGTGGTGATCGTGTGGGCGCCTTCTTGGATGAGTTTGTTTGATCCTGCTGCCATCACTGAGGTGGTGGGCCATGCCACGGCTCCGAGTGGAGTGCCGTAGGTCTTGGCTTGTAATCCTGCGAATACGGCGCTTGCGCGGTGGACGGCTTCAATGACGATGAGGATGCTGGCAGTGCGGGCCATGAATGTTTTGAGGTCGAGGAATGCGCTGCGCACTGGAGGCTCGTGATCCTCGCGTAAAGATAGGTGTGCGCCTCCACAGTTGATGAGCTGAGTGCAGGTGGGAGCATTTACCCGTGGGTAGATATTTTCTAGACCTGAGGGCAGGCAGCAGATTATGGGAGTTTCGTGCTGTAGTGCGGTTTCCATGACGGCCTGTGAGGTTCCTATCCCACTGTCGCACATGAGCGTGACCTCGCGACCTGCTAGCTGGCGTGTCAATGTGCAAGCCATCTGTGCGGCGCTTCCAGTGCACGCACGGTTTCCCACCAGGGCGACGATCGGGCGTGAAATGAGGTCATCCCACTGTGTCTCATCGTTCATGCGCACGCGTGCACTGATGCGGTCGTGTTCACTGCTTGTCGTGCGGAGGGCCTTGAGTGAGACGCGAAATGTTTGGCTGTTCGTGGTAGTTGTGCGTGTCATGGTTGTGAGCATCGGACTTGTCCCTTTCTGTGTGTGACTTTTGTTTTTGCCTCGCTGGCAGATGAGATGTTGAGGCGAGTACAAGGCGGTTTGGCAACCTTGTGTGGGCGCAGTGGAACGTGGAATAAATAGCGATAGCGGTTTATGCCGCGAAAGTCCGGTGCGTCCAGCCCCTGTGGGGCTTGCCAGGGCGCCGACGAGCGATAATCGAAAGCCAGCGAGGATAAAACACCCATAAAGAGCGCATCCCGAAGGGATGACGATTATGAAAGCGGCGAAGCCACACCGACGGTGCACGGGCTGATTGATGTAATCAGCCCTGACAACAGGAACGCCACGCGCGTGTGCACGGCCCGCGTTCTAGGAAGTTCACCAACTTCGTACATGGCGCTGCTACTGGTTACCTTGGCGCGTGAAATTTGCGTGCTTTATAGCTCGTTTTGCTTGAATTCATGCGGAAAAGTCGAGTATAATAGAGGTGTTGTGAGGAGGGATGAAATGGAAAGCTTTGATGTTGAGCTACGCTGGCCAGAGCTTTTTGAGCACCTCAGTGAGCGTGAGCATCACGCTGTGCGCCAATCGCTTGCTGCAGCATGGCATGAAGGATTTGAGCCTACTCGCGATCATGTCAAGAACTTGACTGAATATGCGCGCGGCGTGATTACGCGCGATGAATACCGTCAGCGCGGTATTGATATTGCGCGCCGTATAGCTGGAGTTTCTTCAGCAGCGCGTTAGTCAAATGGCACGTTTTGACAGCTGGGGATCATATTTCTATCCCGAAACGATTGATCCCGGAACCGGCAACGGTACGCTCCGTAATCTGTATGGGGAGCGCGACGCAGGCGTACTGGCGCAATTGGAGTATGCGGACACGTCCTCACGCGCTGTTGATCTTATCCGCGGCAATGTCTCTATTTCGAAGACGTTTGATGCTGATCATGTGCGCGCTATTCACGCATATCTGTTTCAAGATGTGTATGAGTGGGCCGGCGAGTACCGCTGCGTGAACATGACGAAGGGAAGGAGTAGTTTTGCTGATTGCTATTCAGGTCAAATCGACTGGTACCTTCGCCATGTGCATTCAGGCGTAGCTTCTACCCCGTGGAAGAATATTGATCGTGAGAGCTTTTGTGAGCGTCTTGCCAGCGTATTCGCTGATTTGAATCAGGCCCACCCGTTTCGTGAAGGCAATGGACGTACCGCGAAAGTATTCTTGGAACATGTCGCGCAGCAGTCAAACTACTCTTTAGATTTTGCCTTGGTCTCACCGCATGACTGGAATTACGCCAGCATGCTCAGCGGCCCCGATTTAGGCTCCTTGCAACCAGTTCCTGATTATCTCATACCAGTGTTTGATGCGATCACCGTCAAACGTACAGATATCGATCCTGTACAGGATCGTGGTCAAGAGGTGCAGTCTTTACTGAAAATGAATGGCGGTACGCTCGGGCGCACGAGCCGTTCACGAGTTGCTTCTAATCGGCGTGTGCATGCACGTCGGGCGTCGCGGCCAAAGCATGGTCGAGGCATGTAGACAAGCAATGCAGGTTAAGCGATATGTAGAATAAAGCGCCGCCCTTGAGAGATTTGAGATCCCCTGTGGGCGGCGTCCTTTTGTGTTCCCTGCTGACGCAGGGCATAAAGCCCGTTGGTTTTCGTGATTGTCCCCGTTACCTGCTGCGCGCATGGCTTGTTTCGTGCGACGAGATGCCGCGTGGGGTTGGGTGGTGTGTGGGGTGGTTGAGTTTGGTGAGTTGTGGTGTTTGTCCGATGCCTGGCAGCGGTCGCCTGGTTGGCTTGTCGATGGCTTCCTGCTTGGCTTCTTGGTGTTCTTGTTGTTGCTTGACGTGTTCGAGGGTTTGTACAGCGTGGTCACTGGGCGTTTGTGGATCGAGGTGTTCGATGATCCAGTTGGAGTTTTCGACGACACGCTCGCCGGTGGCGAGGATGGTGTCTTCATCCGCTTTCGACCAGGCTGCTATGTAGCCGGTGGAGTACTCGGCCGTGTCGAGGCCAAAGTACCTACTGACGAGGTAGGCGCACGATTCAGCCTCCACTTCTTTGATTCCCCTGTGCATGTCTGTATTGACCTGATCCATGTGGAGGCGTGCGTGGCTGATTTCGTGAATGAGCGTCTTGAACTGGTGCCCTTTTGGTGCGTCTGTTGCCACGTGGATAGTTTTGTCTCCCATCGCGTCGATGAGAGGGCGTGAGGTGACTCCGTAGGCGCCATGAAGGGCTGCTCTGGTTGTTTCTTCGTATTTGTAGCCGAGGTCTTTGACGATTTGTTGTGCGCGTTGCCAGAGTTCTTCTGAGCGTTCGCCAGTTACTTGCGGGAGGTCTTTGCCTTTAATTGGTTCACCGTCGGTTTGCTGGTAGCCGAACGTTGTGCGCACGGTAAATCCTGTGATCGCTTTCTTCCAGATGATGTCTTTCTTGTCGTATTTGTCTACTTCGGCTTTATTGAGTGGCTTGTCGCTGTTTTTGAGGAAGGGCAGTTTGTATATGACGGGTGCCAGTACCTTGTAACCCTTTTCGCCTTTTTGGACCTGCCTGCCAAGTTTCTTCCAGGCGCTGTAAGAGGCGAAGGATGATTCCATAGTCCCACGCTGTACGGCTTGCGTGTGTAGCCAGATGAGGTTGCGGAATGAGTACCGTGGCATTCGTGCCATGTAGTCAAGCATGTCTTTCCAGGCTTGAGTGTCTGTGAACCTGATGGCGGCTTCGGCTATTTCTGCGTGGGCCAGGGCGAGTTGAGCTTCGCGTTGGGCTCGCGCCGCGTCGGTCTTGCTAGGGCGCGCCATGATCTACATGCCCGCCTGCTGCTTGCCTGTTTCGAGAGCTTCCACTCTGCTGGTGAGCGCGTCGATTTGGTCTTGCTGTGCTTCGACTTGCTCAATGAGGCTTTCGACGAGCTCGAGGGTGGTGTATTGGGGTTTCATCAATTTTCTCCTCATGAAAGGGTGTGGACTGGATTATTTGTCGTGTTGCGTGGCGGGCTGGGTGATGATGTGGAGCTCTTGCCTGGTGAGGTCTGCTCCGATGTGATCGACCCACACATCGTTTGCCGTTCGCTGACTTCCTTCTTCGTCTGTGTAGGTACGCTGGCGATAGCTGCCGGCGAAGATGACGGCCGCGTTGCCGTTAAGGTCATGGAAGTCGTGTAGCTTGACGGCCGCGTTGCCGTTGAGGCGGAGGTAGTACGCAGTGGTGGCCACGTCTTCCCACGTGCCGGTTTCAGTGTTTTTGGCGCGGTCGTTGACAATGACTGTTACTCGCCCGCTGTAGGTACCGTCGTCGTTCATGATGAGTTTGACGGGGCCGGCGAGGTTTCCGGCTCGGATTATGTAGCTCATTTTTCTCCTTCGTGGTTTCTTTAGATTCGGATGGTTGTCCAGGTCATGCCCAGCCAGTACGCGGTGTCCAGAGACACCTGTTCGACATGCCCTCCCACGTCTGGTGCGTGGATCATGAGCCGGTGTCCTTGAGGATCTTTTCCGGCGTAGATCCCGATGTGGTGGTAGTGGGTGCTTCCGTGGTAGGCGAAGCCGATGAGGTCGCCTGGCTGCATGGCGTCTTGCGCAATGGTGGTGCCCGCTGTGGTGATGATGTCGTGTGCGGTTCGAACGTTCAGTGGCTTGCCGAGGTCGGCGTAGACGCGCACAATCAGTCCTGAGCAGTCCAGGCCGCTGGGGCTGGTGCCTCCCCACACGTAGGGCACGCCGAAGTACTTCTGGGCTGTGGCCACAACAGACGACGAAGAAGGAGAAGCCTGAGTGTACTTGCCTGCGAGACGCTTGATGCGTGCGACGTAATCCTGTGTTTCAGTAAACGGAGGGATACCCCCGTGTTGCTGGACGGCTCCAGGCCCCGCGTTGTAGGCGGCCAGTGCCAGGTCAATCGTGTTGCCATCTGCTTGCCCGCTGCGCGTATAGCCTGTGACGATTTCGACCAGCGCGCACATGAAGGCACCCTGGCTGGCGATGGCATCATCGGGATTGAAGGGATCTGCGGTGCCGTCACCGTCGGCATCGATGCCACGTGTTTTCCACGTGCCAGGCATGAACTGCGCGATGCCCTGCGCGCCCATCGGACTGACCGCGTGAGGATCCCATCCTGATTCAGCTTCGATCTGTGCGGCAATCAAGCTGGGAGTGATTTCCTCACAGATACTCCCAGCCTTCATCACGGCCGCCAGGTACTCAGCTGGCACGCCACTTAATGATGCGGCTCTTTCTTCTTCTCCTCCAGCCATCATCAATGGAATAACCGTGAGCGGGATGGCGGCTAGTATGCCGACAAGCTTTTTCACGCTCATCGCCCTTGATGCGGCTCAAGCCGGTGCGCATTGGGTTGGGCGGGACCGGTTGTACGGGCTTTCCTGGTAGGCCCGTTCTGGTCGGGTTGAGTGTATGGCTCTGCTAGAGCGATGATTTGGCGGATGCGGTCGGGCCTGAAGCCGGCAGAGCGCCCCTGGCTGGTTTCAATGATTGGGGCTGATAGGAGGCCTTCGGCTTTGAAGCGCTCTATGAGGTCTGGCCGCTGGCTTAAGTCAATGTGGTCGTAGGAGATTCCCGCTTTGTCGAGGGTGCGGCGAGTGAGTGCGCATCCTGGGCAGTGCGGCGTGGTGTAGATCGTGATGGCGTCCATACTGGTGACGTATGGTGTGTGCGCACAAGGCTACTCGCAGGCGAGGGGACGATGACGTGGCACCTTATGAGCGTGAAAGGCTTGATAAGTCCTTTGGGAAGCTGGATAAGCAGAGGCAACGCATTGTGAAGTCATGGATTGAAAAGAATCTCGTGGGTGCTGGGGACCCACGAATCCACGGTAAAGCGTTGACTGCCGCCAGGCGCGGCCAGTGGCGCTACCGTGTGGGTGATTATCGAATCCTTGCTGATATACGAGACGCTCAACTCATTCTCATCCTCATCAGTGTCGGTCATAGAAGCAAGATCTACCAGAAATGATGACAAGCTTATGCAGTCTTAGTGATCGTCAGACAAACCGTGTGGCCTGCACCGCAAAGGGTGTGGGCCACACGGTTTGAATTATGGCGCGCGTGTGGGCCGTGTGTGTATCCCGGCTTATACGGCGTGTTGCGTGTCGAGATAGGCTGTAACAGCCTTACGAATGAGTGCAGATTTGGGCATGTTTTCGTTGCGCGCCTGGTTTCTCACGGCATTGTCAAGTTCTTGGGGTGCCCGTATTTTCCACGTGCATCGAGCGGTATTTTCTTCTCCGCGGGGTCGCCCTTGCGGCATGAAAATCTCAGCGAGGTCCAAGGGGCCCGCGGTTCCGGGGTGAAGCTGGCGGCGCGTGTGGAGTTGTCCGCGTTCAGCTTTATCGGCTAGCGCATCATAATCAGTGAGGTCAATGTGCACGGTGTAGTCCTTTCTGTGGCTTACGAGACGAGGTCGGGGCGGTCCATCGCGTGAAACACAACGATGTCCCCCCAGGGTTTGCGTGCGGCAAATACTTCAATGACCCGCGTGGTTTGCGCGTGTGGGTGTCCGTAGAATGCCACTGTCATGTCACCTGCTTCACCATCAAGTTCATCAACACCTAGATGTGGGTGGGTCATCGCGTAGTAAGCGTCTTCTGGCGTGATGCCGTGACGTTGTGAGGAAGGTGTGAAAGTAAGGTCAGTCCGCTTGAACACAAATATATAGTACCACAAAGTAGGGCCACATGTGTGTTGAGTGACGTTCTGATAGGAACGTGGCCCGCAGGGTTTCCTGCGGGCCACGTCCGTCATATTAGGAGGTGAGAGTTAGGCTGATTTGCGTCTCTTGGCGAGGGTGAGTGCGCCGCCTCCTGCTAGTAGTAGCGCTGCTGCGCCGCTCAGAGCGGTGGTGGCACCTGTTCTTGCCAGGTCGCGTCCCGCGCCGCCGTCGGAGTGATCAGAGGCTTTGAGCTTGATCGTCTGGTCGGTGTCGTTCGCATCTTCGTGGGTACCAACGAGCTGGCCGTCAGCGTCGTAGACGTATTCGAAGGCAACCAGCTCGGTGTTCGCCATGCCTGTAGTGTCGAGCGTGGCTATTACCTTGCCGCAATCTTGCGGGCTCTGGGGCGAGAATTTCGCGGTTACCTCATAGTCCTTGTCGCCGACCGTGACCATCTTGCCGGTGGTCTTGTTGTGAATCTTGAGCTTGAGGGTGTATTCGGTGCCGGGAACGAGTTTTTCGTTCGCGTCGCATACCGTGTCGATCAGTTTGGTGTCCTTGGCGGGCGTGAGCGTCTTGTCACCGTTTTCGCCGGTGAAAGTGGTCTTTAGCTTCGGGCCAGGCTCAAACGTGATTGTCTGGTTCTCATCGGTAATGTCAGCATGGATGGTGATGGACTTGCCATCGTGGAATAGTTCCTCGAAGGCGACGGTGGTCTTGCCAGCAAAGAGTGCTGCGTCTAGCTCGAAGGCGACTTCGACACTGCCGTTAGCGGTTTCAGGTGTGAACTTCGTGGTTGAAGTGATTTCCTTACCCGCACCGTCAAGCATGGGCTTGCCGGTTTCCTTATCCATGAGGGTGCCAACTACTTCGTATTCCTTACCGAGTTCAAGGTTGGTGTAGGTAACCACGTCGGTAAGGGTGCGCGTGCCGTATCCAGGGACCGGGCCGCGCTTGTTTTCGTACATGAGCGTGGTGTGGATACCAGGCTCGGGTGCGATAGTGAACTGTTCGGTCTGGTCTTCAACGGAAGTTGCTAGAGGCTGAACGCGGTCGTCGCCAGCGAAGGTGGAGATGAATACATAGGTGCCAGCGACCAGCTTGCCGTCCGCACCAGTCTTAGCGATCCAGGACGTGTCACCAATGCTGGGGTAGAAGCCGTTCTTGGCTGGAATGGTGACGGTTTCACCGATCTTTTCAGCCTTGTCACGGTTCGCTTGGGTTACTTCAAGGCCAGCGGGGAAGAACAGTACTTCGTGAGAGATTTCTTTCTCGTCTGCCTTGAAGCCTGCTGCGCCTTCAAAGTTGGGGTGATCCTTGGGCATACCAGTTACAAACACGTCATCTACCAAGTAGGTGCCCGCCTTGGTGTCGCGCACACTCAGCTGCGAATCAATCTGAGCTGGGTGCCTTACCGACGTGGTTTCGTCTGCCAGGCCGTAACCGTCAGCAAAGTCGGCCTTAATGTACTTAGACCAATCAGCGTCTTGGTCATCGGCCTTTACTTCCCATACCCACGTGTAGAAGCCGTCCTTCGGTGCTATGCCCGCGTTAGCGGTAATCATCGTTTCAGGCCCGTCTGCCTTGACGGTGACGGACTTGATTAGCTCTGCGCCTTCTGGCACAGTTTCGCTCTGTTCAGCCGGAGCTAGTGCCGAGACGTAGTAAACGCTTGCACGATAGTTCACGGGCACGTCAGTGCCATCGATGTTGAGCCACTTGCCGTCCCCGTAGTTCGGGTCAGCGTTTGGGGTGAACGTGTCAGTCAGCTCGCTGCCACTGTCAATAACCTTAGCGGTATCCACATTCGATACACCTTGCGGGCGGAAATCAAAAATCACATCCCACGACGGAGAAGTCACAGTCTTTGAGGTTACTTTCGCAACGTCATAGATGACGCTCTGATTCGCTCCGCCAGGAGCCGCAAAGCCCAACACGGGAGCAGTAATGTTCTTGAATGTGACGCTTGCGCTAACCGTACCATTTCCTGTTGAGTGCCATTTGATACCGGTAATAGGTGTAGAGGCGGTTGTTCCCGTGTAGGTCTTGGTGCCGGTCGCGTCGAACACAGCCGGACCATTGAGCGTGGCAGTGAACGGATAACCCGCGACAGGATTGCCGCTACCGTTTACTAGTCTGATGCCGTCAAGCGTTCCGTACATGTGATCGCTGGTTTCCGGTTCGCCTGCTTCCCAGCCCACGATGCTCTTGGCTTTTGCTTCGGCTACCATTTGGCGGGCGCGTGCCTGCACGCTTTCGGGCGCGAGGCCTAGGAGGGCGTCAACGTTTTGCTGGGACTTTTCCGCTCCCTGCGCGCTGCTCTCAAAATTCACGTGAGCGAGGAATCCTGTCGCGGCTGCGTCCACGTCCGTGTTAGAGAACTCCAGGGATTTTGGAGTCCACTTGTTCATGATGTACGCCATTTGGGCGACATTCACGCTCAAGTCAGCTGGGCGCCGAAGATTAGGCTGGCTGGTCAGTTCTCCCGGTGTGACCGCGATCGAGGCCGACGGGTTCACCGCATCTGCTTGAATGCACAGACCGGGGACAGGCTGGCCGCTATAGGGAATCCATGTCCCCAGCCAGCCTACGCTTCCTCCGATAGGAACGCCGCGCACCCACGAACCAGCAGCATGAGTAGGTAGTTGTGCGGATACCGTTGCGACGAGAGCGAGAACAACGGCGGCAATTGTTGCTCCCACTTTCAGTGCTCGATCTCGCCAGTGGTATCCGATGGTCGATGTAGACATGAACTCGCTCCATCTGTTGATTGTCAGTGATCACTGAGTCCCACTTATTGGGATCTCAGCCACTTCGTAGATAGTGCGCGCACAGTATTTGCCCGCCCAGCATGGTGCTGAGCGGGCAAATCGGAATGTTTTTACGAAAAAAGACTAGCTGCAGTCTCCGACGCAAATTTCGCCTTGAACATCTCCTATCACGTTGCCGTTTTCGTCTGGCGTTACTTGGTGGTGCCAGCTTCCGTCTGTATTATCTTGTATCCATTCGGGGAAGTTGGGGTTGTAGCAGTATTGGCCTCCGCCGCACACGTCTTCACTGCTTGATCCGCCGTCGCTGTAGCCGCCGTTGCCGCCTGCGTTGCCTCCGTTCCAGTCGTTGGAGCCTTCGTTACTGGTGTATCCGGTGTTGTCGTCGTATGGGCTGGTGTTTCCTGCGTCTTGCCTGGTGTCGGCTTGTGCTTTTGCTTTGGCTTGAGTGTCGGCCCATTTCTTGTGTGCTTCATTGACGCTCGTCGTGGCTTCTTTTAGCACGGTGACTTGAGTGAGGGTCGTGTCGATAGTTGCGAACCTGTCTTGGAGAGTTTGCACTGAGTCGGATACTGTCAGCGTGCTGCCAGACTGTGTGGATTCGGGTTGAGATGCGGACTGCGCGTCTGATTGAGCTGTGTCCCCTGATTGTGGGGCGTCGGTTTGCGCGGTTTCAAGCGCGTCGTCAAGCTCATTCAGGATGGTGGAGTCCACGCCTTCACGCGGAGCGGTTTTAGCTGCCTGGATCGCGTCGGCCAGCTGCTTGTCTGCTGCGGCCTGGTCAGCGTCTGCCCGTTCGCCCAACTGGTTTTCAATGGTCGTGTTGGCGTCTTCGAGCGTGCCAGTGACAGCCTCGAGGGTATTTGTGTGGGCAGTGAGCTCCCTGGTTGCATTTTCCAGCTGGGCGCGGGTGAGCTCATCGGCGTCATCGACTTGGGGTGCGTCAGGAGCGGCCTGTGTGGCCTGGCGGGCTGCGTTGAATTCGTCGGCTTGGAGGTCGCTGGCGTAAGTGGCGAGCATGGCGCTAAGCGCGTCAGCGTCCGCCTGCGCGTGTTGGAGGTCTGTTTGTGCCTGCGTGTTCTCGTCTTGTGCTTCTTCAAAGGCTGAGCGTGCCTGGGCGGTGGCCGCGTGAGCATGCCAGATGAGGCCCACGGCTGCGAGGACAGCAACTAGGGCGAGACTGAGGGCTATCAGGACAGGCTTTCGCTTGTACCATGCGGGTTTGATTTCCGACGTGTTCGGGGTGGCGTCACCGCGGTCTTCAACGGCTGGAGTGTTAGTAGTGTTCATTTGGATTCCACGGGTTGTTTCTTTTACAGAGGATAACGGGAAATTCATATTTGGTCGAGTGTGTGAACGCTTCATCGTGGCCCTACCGGCAGGGTTCCCGGTGGCTGTGGGAGAGCCACATGATTCAGGCGACGATTCACGCTGGTGGTTTCTTTCTTGAGTGCTCGCTCGACCCATTGGCTCCATGTGCGTGGCCCGTCGTAAGGGAGTTCGCTCAGGTATGCACCGCGTGCTGCGTTAGCGATGTGCGCGTCTAACGTGATCGTGATTTTTTGTTTGCTGGCCGGCGCTTGTTCGGGTGTGCGTGGATTGTCGCGCGGTGCAATCACCGTTTGTCCGGTCAGTGCGGATCTGCGGGGTTGTGGCTTACTCATGTGCATGTCATTTCTCCTTGGTTTCGTGATGATGGCAGATGGCGTGGAGGTAGTCGGTGTAGATGGTGGCGAGAGCGGCCGCATCACGGGTGGGCCACTGTTCTAGTGGCTGTGAGGCTTCTACGCTGTCTGCAATGGCTACCCTCTTGGGTATGGGCGGGTCGAAGATGGTGAGTCTGCGTTTTTCGGCTTCATCGCTGAGTTCGTTGAGCCAGTGGCCACCGCTGGTGGTGCGTGCCTCGTGTTGGTTGATGATGATGCCGCCGATGGTGAGGTGTGGATTGTAGTAGCGGCGGATTTCTTCAATCGAGGTGAGCAGGCGTGCCAATCCATTGGCTGACCACAGTTTCGAGTGGGTAACGATCAGGGCGGTATCTGTTGCGGTGAGGCCGTTGATGGTGAGCTGATCGAGGGATGGAGGGCAGTCAATGAGGCATAGGTCGTAGTCGAGTTCGACGGCCTTGAGGGCGGTGTCTAGCCTGCTTTCGCGGCCTGCCCCTGCTACTACCAGTTCATCTCGTACTACTGGTAGTGCTTCGCCTGTGGTGGGTACGAGGTCTACTCCCTCCCACAGTCCGGGCACAATGACGTCTGCGATAGGCATTTGCGACCGATGTGAGAGCACGTCAGCTAGTCCTGCTTGATCTTCTCCTACGGGGTGGCGTGCTAGTGAAGATGTGATGTTGCCCTGGGGATCCAGGTCGATCACAAGGACGCGCATTCCATCAAGCACTGCCGCGCGTGAAAGGTGGTAGGTCGTAGTTGACTTGCCGACACCACCTTTTTGGTTACAAAGAGCAATTGTTAACATGAGTTTCCTTAACAGTAGGGTTACCAGCGATTGCGGCAAGGCTGGCATTGCCAGTTATTCCAGCAATTCAGGAGTACGGGTTTAGAAAAGGTATTCGTTGAATACTGTTGGTAGCAGGTCGAGAGCTTCGCGCTGGAGGCGCACGCTCACGTTCATGTAAAGAGCTGTTGTCGATAGGTTTTCGTGACGCATAAGGGTTTGGACGACGCGCGCGTCGGCACCGGCTTCGAGCAGTGCTGTTGCGAAATAGTGGCGCAATTGATGTGACGTCATCTTTACTCCCACGCGGGCGAAGGCATTCGAAATACTTGAGCCGACGGCCCGTCGTTCCACATGAGTCTTAGGGTCTTTTGGTGAGGGGAACCAGTAGCCGCGTAACGGATAGTTTCTCGCTTCCTGCATGATGATCGGATGTACCGGCACAACAGAGGTCTTATGGTTCTTGCCGACGACTTCCAATAAGCCAGTGGCATGATCGAGGTCTTGACCACGGATCTTTGCTATCTCGTGTACTCGCAGACCGGCGAAGGCTCCGAGCATGATGCGTGTACGCGTGCCGCCTCGAAGCGGCGAGGATAGTGCGGCTTGTAATTGAACGTCGGTGATCGGCCGTGGTTTGTATTTAGGGCGTTTTGGTGGAGCTACCCGGATCATTGGGTTGTCCGCGCGCTGATCAGTGATGACTAGCCAGCGGTAGAACGCGCGTAGGTGGACGTAGTAGGTGTGGCGCGTGATGGCTGAGGGCAGGGTCACCAGCCAGAGCGTGATGTCCTGGTAGGTGGCCGTGAGCGCGTCCAGGTTTGCCTGTTTGGAGAATTGCTCCACGACGCGGATGCGTTCATCGATGGTGCGTGTGGATAATGAGCGGGCGGCCATTTCGACCATCCAGGCTTCAAGTAGCTGATTGGAAAGTATTGGTCTCGTAATCATGCCTAAAGTTTGCGCCAATACCCGCACCAATCGAGCGCGCGCCAGCGCTGTCTTTGACGTGCGCCCGCCATTTCCGGAGTGGTCAGTATTGTCGTAATGACTGGTGATTGTGGAGTTGCCAGCGATTCTGGTAAATGAAAACGCGAGCATCGTGAGCAGCGCGATATATGCTGATTTGAGGAAAAAATCTTGTAATGAATAGGTCGTGGGTTCGATTCCCACAGGTGGCTCTGGTGATGCCCCCGCGAGAGCGGGGGCTTTCGCATATCCGGGGGTGAACGGCGCGGGTATCCATCCTCCAAGTCTGTCCATTGTTGGGAGCAGGTCTACTGAAGTGTCCCGGGTTTTCTTCCGTTTGGGTGGATGGGAATAATCTGGTTTATGCCGAAGAATTTTGGGGTGAGTGCCCGAAATGTGTGTATGGGGTGGGCGTGTCGCGGGGTGTTGAGTGTCCGGCCCAGCCTTTTTTGATGTGTAGTGATCCGTCTTGGTAGTTGGTGTTGTAGTCGATGGTGGTGTCGTAGCGGGCTGGTGTGCCGGGGCTGTCGGCACGCGTGGTGAGGGGTTTGTGGGATGGTGGCTGGTAGTGGCTGGTGAGGTAGCGTACCGGTTGGTGGGGTGGATTGATTTGTTGTTGAGGGATCATTGGACCGCGGTTCGCATGTGGTTTTGTGACAGGTCTTTATGAGCGGCGAGCAGTTTTCTGATGCCGGCGTTGATCCCGCCTTCGAGACTGCTTGTGGTTCTTGCTATCCCAAGGGTGGCAACGCTGGGGTCAAGATGAGTGAACAGGGACTTGTTGGCCAGTAGCTTCGCTAGGCGCAGGTAGGCGCGTCGAAGCCGGTAGTGGGTGTACCACCAGTGTTGTCGTCCTGGTTGCCAGCTGGTGTTGTAGGTTCGTTGCCTGGTGAGGTGAGCGTGAATGTTCCACCATTGGTTGAGTTGGGTGGCTCATGTGGCGGCTTCGTCGAGAGTGTTGATGGCGGCGAGGTTGCCTCCGAGGCGCAGTAATGCCTTGCCGGCAGGGGTTTTCGGGTGCCCTGTCAGGTCGGTTTTCGTGTTGAGCCATACGTGGAACAGGCAGCGCTGAACCCCGGTGGCGGGCCAGCATTGCCGGATCGCTTTGAGTGCTCCTGGCCCGCCATCGGTGATGACCACGGTAGGGGCTGGGAACTTGGAAAGAAGCGCCTGCCATGCGGCTACGGATTCACGGTCGCACCATTGCCAGCCAATGACGTGTGACTCGTTTGTTGCGATCAGTAAACACCAGTGGTGGGATAGATAAATCCCGTCGATGATGATCTGATCATAAATCTCACCAGTGATCAACGGTTGCGGAGGATCGACCTGCTAGCACCAGGAGACCTTTCTGGCAAACGAGGTTGTCGGCATTGCCAGCTGTTTGACGCACACTCCTGCCACAAGCCATGACACGAAAAGTGATGCCTGGGCTCGCCTGGTGGTATCTGGGCGGTTGATAACCCTCGACGCTCCGCACGTTCGGCACCGCCACCTGGTTCTTCCAGCACTGGTTTTGCCGTTCTTGACAAGCTTGTGGCCGCATACACCACAACGCGGCCGATTTCTAGCAGCATGGACCATACATGCTTTCAAAGCATGTACACAGCGCTCAAACCCCTGACACACCGAACAAAAACCAACACCACGTACACACAATCCGGGCATTAACCCCATGACGTGCAGCCGTGCGCAATCCCCTAAAAAAGGCGTGCGGATGTGCACATACCCCTAAAAACTCTCGCCAAAATGCACATACCCCTAGATCTAACGGCGCTACATTCCACCCGAATTTCAAACATGCAGGTCACGGCGTAGTGCAGGTACCGGACGAGGCAGCACGCCCTCTTTATCTAGGGGTATGTGCACGAAAAGGCGAAGATTTAGGGGTATGTGCATCGGGAGGCCTTAAATCTAGGGGTATGTGCATCGGGAGGCGCAAATTCGGCACGCCACGCTCGCGGGGAAGTGCCGATTCACAGACCACCGTGTGCAGCGTGACGAGGTTCGAGAAGCTAGCGTTGAACGCCCATGCGTTGGCCGAGAACGTCAATGGCTCGTATGAGAACGAGTTGGTCCATACCCGCGCATGGCGTGATGTGCTCGAGGTTGAGGTCGCGACTTTCGAATGGGTGAACTGGTGGAGCCGCACCCGTCTCCACCAAGGCCTCGACTACCGCAACCCGGTCGAGATCGAGAACGACTACTGGAACATCGCGAGCACATCAAAGAAAATGGAAACCAGGGCAAACGCCTAGGAAGCAAACCCAGGACACGTCAGTTTCGCGCACCCCAAAGCCTTTTATTAAAATGAGGGTCTTTTCCTGATGGCTCTAACCGGCTTTTTAGCAATTAGGGGACATGGATGAGGCAGCAGTGACTCCGCTCATTATCCAGGCAGCACTGTGAATCAAGCCATTGGCGATGATCCAGGCTCCGTTAATGAGCGCTCTATCACGACCTTTCATCACTACACCGAAGCGACCGGAATCAATGCGGAGTGGGTCTTTTCCCTGCAGGTCTGTAGTTAACTCGCAGTCGAGGAAATCCAGGAAGCGACCGGTCGCTGGAGCATAGGCCTTGTAGGCGGCTTCTTTCGCACTGAAAATGATCCTGTCCCACGCTGAATTTTCCAGGGCTGGTGTTCTGCGAAAAATCTGGCACTCCCCGGGGGTGAGAATTCGGTCTCGTAGCCCTTCGGGTAGTGGCAACGCGCTCTCGGCATCAATTCCGATTCCTGTCACGTCCTGTGACGATGCCACGACTGCAGCACGATATTGTCCGGTGTGTGTGAGTGAACCAGTTGTCCCTTCCGGCCACTGCAATCCTCGAATAGCGTGCGCGATCAATGGCGGTCGGGACAGGCCCAGACATCTCAGGGCATCTCGTGCGCACGCTCGCACGCTGATGAATTCCTCGCGCCGTTGACGCGTCGCCCCTCGTAGATACGTGCGCTCTGACGCAAATAGCACTTCCTCGTGCATGCCCCACGCCACTCGCGCGTAGACCTGTACTGGAAAGAGGCCCTCATAGATCTGTCGGCACATTTTTAAAAAATCCTTGTTGCATAATTTTTAGGAATTAGGTTACCCTAACCTAACTATGTAAATAGTGCTTGGTTATACCGAGAGGGGTCGCTCTGTGAACGCGGAAGTAAAGAATGAAAAGAATCTATCGATAACGCAGGCACTCCTCGTCTCTGTCGCAGTTGGAGTCGCTGGGTCGATAGTTATTGTTCCGCTGACGTATCTGCAGATCTTCGCGACCCTTGCCCACACTTACCTTGTTGCCCTGACTCTGGGACTGTGGGTGATTCCTTGCCTTCTGCCCCTCGTACTTGTCAGGCGTCCCGGCTCAGCTCTGCTCGCCTGCGGCGCTATCGGCGTAATCTCAGCGGTTACAACCCCCTTTGGTCTGGCGGCAATTCCAGCTCTGCTTTTTGAAGGTTTAATTGTCGAGATTCCATTCCTGGTGACTCTGTACCGGTCCTGGCGAACCGTTCAGTACTACGTGGCCGGAGGTATCCTCGGTGCCTTCATGGGTTTCATGGTGCCCGCAAGTATCGGAATCAAAACGCCCGGCATCACGCTTCCGATCATCTGCATGCTGATCGCACTGGTTTCTGCGCTGGCAGGAACCTGGCTGTGCTTCCTCATCGGATCCAAGGTGCGTCTGACCGGCGTACTCGGCGAGCACTAGTGACGGTCCGCTGCCGATGCTTTCAGTGGAAAGTCTTGCCGTTATCTCTGATGGCGGGCAAACAATTGTTGGTCCCATCTCTTTCCAGGTCGCGCGCGGCCAGCTCTGCGTGCTCAGTGGGGAACACGGAAGTGGAAAAACTCTGTACGCCAGAGCCATGAGCGGGCTACTGCCGTCGTCATTACACGTAAGCGGTCACGTTCAGTGCGACGAAGTCGTCTACGTTGGAGAAGATGCCGACAGTCAGGTAGCGACACTGTCAGTACTGGACGAAACGGCCAGTTCGCTTGAATATCTCCTGTTACCACCGGTCGAGGTGAAAAAGCGATGCCAATGGGCACTCCGCGCGATGGAGCTGGAAGGACTTGAAGCGAGAAATCCGTGGACGCTTTCCGGCGGAGAGCGTCAGCGCTTGGCGTTAGCCTCGGCGATCGCCCGGAGACCCGACGTGCTGGTTCTTGATAACCCGTGCAGCAACATCGACAAAGCAGGTCGGGACACTGTCTACCACGTCCTGCGACAATTGGCAGATGATGGAATCGCAGTTGTCCTGTGTGAGAACCGGACCCTAAAGCCGCAGTGGGCAGACTCCCTCGTCGCTCTTCCTCGACCGCGACAGCCTCACCGCGCCCCAGAACCTGTTTCATTCGAACACGCACACGGTGCCCTGAAAGGCCCCGCCATCAGTTTGCGCAACATCACATGCGGTCACGATCCTGTCAGACTGGATGCTGTCAGCCTTGACCTTCAACCTGGACACATCTACATGCTGACTGGGCCAAATGGGTGCGGCAAGACAACGCTCATGGCCGTTATCGCCGGAGCTGTCAAACCTGACGGTGGGCAAATAACGGTCAATGGTCGACGTGTTCGCCGGCTTCCAGATGGAATGCTCGATTGGGCGCAGCAAAATCCTGAACGACAGTTTGTCCTGAACACTGTTGAAGAAGAACTGAATAGTGCCTTCGTTAGGAGCGACAGTAAGGGTCCTTTGAGTCCGCAGGATCTTGCTGTTTTGCCGCAACTTTTTGGGCTGACCGATCTTCTTGGCGAATCTCCATACTCGCTCAGTGGGAACCGTAAAAGAGCCTTGGGGATCGTACTGTGTTTGTTGTCAAACCGTCCTCTAGTTGTCCTGGATGAGCCAACGGCGAATTTCAACCAAAGCCAGGTGCTGGGAACAGTCCTGAAGGCCTATGCGCGCAACGGTGGAATAGTTGTTGTCAGCTCACACGACGAGGAACTGCTGCCGCGTGACGTCAGTGTCGATATGAGTCGTACGCACACGCGTGTGAATTCTGAAGTCAAATCCGATGAACACGGTCCTGTCCGTTCCCGTCGCCGCCCAGCAGATGCGACCGTTCCCCTGAACCCGGTCACCGCTATCGGAGTGCTCATCGGACTCATCGTTCTGGGGATTGTGCTTCCTCATGCGGAGGCTGTTGCGGCCCTCAGCGCAGGAGCTCTTCTGGCTGCTGTACCTTTCCACAGAAACTGGCGCACTTTCGTGTTCCACGCTGTCGCGGCAACGTGCGCAGGTCTGGCCTTTTCCCTCATGGCGCTGCGTGGCAGCTGGTATGTGGGAGCAACTCTTGATGTGGCGCGCATTGCTCGACACGGCGCACTGGGATCGCTGATCCTGGCTGCTTCGTTGTGGGCCGGATCGGCGACAACCGTCACCCAACTGGCGGATGCGGTATCGCAGCGGCTCAAAGTGCCGTACACATACTGCAGCATCATGTTGAGCGGCGTGTCGATTGCGCAGTATCTGCACAACACCCAGCCCTTCATAGCAGCCGCAGTACGACTGCGAAACGTCAAAGCGGGCAGCGCATTCAATGCAGCTCTGACGCGAATTCTGCTCCCTGTGCGCTATGCATTTCCACTATTCGTCGAGTCCATTAGGTACTCGAAACGTCTGAACGACACGTTGGAATCGCGTGGCTTTGGTCGATTCTCGAAAAAAACATATCGCCACACTTATTTATGGCGGCTGCGCGACCCAATAACGATTTTATTGATCTTTTTGGCCATTGTCATATCGTTCTGGATTTAGAAAAGAGTATTGATTATGCGAAAATTCCTGTCTGTTTTAGAGGATCTGGAAAACGAAAAAAACAAAGGTATAACCTTTATTGTGCGCGGCGAGGAAAGTTTCCTCAGCTACTCTGATCTTTACCACCAGAGCCCGAGAGTCGCAGGGAAACTCGCTGCCCGGGGAGTGCGCCCAGGTCAGCACGTGGTCTTCCAGCTCACCGGTAATCGCGATCTTATTGATTTGTTCTGGGGCTGCATCTGGCTGGGCGCCATACCTGTAGCTGCACCGCCAGCCGTGTCCACCAACGATCAGGAACGTGTAAGCCGCATTGCCGACATGCTGCCGGACGCTGTGATTCTTACCGATGAACGTACTGCGCCGCATATCCACAGTGAACGGTGTCTGCCGGTTCAGACAGTTAACAGCACTGAAACATACGAAGAACTGCCTCTGTCTGAGACAAACGGCGAATCCATTCGGCTGGTGCAGATGTCGTCGGGATCAACAGGAGACCCCAAAGGCATCATCCTGACTGAGGAAACCCTGATGTCTGCAATGCAGGCGACCATTCCTCGACAGCCACAGCGTTTTGAGAACTGCATGCTCACCTGGTTGCCGCTCACGCACAACTTCTCACTGCTCGGCTTCCATGTCTATTCAATTTTCCGTGGTTATTCACAGGTTCTGATGCCGACGTCAGACTTCATCATGAACCCGCTGAACTGGTTCGAAGCCATTTCACGCCATCGAGCAACCGTAACAGTATGCCCGAACTTCGGGTTTGTTCATGTTTTGCGTTACCTCAAGGCGCGCGGGATTCCCGAGGGAGCCTCCTACGATCTGTCCAGCGTGCAGAAAATAATCAGCGCATCTGAACCTGTTGACAGCAGAGCAGCCCATGCCTTCTGCGAGGCTCTGGCGAAATTCGGGCTTCGGTCCAATGCCGTTGTCGTGGCCTACGGTATGTCAGAGGCCTGTCTGCAGATTTCCACCACTCAGATATATGAGCCGTTGACGGCAGTGTGTCTGGATCGAGCCCGTGTGGCGATCGGTGCGCGCTATGTCGATATTGCCCAACCCGACGGAGCGGAATTCGTATCGGTTGGTCAGGCAGTACCTGGGATGGAAGTGTCGATTCGTGATAACGCCGGTGAGCAGCTGTCCCTTGACACAGTGGGTGAAATCTATATTCGTGGAACCTCCTTGACACACGAGTCGATAGGCATGAACGGTGTTGTTGAACATGATCTCACCTCGGATGGATTCCTTGCTACCGGCGATATCGGGTTGATTCACGAGGGCAACCTTTACGTCGTTGCCCGCAAGAAAGACATCATTTTTGTTAACGGGAAAAACTACTATTCACCGGACCTGGAATCCCTGTTGATGACAAAACTGGAGATCGAGACAGTTGTCTTGGGACGAACAGACCCGCAAAGCGGTGAAGAACAGGTGGTTGTGTTTGTTCCCGTGACCGAAAAGAACGTCAGCGATAAGGACATTATCGGCGTGATGGCGACCGATGCCGGAATTCCGGTCAGCAGGATTATGCGTATTGACGCGATTCCGCATACTGCCAACGGCAAAAAGTTGCGTCGAGAGTTGGAGGTCCTCCTGTGACGGACGCACAGACTGTATGCGACATCCTTGAATCAATCGTGGATGTCACGTTTGAACCTCATGATCTGCTGCGGGCTCGTATACCCAATTCGATGATGCTGATGCAAGCTGTGCTCGGCCTTGAAGCGCGTTTGTCAGCCACCATAGATCTGTCCCGACTGGACTATGACGCAACTGTTGGTGACCTGGTTGGAATTATCGAAAAACGGGCGGAATCTGATCAGGCTGCCGATCCCGATCACGAAATCAGCCTGAGTCCGATCCAGATTGCGTATCTGCTGGGATCGGAAGAGGACATTGAACTGGGCGGGCAATCGACATTCATTTATGCTGAAGCCGCCTTTGAGACGAGTGCTCATGAAGTTGCTGCCGCTGTGCGTACAATCGCTCAGCGCCATGATGTCTTTAGCTACCGTCCCGACCTGGAGACAGGTACGCTGAAGCGCACCGACTCCAGCATTTCGATAGAAACTCAAGAGGATGATTCGCCATCAGCCCGGTCGCGCGTGCGAGAGGAGCTGATGGAGCAGGCACGGAAGTCGAATGAAGACGGGCCTTTGGTGGGAGTGCGCATTCTCGGCAACGAAAACGCTTCACTGTGTGCCTACTTCAACATGGTGATCATGGATGCCGGATCACTGTATGTCTTCTTCCGCGAGCTCCGAGACATTCTGACAGGAAAGGATCTTCCTGAAGCAATGCCCTTGAGGCAGGCTACCCGGCTCACTACTGAGCATCTTCAGGCATCTGTGCGGCAGCGTGACCTGGAATACTGGCGCACGAAAGTGCAGGACTTTCCAACGCCTACGTGTCCTGCCCACCGCGTGATGGGAGATCACCCCTGGCACACAGAGCGACTGAATAACCGTCTGGACGCGGACCTGTCACGCAAACTGGAACGCGTCGCTGAAAAGGCAGGTGCGAGCCTTTCAGCTCTGATCCTGGCTGCATGTTCTGCTGTTGTCTCACGATGGAACAATTCGCCGGGATTGATGTGCAACGTGACTGTTTCACGGCGAACTGCACTTGATCCGGGGAAGTCAGTGATGGGCGATTTTACGTCATCCATGCTGATGGGAATTGATGTCGACAATCCTGACACTATCGGTGAACTGGCATCAACGATTAGTCGAGACATGCATGACGGAATCGTGCACGGCAGCGTCAGCGGGGTGGAGGTGATGACTGAATTCCTGCGCACGGAAGAAAACCAGGAACAGGCCACAGCTTCGATTGTCTTTACAAGTTATCTGGGTGGCTCGTCCAATTCTGACCTGAAGATTGACTATCTGTACACTCAAACAGCGCAAGTCAGCCTCGACATGCAGGCAATGCCGGCGGGAAATGGGCAGATTAACCTGTCGTGGGACGTGGTGCCCGAATATTTCCCTTATGCCACAGACATGTTCGAGTGCCTTAAGTCGCTCCTGGCTCGCATCGCAGATGGTCACGATGCGTTGCCCGTGGTTGATCAGGCCACCGTCATTGAGTCCGAAAAATACAATTCGGTTCGGGCCGGCGACTCGGTGCGAACCATGCTCGACCTTGTCAGAGATTCAGTGCGGAAGTACCCGACGCACCAGGCAATCATTGCCGATCCCGGCTATACCTATCAGGAGCTGTGGGAAGCATCGGGTAACGTGGCAGCCTATCTGCGTGAAAAAGGTGCGCGCGAGAAAAGCACAGTCATTATTGAATTCGCTAAAGACTCTGCCGACGTTGTCGCCATGGTCGCGGCGTTGCGTCTCGGTGCCGCTTATGTTCCAGTTGCAGCACATCTGCCTGCATACCGTCGCGATGCGATCCGCCGCCTTATCCCAGGGTCCGTTACGATCACGACCGACGAGGCTCTGCGTGAAAGCCGCGTGAAGCGTGAATTCGTCTCAGATGCATCGCCATCGCGTGAAGATCTGGCATATATCATCTTCACGTCAGGATCAACCGGCGTTCCCAAAGGCGTGGAGATTTCCCACGGCGGTGCAGTAGGGACCATCAGTGACATCAACGATCGCTATGGAGTCGATTCACACTCGCGAATCATTGGTTTGTCGTCCCTGGGGTTTGACCTGTCCGTCTACGACATCTTCGGTTCACTTGCTGCCGGCGCCACACTTGTCATGGTTCACGATGAACGAGACGCCGACCGGATTATCGATGTTCTGCGCACTCAGGACATCACTGTGTGGAATTCCGCGCCGGCCCTCATGGAACTGGCACTGCTGCGCTGCGAGCAAACAGACAGATTCGACTCTGTCAGGACAATCATGCTCAGCGGTGACCGCATTCCGGCATCGATGCCGGCGCGTGCGCACGCCGTGTTTCCCAACGCTCAGATCTACAGTCTCGGGGGCGCAACGGAGGCCAGCATATGGTCGATTCAGTTCCCACTCGACGAGGACAGCCTCGATAACCGAATCCCGTATGGTTACCCATTGGCGGGCCAGGGAATTCACATCCTGGGATACGACCTGACGATGTGCCCACGAGGTGTGCCCGGTGACATCTGGATATCAGGGCAGGGAGTCGCTCTGGGATACGCCCGCCAACCTGAGCTCACGGCAGAGGCATTTCGTGACATACCCGGACTGGGACGGTGCTACAGGACCGGTGACATCGGGCTGTTCAATCACGAAGGATTCGTTGAGTTCCTTGGCCGTAAGGATCGACAGGTAAAGGTATCTGGACACCGGATTGAACTGGGAGAAATCGAATCAGTACTGAGCAGGTCCGGGCTGGTCATCACGTCGTGTGCGGCAATCATGGAAGGGGCGCACACCCCATCGTTGGTATGCGCCTACGTGCCGCGTGATGGTGTCCAGGGCACACAGATCCGCGACGAGCTTGCCCAGCAGCTGCCGGACTACATGATCCCGCGTGCGTTAATTCCCGTTGATTCCATACCGATGACAGTGAACGGGAAGCTCGACCAGAAAGCCTTGAAGGCTTTATTCGAAGGCACAATCAACGATAATTCGCCATCGTGTGATAGCGGGGAGAGTGTTGCCGGCACCCCCAGTGATTCAAGCCAGCTGAACATGCAAGAACTCTTCGAAGAAGTCTTGCACACCCGCGTCGAGGACCCGTCCGCCTCTTTCTTCGCTCTGGGTGGAGACTCTCTGAGATTCCAGATGCTGCTGAAATTGATTGGAGAACGAACCGGCAGACGTTTGAGGTTCCGCGATCTAATTCGCAATCCCTGTGTCCTCCAGGCGGCGCAACTGGTTGAATCGGCCCAGGCGTCTGAGCAGTCGCACAACGCTATGACTGCAATCGAACATGATCCATATGCGCCATTCCCCTTGACTGAGATGCAGATGGCCTATTACGTGGGGCGTCAGCAGGGATTCGATCTTGGCGGTGTAGGTGAGCACTTCTATATTGAATCTGTCACCCATGCTGACATGCAGCGCCTGGAAAACGCTCTCAATGCGGTGATTCAACGACATGAAATGCTGAGAGCCGTCTTTACCGATGATGGCCGTCAGCGTGTCTTGCCGGAAGTTCCCCGCTACACCGTTGACGTCAAGGATCTGCGCTGTGCCTCAGACAGCGAAATCTCTGAAGCCACAATGCGCGAACGCGAGGCGCTTAGCCACGAATGCTTTGATTTGGGTACATGGCCGCTGTTCCGACTGCAGGCACACGCGTTGCCGGATGGGACTCATCGGCTCTTCTTCAGCATCGACATGATTATTGGCGATGGGGCGAGCCAGCGTATCTTCATCAAGGATCTTGCCCGAGCGTATCGAGGCGAAGAGTTGCCTCCTGTGGCGGGATCGTATCGAGATCACGTGATCGCAATTAAGCGCATACAGGATCAAAACCGCGCCAATGCGTACAGCTCGGAAATCAAGCGCATGATGGAGGAATTCCCCCTCGGCAATGTCCTGCCGGCGAACACGAGCGTTGTCGCCAGGCCACATATGCGCAGAATGTCGTGGGACGTTTTCGAAGATCTGGTGGAAAAGATCAGGTCTTACGCCGCACAGCAGGGAGTATCCCTGTCCACAGTCCTGCTCTATGCATATGCCTCCAGCCTTGCTTTGTCTTCGAGGGAGGGCAAGATCGGCATCAATGTCACGACGTACAACAGGAATTACGACCTGCCTGGAATCGAAGAAATGTTCGGAGATTTCACGGGTATCGCCCTGATAGATTTCGATGAATCGGAGGGCCAGGACGCATTGCCACGGATCCAGCAACTCCTTCTTGAACAGATAGACGATTCCCGCTCAGGTGTACAGATGCTGGCAGAAATGGGGCGTCTCCAAGGGTTCGCAGGACAGGCCCTGGCGCCATTTGTGTTTACGTCCCTGCTTTTTGATGCGAAGAAAGCCGAAAACTCCGTGCTCGGGCACATTGAGTATGCGATTTCGCAAACTCCGCAGGTTCTGATCGACCACCAGGTTCTACCAACAGCACGCGGTTTGAACATCTCCTGGGACTTCGTTGAGCAGATCCTCGATCCAGCCCTGATGGAACAGATTTTTGCGTACTTTAAATCCTCCCTCCGTCAGTACGCTGAGTCAGGGAGCCTGAGTTCCACCGTGCCAGTCGAGGTATTGCGAACCATTCGGCATTCGTGGGCATCCACGCGAGGCGCAGATATCGACACGCGCACTCCAACGGTTCAGGCAAGCAACGATTCCACCGAACTTTCTGGAAGCATTCAGCAGATTCGCCGATGGCTTCATGAGGACTACGCGTTGGACTCGCAGACTGATCTTGATGAATCACTCTTCAACGTCGGCATCGACTCTCTTGGTTTTGTTCAGCTGGTTCAGAAGGTGCAGCGCTATGCGGGCGGCAAGATTCCACTCGCCCAGGCGCTGGCCAGTCCCACGATCCGCACACTCGCTCAGCTTTCGACCCGCGTGGTTCAACAGGATGAACGGTCTTCCTCGCTCAGCCTGCTCAGGCAGGGCGACCAGGAACTGGTCATCGTGATGGTGCACGGCGGGTTCGGAACCGTCGACATATATCGAGACCTGGCGCTGGGAATGAAGGCGGGGCCTCAGATCTGGGGATTGAAGTTTGACTACTTTGCCCGGCAATGGCCCCAGCACATCAGTGTTGAAGAAATCGCGCAGCACTACCGTGCCGAGATTGACCGACAGTTCGCCCCGTCGACGCGTTTTGTCGTCGTGGGGTGGAGTGCCGGCGGCACGTTGGGGCACGCTCTGGCGTCCCTCCTGGCGTCACGGTGCGAAGGGCTGGTGTTGTTGGACAGCCTGGCTCCGGGCGCCCATGCCCCCGTTGGAGAATTCACCCTGCAGGCCGATGAGACAGTGCTGAAACGAGCCGGTGTGGTGTATGAGAAGAAAGCAGCAGGCCTGCTGGAGCTGTGGAGCAGCGTCGAGAACGATCCGCAGGCGGTGTGTAAGATCGCCCAGACATTCTCCGACTCCCTGCTCGAAGACCTCGGTGTCTGCGCCGGCCAGGTACGTGTTCGCGACCTGTCCACCTTGCGCACCCTCATTGCTGCTCGAAACGAGTACGCGCCATCTTATTGCGCCATTCCAACCCTTATCGTCGTTCCCGACGACGGTGAAGCTTATAACTACGCGGACTGGGCGAAGTTTGCGGACTGTCGCCAGACAGAGAAAGTAGTGGGAAACCATTATTCCTTTGTCATCGGCCCAACGAGCGCTCCGACAGTTCAGGCAGTTGAAGAATTCATTACTCACACCTGTACACGCCAATCAGTGAAGGAAGCAGGCCAGGCATGAAAATTCTGGTGATGGGAGGAACCGGTGTCACCGGAACTCGCGTGAGAAAGCTGCTCGCTGACAGCGACGCCGTCGTTGACTACAGCTCGCGGCACGAAAGTGACGACCCGCATCAAGTGACGCTCAACCTGTCGGGGTCGACATCGAGAATCATCGATGTGCTCAGCACATATGACTGGGTGATCGCATGTGTCGGTCCCTTCGAAAAGATCCTCGACAAAGTAGCTCTGCTATGTATGAAAGCAGGCACCAACTACATTGATGTCAATGACTCCATCGATGCCAGGGAAGCGATCCTGGCGCTTCCTGCACGGGATGCCGGAGTGGTAATGGTAACGGGCGCGGGCCTGTGTCCTGGCCTGTCGACCGCTCTGATGATGAGCATTCCGACAGACGACATCACGCAGATTCGTGCAGAACTCACCATCGGGAAAGGGCAGCCATCCGGTGCGGCTGCCGTGCAGTCAATGATGTCGACAATGCATGGCGGCTATCGGATGATGCAGAACAGGCAAATAGTGACAATCCCGCATCAGGTACCTGCAGAACGATTTGTCGGGTACGAGTGTCCCGATATCGGTGCTGTGGGCAAAGTATTTCCCCAGGTGCAGGACTACAGCTACTTTGTTGCCTTTGAAGCACTGTCCGGGCAGATGGTGACAGCTTTGCAGCAGAAGAGGATTTTCTCTTTGCCGGTGATTTCCACCTGGCTTGCCAGGAAAGCATCACGCAGCGTGTCGAGGAAAGCCCTCGAGGCAAATCAGCCTCATCCTGCGTCCCTGTCGATCGCGATGCAGGGAAAGTCTGAACTTACCACTGTGTCGTTGTCAGGGTTGACTTCGTATGAATTCACTGCGGTGGCGGCGGCCAGCGCAGCGCGATTCCTCGTGTCGGACAAGATCAAACCAGGAGCCTACGAGGTTGCTGATCTGCCGAAACTTGCTGACTACCTGTTGGCGCAATCCCAGGAATATGGTGCGCGAATTTCCCGCACCCAGCGAGGCTTGTAAGACCAGTTCGCCAATCTTGAATGGAGAAACCGTGAAGTCGTTTTCGCAGTGGAGCATGGATCGCCCCAGAAAGCTCCGGCGGTATGAAGAGACAATCCACCCGCGTTTTCTGAAGAAGTATGCCGGTGAATCTCTGACATTTGACGAGATCTACCGTGAACTGTTGTCGCATACACCTCAGGGGTGGCAATTGCGTGCAGGTGATGTATTGCTTGATATCGGCTGTGGAACGGGCTGGTTTGCGCGAAAACTGTCGATGGAGCCGCATTGCGCTGGCACCACTATTCATGGTGTCGATATTTCGCACAACGCCCTGAACATTGCCCGCGCTAGGCAGCCAAAGCAGACCAGCGCTGCGCGAGTCACCTACACGCAGGCAGATCTGATGGATGGCTTACCTATGAAAGCCGCCCGTGGAATCTGGTTTTGCGGAGCATGGCATCAGATGGGAGATGTCAGGAAAGCTCTTCACCATGTCGCATCCGCGCTCGCAGACGACGGTCTTCTTCGTATTCAGACCTATTGCGAAGAAACGCCCAACAAACAGCCAATTGACACGGCACTTATGCGTCTTCTCGGCCACTACGTCTTCCGTCCGGGCGAGATTGCAAACATCGCGCATGCATGTGGCTGCGAAATTATCCGCGAAGTGCGCAAGGGAATGGTGACGCTATGCACCATGCGTCACGCGCACTAAAGGATCCGGGTCGTGTGGCCAGCCCCGTTCATCGAGATCCAGGCTCTTTGGTCACTGTGAGAGGAATGTGAAACATCGATGAATGTGCTGAGGGCTTGTGTGAAACCCCATCAGGGCAAGTATTTTCTTTCCGTACTCTTGGCAATAGTGGCGGTGCTGTGCGGATTCCTTCCGTACGTCGCTGCTTCTGCACTCATTGCCAGATTGCTCGCAGGACACTCGCAGGCAGGCTTTTACGTATTGTGGTGCGTGATCGCTGTTCTGGGCCACATCGCGAAAGCGCTTCTTTCAGGTGCATCCACACTTATTTCTCATCGCGCAACATTCGCTGTGCTTTCCGAAATGCGCCGGTCGCTTGCGGTCAAGCTCGATCGTGTCCCCATGGGATATCTGATCAATACTCCTTCGGGCGAGCTAAAGACGGCATTCGTTGAGCGAACCGAACAGCTTGAGGTGCCTCTGTCCCATGTCATTCCGGAGCTGACGGCAAACGTGATGGTTCCACTTGGAATAGTGGTGTACCTGTTCGCCCTCGACTGGCGAATGGCACTCGCTTCCTTGGTCACAATTCCAATCGGCATCTTCGCGTACATGATCGGCATGCGGAGCTACGCGGAAAAATACGGCCGCGTTGTGCAGGCGAAGAAACATATGGGCGCCGCCATTGTTGAATATGTAGGTGGGATCGAAGTGATCAAGGCCTTCAGCCGGACCGACTCCTCCTACCGGAAATTCACTGAAGCTGTTCAGGCTAATTCCGGTCTGATGCTGGATTGGATGCGCGCAACACTGCCATGGACTGCCATCATGATGAATGTGTGGCCGGCGGTTCTGGTCGGGGTGCTGCCGATAGGGTGCCTCCTCACAATCAACGGGACCTTGCCGGCTGCGACTTTCGTGACGGTCATCATCCTGTCGCTGGGAATCATCGAACCCCTTTTTACAGCCATTTTATTCACCAGTGATATTTCGAAGATCTCGACAGTTGCGAACGAGCTGAATTCGGTGCTTGAGCAGCCTGAGATGCAACGACCGTCCACCCCGGTCAAACTCGACGGATCGGAAATTGTCATGAAAAACGTTGAGTTTTCCTATGAAGACGAGCTGGTTCTAAAGGGGGTAAATCTCACGGTGGCTCCAGGAAAGGTGACTGCGCTGGTGGGGCCGTCCGGTTCAGGAAAGTCAACAATTGCCCGGCTGATTGCCTCGCAATGGGATGCGACAGGCGGAACAATCACAATCGGCCGGCAGAACATCCGCGACATACCGCTCAGCCAGATTTCTCAGACCATTGCCTATGTTGCTCAGGACAATTATCTCTTCAACGACACGGTTATGAACAATATCCGAGTCGGCAGGCCAGATGCCTCTGATGATGAGGTGATTGCCACTGCGAAGGCAAGCGGTTGCCATGAGTTCATCATGGGACTCGACCACGGCTACGACACGCGCGTCGGATTCTCCGGTGGGCATCTATCAGGCGGGGAGCGCCAACGCATTGCAATAGCCCGAGCGATGATGAAAGATGCACCGATCATCATTCTTGATGAGGCAACTGCCTACACGGATCCGGAAAATGAGGCGGTTATTCAAGGTGCCGTCAGCCGTCTGGCTCGAGGCAAGACCATGATCGTCATTGCGCACAGACTCTCTACGGTCATCGACGCCGACGCCATAGCGGTTGTGGATGACGGTCGCATTATTTCCTGCGATACTCACGACAATCTTCTGGCTCACTGTCCGCTCTATCACCACATGTGGGACGCGCATGAATCGGCACGCGATATGGCAACGGAGGTTGCGACGAAATGATCTCGATATTCGCAAAGTTCTTCCGTTTTTCGGGCACGCACCGACGCTCCTGGTACTGGGCAATTGCGTTGGAATGTCTACGGTCGCTGGCCACTTCCATTCAGATCGTTCCACTGTTCATGGTGTTGTTTGCACTTGTCAATGGCACAATGACAGCGCGCATCATGTGGATCAGCCTGGGACTTCTGATAGTTTCGGTCGTTCTGGCATCGGCCCTTCACTACGCCGGATACAGCCTCGAGATGCAAGCGTGCTACCTGATGCTCGATGACAAACGCATCAACATTGGCCAGCGGATGCGTTTCATGCCGATGGGCTTTTTCAACAAGCGCAGCCTGGGTAACTTGACCGCAGTTTGCACCTCGACGATGGAAGATCTGGAATCTCTGGCTGGCAACATCGTCGTGCGCGTGCTGACCGGCGTGCTTCATGCCACGATCCTCAGCTGCGGATTCATCATCATCGACTGGAGGATCGGTCTGCTGTATCTGTGCGGCGTGGCCGCCATGCTGGTAGTCAATTCCCGAATGATCGTCCTGTCGCGCAAATATTCACCTGCCCGCCTCGATGCTCAGACGAGGCTGGCAGATGCAGTGATGGAGTACATCCAGGGCGTGGGAGTCGTGAAATCATTCGGGATGTCCGATCGCCATAACACATCGATGGACACAGCTATCGGTGAGGCCGAACGTCAGAACTATCGGCTGGAAAAGGTCAGTATTCCGCCGACCATGATTCAACAGATAGTGCTCAGAACCTTCTCCGTTGCCGCGATTGCTGCATCCATATATTTCTATGTCGCAGATTCGATGAAGCTGTTTGTCTGTCTGCTCGTCATCGTTGGCGCGTTTTTTGTGTACAGCAAAATCGAGGTTGCAGGCGCTTTGTCCTTCATGTTGCCGTCGATCGACCTGGCAATGGACCGAGTCAATGAAGTGGAAAACACACCGCTGATGACTGAGGCAGGCTCCATTACGCATGCTGACACCAGTGATTTGGTCCTGAAGGACGTGACATTTTCATATGGCGAAGACGAAGAAAATGCAGTCATACACGGCGTGAACCTGACAATTCCACAGGGAACCAGTTGCGCCATCGTCGGCCCGTCAGGCTCTGGGAAAACAACGCTCATGAAGCTGATAGCCCGCTTCTGGGATGTGCAGGGCGGTAGCGTGACGCTGGGTGGGCACGACGTCCGGGAATGGTCCTATGACAGGTTAATGGATCACTTCGCGATGGTGTTCCAGAACGTCTATCTGTTCAGTGACACGGTCGAAAACAACATCACATTCGGCTGTCCGACAGCTACTCATGAGGACGTGGTGCGCGCTGCCCGACAGGCCTGCTGCCATGACTTCATCGAAGCCTTGCCTGATGGATACAGCACTGTGCTGGGAGAAGCGGGCGCGACACTGTCCGGCGGTGAGCGCCAGCGCCTGTCGATCGCTCGTGCCCTGCTGAAGGACGCGCCGATTATTCTGCTGGATGAGGCGACAGCCAACGTTGATCCAGAAAATGAAGCTGAGCTGCAAAGCGCGATCGAAACTCTCACTCGGAACAAGACAGTTGTGATGATTGCTCATCGCCTGAAGACTGTGAGAAATGCAGACCAGATTGTCGTTCTTGACCATGGGTGCGTTGTACAGCAGGGACAGCACGATGAACTGAGCAGACAAGACGGAATCTACCGTGACTTCGTGAATACCAGAGAACGAGCGATCAGCTGGAAGATTGCCACCGCATCCGACTAGGCCAGGGGACAGTTTCCATTCGGTATGAAGGCTGTTTTCAGAACGTGACAATTCGATTGTAGAAGGCGATTGATTGCCTCAGGTGCCTGCGGCGGGCAATGAGAGCGAAGCCGGCAGACCCGCCGCACCGAGGATGACAGAGTGAACCAGGTGTCAGGATCGGTGTGCCAGGCCCTGAGCCGGCGCGCGGCGCTTGGACGTGACTGTGGTCCCAGAAAGACTCTGTTGAAATCGCTATAGTTAGGATACCCAAAAGATAAAGTTGGGGTAGCCGAAATAAAGTTGGAGAGGGGTCCGATGAGGATGTGTGACGTTCAAGGAGCACTCCGCGCTGGCGGCGTGACAAATCCCTATGTGGTTGGTTTTGTGCGCGAATGGGCAGAAATCACGCAACCAGATGCCATTGAGGTGATCAGTGCCAGTGACGACGAGCGACTGATACAGGAGGCGCTGGAAGCCGGTGAGATCTTTCCGGCAGGAAAAGAAACGTACTATTCGCGCTCATACTACAAAGACACTGCGCGTTCTGAGGAACGAACGGTGGTTGCCACGCATAGGGAAAGCGACCAGGGTGTTTTCAATAACTGGCACAATGCTGATGAGGTGGATGAGCGTCAGCGGTCGCATATGCACGGTGCCCTGCATGGAAAAACCATGTACGTTGTGCCGTATCTGATGGCTCCTCCTGGCTCCGCGCTCGAAGTGTGGGCACGAGGCGTTGAGCTGAGCGACAACCGGATTGTTGTCCTGCAGATGATTCGCATGGCACGCGTCGGGGTCGAGTACGTCAACACTGACAATCAGCCTCGTGAGTTTGTGCGCGCCATCCATGTCACGGGAGATATAGAGAATCTGGGACAGGGAACTGCGGATGACCAGCGCTTGTTTGCCACCCTTGCGGATGAGCGCACCATTGAACACTTTGGTTCTGCCTATGGCGGTAACGCATTGCTGGGCAAGATCGCCCACGGCCTGCGTCAGGCTTCATACGACGGCTGGGTGTCGGGGAAGTTCCTTGCCGAGCAGTTCATGCTCATCGGAATTCACGATAAGGTGACTGATCGGACACGCTACGTGTGCGGCGGCTTCCCGTCAGCTTCAGGCAAGACAAATCTGGCAATGATGTTGGCGCCAGACGCCCTCGGCGATCGTTACGAAGTGTTCTTCTACGGGGATGACATTGTCTGGCTGCGGGTCGATCCCGACGACGGGCGCGTATACGGTATGAATCCAGAATACGGAGCATTCGGCGTTGCCAAAGACACGAACTGGAAGTCGAATCCGACCGCTATGGAGTCGATCCGTCCTGGGAGCCGTGCGCTGTTCACCAACGTTGCATACAACCCGGACAGGCAGGAAGTATGGTGGGAAGGTAAAACCCCTGACTACCCGGAGGACGTGACAGGATGGTACGACTGGACAGGTAAGCTGATCAGCGATCGTCCCAAGGAAGAGCAGCGCTCATCGCAAAAGGGCTGCGAATGGTCACACCCGAATGCTCGATTCACCACTTCGCTGCGCAACGTCCCGAACGTTGCTCCCGACTATGAAGATCCGAAGGGTGTGCCGATTGACGCAATCATTTTTGGCGGCAGGGTAGCCAACCGCGAGCCCCTCATTCGGGCAATTACAGATCTTGCTGAAGGCGTTTACGATGGTCTTACCCTGGGCGCTCAGGCAACGTTCGCGGCAGAAGGCAAAGAAGGTGTTCTTCGATACGACCCGATGTCGATGCGTCCGTTCATGTCCTATCCCGAGAGTGATTATGCAGCTCACTGGCTCAAGATCCTCGGTAAGGCGACCCACCAACCGGTTTTCGCTCACGTCAACTGGTTTGCCCGCGATGATGAGGATGGGCATTTCCTGTGGCCGGGGTATCGTGACAACCTCCGGGCATTGCTGTGGTTGCTTGACCTCAAGGATGGTCGAGTGACAGGGCGCTCAACACCCGTTGGAATCGTTCCAGAGGTCGACGAATTGAACCTCGATGGTTTTGAAGGATCGCGCGCAGACCTGGAGAAGATCCTGACTATCGACCGTGAACTATGGGTCAAAGAACTGGATAACCGCGAAGAGTATCTGAACCAGTTCCACGATCTTCCCGACGAAATATGGGAGGCGCACCGTCGAATCTGTCAGAATATCTGACAGGGCAAGGATACAAGAGCATCAGTGCCCGCTGGCGATCTGGGGTCCGGCGGGCACTGATCATAAGTTGGCCCGCATTTTCCTCCCTGGTGTTTGTCCGTGTGCTCATTGTCGTTCGTACCAGCTGTCACTGTCTGCAGATTGGCAGATGGTCTTCGCGTATGCCAGATGTCCTATAACCCGACTTCCGTTCGCCTCAACAGAAGAAACCTCGACCGCTGCGCTAGAGCAGCTCCATTTGCTGAGCGGATATAAGGTCAACGAGAGGAGACTCTGGGCGAACCCCATGTCATAGTGAGCGTGGCGAGAGCCAGAGTGAGCGCGGTGAGGCCGCAGACCACCAGAACGCTGGCGACTGGCCATGAGTCCCCGGAAAAGGAAGCGTGGACAAGCCGTGCCATGTGGTACGAGGGAGATGCGGTCAACCACTTGCGGACACCGGGTGCCAATGAATCAACGGGGAAGAACGCGCCCGATGTCATCATGAGCAGAATCATCAGCATATTCCCCAGACCTGTGGCTGCGCCGGGGCTAGGGAGCAATGCCGCCAGTGCGTAACCGAAAGCAAGCATCGCGACCTGGCACATGATGACTGCTGCGAGCAGTGCGACCGTGTTGCTCGGTGTTTTCGCCTTGAAAATCAGCACGGCGGTGATGAATGCGGTGACTGGCCCGACCATGCCGAGCACGAAATTGACAGTCATGTCGGATGCCAGGTAGGTGACGGCAGATAGAGGGGTCATGCGAAGTCGCGTGAGTAAGCCGGAGGACCGCATGAATGTGTGATTGTGAGGGATGACAGTTGTCCCGATAATGAGCGTTGACATCACCATCACACCAGGCAGCATGTAGTCGATGGGCCCTTGTCCGCCGAACTCAGGGATGCTCTGGTTGCCGAAAATAAGGCCCAGCACCAGCAAGAGTCCGGGAGAGAAGATGAGAAGAAAGAACACTGCCGCGGGTTCGCGCAGCTGCGATGTGAAGAGGGCGCGAGTGAGCGCCCGGTATCCGCGCATCATCGCCCGTCCTCCTTTTCAGTGGCGTGTGTCAGCAGCAGGAAGACGTCTTCGAGCGTGGGCTGTTTGAACGTCATGTCGGTGACGCTGATTCCTTCATTGACTAGATCTCTTGCAACCTGTGCGACCACATCCTCCTCGCCCGTAACTTCCCACGTGGTCTGCGAGTCGGATTGGCCTGCGTGAGGGGTGGCTCCATATCTGTGGAGCGTCGCGAGTGTTCCTTCGTTTAAGGGGATGTGGGTGGACAGTGTCAAGGTCTGGTGCGGCGCGTATCGGTTGATAAGTTCATTCGGACTTCCTTCAGCAAGAATGTGTCCCTTATCCATGATGGCGATCCGATCGCAGATCTGTGCGGCTTCCTCCATCGAATGAGTAGTCAACACGATGATTTTGCCTGCCTCGCGCAGGGTGCGAAGAATGTTCCATATGGAGTGCTTCGTATGAGGGTCGAGGGCGGACGTGAGTTCGTCGAACAGCAGCAGTTCCGGCTGGTGGATGAGGGCGAGCGCGATGAGCACGCGCTGACGCTGCCCGCCGGAAAGCTTCTCCACACGTGCATCGGCTTTGTCATCGAGCAGGAGGTCGCTGATGAGCTGCGCTGAGTTGAGGCGGTGAGAGTAGAAGGCGGCGAAGAGGTCGAGGGTTTCGCGCACCGTCAGGCGAGGCGGTAGTGCCGCCTCCTGATGCTGACTCCTTAGGTGCTGAACCAGCTGCGCATGACTATCGGCAGGGTCGTAGCCTAGGACTTCCACATGGCCCGAATCAGGAGTGTCGAGGCCTTGAATCTGATTGAGCAGGGTGGTTTTTCCTGATCCATTTGGTCCAAGTAAGCCAAAAATCTGGTGTTTCTCAACGGTCAGGCAGATGTTGTCAAGAGCGATGACGTCGGCAAAGGTGCGCCGGACGTCTGTGCACACAATGGCGGGCATGGATTCTCGCTTAGGAAACATGTGGTGGTGTCTGGGGAAGAAGCTTGTTGATCTGATCGGCCGGCAGAATCGCAATGCCGCGTTCGGGGTCAGCAAGGAGAAGGACATCATCGCCCGGCTTGTATCCGAACATGTCGCGAGCTGGAATGTCGAGGGCTGTCGTGCGCCTGTTTCGAAATGTGGCCAGGGTCCGTGGCGAGTGGATGGGCTGTGAAGTCGGTAGATACCCCAAGGGAGTCCTTTTGCTCTGACGTTAAGCCAGGCTGGGTCAGACGCAAGCAATTTACCGCTATGCAGGAATTCACACACGAGAAAGGTGGAAAAGTGAGATGATCGAATAGTTTGAGGAATTTTCGCTGGGATCGGAATGACGACATGCGTAGTGTTTTAAGGCTTGTGACCAGTCTCCTTACTGTTTCCCTCGCTGTTGTACTGACACCCAGTGGGATTGCGAGGGCAGAGGAGCCCCCCTCATGGGACACAATCGTTTCCCAGGCAGCCCAGGCGACGCCAGGTGCTGAGACCACAGTCGCGATTGACAGTGATGTCAGTGCGACAGCAGACAAACCGCTCGTTGTTCCGGAGGGTGCGAGACTGACTCTCACGGGCAGTGGAACTGTCACGGGAGTGGGCGCCGACACAGTGACTGTGGCCGAAGGCGGGAGCCTCACGCTTGCCGGCCCCTCCTTCACGAACTCACGAATCGTTGTGAACGGTGGAACGCTGGACTTCACTGACGGATCCGTCCACGACACATCGCTCACCGGACCTGTCATCTTCGTCAAAGACGGCGAATTCAACATGACTGGGAGCGCTGACTTTTCGAGGAACAATGTCACTGATACCTCCGGCACCCTGCCTGAAGGGGTGAATGAGGGCCTCTACGCACCGATTACGATCTACGGCGGTGACGGTGTCAGCATTGCCGGCGGAACTCTTCAGGAGAACCACGGCTACCAGCGTGGTGGTGCGATAGGCATTTGGGGAGCTGAAGGTGCTCCTGTACCCGTTTCCTTGACCGGTGGGGAAATATCCGGCAATGATGCGGTTCATCCCAAATATAAAGGATTCGGTGGAGGCGTGTATGCGAGTTTTGCCAACGTCACGCTTGATGGAACGACAATCGCAAAAAATACCACCGAAATTGGCGGAGGAATCGCGATTGATAATGGAGATAGCTTCAACTTCACGAGCGGAACTGTCCAGGAAAACACCAACGGTGATTACGCCGGTCAGGGCGGCGGCATGTACATCCATGATGTCAAAGATGTGGAAATCTCTGGCGGCACGGTCGAAGGCAATACTGCTAAAGGTCTCGGAGGAGGGATCGCGCTCGGTGGTGGCAAAGATGTGGAAATCTCCGGCGGCACGGTCGAAGGCAATACTGCTAGTGGTCACGGAGGAGGAATCGCTCTCGGTGGTGGCGAAGCCACGATCAGCGGAGGAGAATTTGCGCACAACGTGGCCCTGAAAGCTGGAGGCGGACTCGCGTTCTACGGTGAAGCTAAGGTAACGATGAAAGCCGGCTACGTACACGACAACGTTGCGAAGGGCTTTTGGGGCGGTGGCGGTATCTACAACGATTCCGATTCGATTCTTACCATTGAGAACTCTCTGATCCGCGGCAATGCAACCAAAGACGCATTCCTTATCGGGGCAGGAAATCACCTTCCCAGCACGCAGGGTGGCGGTGTGTGGAACTGCGCAACGGGCACAACCACCTTGAACATCACCAAGGGCGTCGCGATTTTCGATAATTCTGCCCCAGATGTTGGGCGTAATAAGGAATACAAAGGTGCAGGAGACGATTTTGCAAGCGTCGCTGAGCATACTTTTGGCGCGGCTGAGCCGGAGAAAGGCCACCCTGTCTTCATAGGCGAGCGCATGCTTGGTGGTGCAGAGAGAATGTGGTACCAGGATGGCTCGATTTTCGGTAAGCGCTTGAACTGGCCGCAAGAGCAGCAAGAACCGCGATACGTGCAAGGCGGCGACAACAAGCGGGTGGAGAATAACAAACTCTACACAGTGAATAAGGCCTTTAAGTCGGTTCCGAGTGATCAGGCAAAGCGACTGGCTGAACGTCTTGCCACTGTCAGAATCGAAAATAACCTCGCCACTGACATGGGATTTAGCGGTGGAGGCATTGCCAACAACGGACAATTGTTCTTTGGTGAAGATGCCTGGAAACTCAAGATCAAGAAATCTTGGAGCAACGATGACCCGGGTGTGCGCCCAGACAGAATTACGCTGGACGTCCTCGTTGATGATGTAGAGGTCGTCAAAGGTATCGAGCTGTCGGAGGCAAATAACTGGGAAACAACTATCGATAACTTCCCCAATCCTCAGACCTTAGTCGATGCCGCAACAGGTGAACGCATCCCGCTTAAGTTCAAGGAAAGCGGCGCGGACGGTTACACCATGAAGGTCTCAGAAACTTCGGATGACAAGCAGAAGACCTACAGTGTTGCGCTGACGAACCGGATCCTCACCTCTGTGGGTGTGTCGAAGTCGTGGCTTGATGGTGAGGATGCGTTGGGTGAACGTCCTGGCAGTGTTGTGGTTGAGTTGTTGACTGGTGGGGAGCCGACTGGCACGACGTTGACTTTGTCGGCGGATAATTCGTGGTCCGGTGTGTTTAAGGATTTGCCGAAGTTTGACCATGGCGTCTTGGTTGAGTATTCGGTGCGTGAGGTTGAGGTTCCTGGGTATCGGTCGGTAGTGGCTGGTAACGCCGTGGACGGCTTCACGATCACAAACAGAGCCCTCACAGCTGTTCCCGTGACGAAGAAATGGGTGAACCACGACGGCGCAGCGCTCAGTGACGATATCCCACAGTCCATTGACGTTGAACTTGTGGCTGACGGTGAGCCAACTGGACAGAAACTCACTCTCTCAGCAGACAACTCCTGGTCAGGCACATTTGCCGACCTTGAAATGTTCAATGCAGACGGCTCCGCGCCCATCGTCTATACAGTCAAGGAAACACCAGTTGACGGCTTCAGTGCCCGCATCACAGGAACTGCGACTGACGGATTCACCATCACGAACTCGAAGAATCCGCCTCCGCCGGGTACACCACCGTCACCGCCGACCATCGTGAACACGGGGGCGACGGCTGGAGGTGCTGTAGGAGCGAGCATTTTGATGATCACCCTGGGCGCTGGCCTGCTCTGGTACCGCCGCCGAGGAATCCACTGAACTCAGGAGGTGCATCAGTTCTGAGCTGTTGAATCTCCGTGTCAGACGGGCGCGCGCTGGAAGACTCTGTGCTTCAGCGTGCGCCCGTTCCTCGTTGGCAAGACGGTTTTGGCCAGCCGCCCTCGTCGGTAAAACTGACCAGACGCGGCCTCCCTCGTCGCAGTACGGGCTGATTGCACGCGAGATGCGCTCTATCATGTATGTGCAGGCAGTGAGGCCTGAGGCTGTCACTGATAGGAAAGGGACGACAGGAAGAGACGCAATGACTGAGAAGACCGCGGAAGAACACTACGTACTTGCCATCGATCAGGGCACGACGTCCTCACGAGCCATTATCTTCAACCACGATGGGCAGATCGTGGCCGTCAGTCAGAAGGAACACGAGCAGATCTTCCCGAAGCCCGGATGGGTTGAACACGATCCACTCGAAATATGGAGCAACATTCGCATCTGCGTCGCGGACGTCCTGCAAAAAGCCGAAATCAACAGGCACGCGATCGCAGCCGTCGGCATCACGAACCAGCGCGAAACCGTTGTCGTGTGGGATAAGAACACCGGCGAACCCGTCTACAACGCGATCGTGTGGCAAGACGCGCGCACATCGCAAATCATTCGTGAGCTTGCAGGTGACGAAGGGAAGTCAAAGTACCGCGACATCTGCGGTCTCGACCTGTCGACCTACTACGCAGGCCCTGAGATCAAATGGATCCTCGACAACGTCGAGGGAGTCCGCGAACGCGCCGAAGCTGGTGACCTCCTGTTCGGCACCACCGACACCTGGACACTGTGGAACCTGACCGGCGGCGTCAACGGAGGTGCTCACAAGACTGACGTCACCAACGCGTCGCGCACCATGCTGATGGATATTCGCACACTCCAGTGGCGAGAAGACGTGTGCGAGGACTTCGGCATCCCTATGTCGATGCTTCCTGAAATCTGCTCCTCTTCTGAAATCTACGGATACGGTCGCAAGAACGGGCTGCTGATTGACACTCCGATCGCTGGAATCCTTGGTGACCAGCAGGCCGCCACCTTTGGGCAAGCGTGCTTCGACAAAGGCATGGCAAAGAACACGTACGGTACGGGCTGTTTCGTCATCATGAACACCGGTGAGGAGCCGGTCTTTTCAGAAAACGGTCTGCTCACCACCGTGTGCTACAAGATCGGTGACAACAAGCCGGTCTACGCCCTGGAAGGCTCGATTGCCGTAACAGGCTCACTGGTTCAATGGATGCGCGACAATCTGGGAATCATCAAGGACTCCAGAGACATTGAAGACCTGGCGAAAACAGTTGATGACAATGGTGGCGTGTACTTCGTACCCGCATTTTCCGGCCTGTTCGCACCGTACTGGAAGGACGATGCACGTGGCGCGATCGTGGGGCTGACGCGATACAACAACAAGGGACACCTGGCCCGTGCAGTTGAAGAAGCCACCGCTTTCCAGTCCCGCGAAGTCTTTGACGCGATGGAAGCGGACTCGGGTGTTGCGTTGAAGGAGCTGCGCGTCGACGGTGGCATGACGAATGACAATTTGCTTATGCAGTTCCAGGCCGATCAGCTGGGTGTGCCGATCGTTCGCCCGAAAGTCCTGGAGACAACAGCGCTAGGCGCCGCATACGCAGCAGGCATTGCCGTGGGCTACTGGGAGGGCGAGCAGGACGTCATCGACAACTGGTCGGAAGGAAAGCGCTGGGAACCAGGCGATGATCGCGACGAGTACGACCGCAACTACCGCCTGTGGAAGAAAGCCGTCACACGCACCTTCAATTGGGTAGATGAGGACGTCGAAAACGCCTGACCGCCATTCGCGCCTCACTTAATTGACGAGGGAGGCCGGCCGGAGCCCCATCTCAGGTGCAAACACGGGGAGAATTCGGTGAGAATCTGCTGACCCCTTCAGTGCTTGACTTCATACGGCGTGACCGTACTGCCCAGCGTCATGCAGGTGCGCCCGCACGCCACGTCATGCACCTGGCCTTTGATGCGATCCGGCAGGCGCGGCGCGCCCGCTACGTCGTGACGCAGGCGTTCACGCGCGTCACGGCAATTAACCCGATTGTGTCCGCGGGTATGCTCCCGCGGTACGCCGATATTTCGCCCGACACGCTCTCGATCGACCCACAGACCTTGACGTTCCCGCCCTCGACGGGGGCGATCGTCCTCCAGCACACCTTCGGTATCGTGGACGATGGCGCATCCAAGGTGATCGTGGATCAGGCGCACGCAGCGGACGCCTTTGTTGTTGAAGACAGCGCACATTGCGTCGGACGCATGGCCACCGATCCGCAGACGCGGCGTCCCCTCGCGGATATTTCGATTCACTCTTTCGGCGCGGAAAAGGTTTTGCCCACGAAATTCGGTGCCGCACTGTGGCTCAATCCCGACACGGTTGATGTGCCTGTGCGCCAGCTCCTCGTCCGTGCACTGACGAACCTGCCTCAGCCTCGAGTTACTCTCGACACGGCAATTCGGACCTATCGCCTGCAAGATCGCGCCTACTCTCACCTGCCATCAGGGCTCTCAGGCAGGTTGCGAAGTGCGGCTCAGGCCGCACACCTTTTCTACCCGCCAGTTGCTGACACGCAATGGCAGGGCGGATCCAACGGAAGACCGTACGCACCCTCACGCTGGGTGCTCGACCACATGAGCGAAGCACTCGCGGGTGTGGATGCCATTGAACGTGAACTGGCCGAGCGAACCGGCCACTACCTGCGTGCATTGTCAGCAATCCACACCGCCGCAACGGTCCCGGCTTCTGTCACCGCATCGATGCCGCTGATCCGCTTCCCTGTGATCCTCCAGCGCGATGGGTCCGGTCAGCCTATCGACCCAGAAGACATGTTCAGTGCGCTGCAGTCACAGGGCTTCTATCCGGGCAGGTGGTATCGGCCTCTCCTCTTCCCCGGTGTGCGCAGCCCGCGTACATACGAACTTGATTCTCACAGTGATGACCTTTCACGCACACGCCAGATCGAGCGTTCGATCATTAACTTGCGGACCCAGGAATCACGCGACCATGCTGAGCGACTGGCCGATGCGGCCGTACGCTGGCTCGCCGCTCATGAAGCGATTTGAGCGTCTTCCAGCTCAAGGAGCCACGCCTTGCGGTCAGTTCCCGCAGCGTATCCCGTCAACGAACCATCTGCCGCCACGACACGGTGACACGGGACGATGAGGGAGATGGGATTGCGCCCGACAGCCTGCCCGACAGCCTGAGGTGCCGGCCGGCCAGCCTGACAGGTCAGTTGACCAGCCTGACGTGCCAGCCCGCTGGCTCGCTGATCAGCAACAGCATCGGCCAGGTCACCGTACGTGGTCGTCTGCCCGTAGGGAATTGCGAGGAGCTCGCGCCACACACTGACCTGGAAATCAGTGCCGACCAGGCGCAGCGCAGGCACCTCGTCGGGAATGTGGCCGGCAAAGTAGGTGTCCAGCCAGCGCGTTGTGCAGGTCAGGTTGTTCTGCGTCTTGATTGACGAGGGTGGCTCCAGCTCACTGATGTCATCGGTGTGCGTCATGCCGGCGATGGTGGAGCCGAAATGCTTCGCCCCCTCACACCACAGTCCGACGAGGTCACCACCTATGAAAGCCAGTGTCCAGGTGCCGATGGGTGAACGGTAGCGTGAGAGAAAAGCCGGGGCTGTGGGGGTCATGGTCGTCAGCCTACTGTGGGGCGCGTGAGTTCGCATTGAACATAGTTTTTCCCGTACAGTACACATCGTGACGAAATCTTTAGCTGTGTCAGAAAACGCTCGAGCCGAACGACCCGCAGTGATCCTGGCCAACCTCGGAACGCCGCAGGCACCCACAGCCCGGGCTGTGCGCCCCTTCTTGCGTGAATTCCTCTCCGACCGGCGCATCATTGAAATGCCTCCAGCAATCTGGCGACCGATCCTCGAAGGCATCATCTTGCGGGTGCGCCCTGCACGGTCTGCAAAACTCTACGAGTCGATCTGGCACACCGAGTCGAACTCCTCACCACTGATGTACTGGTCGCTGCGTCAGCGCGACGAACTGGCTGCGCGCCTCGACCATGTTGCCGACGTGCACCTGGCCATGCGCTACGGCGAACCATCGATCCGCAGCGTGCTTGATCAGCTGCGTGATCAGGGAGTGCAGCGCGTCCTCATCATTCCCGCCTACCCGCAGTACGCCTCCTCATCTACCGCGCCTGTCATCGATGAAGTTGCCCGCGACATGCTGAACGCTCGCAATCAACTGGAGATCCGCACCATTCGCTCCTTCCATGACGCCCCGGTGTATATCGAGGCGCTCGCGGCCGCCCTCGTTAATCACTGGGATGCGCGCGGCCGGCCCGATTTTGAAGGTGGCGACAAACTCGTCCTGTCCTTCCACTCGATACCCGAGGCGATGCACCGCGACGGAGACGTGTACCGCGACGAGTGTGAAACGACGGCTGAACTGCTGCGATCGCGCCTCAACTTGGATCCACAGTGGGTACTCACCCGCTACCAGTCCGTCTTTGGGCCGGCCAAGTGGATTGGGCCCGCCACCATCGACACGATGGGGGAACTTGGCGCAGTGGGCACCACCAGAGTGGACGTGATCTGCCCCGGGTTTGTCGCAGACTGCATCGAAACGCTTGATGAGATCGCACGCCTGAACCGTGATGCCTTCATCGAAGCTGGCGGTTCGCAGTTCCACTACGTGCCATGGGGCAACGATCTGCCCGGATGTATCGACACGTTCGAGGAGGTCGCCCGCACCGGCTTGGCCGGCTGGGTGTAAGCCTCGTCGGCTACCCGTTTGAGTGTGAACCTCGTCGACTATGCGGTCGGGTGTGACGCCTCGCTCAGGCGCGTGAATGCGCAGGTGATGGCCCACGACAATCCGAGTGCAATGAGTGCCGGAACCAGGATAGTTGCCCCTTGATGCGTAAACTCCAGCACAAGGGCGAGTGCGGTGAGCGGCGCACGCATCGATGAGCCCAGGAATGACATCGCTCCGATCAGCGCGCAGGCAGTGATTGAAATGTCGGGGAACATCGTCGACCACGCCAGTCCACCGACGGCGCCGAATCCGGCTCCCAGTGCGATACCCGGTGTCAGCGTGCCACCCCATGCCCCTGATGCGATTGTGCCCAGCGTTGTGATGGCCTTGGCACACGTGATGATCAGGACAGGGACGAGGGCGGCCAGGGAATGCGCGTCGAATCCCGCCTGAGCAGTGGCCTGACCATTACCCATGACCTGCGGAATCCACACGGCGATGAGCCCGACGAGTGTGAAGATTACAGGCAAGGTGACTAGAAGCAGCGGGGTTGTCGGGCGCAGGTCTTCAGCGCGTTTCACCAGGCGACTGAAACCCCAGCCTGCTGTACCTAAGATCGGGCCGGCGATGAGTGCCCACAGCAGCAGTGATGGTGTTGAAGTGGGTGCGGTGACCGTGTAGAACGGTTCGGGCCGGATGGGGCCTTGGGCGACCAGGACAGACAGGCCCGAGATCAGGCATGCACACCACAATGCCCGCGGGGTCAGAGAAACGATCAGAACTTCCAGGGCGAAAATTGCTCCTGAAATGGGAATTGAATACACAGCGGCCAGCCCTGCGCCTGCGCCGCATGCGACGATCAGGCGGCGATCCTGCGCGCTCAGTCCCAACCGGTCACAGCACCATCCTGACAGGGCTGCGGATACTTCACGCGGTGCCACTTCCCGGCCGATGGACGCACCGAGCGCCACAATGACAACCTGTGTGGTCGCGTGCGTGAATGTGGTCAAGAGCGGCATTTTCGCCCCGTTGACACCCTGGGTGACGGTGACGATCCCTCGTCTGGTGTGGTGCAGCAGTGCCCAGGAAATCCCGCCGATCGCACCTGCCAGAGCAAGAAATATGACGCGTCTGGACGAATCGGTTGACAGGACAGCCTCGATGAAGGTTGCGCTCTCACCGTAGGCGAGTCTTTCGATCAGGTGAAGCAGATGCGAAAAGAACCATCCGGTAATGCCGGCAATTGCGGCCGTGAAAATGACGGCCACGATGAGGCGAACGAGCGGAGTGCGGTGAGAGCTTTCACCGTCTGACGGTACGTGCACCTATCTACCGTACGTTGGCTGCGCTTCGGTGCGCCAGCAGGGACGCGGTGAGGCGGGCGGGGCACAGGCGCGTACTGTCAGGACTGATTAGTAACCTTCGCGTGGCGGGAATGGAGGTATTGAGCAATCCGGGTCAGAATTGCTGCGCACAAAGCTCCTAAGACAATTCCGCATGCCATCGATATCAGTGGTGAAGTCGAAATACGTGCACCGATTGTTCCGCTCAGGCCGTAGATGCAAGACCAGATAAGGCAGGCGGGTGCATCGAGTAACGCAATATGGCGGAAAGGTATGCGCATTTTCCCCGCGCTGAAAAAAATCGCAATTCGCACAATGGGGACGAATCGACCCGTCGACAGGAGAATTCTCCATTGGCGCTCTGTTACTGCACTTAACCTCATATTGAGTTTCGGTAGACGACGGGACTTTTCAGGAAAGAGTCGACCGATCGTCGCCATTGTAAGGTCGCCTACAAGTGCCGCGCAGGCACAGCACACAATGAGGAATGTCAGGAACACAGGTTCACGGTATGCCGGAGTTGCCGACAGGGCGCTGATAACCGAACCAGAGGGAAGGACGGGGAAGAACCCGTCACCCCAGCATGCCAGGACGCACAGAACGAGGGAAAGCGGCTGATCGGAAAATGAAACGATGGCGGCTTCGATGCCGCTGATAAAGGACCAAAAGGAGCTCATTGCGACAGGCCTGAAAAGCTCAGGGAATGCGACAACGTCGAACAGTCTGGCGCAGGCCGGTGCTTCAATGAATTCACATGGTGATCATCGCACGGAATGGAAGTTAAACGCCATAGGGGAATCCCCTGAACAGTCCCTGAACCTGGTAGCAGGTTCTGCCCGATTTTGGTGTTCACCATGAACTTGTCAGCGATCTGAGAAAGTGCCTAATGTGAGGAAGCGGCTGATACGAGAAAACGGCTGATACGAGAGAACGGTTGATGTGAGAAAACGGTTCACGCCACATTGCCAGATGAATTCAAATAAATGAAAACCGATTGAAGTGCTACTCTTTTTATTGTCGGAATTGGATTCTGCAGAAGGAATACTTTCAATGAAAAAGACAAAGGTTTTCTTGGTCGACGACATCGATGGCTCTGAAGCTGAACGGACGATTAGTTTTGCCTTCAACGGCATTTCCTACCAAATCGATCTGAATGCTGAACACGCGAACAAGATCGAAGACGATTTCGCGCAGTGGATTCGCCATGCGCGCCGGACCGGTGGCCGGGCTGTCACTCGCCGCAGCGGTGCAACCGCCGGTGCGTCCGATTCAGCGAAGATTCGCCAGTGGGCGCAGGATGAGGGTCTTGAGGTGTCACAGCGCGGACGTATCCCCGCCAGCATTGTCGAGCAGTACCGTCAGGCGCATCAGTAAGAGCTGCCGATGAGGTGAAGGACAACCGCTCAGGCGGCGACCGGCCGTTGTTGAGTGGCTCGTATTGCCGACGCTGTGAAGTGATGTCGAAGGGTCCCGTGACAGCGGGCACGATCTTTGTGAGAATAGGACTATGACATACAAACTGGTATTGCTCCGCCATGGCGAGAGCGAATGGAATGCAAAGAACCTTTTCACCGGCTGGGTTGACGTACCCCTGTCAGAAAAGGGTCGCTCAGAGGCAACGCACGGAGGAGAGCTTCTCAAGGAAGCCGGCATCCTGCCTGACCTGCTGTTCACCTCGATGCTGCGTCGCGCCATCCAGACCGCCAACCTGGCCCTGGATGCCGCGGACCGTCACTGGATTCCCGTGGAGCGTTCATGGCGCCTTAACGAGCGTCACTATGGCGCTCTGCAAGGCAAGAACAAGAAGGAAATCCGCGACGAGTTCGGCGAGGAACAGTTCATGCAGTGGCGCCGTTCCTACGATGTGCCGCCGCCGGAGATCGAAAAGGGCTCGGAATTCTCGCAGGACGCCGACCCGCGCTATGCAGGCGAGCCGATTCCGTTGACCGAATGCCTCAAGGACGTGCTGGCCCGTTTGCTGCCGTACTGGAATGACACCATCGTTCCCGCGATTCGCTCCGGCAAGACCGTGATGGTTGCAGCCCACGGCAACTCACTGCGCGCCATCGTCAAGCACCTCGATGATATCTCCGACGACGACATCGCCGGCCTGAATATCCCGACCGGCATTCCGCTGGTCTACGAGCTTGACGAGGAAACCCTCAAACCCGTCAAGAAGGGCGGCACATACCTTGATCCCGATGCTGAGGCCAAGATCGCGGCCGTAGCAAACCAGGGCAAGTAAGTTTCATTCACGAGGGTTCCCACCCTCAAGGCTGGTGCCCCACCTCCCAAGGAGGTGGGGCACCAGCCTTTATGCGCATGTTGAAGGCGTCAGCGGGGTAATACGGTGTGTGAGCTCCGCGTTCGCCGGATATAGATTCGGCAGTTCCGCTTAGGCGGTTTGTGCGCCTTCCACGATGTACATCACCTGGTCTGCAACGGAAACAGCGTGATCACCGAAGCGCTCCAGGAAGCGGGCCGCGAGCGTCACGTCGATCACCTGAGCGCGAGTCAGATCATTGTCGTCATCGGTTGCCATGCGGCGAGCCTCGATCTGCAGGTCATCGAGAATGTCGTCATCGCGATGCATACGACGGGCCAGGTTCAGATCCTGGGTCTGGACAACCTTCTCCATCGAGTGTGCCATCTGCACGGCCGCGTCCGTCATCTTGGTGATGAGCGGTCGAGCCTGTGGGCAAATCCCCGGCTCCTGGTGGGGGTTGCGTGCGATCAAAGCCAGGTGGGCCGCAAGGTCGCCCTGACGCTCCATCGTCTGAGTCAGTCTCAGGCCCGCAACAATCAGGCGAAGATCGGATGCAACGGGGCCCTGTAGCAGCAGAAGGCTCACACAGGTTTCGTCGATGTGACGGGACAGTTGGTCGAGGCGGTCATCAGCGTCGCCTGTCTGCTCCGCCTTGATCATGTCACCTTCGCGCAGGGCCTGCGTTGCGCGTTCAATCGCGACGGTGACACCGGAGCTCATCCTCTCCAAATCGAGTCCAAGCTGCGTCAGTTCCTGTCGATATACAGTGCGCACAATGTCTCCTTCACGAAAAATCCACTGTAACTGTTTAAGTCCACCAAAGATAAGTGCCAAGTGTGTGCATATCGGGTTAATTTTTGGTTAACTCCTGCTTGCTTTTCGGGTATTGTTGCAGGAAATCTGCAGATGGCCCGTCACGAGTGGTGACGAAGAGGCAAACAGATCGATACAGTTATGTCTGTGTTGGACGCTATCACTCTCATCGTTGTCGCGCTGCTGGGTGTCCTCGTCGGCGCTGTCGGCGTAGGAGCCTTCCGGCTGTCTCAGCGTCAACAGGACGTCGAAAATGGAGTGGATCCGCAGTACACCCAGCCGCCTGTCGATCTGCTCGCCATGACTTCCGCTCTGCCCGGCATCGTGATCGTCGTTGACGCGGACAACAAGATTGTCCGCGCTGATGCCAAAGCGTATGCCAAAGGCCTGGCGCGTCACCAGGAACTGACGCACCCTGCCCTCATTGAAGTTGCCGCACGCGTGCGGGCCGAGGGAGTCCCGCTGACCACTGAGATGACGCTGCCACGCTCCGACCTTCCTGAAGCAGCGGAACTGTTCTTCCGAGTACGGGTGGCCCCGCTGCCCGGTGACCTCCTCTTGATCGTGGCAGAGGATCTGACGATCCAACGACGCAACGAGGCTGCGCGCCGCGATTTTACTGCGAACGTGTCGCACGAGCTGAAAACACCTGTCGGAGCTGTGCGACTTCTGGCCGAAACGATCGCTGAAAACTCTGACGATTCTGAAGCAGTTGCCTACTTCGCGAGCCGACTGTCGAAAGAATCGGAACGACTGTCCACACTGGTGCAGGACATTATCGACCTGTCGCGCCTGCAATCACCTGATGCTCTGGATTCGCCCGACCTCGTCAGCGTCAAGCAAGTGATCAGCGAAGCGCTCCATCAGGAAGAATTCCCCGCCGAGCAGGCACGCATCGAGTTACGCGGACCGGATCCTGCGCTCGAGGCCTACGTGTGGGGAGATAAGGACATGCTGGTGATGGCGGTCCGAAACCTCGTCGATAACGCTGTGCGGTACTCGCATCCGGATTCATGGGTGCGTGTCGACGCGGTACGCAACCAGGAACGAATCTGCATTCGCGTCATCGACACCGGTATCGGCATCTCATCTGAGCATCAGCAACGCATCTTTGAACGCTTCTTTAGAGTCGACACGGCACGCTCACGTGAAACAGGGGGGACAGGACTGGGATTGTCAATCGTCAAACATGTTGCCAGTGATCACGGCGGAACAGTGACCGTTGCATCCCTCCCGGGTCGCGGATCAACGTTCACGCTAGTGTTACCTGAAGCAGAGATCGGTGAAAATGGAGACGAGCGTAAAGACAAGGACGCAAGATAATCATGACGGCAATTTTGATAATCGAAGATGAAGCCTCCTACCGTGAGCCACTCGCCTACAACCTGCGTCGGGACGGCTTTGATGTGGGCGAAGCATCCGACGGAAATGCTGGACTCGAAAAAGCGATCGATCCGAAATGGGATCTGATCTTGCTTGACCTGATGTTGCCGGGAATGTCGGGCACCGAAGTGTGCAGGAAACTCAGAAAAGTATCCAACGTTCCTGTCATCATGGTGACCGCGAAAGACGAAGTGGTCGAACGCATCGTCGGCCTGGAGATGGGTGCCGACGACTACATCACGAAGCCGTATTCCTACCGTGAATTGCTGGCCCGCATCCGTGCAGTATTGCGGCGCCAGGCTGGAACACTGGAGGATGAAGAAGAAGTCCTCGAAGTGGGAACAATCCGCCTGTGGGTAGACCGGCACGAAGTCACGGTGGACGACACATCCGTGTCGATGCCGCTGCGTGAATTTGAACTGCTGGAATTCCTCGCCCGCAACCCCGATCGAGTCCTGACGCGCTCGCAGCTGATGGATCGTGTGTGGGGAGTCGGAACGATCGGTGATTCAAAGACCCTGGACGTGCATGTCAAACGTCTGCGCGCTCGGATCGAGCCGGATCCATCCCACCCCGTCCGCCTGGTGACCGTTCGCGGACTGGGCTACAAACTGGTGTCGAATCCGCGCGACGAAAGCAAGTAAAAACGGCGCGCAGGTGTGTGCCGGCATCCCCGTGCGAAGGGGCGTGGAGCGAGCGAAGCGCTAGCATAACACCCCCACTGACTGTGTGTGCACGATTACTGGTAGAATGGCGGTATTGTTTAATACCAGCAGGAGTTTCTTTTATGACGTTCACCATCGGTCAAACGGTCGTCTACCCCCATCACGGAGCAGCCACGATCGAGGAGATCGCCACCCGAAAGATACGCGGTGAGGAAAAAACTTACTTAACACTGCGCGTCACGCAAGGTGACCTCAAGATTCAAGTGCCAGCTGACAACGTCGACCTCGTTGGCGTTCGAGATGTCGTCGATGAAGACGGGCTGGAAGAAGTCGTCTCCGTTTTGCGAGCACCCTATGTCGAAGAGCCGACGAACTGGTCACGACGCTTCAAGGCCAATCAGGAAAAAATCGCAACCGGCGACATCGTCAAAGTCTCCGAAGTTGTTCGTGATCTGACTCGCCGCGACGCCAGCAAGAAGCTTTCCACGGGCGAAAAGCGCATGCTGACGAAAGCCCGCCAGATCCTGACTTCTGAGCTTGCTCTGGCCCGCGACATCGACAAGTCAGCAGCATCGGATCGCCTCGACTCGATCCTGGCTGAATCGGCCGAAACGGATGACAGTGCCGACGACGCCGGCACCGACACTCGCGAATCAGGCGACGACAAGTAGTGCCGTCAGCACCGCGCCCCTCCCGGCAGTGGCGCGGCGCCTGAATTGCGACCATCCTGACATGAGCCAGCTGCGATCCCAGTCAACGACGCCATTGCAGGCGCCTGGATCCCACCACGCTGGCATCGTGTCAGCTGAACCTGCGCTCACTGAATCTGTGTCAACTGAATCTGCTCGAGCAGAACCTGCACCTGTCAAGAGGCGCCTGTCTGTCCTGGCCGCAGCTGGCTCGGGCACCCGACTGGGACGGCACATGCCCAAAGCCCTCGTCGAAGTTGGCGGTGTACCGATGGTACTGCGCGCCCTTCGCGGCCTTGACGCTGCGGGAATCACGCACATTGCGGTCACCGCTCCGACAGACGCCCTCGTCGATTTTGAACAACTCATCGGGAGTGCGCTGCCCGACCTATCTGCCACCGTGCGAGTCGTCGCGGGAGGAGCGTCGCGTCAGGCGTCTGTGGCCGCAGGTTTGCGATCCCTTGAACAGTTCCGTCCTGACGCGCGCACACCTGTCCTGATCCACGACGCGGCGCGCTGCCTGACACCGCCGGCGCTCATCGGCCGCGTAGCCCGAGCCATTGAAAACGGTGCCAATGCCGTCATCCCAACCTTGCCAGTAACTGACACGATCAAACCGCTTGCCACCGGCACGCACATCGACGAGGGAGACGATGCGCTATCGCCCCTCGACCCGAGTATTGACCGCTCACGCCTGCGCGCTGTTCAAACTCCGCAAGGCTTCACGTGGGACGTCATATGCCGTGCTCACGAGTACGGAGCCAGCAGAGCAGCCGACGAATCGAGCGCCGCCACCGATGATGCAGGGCTGGTGGAAGCACTGGGACTGACGGTGATGTCGATTGCGGGCGACACGATGGCATTCAAAGTGACCACCGAGTTGGACATTGCCCTGGCGCAAGCCTGTCTAGATCACGGGTACGCGCCCGATGCGTGATACCTTGCAATCGCAGGTATCTGTCTGCGGCGCGCGCCGCACCCTTGCATAAGGAGATCCCATGTCACAACACGAGCAGTCCTTCGAGCATGCTCCCACTCCTTCTTCCACTTCGTCACACTCGACAGGTTCCACGCCTCCGTCAGGGTCACGCCACCACTGGGTTCTGTGGAACAAGAAAGTGGTCTCATGGGCTTTGTGGGACTGGGGCTCAGCCGCATTCAACGCCGTGGCAACAACGTTCGTCTTCTCTGTCTACCTGACAACTGACGGGGTGTTCGCCCCCAAAGTTGTTGCCAACGAGAACCTGTCACTGGGACTGACCCTTGCCGGCATCGTGATCGCTCTGCTAGCTCCCATCACGGGGCAGCGTGCTGATCGGCGCGGTAAAGGGGGAGTGTGGCTCGGCTGGTTCACCGCCATGGTGGTGCTGTGCATGCTCGCCATGTTCTTCGTGGCACCTAATTCCTCGCTCGGCCCAACCGGCGCGCTGTGGCTGGGAATCGGTCTGCTCGGCTTGGGTAACGTGTTCTTCGAGTTCGCCTCCGTCAACTACAACGCGATGCTCAACCACCTGGCTGATAAGTCAGCGATGGGACGAATCTCCGGATTCGGCTGGGGCCTCGGATACGTGGGCGGCATCGTGTTGCTGCTGATCCTCTTCGTCGGTTTCATCAACCCTGAAGTCGGCTGGTTCGGCGTGACAGGTGAAAACGGGCTGAATATTCGCGTCGCAATGGTGGTCTCAGCCATCTGGTTCGCCGTCTTCTCTCTGCCGGTCGTCCTTAACCCGCCCAAACCGAAGAATGTGTCCACCAGCGATACCCATGAGTCTCTGATCGATTCCTACAAGCTGCTGTGGTCAACAGTGAAGTCTCTGGCGCGCACATCACGCCACACCTTGATGTTCCTGATCGCGTCGGCTGTTTTCCGCGATGGCCTGGCTGGGGTGTTCACATTTGGCGCAATCCTGGCAGGGTCCGTGTTCGGCTTTTCCGCCTCCGAAGTCATCCTCTTTGCCATTGCCGCCAACGTTGTCGCCGGCCTGGCAACCATTGGCTTCGGTGCGCTTGACGACTGGATCGGCCCCAAGCGCGTCATCATCCTGTCCCTGGTGTGCATGGTGACCTCCGGGTTGCTGGTGTTCTTCTTCCACTCATTCGGCAAGCCGATCTTCTGGGTCCTGGGCCTGATCCTGTGCGTCTTTGTCGGCCCGGCACAGTCGGCCTCGCGCTCCTTCCTGGCGCGCATGATCCCGGCAGGTCGCGAAGGCGAAGTATTCGGCCTGTACGCCACGACCGGCCGAGCCGTCTCCTTCCTCTCACCTGCCCTGTACTACCTGGCCATCAAACTGGGGCGCGCCGTCACACCACCGGACGTGGACGCCACTCACTGGGGCATTCTCGGCATCGTCGTGGTACTGCTGGCTGGCCTTCTGCTGCTCATTCCGATTCGCCAGGAATCCGCGCATCTGAACATTTATCAGGACAGCACGCCGTCACAAGGGTGATACTGGAGGCACGTTCCTGGAAGCCGCGCGGTGAAGGCGCCCTCGTCAACGAAGGGAAAATACATGTCCGCTCCACGTCTGCGCATGTACAGCGCGCCGCCCTCGCAAGTCGTGCTCGCCTTGAACCACCTGCGCGACAAGACCGGGATCCCCACCGAGTTTTCCGACGAGGCGCAGCACGAAGCTGACCTTGCGGCCTCCCATTGGCATTCCAGCGGCGTTGAGCGCTTCATTGCCGAGGGTGCCCGCGACGCGCGTGACATCCCGTTCGTCACCATCGACCCGCATGGCTCCCGTGATCTGGATCAGGCTGTGGCGTGCGTGCGACTGGACGGCGACGATGACGGCGAGCGCAGCGCCTCGCGGGCAGGGCGAGCCACCTTTCGCGTTTACTATGCGATCGCCTCACTGGCAACATTCGTGTGGCCTGACGGGGCGTTGGACCATGCTGTGCGTGAGCGTGGATCAACCGTATACGCGCCCGATGAGGTCACGCCATTGCATCCGGATGTGTTGTGCCATGATGCTGCCTCACTTATTCCGGATGCCGATCGCCCCTCGTGCCTGTGGACCATTGACCTGGACGATGACGGCAACGTGGTGGAAGCGAACGTGGAGCGGGCCGTGATCCGTTCGAGGGCACAACTGGACTACGACGGTGTTCAGCGCGCAGTCGACGGCAAGGGCGACCTGCCTGATGTGGTTCCAGCTGACTTTATTGACAACTTGGCTCACGTCGGTCAGGCTCGTGAGCAGCGTGAAATCGAACGCGGCGGTATCTCGATGAACGCGCCTGAGCAGGAAATTGAGGAGCGCGACGACGGCCAGTTCGAGTTGACGTACCGCGCGACGCTGCCCGTTGAAGAATGGAATGCTCAGATCTCGCTTCTGACCGGCATGTGTGCGGCTGACATGATGCGCCGGGCAGGGATCGGTATTTTGCGTGTCATGCCGCCTGCAACCGACCGTGACATTACCCGCCTGCGGCGCGTGGCCGAGGCACTGGATCTGGAATGGCCCGCTGAGCAGACCTATCCCGACTTTGTGCGATCGCTCGATTCGGCCGAGCCGGCTCACGCGGCGTTTATGAGCCAGGCGCGCACACTGTTCCGCGGCGCGGGGTACACGGCGTTTGACCGGGGGGCACCCACCGGTGATGAAGCGATCCACGGAGCGATCGCTGCGCCGTATGCGCATGTGACTGCACCGCTTCGCCGGTTGGTGGATCGCTACGGTGAGGAAGTGTGCCTGTCGATCTGCGCCGGTGTTGACGTGCCGACGTGGGTACGTGACGGTTTGCCTGAGTTGCCCACCATCATGGCTCAGACGACTCAGAAAGTGCGCACCGTTGAAAACGGAGCGGTTGCCGCGCTGGAGGCGATGGTGCTGGCTGGTCATGAAGGCGAGCTGTTTGACGCGGTGGTCACCAGTGTGAACAAGGAGCGGGCAGAGATCATCGTGTCGGATCCGGCTGTGATTTCACGCGTCGATATTCAGGGAATCGAGGATGCTCCTTCCTTGGCCGGCAAGCGCGTGCAGGTCAGGCTCGAGAAGGTCGACCCTGCCGCTCCGTCGGTGGAGTTCGCCCTCGCCATCGATGGGTCTGAGGCCGATCGGCGCTGACGGTGCCGCTAGGGTGTGCCCTCGCTGACGGTGCGGCTGAGGTGTGCCGGATATGAGCATGCCACAGATCGGTTTGAGGCCGATCGTCGCTGACGGTGCCGCTAGGGTGTGCCCTCGCTGACGGTGCCCATAGAAATGCCCTCGTTGCCGAATGACAGTCAGCTGTGGTTGTGCCGGTGCGCGCGGCGCCCGCGGCCACCCTCGTCAATCACGAATCGAATCTGTGAGCCGCTGACATTGCGTAGATCAGTGCGCTTGCCTGCGCTGCCAGCCCTTCGCCGCGTCCAGTGAACCCGAGCCCGTCGGTCGTGGTGGCCGATACGGATACAGGGGCGCCGACGATATCTGACAATGTGCGTTCGGCTTCCTTCAGGCGCGATGCCATCCGAGGACGGTTACCGATCACCTGCAGGCTCACATTCGCAACCGCAAAACCGGCCTGCGTGACCATCCGCAGGACCTCTGTGAGGAATGCGCGCCCTGATGCGCCCTTCCACTCGGGGCGGTCCGTGCCGAAGTTGGATCCCATGTCGCCCAGGTGTGCGGCTGACAACAGTGCATCGCAGATGGCATGCGCCGCCACGTCTCCATCAGAGTGCCCTGCCAGCACTGGCTCACCTGGCCATTCCATGCACGCCAGCATCAAGACGTCGGTATGCGGCTGCTCGTTGCCACTTCCGTGAATGTGCTGGGTGTCGGTTCCGCGCGCTTGCTGAGCGTCACTGGTCTGTCCTCGCTGGCTATCATTTCTGCGCACCTGCGAGCTTTCTGCAGCCTGTCCCGGCTGGCTGCCGCCAGGGTGCGGATTCTCAGCGAACGCGTGAACGTCAATGGCGTGGCCGATGCGGAATGGGCACGCCTGCGGCGCCTGCGCGTTGCCTGCTGCGGCGTTACTTGCTGCGGCGTTGCTTGCTGCCGTGTTGCTTGCTGCGGCGTTGCTTGCTGCCGTGTTGCTTGCTGCGGCGTTGCGAGAATAATTGGTCCGGTGCGCGGTGCTCATAAGGTCAGCTTAGTATCCACCCTCGCCTGCGGGATGAGTTGCAGCTGTCACGAGGTATGGGCGGTGCCCGTCGTTTGCCCTTCCGCCCTGGCGCCAGCGCATACTCTGGATTTAACTTCGCCGCGTGCACATACTCGTGAAATTGGGCCTTCCGCGTGCACATACCCCTAGATTTAAACCCTTCGCGTGCACATACCCCTAGATTTAAACCCTCCGCGTGCACATACCCCTAAAAAGTCTTGTAAAAATGCACAATCCCCTAGATTTAACGCGTGAGGCTCGAGGCCGCCGGAAGCTACTGACGGCTGACCTGTGGAAATAGGTTTTGTCCTTTTGGGGTGCCGACTTTAGCTAGGGGTATGTGCAGTTTTCGCGTTAAATCTAGGGGAATGTGCATCAAGACCGTGAAGATTTAGGGGAATGTGCAACGCAGGCACGAAGATCTAGGGTGTTGTGTTGCATCGGCGGCTGATTTGTCGCATGAGCGCACGAGAAAAGGGGTCGCGGAGACGCAGGGAGAAGAGCAAAGCGCGACACGACGCGCGAAAAAGCGGAGGTATGCCCGCTGCTGAGGAGAGCTGCACTATCCGGGCGGTGCTGAGGAAAACTGGCGATCGGCGGAACTGCTGAAGAGAACTTTGCGTGCGTACGCCCGCTCCATGTGGAGGCGAATTTCAGCCACGATGCGTTCAGGCGAGCGCAGATCCTTCCACACAAAACGCAAAACGGTGAAACCTGCGGCCTCAAGCTTTTTCTGGCGGTATTGCTGAGCTTCCAAGCTGGCGAAAATGTCGTCGGCATCAGTTCCGTGTTTCGAACGCCCATCAAACTCGATGGCGATACGAAGGTCTGGAATTCCAAAATCTGTGAAGAACGTGTAGCCGTCATGCAGCACTTTCATCTGCGTGCAGACCTCCGTGATGCCACCTTCGCGCATGATCCATAACAGGTGTCGTTCTGCAACGGATTCACACGCGGCGTCTGCACCCTCGATGATGTGCGAAAGGTGTTTCTTGTTACGAGTCCGTTCAGGCAATTTGCGTGCGAGTAAAAGTAGATCTTTGCGGACTGCATCCTCTCGTTTCCGAGACATGTCGTATTCCCGCCGGTCGAAGCGAGACAGGATGCGCAGAACTCCACACATGACGACGTAGCCATTCGCCGTATCGTCTAGAACTCCAGTTGAAATAGCGGCGTCTTTCAGTGAACAGCAACGAATCCCATGAGGAAATGTGACCGGTTCGCTTAACAGCTGCCGGTTATGTCTACGCACGGTTATCGCTGGGATAACGTCGTTTTCAGACAGCTGGACCGGGGGCAGAAAACTTGTCGATGTGGTCGAATTCAGGGGCGCTGGATGCAAGAGATCGATTGTTATCAGCGAGGAGAGAGTGCTGATGCCGTGGACGACGCATGCGGCGTGGCCAATTACAATGCATTTGCTGTGTCGGTAGCGCGTGAGAATCCATGCTCGCGCCCGATTAATGAAATTGATAACTGCCCACTTGTCGGGTAGCTCCTCCAGTATGTATCGAGCAACGTAGAAACCTTTTCCTAAGGCGATGAGATTCATCGAGGTGGCTTTTTCTTGTGAGATGCGTCTGTCGCGAGATGATCGGATCAGGATCTTGTCAAAGTCGAATGCAACAGCAGGCATCGGTGCTCCTCTGGTTTGGACTGTGTACCCAAGTGAGATGTGGTTGCAATGGTCGGATTTACGGTGCTCAGGATAGAAGTAGCTCGCGCGCAAGAATAGGTCGAGGCGACAGTCTGTGGATGGCGGGCTGCGCAGGGCGGGGCGTGGATGAAGTCAGATAGGGCCAGAGACTGACGGGCGCGGGCAGCCCCATTGCGCGTGGGTTGCAGCGCGTCGGCGGAAGAGGGGCCGGTGGCGCATATGGCAACCCTCGGGCGGGCGCGGATCGCAGGACGAAGATGAGGAATGCGCGCGCGGCGCATTACGATAAGAGGCATGACGCTGTATCTGCACGATTCGAAGAAGGCCGCACTGGCTCCGCTGGAGCCTGTCCACCCCGGACACGTCGGGATTTACCTGTGCGGTGCCACCGTGCAGGGCTCCCCGCACATCGGGCACCTGCGCAGCGCGGTCGCCTTCGACACGCTGATCCGCTGGCTGCGCCGCAACGGCACGCAGGTGACCTACATTCGCAACATCACCGACATTGATGACAAGATCCTCGCCAAATCAGCTGAAGCAGGAGTGCAGTGGTGGGCGTGGGCGTCTCGATTCGAGCGCGAATTTGCCGATGCGTATGCGACCCTCGGCGTGCTGCCACCCACCTTTGAGCCGCGCGCCACTGCCCACATCCCTGACCAGATCGCGCTGGTGGAGCGCCTGATTGAACGTGGACATGCGTACGTGGACGGCCAGGGCAATGTGTATTTCGACGTTCATTCGCAAGAAGATTACGGCTCGCTGACCCGTCAGAAACTGGACGATATGCGTTCTACGGAAGATGACGCGCAGATCGACCAGGATGTCGAAGCAGGCAAACGCGATCCGCGCGACTTCGCCTTGTGGAAGGCTGCCAAACCCAGCGAACCAGCCACCGCCTCGTGGGATTCTCCGTGGGGACGAGGGCGGCCGGGTTGGCACCTGGAATGTTCGGCTATGTCGAAGCGTTACCTGGGCGAAGAATTCGACATCCACGGGGGCGGCATTGACCTGCGATTCCCGCACCACGAAAACGAGCAGGCACAGTCACACGGAGCCGGATGGGGATTTGCCCGCATGTGGGTTCATAATGCCTGGGTCACCATTAAGGGTGAGAAGATGGCGAAATCCGTGGGCAACGTTCTGTCCGTGGATGCGCTGACGCAGCAGGCACCCGCTCTGGCTGTGCGCTGGGCATTGTCAACAGTGCATTACCGTTCAGCCTTGGAGTGGGGACCCGACACGCTGCCGGCGGCTCAAGCGGCATCTGAAAAGTTCATTACCTTTGCTCTCAAGAGTGCGGAAGCTGCAGGCGAAGCAACCGTCGAAGAACTGCAGCTGGGGGAGAAAGATCTGCCTGAAGGGTTCGTCAATGCTTTGAACGATGACCTGAACGTCGCCGGCGCCCTCGCCGTGATTTACGAACACCTCAAAGTCGGTAACCAGGCCCTGGCCAGCGGCGACACAGAGGCGATTCGCCGCGAACACGTCCTCGTGCGATCCATGCTGGATCTGCTGGGCGTGGATCCCCTGTCCGATCAGTGGAAGGCCACCACTCGCGGGGAAACTGGAGCAACGACAGGCACGAACGGCAGCGGATCAAACGGCGCAATGGACGCCCTCGACAATCTTGTGACCGGTATTTTGAACGAGCGTGCGCAAGCCCGAGCAGATAAAGACTGGACGCGAGCCGACCAGCTGCGAGACACGCTGACCGAAGCCGGCATCACGGTGGAGGACGGCAAAGACGGTGCGACCTGGCACCTGGCAGCCGACTAAACCTTCTCGCCGCGCACACCAGCTCTCGCCAGCACAGCTTGGTCGGCACAGCTAAGACGGCAAGACTAGATGGCACGCGGAGCGTCGTGCTGCGGGTTCACACAGCGACGCCGGCGCCTAGCGGCACAAATGTGGCAAGGATCCACGAAAATGCACTCGAATGTGGGGCGGGCCGTACGATAAAGTGAAGGACTTGCACGGCGCGAATCGCCACATCACCAGGTGAGGCGGCTGGAAGCATCCATTGAGCACCTCACGTAGCATCCGTATGTGCAGCCGTGCTCAAGCCCGCGATCAGCATAAGAAGGCAGGAGTCAACAGATGGCAAGTAATTACGGTCGACGTGGAGCCATCCGCAAACCTAACTCCAAGAAGGGGCCACGCGTAGGAACCGGCGGCCATTCACGCCGGGGTCTGGAGGGTAAGGGCCCCACTCCGAAAGCTGAGGATCGCGTCTACCACGCCGCCCACAAGCGCAAAGTTGCCCGTGAAAAGCGTGAGCAACAGGAAGCAGCGCTGGCACGTGCCCGCTCCAGGACCTCTATCAAGATTCCCGAAGGCCACGAGCTAATCTGTGGGCGTAACCCCGTTGCCGAAGCAGCTCAGGCAGGCGTGCCGATTCTGCGCGTCTTCATTTCACCGACCACAACGGCCGATGAGCGACTCGAATCCGTGATCCGCACAGCATCCTCTCTGGGAGCGCCGGTGATTGAAGTGACCAGGCGCGACCTGGACGTTGCAACGGATGGTGCCGTGCATCAGGGAGTAGCTGCCGAGGTGGACGCCTACGACTATGCGGATGCAGACGAACTGCTTGGTGACCTGCTTCAGCAGAGTGAGCCGCCCATGGTGGTGGCACTTGACCAGGTGACGGACCCGCACAATCTGGGTGCGACGTTGCGTGCTGCTGGCGCATTTGGCGCGGGAGGCGTGGTGATTCCGCAGCGCCGCTCGGCAGGTGTGAACGCCACCGTGTGGAAGGTGTCCGCTGGTGCAGCCGCGCGCGTCCCGGTTGCGCAGGTGTCCAACCTTGTACAGTTTCTGCGTGTCGCCAAAAAGGCCGGGTACTTCGTGGTCGGATTGGACGGCGGGGGTGACCAGTCGATCCGCCGCCTGCCCTTGTCGACCGAGCCACTGGTTATTGTCACGGGTGCGGAAGGGGCTGGACTGTCACGCCTGGTGCGCGACACCTGCGACCAGATCGTGTCGATTCCGATCAGCTCCACCGTTGAGTCTTTGAACGCGTCGGTTGCCACGGGCATCGCGTTGTACGAGGTGGCGGCCACGCGCGCCGACGCTCGCTGACAGGTACGCCGAGGTTATGCGGTGATGTCGCTGCCTAGAATAACCTTCGTACGTTTTTGGCGAGATCACCAATACCGGTTAATCTCCAACTGAGCAGGAGTGCGTCCCGAAGTGCTGCTTGGGCAGGGGATGCGTCGCCTCGCTTGCGATTCGCTGATTCAGCGATCGACATCGTTGACCAGTCGGGACTCATCTGACAAAGGTGGTTAGACCTGTACGGAATCCCGTAGTTATCCATCCTCAACTCGAGGATCGTCGAGAGGGGAGGGGCCTGCTGGATTTATCTGCACGGGCATGTTATCGTTAACTTCACTGGCGGAACAATGTAGATCTCCGCAGTGTATGACTCGAGAATCTAGCTCACTTCGTAAATCATGGGAGGCTTCAATGGCGCGACTACATGTTGATCCTAAGTATGTGAACGCTAACATCAATGAATTGATATGGGGATCGTTCACCGAGCACCTGGGCCGATGCATCTATGGGGGACTTTATCAGCCCGATCATGCGACCGCAGATGACAATGGCCTGCGGCAAGACGTGATCGATGAGGTAAAGGAACTTGATATAAGCCTTGTTCGCTATCCTGGTGGAAACTACGTTTCGAATTACAACTGGAAAGATGGTATTGGACCTAAGGAAAAGCGTCCGAGACGACTTGAATTTGCATGGGCAACCGTAGAAAGCAATCAATTTGGAATTGATGACTTTATTGATTGGGCGCGAAAAGCAAACGTAGAGCCGATGATAGCCGTGAATCTCGGAACCGGCACTCCTAAGGAAGCTGCAGAGCTCGTAGAATACTGCAATCATCCTGGTGGCACATACTGGAGTGACCTTCGCAGACAGAATGGTCATGAAGAGCCCTACGGTATCAAATACTGGTGCCTAGGAAATGAAATGGAAGGAGATTGGCAAGCCGGCCATCTTAGTGCAGATAACTATGCGGATAAAGCACTTGAGACGGCGAAGATGATGCGGTGGGTAGATCACGACATTAAGCTCGTTGCTTGTGGTAGTTCGTATCATGTGCTGCCAGAATACCTCGAATGGGACAAGATTGTTCTGAGTAAGCTCTACCCGCATATCGACTACATCTCTACTCACTTTTACGCATCGAGAAGCGATAGTAGTGCCGAAGAATTCATCCACTCATGGCACGAACTGCATCAGCATCTGAAAAACTCTGAGGCTGTCTTAGATTTTGTGAAGGGTAAGCGTGACGAGGATAAGGAAATCCCCATCTGTCTTGATGAATGGAATGTTTGGAATTTCTCAGATCTCAAAATCAACGGTCCGAGTGATCTTCTTGGTGCAACAGAACTCGAGGTAACTTCTGCAGAGAGATGGGAAGAAGCTCCGCCTATTCTTCAAGAGAAATACTCTCTTCTTGATGCTGTAACCTTTGCTGGCTTGGGCATGACCTTGATAAACCACGCTGATCGAGTTGAGATTGCTTGTCTTGCGCAGCTAGTTAACGCGATCGCTCCTATCACTACCAAGAATGACGGGGGAATTCTTCGACAGGCTATTTGGTATCCGCTTCATGAGCTTACCGAGCGTGGCCATGGAGAGGTTCTCTCTCATCGCTTAGAGTGCTCTAAGAGCTTGGTTAAGGGACGGGAAATCCCATCAGTCTATTCGGCCGTTGTGTACGACTCTGACAATCGTGAAATGACACTGTTCGTGTTGAATTCGAACCTCGAGAAATCGGAGCCACTTGAAATTGAAGTTAGCGGTAGCAAATTTGCAATCAAGAGTGTGCGTAGGCTTGTAGGAAAGAATTTAACGAGCGTTAATACCTTTGATAACCCGGAGGAAATTTCGATGGAGGAGCTAAAAGACTTTGACTCTTCCGTCCTTGAACTTCCTCCGGCCTCTTTCTCTGTAGTCACAGTTGAGGTGGCAAAATGACCGAAACTATCGGTAATAATTCCGCTAGGATTTACGGTTTTAAGGGTGAGATAAAAACCTGGAACCGGATAGCATATGGTGCAGGAGATATGGCTGTCAACATTACGTGGGCAGCCTTGGGAATGTTCATCATTTATTTCTACACTGACGTTGCGCTAATTCCAGCTGCTGCGGTCGGCACCTTGATGCTGTTTGGGAGAATTTTCGACGGGGTCACGGACGTGATCGTCGGTGCTTTGGTTGATAAGACTGATACAAGGTGGGGGAAAGCGCGCCCGTGGGTGTTATTCGGAGCGATACCGTTTGCTGCTTGTTCAACTCTCCTTTTCGCCGTGCCTGATACGTCAATTTCGGGAAAGCTGATATACGCTTACGTTACCTACCTACTAATGACAATTGCCTTTACTGCCGTTTGTATTCCTTACGGCACAATTAACGCGCTGATGACTCGCGACGTTAATGAACGGGCTAAGCTGAATGTTTTCCGGATGTTCATGGCTCAGATAGGCTTCCTGCTGGTCACGACGGTAACCCTTCCTTTGGTGAAGCGCCTTGGTGACGATCAACGCGCATGGGTCATCGCGTTCGCGATCTTGACGAGTCTATCGGTGCTTTTGTTTTGGTTCACTGTCGCAGGAACGCGCGAGATCAGAGCGCTACGTGATGAAGGGAACGAAAATGTGCCTTTTAATGCGCGTTTGAAAGCAATGTTTGCCAATAAGTATTGGATTCTGGCAACAGTGTTTTTCCTCGTCTTTAGTATCGGTTACGCGCTGAATCAGTCTGCATTGGTTTACTACTGCAAGTGGGTTCTTGGAAACGAGCAACTGGTTTCAGTTTTGACTTGGGCATATCTAGTCCCAGTGATGGTCGGATTCTTGTTCCTGCCAGAACTGATCAAACGATTTGGTAAGACCAAATTGATGATGGTTGGCATTTTGGTCTCAGTTGTTGGCCTCGTAGTAATGGCAATTGCTCCTGCCAGCTTTGCTGTTGCAATGGGGGCTCAAATCGTTAAGGGTGTTGGTCAAGTTCCACTTCTAGGAATCGTCTGGGCCCTGTTCCCCGATACGATCGAGTACGGCGAGTGGAAGACGGGTATTCGCTCGGAAGGTTTGCTCTACAGCTCAGGTAGCTTTGCGCAGAAGCTCGGTATCGGAATCGGAGCGGCTCTGATGAGTTGGATTCTTGCCATGGGAGGGTACGACGGTGCTGCGTCGGTTCAGAGTGGTGGCGCGTTAAGTGCGATTTTGTGGTCATTCATTTATATTCCGATCATCACTTTTGTTCTTCAAGCGGTGATTCTTTACTTCTATGACATCGACAAGAAGCTTCCGATGATTATGGAGGAGCTGAAAAGGCGCTAGGACATCCGCCTAGCACCATGTTGATTGGGGGGTTGCTTCATTCAAGCGCCCCCCAATCACGTGAGATTGTCACTTGTGCATTCGACGGTTGTCGGGCGCTGACGGGTACGCCGGGTATTTCCCGGCGCACTGCCCGCACGAACTGGACACTGGTGATGAGAATGCGCCAATGGCGATAGACTGGACGGTGGTGTTTCAGCCAGGTGACCGTGAGACACCCTCGTCCATCAAGAAGACAGGCGAGCCACCAAGTAGGGGAGCATAACCGAATGCCAGCCGTGATCGTTTTGGGCGCACAATGGGGCGACGAAGGGAAGGGCAAGGCCACTGACCAGCTGGGTCAGCGCACCGACGTCGTCGTCAAGTTCAACGGCGGGAACAACGCCGGCCATACCGTCGTCGTCGACGGAGAAAAGTACGCGCTGCACCTGCTGCCCGCAGGTATCCTGTCCAAAGGTGTCACACCGCTGATTGGCAACGGTGTGGTGGTCGACCTGAGCGTTCTTTTCGATGAGATGGAACAGATTAGCGCTCGCGGTGTGGACTGCTCGAAACTGAAGATTTCGGCGGCCGCGCACATCATCCCGCCTTACAACCGCCTGGTGGACAACGCCAGTGAGAAGTTGCTGGGCGACAAGCAGATCGGCACCACTGGCCGAGGCATCGGGCCGACATATGCGGACAAGATGAACCGCATCGGCATCCGCATTCAGGATCTGTTCGATCCGCCGACCCTTGAGCAGAAGGTGCGCAGCGCCCTGGCTCAGAAGAACCCGCTACTTGAATCTGTTGGTATGGAAACGCTCGATCCGGAGGAGGTCACGCGCGAACTGCTGTCGTACGCTGACCGCGTGCGCCCCATGGTGGTGGATGCGTCATTGCTGGTCAACGATGCATTGGATGAAGGCAAGACCGTCTTGTTCGAGGGTGGCCAGGCCACAATGCTCGACATCGATCATGGAACCTACCCGTTTGTGACCTCATCAAATCCGACGGCCGGTGGTGCACTGACCGGAACAGGTGTCGGGCCTACCCGCATCGACCGTGTGGTGGGTGTTGCCAAGGCGTACACGACGCGCGTAGGTGAAGGGCCTTTCCCAACGGAGCTTACTGACGAAGTCGGTGATGAACTGCGTAAACGCGGCGGCGAATTCGGTGTGACGACGGGGCGGCCGCGTCGTACTGGATGGTTCGATGCTGTGGTCGTGCGATACGCTTCGCGCGTCAACGGGTTGACTGACCTGTGCCTGACGAAGCTGGATGTCCTGACTGGATATGACACGATTCCGGTGTGCGTGGCCTATGAGGTGAACGGGCAGCGTTTGGATGAGATGCCAATGAATCAGTCAGACTTCGAGGCTGCAACACCCATCTATGAAGAGATGCCCGGATGGAGTGACGACATCTCCGGCGTGCGCACCTTCGAGGACCTGCCTCAAAAGGCTCAGGAGTACGTGCTGCGCCTGGAGGAGCTGTCCAAGTGCCGCATCTCCTCGATCGGTGTGGGAGCAGGACGCGAAGCCATCATTGTGCGCCACGCGCTCTGATCTGCAGTCGGTGCGCGCAGCTTGAATGTCGACGAGGCTGCGCGCCCCTGCGCCGAGCTGCCGCTCAGCTTTGATGGAGTTGGAGCTCAGCTTTGCTCGGAGCTTCCGCTTAGCTGTGTTCCGAGCCGGCGCTCAGCACTCCGTTGTCAATGGTGTAGGTCGTATCGGTCGCGCTCAGAGCCTGTTGGTCGTGCGTGACCATGATGACCGCTGCGCCTGTCGCGGCACTGTCGCGCAATAGCTCAAGTACCAGCGCCGTGCTGTCCGCATCAAGATCGCCGGTCGGTTCGTCAGCAATGATGATCGCAGGGGAGTTAATGACTGCGCGCGCAACGCTGGCCCGCCGCAGTTCTCCACCTGACAGTTCCGAGGGGTAGGCGTCAGCAAGTGGCGCAATATCCATCCGCTCCAGCAGTTCGCGGCCGCGCTCTTCAAGGCCGGCCAGGTCTGCCTCGCCGGCGATCTCTCCAGGCAGCAGAACATTGTCGAGGATGTTCAGGCTGGGAAGCAGTGAATGGTGCTGCGTAATGAAACCGAGGGTGCGCGCCCGAAGATTGCATAGCTCATGGTCGCTGAGGTGCGAGACTGCTTTGTTGTCAATGAGAACAACACCCGATGTGGGAGCCAACAGGCCAGCGATCAGATTTAACAGCGTGGTCTTCCCATTGCCGCTCCGGCCGACAATCGCAATGAACTCACCGGCATCGACCGTCAGGTTCACATGATCAACCGCCGCGAACACTGTGCCGCGTCGCGTGAATTCCCGGGTGAGGTCCCGAGTGGTCACGAGTGTCATTACTGCCCCCTCTGGAAAGTCGTATACGTCTCGGCTCGCGACAACTTCCATGCTGACAAGCTTGAGGCTGCCATACCGACGAGGGTGGCTGCCAACACGCTCCCCACTGCCAGACCCAACACTTGCGCGATGCTGATCTGAAGATAGGGCAGTGCCAGGGCGTCTGTAATCAGCGTGCTGTATGGGAAAACGACGAGGGAAGCCAGGCCGATTCCGATCACACCGCCAGCCAGGCCGATCAGCGCTGATTCAGTGAGGTACACGCGAACGAGGTGGGACTTGCGCATTCCCATGATGCGCAGTGAGGCAAATTCTTTCTTCCGCTCATTGACCGAGGTTAAGAACACAGCGAACAGCACGATCGCGCCCAGCACCCATACCGCGCCCACGAATGCGTAGGCATATCCCGTGATCACGTTCAGGTGAGCTTTGGTGGTCGCCGTAATTCCTCCGGGATAGACGAAGCCGAGGCTTCCCATCCCCGTCGCCTTGGTGATGTTGTCTGCCACCTCGTGCGGGTCGACTCCATCTTTGACTGTGAGCAGGACGGCGGAGATCGCATTGCCCGCATGTTCTTCCGGAATGGCCGGATGGCCCACTTCCGCCGAGTACTTCACGACTTGAGGAACGGTTGCCGGATTGACGAACACTGAGCTGTCCAATGAGGTGCCGGTGGGTGCGAGCTGTGCTGCGACAGGGAAGTGGTGGCCGAAAAGTTTGATGTCACCGCTTGCAGACACTTTGATCTTCGAGCCTGCAATGACGTCACCGTCAGCAAGCTGTTTGTCGTATTGCGAGGACACCCAAGGCTCAATAATGAAATCGGTCTGTGGATTGAAACCGATGATCTGAACCTGGTCGTCACAGCAACTTGCCGTCAACGACGCAATATAAGTCTGCGCGGTGAGCTTTTCGATCCCGTTGGCCTTGGCCACCAACTCGGCGATGTTGTTGATGAAGTAGAAGGTGGAGGAACCGGTATTGGTCAGCAGTGCTTCCGCCTGCGGACGGGAAACCTGAGGAACAACCATGAGGTCGGCACCCATGCGTTCCTGCATACTCGCCAGACCGGTCTTAAGGTTGAACGACAAGACGGTACCGCCGAAGAAGGTACCGGACAGAACGCTGACGATGAATATCAGCGCGAAGGTGCGCAGTGGTCTGCTCGATAAGTTCTTCAGCGGTAGCCGTCGCAGTAGGTTGTGACGTGTCACGGTCTGCCTGCAGAACTTACTTCTGTGAGGCGGGTGCGATTGTCTTGACGCGACTGTTCACGTACACCACAACCACCGCGTAGACAATGGTCAGGATGCCCAGAACCATCAGCGTGGGGACCATGATCATGTTGCAGTGCATGTCGGCCTTCATGCATCCGCCAATGAGAACCTTGACGATGGCGATAGTCAAAGCGCCGTTGAGGCCAGCTGCAATTGCCAGTCCTGTCTGGATGCGGGTGTCAACGAAGAACGCAATGACGCCGATGACTGCGATAACCAGACCGATGCCGAGGGCGGCCTGAGCTGACCAGTGGCACTTCATGAAGTGCCCATCTTCCGTCGGAGGGCATGGCTGCGCGAGAGTCTTGGGCGCGAATGCGATGAGAAGTCCCAGAATGATTGCTGGAATCGATGAGATCAGTTTGTTTGTCATGATAACCCTTTCACAGGTGCTCGACGACGCTTCTGCCGGATCAGTCCGTCTCTCAAGAAACGCTGTTATTATGACAGCGTAAAATAAGAAAGGCAAACCTTACCTAATCGGTGAGGAGTGGATGGAAACCGCAGAATAGCGCCAACGGCGAGAGCGCAGGAGGTGTGGACCTGTGGTGCGAACCGTTAAAAAGTGAGCAAGGCGACGTGAAAGGGCCTCGAACTAAGCCATCTTTCTATCTCGTACGGTGAGCTGCTGTGCCCGGCGCTCAACCGGCTGTCAGTGCCTGGTGGTCAGATCCTCATCGAACCGCATCGATAATCGACGTCACTGTTTCATGGATCGCTTCAGCGCTTACTGGTTCGCCTGCGCTGGTGAAGTAGATTCCCAACACGAGGTTGGAGTACGCGATACGAGTAAACGTATACGTCTCATGTGGATCAGGATCGGCAAGATCAGCCGTGAAGGTGACGTACTGCGCGCCGCTGACCCTGCCGTCCTCTCTGAAGTCCAGGCCGGTGACCGCCGCATCAATTGCCTCACCATCGCATCCTTTCCGATTTCTCTCCAAGTGGAGATTGTAGAATTCCTGCGCGTTGGCCTTACTGGGGAAGAGTGACAGCTCAATGAAGGCCACAGAGGTCACTCCCTCAATCAATGACGTGTGACTCATGTAATCCGGTGACGGCAGGCTGTCAAAAAGCTTCTGGCATTGAGTGCTCTTGAACTGCAGCGGCTCAACGTCGGTATAGCGGATGGGGCCCTCGACTTCATCAACGGGGCCAATGCCACTGATCGCGACATTTCGGAGTGTCTCTGTGGCTTCACTTGCAGAGAGTGGATCAGAGTGACGTGAGGTGATGAAAAGAACGCCGGCCGCAACCAGAGCGATCACGAGAACGCAGCTCACCAGCACGACTAGATCAGTCTCATGTACTTGAGTACTACCGTGCCATGTCGCACTGCCACACATCAATATCTCCGGCCCCAACAATCTGTCCTTGATCATCGCAAGGTGCTGGAAATGAGGCGGGGGTGAAAGTGGCACCGGACCGAAAGCGCCTGTCGGCGCGAAGGCCGCTCGTAGCGGCAATAGTTGGAGCCCGGGGCTTAGCGGCCCGATGCCGCGTTCAGCCTAACATTGCCACCCACACTGACGCTCAGTGACCTTGCCAACTTCAGGTTCCGTCGGCGCCGTCCTTGCCGGCAGTGCGCAGTGTTGCCCGCTTCGGTGATGGCGAACAAGACCAGAGAATTGCTGGTCGCCCTCGTGAATCGTCGTGAAGGCCCGTACAGTAAGAAGCATGTTTGTACTTGATGAGAACACTCCTCGAGAAATTGCACCCCTGGCGTGGATGCTGGGACAGTGGCGCGGCTGGGGCGTGATTGCCGGATCGCACGCGGCGGCCGCCACCCCCGATTCGTCCGGAGAATCCGACCAGAACACCCCCGCCACCTCGGCCGACAGTGACGATGTGCCCGATCAGATGGTCATTGAAGAGATCACGTGCGAAGCCGTGGGCACACAGATGCGCATGGTGACCCGCATCTACTTGGCAAGCTCGCGCGTTCAGTCGCTTGACCCGAGTGCCTCGACCGAGGAAGGCCTGGCCGCCCTCGTCGAACAGGACCTGATCAATGAGGAAACCGTGTACGTCAGCGTCATGCCGACGACGCAGGAGCTGCCCCCTCCCGGACAGTTCCAGACCCGAGAGCTCACTGCCAGTGGCGCGGATCAGAAAGGTCTGGCGACGCTGTGGGCGGGAGTGTCGATGGGGCCGCGCGTACGCATGATTTCCGACGCGATCGCACGCAGCCCACACGCTCAACCCGTTGAGGAAGCCTCCCGCATGTTCGGCCTGGTCGCAGGTGAACTCATGTGGGCTCAGGACGTCACAATGGTGGGTGCAGGCGAGTCGATTACCTCGATTTCCGGTCGTCTCATGCGAATTGACGAGGGGGACGCTGTCACATCAGATTCTGCAAGAACGCCGAGCAACGCTGCGGCGAACCATGGTGGCGTCGATGCGCAGGACAGCGATGACTGATCAGCTGCATTCGCCACTGTTGACCTGGCCGAAAGCTGTTGCAGGTGAGGGCGAGTGGGTCGGCCTGCCGATCCACTATGGCGACCCGATCGGGGAGCAGTGGGCACTGGCCGAGTTGCGGGGCTTCACGGATCTGTCCACTCTGGCAGCCGTGTGCGTCAGCGGGCCTGATCGTCAGTCATGGCTCACAAACATGACCTCGCAGATCATCAACGGCATGATGCCTGCAGAATCAAAGGAACTGCTGGTGTTGGATGCCAACGGCCGCATCGAGCACGCCGCAGCAGTCCACGATGACGGTGAAACGACGTGGCTGGTAACTGTGCGTAACCGCGTCGGCGCACTGGCCCAGTGGCTCGAGTCCATGAAATTCATGCTGCGCGTCGAAGTGGCGGCGCGCCACGACATTCGCGTGATCGGCACCGTCAGTTCTGCCGCCCAGACAGACCCGCTTGCTGAAACAGCACGTCATCTGCCGGGATACCTGTTCACGTGGGATGACCCGTGGCCAGGAGTCGTGGAAGGCGGCACGCGTTACTTTGCAGGCAGCAAGCACCCGGGATCTGACACGCGTTTCCACCTCCACATTGTCGAGGGCGACGGCGCCATCACCGACATGATGAGTGTGGCGGGTGACAGCGACGGCATGACGCCTGCCGGAATGCTTGCCTGGGACGCACTGCGCATTGCGGCATGGCGTCCTCTTATCGGACGGGACACGGACGCTCGATCCATCCCGGCTGAACTCGACTGGATGCGCACCGCCGTTCATCTGCATAAAGGCTGCTACCGCGGGCAGGAGTCTGTGGCACGTGTGGTGAACCTTGGTAAACCGCCCAGGCGCTTGACCTTCCTGCAACTCGATGGCTCACGCGGAGATCTGCCGGAAAGTGGAGCCAGACTGATGCGTGGAAACCGGCAGGTGGGTGTGGTGACATCAGCTGCACGGCACTACGAACTTGGCCCCGTTGCGCTGGCGCTCATTTCGCGCAACGTCCCAGAAGACACGGTCTTTGACATTGATGGGGTCAGCGCTGCGCAGGAAATCATCGTGCCGCGTGACGGTCGCAGTGAAGATTCACCCGATGAGCGCCCCGGCAAGGACCTGACGAACAAGGACCTGCGCAGGCTGGATATTCCGCCGGCAGGATCACCGCACATGTCAGGTGGAAGGAAGGCATAACAGTGCGAGCAGTACTTCAGCGGGTTACCCGCGCATGCGTGCGCGTCGATGGTGAAGTTGTCGGAGAAATCAGTGGCCCCGGCATCCTCGCCCTCGTCGCCGCCACTCACGAGGACGGCCCCGACCAGGTCGACACGGTGGTGCGCAAAATTGCGGAGCTGCGGATCATGGACGATGAACAATCGGTGAGCGACATTGGCGGCGCGGTCCTGGTCGTCTCGCAGTTCACACTCTATGGCAGTACCCGTAAAGGCCGGCGACCCTCGTGGTCGGCAGCTGCGCCGGGCCCTGTGGCTGAACCGCTGATTGATGCCGTGGCTCAGGGGCTGCGTGAGCGTGGGCTGGAAGTGGCGACCGGCCAGTTTGGCGCCCACATGGAGGTTGAACTGGTCAACGACGGGCCCTTTACTGTGCTGGTTGAGGCGTAGACGGAACCATGGCGGAGGTGCATATTCGCCCGTACCGGTTAACGGACGCAGCTGATCTGATCTCAATCTGCATTGATACGGCCGACAGTGGCAGGGGAGCGCGGGGCAGGCTCACCGATGATGAAATTCTGCCCTACATTTACGCACTGCCGTACGTCAGTTACGCTCCGAGCTGGTCGTTTGTGGTTGATACTGGCTCACGCATCAGTGGATATATCGTGGGTGTCCCCGATGTTGCTTCCTTTGTGAACTGGTGGCGCGACCACTGGGTGCCGGTGCTGCGCGAGCGTTTCGGCGGCACGGAGCTGTGGCCAGAGGGCGAGCGTGAACTGCTTGAACGCGGCCTCAACCCTGATTCCATGTGGTCGGATCTTCGCCGCACCTATGAGGCCGAATTTCACATCGACCTGCTGTCCGATGTGCAGGGACGTGGGCTCGGTACGCAGCTTCTTGGCAGATTCACCGAGGCGGTGACCACGCGCTCGCACGCACACGGCATCGCCATCGGGGTTGACGCGGACAATTCACGTGCCATCGGCTTTTATGCCAAAAATGGTCTTGAGGTGCTGCGTGAAGACCGAGGCAGTGATGGCGCCGTCAGCGGCTACACCATGGGGATTTGCCTGCGCGGGCCATCCAGATCCGCATGACACGCGAAGCGGTGGCACGCAGGTTCCTTTCGCCCGATGACACCGCCTCATCCGTTGAACACGGCCCGGGCACGATCGGGACAGCGGCAATGATTCCGCATCGCAACAGCTCATCAGTCAGTGCCTGCCCCTGTTCAATTCTGCCGGCGCACGCGATGACAGGAACGCTGCCGGCCTCGCGTGCCAGGCGCGCCACCCCGGAGATGGTTTTGCCCATGACACTTTGCCGGTCGATCGACCCCTCGCCGGTCAGCACAAGGTCAGCTCCGCGCAGCACTTCCGCCAGCCCGACGCCTTCCATCACCAGATCCACCCCTGATTCCAACGAAGCGCCCAGGAAAGCTGACAGCGCAAACCCCAGCCCACCTGCCGCTCCAGCTCCCGCCTTGTCGGCATGGGCGCTCGCTGCCGGGTCAGCGTGCGCGAAGGTTGCCAACGCACGATCCAGCACCTTGACGTCGCGAGGTGTCGCACCCTTTTGAGGCCCGTATACAGCGGATGCGCCCCGAGGCCCACACAGCGGATTGTCCACATCGCATGCGGCGCGCACGCGCACATCCCTCAGCCTCCCATCCAGGCCAGACACGTCAATACGTCGAACCTTTCCCAGGCACTCCGGCGAACCGTCGACGTCACGGCCACCCTCGTCAATGAAGCTCATACCCAAGGCGCGCAGCATTCCCGCTCCGCCGTCGTTCGTGCCGGACCCGCCCAGCCCGATGAGGATCTCCTCAACACCAAGGTCCAGTGCTGCCGAGATCAGCTCACCCACTCCAGCGCTGGTCATGGAACAAATTCGCCGGTCGCAAGCCGCGACCAATCCCAGCCCGACAGCCTCGGCAACTTCGATGACCGCGCTGCCACCTGCCGTCCAGAACCCTGCCTCACGAGGGCGGCCGAGCGAGTCGTGAACCTCGACGATGTGGTACTGCGCCCCCAGGGCATCCGCGATGGCCTGCGCGAAGCCTTCTCCGCCGTCAGCCAGCGGAACCACCTCGCATTGCGCATCGGGGACGACTGCACGAACACCGTCGGCAAGTGCACGCGCCGCCTGCATCGCTGTCATCGACCCTTTGAAACTGTCAGGAGCGCAGACGATTTTCATGGCAGTCCTTCCTGTCGCGGCGCGGTTTGCTCTGATTGTAGGCAGCGTGTTGACGTGCTTGTGTGCGCACGCGAGGCAGACAACTGGCAGTGTTTCCGCTCGCCTGTAGTGAACATTGAAGCGGCCGCGCCAATCAGCCCGTAGGGTGGAACCAGTTGAAAACGCCAGGCACCCGTGTCTGCGCCATCCCATTCGTGAACATCAGGAGGAGCCATGTTCGAACGGTTCACCGACCGAGCTCGGCGAGTCGTCGTCCTCGCACAGGACGAAGCCAGGAACCTCAACCACAACTACATCGGCACTGAGCACCTGCTGCTGGGCCTCATTACCGAGGGCGAGGGCGTCGCAGCAAAAGCCCTCGACATGATGAACATTGAGCGCGACCAGGTGCGTGAAGCGGTCATCGACATTATTGGCGAGGGCGAAAAGCCTGTCGAAGGTCACATTCCGTTCACGCCGCGTGCCAAGAGAATCTTTGAGCTGTCGCTGCGTGAAGCACTGCAGTTGGGTCACAACTACATTGGCACTGAGCACCTGCTGCTCGGTTTGCTCAAAGAGGGCGAGGGCGTTGCAGCTCAGGTGCTGACGAAGCTGGGAGCTGACTTGTCGCAGGTGCGTCAAGCCGTTATCCAGCTGCTGTCGGGTTACCAGAGCGATGGGGACAACCGCGAGGCGGTGGGCGTATCGGGCAACCCTGTGCGCGACCCCGGTCAGACGAACTCCGCTATTTTGGAGCAGTTCGGTCGCAACCTGACTCAGGCTGCACGTGAAGGCAAGCTTGATCCGGTGATCGGTCGTAAGACGGAGATGGAACGCGTCATGCAGGTACTGTCGCGTCGCACGAAGAACAACCCGGTGCTGATCGGTGAACCCGGTGTCGGTAAGACCGCTGTTGTCGAAGGCCTGGCTCAGGCGATCGTGCATGGCGACGTGCCGGAGACGATTAAAGACCGCCAGATTTACTCACTGGATATGGGATCCCTGGTCGCCGGGTCGCGCTATCGCGGCGATTTCGAAGAACGCTTGAAGAAAGTCCTTAAAGAGATCCGCACGCGCGGTGACATTATCTTGTTTATCGATGAGATCCACACGCTGGTCGGCGCCGGCGCTGCTGAAGGCTCCATTGATGCCGCTCAGATGCTCAAGCCAATGCTGGCTCGCGGCGAAATCCAGACCATCGGTGCCACCACGCTTGACGAGTACCGCAAGCACGTGGAAAAGGATGCCGCGTTGGAGCGTCGTTTCCAGCCGGTGCGTGTCGAGGAACCCTCTGTGGATGAGACAGTTGGGATCTTGAAGGGGCTGCGTGACCGCTACGAGGCGCATCACCGCGTCATCATCACCGATGAGGCGATCCGCGCCGCAGCCGAGCTGGCAGACCGCTACATTTCTGACCGTTTCCTGCCTGACAAGGCCATTGACCTGATGGATGAAGCCGGTGCCCGCCTGCGCATCGCCCGTATGACGGCACCGCCCGAGTTGCGTGAAATCGACGAGAAGATCGCTGATGTGCGCAAGGCCAAGGAAGCCGCGATCGATGATCAGGACTTTGAGCGTGCCGCCTCCCTGCGTGATGAGGAAAAGAAACTGGGCGAGGAACGTCGCGAGAAGGAAGATGCGTGGAAGGGTGGCGAACGCGAAGAAATCGCGGAGGTCACTGAAGAGGAAATCGCTGAAGTGCTCGCCATGTCGACCGGCATCCCGGTGGTGAAGCTGACTCAGACCGAATCGGCCAAGCTGCTGAAGATGGAAGATGAGCTGCATAAGCGCGTCATCGGCCAGGAAGAGGCTGTCAAAGCACTGTCGCAGTCGATTCGACGCACACGTTCGGGCCTGAAAGATCCGAAACGCCCCGGTGGTTCGTTCATTTTTGCCGGACCGACCGGTGTCGGTAAGACTGAGCTGGCCAAGGCTCTCGCGGAGTTCCTGTTCGGTGATGAAGATGCGCTGATCCAGATGGATATGAGCGAGTTCTCCGAGAAGCACACGGCATCACGCCTGTTCGGTGCACCTCCCGGGTACGTTGGATACGACGAGGGTGGCCAGCTCACTGAAAAGGTCCGTCGCCGTCCGTTCTCCGTTGTCCTGTTTGACGAGGTTGAAAAGGCTCACCCCGATATCTTCAACTCCTTGCTGCAGATCCTGGAAGAAGGTCATCTGACCGATTCACAGGGACGCAAGGTGGACTTCAAGAACACGGTGATCATCATGACCACCAACCTGGGCACGCGCGACATCAACAAGGGTGTGCTGACCGGCTTCCAGTCCGCCGACAACCTCACGCACGACTACTCGCGCATGAAGTCGAAGGTGAATGAGGAGCTCAAGCAGCATTTCCGCCCCGAGTTCCTCAACCGTGTTGACGACGTCATCGTCTTCCCGCCGCTCACGAAGGAGCAGATCACGCAGATCGTTGACCTGATGATCGGTCGTCTGGCGGAGCGCATGGAGGACCAGAATATGAAACTGCAGATCAGCGATGCTGCGCGTGAACTGCTGGCCGACCGCGGATACGACCCTGTTCTGGGTGCCAGGCCGCTGCGCCGCGCCATCCAGCGCGATATTGAGGACGCCTTGTCCGAGCGGATCCTGTTCGGTGAGATCATGCCGGGTCAGGTTGTCACCGTCGATGTTGCCGGCGAGGGCGACCAGCGTGAATTTACGTTCACTGGGATCTGACAGATTAACCGATCTTCACTGAGGGGGTTGTGTCCCCTCAGTGTGTGACATATAGTGTGCGGCGTGTGGCCTCGCTCTGGCAGCAGAGCGAGGCCACAGTCATTGTTGATGTGCCGCATATAGCAGCGGCGCCTGCGGCCGCCCTCGTCAATGATGGGGGACCAACACGTTAAGAACTGACCGCAGACGCCGGCACGCAACGAGCGATGGCGCTATCCCTTGACCGCCCCCTGAGTCACAGACTCCATCACCCAGCGCTGAGTGAACAGATACGCGATGATTGCCGGAGCCATAGCCATCAGATATGACGCAAAGGAGACATTGTAGTTATTCATGAACTGCCCGGTAAACAGGTACTGCCGCACGGGCAGAGTCTGCATATCAGGATCAGCGATGATCAACGCAGGCAGCATGTAGTCGTTCCATGACGCTAGGAACGCAAACACTCCAATTGTTGCGCTCATGGGTGCCAGCAACGGGAAGATCAGTTTCCAGAACGCCTGCCACGTCGTTGCCCCATCGATACGGGCACTCTCCTCAAGCTCAATGGGAATCGAACGGAGGAAAGCCGTAAACAGCAGTGTTGAGAAACTGAGCTGGAACATCGTCGTCAGGATGATGACCCCAACCGGATTATCTAGGTGAAGTCGCCCGGTCAGCTGAATCTGCGGCAGTGCGACAACGGTGAAGGGAAGAAACATTGCCGACAGCAGGTAGTAGAACGACCAGCGGAAATAGCGGCGCTCCCAGTTCCGCGCAATGGCATAGGACGCGAATGCGGCGAGAAAGATCGTGGCCGCGACTGTGCCTGCCGTAATGAACAGTGAGACAAGGAAGCCTTTCGGAAAGTTTGTCACTTTCCAGGCTTCGATGAATCCCTCGATGCTCACAGGGTTCGGCAATGAGAACGAACGTCCGTCGATTGCCTGCGCTCGCGTCTTGAATGCCATGGACACTGTGATGTAGAGAGGGACAAACACAGTGAGTGTGCACAGCATGAGGACAATGGTTGTCGACCAAGACACTCGTTCTGGTTTGACGTGACGTTTCCTGACCTTCGCAGACCCGCGATCGCGATCGGAGACCCCATCTGCTGGTGCTTTTATGGTTGTTGATGTCATTGGTGCACTCATCAGATTGAATTCCTTCCGCGCATGAGAGAGAGCTGGAGCAACGATATGAGAATGACGATGACGAAGAAGATCGTCGCGTTCGCCATCTGGTAGGCGTAGTCACCACTTGTAAAGCCAGTCACGATTGTCATTGCAATGCTTCGTGTTGATGTGCCTGGCCCGCCCTCGGTCAAACCCTTGATGATGTCGTAGGAGTTCAGGAAGTTCTTGAAACCGATGATCATGTTGATCACCACGTAGCCAAACACAAGAGGGATCGTGATGCGAATCAGCTGCTGGAACTTGTTGGCGCCATCAATGGCGGCTGCCTCATAGACATCGGAAGGTATCGACAGGATTCCAGCAATGTAGATCAGCAGCGTACCTGGAATTGCCTGCCAAGCCGTCACAATGACGAGGGCGAGAGCGGCAAGCAGCGGATCAGACAGGAAGCTTTCCCGAAGCCAGGAAATGTTCGCTGCGTTTCCGAAGCTGGTCAGCGTTGTGTTGAAGATGAAGCGGAACACGAACGCGATGACGATTCCGGAAATGACCATCGGGATGACGAAGATGGTGCGAAGTCCCGCTTTGAAACGGATCTTGGACGTCAGCCCCACTGCAAGAAGAAAAGCGATGGCATTGACAGTGATGACAGTGACGAACGCGAAAATGATGGTGAAGACGTACGATTCGCGGATCGCAGGATCCCGGAACGCTTCGACGTAGTTGGTGATCCCGATGATCTCCCAGTCGCCGATGCCGATTGAGTTGGTAAACGAGTACAGGAAGCCGATTATTGCCGGTATCGTAATCGCCAACGTGAACAGAATGAGCGTCGGGGTCAGCATCAGGTGGTAGATGGGGTCTACTTTACGTTTGCTTGTGGCACGCTGGGAGGGCTGACGGCCTGCACGGTGCTTCGACCGCTGTGGCGTGTTCGCGCCTGTTTCAGCGGGTGCGCCGGGCGCGATATTGGAGCTTGTTAATGATGTCATAACGGTTCCTTCGCTTCCTCACTGGCGACGGGCAAGTCGTGCCCAGTCCGCATCCAAAGTGCTTAGGAGCTCATCGGCGTCAGCTCCAAGAGCAACTGATTGGGCATAGTTGAACACCGGAATTGATTTCGGTATGAGCACTGATGCACCTTGATAGAACTGCGCATTGTCGTAGAAGGGGATCACTCCCTCAAGAGCCGGGTCAGAGGGCAGTGCAGCATCAACGGTAGGAGTGATACCGCGCTGAGACTCGTTGTACGCGCGATGAACCTCCGGGTCATACAGGTAATGAAGGAAATCGCGAGCAGCTTCCTGGTGAGTTGATGCTTCCGGGATCCATACTGCAAGGTCGGTATTCACACGGATTTTGAGATCCTGAGGATCGTTCGTCATTGGCAGTGGGAACGTGCCGATCTGAATGTCCTCGTTGTGAGCAGTGATTTCGCCCAGTGCCCAAGGGCCTTGCAGGTACATCGCAGCTTCTCCGTTTGCGAAGGCGAGATTCCCGTCTGTGTAGGCACGTGAATTTGCATCGTCGTTGACGTACTGAAGCAATTCCGACATTTTCTCCATGGGTTCAGCAAATGTCTTCTGGAAGGAGACTTCAGAATCAGGCCCGACCTCGGATCCCAGATCCCACATCATGTCGTAGAAATCGAGGATGTCGACCATTCCGCCTGTTGTGTAGTCAAACCAGCCCTGGCCGACAGTCCACGGATCGTAGAAGGTGCCGTAGAACGGTGTGATTCCGGCGGCTTTCAGAGTCTCGCACACCTCGATGAGCTCATCCCAGGTGGTGGGAACCTTCAAACCGTTTTCAGCAAAGATGTCTTTGTTGTAGATAACACCTGCAGCCATGACTGAATAAGGCAGAGCGCTGGTGCGCCCTTCGCATGACCCGTACTGATTCATCAGAGGGTCAAGGTCCGGGTTGATGCGGGATGCTTCGGGGGTGTCCGACAGATCGGACAGTGTGCAGCGCTGGATGAATCGTGCGGTTTCGTAGTTGTAGTTCGCTAGGGCAATGTCGGGTGGTGTTCCTCGGACGAAACTTGCAGAGGTGGCGTCAACACCTGAGGTATCGAGATTCACCTGGTATTTGTCCTGCGAAGCGTTGTAGTCCGCCACCATCTCCCGCATGATGGGAATAGCTTCAGGTTTGTTAAACGCGAAATGCACGGGTTCGCGTGTGCCGCCGGCGCATGACGACAGCAGAGGCAAGACCAGTGATGCCGCAGCGCACGCAATTCCCATACGCATGCGCCCTGAGGGGCGTGCCTTCCTGGCAGTCGCCTCATTCTGCAGCGGCATTTTACGTCGTAGCATCAAATTCACCGCATTCTCCTTATTGATTGCCTATTGCGCGCACCCGGGTAATGAGGTTCGCGCAGCGCTTTGAAGTCGTAGGCGCCACAGGCGTCAATGCCTGGTCGGACCTGTCGGGTTAAGCGTTAAACATATAATAGCCGCCTGAACGCGTTGCGTGGTGCGTGGTGAGATACCGATGCCGGCTGCTCATTGATTTTTCCGCAAAATAAAGAGGAAAAATCGAGTTCTTCGGAGATGCATGAAGGGCGTGTGAGTTTGTGAAGGGGACAGGAAGGTTACGGGGCTAACGGGGGCGTGATGAATGAAAGGGGATCAGGAGCGACGCGGTTAGGGGGCCGTCAGGGGGATGACGGATTCTCGCTGTACCAGCGACACGCCAATTGTCATGTGCGCTCCTTCGTCGGATGCGGTCTTGTCCGATTGAGCGTCTGAACCACTGGCTTCCAGGTCGAGCAACAGCTGTGCAGCCGCATCTGCCTTAGCTGTGATGTCCTGACGAACAGTCGTCAAACCGGGATTCATGACACGGGCAATCGGCAGATCGTCAAAACCAACGATTGACAGGTCGTGGGGAACCTGAAGTCCACACTCATCCAGACCCTTCATTAGGCCCACAGCAATACTGTCCGCCGTCGCAACCACAGCAGTGAACGCGCCGCTAGTGAGATGATTCCTAGCGGTATGGATCGCCTGGTCGTAATCAGTCTCGCAGGTGATGACATGCTCGCGGTGGGTACTGAGGGGGACATTGTGATCACTGAAGGCTTGACAGAACCCTTCGTAGCGTCTTCGCACCACGCCATCTCGCTTCAGTGGTGGCCCAATAAATGCGATTCGAGTGTGCCCCTGCTTAAGCAGGAAACGTGTTGCAAGTCTGCCACCTTGCTGGTCGTCGATACCAACGGTGTCAAGGCCGTGCCGAGGCGGGCAGTCGATAAAAACCATCGGTATATTTGCGGCTCGTCTGAGTTCATGTGCCTCGTCTGCGAATGTGCCCACGAAAATTGCCCCATCGGAATGCCATGACAAAAGAGCGCCTGCCACGTCACTGGGTCGGTAGGCAGAGCGAATCATGACGGTCTTTCCCGCCTGTGTCAGCCGCTGCTCAAGCGCTCCAATCAGAAGTGCGTCGTGAGTTGAGTCCAGCGGATGCGTATCCGCCGCGTAGACAATGGTGACGATTCCCGACGAGTTTGTTGACAGCGAGCGGGCAGCCGCGCTCCTGACATAGCCAAGTTCAGTAATCAGCTGTTCGATCTTCTCGAACTTTTCAGGGGAGACTTTGTTGCGGCGACCGTTGAGCACATTGGACACCGTCATGACGGAGACGCCTGCTGCGTCTGCGATGTCCTGCAGACGTACCATGAGTCTCTCCCTTGATCGTGTGGTCGTACACAGCCTCTGCGGTATCGGTTGGAGAGCAGTAGCCGTGCAAAGTTTCCGCGTAATGATGACATCACTGATCCGGTTATCCGGACGCCAGGTTGCCGGCACCATCATACGACGAGCCGCAGGAATTTAGCAGAGTTGCAGCATCGGGGGTGGCTTTGGAAAAACAATCGCAAATGCCTTGCTCTGAAGGTGCCACTCTTACTAAAGTGAGCGCTACATGTTTAGCGTTCAACTATTGGCGATGGAGCGTTATCGACGCGTCCCGTTGCCTATGGCGGCAAACAACGCGAACATGATCCACGTATGAGCATCTAACTAGGCACATCGGAGTTACGAATTGACGCTTCAATTCTTCCAGCACCACTCTTCCGCCGCGACAGACCCGGCAGCCATCGTTCAAGGAGACCACTGGCGCATCAGTGTTCTGACGAGCCGACTGATCCGACTTGAATGGTCGCCCAGCGGCGAATTCGTCGACGCGGAGACCCCCATGGTGCTCACGCGGCATTTCGACGTTCCCGATTTTTCCATCGACGACGAGGGCGATGAGGGGATCCTGACACTTCGGACTGAGCACCTGCTGCTTCGATACGACAGGCAAGCCTTCTCCCCTTCAGGACTGTCCATCTCGCTGCGCCACCGTGCTCAGAGCGGACACCACACAACGTGGCGTTTTGGTGACCCTCAGCCGGTCCAGACAAAATGGGGCGGAAACATGGGCGGAACGGCGCGGACTCTCGACGACGTCGATGGTGCCACCGAAATAGGCCCGGGAATTTTGGCGACTGACGGATTTTCTGTTCTTGACGACTCTGAGTCAGTTATTTACGGCGACGATGCCGATGTGGCAGAGGGCTCTGGATACCCGACATGGGTAAAGCCGCGGCCGGAGGGGCATCAGGATCTCTACTTTTTCGGTTACGGGCGCGATTTCCATGCGGCTCTGCAGGACTTTTTCGCCCTCACGGGTCAGGTCCCGCTGCTTCCCCGGCGCGCACTTGGTAACTGGTGGAGCAGATACTGGCCGTACACCTCAGACGAATACTTGGCGCTGATGGAGCGCTTTGCTCACGCGCAGATGCCTTTCTCGGTGGGAATTCTCGACATGGACTGGCACAAGGTCGATATTGACCCTGCAATAGGCAGCGGATGGACGGGATACTCATGGAATCGTGATCTCATTCCCGATCCGCCGGCGCTCCTTGAGAATCTGCATCGACGCGGCATGCTGACCTCTTTGAACCTGCATCCGGCAGACGGAGTGCGGCGTCATGAAGACGCCTATGAAGCAATGGCACACGACATGGGAATTGACCCTGACAGTGGAGCGGAAATCCCGTTCGACATCGCCAACCCCTGTTTCGTGGGCCCATACCTTGAGCACCTCCACCATCCGCTTGAAGAGCAGGGAGTGGACTTCTGGTGGCTGGACTGGCAGCAAGGGACATCAACACGGATTGCAGGTCTTGACCCCCTGTGGATGCTCAACCACATTCACACCATTGACTCAGCTCGTACCGGTAAGCGTCCTATGATTTTGTCGCGCTACTGCGGACCTGGGTCGCATCGCTACCCAGTTGGTTTTTCCGGCGACACCGTCACGTCGTGGGATTCGTTGGAATTTCAGCCACGGTTCACAGCCACTGCAGCCAACATTGGCTACTTCTGGTGGAGCCACGACATCGGCGGTCACATGCTCGGCACGAAGGATGAAGAACTGACTGCCCGATGGTTCCAGTTCGGCGCGTTCTCGCCCATCAACCGGCTGCATTCCTCGGCTGATCCGTTCAATTCGAAGGAGCCGATGCGTTTCGGCCTGGAAGTCCGTCAGACACTGATTGACTTCCTGCGTCTGAGGCACCGCCTTGTGCCCTATCTGTACACAGCGATGTGGGCCGCGCATTCTCACGGCATCGGCATCGTGCGTCCGATGTATCAGGACTATCCAACTAAGCCAGAAGCGTTCGGCGTTCCCAACCAGTACATGTTCGGACCAGACATGATTGTTGCGCCGATCACCGCTCCGCGTGATGCAGCCAGCCGTCTGGCTTCAGTCAAGGTCTGGTTGCCACATGGCACCTGGACGGATCTTTTCACGGGAATCACCTACGAGGGGAACCGGACTTTGACAATGTACCGCCCCATCGAACAGATCCCGGTTCTTGTCAGAGCCGGAGCGGCGCTGACGCTCAACGATGACCCCATGAGTGATGCCGGTGCCAATCCGGAAACCATCGTGTTACGGGTAATTCCCGGAACGTGCGAGAGCATCGTGGACGAAGACGACGGCTCGCTGGAACCTGGTCCTGATCAACGCTATCGCACTGTTGTTTCAGTCAGTGAGGACGCGCGGTCGTCTTCGTCAATGAAGGTGCGAATTGCAAGTGCGGCGGAATACGCGACGCCACGTCCGCGCAGAATCATTCTTGATCTGGCGGGAGTTATTGGAATCGGTGAAGTCAGCATCAACTGCACGCACGTCGACGTCTCGCCGCACCTGCACAGAGTTGATGACCTTCTGGCTCCTGCCATGCGCATGGATCTTGGGGTGGTCAGCCTCGACCAGCCAGTCGAGATACGACTGTGCGGCGTTGAGAAACAGATTGATATTGCCCAGGCGATATTCGCTGTGCTTGACCGGGCACACATCCAGTACACCATGAAGGGACTTGCGTGGAAGGCTGCGCAGCGCTATCTGTCAGGCTCTGCTCAACATAAGCTCGAATTTATCCAGGAACTCATGACGCTGGAGCTTCCAGAATCAGTCATCGAAGCCATTGCGGAACTTACTAGCACAGTGGTGTGCGATGAGGAAAAATAAACGATCATGATCACGACAACCAACATACGAAGGAGACCCTGATGCCTGCAGCACCTACGCCCGAGTCGCACGCACGCGTTGACGCCGACACGACGCTCAGCACAGACCCACTGTGGTGGCGCCAGGCGGTTGTGTACCAGATCTACCCGCGCAGCTTCGCTGACTCGAACGGCGACGGGCTCGGTGACATCAAGGGTGTGACCTCACGGGCAGACTACCTGGCTGACCTCGGTGTGGATGCTGTGTGGCTCAGCCCCTTCTATCCTTCCGAGCTGGCTGACGGCGGATACGACGTGGCCGACTACCGCAACGTGGATCCACGCCTGGGAACGCTTGACGATTTTGACGAAATGATCGGGGCCCTGCATGGACGAGGCATCCGCGTCATCGTTGACATCGTGCCCAACCACACCTCACGCATGCACCCCTGGTTCCAGGAAGCTCTGGCAGCGGGCCGCGGGTCAGCGGCGCGTGAACGTTACATCTTCCGTGAAGGCACTGGCCGTGACGGCTCGCAGCCCCCGACGGACTGGACCTCCACGTTCGGCGGTGCCGCATGGGAACAGGTTGAAGACGGACAGTGGTACTACCACTTCTTTGCCCGCGAGCAGCCGGATCTGAACTGGGATCACCCCGATGTGCGCGAGGACTTCCTGACAACACTGCGCTTCTGGTCTGACCGCGGTGTCGATGGTTTCCGCATTGATGTCGCCCACGGACTGGCGAAAGACCTCAGCGAACCGCTGCCCAGCCAGGCAGAACTCGACGCTATGCCGATGGATGGACACCACCGCATCTTTGACCGCGACGAGGTTCAGGACATTTACGCTACCTGGCGTGAGGTCTTCAACTCCTACGATCCGCCGCGCACAGCGGTTGCCGAGGCGTGGGTGAATCCTGACCGGGTGCCTCGGTACGCAAACCCGAACAGCCTGGGACAGTCCTTCAACTTCGACCTGCTTGAAGCCGACTTCAACGCCGACCAGTTCCGCACGATTATCACCGACAATTTGGAGCTGGCCAGTTCGTCAGGTTCCTCGAGCACATGGGTGTTGTCGAACCACGATGTTGTCCGCCATGCCACGCGCTACGGCCTGCCCGATGCAGTGCGCACTCATGGTCCGAGGCCCGACAAGCCGGTGGGTCAGGACTGGCTGCTGACAGGTGGTACCGAGCCGGAGCTTCATCGTGAACAGGGATTGCGTCGTGCGCGCGCCGCCACCATGCTCATGCTGGCACTGCCCGGATCGTCCTACATCTATCAAGGTGAAGAGCTCGGCTTGCATGAAGTGGCGGAAATCCCGGCCGATCAGCGTCAGGACCCGACGTTCTTCCGCACCAATCAGAAAGAAATCGGTCGCGACGGCTGCCGCGTCCCCTTGCCGTGGGTCCATGACGCCGCGAACTTCGGATTTGGAGGACCGGCCCACCTGCCGCAACCCTCATGGTTCGCAGACAGCGCAGTCGACGTGGAATCTGCCCGCGAAGACTCGACGCTGTCTCTGTACCGGCGTGCACTGCATCTGCGCCGCACACTGCAGGGCGCCGAAGAAATGGAATGGGTCGACGACAGCATCGAGGCACCGCACAGCGACCAGGTGCTGCATCTGCGCCGTCCCGGTGGCTGGGACGTGATCACGAACTTCAGCACCGAGCCGATCCCATTCGACACCAGCACAGCCATCCTGACCAGTGAGCCGCTGACCGACGGTGTCCTGCCTGGTGAGACAACCATCTGGTGCGCACCGCGCAGCTAAGCTACCGTGAACCCCCTCGTGCCCGCGCAGAAGCGTCGCATTGTCGGCGCCTCTGCCCGGGTCGTGGGGACTCCATCCCTCGCCCGCGTGGGAACCGACAACTGAGCGCGATACACGTGAGAAATAGGAACGAATTTTCGCCTGCCTCTGTCTTTATTCGGATTTTCGTGTCAGACTTACTGCGGTTGCAGTTGTTTCTGCGTATGCGACTCCACTTCTTTGAGAGGACGTGAGCCTGCCCGCCGCCAGGTGGATCATCTGATGCGCAGAGCCGTCACATGCTGATCATTGTTTCAATGAGACCGTGATGAAGGAGGCGAGAGTGAGGACGACGTCTGATTTTCCGCAGAGTCGACCTGAACCCGTTGGGCAATCCGAATCAGGCACCCAACCCGCTACCGGATCCAAGTCAGTGAACGGCAACAACGTTTCCCCTTTTCTTTCTGCACCCCCGATGCCTCCCGGCGACGAGTACTCGCCCGCCAATCAGGGCGGTAACACGCTGTCGCGTCGGCTTCACCTGAGTCGACGGGGACGACAACTCAAGAAGCAACTCGCGAAAAATCGACGCAAAATCCCAGCCATTATCGTGTTGGTGTTCTGCCTGATTGTCACCACGCTGGCGCTGCTTCATCCGGGCGTGCCAACATCCCAGATCGACGTGAATGACGGTGGCATATGGGTGACAAACTCCTCGCGCCAACTGGTCGGTCACCTCAACTACCAGACTCGGCGCCTCGATGCCGCATTGCGCACAGACGCCGCCCAATTCGACATCGGCCAGGCAGCAGATACCGTCACGTTTTCTGATGAGAGCACCAACTCGATCGCCCCTATCGACGTGGCCGGCGTGCGCATGGGTGCCACAACGTCGCTGACTGAACGCGCCCAGGCAGTGCAAGGCGGAGAACGGATCGGTGTGCTGGACGGCGCGGAAGGAAACCTGTGGGTCCTGCCGGCATCCGAGCCCTCGACCGTGCCGATGGGAGACGACAGCGCGATCGAAACAGGCCTTACCTCAGGTGTGGTGACAACCAGCGTCAATGGAACCGTCATGGCGGTGTCGGCAGCAACCGGCCAGTTCGTGACAGTCACGCGCCGCGGCTATGTCGATCAGAAACACAGTGTCGACATCCCTGATATGCGCGCCGACGCATTGCTGCAGATCACGGCGGTCGGTGAACAACCAGTCGCCCTCGACCAGTCAACCAACACGCTGTTCCTCCCTGACGGGTCCGCACGATCCCTGTCCGATGAAGGCGTCCCAACAGATGCCATCCTGCAAAATCCCGGCCCCGACCATGACGCGGTTGTACTGGCCAACCCGAATTCCCTGATCAGCGTTCCCCTCAACGGCGATCCCGTGACGATCACCCCCGCGAATGAGCAGAACCGTTCAGGAAAGCCGGCGGCTCCCACACGACACGAAGGATGCTCGTACGGCGCGTGGGCAGGCTCGGGCTCCTATGTGCGTCTGTGTGACGACGCGGCCAATGACACGTCGATGGATGTTGACACCCTCAAGTCTGCGCGCAACATCTCGTTTAGAACCAACCGTAAGCTCATCGTCCTCAACGAAATTAACGAGGGTGGCATCTGGCTACCCGACATGAACATGGCGTTCATGGATGATTGGGATGAGATCGACCAGGAGATCGACAAGGAAAAAGAAGAAGAGGAATCGCCTGAATACACCGACGAAATTATCGACCCTCAGCGCAAGGACAAGAACACTCCACCTGACGCCGTTGATGATGAGTTCGGTGTCAGGCCAGGCCGAGCCACCACGCTGCCTGTACTGCAAAATGACACGGACATCGATGGTGATGTTCTGACAGCCAGACCGATCAGCCAGCCTCAGATCGGAGCGGTGACACCGACGCGTGGCGGCCAGGCGTTGCAGATGACGGACGTGCCCGATGATGCGTCGGGCAGCACCACTTTTGTGTACGAGGCATACGACGGGCAGGCATCTGACAGTGCGACGGTGACGATCAGTGTGCACCCCTGGGATCAGAACGCCGGCCCGGTGCAGATCCGCAAGAACCCGCAGAAACTGGGAGCGGGAGCTGCCATTGAGTACAACGTGCTGCCGGATTGGAACGATCCGGACGGCGACCCGATCTTCCTGCAGTCCGCCAGTGCTCCTGACGGTATCCAGGTGCAGTACCGTGAAGAAGGAACCCTGAATATCCGGGATCTGGGCGCAGCGCCCGGCCAGTACGAGGTGAACGTCGTAGTCTCTGACGGGCGTGCCGAAACGCAAGGTGTCGTACCCATCGTCGTACAGCCACCAGGCAACATTCCACCTGTTGCGCACGCCGATTTCTATGTGGCGAGAGCCGGCGAAGCCCTCGAAATTGAACCGCTGACCAACGATACGGATCCCAACGGTGACGGCCTGACGCTGGTTGGTGTGTCTGAAGCTCCAGCCGGAACACAGCTCACGCCCGACCTGGCTCTCGGATCCATCACGTTCAAAGCACAGGCACCGGGTACCTACCAGTTCACCTACACCATTTCAGATGGCCCTTCGACCGTGTTGGGCATCATTCGCATTGACGTGGTGGAAGCTGACTCCAATGCAGTCCCCGTTGCTGACGATGACCTGGTTGTCCTGCCTGCTGGCGGTGAAGCACTTGCCGCACCGTTGAATAATGATTCCGATCCAGCCGGCGGCGTCCTGGTCATTCAGCAGGTGGAGCCGACGGACAAACTGGGCCTGCGCGTCACACTGGTCGATCGCCACCTCCTGCGCATCACGGCACCTGGCGGCCTCGATGAAGCCGTCAGCTTCCAGTATTCCGTTTCCAACGGGTCCCATACTGCCCAAGCGCGGATCACAGTCGTCCCGTCACGAGCGCTCGACGACAAGAAACCACCCGTTTTGCAGCCCGACCATGCCAAAGTGCGTGTCGGAGACGTCGCTTCGGTCCCCGTGCTGGAAAACGATCGCTCGCCGGCCGGCCTGGCAATGAAAGTCGATCCGAAACTGCAGTTCGAGGAAAACTCGCAGGTCGGAACCCCCTTTGTAACAGGTAACCTGGTGCGCTTGGAAGCAGGCACAACGCCAGGTGTGATGCATGTGTCGTACACGGTGCACGACATGGTCGGCAACATGGCGACATCGACAGTCGTGTTCGAAGTGGTCGCCCTCGAAGGTGCCAACGCGGCACCGCAACCTCGCCCTCTGACAGCGTGGGCCGTGTCAGGGCAGACGACTCGAATCCCTGTCCCACTGTCCACGATCGACCCTGACGGCGACTCCGTGACACTGGTGGGTATCGAGCAGGCACCGTCCAAGGGAACGATTGAATTGGGCACTGACTGGATCGAATACACGCCTGCGCGCAAGACCACCGGCACGGACGTATTCACCTACATCGTTGAGGACCGTCAGGGCAAGCAGGCAACCGCACGTGTGCGCGTCGGTATTGCGCCACCGGCGGGTAGTAATCAGCCACCCACTGCTGTTAAAGACGTTCTGTTGGTCAAACCTGGGCGCACGATCATGGTGAACGTTCTAGCCAACGACATTGACCCTGACGGGGATTCAATCTCGCTGGTTCCCGATTCGCTCAGCGTGCTGGACGACGCCCTCGAAGCTGAAATTGTGGGAACCGGGATCCAGGTTGAGGTTCCAGAAGCTGCCGGAACATACGTCATGTCCTACCAGGTCACCGACTCGCGTGGCGGTGTGGACAACGGGACGTTGACGATCAATGCGAAGAACGATGCGCCCCTGATGCCTCCGATCGCTCGCGATGACGTTGTGGCGCTGGCTGATATGCCTGACAGTGAGATTGTGCCGATTAACGTGGTGGAAAACGATGAGGATCCCGACGGAACCGTCGCAGACCTGGTTGTGTCCACACGCGCTCCAGACGCTGAAGTCAAGGGCGGAATCATTGAAGCGAAGGCATACGAGACGCGACGGCTCTTGGTCTACACGATTACCGATCAGGACGGCCTCTCATCCTCCGCAGTGGTGTCGATTCCGGGAACCGATCAGACCAGACCGCGCCTGGACCAGTCGCACCTGCCGATCAAGGCACGTGCCGGCAGTGACGTCGTCATCGACATTCGGGACCACGTCATTACGAGGGCGGGCCGTACCGCGATGATCACGGACGAATCCAGGCTCAAAGCATCATGGGGGCTGGATCCGAAGATCGTGCTGGAGGACCAGCATCGCCTCACCCTGCACACCGACCCGGAATTTTCCGGTAAGACATCCGTTTCCTTTGAAGTACGTGACGGTGTTGCATCGGATACATCAGCCTTATCAGCTGTGCTCTCCCTGCCGATTGTGGTGCAGGCAGTGAAGAACCAGCCACCGGCTTTCATCCCGACGAGTGCGCGTGTGGCTGCAGGTGAAGAACCCATCACGTTGGACCTGTCGGCGATGGTCGATGACCCGGACGACGCTGACCCTCAAGGATTCAAGTATGCGCTGGTGAAGAGTCCTCGTGTTGTCAGCGCGAAACTTGATGGGCATATGCTGTCCCTTCAGGCCGGCGTTGATCAGGCCACCGGCACCACGGACCAGGTCACGATCAGTGTTGATGACGGGTCAGGGCCGGTAGTCGGTGAGATCCCGGTGACGGTTGTCGCCTCCACGCGGCCACTCATTCAGGTGTCGGACGCGCTCATCGACGCTGCGAACGCTGGCGGTACGGAAACGATCGATCTGACGAAGTACACAATCAACCCGTTCCCGGAAACGCCGATACGGATCGTGTCAAGCCAGATTGAAATCGGTGAAGGCACCGTGGATCCGCAGGGCACAGTCCTCCACATCACGCCAGCTGTTGGTTTCCACGGGCAAATGACGGTCAACTATCGCCTGATTGATGCCACCAATGATCCGGGGCGCATCGTGGAAGGTAACGTGCGGTTAGTCGTGCGTGATCGGCCCGAACCACCATCCAACGTGTCGGTGATGGCCACGGGCCCTGGCAGAGCAACTGTGACATTCCAGCCCGGAGCGGACAATGGTGCTGCTATTACCTCCTTCACCTTGACGGATGTCACGACCGGTCAGGAGTTCACTTGCGATGTTGCGTCCTGCCCGCTTAGCGGTCTGGCGAACGGCCTGAAGCATTCGTTCTCAGTCGTGGCACACAATGATGTTGGCGCATCCGATTCATCTCCTGCATCCGAGCCTGTCCTGGTCGACGTTCAACCATCCCAGCCTGCCGCCCCGACGCTTGCTGCTGGCGACGGGTCGGTGACGGTGACGTGGAATCCACCGGCAAATGAAGGATCACCGATCACCGCGTACGAAGTGACGCTCTCTGACGGCCAGACGCAGCGAGTAGACGGCGCAACGACATCAGTGACATTCACCAACCTGACGAACGGTCAGCCCTACTATGCCTCCGTTGTGGCATTGAACTCCTCGCCGTCACCCTCACAACCATCCGAGCCATCTGCCCAGGTCGCGCCCTTTGGACCGCCCCTGAAAGTGTCGATCACGGACATTCGGTCAACACCTTCTGCCGATGATCCAAACCTTGCTGCGGTCACTGTCAGCTGGGCAGTCGAGTCGGACAACGGCAGCCCGCTGACCGCTGCGCACGTCACATTGAGCGGTGGCGGAAAGGGCGACGTCGCGTTGAACGGTGAGCTGTCTGGGGAAATCACGTTGCAGGCGCAGCCGCAGGAAGGCGTGGTAGCCACCGTGTGGGTTGACAATGCGGCAGGATCGTCACGTGAGGTCAAATCCAAGCGTTTCACTGTGTTCTCGACGCCGGTTGCGATCGATCTTCCGACGGTTACAGCAACCGGAGAAGCAGGTACCGCGAAGGTGACGGCTGAAACGAAAAAAGGTAACGGTTACAATCGCGGAGAACTTGAGCTTCAGTATTCGGTGAATGCAGGTCAGTGGACACCGTTGCAGGGCAAGACCATCACGGGACTGCCTGACGGGCAGGAGGCGCGGATTACATTCAGGCAGGTTGCTCCCGGCCGCGCCGACGGGCCAGCGACTGAAGAAGTAGTGGTGATGACGTACGGACAGCCGACGATTGACAGCTTCACGGCAACCAGTACGCCGGACGGAGTCGACCTGTCGTGGGCCATCACTCACAACGCCGGAGCTCCCATCACATCGATCACCGTGAAGTACAACGGAAAGAGCGAGGACATCCCCGTTTCGGAAACGAGCCGGCACATCGATGTGGACACCAGTACGAACGTGAAATTCAAACTGGTCGTGCGAGCTGAAAAGTTTGATCGGGACATCACCAAGGAGGCGACGAGCCCGGCGCGAGGCACGATTACGCCTGTACCGTCCACGTGCAATGCTGAGATGTCGGACAAGTTCGATGATTGTCACACCTTCAAAGTGGACGCGGATGGATGGGATGGTAGTTTCCTGCCATTGCGATGCGAGTTCAGGTCGGATGTAGACAACCAGACGTACCAATTTCAGATTGACTCGAACGTGGTGATTAAGCCGTCGAATGCGCCTACCCATGTCACAGACCGGGAAACCATGAAGAACTGGCTACAGGATGGCACCCTCACATGCGAAACGTCACAATAACAGGTGAGCAGTGGAACTGGACGGGAATAGTACGCATGGCAGTACCTGAACCACCCTCGTCAATGAGCTGCCAACGACTGGCCAGCAACCAACGCACAGTAAGGAGCATGTATGTCACTCAATGAACGCGATGCCACAGAGTTCGCCGAAATGTTCGCCGCGTTGGTCGACGCGATTTCGCTGGCAGTGCTGGACAAGAAACAGGCCATTCGACTGACGTTGACGACACTGTTCGCTGGCGGGCACCTGCTGCTCGAGGACGCGCCCGGAACAGGAAAAACGGCTCTTGCGCGCGCGCTGGCGGCAACTATTGACGGGTCACACTCGCGCATCCAGTTCACACCTGACATGCTCCCCTCTGACATCACGGGCGTGAACATGTACGACCAGCAAAAACACGAGTGGGTATTCCACCGCGGCCCAATCTTCGCCCAGATTGTGCTGGCCGACGAAATCAACCGTGCATCGCCCAAGACGCAGTCGGCTCTGCTGGAAGTGATGGAAGAAGCGCACGTGACGATCGACGGCGTTTCCTACCCGGCTGGCGAACCCTTCATGGTCATTGCTACCCAGAACCCGGTCGAACAGGCCGGCACCTACCCGCTGCCTGAAGCGCAACTGGACCGATTCCTCATGAAAACGTCACTGGGGTATCCCTCGCGTGCAGCCATGATCGAAGTCCTTGACGGCGCGGCTGCACCGGACCGGTCACGTCACCTGCACCCCGTCGTCTCAGCCCATGAAGTCGACACGTTCCAGGCGATGGCCGCCGACAACCACACCGACCGCGCGGTTTTGGACTACATTGCCGCACTGGCCGAAGCCACCCGCGAAGACGAGTCCTCCATGTTGGGCGTGTCCACGCGAGCCGCCATCGGCATGACTCGATGCGCACGTGTATGGGCCGCAGCACAGGGACGTCACTTCGTGCTGCCTGACGACGTGAAAGCGCTCGCAGGACCTGTGTGGGAGCACCGCATCATCGTGGATCCGGACGCCGCTTTCGCTGGCGCAACGCCGGCCGGTGTTGTCTCGCGTGCACTGACTTCCGTTCCCGCTCCGATCACGGGTGCCTAAATGCCGCAGGAGGCTCAGCGTCGAATATCCATCATAGGTGGAGTACGTCGTGCATGGGACATCGCCATTTCCACGATCACCATCAGTGGTGTCGGACTGCTGTGTGGTGGCATCGTGGCGACTATCCTTGCCTTCACCGCGCATTGGCGCGAAGCAGGGATCGTTGCCGTTGCGTGCGGATTATCCCTGATCGTCGCGCTGATCTGGATCATTGGGCGCGCTCCCCAGATCGTCAGCGTGGAGCTTCCTCAGACACGAACCGTGGCCGGACGCACCATCATTGGAGAGCTGCGCGTGCGCAACGACCATGCCCGACCGTCCCGCTCCCACGTCATTGAACTGCCGGTCGGATCAGGTGCCGCCCAGTTCGTCGTCCCTAATCTGGCGGGCAGGAGCTCGTGGTCGGAAGTATTCGCAGTTCCCACCCGCAGGCGCGGTATCGTCACGGTCGGTCCGCCCAGTTCAGTGCGCTCCGATCCGGTGGGTCTGTTCCGCAGAGTCAGAGCATGGACGAAACCGATTCGCGTCTACGTCCACCCGCGTACAGTGCGCGTTCCTTTCGACGCGACAGGCTTCCAGGCAGACATCGAAGGCGTGGTGACAGCTAAACTGTCCTCCTCCGACGTGTCGTTCCATGCGTTGCGGGATTACCAGCCCGGCGATGACCGGCGAAACGTTCACTGGCCGACCACTGCCCGCACGGGTCGCCTGGTTGTGCGTCAGTTTGAGGAAACCCGCCGCTCCCATCACGTGATTTTCATCGATACGTTGCGTGATCACTGGGAAGAAGAACCGTTTGAGACGGCGCTGTCCATCGCCGCTTCACTGGCTCTGACGGGCATCACCGCGTCGCACCAGGTTTCGATGGCAACCTCGTCACGCCCTGTTTCCACACTGTCAGCGACCCGTATGCTCGATGAACTCACTGAAGAAAGCTGGCGAGTGGAGGACCAGGACCTGAGTGAGCGTCTGCGTGAAGTCCTCACGTCGTATCCCAACGCGTCCGTTCTCACGCTGATTGTTCCGGCAAGCGTGTCATATGACGAGATCGCGCGCCTGTGCCATCTGCCGAGCGTTGACGTCATCGTCGGCGTGATCCGCGTGGACCCGGACGCGCCCTCATCTCGATCCAGTTCGTCACGAGCAGTCGTCGCCACCTGTCCGACACTGGAGTCGCTTCCCCGCATGCTGGCACGCGGAGGGCTGCGATGAGTGCGAACACGTTCGACCGCCCGCCTGCAGGTGCACAGCGTCCACGCCGTTTTCGTGTGCGTAATGGACGAGGGCGACTGACACGAAGCCCGTTGCCTGTCTGGTCATGGATCGTTTTGGCGGTACTGTTCATTCCGGTGATTGCAGCGCACGAACCACTGTTTGGCCACGGCCTGGGATTGCGCGCTGCGGGTAGCGGTGTTGCGGCAGGTCTGATCCTTGCGGCACTGTGCACCTACTGGCGCTGGGACGTGATCACGAGCGTGGCGGCACTGTTCGCGACGCACCTGCTGCTCGGCGGTATCGGCTCACTACCTGAGACGCTGTACGCACACGTCATTCCCACCGGGCGCACCGTTCAGTTCCTGGTCATGCAGCCCGTTGTCGCGTGGCGTGACCTGCTGACACTGGCACCACCCGCGTCATCATATGTCGGCCCGTCGGTTATGCCGTGGATCTGCGGATTGCTGTGCGCATTCGCGACCGGGGTGATGACCATGCGGCGCGGCTGGGTTGTTGTCGGTACCATTCCGTTGGCGCTGATGGGCATCATCGCCGTGGCGTGGGGCCCCAGCGGCATGCAGCCGCCGGTGTGGGCAGTCATGGTGTGGTTCCTGGCGATCATCATGTGGTGGATGTGGTCCGTTCAGCATCTGCGCCTCCATTCTGATTTCGACATCCTCATCGGCCGGCGGGCTCGTCGTGCGGCAGGCATGACGACAACCGGACATAACACCTCGACACGGTCGGTGCGGCCAGTTCGCGCCCACGTGCTGCAGCAGGCTGTGGTCGCCCTCGTCATCACGGCATGTACGACCGCGCTCGCATTTCCTGTCACTTTTTACGTCGGATCGTGGGATGAACGCACAGTCCTGCGTGATCTTGTGGAGCCGCCGCTGGACCTGCATGACTATCCCAGTCCGCTTGCGGCCTTCCGGCATCTGACAACCGAGGAACGTGACGAGACGCTGATATCGGTGTCGCAACTGCCTCATGGGGCGCGCGTGCGCCTGGCAGTCATGGACACGTATAACGGCATCACATTCGGCATGTCCGATCCTGAGGAAAGCCCTGTCGGTAGCTACATTTCAGTGGGCAGTCAACTGCCGGTGTGGCCCTCTCCGATCGGTTCAGTGCGCGCAGATACGAGGGTGACAACGTCTGGCCTGATGGGGCCATGGGTTCCAACGATGGGTCAGGCCGAAGTCATCGAGTTTTCAGGCGACCAGGCGCAGCGATACCAGGATGGCCTGCACTGGAACAGGTGGGCAGACGCTGCGCTGACCACCGGGTCGGACGGGGATGATCTGAGCTATCACCTGGTCGCTGATGTGCCACCGCGCTGGTCTGATTCGCAACTCGCAGGTGCCGGCGCAGTGTCGGTGGAAGGACAGCCTGACACGAACGTTCCTGACGGTGTCAAAGAACTTGCCGTCTCAATGTCAGCGATTGAATCGACTCCGATCAAGAAAGCCCGGGCCATTGAACGTACCTTGGCGCAGAACGGGTATTTTTCCAACGGGATGGATAAGAGCTCGCGGTCAGGACACCGGGCAGACCGACTGGCACGCATGATCGATGACGATCAGATGGTGGGCGATGACGAACAGTACGCAACTCTGATGGCTCTGATGCTGCACTCTCTGGGTATGTCGGCGCGCGTCGTGATGGGTGCCTATCCCAGTGACCCCGTCACAGGGGCTGCACTGGATCAACTGCAGGGGAATGCGGCCAGTGAAGCGCCGGCGCGTTCAGTTGGTCTCAAAGGTGCGGATCTGCACGTGTGGGTGGAGGCTGAATTTGTCGATGTCGGATGGGCGATTTTTGATCCCACACCCCCACGCGACAACATCTTTTCCGATCCGATCCCGGATCCGACTCCTACTCCGCGCCCGCAGGTTCTGCAGCCACCGAATCCGCCGGAAGAGCCACCGGAGCTTCCGCCGGCGATAACAGAGAAGAACACGCCATCCGATTCGGAAGCACCTGTCCCTGTCCCATGGGGCGTGATCCTCACCTCGGTCGGTATAGCGTTGCTCATCATCGTGCCAATTGCAGCAATTCTGCTGTGGAAGGCTCGACGCCTCTACAAGCGGCGTCACAGTTCTCCGCTGCCATCAGTGGAAGGCTCATGGAACCAGACGGTCGATCTTGCGGCTGATGCCGGAACCCGGCTTCCTCGCGACATGACACGTGCAGAAGCAGCGTGGAGCCTTGCGGACAGCGTGTGGCAGGACACTCACGAGGACACAGAGTCGCCCTCGCCTGTCGTTGATGAGTCGACGGAAGCGTCAGCTGACTGGCGCGTTGCCGGGCAGACAGCACCGGCGACGGTGCTCCTGGCATCTATTGCCGACCGCGCGCAGTTTGGACAGGACGTCGTGACGAAGGATGATGCCAACCGAGCCTGGGGTTACTATTCGCAGTTGAAGGCAGAACTGCGATCCAGGCAGTCCTGGTTCCAGCGGGCACTGACCGCGCTGTCCGTCAGGTCGCTGAGGCGGCACCGGCACCGCCGCGGAGGCTCCACCCATGCCGAAAAGCCCCGCACAGAACCCCGGTGGCGCTTCTGGAAACGGCGCTCGCGCCGCGATCATCGTCAAAAGGCACACTCCGATCATTCTGTCCGCACGTCCTCACCTAAAGGAAGACCATGACAAGTCAGAACAACCAATGCCCACAGCTTGAGGGATACACGTTCAGACGCGCATTGGGTCACGGTGGCTTTGCGGATGTCTACCTCTACCAGCAGCATGTTCCCTCGCGCGACGTTGCCGTCAAAGTGGCGCGCAACCATGAAGGCACTGACGCAGACGAGGCAGTGATCCGGGAAGCTGATGCGATGGCGGCGACATCGGCTCACCCGTCGATCCCATCACTGTATGACGTGGGCACCACTGCTCAGGGAGATTCCTACCTGATCATGGAGTACTGTCCCGTGACCAATGTGTTGCAACAGGTGCGTTCCCAACCGATGTCCGTGCGGCGTGCCCTGGACGTCATGATCCAGCTGTGCGGCGCAGCGGAAATGGTGCACCGGGCAGGATACGTCCACCGCGATATCAAACCATCCAACGTCATGATGAATGCATATGGTCACCCGATGCTCACTGATTTTGGGGTTGCCGCCAAGTTGGGTGCTCCCGCTTCCCATTCCGCTGACGGCTTCTCGGTGCTGTGGGCGCCACCTGAGCAGCAGGTGTCTGGCACGCCCGCCCACCCCTCGATGGATATCTGGGCGCTGGCCACGACCGCGTGGACGTTCCTGACTGGGCGTTCACCCTTTGAGGACCCGGTGGGCGACAATTCGGCCGTGGCTGTGGCTGGCCGCGTCCAGGAAGGGCGCATCGGCTCGCTGAACCGCTCTGACGTGCCACAGGTATTGGAAGCTGCGTTGCGTCAGGCGCTGTCAGTGGATCCACGCCAACGCCCTGCCTCAGCAGCAGAGCTGGGCCGGCAGTTCCAGCGCGCCCAGGAAGTCATGCATCAGCCGATGACGCGCATGGAGCTTCACAGCGCCGGGCCGCACGATGACCTGACAGCCGTGCAGGACACGTCTATTGATTCAGATCAGACCAGGGTGCGTGCCATTCGCACCATTGATCCGTCGATGTCAGGTGCAGATAACCGCCGAGCAACGACGTCGGTAGAGGGACGAACAACGGACGGCGGCTGGAGCACAGTGGTGCCTGGAGGGCACACTGCAGGCACCGCTCGCGGCGACGCCAGAGACGATGCGTCCGAGCAGGCAGCATCTGAATCCTTTGTCTTCGCTGATTCACAGTCGTATGCTGTCGAGCCCGACCAATGGGTCTCTGAAGAGGACAGACTGGCTCAGATTGAACGCGAGAACGCGGCTTTTTCCTCCGATACCGTGCGGCCGGCACGACGCCTGTCGCTTCCCGTCATTATCGTCATCGCATGCGTGTGTGTGCTGGCGTGTGCCGGGCTGGTGGTTGCCCTGCTCACCGGCGGGGGAGGCACAATATCGTGGAACGGTCTATCACCTGCGCCAGGCCCGATCAATAACCCGACACCCGCACCTCCCGCCCCGGTGGACCCCATCGGTCAGACTCCGCCCTCGCCCACGTCAGTAAGCGGCGTTGTCGACGGCGATGTCATCCACTGGTCGTGGCGCCACCACATGTCCGCAGATTCGTCCGGCCAGTCGGGCGCTCAGGATGATGCAGGCCAGCAGGACAGCGCCATGCAGTCTGATTCTGGCGGCCAATCCGGCGACGAACAGGTCATCGAATTCTTCTATGTGATGAGCGGCCCTGAAAATCTCAACCAGTCGGGCAAGACTCAGGTGCAGTCACTGGATACGCACGCATTGTCGGGAGAGAACTGCCTGGAGGTGACAGCCGCCATCAGGGGAGGCCGTCAGTCCGATTCAGCCAAGGCCTGCGTCGATGTGCCGTAGGACGTTCTGCCGCCTCGTCCGCGCCGGATGCCACGCTGGCCGGATGCCCCGCTGAGACCTCCCTACTTTTGACCTGACTCAGTGCGCGGAACGCGAGGTGAAAACGGGTTCGACACGTGGCGTGTCGTCACGGAGCTCTTCCTGGCACGTTTCCTGGTTTGTCGGCGCTGATCGATCAGTGTGGCAGCCACGAGGCTTCCGAGAAGCACAGCCACCCCGATGCCTGCAGCGATTGTCAGGTATTGCGTGCGGCTTTTTGTCAGATCCTCTTCGGGCTTGACCAGGCGCACAGGTGGAGGAATCGGCCGGTCTGCCCGCTGGTAGCGAGGGTTAGGCGGACCATCCTGCGTACCGTCGTTCACGAAGTTGATCGCATCCTTGGGTGCAACAATTCCCCACCCGACAATCTCATTGCGTTCAGAGGGCGTGGAGCGTAATGCTGTTGCAAGAATCCTGTACTTCCAGTCAGCAGGAGTCTCCTCTGGATGAGCAGCAGCGACGAGGGCGGCAATGCCGGCGACGTACCCCGTTGAGTACGACGTGGAGGGCTGCTCGCCTGACAGGACACAATCACCCCACTGGAGGAACGTGGTCAGCACATCGGAACCGGGAGCTGCCACTTCCACGTGAATGCCGTGCACGACGCTGTCAGAAGGCTGTCCCTGAAGCGTTACCGCACTGACTGAGAGCACCTGCTCATAGTTGGCAGGAAAACGTACCCCTGAATTTTCCCCGTTCGGATCGGCGTTACCCGCCGAGGCGACAATGAGCGCACCGGCGTTCGTAGCATAGGCGACTGCCTGAGCCAACTCAGCATGGTCAGACGGTGACGATGCCGGAACAGCAATGATTTTGGCACCGTGATCGGCCGCCCACCGTATGCCCGCTGCTGTGCGCTTCACGTTCGGACCGCGCCCATTGTCGGTATCCTCGGGTCGCGTGGAAGCATATACGCGCACAGGCAGAATCTGTGCTGACTTGGCGATGCCGACCAGTCCGGATCCCTCAACTGGCCGCGACGCGATCTGACCGGCGACCGCCGTACCGTGTCCGTCGACATCGGTGCGCCCATCGCCACCCGAATCAACAAAATCGGTTCCTGGCTGAACAGCTTCCTTCAGGTGCTCATTAGCGCTGCTCACCCCTGAGTCCACAACAGCGACGAGCACTCCGCCGGTGGACAGTTCCCACGCCTGCTGGATTCCCAGTCGTTCAAAGACGGGCGGTTCAATCGGAACGTACTGCGTCTTGCCTACCTGGCATGCCTGCGGTTCGTCCCCATTGGCGAGGGGGATGCGCGCCCGGTGATCGACTCGCGCAGGCTGGCTGTGAGAAGTGCCAACCGGGGCTTGAGCGTGAGATGCATGAGGGAGGAGCGACAGTGGAAGCAGGGCGCATACGCATGTCAGGAGGGCGGTGTGTGCCCACCTGACAATGTGTGTCCGTTGTTCGCTCATGAGGCTGAACCTGTGGCAGGATCGATGGGTTTGAGGTCGATGCCTTCAGGGATCAGCGCGATCCACGGCCCGGGAATCGGCGTAATGGAATTTTCGTCATACCCCAATCGCTGCATGGCTTCGGAGTAGTTCAGGCCCAGACCGTGCGACAGACCTGTATCAGAGATCAGCATGACGGCACCCAGGGAGCCGCCGGAAGTGGAACGTGCCAGAACACCGCTTCCGCCCAGAACGGATGTTGACCCCACGGCCGGCGGGTGAGGAGAATTCGAGGCCGCGGGGGAGGCGGACGTGCCCATACCCGACTGTGCGGATGCCAGATCTGGTGAATCAGCGGGTATGGCTGACAGGACGCTTCCTTTCTCGATGTCACTGACGTCGAGGTGAGCACACGGCCGAGCCTGCTCATTGGTAATCGTGCCGAGGGTGTCAGGCCAGTCCGCAGGAACAGGACCGCCTTCAGTGACGACATGAATATTGGCTATTTCACCGACGGACACTGTCGGTGGGTCAATTGTGTACGGGTTGCCGGTGGAAGAGGCCTGGTACATTGCATACGACACGTCGGAGAGCTGGACCAGCTGACCATCGCCTATGACGAGGTAGTGGTGGTCTCCCTCGGGAAATTTGACGTTGATGATCGTGCCGACGACGGCATCGTGGACGGACGAGGGCATCCCGCTGACGGGCGTACCGCTGTTGTCGAGACTGATGGGGGTGAATGGTGTGCCGTTATTGAAGAGATTGAGCCAGTCAGCCGGCACGTCAAAGACAGGTGAATCGTTGATGTTGAGGGTGTTCTTAAGGACTTCGAGATGTTCGGGTTCGATGCGGTGACGCACATTCTCTGCAATGACGTAGAGGGTGTCGCCCTGTTTGACCAGCGTTGTCGTCACGGGTTCGAGGCCGTCGGGTCGGATTGACACCCATGTGTGGGTCGAGGCGTTTTCCATGACGCATGCGTTCCACTCGGTTGCTTTCAGGTCGGCGGGAGCGGGGACATTATCGGGTGCTTCAGGTTCTCCGATCGCATCGCCGCGAGGAATACCCGCGATCACTTTTTCTCCCACGGAAACGGTCTGCAGAGAGCCAGCCGGGGTGCGCATACGCGCTGAGGTGACATTGTAGATCGGGTGCAGCACTCCTTGAACGGAGTAGTAGCGCGCACCTGTTCCCTTGACGATAATCAGCGTGTTGTTCTGCCAGTTATCCGGCAGGGTGGGGGAGAACTTTCCCATCGCGAAGGCAATGCCGAGCATCAGCAGTGAAATGACGATCCCGCCGATCAGGGGCGGCACGAACGATTTGGATTCCAGTTCCCGGCCTCCAGGCGTGCCGGAGATGAACGCCGTGACGAGTCGGCGGCGATTAAACCGTTGCGCATTGAGAATATCTTTATTGGAAGCCATTAAATGATCCCCCACACCAGGCACGTCAACGGAATGATCGCGATCAGAGCGATGACGTTGGCTCCATCTGCCAGGCGAGTGAGCCACGGGCGCAGCCGCGAATTAACGACGTTGGCCGCCAGGATCAGGATCGCGACCAGGACCGTCAGGCCTACCGTCCAGGGAAGCAGCCACGATACCGCCAGAGTTGCCAGAATCCCGGTGGCGAGCGTGATCAACATGCCGGCGACAACCCCGATAAAGACGTCAATTCGGCCGTGAAGCGACCGCGTCCCCAGCATGAATGCCGCCCCCACGCATGCCATGAGCAGGACACCCTCGACGGTCGCAACCACCATCGGAACGCAGGTAATGATCACCATGAACGATGCGATCTTCACTGATAAAGCCAGCGCCTGTCCGGTCACTACCTGTTCATCGACTGCTGCACCTGAGAATGACTCTGTTGATTGGATGTTAAGAGCGGGAATCCGCGAGGGCATCTGTGCCAGCCCGATCCACGGAGTCGACAGCACGACCAGCGTCAGGAGGGCCACCACCACCGTCGCTGACCGTTGCAGCGAAACTGTGGCGTAGGCAGTCAGTGCGCCGACGACCATATACGAAAATCCTGCGAGCAATGGGCCGCCGGCAATGATGCGTAACCCCGGGGGAAGCACCATCGTGGCAAGGGAGCCGAACATGATGCCGACGCCGATGGCCATGAAACAGTGCGCCAGGTTCCCATCAGCGATGAGGGCAAATCCTGCGACACCAAGAAGAACGGGAACGGTCAAGCTGAGCGAAACGGCTCCTGCAGTGCTGCTTCCTCGTGCCACGATCGCTGCAGTGGCGCACACGAGGGCGGCTCCGACAGCTGCGATGATGGCGGTGGCCATCGTGTGTCCACCGCGAATTGCGAGCAGCACCGCGGCAGTCAGGATCAGGATGACTCCGCAGTGTGATGACAACTGTGCACTGTCGCCTTTGGTCCATGCGTCCTGATGTTTGTTGACGGATGTGCCGATAGCTTCAACCAGATCGTCATAGCGCTGGTCTACTGTGCTGCCACCCTCGGACTCAAGGGTAAGAAGTGTGCCGGGAGTGACGTGTTGGGCGCGCAGGGTTTGAGAATGGTCGAGTACGCGCCCTGACGGAGTCAGGAGTCGGTATCCCTGAGTTGCCGTTTCTGGATCGAGGCGGCCAAGTGCTTCAACCATGCCCGGCAGCAGCTCCGCCACGATCAACGATGACGGTACGGACATATCGAGCTTTTGACCAGCGCACATGACGGAGATTGGCATGAGTGTTCCGGTGCGTGATTTGACGCTCTGTGGCATGAACGGTCCTCTCGGATGCGTCGCCCGTGGAATTCGGGCCCCATCTAAGACTAAACGGTATTTCATTTATTGGAACATCAACAAACAATAAGTATGAAAGAGGGAAACCGTGAAGGGCATGCTGACGGTTCGATGGGTGAACACCCCGCATACTGCGAATCCGCGGACGACCAGCGTTAACTACCGTTTCTTTCGAGCGTAAACGGGCAAAAATCTCGATTTTTTTGCCGATTCTTTCAAGTAACACGTCGGTGACGAAACGTTTACAGTTTACTTCAGACTATTGCCAAACGGGGGGCGGGTATGTTTCAGTAAGTGTGTCATCTTCCGAGTGTTCGAAGTGAGTGCTCGGCAGCCTACCGATTATGGAGGATAAAACATGGCTGGACAGGTTTCCGCCGCAGAGGGTGCAATCCTCAAAGGCGCTCAAACTGTTTCTTCTACACGTCAGGATCTTGAGGGCCGCCTGAGCACCTTGCGCTCCAACCTTTCAAGCATCGGCTCACAGTGGGTCGGCAACGCATCTACCGCTTTCCAGCAGCTGATGGTTCAGTGGGATGAGGATGCACGCAAGATCACCAGTGCGTTGAACGAATTCGAAGCCAACCTGCGTTCATCGCAGCAGGCTTACGACACGACCGATGCCGACCACCAGGCTGCGATGAACTCCGTCGCCGGCCGTCTTGGAATGTGAGAGGACTAAGCTGAAATGGATCTGAAAGTAAACTACGGGGCTCTGTCAACCGCCTCAGCAGATATCAACACTGGTGCTACCGGCATTCAAAACACCTTGGATCAGATGGATTCTGAGCTCCAGCAGCTGCAGACCAACTGGGAAGGCGATGCACAGCAGGCCTACCAGGTTGCCAAGGCAAAGTGGACCGAGGGCATGACCGGTATGCGTGACGTCCTGGCTCGCATCAGCGTTCTCGTCGAGCAGGCTAACCAGGATTACAACTCAACTGACCACCACAACGCAGGACTGTTCCAGTAGTCTGAGCCTTGTGCTTGTCGAAAGGGACGCTGCAGGCGGTTTCTCGCGGCAGCGTCCCTTTCGCCGGTTCACTATTTCGATCTGATTCACGACATGGACACAACGATCGTTCGACCACGACAGGTGTAGAGGAGAAACAGTGTCTGGAGGCTGGGAAGTAGATGTTGATGCTGCGCGGACGGAGCTGAATAAGCTGCGCCACGACGGGTTGACTCACGTTACAGCGGCGAAGACTTCCACTGGCAGCATTGCCAGGGGTGAGACCAGCGCGAAGTGGGGAGTTGAAAGCGGAGCGGTGATGTTCCGTGAGCGTCTCGTTGAAAATTTGAATGAACTGGAGATCCTCATCGATCTGCTTCATTCAGACTTGACTGCCTTCTCCGGTGGTGTTGACGATGCGATCAATGCATTCATACGCTCCGATACGGACTCTGAAGCAGAGTTGAAGGTCAAGGAAGCAGAATCTGCCCGAAATGCCGAGCGCCCGCAGGAGCAGGAACGCCTTCGCGAGCAAAGCGGCGAAGAGGCAGATACGAGTGAGCAGGGCTCAGAAGGCGCGACCGAGCGTACGAACTCGGAATCCGAAGATGGAAACGAGCGCAGGAATTCGGAGTCCGAAGACCCCGAGTAAGCCCCTGAGAGATTCCACATGTTGAACTACTGGAGTGAATAGGTGAATCATGGCTGGAGAAATCGTCCAACGACTGGAAGCGGTGCAGCAGCTTCCGGTGCGAGGCGCGGAGACGCCGGAGTTGATCGAGAAGATTTCAGAAAAACTCGATGAGTGCAACGAGATCATTAGCACGTATAAGGCCAGGACGAATATTTCTGGCGAAACCAATGACGCCATTGTGAGTTGGCTATCGCGGTGCCAGAGTAAAGTGGAGGATTACTCGGCCGCGGTCAGGACGTATTCGAAGGCTTATTCTCAGGCGCAGGTTGCTATCCGACAGGCGGCACGTGAGGGTGAGATGGTTGTCGCGGAGTATCACCGCGCAGGCCCCAAGCGTCCTGAAGATATCAGCCAGCTCGATTCGGAAGCCGCCCAGATCCTTTCGAAAATGAATGCGGGCCTGCGCGCGGCATCTCGAACAGGTATGAAAGTGATCTCCAGCGGCCAGCAAGTGAACAGGTCAGGAGGCTCCTCCACAGGGAATAATTCTTCACGGTCAGGATCGGGCGTCGGCTACGCGAATTACGACTACCCAAATGGAACTGGCTCTCGTGGACGCGGGCAAAGCGCAGGAATACCGTTGATCTCCGGATCTGAGACACGTCACGGACTGGGTTCGTGGATGTCGAACATGCGAGGCGAGTCGAGCGCGTCCATCGGAGACGTCAACTCAGGTGCCACGGCATTTGAAAGCGGAACTCGCAATGAGGCAACGCTGTCAGGCTCCTCCCCTGATGGTGCGATCAGACCTGACGGCCCCCTGAAGGGATATCTGCCGGAGGGAACACGCCCTAAGGGTATCGGTGCATTCCTCGATCAGGGAATCGCTGCGGAGGGAAGTCGTCTGGGAGTAGGCGGCTCGACGGCTGTCATGGCAGGAGGTCTGCTGGGAGCAGGAGCTGCCACTTTGGCTGCCCGGGCCGGCGGATCAGGTCTGTCAGGACTGTCATTGGCCGGACCGAACGCAGCGGCCGCATTTTCGCGGGGAGTTCCCGCCAGCGGAATCGTGTCATCGTCCACCTCGGGTGGTGCTGGAGGAAGTGCAGCAGGAATGTCCGCGCAAGGCACAACAGGTGGTGCTGGAGGAAGTGCAGCAGGAATGTCCGCGCAAGGCACAACAGGTGGCGCTGGAGGAATGGCTGCCCGGGGCGCGACAGGCTTTGGAGCTCAGGGTGCAGGTGGTGCGGCCAACTCTTCAGCTGCGGCTGCCGCAGGTCGAGGCGGAATGGGACGAGGCTTTATGGCACCCATGGGCGGTACCGGTGCCGGCTCTGACAACAGCGAGAGAAAATCCGCGCTCGTGGGATACGATGTATTCCGTTTGGAAGACGACGCAGCTTCAGAACCATACGAATCAGAGCAGTCAGGAGCAGGTTCAGCGGAGGATCTACATGCCAGTGAAAGCGAAATCGAGGATCGTTGGTGAGTAGTTTCCCGATTCGATCAACTCGCCCCCTCAGAAGTCTCAGCCTCTGCCTGTCAGCAGTGCTCATCGCTCTGCTGTGCATGGTGGGCGTCCCCGCCCACGGCGATGACACAATTCGCGACCAGGCCTACGAGGACTATCTGGGGTTGGACGAGGCGCGCTCGCAGGGGCTGGATGGGTCCGGCATCACGATCGGAATCGTGGACGGACTGGCCGATACGGGAGTGCCGGAACTGGCCGGTGCCGACATCGCCGCTCACGAGGCAATGTGCTCTGACGCCGCATTCGAACCTATTGAAGTGTCACACGCAACCGCCGTCACGTCAGTAGTCGCCTCGCCGGATTACGGCGTGGCACCCGGTGCGACAATCGTGAACTTTGCGGTGACGTCGACGTTCAATAAGTCCAGTGACGGCCTGTCCACGCAGTGCGCTGCCCAGGACGACGTGGTCAGTGCAATCAATGCCGCCATCAATGCGGGCGCCGATATCGTGGTGATCACGATCGGTGGCAGCGCTTCGCTGCTCCAATATGTCTCGATGCGCGCCGAGCTGCACGAGGTGTTGCTGGTGGCAGCTGCCGGCAATAAAGAGGATTTCCCTATCAACATCGCCGCAGATAACGGTGTCCTGGCTGTGGGCTCATCTGACTTTGAAGGCAACCGCTCAACGTTTTCTTCCCACGGCGAGGGATTGGACGTGGTCCTTCCCGGTGAACAGATCACGCTTCGCGACCCGGACCCTGACGGCAACCTCACGGTCATTACACCTGATGCATGGGGAACCTCGTTTTCAGCTCCAATGGCTGCCGGCATGCTGGCATTGGGTATGCAGAAGTGGCCCGAGGCAACGCCGTACGAAGTGCTCAACGCTTTTTCGTGGTCAACAGGTCGTGAAGACTGGGATGAGCAGATCGGTTTCGGAGTTCCGCAGCTGCATGAGTTCCTCAACGCCGATCCAACCCGTTTCAAGGACGAAAACCCCCTGCTGCACAAATCAGATCACGGCCCTGATGATCAGCTGCGAGCCGATTACCGCGACGGCCTCATTGACCCCTTCTTCACGATAGATGTCGGAGACAAGGACTACGTGTATCGCGGGCGCGCAGACGACGCTTTTGCACGTCCCGAATACGGCGATCAATGGCAGCCCGGCACCTCACCGCGCTTTACCCAATCGGGGCAGTCAGGTGCCAGCCAGTCTGACGCCAGCCAACTGCCTCAGTCCGCACCATCAGACGGGGCCGGCCAGTCCAATGGCATACCGCTTGGCATCTGGATTGCAGTAGGTGCAGTCGTCCTTGTCGTCATAATTGTGGTCGTCGTGCTTGTTGCCCGCGCGCGTTCGCCTCGGACCGGCACTCCACGTCAGCAGCCATTCTAAGAGCAGCCAGGGACGCAGCTGAGGCGCAGTCGATGCGGCAATCGATCTTCCTGGCACACAAACTCTATGAATTTGAGCCCGGACGTGAAAAACTCGGAGTGAACATCCGACAGGAAGAGGTATGCCATGGACCTATCTCGTCTCGGTAGCGTTGTACGCACGCGGTGGGGAGCAGCAACCGATCAGGGTCCGCGCCCCGACAATGAGGACCATTGGGCAGCACAGCCCCCTCTCTACGCAGTAGCAGACGGTATGGGTGGACATGCAGGTGGCGGACGTGCCTCCGAAGTGGCGATCCAGGCTTTCACTGGCGCACTGTCCGGCGATGCTCTCAATGGCCGCGAAGCCGATGTGAACGACCTTGATCATGCCATTTCCGTCGCCGCGCAGGCAGTGATGGCCCTGGCTACCCCCTCGTCCATGTCCGACGAGGACAAAGACCTGGCGAATATTGTGCTGGCCGGTGCGCCGGGCACGACCCTGACGGGGGTTCTCATCGCCAGTCACGAGGAGCGGCCCCAATGGCTTGTCTTCAATGTAGGCGATTCGCGTACGTACCTTATAAACGATGGGCAGATCCGGGCCATGACGAAAGACCATTCGGCCCGGCAGGAAGCGCGTGACGCTCAATGGTCACCAGACGAACTCCCCGCAGCCAATATCATCACACGCGCCCTGGGTGGCGGAATGCCGGGCCTGCCCCAGGCGGACTTCACCGTGACGACGATCGCGCCTGGGGACAGGGTGGTGATCTGCTCAGATGGAGTGCACTCGGCGATTGACGACGCGGAGATGGTTCGCATCGTTACTCAGTCAGATGATGCTCAACGCGCGGCAAATGCGCTGGTGGATGCGGCGCTGGAGCGGCAGACACGCGACAACGCGACGGTTGTGACGATTTTCGTTGAATCCGTGAACCCGCCGTGGCCAGCTGACGATTCCGTCAATCCGTTTGAACGTACCGTCGGCATTGCGCGTCCTTCCTCCACGCAGACGATTCGCCGTCAGCCAGGCAGTGATGCGGCCGAACAAGCGGGCGACGAGGTTCCTTCGTCCGCGGAGGAAACCATCTGATGTGGCAGCTTGGACGCGTATCCACCCAAGGGCATGGGGTTGTCGCCGTCAACGGCCCGTTCGGCACGGCATTGGTGTCCTCTGAATGCCTGAACGCCGCACTGACGTGTGTCATGAACGAGGGGGACCCCGGCGAGCTGCTCGAATCGATTCGTGCACAAGGCGGACGCGTTTTCGTCGCTGATACTCGCGGGGACCAGGTGCAGCTCTATGCGCATCCCGAATGTTCGATTCGGATCTGGAGCGCGAGCCCGATGACGGATTCTGAAGCAGCAGGCCAACCGCAGGTTCGCTCCTCGCGCATCACGTCCGAAGGTGTGCAGGCCGATTCTTCACACTGGGACGCTATCGAGATCGAGTTCGGCTCTGGCGAACTGGATCAGCCTGATGCTGACAGGAATGACACGGACCAGGCAGATGGCATCGCTGATGGGCAGCGCCGTGATCCGTGGCTGCCGCTTGTCACAGGCGCGGCTCAGGCTCGCCGAGTGCGCATCGGTTACTTCGATCCGGTGTCCTCGCCTCTCGATGCAGTAGATCGTGACGATGCCTCAGATCGCGACGCGTCACCTCATGACGTGTCACCTGAGCCGAACGAGAAACCTCTCGTCGATGGTGAAAATACCGCGAGCAGCGTGGATGCTGAGCCGACACCTTCAACTGAGCCAGCACCGCTGGCCGATTCCACACCTCCAGGTGACCCGGCACCGCCTGTCGGACCTGCCGGGGTTGCTGCACCAGTCACCCCTGCTGCGCCTGCTGCCAGTGACGTGCCTGACGGCCCTGCCAAGCCGGCAACGCCGTCTGGACCCGCTCCGAGTGACGTTCCCGAAGGATTCAACCCTGAATCGCTCGAAAAAACGATGACGCCTGAAATGCTCGAACAGATGCGCCGTCAACGCGAACAAAACCAGCCACATCGCGGCTCGCAGGACTCACAGGATTCGGGCCAGGGCCCCCAGGCACCTCACACCGTGCGTTATGCTGCGCAGCCAGCAGCGCCCACCGCTCAACCATCAGCCAGGTCGCAGAGCCCCGACAGTGCGAGCAGCGGCACCCAATTTGCTGACAGTCCCTTTCAGGGACGCCCCTATGATTCTGCGGCCCCGAACGGATACCCGGGTCCTCCGCCGCCTCCACTCCCATCTGAGACACCGCACACGCGACTCAGTGCTTACCTCGTCTATGCCGGTGGAGCGCCTGTTGAACTCACCCGAGATGTGGTCATTGGTCGAGATCCGAACTCGCGCGTCATTACAGGACGCCCACCTGCCACAACACTTCGCGTGCCCAGCCCGCAGGGGGAAATATCTCGGTCACACTGCATCGTCATGCCGCAAGGCCCTGAACGGTGGGCCGTGATGGATCTGGGATCTGCTAACGGCACGACAGTCGTACACGAAAACGGGCAAGTCAGCCGTGTCGCCACGTGGGATCCAGTAGTCCTATTCGACCGCGATCGCATCGACCTGGGCGAGGGTCTCAGCGTGGAGTTCCGCGTCGTTGAAACACCGGCGATGCGTTACGCCCCGCCACAGGGCTGACCAGCCGGGCAGCAGTCGACACCCCGCGTTTTTGCGTCACGCTCAGATCATCTGGCTAGAACCCAGTCGCGCACCTGCAACCGGGCCGGCACTGCAATCGGGTCGGCGCAGCAGACCCAGGTCACGCGATCGGATCCGTCCACGCCAATTGACCCATCACGAGTCCCGCGTCGCGTGACACGATCTGGGCACGACCGGCTACCAGGCGCTTCGGCTTGATGCGGCCAATGACCGCGCCCTCATCAGGGCTGCCGGACAGCATCAAACCAGTGGTACCGAGTTCAGACAGTGCCTGAAGGACAGGTTCGAAGGCAGCGCGCGAAGCACCGCCCATTCGTCTGCTCACGATGACGTGAAGACCCACATCCACAGCCTGAGCAAGTAACGGCTGGAGGGCGATCAGCGGGTTACCTGACTGTGTGGCAACCAGATCGTAGTCATCGACCAGCAGCCACGCCTCGGCGCCCTGCCACCAGGAGCGGTTACGGAGCTGCTCAGTTGTCACAGAGTCACTGGGCAGTCGGGTGCGCAGATACTCAGCCAGATCATTGATCGTCGCTGTCGCATCATCACGCGTGGTCATGTAACCCGCAAGGTACTCCTCGGGAACCTCCCCGAGCAGGGTGCGGCGGTAGTCAACCAGGAAGATCTGGGCCTGTTTCGGTGTACTCGTGCGCATGATTTCACGAGCGACAGTGCGCAGGAATGTGGTCTTGCCGGACTTGGAATCGCCATACAGGTACAGGTGCGATTCGTGGGCAGGATCGAAGACCCATGGGCCCAGTCGGGATTCTTCCACGCCGAGCAGCAATCCCTCGCGGTCCTGCGCGCCCTCCAGTTGCTGGACTTCCTCCACCGTGATGCGTTCGGGCAACAGGCGCAGTTTCGGACCCGGTGCGGGAGCAGCCTTTGCGATGCGCTCAAGCGTTGCGGTAATGCCGGCTGACATGGACGATACGTCGTGGTCACCGTCCGCCCTCGGCAACGCGACGAGGACGTGGTGGCCGCCCATTTCCAAGCCGCGCCCAGGACGACCCTCCGGCACCGTAGCCGCAACCTTGCGGTTGACTTCAGAATCGGTGACGTCGCCCAGCCGCAGCTCCAGCTTTGATCCCATGACGTCACGTACCTGCTGACGCATATCCATCCAGCGTGATGTCGCGACTATCAGGTGGACGCCGAACGACAGAGCTCGCGGCAACATCGCCTGGATTCGCATATCGAGATCCTCGAAGTCGCTGCGCAGGATCGCCCACCCGTCAACGACCAGGAACACATCACCGTATCCGTCGTCGAAACGCCCCTCAGCGCGTCCCTGCCGGTACGTGGAGATGGAGTCGATTCGATTCGCGCGGAAATAGCGTTCACGGTCGACGATGATGGACTCGATCTCGGCAAGCATACGGTTGAGGACGTCGGGGGTATCACGCGTCGCCACGCCAGCGATGTGGGGTGCGTCCGCAAAGGCTGAGAAGGTGCCGCCGCCCAGATCAATGATGTAGAACTGGACTTCCTGCGGTGTGTGCGTCAACGACAGTGCCATGACCAGTGTGCGCAGCGCGGTGGACTTACCTGACAGTGGACCACCCACAATGGCCATGTGACCACCCGCGCCGGACAGGTCATATTCCAGTGTCTCACGGCGCTGTTCCAGCGGAATGTCAGTGGTGCCCATCGGGACACGCAGACGGCCTTTCGCACGCCACGATTGTGAAACCAATCCCAGGCGCGGATCAGCATCCAGATCCGGCATGAGGGCGTCCAACGTATCCGGGATATCCAGGGGCGGCAGCCACACCTGGTGAGCTTCAGGTCCGTGACCCACCATCTTGGCAACCGCAATATCCATCTGTGTCATATCCGCCCACTGACGGTCCTCAGGGGCGACATATTCGTTGCGAGCTTCTTCCTGCTCGCGATCAGAATCCTGGTCAGAGTTATCCTCGTCAAGCGAAAGCTGAGGAGTGGAGGTGAACGGAAGGATCGTGAGCGCCGACTCGGGGGAGCCGGCCTGCTCGCCTGAGCGTGGAGCGTGGGAACGTGCCGGCGGGGGAGCGGCAACATACGAGGCGCGGAAACGCACCATCTGATCAGTACCGGTCTTCAGATATCCGACACCTGGAATCGATGGCAGCTCATACGCATCCGTCACACCCAGCACGGAACGTGACTCCTGACCGGAGAATGTACGCAAGCCCATGCGATAGGACAGGTGCGAATCCAGCCCGCGCAGACGGCCTTCTTCCAGGCGCTGAGAGGCCAGCAGCAAGTGGATCGACATGGATCGCCCCAGACGACCGATTTGTACGAACAGATCAATGAAGTCAGGTTTGGCCGACAACAGTTCGGAAAACTCGTCGAGGATGATGAACAGTGCCGGCATCGGCGGATACTCGTGTTTACCGGCGCGCCGATCTGCCTCGTAATCCGTGACGTTGGCGTAGTTGCCGGCCTTTCGCAGCAGCTCCTGGCGTCGCACCATTTCGCCGCGCAGGGCCTCCTGCATACGGTCAACCAGGAACAGTTCCGACTCCAGGTTGGAAATGACGGCCGACACGTGCGGCAGCTTGCCCATTCCCCAGAACGTCGCGCCACCCTTGAAGTCAACCAACACGAAGTTGAGCTGCTCAGGGGAGTGGGTCAGCGCCATTGCCAGCACCAGGGTCCTGAGCACCTCGGACTTACCTGAACCAGTCGCACCGATCAGCAGGCCATGCGGGCCCATACCTTGCTGAGCTGATTCCTTGATGTCCAGCAGGACGGGGATCCCCTCGGGCGTCACACCGAACGGAACACGCAGCAAGTCGCGCCCGGTGCGGTACTTCCATTCCTTATCTGGATCGAAGTCGCGCACGTCCGGCAGGTGCAGCAGCGTCATCAGATCTTCCGAACGTGCGGGGTCTGAGCGGCCGGCAGGTTTGTCGGCGGAACGTTTCTCGCCTTCGCTCCAAAATGCGGTGCGTCGGCTCAGTGCTTCAGCCTGCTCGATGCTCATCTCATCGGGTCGGGCAACGATGGGGCGCTGATCCATCAGCACGACTTCCATGACTCGCCGATCGGCAGGATCCTTGTGTTCGTACGGGTGAATCAGCAGGCGCATCGTGCTGCGTGAGACGAGCGGTCCCCACTTTTCGAGAACCTTGATAACGGTGACGCCCAGACATCCTTCGAGTGACCCGAGGCGCGTTTGTGACGGCATGTTCGCATCGTCGACGATCAGCACGAGGTGCGGCCACTGCACGTTTTCGTCACGTGGTCGGAACGTGCCACGCGTGGTGAACTCCTCACCCAGCAGGTTTTCCAGTTCGGCGTAGTCGCTGGTGATCATTCGTGCAGGGCCGAGGGCGTCCCGCTCCTCTGATGAACGCGCATGCGGGGCCCACTTGACCCACTCCCACTGCGGGCGTGCCTCCTCGGAGCACAAGACGGCGACTTTCAGGGCGCCTGGACCGATGAATGTCAGCAGGTGACACAGCATGGCACGTGCCTGCGCGCGGGCCACATCGTGCCGCCCTGCAACCTCAATATGGGAGAATTCTCCGATCATGACGCCGAAAGGCACATGATCAATGTTGGAAAACGTCTCCACGAACCGGTTGAGCGCACTATGACAGACGATATCGGGGTTGGCCATCGGAGGAAGCTCAGGCACGTCAAGATCCATTGAGAGTGCTTGTGTCGATGAGCCAATCCGCATGTTGAGCGCGTCAGCATCCCCTGGGGCTCGTTCCCACAGGCGGGCGCGGTCCTGCGCAATCAGCGTTAAAGCCAGCGGGTCGGGTAAGTGCCAGCGGATATAGGCGCGCTGTTTGCGCTCAGCAGTGCGGACGGTTTGGCGCATCTCCGACAAGTAGGCGAGGTATTCCCGGCGTGTTGTCACCACTTTTTGGCGATGCCCGCCGATCTGGCGGTAGATATTGAAACCGACCATGGACAGCATCGCGAAAACCATGGCGCCGCCCATCATGAGCATGCGCGGGTTGTTGTTCGCACTCATGACCATAAAGATCATGACACCCATCGATCCGAACATCGGGACAACCGTCATCAGGACATTTCCCATACCAGGCGGTTCAACCTGATCCGGAGGCCCCTCGATCGGGATCGTACCCGTAGGCAGCTCCGGCGAGCTGACCCGGTCTGGGGATGCGTCCTCTTCTGCCATATTTTCACCTCAAATGGTGGTCTTGACATGAAATACATGCGCATCTCATATTATCTTGATTGTGGGGATAGAACGAGAGGTTCACCAGCTCGAAGGACAGGACAGCCTATGACATCGGTTGCGCAGGCCACTATCGAGCAGGCTGGTACCCGGTCAGATGTCGCCGTCCCTGTCGGCACGACGGTGTCAGGCTTGCTTGCGATGATGAATGTGGATACGTCGACGGGCGACGTCCGCATCACGCTGCCGAGCGGCAGGTTGGTGTCCCCTTCTCAAGCGCTGGGACGAGATCTTCCGTCCGGCACCATTCTGTCGGTCGCCAGTGGACTAGCGTCCGACCGGGCGCAAGTCAGGGCCCGTGAATACGCCGAGGCCCCCTGGTTCAACAGACTGCTGGGCATCGTGGGCATCATGATTGCCGTCGTTGGGCTTGAAGCGGCCTGCATTATCGCCCCCCTGGTGGCACGGTCGGCCATGATTCCACAGGGCGTGCGCATCGGTGCCGGCATCGTGTCGATCCTCCTGACTCTTCCCCTGATTTTCCGAGGGCGTCTGCACGCGGGAACCGCAGCCTGCCTGGCGCTGAGTTTCTTCATCGGCGTGGCATCCCTGGCGTTGCTTCCTCCGCAGGCCCCCGTTTCCATCGTTCTTGCGCCCCCGATGCTGTGCTGGGTTGCGTTTGGAGTATCGCTTCTGTATTGGCTGACGACTCGCCTGCCTTCGGCGGCGGCCAGCGCTGTTGCTTTCGGTGTGTTAGCTGCTGTGCTGTCCATGACCACGGCGTTCCAGATTCCGTGGTCCACGATCATGCCGATCGGCTTGGCGTTGCTGGTGTTGGCCCTGGCGATTGTGCCTCAGACAGCGGTGCGGATTCCTGAAACGCAGCTCCTGGACCTCCCACTGGTCACCACGTCAGCGCCTGCGGTGCGTCAAGCGAAAGTGGCATCACCCTCGCGGATCACGCATGCGCGTGTGGAGCGCACCGTGCGGGAGGCATCCGGGATTCTGGATACGCTGGTCATCATCTGTTGTGTGGCGGTTTGTGTCACGATTCCGATGGTGGCGAGTCGAGTTGACCTGACCTCGTGGCACGGACGCGTCGGCACTGCGACGGTTGTGTGCGCAATTCTTGCCCTCTCACTTACGCCCCGCAATACGCGTTCGAAGGCATTTCGCATCGGCCCGCGCGTATGCGCAACGGCTCTGGCGGGCGCGCTCATCATGTCCCCGACGGGGCAGCAGGTGGCAGGACCTCTTGGCGTTGGCGGGATGCTGGCAATCAGCGGCATCGCAGTGGTATGTGCGGCCATGCTGGTCTCACGCCGTGACGAGGGCGCCGCTTTCCTCGGCCGGGTCGGAGACATTGCCCAGTCAATTTCACTGGTGTTCATCTTGCCGTGCGCCGTATTCTCTACCGGTTTATTTGACGTGATTCGACAGGTGGCATCGTAACTATGACGTCTATTCCTTCCACTGCACCAGCTCAAAGTCCGATGCGCGCGCAGATACCGCGCGGAACGCAATCACGTCCCTCCTCGCAAAGAAGCGCCCCCACCTCCAGTGGTAACCCGGCGTCGCGAAACCTGCGGGTCGGCTCGTACATGATCGACCTGCTGGCAATCTGGGCATGTGCAGCGCTTGCCTGGTTCATCCGACCGTCTCTTATCTTCGTCGGCACTATCGTGCTGGAACTGTTCTTGGTTCTGACGCTTGTGCGCGCCCGTACCGGACGCACCTTGGGAGCACTGGCCACACGTACCGTCGCGGTCGCAGCGGGTACGGATCACGCACCGGGACTTAAACGTCAGGGAATTCGCAGCGCCATCATCGGTTTACTGCACGTCACGGTTATCGGGCCTGTGATCGTGGTGTGGCTGGGCAAAGATGGCCGCGATTGGGTTGATTCGCTCGCGGGTACGGCGACACTTGATTTGCGCTCACCGCTCAGGCGCCCGACAACGGCCCCCGACGCCTATGGCCGGCAGACTACTCACACACTGACATCGGAGAACACCGGTTGGACTGGGCCAGCCTCGCCCTCGTCGCACCCGATGGACGAGGGTGACGCGCGAGTCCCCGGACCGTCGATGCCACCGGCACCTCAGCCGCAACCACAGGAGCAGGCTGGTTCACAGCAGAGCCAGCGCTCGTTTGGCATGTGGATGCCGAGCCTGTCATCTCCCGGGCTGAAACCGACAGGTGCGGGATCCTTTGCCGTTCCGTCACAGCCCGAACCGTCGTTGGCTCCGCGCCAGGCTCATCCCCAGGAAGCACCCGACCCACTGGCACAGCCTGAGGTGACACCGGCCCAGCCAGCCCAGCCCGATGGCTTCTCCGTTATCGTTCCACCAGCAGCGCCAGCGCAACCTGCTCCTGACGTGGCTCATCCGGAGCCGATTGCTTCAAATTCGGCTGCAGTTCCGCTGGCTAGCCAGTCTGCCGCCGGAGTCGAGAAGCCAGAGAATAGTGACGACACTTCTGCACCTGCACCTGCACCGGAGGAGCAGCCGGATCGAGCCGGCACGCCGAAGCCTAACACGCAGCATGATCAGAAGAACGCTGAAATATGGCTGGTATTCGATTCAGGTGAGAAAGAAGCAGTGATTGGTACGACAGTCATTGGACGCGCACCTGTCACGATGTCACCGAGTGAACGTGCTGTCACTGTCGAGGACTCAACACGCTCACTGTCTCGCACTCATCTGCGCTTGGGTCCTGCTCCCGGCGGAGTGTGGGTGGAGGATGCTTTTTCTGCGAACGGCACGTCGGTCACGTTACCTGACGGTTCAGTGTTTGAACTGGAGCGAGGAAATCGTCAGGCTGTCCCAATTGGCGCAACACTTCGTGCTGGAGAACGGTCGATCACCATCAACTCGCCCCACAGTCAACAGTGATGGCTCTAGTGGGGAGCATCGGCAGTGACAGGAATGTCACTCGGGTAAGCGACGCCCTCATCATCGGCAGGCATGACGAACCACAATATGAGGTAGAGCATGATGCCTGACCCCGGAAGCGGCAGCGTTGCGATAAACAGCAGGCGCACAAGGATCAGATCCCAACCAAGGTATCGGGCGATACCAGCGCATACACCTCCGAGAAAACGATGCTGAGTGTCTCGGCTGAAAACCCTGCGAGAGTAACCCGTTGTGACCTGTTCATTCATGGAACCATTCCACCTGATAACAGGCATTGAGCGCTATCGGGGAAAGCCCTGAGATCTCCCTGAGGCACCCGAGCATTCGTCCACTTTCGCCCTGGCAGCCCCTTCGCAGATGCGCGGTCGCCCTCGCCAATGAGGAGCCGGTGGGCGAGGCGGTGAGCGGACGGAATTATTCTTCTGGCGAATTGTGGAAGCTTTCAGCGCTTTCAAGGCCTGCGCGCGGTGACCAAGGTCCCAGTTTTGGTAGAGTTGGCACGAAGGCGCCCGAGGACGGGTGCGTCACGAGAGAAACGAGAGATGAGGACCTCGATGGTCAAGTATGTTTACGATTTCTCCGAGGGCAACAAGTCCATGAAGGATTTGCTCGGGGGTAAGGGCGCAAACCTCGCTGAGATGACGCGACTGGGTTTGCCTGTTCCGCCTGGATTCACGATTTCCACCGAAGCCTGCCGGGCTTACCTGAAAGATGGAAGCGTGCCAGACACCCTCGAGACCGAGGTGACCGCAGCACTGCGCAGCGTTGAAGACACCATGGGCCGCCAACTCGGAGCAGGCGATGACCCGCTGCTCGTCTCGGTCCGGTCAGGCGCGAAATTCTCCATGCCCGGCATGATGGAAACAGTACTGAACATTGGCTTGAACGATGAATCAGTCGAAGGCCTGACGAAAGTTTCCGGATCAGAGCGTTTCGCATGGGACTCCTACCGCCGCCTGATCCAGATGTTCGGCAAGACGGTGCTGGACATCGATGGTGATCTGTTCTCCGACGCGTTGGATTCACTGAAGAAGGAACGCGGCGTTGAGGCCGACGTTGACCTGACCGCAGAGGACATGCGCACGCTGGTTGACACATTCAAGAAGATCGTGCGTGACGCCACCGGCGAAGACTTCCCACAGGACCCTCGCACTCAGATGGACATGGCCACCGAGGCTGTTTTCCGTTCATGGAACACGGAGCGTGCACGCATCTACCGTCGTCGCGAGCGCATTCCGGATGATCTGGGCACCGCCGTCAACATCTGCACCATGGTGTTCGGCAACATGGGTGACACCTCCGGTACGGGCGTGTGCTTCACCCGCGACCCTTCCACCGGACACTCAGGCGTGTACGGCGACTACCTGCCGAACGCTCAGGGCGAAGACGTCGTGGCCGGCATTCGTAACACTCTGCAGCTGTCAGCCCTGGAAGAGCGCGATCCCAAGTCGTACCAGGAACTGCGTGCCATCATGCGCAAGCTTGAAACTCACTACCGCGACCTGTGTGACATTGAGTTCACCATCGAGCGCGGCAAGCTGTGGATGCTGCAGACCCGCGTTGGCAAGCGCACTGCCGCCGCCGCCTTCCGTGTTGCCACCCAGCTGGTTGACGAGAAGATGATTACCCGCGACGAAGCCCTCGGCCGCGTTACCGGTGACCAGCTCACTCAGTTGATGTTCCCGCAGTTTGATGCGAGCGCACAGAAGGAACTGATCGCCCGCGGCATGCCTGCATCTCCCGGTGCGGCAGTCGGAAAGATTGTCTTTGACAACGCTCAGGCTGAAGCTGCGGCCCGCGATGGAGTGAAGTGTGTGCTGGTTCGTCGTGAGACGAACCCTGATGACCTTCCCGGTATGGTTGCTGCCGAGGGTGTCCTGACCGCCCGTGGTGGCAAGACCTCTCACGCAGCTGTTGTGGCACGTGGCATGGGCAAGACCGCTGTGGTGGGCGCTGACGCGCTGGATATTGATGCCGCCGCCGGAACCGTCAAGGTGGATGGTCATGTTCTCACCTCTGAAGACACGATCGGCATCGACGGATCCACCGGTGAAATTTTCCTTGGTGACGTTCCGGTTTCGGATTCACCTGTGACGACCTATCTGTCGCACGGACTGGAGGCGGGCCTGGAGGTTGCTGGCGATGATGCGGATATGCGTGAGCTGATTGCAGCTGTTGACCGAATTCTGGTGCACGCTGACGAGGTACGTCGCCTGCATGTGCGCGCCAATGCGGATACTCCTGAAGACTCACGTCGCGCGCTCGAGTTCGGAGCGGAAGGTATCGGCTTGTGCCGCACCGAGCATATGTTCCTGGGTGATCGTCGCCCGCTGGTTGAGCGCGCCATCCTGTCTGAAGCCGGATCGAAGGATCGTCAGGATGCGTTCGATGAGCTGGAGAAACTGCAGAAGCAGGACTTCCTCGAGATGCTCGAGGTTATGGATGACAAGTCGATGACGGTGCGTCTGATTGACCCGCCGCTGCATGAGTTCCTGCCGGATTTGACCAGCATGGAAATCAAGTTTGCCGTGGCCAAGGCCAAGGGCGAGACGGTTGATCCAGCTGATGAGAAGATGCTGGCCACCGTGCGCCGTATGCATGAGGACAACCCGATGCTGGGTCTGCGTGGCGTCCGCCTGGGCATTTACCTGCCAGGCCTGTTCGAATTGCAGATCCGCGCACTGTGCGAAGCTGCCGCCGAACTTGTTGCACGCGGGCTGCACCCGCATCCGGAGGTCATGGTTCCGCTGGTCGCATCCGAGCGTGAACTTCAGCTGATCCGCGAATCGGCTGAAGAGATTATCGCAGCGGTGTCCAAGGACAAGAACGTTGACCTGTCGGGTGTGACAATCGGCGCCATGATTGAGCTGCCTCGCGCAGCCATGACCGCTGAGGATCTGGCACACGCAGCCGACTTCTTCTCATTCGGCACGAACGACCTGACCCAGACCGCCTGGGGCTTCTCGCGCGATGACGTGGAAGGCGTGTTCTTCCCCGAGTACATCGATGCCGGCATCTTCGGCGTCTCTCCGTTCGAGACAATCGACCAGCACGGTGTGGGTGCCCTGGTGCGTGAAGGCGTTGAGCGTGCCCGTTCCACCAAGCCGGAAATCAAGCTCGGCGTGTGTGGCGAGCATGGCGGCGACCCGGCCTCCATCCACTTCTTCTCGAAAGTGGGCTTGAACTACGTGTCGTGCTCCCCGTTCCGCGTCCCCGTTGCGCGTCTGGAAGCAGGCCGCGCCGCGGTGGCCTCCGAAGAGAACTGATCCGCGCCGCACCTGTTCAGGCAGCGCCGTCACGCCGGCCGCGTCGGCCGCGTCGATGAGCTGTCTGTCGGTGCATCAGCTGCAAGGGCTGTACCTGGTATCACTGCCGGGTACAGCCCTTCGCGTTTTCGCGTGGCGGTGTGGCGGGCCGGTGGTGTGGCGGGCCGCCGGGGTGCACGACTTACTAAAACTAAGCGCCCCAGATGCACGACTCACTAAAATTGGCCCTTTGGCCTGCACGACTCACCAAAATTGGCCCTTTGGCCTGCACGACTCACTAAATTTAACGCCTCGCCATTTCGGCCGATTTTCAAACACGCAGGTCACGGGGTATTTGGATTATCGAGGGCGTCCCTATCCACTGTTGATCAAGGGGATTGTGCAAAAATTGGAGACTTTTTAGTGAGTTGTGCATGTGTACGCAGAGGATTAAGTAAGTCGTGTATGTGGGCGCAGAAGATTTAGTGAGTTGTGCACGTGTGAAGGCTGAATCCAGGGCATGGTGCGCTCCTTGTCCTGGAGTGACATGGCCGGGGGCGGGGCCAGCGGGCGCCCTCGTCGATGTGCTTCGACTGCTCAATGGTGAGCGAAGTCATGCCGGTGTGACGAAAAGACAAAAAATCCTGAAGTGTCGCAAAAATGGCTGTTCTGTTGCCAAAACGGAACCAATGAGACTGAGCACGATGCTAGTAAAGTTAGTGGCACCTAAGTTATACTGCGTTGAGCAGCAAAGAAGAAAAGTCAGGCACGTCGATTGGTCTTGTCGCCAGCGGTCGGAAGCTTAACTTACGAAATAAGGGAGGCTCACATCGTGAGCACAGCTCGACTCGAGCATCGCATTGAGCCACAGCGCCTAGTCGGTGTGGCATGCGTCGTAGCGTTAATGGCAATCCTTATGGCAATGCTGGCACTGCCCGCTCATGCGCAACCAGCCCCAGCATCCACACTCATCTCAGCAGAACAACCGGCACACGACTCATGGAGCTCCGTGGCCAAAGAGATGGGCTCGATTCTGGACGACGCAGTGGAGAAATACCAGGGAGGCGACGCAAAAGGCGGTAAAGACACCGTCAATGTGGCGTACTACCAGCGCTATGAGACGCTTGGCTTTGAAAAGCAGGTCATGGCGCGTATCTCCGGTGCACGCGTGTCGACAGTGGAGATGGAATTCTCGCTGCTGAAGAAAGCCATGAGTGACGGTGACGATGCGGGAGTGACTCAGCACGCCGACACCCTCAAGACCATGCTGGTTGAAGACGCGGCAACCCTTGACGGCGGCTCAGCCGACGGCGAGTCATACAGCCCCGGACCGTGGGGCCAGGTCGCCAAGGAAATGAACGGCATCCTCGATGAGGCCGTGGACCACTTCAAGAACGGTGACATTGAAGCTGGCAAGGACACCGTGAACGTGGCGTACTACCAGCGATACGAAACTCTCGGATTTGAAAAGCAGGTCATGGCGCGTATCTCCGGCACTCGCGTGTCGACAGTGGAGATGGAATTCTCGCTGCTGAAAAAGGCGATGAACGATGGCAATGCTGACGTTGTCGACCAGCACGCCACCACGCTGAAGAACTACATTCGTGAAGATGCCAACACCCTCGATGGGTACGAAGGAACAGGTGCGACCGAAAGCAGCCCGTGGCTGTCCGCATTCCTGCCCGCCTTCCTCATCATCTTGCGTGAAGGCTTCGAGGCAATCCTTGTTGTCGGCGCTGTCATCGCCTACCTGATCAAAGCGGGCCACGGTGACAAGACCAAAGTCGTGTGGGCCGGCACCGGAGTCGCCATCGTGTGCTCCATTGTGCTGGCTGTGCTGCTGAGCAACATCACGGCACTTGCCGGACATAACCAAGAACTCATCGAAGGCCTCACAGCACTGCTGGCTGTGGCCATGCTCATCTGGGTGTCCAACTGGATGATCGGCAAGTCAAGCCAGGCGGCCTGGGATCGGTTCATCAAGTCGAAGACGGAGCGCTCCTTGTCGCAGGGCTCCCTGTTCTCACTGGCCTTCATCGCATTCCTCGCGGTTTTCCGTGAAGGCGCAGAAACAATCCTGTTCTACCTTCCTGTCATCGCCCAAGCTGGCAACCAGGTGCATTACGTGTGGGTCGGTCTGGGCGTAGGCGCTGTGTGCCTGGTTATCGTCTACCTGATGATCCGACTGCTGGCTGTCAGAATCCCGCTGCGACCATTCTTCATCGTCACATCGATTCTGCTGGCGATCATGGCGATCACATTCACCGGCTCCGGTATCAAGGAGCTACAGGAAGCTGACGTGTTCCCGCTGACACCAATCAACGGGGCGCCCACCATAGATCTTCTGGGAATCTATCCCAGAGTCGAGAACCTGGCTGCTCAAGGTCTCGTTCTCCTGATCATTATCGGCCTGTTCGTTTGGGGCTCCCGACGTAATCGGGCGCAGGCTGCAGCCGATAATGCCACCCCATCTGAAGATAAAACGGAGACAGTTCAATGAAAATTCGTTTACGTCAAGTCGGTGCTGCTCTGACTGCACTCGTTGTTGCCGGTACGCTCGGTGCCTGCTCACAGCAGGGATCAACCAATGAGAGCGGCGCCTCTGACAACTCCACCACTCAGTCCGCTGCAGGCGACGCTGCTGAAAGCGCTGGTGGCGACGCAGCGGCTGCCCCAGGTGAAGACGCAGGCTTCCAGGAAAACCCGCTCGGCGATGACATTTACCTGGACAACGACCGCGTGAAGGTCGGCGGCGTCTACTTCCAGCCCGTTGACATGGAGCCTCAGATGGGTGTTCCCAAAGAGGAATCATCCATGCACCTCGAAGCTGACATTGCAGCTGGTGAAAACGACCTGGGCTACGGCGTCGGCGACTTCATCCCCGGCCTGACCGTGACCTACAAGCTGTACAAGGCAGGCACCAAGGATGTCGTGCAGGAAGGCGCCTTCATGCCGATGGTTGCCAACGACGGCCCGCACTACGGCCTGAACCTGCCCAAGCTGGATGCAGGCACCTACGACGTTGAAATCACCATCGAGTCTCCTGAAAAGGACGGCTGGATGCTGCACGTCGACAAGACCACTGGTGTGACCGGCCGCTACTGGACTGAGCCGCTGGTTGCAACGTTCAAGAACTTCCAGTGGGATCCAACCGCTGTCGAATGGTGAGCCTGACCTGCACCATTTGTTAAACGTATGAGCTGGGGCAGGGTGCTTGCGCACCCGGCCCCAGCTTGGTGCGTCAATGAAAGGTTGATTGATGATTCAGCAGATTGTTGAAATAGTCTCCACCACTCTCTTGCTGGCACTCGCCCTTGGTGCTCTCAGCGCGGCAGTACCCAGCATGGGGGGAGGCCAAAAAGGCCGCAAACCTGGATACCGCTCCATTATCTGGGGTGCGCTTGCGGGAGTCGCCCTCGGCGGTGTACTGACCATCGTGCACCTGCTGATTCCGCGTCAGATCAACCGCCAGGACATCACGTTCTGGGCGCTGATTCCCACAGTCATCCTGGCCGCTGTGACCCTCGTGATGGTGTGGCGGGTACGGGGTCGTGCTCGAAAAGGCGTTGAGGCAAGCTCAACGCAGCGCCGCGCAGCGCTGTGGGTTGCTGCAGCATATGCAGCCATGGCGACCTTCCGGGTGGCCCCCACCGCGCTCCTTCAGATCCGAACCTTCGTCTCTCCCAACACGTCCCTGGTGTCCACCGACACCGTCAAGAACATCGTCGGATACCTCATCGGCGTCGCCCTGGTCGCCCTGCTGGCCGTGGGTGTGCGCAAACTGTGCGAACGCGGTGCCCTGCTGGCACCGATCATGTCAACAGTGGGTGTCGGTATCCTGACACTGACACACGTGATCCTTATCGTCCGCATCCTGCAGGCCAAGCGGATCATTCACCTGCCCGGCGCGATCTTCGAATCCATCGCGTGGACCATCAACCACGAAGATGCCATCACCCTGGTGGCCACCGCACTGGTCGCAGTGGCCTCAATCCTGGTGTGGATCCGGTCGCGATCGTTGCCCAAGGACGGTCCGAACCCTGCTGTGCGTCGCCTCCGCCTGGCTGAAGCAAAGTCGTGGCGCCGCCTGTCTGCCGGCTCCCTCTTGGCATGTGCGGCAGCAGGTGCCGTGCTGACTATTGGGGCTGCAATCAGTTCGGCAACCGTTGAACTGTCCCAACCTGAACCGTTTGAAGTGTCAGGTGACCAGGCAGTCGTGCAGCTCGATAAAGTCTCAGATGGGCATTTGCACCGATTCGCCTACACCACGTCAACAGGCATTGAAGTGCGTTTCATCGTCATCCAGAAAGCCGGATCCTCCTTCGGGGTGGGCCTGGATGCGTGCGAGATCTGCGGCCCGACCGGGTATTACGAAAAAGACGGCAAAGTCATCTGCAAGCTGTGCGAAGTGGCCATGAACATCGCCACGATCGGATTCAAGGGTGGATGCAACCCGATCCCGATTGACTATGAAGTGTCGAACGGCACGCTGTCGGTGCCCATCGCCCAACTTGAAGCTGCAGCGAGCGTCTTCGCATGATCTGCTGTTCAGCGCCCCATTGCGTGCACATAATTCGACATCACGGTGAACGAAGTCAGGATGTGACAACATGTTTCTGAGAATGCTCAAAGGAGCACTGTTCCGTCAGCGTGGCCGCCACCTCATGATTGCCTTGACTGTCGCGCTCGGCGCGTCGGTTGCGACATCCATGCTGTCAGTCATGTTCGACGTGGGCGACAAGATCAACCAGGAGCTGAAAAACTACGGCGCCAACATTGTGGTGCGCCCCAAAGGCGCGGCCGTGGTCCAGGATCTGTATCAGTTTGACACTCCGGTTGAACAGGAAGCATTCCTTCAGGAAGACGAGCTCGGCAACATCAAGACCATCTTCTGGACCTACAACATCGTTGACTTTTCGCCGCTGCTGTCCGTACCGGTGACAACAACCGGCCAGTCATCCACCGATGACAGCATTGAACTGACCGGCACATGGTTCAGTCACGATCTCAAACTCCCCACAGGCGACACGGTGACAACCGGCCTGACCAACCTGCGTGGATGGTGGACAATGGACGGCGCGTGGCCCCAGGACGGAGACGACAACTCCGTCATCGTCGGCTCGAAACTGGCGCAGACTCAAGGATGGAGCGTCGGGCAGACAATCCCGCTGTCAGCACGCGGACACAGCCAGGACGTCACCATTTCCGGTATCTTCACCTCAGATGGAGATGAAGACTCCCAGATTTACGCGCCCCTGCATCTGGCTCAGACATTCCTGGACAAGCCCGGCGCCGTCGGATCTGTTGAAGTGTCGGCTCTGACCACCCCTGACAACGACCTGGCACGAAAAGCCGCCAAGAACCCTGCATCCCTGTCGCTGACTGAGAGGGAAACCTGGTACTGCACCGCCTACGTGTCCTCCATTGCCTACCAGATCGAAGAAGCCATGACAGATGCCGTGGCGCGGCCGGTGCGTCAGGTCTCAGAATCTGAAGGCATCATCATGGAGAAGACCCAGATGCTGATGCTGCTGGTGACGGTTCTGTCACTGGCCGGATCGGCACTGGCGATCGCGAACCTGGTGACTGCCAACGTGATGGAACGGGCTCCCGAAATCGGCTTGCTCAAAGCAGTGGGAGCGAAAGACAACGCCGTTGTGCGCATGCTGCTGGCAGAAATCACGATCGTCGGCCTGGTGGGCGGCGTCGCCGGATACTTCGCCGGCATCGGATTCGCCCAGATCATCGGCCGAACCGTCTTTTCCTCCTCCATCGCAGTTGCGCCCGTAGTGGCCGGAATCGTTGCAGTGCTTGTGACGATCGTGGTGCTGGCAGGCTCGATTCCTGCCATACGCTTCCTGCTGGGGCTGCGGCCGGCAGAAGTGCTTCACGGAAGGTGATAGTCGGTGAATAAGAGAAAAATGTACTGGCGCATGGTCACATCCTCGATCCTGCGTCGTCGATCCCGCGTGCTGATCGCAGTTCTTGCTGTTGCCATCGGCGCCACGACCCTGTCGGGACTGGCTGCCATCGCCATTGACGTGCCCAGCCAGATGGCGCAGGAAATGCGCCTGTACGGCGCGAACCTCGTGGTCGTCCCCTCCGAGAAGAACGACAACCTGACTGACCAGACCATCAACCGCATTGACGAAGTGGTGAAATCGTCGGATTCAACGCTCGTTGGCTCAGCTGCTTTCGACTACCAGCCGGTGTCCATCAACGACCAGCCGTACGTGGCGGCAGGAACCGACATTGATGCTGTCAAGGCAATCAACCCGTACTGGTACATCGAAGGTGAATGGCCCTCAGCCGACGGGCAGGTGCTCATCGGCCGTGAAATCGCCTCCACCATTGATGCCAAAGTGGGCGACTCGATCACCGTGTCGCAGCTCGCCGAAGGCGCCTCCTCGGCTGCCCCCCAGTCCGGCGGGCAGGACGCATCGACCGCTCCGGGCACCACAGCGATGAGCGGGGCCCCTGAGATCCCCGAAGGCTCCCACATGATGCCCGACGGCACGATCATGAAGAACAGCGAGATGCCCGGATACGACCCGTCGAAGAACGTGGACGGAATCTACGTTGGAGACCAGCCGCAAAGCGCTCAGTCCGGTGCGCCGACCACAAAGAAGGACGCGATCGAACAGCTGACGCAGAACAAGCCGACCGCTCCGGTCGCCCCAGGCAACGGCAAGGGGCAGGCGCCCGATCCGGTCGACACACGCGACATCTCACTGACAGTGTCCGGAATCCTTGAAACAGGTGGATCAGAAGACGGCTTCCTGTTCATGAGCACCGCCGACATGTCGCAGCTGACCGGCAAGGACACAAGCTACGGCGTATCTGAATATTCGGTTGCCGGGCAGGCGGAAGCCGTCTCCGCCCTCGCCAAGCAAATCAATGACGCAGTCGACGGCGTGAAGGCCTCGACAGTGACCCGACTGACCCATTCTGACGAGGGCGTCCTGACGATGCTGCGCTCGCTGATGGGAATGATCACGATCATCGTGCTGGCTTTGACGATGATCGGCGTGTCCACCACGATGATGGCTGTGGTTGCGGAACGACGCAATGAAATCGGCCTGCGCAAAGCTCTGGGAGCTCACTCGAAATCAATCGTGCGTGAATTTCTTGGTGAAGGCATCATGCTCGGCATTCTGGGCGGTGCGATCGGCGCGGTGCTCGGCTACCTTCTGGCGATCGTGATCTGTCTGAACGTCTTCCACCGGACAATCGCATTCCACCCGCTGATGGGAGTGGTTACTGTGCTCGCATCAGTGATCATCGCGACGCTGGCATGTCTGATTCCAGTGCGTCGCGCCCTCGACGTTGACCCTGCACTGGTGCTGCGCGGAGAATAAGGAGAAACAATGACATCACAGGTGAAGGACGACCTGCTCAGACTTGAGCACGTCTCGAAAATCTACGGCGACCTGCACGCACTGGATGACGTGTCGCTGAGCGTGCCGACAGGGCAGTGGCTGTCGATTGTGGGCCCGTCCGGGTCAGGCAAGACCACGATGATGAACATCGTGGGATGCATGGACCGCCCCACCAAAGGCACCGTGACGCTCGACGGGCGCGACATTTCCGAGCTGACCGCCTCCGAACTGACGACCGTGCGCTGCCAGACCATCGGCCTGATTTTCCAGCAGTTCCACCTGATTCCGCACCTGACCGCCCTCGAAAATGTCATGGTCGCCCAGTACTACCACTCGGTGCCCAACGAAAAGGAAGCGCTGGCGGCACTGGACCGGGTGGGACTGGCCGATCGCGCCACCCACCTGCCGCGACAGCTGTCCGGCGGCGAGCAGCAGCGCGTGTGCGTGGCCAGGGCCCTGATCAACTACCCGAAACTGGTGCTGGCTGATGAGCCGACCGGTAACCTCGATGAGCACAATGAACAGATCGTGCTGGATATTTTCCGTCAGCTTCATGCCGATGGAACCACGCTGATCGTGGTGACTCACGACGCCCTCGTCGCTTCGTGTGGCCAGCGGGAAATCCGCCTGGATCACGGTAAAGTCGCCAGGGAAACGTGGCACGACCACGACCGGGACAATGCGGAAGCTGCAGGCGCGGCGTCGGGGAACCTGGCAACGGGTCGCGACGTGAAAGAAAAGGTTCCAACCCCTGAACCCCGTGACGATGCGTCCTGAGGCGCCCGAACACTGTCAGCAATGAGATGAATCGCAGATGACTAACATGACGTCTTCACAGTTTTCACGACTTGTCACCATGGGGTCGCTCGGCGGGCTCGGCATGATGATTCTGAGCGCGTGCGGCCCGTCGATCCCACCGGTGGACATGTCACTTCCCATGAATGACGGAGAGTACACCGGGGAATCCAATCCTGACGAACAGGGAGCCATCGGCACTGTTCATATCACGGTGGAAGGGGGCAAGATCACCTCCACCTCTTATGAAACCCGCATGAAGGACGGCGAGCTCAAGGACCAGAACTACGGGACGACCAGCGCCGGTGAAGTGGGCAACAAGGATTACTATAAGCGCGCCCAGAAAGCGGTGGAGGCGTTCAACAAGTATTCCGACGAGCTGACGGCCACGAACGACCCCAACGAAGTTGATGTCATTTCAGGCGCCACTGTTGCGCACAGTCAGTTCATGCAGGCGGCAATCCGAGCCATCCAGACCGCTCAGGGAGTGGAAACCCAGTCCGGGGAGGATGCGGCCGACCAGATCGACGTGCCGGGCCTGGACTTCAGCGACGATGACCAGCTCGACGAGTTCTCCAACTGATTCACCCGGCCCCGAGCTGCTTGTTGATCTGCGCGACTCATCGTGGCGCATGTCCTTTCCCGCGATGGGCACGCGCGTCGATCTCATTGTCGAGGGCGGCTCCGCCAGGCAGATGACGGAAGCTGTCTGCGAACTTGTTGCACGCCATGAGCGGCTCTGGTCGCGTTTTTCGGCGCACTCCGATGTGACACGGTTGAACACTGCGTGCGGACAGTGGGTGGATGTGGATCCGGCGACGTGCGCATTACTGGCACGCGTCAAGGACCTGATCGACGTCACGTCAGGCTGTTTCAACCCGCTGATTGAGCCGGTGCGTCAGCTGTGGGACCCGGCAGGTGCGCTGGCAGCTCTTGTCGCCGGCGCAGGTGCTGCCACGAGCACGGAGAGCGCAACCACTCCGGGCAGCGACGCGCTGGCCGAGGTGTTGCCACTGTGCTCACCGGGGATGCTTGACGTTGACCCGGCGGCATCGCGGGCACGCCTGAAGGGCGGCGCACGCATTGACCTGGGCGCGATTGCGAAAGGTGCCAGTGCTGATCAGGCTCGGGATCTGTGTGCGCGACTTGGTGCCCGTGCCGCGCTCGTGTCGATCGGAACATCCTCCATTGCCGCCTTGGGAAGGCGCTCCGACGGCACACCGTGGCGCGTGGGGATACGCGACCCGCGCAGCAGTGAATCATCGTGGCTTGGATACGTGGAACTGCCTGACCGCATGTCACTGTCCACTTCGGGTGACAACCTAGGAGCGCTCGTGGACGTGGCGCCCGACCATGCGCAGCGTTTCAACCATGTCATCGACCCGCGCAGCGGCATGCCCGCCCGGATCCTTGCCCGTTCGGCAACGGTGATCTGCGCAGACGGCATGACGGCTGAAGCGCTGTCCACCGGCATGCTCATCGGCGGACGGCAGGCGGTTGTCCTGCCACACACAGCAGATGGTGATGTGGCAGCGTCGCCCTCGTCAATCATTGTCGGCGGCGAGCGGGGAGTGATGGCAGGCGGGATTCGCGTCGATGCCAGGCCCGCGCAGATCTGGCATCCGCGTCAGGAATTGTCGGAATCTGATGGTGGGGCGGGTGTGTCGGGGCAGTATTCGAGCACGTCACTCACCTGACAGTCGAGCGCCTCGCACAGTGCGTTCAGAGTGGAAAAGCGGATGGCGCGGGCCTTGCCGGTTTTCAGGTTCGACAGGTTCGCCAATGTGATGCCGACGCGTTTCGACAGGTCGGTGAGCGTGATGCGGCGTTCCAGCAAGATGCGGTCCAACGTGACGTGAATACTCATGGCTACACCGTCAGCTGATTCTCATCCCACGCAGCAATCGCAGCGCGGAAAATGTGTCCGGTGACCAGGAAGAAAACAGTGCCGCCTGCGCTGAGCGTCACCATGAAGATCGCCATCAGAAGGATCGAGATGTGCTGGAGCGGGCTGACGCACATGAACCAGATGGTCGCGCTCACGTAGTAGATCGTGGCGGCGATGCACACCCACTGCGCGCGGCCAATCAGCGTTAATGCCCGGTGCGTGAAGACTGTGCGGCGCTCAACGAGCAATAGGAACTGGTAGGCGATGATCAGGATGGCGAGGAATGGAAGCGTGGCGATGATCGAGCCGACGAGGATCGGGTACTGCAGGTGTGCCATTTCCGGCCAGTAGGCGGCGCTGTAGTCGCTTTCTGACCAGAGCAGCAGCCAACTTAAGACAATGCCGAGGCCGAAGATCACCAGAACCACGCGGGCAATGATGGTATGCGGTTTCATGAGTGTGCCTCCTTCAAGCATCACATAGTTATCGATAAACGATAATAATTTACCGATGATCGGCATGTCAATGGGTGTGGTGGCAGGACGGCACATGTGCTGATTGGTTCAGTTAACGTGACGCTGAGTGGCGAGGCGCAAGGCGGTTTTAGATCTGCGATGCCAGCAAGCTTGCCAGATGCATGCCGCCTCGGTCAGCGAGCTGCTGGGCCTGAGTGCGGCACGAGAAACCATCCGCCAGATACACGGCATCTGGATACGCATTGAGGGCAGGGAGCAGTGAGGTGCGCGCCACCTCGACCGACATATCGTAGTGCCCCTTTTCCATGCCGAAATTACCGGCCAGACCGCAACAGCCATCTAGCTGGACAACGGTGGCACCCAGTGAATCCAGCAGCGCCCGATCTGCGCTCCACGTCATCACCGAATGATGGTGGCAGTGCGGCTGCGCCACAATTGTCGTGCCATGTAAATCAGGCAGAACACGCTCCTCCTTCGGAACAGTGGCCAGCACTTCAGCCAGAGTATGCACAGCGCGCGACACCGGCACTGAGCGCCGGTCATCTGGCAGCAGATCCAGCAGATCATCACGCAGGACTGCCGTACATGACGGTTCCACACCAACGATTGGAATGCCGGCTACAGCGAACGGTGCCAGAACGTCCAGCAAAGCCGTCAGTTTCTTCTTCGCCCCAGTCAGCTGCCCCGTCGTGATCCACGTCAGGCCGCAGCACGCATGGGGAGGAATAATCACCTCGAAACCGTTCTGACGCAACACCGCAACCGTTGCACGCGCGCCCCGGTCGTCAAGCGTCTGTGAAAACGAATCGGCCCACACCACTGCGAAGCGTCGGGCTTCAGAAGCGGACGAGGAAGCAGGCGATGCTGTCTCAGCAAGCCGCTCGGCACTCGGCGGCACTGCTGACGGAGGCGCATCTGCAACCAGGTGCCGCCGCCTGGCCCATCGCTGGAAAGTTCCGGACTGAAGGGCGGGCATCGGTCTGCGTGCATCCATGCCCAGCAGTGCGAATGCAGCCCGGCGAATCGCATCTACTCCCATCACTGCGTTGGCCAGGGCGGATGCACCCGGAATGCGGGCGCTCAGGCCCGTCCACAGGGGCAGGCGGCCCAGCGCATAGTGGGACAGCGGACGCAGGTGCCCACGGTACTTACGGAAGAGCACCTCAGAGCGGTACCTGGCCATGTCCACACCTGCCGGGCAATCCGACGAACAGGCCTTACATGACAGACACAGGTCGAGCGCTTCGAGCACCTCCGGTGAGGTGATTGACTGGACCAGTTGCCCATTGGCAGCGTCCTGGAGTGTGCGCGCCCGCCCTCGGGTCACGTCCTTTTCCAGATGCGACGCCTTCCACGACGGGCACATAAACGTGCCGTCAATCGTCGCGCGACACTTGCCCACACCTGTGCAGCGATGAACCGCCTGAGTGAAATCACCGTGGTCTTCCCCGAAGGCGAAGCCTCCCGCCGCTGGCAACGAGCGTGCACGAGGGCGCCGCAGGAAATCATCGAGCTTGTCGATCTGGTTGGTCGGTGAGGCCAAAACACCGGGATTGAGCAGGTCATCGGGGTCGAACAGGGCCTTGACGTTGTTGAACAGGTCAATCAGTTCCGGGGAGTACATGAAGCGCAGCAGTTCCGTGCGTGCACGCCCATCCCCATGTTCACCGGAAACTGAGCCGCCATGCCTGGCGCACACCTGAGCCGCCTCCTCCAGGAAACGCCTCGAATGCGCCACCCCAGCCCCGGTCTCGAGTGGCATGTTCAGACGCACATGCACGCAGCCATCTCCGAAATGCCCGTACAGCAGCCCGTCAATGTCATACTCATCCATCAGTGCCGTGAAATCACGCAAGTAGGCTCCGAGGCGGTCCGGTGGCACCGCAGCATCTTCAAAACCGGGCCATGCCTGTTCACCGGTCGCTGACGTCTCAGATGGGGGAGTGCGCCCACCCAATCCCGCACCATCAGCGCGGATGCGCCACAGTCGCGTGGCATCATCCCCCGGAGGATAGATCGCCGCATCGACCGCATGAGATGCGGCCGCAAGTCTGCGAGCCTGTGCCAGCGATTCCTCTTCGTTTCCGGCCGACACCTCGCACATCAGCCACCCGTCACCCTTGGGAAGCGCCGGCACGGCTCCGGGTCCGCGGTGAGCTCGTACCACGTCCACCAGGCGCGAATCCATCCCTTCGACAGCCAGCGGCTCACAGCGCACAATTGTGGGTACATCGTCAGCTGCAGCAATCATGTCCGGATACCCTAACGCCACCAGCACGGGCGCTCGCGGAATCTCCACCAACTTGACGGTGATCGACACGATTGTGGTCAGCGTCCCCTCGGTGCCCACCAGCATCGCCGCCAGATTGCGATGCTTCTCAGGGGTCAGATGCTCAAGCGAATAACCCGACACCTGCCTGCCGAAACGCCCCAGTTCCGTGCGGATGAGCGCCAGATTGGAATCAATCAGCGTGTCCAGTCCAGGCACCTGTGAGAGGTCAGAGTGGCTGGTGGAAGCGGTGAAGCGTCTGCCTCGTCCATCGATGACGTCGAGGGAGACGATGTTGTCTGACGTGCGTCCCCAGGCGGTTGCGTGAGGCCCGCACGCATTGTTGCCCACCATGCCGCCGATCGTTGCCCGGTTCTGGCTGGACGGATCCGGACCGAAACGCAGTCCGTACTTGCGGGCAGCTTCCTGCAGGGTGGATTCCACGCAGCCCGGCTCCACCACGGCCGTGCGCGCCTGCGGATCGATCGACAGCACTCGGTTCAGGTGGCGCGAAAAGTCAATGACGATGCCCGGTCCACACGCATTGCCAGCACATGACGTGCCACCCCCACGGTTGGTCAACGGAATGGAGAAGCGTCGCGACGCCTCGCACACCGCCAGGACGTCCTCGGTTGAACGAGGGAAGACAACGAACTGCGGCGGAACGCGATAGTTGCCGGCGTCTGTGGAATAGCGCGCGCGGGCGCCTGTCGTACGATCAACCTCACCGTCGAGCACGTCAACCAGGTGCGCGTAGCAAGCTTCCACGTCGCGAGGCCGGATATCGGCGCGCTTGGGCAGGGGGGACGAGGCAGGCGCCGGCTCACTGCTGAGTGGGTGGAAGCTCATAGGCTGATTGTGCCACTTTTGATGCCTGCTCTGCGTCGTCATCAGGTATGTGAACTGACAGGTGGGGCTGTGTCGCGGACGTCAGCGAGTCAGCATCACCATGCGTGTGGGTGTCACAATCGCGTCTACGGCGACATCGTGAGGATCGACAGGCAAGGTGCCTGTATCCCACACCTCTTCATCGAACAGTGCGATGACCAGTGGAGCGCGGCGCCTCACAGGCAGTGCGCTTTCCTGCGGCGATCTCTCAGCGTGATCCGTGTTCCACCTACTTAAGGCCCGGTCATACCACCCGCCGCCCTGGCCCAGGCGCGTGCCCGAAAGGTCGGCGGCCAGGCCCGCAAGCAATACAATGTCGACGCTGTCAGGAAGTTCGGCATAGGGCGCATCGGAGAGATGAGGCTGGGCAGGCCAGCGTGCAGAAGGCTGGTCGAGGACTGCTGCCAGACGGTCAGTCGTCAATGATGACCAGGCAGATGTGCTGGCATCAGGAAAATCAATACAGCCCCACGCAGGTTCGTCCAGTGCACGCCCCTGCCGGTTAACGACAACAGGCAGGAAGCAGTGACCCGATTCAGTGACGATGGCTGAGACATCCGGCTCGGTGGTGGTTGGAACAAACAGTGCCGGGAGGTGAGGACACCCCACTCCGAGCGCGTGACAGGCCTGCAGCCACGAGCGGACCAGTCCGCGTTGCTCCCGCCGGCGCAACTCATCGGCTTCGCGGGCAGGGAGTGCATCCCACCGGGCGCGCCTGTCACGCCGCTGGGCGCGAATTCTGGCGCGAAGTGGAGCTTTTTCGTGCAACATGGCCCCTCCTGAGCACTGAACATCTCCTACTTAGGATACTGTGGCAGACATGAGCGAAACTGAGCCCACTCGTCACGCGCGCGTGCGTCACGCCGTGATCCCAGCAGCTGGACGCGGAACGAGATTCTTGCCGGCAACGAAGTCTGTGCCCAAAGAAATGCTGCCGGTCGTTGACCGACCATCCATTGAATATATTGCGCGCGAAGCCACTCGAGCCGGCATTGAAGACATGCTGATCATCACTCGCACCGGCAAAGATGCCATCGAGGAATACTTCGACGCAGATCCCGGCCTGGAGGCGGCACTGGAGGCCTCTCACAAGGAATCACTGCTCAAGATCGTGCGCGAATATGAGCACCTCGCGCGCATGCACTCTGTGCGCCAGGGACATCCGCTGGGGCTGGGACATGCCGTCCTTCAGTCACGCTTCCACGTTGGTAACAATCCTTTTGCCGTCATGCTGCCGGACGATTTGATGCACCCAAAGTCCCGCCTGCTGGAGAAAATGCTCGCGATCCGCACGGCGATCGGCGGATCGGTTGTCGCACTCATGCGTGTCACACCCGAACAGGCAACCGCTTATGCTTCTGTTGACGTCACCCCGATGCCGATTCCGGAAGGCCTGCCCATCGACATTGAGGAAGGCACATTGTTCCGCCTCAACAAGGTTGTCGAAAAGCCCCCGGTCGATGAGGTGCTCAGCGAATACGCCGTGGTGGGCCGCTACGTCTTCAATCCGCGTATCTTCACGGAACTGGAAAATATCGAACCCGGTCACGGTGGTGAATACCAGCTCACCGACGCATATGCCCGACTCATCGACGTGCCAGCCGAAGAAGGAGGTGGCGTAGTTGGCCTGGTTCTGGATGACCGCCGCTTCGACACCGGAGACAAACTCGGCTACCTCACCGCCTCCATTGAACTGGCGCTGGAGGACCCGGAACTGGGACCCGGAGTACGCTCGTTCCTGGAAGAGCTCATGGCAACACAGCCGGGGGACGCCCTCGACAAGTCTGACAGCACGTCACCCAAGCATCACTGAAAGGGACAACTTGAATGCGTTCGGTCGCAGAGTTTTACCAAGACTGCCTGTCAACTGTTGGCCAGCAGCCGCCGCTGGATGTCCAGCTCGCTGATGCCGTGTCGTGCGTGCTGGCTGAAGACGTGCAGGCCCGCTTCGACCTTCCCGTAGCGGATCTGGCCGGATGCGACGGGTACGCCGTGCGATCGTCTGACCTCGAAGGGGCGCGCCCGGACAGTATGGTGACCCTGCCGGTCACCGAGGAAGTCAAGGCTGGAGATGTTGACCCGGCCGCGCTGGTGCCGGGAACTGCCATCCGCATTGCATCGGGAGCGCCGGTGCCCACAGGTGCAGATGCGGTGATCGCACTGGATTTTACGGATCGCGGTATGGCTAAAGTGACCGTGCGCACCCAGCCGGCGCGCGGTGAGAACATCCGGCGTCGCGCCGAAGACGTGGTCGAGGGGGACGTGGTTCTGCGTCACGGCACGCGTGTAGGTGCACGCCAGGTAGCGCTTCTGGCCGGCGTGGGGCGCTCACGAGTGACAGTGCATCCACGCCCACGAGTGGTGATCCTGTCGATTGGTGACGAGCTTGTGGAGCCGGGTGAACAGGCACGACCCGGCACGGTGTTCGATGCCAACGGGCATGCCCTTTCCACCGCTGTGGCGGATGCGGGTGCTCAAACCTTCCGCGTGGCAGCCGTTCCTGATGGCCGTCAGGCACTGCGCGAAACGATCCAGGACCAGCTGGTTCGCGCTGACCTCATCATCACGACCGGCGGCATCTCGTATGGCTCAGGCGATACGGTGCGCGAAGTGCTCGGCGCGCTGGGCACGGTGCGCTTTGACAATGTGGCCGCATGGCCCGGGCATATCCTCGGAGTTGGAACCGTCGGTGACGAAGATGACGCGACTCCGATCTTCTGCCTGCCCGGTGACCCTGTATCCGCGCAGGTGTGTTTCGAAGTATATGTGCGTCCTGCCCTTCGACAGATGCAGGGATGGACGACACTGAGCAGGCCGAGCGTGCAGGCTCGCGTGGATCGCTCATGGTATTCACCACGAGGGCGACGCGAATTTGTCCGCGTGCGCCTGACGGGGTCGCCTCGAACCGGATACCAGGCCAAAATCATGGGATCACCTGCAGCGCTATTGCTGTCCGCACTGGCTGAATCGAACGCACTGGCGGTCGTGCCCGAAGAGGTCACGAATGTGCGTGCCGGTGACGCCCTGCAGTGCATGGTGCTTGATTAATGCTGTTCGGCAGGCCGCGGATCTGGGGACGCCACCCCGATGAGCTGACGATTCGCATCGACGATCCTGTGGGTCGCGCTCTGATCAGGCCGCATGGCAGTGCCTCGAGAATCGGGGCGACGGGGAGCGCTGCGCGAACGGGGCGTGATAGCGCCGTGAAGCTCGGGGACAGTGTTGTGATCCGTCCGGCCTACGGTAGCGATCATCTTCGCATCGAGAAAGCGCGTGCCGAGAATTCTGCGTGGCTCAAACCCTGGGAGGCGACGCTGCCGGTCGGATCGACAGAGGAACTCCCCGACATCTGGACCTATCAGCGCCAGGTCGACAGGCAGCAAAAGCGCGGAACGAGCCTTGTCATGATGGTCGAATGCGACCGTCAACCGCTGGGTTTGATCACCGTCTCCAATGTTCAGTGGGGGGCGATGTGTCAGGGCGTCCTCGGCTATTGGATGGTCAGGAAAGCCGCTGGGGTGGGGCTGGGTGCGCTGTGCGTGGCTGGCGTCATCGACCTGATGATCGGTGAGCTGGGCTTGCACCGGGTGGAGGTCAACGTCCGGCCGGAAAATGATCGATCTTTGGGATTGTGCCGAAAAATCGGGTTGCGTGAAGAGGGCTACAAGAAGCGTTACATGTGCATTGCGGGCAGGTGGGCTGATCACGTCAGCTTCGCTTTGGATACGGAATCCTGGCCCGAGGGCGGCATCGTCCAATCCGTGTGGAAAATGCCGCTGACGCTGACCTGATTCGCCTCTCATTTGGCGCCGGCGCGCGCGTCAGAACCTGTTTTTGGCAGCCCGTGCCGTAGCGTTAATACGTGGAGTACGGTGGAATCATTGTTGTGATGGCAATCGCGATCACGATCGTCGTGATTGTGCCGCACCTTGTTGACCGACGCACGGCGATCACTCAGTCCCGCGAGGCTGACCGATTCTCGCCCAGGATGCGTCTGATTGATGAGGAATCGGCACTGCGCCATCACAGTGGCGATACTTCATCCACCGCCAATTCGCACTGCGGCTCGACACCGTTGTTGGCGCATCAGGCGCTGCAATCCGATGATGCTGCTGGAGCGGATGACTACCACGCGCGCCCGGCGCTGCCGGCCACCCAACAACCTGCTCACCTTCGTGGTCATCGAGGAGACACCATGGCTGACGAATCGCGATCCGCACGTCGACCCGACGGGACGACCCACGCGCAACGAGACTATGTGCGCACCCGCGAACTGTCGCGCCTGCGTGCACGCCGCGCGGCACGTATTGCCAGTGAGAAGGCAGCAGGTCAGCGCCGAATGATCCTCAGTGGGGTGTGTGCAGCAATCACTGTGCTGATGATGCTGATTGCAGCGCTGACCACGATGTCATGGGCATGGGTTTTGATTCCCGCGGCGGCACTTGCTGCTGGCCTTGGCGTGTCACGCTGGAGCGCCATTCGTTCCCAGCGCGTTGGTGAAGCCGAAGAAAAGCGGATTATGGAGCTGACGCGTGGCACCTCGGCACGCCGCAATTCCTCGCCTTCGCCCGTCGCCTCCGAGACTGTGGAGCATGCTCCTGCGTCTGAAACGGCAACCGACGAGGGGCCGGATGAAGCCCTTGGAGCCGACGCGTCGACCGAAATCCAACGTGTCGACGACGAGGCGCAGGCGTCTCACAGTGTTGATGACGAGGACGCACGACTCGACCAGGCGACCCGCGATGTCGCCCAGACGCAGCGCGCATGGTCCGTCCAGCGCATCCCTGCACCGACCTACGCATCACGCCAGGAGATTACTGGCCGAGTGGTGCACGCCGATACTGATTTGCGAGGCATCCCTCAGGTTCCTTCCGATGTCCGAGGGCGTCCTATCCACGCGAGCTCATCTTCCGGTCAGCAGATGCGTTCGACTGAAGAGGTCGCCGCTCAGGCGGATGTCGCGTTCGATCTGGACGCGGTTCTGGAGTCTCGTCGCGCCCAATAACGGTGCTGCTTCGGCGCTGCATCGCTCATGTTGATGTCGTCCTGGTAGCGCGTCGCGTCCGATGGAGTTGCCGATTCGGCAGTGCAGTGTGCCCGGCAGAGTCGCCGACCCGGCAAAGCCTGGTGAGTTTGCGGGTCTGAAAATCACGCTCAGCGTGCACAACCCCCTGGATCTAAACTTTCCAGCTGCACAATCCCCTAGATCTACGCTTCTTTTTGCACGAAGCCCTAGATCTAAGCCTCCCGTCTGCGTACTGTTTTCTGTTTTCGCTGGTCAGGACGCATGATGGAAATTTCGAGAGGCGTGGTGGGCTTTAGAACTAGGGGTATGTGCACAATTGGCGGAAGATCTAGGGGTATGTGCACGAAGATCCCGAAGATCTAGGGGAATGTGCGCAGACGCCTGCTTGTCTTATACGGACGTATCCATCCTGGCGGTGCATCGCGCCATTCCTGTACAGCGTTACGCTATCCCGTCGCTGCATTGCAGCTAATCAGACCTCCCGCACTAGCGGTCGTACACCATGTGATAGAGGAAATCTATTGAAGTGGTAAGTTGCATTGGTTTGGTCTATACTGAGAGTGTTGTGAGAAACCGTTCGACATGCTCGTCATGTGCGTGAGCGGTTGGCGAAACTCGGATAGGAGAACCATGAACTTGATGAACACCCAGATCCGCCCCTTCAAGGCCACAGCGTTCAAAGAGGGCGAATTCGTTGAACTGACCGAACAGGATGTCCTCGGCAAATGGGCCATTTTCTTCTTCTACCCAGCTGACTTTTCCTTCGTGTGTCCGACCGAGCTGGGCGACCTGGCGGACTACTACGACGAGCTGCAGAAACTGGGCGTTGAGGTCTATTCCGTGTCCACCGACACGCACTTCACGCACAAGGCATGGCACGAAGCATCCGACACAATCGCCAAGATCAAGTACTACATGATCGGTGATCCGTCAGGTGAACTGACCAACAACTTCGAGAACATGCGCGAAGGCGTCGGCCTGGCTGACCGCGCCACCTTCCTCATCGATCCAGACGGCGTTATCCAGTTCTTCGAGGTCTCCTCGGAGGGAATCGGCCGCAACGCAGCCGAACTGATCCGCAAGGTCAAGGCAGCTCAGTATGTCGCCGCGCATCCGGGCGAAGTGTGCCCCGCGAAGTGGGAAGAAGGCGAAGAGACGCTGGCTCCGTCCCTGGACCTCGTCGGCAAGATCTGACCCGCATCACTGAACGTCACGCCATCCCGCACACGTAAGTTCTCGCCGCACGTGAGAACGCGTCGGTGCGGGATTGGCGCATCACGAGGGCGACACCTGCCCTCCCGCGTCCGCAATTTTGTGAAAGGCACGTAACGCCATGCCAGTTTTGAATGACCAGCTTTCCGCCCAACTGTCGCAGCTGCTGACCAAAGTAGTAGCGCCGATTGAACTCGCTGCAAGCCTGGATAACTCCGATCTGTCGGCGCAGGTACGGGAGCTGCTGGAGGAAATAGCTGCCAAGAGTGAGAACATTACCCTCACCGACGAGGCAAACCCTCGCACACCATCCTTCGCCGTTCGCCGCATCGGTACGGATGTCGAGGTGAGGTTCGCGGGACTGCCACTGGGTCACGAATTCTCCTCACTTGTCCTGGCGCTTCTGCAGGTCGGCGGTCACCCCGCCAAGATCTCCGACGAGCAACGCCAGGCCATTCAGCGCATCAAAGGCCCGCGCGAGTTCGTGACCTACATGTCGCTCACGTGCCAAAACTGCCCGGAAGTCGTGCAGGCACTGAACACGATCTCCATCATCAATCCCTCGATTCGCCACACCGCAGTTGAAGGCGGCGCTTTCCAAAGCGAGGTCGAAAACCACGGAATCATGAGTGTGCCCGTCACATTCGAGGGCGACGAGATGTTTTCCTCCGGTCGCACGACACTCGACGACTTCGTTTCCATGCTGGACGAGGGCGGCGCCCAGGCCGCGGTTGACCAGATGAATCAGGAAGAACCCTACGACGTGGTGATTGTCGGCGGAGGGCCGGCCGCCTCGTCAGCTGCCATCTACACCGCTCGCAAGGGTATCCGCACCGCAATGGTGATGGATCACCGCGGTGGCCAGGTGGTGGAAACCGAGAGTATTGAAAACGCCATCTCTCAGGTGCACACAACAGGTTCTCAGCTGGCTGCCGATCTGACTGAACACATCAACCAGTACGACATCGATGTGTACGTGCCGCAGTGGGCGGATCGCCTTGAAATCGCTGCGGTCAGTGCTGACGACAACTCGCGAGACTATCCGCTGCATACCGTGGTGACACGTTCAGGCGGGCACCTGCGCGCCAGGAGCGTCATCGTGGCCAGCGGTGCGACGTGGCGAACTCTGGGTGTACCCGGCGAAGAGGAATACCGCAATAAGGGCGTGTCCTTCTGCCCGCACTGCGATGGTCCACTGTTCAAGAACAAGGACGTCGTTGTGATCGGCGGCGGAAACTCCGGTATCGAAGCGGCTATCGACCTGGCCGGCGTCGCGCGCCACGTCACCGTAGTCGAATTCCTGGATCAGCTCAAAGCTGACCGAGTGCTACTGGATGCGATGGACGCCCTCGACAATGTTGATGTCATTGTCGGAGCACGCTCCACTGAAGTGATCGGTGACGGTCAGAAAGTGACTGCCCTGGCATATGAAGATCGTGCAAGCGGCGAGACGCGCTCGGTCGACACGGACGGCATTTTTATCCAGATCGGCCTGGTTCCGAACACGCAGTGGCTTCCCGAAGAGGTGGAACTGAGCGACCGGCGTGAGGTTGTGACAGATCGCGAAGGAAAGACCAACGTGCTCGGGATTTTTGCTGCCGGTGACTGCACAGATGAACCATACAAGCAGATCGTGACGGCATTCGGCTCCGGCGCCACCGCCGCACTGAGTGCGTTCAACTACCTGATTCGCGCCCCGCACCACGACTAGGTCGCGACCAGGCGGCAGCGAAAAATGTGATCACGCTGAGCAGGAACTGAGCCAGGCGATTCGGGCTCGCCATGTTGGTGATGGGGATCCACCGCCTGCTCAGCGGATCACACATCAGGAAGGAGTGCGTCAAGGTGAGGAACGTTCGGGCCCTGGAGTATCTTGTCGCGTTGGATGAGGAGCGGAACTTCACGCGTGCTGCTCAGCGTGCTCACGTTTCGCAGCCGACGCTGTCAGCGCAGGTCAAGAAGCTGGAGGAGGAATTGGGAGCCCAGCTGGTTGAACGCGGAACGCAGCAGGTGCTGATCACCCCGGTTGGCCGTGACGTTGTCTACTATGCGCGTCGCATCCTCACTGACCTGGACCACATTGAGCAGGTCGGTCGCAGCGGATCGAATTCTCTGGCCGCCACCGTCACCATCGGCGTATTCCCGACGATTGCACCCTACCTTTTGCCGCGCTTTGCGCCCGAACTTGGGAAAGCGTTGCCAGACCTGACCGCCCATTTCGTCGAGGAAAAATCCCTCGCACTCATGGACGCGCTTGCATCCGGCAGAATTGACGCGGCTGTTCTGGCGGATACGTCTGCGGAGTCGGGCCTGACCGTGGCGCACCTTTTTGACGAGGATTTCGTGCTGGCAACCTCGAGCACGTCAGCCCTAGGCGAGCAAACCACGCCCGTTGACTTGGGCGATTTGGCCGGTCACGAGGTGATTCTGCTTGAAGAAGGACACTGCATGCGTCGCAGCACGGTCAGCATCTGCGAAAAAGTCGGTGCCCGCCAGTCAGCCTTCCGCGCCACGTCGCTCGAGACGCTGCGCTACATGGTCGCAGCCGGAAGCGGAGTGACGCTGCTGCCTCGGCTGGCGACGATCCCTCCGATCGCGCAACCCGACGGTCTGGTTCTTCGCGAGTTCTGCCCGCCGCGCCCCTACCGCTCCATCAACCTGGTATGGCGTCGATCCAGCCCGCTGGACGAGCTCAACACCACCATTGCTGACCTGATCAGCTCACTGGTCGCACCTGTCTCTCATGCAACGGAGGAGCAGTGACATCGGCCGCTCCCTCGGCGCGAGCGCTTTTTGACGCGCTGTGCAGGCGCATTGACGCCGGTCAGTGGTGGCCGGCCGACACCCGCTTCGAGATCGTGGTGGGTGCTGTCCTGACGCAGAATGTGGCGTGGCGCAATGTGGAGTATTCTCTGGCAAATCTGCGCGAAGCCGGCCTGCTCGAGGCGCAGAAACTGGCGACCACTGCATCTGCCGACCTGCAGCGCCTGATCCGTCCCAGCGGCTTCATGCGCGCCAAGTCCGAAACCCTCATCCGTGCAGCACGCTGGTTCCTCGACGACGCGTCCCACACGCGGTTGCCGACCGACGAACTGCGCGCGAGCCTCATCGACGTGAAGGGGATCGGCCCTGAAACCGCCGACGACATCGTGCTGTACGGCTATGAGCGTCCCGTATTCATCTGGGACCTGTATGCGCGCCGGTTCCTGAGCGCCGCCGGGTGGGCCGTGCCTCGCAGCTATGAAGCCGCGCGTCGCACTCTTCAGCCCCTCATTGACGAGGGTGACTTCACGACACCTGAACTGGCCCACTTTCATGGGCTCATTGTTGAAGCAGGCAAGAAGGCTCGATCCTGCGGCGGATGGGAGTCGTTCTATCCCACGCTTGAGGTGTCACAGCGCGGTTGAGGCAGCGCAGGGCATGCGTGCTGGTGCTCGGATCCACGGTTCCCGTCACATTCCAGTACAGGTACGACGCATCCCAGGCGCCGGGAATGCGGGAGAAGTCCTCCGACGCTGTCACCGGATCGCCATCACCCACAACGCCGTCCTCAAAGAACGCGTCGAACGGTGTTCGGACGCGATCATGCGTGTCGCGGTCGTTGACGGTCAGAGGGAACTGGTCGTAGTACTCAGATTCAGGGGCGCGCGGGTAGCGCATCCATGTGTGCGCGTGCCAGCACGGGTTGCCCGTCACCGTTGGCAACGACGCTCACCACGCCGGTCGGGCCCACTCGGGTGGCATCAAGGCCCAGGGCGGTTACCTCGTCAATGATCGTCTGACTGGTGCGTTCTTCTTCCATCGACACTTCGGGATGGCGGTGAAGGTCAGCACGCAGGTCTTCTTGCCATTTGTGAATATCGGCGTACCGGCCGGCGATGTGCTGAACGTGAGACATATGTCCTCCTCTTTGCAGCTGGTGGCAGCGGCTCACTTGCGCGGGACTCGTCGCCCGGATGCCTGCAAAGGCCTCTGAGTGCATTATCTGTCTGATCGCTGAGCGTTCAAACGTATCCGGGGCAGGTGCACGCTCGAGGCGTCGTGGGATTGACACGATGGGTCCCACGTTCTAATATTCACTTTTATTAGTGGCTTTCATAAGGGAGATGGGCGAACGTCCATCGCAATAATGCCCATGAAAGACGTGGCAATGAGGCAGTGAGGACGCAGTATGAGCACTCGGCGTAGTTCAGAGCGCGGAGACCGGCGTGCCCTGGACGTAATCAACGTGCTGCGTCAAGGCGGCGCCACCCATTCCCAGCTCGCTCAAGCCTGCAGCGTGACGCGACCGACCGTGACGCCGATCCTGGAAGGCCTGGCAGCACGCGGAATGATCGTTGAGCAAAGCAGCGTCGTTGACGGTGGCAGGCCGGCACGCGTATTCACTCTGGCGCCCCACGCAGGATTCGCTGTGGGCGTGGATCTGCTTCAACGGACAATGGCCATCAGCGCGATCTCCATGTCCGGCTCCATCATCCAATCGCGCGTGGCTCAGCTGAAGGCGCAAAGCGGGCAGGAACGCTACCGCGAGGTAGAGGCGCTCATCACCCGCTTCATTGAAAAGCTGCGGCCCCAATGGGGACCCGTTCACGCCTGCGTCGTCTCCACCACAGGTGTCATTGATGCCCAGGGCACGATTGTTCGTTCAGACCTGATCCCATCGTGGGCTGGTTTTCCATTCGGTGATGCCCTGCGCCGCGATCTGGGATGCCCGGTTCGAATCGAAAATGATATCAACGCTGCGGCAATGGGTGAATTTGTGACTCGCGTCAGCGACGGAAAACTTGCCGCCGATGATGACCTGCTGTTCGTGAACTGCCAGTTGGGCATCCACACGGGGCTGATCCTCAAAGGACAACTCCACCGAGGCTGTTCATTCAATGCCGGTGAAATCACAGACGTGGTGGACGCGCCCCTCGTGGAGGAATCCGTTGCCCGCAATCAGGTCGGCACCCAGGATTCACCGCAGGACAGAGCCTCCCTCGAACGTGCCTACGCCCAATGGGGCGAACGACTGGCCGGCATAATCGGACCGCTGGGGGTGGTGGTCGATCCGCGAACCATCGTCATTGCAGGCCTTCCCGCCAACTCCACGCAAGTCATGGCAGCAATCAAGGGGAAACTTGCCAGTCTGCGCCCTGAATCCGCACCGGATCTTCGAATCGAAGAATCTCCCTACGGCACGGCCTGCGCCTCAATTGGCGCCGTCGCATGGGCACTGCTGGACGCAGATCGCCACCTCTTCGGGGAAGGGTCCTCGCAGCTGCCCACGCTCCATCACCTTCACTCAATTCTGTCAGCTCAACTCAACAGGAGGCATACGACGTTGACGACTCAGCACACATCCAGTTCATCTGCGCCACTGAGAGTCGGCGTTGTGGGGATCGGGGCCCGCGCCCCTCTGGCTCTGGGAGCCGAAAATGCCAGTGTTCCGGCGCAGATCGTCGCAGCATGTGAACCGCATCCGCAGCGCCGCGAACGCGTCGAGAAACAGCTCAAGCGGGACCCGGACTCGATTGCCGTATGCGAAGCAGTCGACGAGCTCATTGAATGCGACGTTGACGTTGCATTTGTGACATCACCAGATGACACCCATGCCGACATCGCGTGTCAACTGCTCAAGGCAGGAATCGACGTGTACGTTGAAAAGCCGCTCGCCATCCACCTTGACGATGCCACACGCATCCTGGAGACGGCATATGAAACTGGATCGAAGCTGTACGTCGGTCACAATATGCGCCACATGAACGTCGTGCGCACCATGCGTGATCTGATCCGCGCGGGGCGAATCGGTGAAGTCAAGACGATCTGGTGCCGACACTTCGTGGGCGCAGGCGGCGACTTCTACTTCAAGGACTGGCACGCCACGCGTGAGCACGGCACGGGGCTGCTGCTGCAGAAAGCCGCACACGACATTGACGTGATGCACTGGCTGGCCGACTCTCACACGACAGACGTCGTCGCAATGGGCGACCTGATGGTATACGACAAGATCACCGACCGCGGCGATCATTCCAACGAGCTCATGCACGACTGGTATTCCCTCGACAATTGGCCGCCCATGACCCAAAAGGGCTTGAACGCCGTTATCGATGTCGAAGACGTGTCCATGATGCTGATGCGAATGGAATCTGGTGTCCTGGCCTCATACGAGCAATGCCACTTCTCGCCCGATTACTGGCGAAACTACACGGTGATCGGCACCGAAGGGCGTCTGGAAAACTTCGGTGACGGCGAGGGCGGGCACATCAGCTTGTGGAATAAGCGCACGATCTATAACCCTGATGGTGACGAGCAGTTCCCCATCATCGGTGATGAGAAGGGGCATGGAGATGCCGACAAGCTGATTGTTGACGAGTTCCTCCGATTCGTTGCCCACGACGCGGTGACCGACACATCGCCTTTGGGAGCATGGTACGCGGTGGCTGCCGGCATCCAGGCAACGAGTTCGTTGCGCGAGGGGAACGAGCCGCGCCACATCCCCGAACTTCCTGAACACCTTGTTGCTTATTTCAATCACAACCAGGTGAAATAACGGCTACTGAACTGAGCCGCGCTATTATCTCAAGATCTTATATAAGTAATATTCACAACTTGTAGCGTGAAGAATCGACTACGTATCCCAAGGGAGGGTGCCGATGTCTCTAGAAGGAGTCGCTTCCGTGGAAGAAGTTGCCGCTGCGGAAAAGACACGGCAACGACACAGTCCAACCGGGCTGGTCTATCTGCTCAAACGCCTGGGATTCTATGTCGTCACTGCTTTTGTGGCAGTCGTCTTGAACTTTGCCATTCCGCGCTTCATGCCCGGCGATCCGGTGGTCACGTTGACCCGCCAGATCGAACAACAAACGGGAACCAAGCTCAGTGCAGAACAGGTTCAGTCGATGTATTCCCTCTACGGTGATCCGCAGAAGAACATCGTGGAACAGTTCCTGACCTACATCTGGGACGTCCTGCACGGCGAATTCGGTATCTCCGTCATGCGATACCCGACCAGCGTGGGAGAACTCATCAGTGGTGCGTTGCCGTGGACCGTCCTGCTGGTAGGTGTGACAACTTTACTCGCCTGGCTCGTGGGAACTGCTCTGGGAGCCATCGTCGGCTGGAACCCGGGATCGCGCCTCGACAACATCCTCACTCCCGCTTCAACGTTGTTCTCATCATTCCCAGCATTCTGGGTATCGATGGTCGTGCTGTGGGTCTTTTCCTTCCAGCTGAACTGGTTCCCTGGTGCAGGTGGATATGACCCCGATGTTCCTTTCGACATCAATAACTTCTACTTCGTTATGAGCGTGCTGCGGTATGGCGCACTGCCCGCATTCACCCTCATCCTGATCGGTTTTGCCGGATGGCTTTTCTCGATGAGAAACATGATGGTGACCACGATTTCGGAAGACTACGTCACGCTGGCAAAAGCAAAGGGATTGCCCGAGCGAACCGTGCTGTTCCGCTACGCGGCGCGTAACGCGCTCCTGCCGAATATTACGAATCTGGCCATGGCAATGGGAGGCATCGTGGGTGGTGTCGTCCTCAGTGAAATCGTCTTCACCTACCCCGGGATCGGTTACCTGCTGCTGCAGTCGATCCTCGCGAAGGATTATCCAGTCATGCAGAACATCTTCCTCATGATTGTTTTTGCCGTCCTGATCGCTAACTTCGTTGCAGATTCCCTGTACGTGGTTCTCGATCCTCGAACGAGGGAGAACTGATGCTCAAGCAATTTCTCTCAAGCCGCAAAGTACAGGTCGGAATTTCTATCCTGATCTTCTTCCTGATCGTTGCGATCTTCGGTGAACTGTTCATTACCACAGTGATGAACCTGGACCCGGCAGCCGTTGACTACGAAAACATGGGGTCAGCGCCAAGCAGCGAGCACCTTCTGGGCACGAACCTTGCCGGACAGGACGTATTTGCGCAGACGGTGAAAGGCGCGCGCGGATCGGTATTCGTCGGTTTGATTTCCGGTCTTCTGGCAACGGTGATCGCTGTCCTGGTCGGAACATGGTCGGGATACTCAGTCGGCCTGATCGACAAGGTGACGATGGCTTTCGTGAACGTGCTGATGACCCTCCCAAGCCTTGCACTGATGTTCATCATCGCCGGCTACATCAACAATGCCGGGATCGTCATGATCGCCCTGATTATCGGCTTCCTGGAGTGGCCCGGTGGTGCGCGAGTCATCCGTTCGCAAACGCTTTCTCTTCGCAACAGAGACTTCACTGCGGCTCTGCGTTCAATCGGAGAAAAGAGGTGGCGAATCGTCATGGTCGAAATCGTGCCTCACCTGGGCGGCATCATTTCGGCAATGTTCCTGCGTGCTCTGGTGGCTGGCATTTTCGCTGAATCCTCCCTCGCATTCCTAGGTATTGGAAATACAAACGGAATGTCCTGGGGCATGCAGATCGGGCAGGCACAACAGCAGGGCGCATTGCTGCGCGGCATGTGGTGGTGGTTCCTGCCTCCAGGTATCTGTATCGCCCTGATCGGCTTTGCGACGGCAATGGTGAACTTCGGTCTGGATGAAATCACGAACCCCTCACTGAACGCACGATTGACGAGCATCACCCGCAAGTTCAACAGGAAACGTGACCGAGAGATTCGATCCAGCGATCAGCCCGTGATGTGGAGCGCAGATACAGGGACGGTGACCTCATGACAGAGCCAGTGAAACTGCTGGAAGTTGACAGCCTGTGCGTCGACTATCTTGGTGTTGACGCCGATGCGCGGGCATGCAACGACGTCAGCTTCACGCTGCATCGAGGCGAGATCCTGGGCGTGGCTGGTGAATCAGCTTCCGGAAAATCGACGCTTCTGACAGCGATAATGAGGTTGCAAAAACCGCCCGCCGTTATCGCATCTGGCGCAATTCGCTACTATTCCCCAGACGGAAAGGCCATCGATCTGGCGCGTGCCAGTGAGGACCAGATCCGCCCCCTGAGGTGGGTTGATCTGTCAATCGTGATGCAGTCGGCGATGGCCTGCCTGAACCCGGTGATGCGTCTGGGCAAACAGTTCGATGACGTGCTGGCAGTCCATAATCCCAGGATGGATAAGAAGGCTCGCCAGGAACGCGCAGTGTCGCTGCTGGAAGATGTTGGCATTGGCCCTGACGCCATGACACGTTACCCGCATGAATTGTCCGGAGGGATGCGGCAGCGCTCACTGATCGCGCTGGCGCTGGCATGCGATCCAGAACTGATCGTGATGGATGAGCCGACCACTGCCGTCGATGTCGTCATGCAGCGCCAGATCCTCGACGAGATTCTGGCACTTCAGGAAAAGCTGGGATTCTCGGTCATTTTCGTGACGCACGACCTGTCGTTGCTCCTCGAGATCGCTGATCGCATCGCAATCATGTATGCCGGCAAGCTCATTGAAATTGCTGATGGCGAGGACTTGGCAGATGACCCGATCCACCCGTATTCGCGTGGTCTGCGGGATGCTTTCCCCTCGTTGACCCAGCCCAAGCGGAAGTTCCACGAGATTCCTGGCACCCCTCCCGACCTGTTGAATCTGCCACCAGGCTGCCCCTTTGCGCCGCGCTGTGAATTCAGAGAAGCGCGGTGCGAGGAAAAGCCGCCAGTTCTGATTGATCTTGGAGGCGGACGCTCAGTGGCCTGCCCCGTCATGGTGGAGAGGAGGAACGACCATGCCCGAAACTGAAGTGGTTCTCGCCGCTGAAGATGTGACCGTCACCTTTGAAGGCAAGGCACAATCAGGTGGACGCAGCACTGTCACTGCCTGCGATCATGTCAGCCTCGAGCTGCACAAGGGCGAAGTGGTCGCCCTCGTCGGTGAATCGGGTTCTGGAAAAACGACGCTGGCGCGTGCCCTTGCCCTCCTCGGTGACATCGATTCCGGGCAGATTTTGCTGCACGGCAAGACGGTGAACCTCAGCGGGCCGAACCGCATCAGGCCTATTGAGTACTACGGGCAGGTGCAGATGATCTTCCAGGACCCGTTTGCCTCGCTCAACAACCTGAAGACGGTGCGTCACATCATCGGCAGAGCGTTGAAACTGCATGGCCGCGCCACTAGTCGGCAGGAAGTTGAGCAGCGAACGTTGGAACTGCTGGAGATCGTGCATCTGACTCCTGCCTCAGAGTTCATCGACCGGTATCCCAGTTCCATGTCCGGTGGGCAACGGCAACGCGTCTCGATCGCGCGATCGTTGGCTGTGGAGCCGTCTGTGCTGCTGGCAGATGAACCCACGTCGATGCTGGACGTGTCGATACGAATCGGTGTGCTGAATCTGCTCGATGAGCTGCGTCATGAACGTGGCGTGTCCATCCTCTACATCACGCACGACATTGCCAGTGCGCGATACCTGTCTGACCGGATGGCCGTGATGTACCACGGGAAGCTGGTTGAAGTGGGCCAGACCGAACAGATTGTGCACGAACCTGAGCACGACTATACGCGGGTTCTGATTGGCGCTGCACCGGATCCGAGCAGGCGAGTCAAGAGAACGAAAAAGCGATGAAAGAAATCCAACTACGTACCAGAAAGGTCACACAATGATGAGGAGATGGAGACGAGCACTGGCAGTCGGCCTGTTGTCAGCGGTGACGCTGACCGGCGTCGGGTGCTCCTTCGACAAGGGAGACGGGGCATCGTCGAGTGCCTCCGGAGACGCATCGAGCTCCGAGGTCAAGATTGCCGGCTGGGGCGGAACCACCTGGAGTCAGAACTTCAACCTGTTCTCCCCGACAGCAACTGCGGTTACGCCGGGCACAGCGTTCTTTTACGAGCCGTTGGTTCGTCTTGATCGCACCAAGGCCGGTGAGGTTCTTCCCTTCCTTGCTGAATCATGGGAATTCAATGAGGATGGAACAGAACTGACATTCACCCTGCGTAACGATGCGACGTGGAGCGACGGTGAACCATTCACCGCGAAGGATGTGGCGTTCACCTGGCAGCTCGTGATCGACGGAAAGACCAAGGCGTACTACCCATTCAAGGAAGTCAGCGCTATCGACGACACTCATGTGAAGGTCGTGTACGACGAACCGGCGTTCGCTGACCTGGTTTCATTCGCAAAGCGCCAGATCATTCCGGAGCACGTGTGGAAAGACGAGGATCCGGCTACCTTCACCAACCCTGAGCCGATCGGGACGGGTCCCCTCGTCCTTGATTCCTTCTCGCCTCAGCAGCTGACACTGAAGATGCGCGACGACTACTGGGGTGACACATCCACTGACGTCAAGACCGTGAAGATCATGGCCATGAGTGCTGACGCCGCTAAGGACGCCCTGAAGAAGGGGACAATTGACTACGGCACGGCCGGGTGGGAAAACGCTGATGAAGAATACGTCAGCAAGGACCCCGAGCACTTCAGCTATACCTTCTACCCGGTGGGCACCAGCGACGGAATCGTCTTCAACACGATGAAAGCACCGTACGACGATCCCGCAGTCAGGCGTGCGCTGCGCGATTCGATTGACCTGGAAGCTGCCGCGAAGGCTGTCAACGTTGGATACTCAGTGCCGACGAAGGCTGGTCTTGACCCCCGCGTGTACGGAGATATCCTCGCGAGTGGTCAGGAAGCAAAGCTGGATGTCGAAGCCGCCAAGAAAGATCTGGCTGACGCCGGATGGGAGGTTGTCGACGGCAATCTGGTGAAAGACGGACAGTCCTACACGCTGCAATATGATGTCTACCAGCCCTACACCGAATGGGTGCTGACGGCGCAGATCCTAGCTGACCAGTGGAAGCAGAACCTCGGCCTGACAGTGGGAATCAACCAGCTGGCTGACCAGCCATTTTCTCAGCTGGTCGAATCGGGCGACTACGGCATGATGTCCTCGAGCCCGACGCAGGGTCTGCAGATCACGGACGTCGTTACGCACTTTGACTCGGCGCGCGTCGGAACGCCTGGAGAAAAGAATGACGGCAACGAGATGTTCTTCAAGAACGAGCGTCTCGATGAGATCGGCGTCAAGCTTGGAGAATTCCCACCGGGAAGCACGGATGATGAATTCAAGAAGCTGGCTGTCGAAGCACAGGAGATCCTGGCTGAGGAGGCCCCGTTCATCGCCACAGCAACTGCCGGCTGGAAAGCCGAGCTCAACTCGATGAGGTGGACAGGCTGGCCTGTTCAGGGAGAAACTACCTGGGTACCGAATAACACCTTGCCGGCAGACGCTATTCTCAATATTTTGAATCTGAAATCATCATGACGCGATCAACACTGGAAGTGCGGGGCGCGCAGTTCCTGCGCGGCAATGAACCGCATCTCATCATTTCCGGCGCACTGCATTATTTCCGAGTGCACCCGGATTTGTGGGAAGACCGTCTCAAGCGGCTGGCCCTGATGGGCTGCAATACCGTCGAGACATATGTGGCGTGGAACTTCCACGCCCCGGCTTCCGGGGTTGTGTCATTTGAAGGTGGCAGAGACCTCGGCCGCTTCCTCGACATTGCGGCGGAGCTTGGCCTGGACGCGATTGTGCGACCAGGGCCTTACATTTGTGCCGAATGGGAAAACGGCGGCCTGCCGTCGTGGTTGACGCACGACACATCCCTGCGGCTGCGCTGCCGCGATGAGAAGTTCCTGGCGGAAGTGTCCCGCTGGTTCGATCAGCTCATCCCGATTGTGGCGCAGCGCCAATCCAACAGGGGTGGCAACGTCGTCGCCGTCCAGGTGGAAAACGAATATGGTTCATGGGGGGATGACGCGCAATACCTCGCGATTATGCGAGATATGGTCACCGACCGTGGGATCGATGAACTCTTGGTGACAAGCGACGGCGGTGCTTCCCTGTGGCTATCTGCCGGAACCGTGGAGGGCGCGTATCCGACCGGTAACTTCGGGTCGCGAGCTGAACAGGTCCTCCCCGTGCTGTCTCAGTGGACAGACGGCGGGCCGGGGATGTGCATGGAGTTCTGGAACGGGTGGTTTGACCATTGGGGAGAACCCCACCACGACAGAGACGCCCAGGACTGTGCGAACGAACTCGATTTCATGCTCTCGCACGGCATGAGTGTCAATTTCTATATGGCGCACGGAGGCACCAACTTTGGCCTGTGGGCCGGTGCGAACCAGGCGGAGGACTACCAGCCGACCACGACCAGCTACGACTACGACGCTCCCATTGCTGAAGACGGAAGGCTCACGGCAAAATTCCACGCCTACCGACAGACGATCGCACGCTACCGGGATCTTCCCGATTACGAGGCAGAACGCGAACGCCTGGGGATCACGGAAAATCCCACAATGCAGCCGCGCCTGGATCTGCAGCTCGAGCATTCCCACAACCTGCGCACACTGCCCTTGTGGCGCAGTGAAGGTGAAGGCTGGCCGTGGGTTCCCACCTTTGAAGAAGCGGGAATCGACCTGGGATTCCAGCTGCTCAAACGCGAGATCACGGTCTTCCCCTGGTCTGACGGCGCCATTGTGCCGCTTCGGTTCATGGAGCTGCACGACAGGGCCTACGTGTGGGGTAATGGGGTCTTCCTGGGAGTTGCTGATCGCAACAATCCTGACCAGGAAATATCGCTGGAGCCTGCGCTGGGCGATGTTGCGGAGAGGCAATCGCTCGAGGGGACAACGGTTGAGCTGGAAATACTCGTCGAGAACCTGGGGCGTGTGAACTTTGGCCCCCACCTGGGCGATCCTAAGGGAGTCGTTCGAGGAATCTGGTACGGGGTGCGTTTCCTGAACAATTGGCAGGTTGTCTCGCTTTCGCCAGAATCGCTCCTTGCCGCATGTCAGGAAACGGATGTGGTAAATCCCGAGCTCAGCGCTTCGGCCGGGTTGCCAGTTCTTGCCTCGGCGGCATTTGACGTCGAGGACGAGGCGGACGCCTACCTGGACGTATCGCAATGCGGTCACGGTATCGCCTGGATTGATGACTTCTGCCTGGGGCGTTTCTGGAATATCGGGCCACAGCACGCACTGTACGTCCCGTCGCCGCTGCTCAAACCCGGCAGACATCGGATCACCGTGCTGGATCTGGAATGTGAGCACCCCTCGGTCTCACTTATCGACCATCCGCTGTTCACCACGGAGGACTAGAAGCACTGGAACCGTTGGTGCGGACACATCTCAGGCCCTGGCTCGGCGCAGCCAGGGCCTGAGTGCATGGAGAGGTGCCCGCGGTGGCTCTACGATGGCAACCATGGCACACCAGATTTCGGCACCTGTTCCTGCAGAGCCTGGCGACAAAGTGGCACTGCTGTCACCTGCGTGGGCGGCACCGGCTTATTTCCCGGAGGTTCACCGCCAGGCGGTCTCGCGCATGGAAGAGCTGCTGAATGTGGAAGTGGTTGAATACCCCACCACGGCGGCAATGAATGCGTCACCAGCTGATCGCGCCAGGGACTTCAATGCCGCACTTGCTGATCCGCAGATCCGCGCCATTTTCACCACCGTGGGCGGCGACGATCAGATCCGGATCACCCGGTTCCTTGACCCTGTTCTGGCCCGACGCGACCCGAAACCGGTGTTCGGATACAGTGACAACACAAATATCCTGAACTGGTTGTGGCGCAACGGAATCGCGTCATATCACGGTGGCGCCTCCATGGTGCATTTCGGAAGTGGCCCTGGTGTGGATAGCGAGCACCTGGCAACGGTGCGTGCAGCGCTTTTTGGTCAGGAAGACCTGCCCTTGCCCATGCCTGAAGACAGTGAGGACTACGGGTGGGACTGGTCGACGCCACAGGCACTGACTGAGCCTGTCCGACGAGAAAGCGCAATTCCCCTCGAGTTTATCGGCCCTGACGCACTTGTACGAGGGCGCACCTGGGGCGGCTGCATGGAAGTGATCGATCAGCTGGCGCTCGCGGACCGTCTGCCGGCGGCGCGTGAACTCGAAGGTGCGATTCTTCTGCTGGAGACATCCGAAATGCTGCCACCGCCGGATTATGTGGGACGCTGGGTGCGCGCGATGGGGGAGCGTGGGTATCTGGACGCCGCCGCAGGTCTGGTGTTCGCCCGTCCTGTGGTGCGTAATCGCGAGATGCCCGACGAGCCGGAAGCTGTGGTCACGGCTCGCCGCGAGGCCTACACCGAGTACCTTCTGTCCAACATCGTTGACTACACGCGCGACCTGCTGGTGTGTATCGGGTTGCCGTTTGGCCATACGCGACCGCAACTTGTCCTGCCCTATGGTGGTGAAATCACGCTTGACCCGTCAGCGGGCGCGGTGATTGCACATTTCGCATCCGTGTGAGTCGCCCTCGTCAAAATGCAGGTTGATGCCGCAGTCGATAGTCAGGGGAGTCACCACGTTAAGTGTTGGATTGGCAGGTTCGCCGGTGATCTGCTGAATGATGTCGCGGAGCTGCTCGGCGCTGTGCACCCCTGAGTTCAGCTGCTGACACAGAAGCCGGGTCTGGACTGCGCGGGCATGCATGAACTCCGTGGCTTCACTTCCGGGTGTGAGTGCCTGGCCAGCAGCCATCATTTTCAGGAATTCTGCTCGATTGATGTGGCTCCTCATCAAATTCCTACACCTGAAGTGATCCCGTATGCCACTGGGGTAACTATTCACAGCTGTTAGAACGAAAGAGGTCGAAAAGGTCTGCCTCGTTTCCGTCAGTTTCGTAGATTTCGATTTTCGGTCAAGGAGACGGAGATTACGGTTTAGAGGTTACCCTCGTTTAGTGGACACCCAAGTAGTACGGATGATGTGTCCGTAAGAGAGGATGTTCATTGTGAGTCAACAACGCAGGAAATAGTTGAAATCACGAGGGTGCTTCGTAAATACTTCCAAAGCGCTATGCCTCGGTTTCAATATGCGACGACGTTGCAGCGGTTGGTTTGTCCAGACCCGCTTTCGAACCGAGGTCAATACCGAGTTTCTCCTCAACCTTCTGCATAGAGTCCTCGCCTCCCTTCTTCGAAGCGAGCTTATACATCATGCCCAAAGTCGCCTTCTGGGAATCATTCAAAGCATCCGTCAGGCCCTCCAGACGATCCGCATACTTCGCAAAAACATCCTTCGGATCACTCGACACCTTCGACACACCACCCACAGCCCCAGGAATCCCAGACACACCACTCGAAGGCTGCTTAGCCTCATCAAGAATTCCCTGCCATTGAGCCTTGCCAGCCTCGTGAAAAGCAATGTAGCGTTGCGCCGCCGCGGATTGCATCCCTTTCTCAGCCACCGAACCGCTCGCACGGCTCGGAGAATACGCAAAAATCAACCGTTGTTCTTCCTTGTAATAGTTGCTGATTGCCAGCCCATTTGTAGTATCCGGACCGAGACACCCTCAACAGGCGTGCCATACGCTTGAAACTTTAATTCGCCTTCTCCTGCCACATTAGTTCGAACTTTTTCGTTCGCGTTGCTTCGCAGCGAAGAAGGGTATCGCTTTTGGCAAAAACTCGTTGTCCATCCTGGCCTCTGCCAACTCACGACGCAGACGAGCATTCTCAGCCCGAAGATCCGCCCCGCTCATCCCATCGCAGGCACCTCGGCACTCCCTCTCATTTTGACCCACTTGCCCAAAAGCCCAGGAGCGACACCAATTTCCCTCGCCACATGAGCAATCGGGCGCTGGGACTCAATCACTAGATACGCGGCCTCGCGCCGGTACTCCGGTGTAACCCCCTTACGTTGCTGACTCACAATGAACATCCTCTCCTACGGACACAACATCCGTACCAATTGGGTGTCCACTAAACCAGTGGTAACACTCACGTAGTGGTGTATCGTCGGTGTTGATAGAAAGGGGTGTAATGAAGCACAAAGCGATTTGGGCCATGTTTGCGGTCTGTGCAGTTTCTCTGGCCGGTTGCGCCGGTGGTGGAGAGGCAGCGCCGGAAGTACCCGACGGCTGGATGACTGACACAGTTGCTGGCAAGGTTGAGTTTGCCTATCCAAAGGATTATGACAATACGGAAGGAGAATTCTTTAACTGGAGCAATATCCACGCTTCAAAAAACCTGTATAACTATGTGGTCGGTAATCAGGATCCTAACGTAACTGAGATTCCACAGGCAGAAGGTACGTTCGTTTCCCAAGCGACCGGGTTTGAGTACAACCTACAGCCAGGTCGGGTGGAAAACATCAAAATGCAGGGACATGACGTGCGTACCCTGGACTTCACGATTAGTGATCAAAACCTGACGAGCCGTGCCTGGTTTATAAAGATTGACGACAATACGGTGGTTTCCATTGCTGCCATGTTCGAAAAAGAGAACCAGGCAAATCTGGATAAAGTCGCTAAATCTATCAAGATCCTTTAGATAGGAAAGTCCATGAATCGGATATCGAAACGACTGAAAAGCGAGGATGGCGCGGTTGCCTCGTTGGGGACGGTGGCTATGCAGATTACGCTGAAAGACACGGTTCCCAATACCGCCGTATCGAAGCTCTCGCAGAAGTAGACGGCCAGCTACGCTCACTGGACCTCAAACGCGAACATATACGCCAAGCCATCCGCCAAGCTGGGGAAGCTATAATGCTCTACGCCTCGGATCTCGCGCATGATTACCAGTAGAAAATAGAAAAAGGATCTAAGAAGTCTGTTCACTATACAAACCTTTTAGCGCCAGCAACACTTTTTAGCGGCTACTCCCAGGCACGCACCCACTAGCTGAAATCAGCCTCAGGCGCATCACCTCGGCGACCCCCGCAGACGCATATAGACAAGCGAGTAAAATCCACAAACCTGCGCTGACAAGCCAAACCGCCCCTCCGCGCAACACAAAAATAGGACGCTCACTTTGTATCAAAATGAAGGGTTACCGGACAATTTGTGTGTCTATTGGTGGCGTGTCGTGTTGTTTTAGGGTTTGTATTTGCCTGCCCAGCCTTTTCTGATTGATAGGCCGTCTTCCCATGGGGCTTGTAGGTCGAAGTGTTTTGGGCTGGCGTGGGGTTGGTCAGGTAGGCAAATAGTTGGTCTTTTCTGGCTAGGCGTTGGAGACGGAAGTACACGCGGCGGTCACGTTCGTGGGTGTACCACCATTTATGCCCAGGCTTTCTAAGGGCTTGGGGTAGGTCTTTAGCGAAGGTACGTTGTTTTAGGTATTGGTCGTATTGGTTGTAAAACGCAGCCAGAGTGGTAAGCCAGTTAGCGGCCTGTTCGGTATTGGTGATGCGGGTTAATTGTCGTGATAAGTACATGAGGTCCTGGCCGGCAGTAGTTTTAGGCTTGCGAGTCAGGTCAGTGATGTTATTGCGGTGTACATGGACTAGGCAACGTTGAATCTTAGTGGTGGGCCGCAAACTGTTAATGGCACGCTCACCACCTTTTGCCCCGTCTGTTACCACCATTAGAGGTGGGGCTATCGGGGCTAGGAGGGCTTGGTAGGCAGCTGTGGTTTCTTTAGCGCATACTTGCCAGTTCAATACGTTAGTAGTGGTACAAGCGATTAAGACTACCCACCCACCATTTAGATACGTCCCGTCGATGAAGACTTGATCACATACTTCACCACTGACCGGTGGAGTAGGCACTAGCGGGTTCCAACACCACGTGAAGTTGCGTCGAACACTGCGATCACTACCGCGATCGAGCTCACTGTGAGCGTGTTTACCTAACAGGTAGGAAACAAACGCTTCATACGTGTTGCCAGCCCTTGCCTGCGGTCTGTGTTTGGTATGACACGCCCCGCAATCAAGACACCTGTACCTAGGTGCGCCAGCCGAGGTGACACCATTTTTCTTTACCCGCCACCCCTTACAAGACGGGCATGAACGAACCGGTAGTTGCTTTGGCATAAGCCAAGGCAACCAAAACACCCCTTAACACAAACTCAAGAAAACACAACAACCATTAAATCTATAGCTAAAAAAGCTAACCAAACCAGACTTTCACCCACCAAACCAAACAAAAACACAATCTATAGACACACCTAATGACCGGTAACCC